>NZ_PVTZ01000003.1 GCF_003003125.1 Laceyella sediminis | reverse complement strand
ATTATCTTGGCAGTATAATTCTTTACATTTCTCAGCAATGAAGGAGAAGTCGATCGTTTCATTAATTTTCCGTAACAAGTGATCTCGTGGAACTAGTTCTTCTATGTTAACCAGTTCTGGTTGATGTTCTTTACTCGGATTTGTTCTAAACATAGAAAAAACTCCTTATAGATTGTTTTTTATTGATTCGACAAAAAAGGCTGCTGACCCTGCCTTTCAAGGCAGTTTGTCAGCAGCCTCTAAGACTGCCCCAGGCAGTCTTTTTTATTGCGTCCAAAAACGTTACTTGCGTTACTTGGGGTTTTTGGACGCAATGAGTGAAAGTATTAAAATCACTTTAAAGACAAACTCAAGAAATATTCAACAAGGAGTCAGAACCGTACTAAGTTTTTGTAAAATAATGATAAAGCCTCGAATGATCAATTCGAGCCCTTCATATCTTCAGGGTTTTGTTTGGTTTTCCTCTCATAGATCTTTTGATTTGGTAATTCATAGATGGTATAAAGAATCAACTCAACCGTTTCTAATGCAGAGCGAATAGTCCTTAAATCATGTTTCTCTATATCATGAGCAGAGGCATTTCCCATTTCTCTTACTTGATGAAGAATATCACGGGCGCTTTCCTGAATGAATCCCCGCTTATGCAACTCATCAATTTTCCATTTAATACTATTAGGTATCGGGTTTCCATCTTTATACGTTTGCAAAGAACCGTCTTCATTTTTTTTATACTCTGGAATCCCTTTTTCCTTACATATGGCTTCAACTAACATCCGAATTCCAGTAGCACACAAGTACAACAAATCTTCTTTATAGGCCTTAATCGCTTCCGAGCGAAGCTCTTTGATATACTCAGGTAAGTGTTTAAACTTAATTTTACTCTCGTAATGGTTATAAGGGATAGGAGCAGATTCTTTCTTAGGTTCTTCAGGATATTTGTAATAATCGTTAGGATCGATGTCTTTTCCGGTTTCCTCTTTTACACGGTGAGCGTATTGCCAATTATCCATATCATTATATATACGTAAAAAACCAATCGTGTCACAACCCTTACATTGGACTACTGCATAAGTAACTTCACCATACACATAATCATCATCCTCGAGTATTTCTTCAACATATTGTACAGGTTCTCCGTTTTTAGTGACAATATGGTGGTTTGTATGTATCTTGCAGGTATGACAGTATTGTTTAGATTGAATATCAAATGAACTCATAATCCAATCTCCTAGCTTGTATTCATATTTTGCTCTTCCATTATACAAACATTTACAAACATTCTTCCATAACAAAAAAACACTCGCGAACTACGCAAGTGGCTTAAACACAAACTTCTGAAACACCGGTAACCGAATCTGCCCTTTCTTCGTCCATCCCCTCGAAACGATCAGATGAGATTGTTTCTAGAAAGGATTTGCTTTCCGATTAGCGGCTACGGTGGTTGTTGGATTTTCCACTTATAGGTAGTCGCCGTTTTTAATGTATACTTTAATTGAGTGCGTGAAAGGGGTACATGTAATGAAAAAGCCGTTACGCGATTACGAAGCGTTCTTAATGGGATTAAAACCGGCACTATTTGATAGTTCCAATTGTGTTACATTTCAAAAAGCATCTCATCTATACAAACACTACCCATGTGTCACAGAAGGTATTCATTTACACGAAGAAGCTGATTTTTTCCTTTTCTTTCAAACTGAACAAATGAAAGAAGAATTTTTAATGAAGCTGGCTACTGTAAACCATCTTTCACCCGAATTCCACGAGTTATTAGGCATTACTTTAGGTTACCCACCACTAGCGGCGAAATATTTTGCTGAGTGTCGCCGATTAGAAGAAGTGGAAAAGCGCATAAACGAATACGAGGAACTGTTTAAACACAAAGTATCTTTCATCTATTCTGGTATCAGATGTAATGGACACGTGAATGACTTAGTAGAAAATAGCGTTTGGTTGTGGGAGCGGTACTACTTCGAGGATGAACCGTTTAAAATCGGAATGATTGAGGATAACATTGTGAGGTTTTATAAAGTGAAGCCATATGACTTCAATGAGTTGGAACAAGTGAAGAAACGGAAACTAGACCTGATTTCAAAAGATCAAACGTAGGATTGAGTAAGCACAATGTGCTTTATTTTTTTGTCATGTGCTAGTTGATTGCTCTAAAAAAGTGATTTACGTTGTAGGGAGTTACGCTAGAATTTTCATAGACTGATAGGATAGATGGTGAGTTAGAATGGAGTAAAGACTCAGGTTGAATGATAGATTTATACAAATTAGAAGAAAACCTTGGCGAATAGATAGCGGAGGAGGCAAAATGCGGCAAATGTTCGCTGATGCTTCCTCGTTGCTTTTGTGATAAGATAAGTCTTGCTTATCATCTGGATAAAACAATGACATCGTGCGTCTGTTTATACATTTCATGTAGGATAATCGGGAACGAGGGGAGGAAGCTAAGCGTTGAAAAAGGCAGGCAACGTGATTTCCTCAAAGATGAAAGAGCGGATTGACCCAAGCAAAATAGAAAAACAATTAAGCACGCTACTGAAACATCCGCTGGTGGTTAAGTATATGGTTGAAAATGATGTTCCCCAGTCATCTTTAAAAAACTCCTATTCCCAGCTTAGCCAATTTGTACAGGAAAATGAGAATTGCAAGCATTGCTTCAGTCTGAACGCATGCCCGAACTTGATCAAAGGGCACTATCCTTCCTTGCGGGAGTATGGAGGATATGTGGAATTGGCCATGCATGAGTGCAGCAAATTGAAGGCCAAGAAAGAGGAAGAATGGCGCAAGAGTTTGATTCAATGCCATGACATCTCTTTGGATGTGCAGAATGCGACATTTGAAGCGATCGAATTGGACAGTGGCCGGGCCAAGGCGCTTGACGTGGCGCTGGAGTTCTGTTTGAAAGTGGCCAATGGGCAACCCACCAAAGGGATTTACTTGTGGGGACCGTTTGGGACGGGCAAAAGCTACATCGCTAGTGCCATATTAAACACCCTTGCCGAACACGGCATTTCGTCGCTGATGGTGCATATGTCCGCGCTTGCTTCGGAGATGAGGGACGCGGTCGCCAATAATAAAGCTTCGGTCAACAGTAAGCTTGAAGCGTTGAGCAGTGTGCCCATTTTGGTCATGGATGATATCGGCGTGGAAAACTTAACCCCTTGGTTGAGGGATGGGGTGCTGTCGGTGGTGCTTCACAGCAGAGCGTCCAATCAGCTTCCCACGATCTACACATCTAATCTCACATTGGACGAGCTGGAGGAGTGGCTTTGCTACACCCAGGTAAACGGATATGACCAGCATGAACCGTTGAAAGGGAAACGGATCATGGAAAGAATTCGGCCGTATGTGATTCCGGTTGAGGTAAAAGGGAGAAATAGAAGGTATTCTTGATGACCAATATCTAAATGATATTGGTTTTTTATTAAGTGATTATGGCTGGAAATTGACAGAATAATAAAAACGGGGTGCGGGGAGGGGATGCACTTTACTTGCCCCGCACTTACGAAATTGGCCGGCTGGAGCCCGCTTTGCATCTACCTGAAAAAGGATTTGTGAATATGTTTTGAGCATGGCGGATTCCATGACAAAAATGATCCGATTCTTGTTACAATGAGAAAATGACATCGAGGTAATGGGGGATGAATCACGAGCCAAATCATTTGTAAGCCTGTGTCAAAAATATCGCGTTTCGCGCCAAAGGGCCGCTAACGCCCTGCGACGTACCAGGAGCCGGGAACAGGAAGCGGCTTAACACCAACATCGACATATATGAGCTAATGCGAATGCTTGTGGGCATTCAACAAAGGAAGAATTGAGCAACTGGAGGGGATCAATGTGGAAAGCTGGATTACAGATTTCATGGAAGAGTTTGGTTATTTAGGGATTTTCTTGATGATTGCGCTAGAGAACCTCTTCCCGCCGATTCCATCGGAAATCGTGTTGTCGTTTGGCGGATTTATGACGACGCAATCTGATTTGACGGTTACGGGTGTGGTGATTGCTTCGACGCTAGGAGCTGTGGTCGGAGCGATTGCCCTGTTCTATATCGGTCGGTTGCTGGATGTGGAGCGGTTAGAACGCATCGTTGAGCGTTGGGGGCATCTCTTGAGAACCGATAAAGAGGACATACATAAAGCGAATGCTTGGTTTCACCGTTATGGTATCTGGACTGTGTTTTTCTGCCGGATGGTTCCGATCGTGCGCAGCTTGATTTCGATTCCGGCGGGGATGGCGAAAATGAATTTTCCGTTGTTCCTGTTGTTCACTGCTGTCGGATCGTTGATTTGGAACATGGTTCTGGTAAATCTGGGTGCAGCCCTTGGCGCTTCTTGGTCCAAGGTGCTGGAATATATGAGCGTCTACCAAGATATTGTCATTGTCATCGTTGGCGCACTGCTGATTGTGGGTGCAGTGTGGTTCTTCCGCCGCAACCGTTCCCAAAAAGCATAAGGTTTTCGTTTACGGGTTTCTGTAGCGCCCGGTTTGGGAAAAAGTTGTGAGGGGTGCGTATGATGTGGCTGGTGTCTGGCGTCATCCTGATGATCGTGGGTTTGACCATGGCTGTGTACAACCTGACCGTCGTTTATACGAGAGAGGGCGTTAACCGGGTCTGGAAACGATGGATGTTTTTGTTTTTGGAGACGGCGTCGTTTCGGGGGATCGGCGGTTGGGGAATATGGTTGATGTTTTTTGGAATCATCTTCGCATTTGTGTTAGGCTAAAACCCCAGCGGCGGCCGCTGGAGCGCTTTTTTCGCACATGAAGCGTCCAACCCTTTCATAAATATAGTGAGTAGAAGGGGTGACGACGATGCGACAACGGGGTATTTATTTGTTGTGCGGGGCGGCTTGCTTCTGCCTGGGGCTGGCCAAGCTCCCCCTCCAACTTCAAGCTAGGCTCTCTTCGCTGTTTGTGGTGGTATGGTTGACGGTGATGGGTTTGTTCTTGATCGCCAATTTGAACGACCTGATGCGGCAGGTTCGCATCCGACAGCGGAGAAAAGAGGCGGAGCGCAGACGGCAGTGGTTGGAAGCGGAACAACGGTGGAGACGGCGGCAGCGGTTGACGGTCCACCATTGATCGTTGCACAGAAGGCCGGCGGGACTTAAACCTTTTAAAGCGCTGGCTTTGTAGTCTCATTTTGTAAAAACAAGCCAAAGAACCCGGTGCAGGGATCTTTGGCTTGTTTTTCTATTAAGGCCAGAGATAGGTTTTGTACGGAAATTATTGTAATATGAAAATGAAGTGGACAATCAGAGTAGATGGGAGGAAAGCCATTGTCAACGAAGCACGAGCAGATTTTGCAGTATATCGAAAAATTGGAGATCGGCCACAAAATATCTGTTCGACAAATCGCGCGGGATTTGAATGTGAGCGACGGCACCGCTTATCGTGCGATCAAAGAGGCTGAAGCGCAAGGACTTGTTCACACAATTGAGCGCGTGGGCACGGTCAGGGTGGAGAAAAAGCAACGCTCGGATATTGAACGACTCACTTTTGCTGAAGTGGTCAACATTGTGGATGGGACGGTGTTGGGCGGGAAGGCAGGATTGCATAAAACGCTAAACCGTTTTGTCATCGGGGCCATGAAGCTGGAAGCCATGATGAGATACATAGAACCGGGAAACCTGTTGATTGTCGGAAATCGGGACAATGTGCATCGGATCGCTTTGGAGAATGAGGCAGCGGTCTTGATCACAGGTGGGTTTGACACGACGCCAAATGTGAAGAAGTTGGCCAATGAGTTGGAACTGCCCGTGATCTCCAGCAGTTATGACAGCTTTACTGTCGCTTCCATGATCAACCGGGCGATTTATGATCGGCTGATTAAAAAAGAGATTTTGATGGTGGAGGACGTGTTGCCTAAGAACCACCAGCCTTACTATTTGCACCACAATGACACGATCGCCCGCTTTCACCAGTTTGTGCGGGAAACGGCGCACAGCCGCTATCCGGTGGTGGATGACCATGGTCGGGTGGTGGGGATGGTGACGGCCAAAGATGTGATGGGGTATGAGCCGCAAGATCCCATCGAGCGGGCGATGACCAAAAATCCGATCATGGCGACAACCAAAACGTCATTGGCTTCGGCTGCGCATGAGATGGTGTGGGAAGGCATCGAGCTGTTGCCCGTCGTAAATGACCATCGTAAGCTGATTGGGGTGATCAGCCGACAAGATGTGATCAAATCCTTGCAATACATGCAGAAACAGCCGCAGATCGGGGAAACGATTCAAGAGTTGAGTTTTCGCGGCTTTCATGAAGTGGAAAAATCGGGACAGACGCTGTTCCGTGGCCGGATTACCCCGCAGATGACAGATGCTTTAGGTCGGCTCAGCACAGGGGTGTGCACAACGCTGATCACCGAAACGGCGATGCGGATGTTGCGTCGGCAACGGCGTGGGGATTTGGCGATTCAGAACTTTACCCTATACTTTTTAAAGCCGATTCAGATTGATACGGTTGTGGACATTTCACCGCGCATTCTTGACTTGGGAAGAAAGCAGGCCAAAATGGATGTGGAGATGATGATCGACAATCAAGTGGTGGCCAAGGCGTTGGTTACTGCTTACACCATGGAGCGCTGACAACATGAGAAAAGCCGGTGACATTATCGTCACCGGCTTTTCTCATGAAACCGGGGAAGTGCGATCTTGATGCTGTTTCACTTGATTGCTGTAAAAGCGATGGTGCTTAAATCCGTAATAAAGATTAAATAGGCCCACAGCGAGGATCAAACCGATGAAAAACAGGCGCAACACTGAATCGCTCGGCATCAGAAATTGCAATGACCCGATTGCCAAGAACATCAGCCCCATAAACATGTTCATTCGCGCTTGGTAGATCCGTTTGGGCAGGCCGTCCGTTCTGCGTGCCAGCATGCTGTTGAAGAAAGTGCCGAAGACGGTGACGCAGATGACGGAAACCAAGATAATGCCAATGGCTTGCATGTTTATAAAAACCTCCAGGAAATAAGCGCCTCGATCAAATGATGGAGGCGCTCAAAAATACGTGAATTACGATTTAGATTGTTCCGGGATGAACCAACATCCGTGTTCAGTGCGGTCAATATGCACGTGAAGGTCCAACTTTTCCAATTCTTTTTCAATGAACTCTGCAACTTCTTGTGTTTCCGCAAAGGCGGAATATCCGTTTTTCAGCTTTTCCAATTTGGCGCGGGCCATTTCTTTGCGATTGATGATCATGGTGGTTCCCCCTTCCCTTCGTCGTGTCGAGTAGTAATTGCATACAACTATTTTACTATATCAGATACATCATCACTAGAGACGTCTTTTGTTTGAACCCAGATTTTTAATGTTTCGTCATAAAAAGACACATATTTCAGGTGTACTTCTACTTTTAATTTTTGTGCTTCATCTATCACTATTTGTTCTTTCTCCAAAATTAATTCGATCAGGTCAGGATTGTTGCTGATCCATTGCATCGATTTGCCGAGAAAGGGAGTCAGTTTTTTCTCAAGCTGTTCTTTTACCAAATCGATAATCACGGATTGTTCACTGTCCACTTCTACGATGATTTTTTGGATGCGATCCTTGTTTTCCTGGTGTCGCTCTCCTTTGCGGGCCAACCGCAATGTCTCTTCCTGCAACTTCAGGATTTCTTTGTACTTTTGGTTGTTGGCGTAATACAGAGCGTTGCGCTCTGATAGTAGGCCGTCGATTTTTTGGCCGTATAGGAGAAGAAACAAGCCGTTGCCGAAAAGAAAGCCCAGCAGGAGCATCACCCATGCACGCCGGTTTTTTTTCAAGCCGGCAATGACGCCGCGCACCATGTCAGTATTCCCCTTGGATCATCCAGCGAATCAGGACGGTGCCGGTGTGGGCGCCCAAAAACGCGCTGATGATAAAGCACAATTGTTGCAGGGCGAGATTGATCTGACCGCCTAAAATGGTGATTTCAATGTTTTTGATCATGTCAAATGTGCCGCCGATGGCCGCTACCATTGCCCATATCTTTAATTGTTCTGCGAGGCGTAGCATTTTAAACATCGGATAGTCGTCGGCGAGAAATGCTCCCACACCGCCTAGCATCACACCGCCCAATACTACGCCGAGCGCGATCAGGAAATCGAGGATGACCGTTGTCCAAAATTGTTGTCCCATAGCCGATAACCGCCTTTGTCTAGCAAAAGTGTGATTTTGGTAAATAATTACTGATTTTCCTAAAGAATATGAAGGAGCGAGAGCAATTATGTGGACAATGGGTAGGGGGAAAGGATGTTCGGACAAGCCGGTTTCGTTATAATAAGAGGGAAAGAGGAGGGGTCGGCGTGGATCGGTTGAAAGACTTTGTTCATCTTCATGTGCATACGGAATTTAGTTTGCTGGACGGGGCCAGCCGGATCGAAGAGCTGGTGCGAACCGCCAAACAACTGGGAATGAAGGCGCTCGCCATCACAGATCATGGCGCGATGCACGGCGTGGTGCCTTTCTATAAAGCGTGTCAGGAAGCGGGCATCAAGCCCATCATCGGTTGTGAAATGTATCTGACAGCAGGGTCGCTCCATGATAAGCGGCCGCTCAGGGAGCAAAAGAATTACCATCTGTTGCTGATTGCCGAAACGGATGTAGGGTATCGAAATTTGCTGCGTTTGACAAGCGAGGCCCATCTGCGGGGGTTCCATTATAAGCCCCGTATTGACAAAGCGCTGTTGCGCCAATACCGGCAAGGGCTGATCGCTACCAGTTCGTGCTTGGGAGGGGAGATTCCGCAGGCGATTTTGGCGGGAGATTTGGCGGAAGCGAAACGATTGGTAATGGAGTATTTAGACATCTTTGGACCGGATCATTTCTTTTTTGAATTGCAAGACCATCAGCTTCCGGAACAAGAACGGGTAAACCGCCAGCTGATTTCTTGGTCAAAAGAGCTGGGAGTGAAGCTGATTGCGACCAATGACGTGCATTATACACACCAAGGTGATCATGAAGTGCATGATTGCCTCCTTTGCATCCAGACTGGCAGCAAGTTGGCCGATGAAGAGCGGTTGCGTTTTCCGACCAAAGAATATTATCTGAAATCGGCGGAAGAGATGCGTCGGTGCTTCGGACATGTACCCGAGGCTTTGCATCACACGGTGGATATCGCCGAACGTTGCCAGGTCGAGATCCCTTTGGGGGGCCGCCTGTTGCCCAAATTTCCCTTGCCGGAAGGTGTGGAGGCTGCCGCTTATTTGCGGGAGCTTTGCTGCCAGGGGGCGATTGAGCGGTTTGGCCAGTTGACCCCCGAGGTGGTTGAGCGGTTGGACTATGAATTGTCGGTCATCGACCGGATGGGCTTTAATGATTATTTTCTGGTGGTGTGGGATTTTGTCCGGTTCGCCCATGAGCGGGGGATCGCAGTGGGACCGGGGCGAGGTTCGGCGGCGGGGAGTTTGGTGTCCTATGTCCTTCGCATCACCGATATCGACCCGCTGAAGTATCGGCTCTTTTTTGAACGGTTTCTCAATCCCGAGCGGATCAGCATGCCGGATATCGACATCGATTTCAACTATGAACGCCGCGATGAAGTGATCCGGTATGTGGTGAACAAGTATGGGGCAGAGCGGGTAGCGCAGATCATCACCTTTGGGACGATGGCGCCGCGGGCCGCAGTGCGGGATGTGGGCCGGGTGATGGGATTGCCTTACAGAGAAGTGGATCGCGCGGCCAAGCTGATTCCAGGCAGTCCCGGCATGACCTTGGCCAAAGCGTTTCAGCAGGAGCCCGCTTTGAAGGAATTGATGAAGAATCCGGCAACGGCGCAACTGATGCGGACGGTAGCCAAGATCGAGGGGATGCCCCGGCATGCTTCCACCCATGCCGCGGGAGTGGTTATCGCTAGCACACCCCTGACCGATCATGTGCCGCTCCAGGCGGGAAACGACGGAATTCCATTGACTCAGTACCCGATGGAGGTGCTGGAGGATATCGGCTTGCTGAAGGTGGATTTTTTAGGTTTGCGCAACTTGACGGTGATCGAGAAGACGCGTGAGTTGGTGAGGGAAAATTCCGGGACCATCGTTTCATTTGACGGCGCTCGCTTCGATGATCCGGCGACGTACAAGCTGTTGTCCAAAGGGGACACCACCGGGGTGTTCCAAATGGAATCGCCGGGCATGCGCAAGGTGCTCAAAGAGTTGAAGCCGACGCATTTTGAAGATATCATCGCTGTTTTGGCTTTGTACCGCCCGGGGCCGATGGAGCAGATTCCGCGATATATCCGAGCAAAACACGGGTTGGAAAAAGTGACGTATCCCCACCCCGATCTGGAAGAGATTCTGGAAAACACGTACGGGATTATCGTGTATCAGGAGCAAATCATGCAAATAGCGGCCAAAATGGCTGGCTTTTCCCTTGGGCAGGCTGATTTATTGCGGCGCGCGGTCGGGAAAAAGAAGAAGGAACTTTTGCATGAACAACGAAACGCTTTTGTAGGAGGCTGTGTGGACAAGGGATATGACGAACAGACGGGGCATGAGATTTATGATTTGATCGTGCGATTTGCCGATTACGGTTTTAACCGTAGCCATTCGGCCGCATATGGAGTGTTGGCTTATCAGACGGCTTATTTGAAGGCTAATCACCCGGTCGAGTTTATGGCAGCATTGATGACATCGGTGATGGGGAGCCAAGGCAAATTGGCGGAGTACATCGAGGAAGCCCGCCGGATGGGGATCGCTGTTTTGCCGCCCGATGTGCAGCGAAGTGAAGAAGCCTTTTCGGTGGAAGGGAAAGCGATTCGGTTTGGCTTGGCGGCCATCAAAAATGTTGGCACCTTGGCCATTCGGGAGTTGATCAAAGGGCGGCAAGTACGCCCATTTGAAAACTTGGCCGATCTGTGCGCTAGGGTGGATTTGCGGGTGTGCAACAGGCGCGTATTGGAGTCGTTGATTGAGTGCGGAGCCTGCGATTCTCTGCCAGGTAGCCGCTCGCAAAACTTGTATTTGCTGGACGAAGTGCTGGAATGGGTTGCGGCAAACCGAACGCGTTCAGGCAAACAGCAGTTGAGCTTGGGCTTGGCCGATGAAGCGTTTGATTTTGCGCGTTTGTTGGAAGAGGCGCCATCCGCTTCGCTGACAGAACGCGACCAGTTGGATCGTGAACGGGAATTATTGGGCTTATTTTTATCCGGTCATCCGCTTGACCAGTACGCTCCGGTGATCCAAGAGCGGGCCACGCACCGTTTGCATGCCTTGATGGGATGCCGGGACCGGGAAGAGGTCAAAGTGGGCGCTTGGATCACGGATGTCAAACCGATTCAGACCAAAAAAGGTGAACCGATGGCCTTTGTCCAGATTGAGGATCGTGGCGGCACTTGTGAAGTAGTGGTGTTCCCCAAAGTGTTCCGCACTGCTCGCACGTTGTTGCAACCGGAACAACCGGTGTTCATCCGCGCGAAAGTGCAACTGCAAGATGAAGGCGTGAAACTCATCGCTGATGAAGTGGCCGACCTGTCCCGTGTCGCGTTCGCATCCCGTCCCGCGCCGCCTTCGGTCGGTCCGGCGCAGAAGGTGTATATCCGCATTCCCCCCCAGCGGGAGACCGAGGAGCGGCTCCGGCGCTTGCAAGAGGTGCTGAAGTTACACAGGGGGGAGACGCCCGTTTACCTTTATTATGAACGGACCAAGAAAGTGCTAGCGCTTTCCGAAGAACGGTACGCGATCACACCGACTCCTGCATGTCGCCAACAAGTGGAAGTGATCATGGGAGCAAACAGTTTTCGCGTCACTCAAAAGTGACATACCTGCTGGCGGGGTGGCATATCTTTTAAGACTCAGCTCTTTTCGGCACCGACCTGAACGAGTCGATATCCAAAGAAGGTGAGAACCATATTCTACGATCATGTCATTAAGCTGCTCAATGAGCGCGGTGTGACCATTGAAGGAATTTCCCATATTGTGTACCAGTTGCAGGCGCCTTACAATAAAAATCTGACTTTGGAAGAATGCGTGAACAACGTGCATGCGGTCTTGCGCAAGCGCGAGGTGCAACATGCTGTCATCACAGGGGTGTCCCTGGATGTGCTGGCGGAGAAGAAGCTGTTGCCGGAACCGTTCCAGCGCATCATGGAAGCGGATGAACCATTGTACGGGATCGATGAGATTCTCGCGCTGAGCATTACCAACGTATATGGGACGATTGGTTTGACCAGTTTTGGTTACTTGGATAAAAACAAAATTGGTCTGATGAAAAAATTGAACAATCACGACGAGCAGATCCATGTTTTTCTGGATGATCTCGTTGCAGGCATCGCGGCGGCCGCGTCTGCTCGTATCGCGCACCAGAACCCGGATGTGCGCCGCTATGTGGCTGACCGCGCAAGCGAGATGGGCCCGCTGGGGAAGCTAGAAACACCGGATGCTTAAACGGAGTAGATGGTTGATAGTGCGGTGTCTCCCCAATGGGCAAGTAACCCACGCCCAGGTAAGACTTCCGGCGTGGGCTTTTTTTATGTGAAAACAGTGAATGATGGTTCGTTTTTTCATGAGTTAAGATTATAATAAAATTGTGATAAAAATTTGGTATATTTCTATTATTTCCATTTAACATGAAAATATTGTCAAGGAGCGAGCTGGGTATGAGAAGCGCATTGAAATGGTTGATTTCCAACCATGCCAAACGAAACATTGTGGATCCCATTACCAATCAGGAAATAGCCGTTTCGGGATTGGAAGACGGGAATATTCTCATCGACATGGGAACAACTTCGGCGCTCTGTGAAGATCGTGAAGAGGCGATGCGCCACTTGGAGCCGATCTATGACCGGTTTCGGTCAGACATGCCCTATTATCTGGAAAAAATCGTGAAATCTGATGCCCAATGGCGCTTTTTTGATGTTACCTTTGCGATGGATATCATTGTTCGGTTGGATGAAACGGGCCGGGGATGGCAGGTGTGGATGGGAGAAGATCTCAGCTTGCGGTCTGCTGATCCGGAAGAATTGCTAGCTTATTTGCGTGGACTGGTCTTGGAATTGAACACCGAACGGGAAATCGAGTTGCAACAAATGCATAGGCAAGCTGTGGGCATATTTCAATAGAAGGGCGTAAGCCCTTTTTTTCTGTGGTGAAGCGTGAGAAAGGGGGAGGTCGCTTGTTGGCGTTTTTGTACCAATGTTTGGTGCTTGTAGGATTCCTTTTATTTCTTTTTATTGCTGTGATCATGGCCAGAATCGGTGCCGGA
Source organism: Laceyella sediminis (assembly GCF_003003125.1). Classification (GTDB taxonomy): domain Bacteria; phylum Bacillota; class Bacilli; order Thermoactinomycetales; family Thermoactinomycetaceae; genus Laceyella; species Laceyella tengchongensis. The sequence goes on along the minus strand of NZ_PVTZ01000003.1, from coordinate 295,234 downwards.
AAAAAGGGAAATCGACAACAAAAAAGAACAAGAAAATAAAATTATGTAAGATTAATAGAGAAAACACGAAGATTAATAATGAAAATAAGAGGATTATTAAGGAATTGGTAAGTTTGTGCTATTGGTTAATTGATATATATAAATGTAAAATTATAGATGGTGCCAGCCTGTTGTCGAAGCGGCTGCGCCACGACAGCATAGGGCGGCATAGTTTTCAAAGAGTAAGGGGAAATGGGATGATGGAGTTACAATGGGGAAAAAAGTACCGTGTTTCCGCTTTTCTCTTATGCTTGATGGGGGTGCTGTTGAGCGCTTGCGCGAATAAATCGGTAAGTGGGCAATTGTCGGGGAAAAGCAAACATTGGGAAGTGGCATTGGCTTATCAGTATCACGATGATAGCGACGGTTCAGAAAAGGTTACGGTGAAATACTTAGGCAAAGATGTGTTAGTGGTGGGGAATGTGTTGGTCATGGTTAAAGACAGCAACAACACTACCAATCAGCAAAATGTCATGTTGGATGAAAAGGGAACCGCTATCATTGAAAGCGTCGTGCAGCCAAATGCTAATCCCGAAAAGAAAAATGTGCAAGTAGAATTGCAATGGAACGGTTTTAAGGAAGTCGTTTCCTTAAAATAATAAACGTACCAGACAAGCGAAAAAGTGTGTTAAACGGCTACTGGAGGGGAAAACAGTAGCCTTTTTCTATTAGGCGCGCCTGGTCGTCCGTTTTCTCCTGGTTACAGTTTTGATATAATGTGATTTACCGGTGGTCAGACCACCAAGCGTGTAAAAAAGGAGCGAGATGTTTTGTCTACAATACGGGATGAAGCACTGAAATTGCATCAGGAGATGCAAGGAAAGTTAGCAGTGCATTCCAAAGTGCCGGTGCATGACGCACATGATTTGAGCCTTGCATATTCACCAGGCGTGGCCGAACCTTGTCGCGATATTTACGATGATCAAGAGAAAATCTATGATTACACGATGAAGGGGAATTTGGTAGCCGTTGTGTCCGACGGAACCGCCGTGCTGGGCTTGGGCAACATCGGTCCGCATGCGGCCATGCCGGTTATGGAAGGGAAAGCGGTGTTGTTTAAAGAGTTTGCAGGAGTGGATGCTTTTCCCATCTGCTTGGATACGGTGGATGTCGATAAAATCGTAGACACGGTGAAGTTGATGGCGCCCACATTCGGCGGGATCAATCTGGAAGATATCGCCGCTCCCAACTGTTTCCTGATCGAAGAGCGCTTGAAGCAGGAGTTGGACATTCCTGTTTTTCATGATGATCAGCACGGCACCGCCATTGTGACCTTGGCAGGCATGATCAACGCCTTAAAAGTGGTGGGCAAGCGGATGGATGAGATCCGTGTCGTCACCAATGGGGCGGGAGCTGCCGGTATCGCCATCATCAAGTTGTTGCTGTCGCTTGGAGTAAAAGACGTGATTATGTGCGATAGTAAAGGGGCGATCTATGAAGGAAGGCCGTTTGGGATGAATCCGATTAAGGAACAGATCGCCAAAGCGACGAACCGTGAGAAACGCCAAGGTGAATTGGAAGAAGTGATCACAGGCGCGGATGTGTTTATCGGCGTGTCGGTGGCCGGCGCGGTAACACCAGCCATGGTTCGCTCCATGAACAAAGATGCTATCATTTTTGCCATGGCTAATCCCACTCCGGAAATCATGCCAGAAGAGGCCATGCGGGCCGGGGCGAAAGTGATCGGAACCGGCCGATCTGATTATCCAAACCAAGTGAACAATGTGCTCGCCTTTCCGGGCATTTTCCGTGGCGCGTTGGACGTTCGGGCGAAAGCGATTACCGAAGAGATGAAAATAGCGGCCGCGTATGCGATCGCAGGCTTGATCCAGGAACATGAATTGCGTCCTGATTATGTGATCCCTTCGCCTTTTGACAAGAGGGTTGCTGCCGTTGTCGCCAGAGAGGTGGCGCGGGTGGCGATGGAGACAGGTCAAGCGCGCATCCATATAGATCCGCAAGAAGTATATGCAAAAACACTCAGCTTATCTGCAACAACGGTACGATAAGGGTGATAAGAAGACGTGGCAAGCGCGGAAACGAGTTACAGCAAATTCAAAGTAATATTGGAACGAATCCATGACATCATTGAAGAAGACGGATTGCGCCCCGGAGACCGGCTGCCTTCGGAACGGGAATTGTCCGAACGGTTGGGAGCGGGTCGTTCATCCGTCCGTGAAGTTCTCAGATCCTTGGAACTGTTGGGCTTGATCAGCACCAGAAGAGGCGAAGGCACTTATTTGGAACCTTATTATGCTCATCATATGGTTGATCTTCTGGCGCGCTTTATCTTGCAAGATGACAAGTCCAAACAGGGCTTGTTGGAGATGAGGGAACTGCTCGAGTTGGGCGCTATTCGATTGGCGTTCAGCAAACGGGTTGAACAAGAGGTCGCTTCGTTGGAAAAGCTGTTGGCTGAGATGAAAGCGGCCGTAGAGCAAAATGCCAACCCCTCCGCGCATATCGAACAGTTTCACAAGCGGATCATCCAGATGGCAGACAATTATTTGTTAAAACGCATCTGGGTGCCGATCACGAAATTTATCCAAGCCGTCGTGCCAGAGGACTGGGAATTGGACGAGGCCTGTTGGCGCCGGTTGTTGCCAAAATACGAACAATTGATTGAGGCCCTCAAAGAGCGTCGCCAAGCGCAAGCCTCTTTGTTATTGGTAGAAATATTGGACATGATCGCATATAACTGATCGGTCAACAATGGTATGATATTCATATCGGACAGCAAAAAATTTAAAGGACTCAGATGAGGTGTTATCGTGTTACGTGATTTGTTCAGAAAACCGAAGAAGTATGCAACGATCCCTTCTGAGCAAGTGAAGAAAGACATCCCCGAAGGGATTATGCAGAAGTGCCCTAAGTGCGGAACCATTTTGATCACAAAAGAGCTGGAGAAAAATTTAAAGGTGTGCAAAGCGTGTGGGCACCATCTCCCCATGAGCGCACCCGAGCGTTTGCAATCGTTGGTTGATAATGGTGAATACCACGAATACGATCAAGAGCTCATCTCCAAAGACCCGCTAGCATTTCCGGATTACGTCAAAAAGGTACAAGCCGACATGAACAAGACTAAGCTGAATGAAGCGGTCGTGACGGCGGAAGGCAAAATCGGCGGATACCCTGCCATCATCGGGGTGATGGATTCCCGATTCCGCATGGGGAGCATGGGTTCGGTGGTAGGTGAGAAGATCGCCCGGGCGGCAGAACGGGCAGCGGCCAAGAGAATTCCATTTATTTTGTTCTGCGCATCGGGTGGGGCACGTATGCAAGAAGGCGTACTGTCGTTGATGCAAATGGCTAAGACCAGCGCCGCGTTGGAAAAAATGCATCGTGAGAAAGTATTGTTTGTGTCAGTGCTGACCAATCCGACCACAGGTGGCGTATCGGCCAGTTTTGCATCGCTGGGCGACATCAATATCGCCGAGCCGGGAGCGTTGATCGGCTTTGCGGGGCGCCGCGTGATTGAGCAGACGGTTAGGCAAAAACTGCCGGATGATTTTCAAACGGCTGAATTCCTGTTGAAGCATGGGCAGTTGGACATGGTCGTCCCCCGGGGGGAATTGCGTGACACTCTTATCAAAATCTTGGAGTTTCACGCGTAAAGGAGGAAGCTTTCAATGAAACAGGGTTATTTGCCATTTGAAAAACCGTTGATGGAATTGAGAAGCAAAATAGAGGAGCTCGAACAATTTACGAAAGAGAAGGACATTGATCTGTCCGAAGAGATTGCCACGTTGGAAGCTAAGGCCATTCGTCTGGAAAATGAGATTTACGGCAACCTCAGCACTTGGAACAAAATCCAAATCGCCCGCCATGCCAGCCGGCCGACCACTTTGCATTATTTGAAAACGGTGTTTGACGATTTCATGGAACTCCATGGCGACCGACTTTATGGCGACGACCCGGCGATTATCGGGGGCATTGCCAAATTAAACGGACTGACAGTGACAGTGATCGGCCATGAGCGCGGAACCGACACCAAAGACAAAATCGCCCGCAACTTTGGCTTGCCCCATCCCGAAGGATATCGCAAAGCGTTGCGTTTGATGCAACAAGCGGATAAATTTGGGCGGCCTATTATTTGTTTCATTGATACCCAAGGGGCCCATCCCGGGATTGAAGCAGAAGAGCGCGGCCAAAGTGAAGCGATCGCCCGCAACTTACGTGAAATGGCCGGTTTTAAGGTGCCGATTGTCTGCGTAGTGACAGGGGAAGGCGGAAGCGGCGGCGCCCTGGGAATCGGTGTGGGCAACCGCTTGTTGATGTTGGAACACGCCTATTACTCAGTCATTTCTCCAGAAGGCGCAGCGGCTATTTTATGGCGTGATGCTACGAAAGCGCAAGAGGCAGCGGAAGCATTGAAGATTACTTCCGACGATTTAAAAGCGCTCGGCGTGATTGATGAAATTATTCCAGAGCCAAAAGGTGGAGCTCATAGAGATCCCATGTTACAATCAAAATATATTAAACAAGCATTGATTGACCATTTGGATGAATTGTCTCCGATGAGTCAGGAAGAACTTGTCGAAGATCGCTACCAAAAGTTTGCGAACATAGGTGATTTCACATCACTTGTTACCGTCTGAACCGGGAAAGGTTCAGAGGAGGTTAATTAGGATGCTTGTCCAAGTTGAAACCGTTCTGCACGGTTTCTCTTTTTGTCCCGGCTGGACGTTTTTTGTCCCTGTGGGATAGGGAATTTTACATGTTGAGGTGATTAGGATGAAACGGATCGCGGTCTTAACCAGCGGTGGAGACGCCCCAGGAATGAATGCGGCTATCCGCGCCGTTGTACGTAGCGGATACTACCATGGATTAGAGGTGTATGGAGTCTATCGTGGTTATACAGGCCTCATTCAAGGGGATATTGAAAAAATGGAATTGGGTACGGTGGGAGACATTATCCATCGCGGAGGCACAGTGCTTTACAGCTCGCGTTGCGAAGAGTTTAAAACCGAAGCAGGGCGCCAAAAAGCGGTAGAGCAACTGAAAAAACATCAAATCGACGGATTGGTAGTCATCGGTGGGGATGGGAGTTTCCAAGGCGCCAAAAAATTGACTGCGCTCGGCTTCCCAACGATCGGTGTTCCGGGTACAATCGATAATGACATCCCAGCGACCGATTTCACGATCGGCTTTGACACCGCAGTAAACACAGTGGTTGAATGCATCGATAAAATTCGGGATACGGCGACTTCGCATGAACGTACGTATATTGTGGAAGTCATGGGTCGCGACGCCGGAGATATCGCTCTTTGGGCCGGTTTGGCTGACGGGGCTGAGTCCATCTTGATTCCAGAAGCACCTTACCAGATTGATGAAATCGTGGAGCGTTTGCAGCGAAGTTCGGAACGCGGGAAAAAGCACAGCATCATCATCGTTGCCGAAGGGGTTGGCAGCGGTCTGGATGTAGCCGATAAGATTACGGACAGATTGGGCTGGGAGACGCGGGTGACGGTGCTTGGGCATGTGCAACGCGGCGGTTCTCCAACTGCGTTCGACCGGGTGTTGGCTAGCCGCATGGGTGCCAAAGCTGTGGAACTGTTGCTGAGCGGCCAACGAGACATGATGGTGGCTATCCGCAACAATGACGTCATCGGAATCGATTTTGACGAAGCCCTTTCCCAAAAACACCAACCGCGCATGGAATTGTATGATTTGGCGAAGATTTTGTCCATATAATTGAGAAGCTAGAGGAGATGACAAGAAATGCTCCGAAAAACAAAAATCGTATGTACAATTGGTCCGGCCAGTGAAGATGTGGCCACACTGAAAGAATTAATTGCCAATGGGATGAATGTGGCTCGCCTCAATTTCTCGCACGGATCGTATGAAGAACATGGAAAACGCATTGAAAACATTCGCCAAGCGGCTGCCGAACTCGGGCAAACGGTGGCGATTCTTTTGGACACCAAAGGGCCGGAGATCCGCACAGGCGAATTGAAAGATCCGTCAGTCGAATTGATTGCAGGCGAACAGATCATTTTGACTACTGAGCAGATTGAGGGAGATGCGAAACGGATTTCCATCTCTTATGCGGGCCTGGCTGCCGATGTTCACCCAGGTTCAATTATTTTGATCGATGACGGTTTGATCGGTTTGCGAGTGGAGAGCGTAGAGGGCACGGAGATCACTTGCACCATTTTGAACGGGGGAACGTTGAAAAGCCGCAAAGGGGTAAATGTGCCCGGCGTGAAAATCAATTTGCCCGGGATTACTGAAAAAGACGCCGCCGATATCCGCTTCGGTATTGAGCAAAAGGTGGATTTCATCGCGGCTTCGTTTGTGCGTAAACCGCAAGACGTGTTGGAAATCCGCGAAATTCTGGAAGAACACGGCGCTGACATTCAAATCATCTCCAAGATCGAAAACCAAGAGGGCATAGATAATCTGGACGGGATTTTGGAAGTGAGCGATGGCTTGATGGTGGCTCGCGGTGATTTGGGAGTGGAAATCCCGGTGGAAGAGGTGCCCGTGGTTCAAAAAGAAGCGATCCGTAAGTGCAACCAATTGGGCAAACCGGTAATCACGGCTACGCAGATGTTAGACTCCATGCAACGCAATCCCCGTCCGACCCGCGCCGAAGCGAGCGACGTGGCTAATGCGATTCTGGATGGCACCGACGCGATTATGCTCTCAGGTGAAACCGCAGCAGGGAAATATCCAGTTGAGGCTGTCAGCACGATGGCCCGCATCGCTGTGCGGACTGAAGCGACATTGCGCTATGAAGAGAATTTCAAGCAGAAGATGAGAGAGATCGATTACACCATCACTGAATCACTCAGCCAAGCTGTGGTACACACTGCACAAATGCTGAATTGTGCCGCGGTGCTGACCCCGACCGAATCCGGGTTTACGGCACGGATGGTTTCCAAGTACCGCCCACAAGCCCCGATTGTCGCAATTACGCGGAATCCAGATGTGGCCCGCAAATTGGCGCTCGTCTGGGGAGTATATCCGCTTTTGGGTACACGTGCTAACACCACGGATGAAATGTTCCACTCCACGATTGCTACCGCACTGGAGCATGGATTTGTCAATCAAGGAGACTTGGTTGTGATCACGGCAGGTGTACCTGTCGGCAAATCCGGCACCACCAACCTGATGAAAGTGCATGTGATCGGCGGATTTTTGGCAAGGGGGCAAGGGATAGGGAAACAGGTAGTCACCGGACCTGTCGTCACAGGGCGCACAGCGGCTGAGATCAACGAAAATATGGTGGATGGCGGCATCATCGTGGTGAAAGCTTCGGATAAAGAGATGATCGAATCCTTCAAACGGGCAGCGGCAGTCATCACGGAAGAGGGAGGGCTTACCTCTCATGCTGCGGTGGTTGGCGTAAGTTTAGGCGTGCCGGTCGTCGTAGGCGTGGAAAATGCATGTAAGCTACTTGCCAATGAGAAAGAAATCACGGTGAATGTGGATCGTGGCCATATCTATGCAGGCAAAGCCAATGTCCTGTAAAGAAAAAAGCGCTGGAAGTGTCCAGCGCTTTTTCTTTGGATCTTTTAGATGCAGGGCTTTATTGGTATATTGGATGTTAGAGTAACCGAAGACGGGGATAAATCCACCAACGCAGTTTTCTGCGTATTTTCTTTCTTTTTCTGAGGTTCATGTGTTTGTCTCTCCTTTCGTTGCAACGTTTATGTTCAACGGTGTTGAGCGGCGGGATCAGCCGATGGCGAATCAACACGTGAAATATGGTATCCATCAACGAGTCATTCTCATTATGTGAGAAACGACTGCGGAATATGTGCGAGCTGAGCTATTGCTATTATAAAGAACAACTCGTTTTTTTAACAATGAGCCAAAAGTCATGGATTGTTAACAAAGTGTCATTTTAAACATTGAACCCAAGCGGCATGGCGCTGGTTTTGTCCCTGGTTCCATTCAGGGAAAGACTCGCCACCGCATTCCATCCCAAAAAAGACCCAAAGCGTGGAGGTAGGAGAAATGGCCAACTATGCAAATGTGAGCGAGACTAAGATCCGAGTTCGTTATCAAGAAACAGACCAGATGGGAGTCGTGTATCATGCCAATTATTTGACGTGGTTTGAGGTCGGCCGAACAGAGTGGATTCGTTCATATGGGATATCCTATCAACAAATGGAACAAAAAGGATTGTTGCTTCCCGTTGTGGACATCCACTGTAAGTATATGCATCCAGCCAGATATGATGACGAAGTGATTGTTCGCACTTCGATTGCCGACTTGTCCGGTGGGAAAATCGCGTTTAAGTATGACGTGGTTCATGCGGAGACGGAGACGGTGCTATGCAAGGGGAGTTCTGTGCATTTATGGGTGAATAAAGAGATGAAAAGAGTGAATTTGAAACAGGCGTATCCAGAGTTGTATGGGACGCTTGCACAGATTTTCGCGGTAGAAAGAGGATGAGGTACGTGTTTTGGTTGATTTTGGGATTGATCATCGTAGTTCCTGCTATTGAACTGTGGGGGATGATAACAGTTGGTCAGTGGATCGGACCTTGGCCGACGGTATTTTTGGTCATTGCGACGGGTGTACTTGGTAGCTATTTGGCGAGGAAGGAAGGGTGGCAAACATACCGGTTGGCTCAATTGCAATTGCAAAAAGGTGAGCTGCCGGGCGAAGCGCTCTTGGATGGAGCATGTATTTTGGCGGGAGCGGTATTATTGATCACCCCGGGGTTTTTCTCTGATATTGTCGGGTTTGTGCTGGTTTTTCCATACACGCGTACATTTGTGAAAATCTTTCTCAAAAAATGGATTCAAACGAAATTAGCCCGTGGCGACTGGCACATCAGACGTTGGTGATAACATGAACGCAGCTCTTGGTCAAATCCGCTCCAAAGCGGTGCCAAGAGCTGCAACTGAGATATCCCCAACTTGATTAAAGCTATGCGGGGATATTGTTTTTTGGTGCTCCGATGATATATCTCCAGATATCCCGAAACACGTTGGTACGGTGGAGAGCCAAGCCTACCACCACGGTCACCGGCCCAATGACCAATCCGATGATCCCGAAAAGTTTCAGCCCGACAAACAAGGAGATCAGGGTGAGCAGTGGGTCGATGCCCACGTTGCTGGCGACCAATTTGGGCTCTAAGAACTGGCGAATAATGATGATGACCGCATAGACGATGCTCAAGCCAGTGGCCAATTGGATGTTTCCGATCAGGAACAGATAAATGACCCAAGGCACCAACACGGCGCCGACGCCCAGATAGGGCAACAGGTCCACCAACCCGATAATGAACGCCATGGTGAATGCGTATGGCACTTGCAAGATCATCAGCCCCGCAAACATGATGACAGCGGTGATGGAGATCAAGGTGAGCTGAGCTCTGACAAAGCCGAACAGCGCTTTTTTCAAATCCGCTGAGATCAGGCTGGCCGTTTTGTGGAAATGCTCAGGAACCCAGACCAACAGATTGCGGCTTAGCCGGGGCCAATCGAGCGAGATGAAGAAAGCGGCCAACGTGATAAAGACCAACACCGTGATGTAATAAGGCAAGTCCCCGAGGAACCGGCCGATGGCTGCTACGATTTCGGTGATCGACTCCGTCCCTTTGTTAGCGATAATGCCGATGTTCTCTTGGATGCTCTGGGAGATGCGTTGCTGGTGTTCCGGATTTTTCTCCAGATATGCTTGGACGCTCTCAATCAAGCGGCTGACACCGGTGGTTTCTTTTGTGAAGGTGTCTACAAACAGATTGCCCGCCTTATTCAGAAACGCGGGGAGAAAATCGGCGAGATGGGTCAGTTCTACAACCAACTCCGCGATGATAAAAATCAATAGCGACAGAAGTGAAGTGAGCAATAAGAATAGGATGAGTGTAACGCCGGCCCAGCGCGGAAGGCGTACTCGACGCTCAAGCCATTTCACCATGGGTTCAATCATCAGGGCGATCAGCCAGCCCAACACAAACGGATAAAGGAGCGGGAGCAAAAAGGACAAGATGTAAAAAGCGGCCACAATTGAGGCTAAGACGATCAGTGCACGTGCGATGGGCCCCAACCAGGCGGGAAATAACATGGAATAACCTCCCATCAGCTAAAATCCGTTTTAGGTTCCCAATAATTATACCATTTTTTAGAGAAACCAAAAGACAGCCGCACATCAGGCTGTGTGAGAACGATGGAAAAACTTTTTCTCTAGGAGCGCCGATGCACAAATGAAGCGAAGAAAAGGGTTTTGAAGCCGCTCGCCGTCCTACAGACTCTAACAAAGCAATGGCTTCGTTTGAAATAAATAAAAACACATTATGTGCGAATTTGTTCAATTTATGTTAAAATAAAAACGACAAGAAGAATGGGCACATATCCCGCTTCATACGCTAATCATGATCATGTTTAATCTTGCACTAAAACGTGAATATATTTACAGCGTTTGGAAATTTGCGGGAATGAAATTTGTGTAAGTGAGAACAAGCGTGTTCTTTTTGCCGCCAGTTATCTGTGTTGCCCGGCACAGAATGACGATTCATTCATTCCTCTGCTTTACAAATGAATATCTGTTATTAATGTTGTGCCCTTTCATATAGAAATCTAACAAGAGGAGCGATAGTGATGACGATTGCTAAAGGTTTAGAGGGTGTTGTTGCTTGTACTTCCGCGGTCAGTTCCATTATTGACGGAGTACTTACCTACCGGGGCTATAACATCGATGATTTGGCCGATCACGCTTCTTTTGAAGAAGTCGCCCATCTGCTGTGGTACGGTCATTTGCCGAACCATGCTGAATTGGAAGCACTGAAAAGCGAGCTGGCCCGCCATGCCAACATCCCGGATGAATTGCATCAATTGTTGAAAATCAATGTCAACAATGCTCATCCGATGTCTGTGCTTAGAACGGCCGTATCCGCGCTGGCCCTATATGATGAGGAAGCGGAAGACAACAGCCTTGAGGCGAATCAGCGCAAAGCAATCAAATTAACTGCGAAAATTCCTACAATTGTAACCGCTTTTGCGCGCATTAGACAAGGGCTGGAACCAGTGGCGCCAAAGCCGGAGCTCGGATTCGCGGCCAACTTCCTCTACATGCTGAACGGGCAAGAACCTTCCGATGTGGCAACCAAGGCGTTTGACAAGGCGCTCGTGTTGCACGCCGACCATGAGTTAAACGCTTCCACATTCGCCGCCCGCGTGACCACGGGTACCTTGTCCGATATTTATTCAGCGATCACCACTGCGATCGGCACACTGAAGGGGCCATTGCATGGCGGCGCCAATGAGCAAGTGATGGTGACGCTGGAGTCGATCGGTTCGTTGGAGAACATCGCTTCGTCCATTCAACAAAAATTAGACAATAAAGAAAAAATCATGGGCTTTGGGCACCGCGTATATAAAGACGGCGACCCACGCGCCAAACATTTACGCGAAATGTCCCGCCAACTGGCAAATCAGACGGGCAATAAACTCTGGTACGAAATGTCAGTGGAAATCGAAAAAATCGTTGTGGATAAAAAGGGCATCAAACCCAACGTGGATTTCTATTCCGCTTCTGTGTACACTTATTTGGGCATTCCGCGGGATCTGTTCACCCCGATTTTCGCTATGAGCCGGGTGACGGGCTGGACCGCGCAAGTGTTGGAGCAATACGCCGACAACCGCCTCATCCGTCCGCGTGCGGAGTATATAGGGAAAACGAATCAAGCATATGTTCCAATCGACCAAAGAAAGTGAAATCGTATACAATGGGGAGAGGGGCGATTGATCCCGCTCCCTTTGTCCATCTAGGCTCGTGATAAATAAAAAGGGGTGTTATGATTCCATGGCGCAATTTAAAAATCTTGTAGCTCCTGCACACGGGGAAAAAATAACGGTAGAAGGCGGCAAATTGAACGTACCAGATCGCCCGATCATTCCATTCATTGAAGGGGATGGCACCGGTCCGGATATTTGGCGTGCTGCTAAACGGGTTCTCGATTCCGCAGTCGAAAAAGCATATAATGGAAAGAAAGAGATTGCCTGGTTTGAAGTGTTTGCCGGAGAGAAAGCGTACAACCAATTCGGCGAATGGTTGCCGGAAGATACGCTTGAAGCTGTGCGCGAATATTTGGTAGCGATCAAAGGGCCGCTCACGACGCCAGTTGGCGGAGGTATCCGCTCTTTGAATGTGGCTTTGCGCCAAGAGTTGGATCTGTATGTGTGCTTGCGCCCCGTCCGTTATTTCGAAGGGGTTCCTTCTCCAGTGAAACGGCCGCAAGATGTGGACATGGTGATCTTCCGTGAAAACTCCGAAGACATTTATGCCGGTATTGAGTGGGAAGCCGGATCGGAGGAAGTGAAGAAAGTGGTTCGTTTCCTGCAGGAGGAAATGGGCGTGAAGAAGATTCGCTTCCCTGAAACCTCTGGCATCGGTATCAAACCTGTGTCGAGCGAAGGGACAGAGCGTCTGGTGAAAGCGGCGATCGAGTATGCGATTCGCCACAAGCGCAAAAGCGTGACCTTGGTACATAAAGGAAACATTATGAAGTTTACCGAAGGGGCGTTTAAAAACTGGGGCTATGAAGTGGCCGAGCGGGATTACAAAGACCATGTGTTCACTTGGGCTCAATATGACCGCATCAAGGCTGAACAAGGCACCGAAGCGGCAGATCAAGCGCAGGCGGCTGCGATTGAAGCGGGCAAGATTATCGTGAAAGACGTGATTGCCGACGCATTCCTGCAACAAATCCTGACCCGACCGGCTGAATACGATGTGATTGCCACCCTGAACCTCAACGGCGACTATGTGTCCGATGCGCTGGCGGCACAAGTGGGCGGCATTGGTATCGCGCCGGGAGCCAATATCAACTATGTGTCGGGGCACGCCATCTTTGAAGCAACCCATGGAACCGCCCCCAAATACGCAGGCTTGGACAAAGTGAATCCAGGTTCTGTGATTCTCTCTGGCGTCCTCATGCTGGAACATCTCGGTTGGCAAGAAGCGGCTGACCTGATCTATCAAGCGATGAGCAAAACGATTACAGATAAAACGGTAACGTATGACTTCGCCCGCTTGATGGATGGGGCTACGGAAGTGAAATGCTCCGAGTTTGCCGACCATCTGATCAAAAATATGTAATAGAATCAGGAGGCAATGACTATGGCTATCCGTCGTAGGAAAATAACTGTGGTAGGCGCTGGCTTCACCGGAAGCACAACAGCATTGATGCTGGCGCAAAAAGAACTGGGTGACATCGTGTTGGTGGACATTCCGCAAGCCGAAGACCCAACCAAAGGCAAAGCGTTGGACATGTTGGAAGCAAGTCCTGTGCAAGGATTTGACGCCAACATCATCGGTACGAGCAATTATGAGGACACCAAGGGGTCTGATATCGTGATCATCACTGCTGGCTTGCCCCGCAAACCGGGTATGAGCCGCGATGACTTGGTGACCACCAATGCGAAGATCGTCCGTTCTGTGACGGAGCAGGTCGTCAAGTATTCCCCGGAGTGTATCATCATTGTGTTGTCCAATCCGGTCGATGCGATGGTGTATGAGGCGTACCGCACTTCCGGCTTCCCCAAAAACCGCGTGATTGGGCAATCCGGTGTGTTAGACACAGCCCGCTTCCGCACGTTTGTGGCGCAAGAGTTGAATGTGTCCGTTGAAGACGTGACCGGCTTTGTGCTGGGGGGACATGGCGATGATATGGTTCCGCTCATCCGTTACTCTTACGCCGGAGGCATTCCGTTGCAACACCTGATTCCGCAAGAGCGGCTCGACGCGATCATCGAGCGCACACGCAAAGGAGGCGGCGAAATCGTCAACCTCCTGAAAACGGGTAGTGCTTATTATGCGCCGGCCGCATCCTTGGTGCAAATGACCGAAGCGATCCTCAAGGATAAAAAGCGGATTCTGCCCGCCGTGGCGTACTTGGAAGGGGAGTATGGCTATACCGACCTCTTTCTCGGTGTGCCGACCATTCTGGGCGGAAACGGCTTAGAAAAGGTTATCGAGCTGGAACTGACCAAAGAGGAAAAAGCGGCGTTGGATCGTTCGGCCGAATCTGTACGCAACGTCATGAAAGTATTAAAATAATAACCACAGGCGACATCATGCCCGGGAACTTTCCCGGGCGTATTTGACCAAATTGTATATGGAAGATTGAGAAAATACGGTAAAATGAAAGCGGATACACCAGTGAAAGGGGTTGCCAACTTGCGTTTAAGAGATATGAAATCCCAAGGGAAAACATATGAAACATTGATGTTAGGGGAACGGATAGAGGAAAGCAAAACGGTAGAGCGGCGCGATGTGTTTTCGTATCTCGGATCGGCGGATGACTTGAACCCGTTGTTTTCGCAGAGTGCTTACGCTGAGCGCACCGAATTCGAACAGGTAGTCGTGCCGCCGAGCCTGCTCGTCAACTGGTTTTCCGCCTTGGTGTCAATGAAATTGCCTGGTCCGGGAAGCTTGGTACAATCCATGCAGTTTGATTTTCCAGCTCCCTTGTTTATCCAGGAAGAAGTGGTATTAATGTTGGAAATTAGCGACAAACTAGATCATGACAAGAAAGTCAAGTTGGTGGCCAAGGGGATGAGCGGGGACAAGATTGTGGCGGAAGGGGAACTGGTGGTTTGTCCGCCGCGGCCGTTGAAACCGTTGTTCAAAGATGCATTTGAAAATTTCTAGTAGGTTTTTTGTAGCATGGGGTGAAACAGAGGGAGAAGGCGGTTTCTTCCGTTTCACACCCATGCTGTTTTTTTATGGTGGGGATGCATCTTTACGGAATCTTAACTTTGTTGTGTTATGATTTTCTTTGTTAATAGAAGCACGATGATTAAGCAAGCATTTTTGAAAGCGAGGGCATAAGATGGGCAAGAAAATCTTGGTTGTGGATGATGAGGCTTCCATCGTGAAACTTGTGCAATTCAACCTTGAAAAAGAGGGTTTCCAAGTAGATGTAGCTTATGACGGCGAAATGGCTTTGGATATGATGAAAAACGGCTTTCCCGACCTGCTTATCTTGGACCTGATGTTGCCCAAGCTGGACGGTTTGGAAGTGTGCCGCCGGCTGCGCCAGGAGAAGAAGCACATCCCCATTTTGATGCTAACCGCCAAAACGGACGAATTTGACAAGGTGTTGGGATTGGAATTGGGTGCGGACGATTACATGACCAAGCCATTTAGTCCGCGGGAGTTGACCGCCAGGGTCAAGGCGATTTTGCGCCGTATTGACGCTTTAAAAGGAATGGAGCAGACGGAAGAGAAAGAAGCGTTGATGCGTATTGGAGAATTGGTGATCGACCCTGAGGGTTATGTCATCACCAGGAACGGAGAAGAGATCGATTTGACGCCAAAGGAGTTTGAGTTATTGCTGTACATGGCCAACCACCGGGGGAAGGTGTTGTCGCGGGATCAATTGTTGAATGCGGTTTGGAATTATGATTACATTGGCGACTCCCGTATCGTTGATGTGCATGTGAGCCATTTGCGGGAAAAAATTGAAACGGACTCGCGTAGCCCGATCTATATTAAGACCGTCCGCGGGATCGGGTATAAATTTGAGGGGCCCAGACGGGGATGAGGTCGCTGCGCGCTCGCATTACTTGGTCTTTTCTCCTTTTGATCGGTTGCTCCGTCTTGGGGACGGGGATCTTCGTTGCGTTGTTGCTCCGCTCCTCCTATATCGATTCCTTGACGACGAGGCTGGAAACGGAAGGGAGGATGCTGGCAGAAACCATCGCCTGGACAGACTCCCACCCTTCACGGCGTCAGTTTCAGCAGGTCGCTGAAGTTTATGGGAAAGCGCTAGATGCACAGATCACCATTTTCGACAAAAACGGGCGTGTGCTGGGTGACTCTACGGGTGATCTGTCGTTGAACTACAAGGCGTATCCCGAAGTGGAAAGCGCGTTGCAAAAGGAAAAGAAAGATCCGACGGTTATCAGAGACAATTTTTTGCACGCGGCCCTGCCGGTGGAACGGGATGGTGACGTAGTGGGTGCCATCCGGATTTCACTGGATATTCAAGAGGTGAACCAGTCATTAGAAAAGGTGTGGGTTTCCCTCGCTTTGGGGCTGATGATCGCGTATGGTTTGGCAGGTTTCTTCAGTTCCCGCATCGCCAGCAGCGTTACCAGCCCACTGGAGGAAATCACCCAAGTGGCTAGAGATATCGCCCAGAAGAAATTCCACCGGCGCGTACAACAGACAGGGAAAGACGAAGTGGCCCAATTGGGGCAAGCGATCAACCGTATGGCTCACAGCTTGCAAAAACAAATGGAAACGATTAGGAAAAGCGAACGCCGCTTGCACAGCATCATCGAGTCACTTGAATCTGGATTGATCATGATTGACCCGACAGGCAAGGTGAGCTTGGTCAACCGTTCCTTTGAACGGCTGTTTGGCGTGCCGGCGCAAGACATCATCGGTCGCTCCTATAAGAAATTGACCTACCCGTACGATTTGACGGATTGGATTACAGAGTGCGCGGAATCGGGAGAGCGGATGAGAAATGAAATCCAGATTTATTTCCCGGAAGAACGAATGCTAGAAGCCAATTTGGCGCCCATGTGGGTGGAGCGGAACGGCGTGGGGGTGGTTGTCGTTTTGCACGACCTGACGGCGATCCGCCGCCTGGAACAGTTGCGCAAGGATTTTGTGGCCAATGTGTCGCATGAATTGAAAACGCCTATCACCTCCATCCGTGGGTTTTCGGAAACGCTTCTTGACGGAGCCATGGGCGATCCCGACACTTGCCGCGAGTTCCTGCAAATCATCAATGAAGAAAGCTTGCGTTTGCAAAGGTTGATCGGGGAGTTATTGGATTTGTCCAAAATCGAGTCAAAACAGATCAACTTGAAGAGGGAGCTGATCCGTATCGATCAGATGGTTCAGTCGGTGGTGAAGACCATGGAGGAACGGTTCCGCGCCAAACAACAAGCATGGAGTGTAAAGATTGCAGAACCGTTTGAGGTAGAGGTTGACAAGGACCGGTTCCGACAAATCTTGCTGAATCTGTTGTCCAACGCAAGCAACTACACACCACCCGGTGGGCGCATCACCGTCGAAGTGGAAAAGCGCGACGAGAGCTGGTTGTGCAAAGTGTCTGATACTGGCATTGGCATTCCCAAGGAAGACCTTCCCCGCGTGTTTGAGCGGTTTTACCGAGTGGACAAAGCCCGTGCGCGCGACTCCGGCGGCACCGGGTTGGGTTTGGCGATTGTCAAGCATCTAGTTGAAGCCCATCAAGGAGAAATCGAGGTGTCGAGCCAAATTGGGCAAGGCACCACTTTCACCCTCTCTTTCCCAATGACGAAAAAAGACAGGAACACTTAGGTGCTCCTGTCTTTTTCATTTACAAAACGTTTACATCCCATTTATTTTGCAATAAAGGTAAAGGCTTATAGTACAAGTGACGAAAGGAAATTATTCATTTCTTTTAGGGGGAAAACGCTTATGTTGAAGAAGGGGCTTATCCTCGGCGCAACATTCACACTCGCTTTCAGTGCCCTTGTTGGTTGCGGTGGGCAAAAACAGAACGATAGCGGTGGGAAAGGACTGAGCGGAGCGATCAAAATCGATGGTTCTTCCACCGTGTATCCGATCTCCCAAGCAGTGGCGGAGGAATTTATGAAAGCCAATCCTGATGTGAATGTAACCGTTGGCGAATCGGGCACTGGCGGGGGCTTCAAAAAGTGGGCCAGCGGTGAAATCGACATTTCTGACGCGTCTCGTCCGATCAAAGATGAAGAAAAAGAAGCCGCGAAGCCAAACGGAATCGAACCGGTTGAAATTCCTGTCGCTTATGATGGCATCGCGGTGGTTGTAAATAAAGAAAACAACTTCGTCGACAAATTGACCGTTGACGAATTGAAAAAAATCTGGGAGCCCAACTCCAAAGTGAAAACCTGGAAAGACGTCCGTGACAGCTTCCCGGCGGAGCCGATCAAATTGTACGGACCGGGAACCGCTTCGGGTACGTTTGATTACTTCACGGGTGAAATCGTTGGTGAAGAAGGGAAAAGCCGCACCGACTATACTGCATCCGAAGATGACAATGTACTGGTCAAAGGGGTGCAAGGCGACAAAGGTGGATTGGGCTACTTTGGTTATGCCTACTACCTGGAGAACAAAGACAATCTGAAAATCGTTCCAATTGATGCGGGCAAAGGCGCTATCGCTCCGACCGACCAAACGATCCATGATGGAACTTACTCACCTCTGTCCCGTCCGGTGTACATTTATCCAAGCAAAAAATCTTTGCAAAAGCCGGAAGTGAAAGAATTTGTGAAGTTCTATCTGGAAACGGCGAAAGACCTTGTCAAAGAAGTAGGCTATGTCCCACTGCCGGATGCGAAATATCAAGAGGGTCTAAGTAAAGTGAAATAATCTAGCATGGGAACACCATGCGGAAGTTGGGGCCTCTTTCTCACACGGGAAAGGGGTACCCGTTTTTCTTGCGTTTTAACGATAGAAAGGGGAGTAACCATGTCCCAGTTGGCCGAAAAGAAGAATTTTTTTCGCAAGGAAAAGACTTGGCGAGAGAAGATGGAAGCCTTGATCCCCGGCTTTTTACTCCTGTGCGGGTTGTTGTCGGTGCTAACCACCGTGGGGATCGTGTTCACACTTATCAAAGAGACCGCCTCATTTTTTGCGGAAGTGCCGTTTGTCGACTTTATTACTGGAACGAAATGGACGGCGCTTTTCAGTGAAGATCAGCGCGAATTCGGGATTTTACCTTTGCTGATCGGATCGTTGCAAATCACATTGGGTGCTGCGGTAGTCGCTGTGCCACTTGGCATCGGCAGTGCCATTTATTTGAGCGAATACGCACCGGAGCGCATCCGCCGGGTAATCAAACCGGTACTGGAGGTGCTGGCGGGCATCCCGACGATTGTGTTTGGTTATTTTGGTGTCACGTTCGTCACGCCCTTATTGCGCGATTTTTTTCCTGATATGGACTTTTTTAATGCGTTGAGCGCAAGCATTGTGGTCGGGATCATGATTCTGCCGATGATCGCCAGCCTGAGCGAAGACGCGATGCGGTCGGTGCCCCGCAATATCCGCGAGGCGGCGTACGGATTGGGTTCTACCCGTTTGGAAGTCTCTTTGAAAGTGGTATTGCCCGCGGCGTTGTCAGGTATTGTGGCTTCTTTTGTGCTGGCGCTTTCCCGGGCAGTGGGTGAAACCATGGCGGTGACCATCATTGCGGGATCGACGCCGAGCATGTCATTTAGCTATTTGGAATCGATCCAAACGATGACCGCATTTATGGTGCAGGCGTCGACTGGGGACATCTCTTATCACAGCCTGCCTTATTATTCCATTTATGCGGTGGGAGCCACCCTGTTTGTAATCACGCTCACTATGAATTTGTTGGCGCTGTATATCTCGCGCCGCTATAAGGAGGAATATTGATGGCGGCTGAAGAGTTGATGTCCAAACACAAAACGGCTCTAAATCACGAACGGGCCTTCGACGAAGAGCGCAAAATCGCGTCCCGGGTGAAACAACGCCGCGGCCGAAACCGATTGGCACATGGGCTGTTTTTCTTGGCGACGCTGGTCGGGGTGCTGGTGCTAGCCGTCCTGCTGTTTGACATTTTCCAGCGTGGCTGGTCTTATGTGACGGCTGATTTCATGAACAATTTCGCCTCCAGGTTTCCATCGCGGGCGGGAATCAAAGGCGCCCTGTGGGGCTCGATCTGGTTGATCGCAATCACGGCACCGTTGACATTTATCATTGGCGTGGGTGCTGCGATCTATTTAGAAGAATACGCCAAAAAAGGGTGGATCAGCACGCTGATTCAAGTCAACATCAGCAACTTGGCGGGAGTCCCCTCCATTGTGTTCGGTATGCTGGGGCTGACCATCTTCGTGCAAATCTTGGCGTTGAAAAAAAGCGTGCTGGCCGGCGGTTTAACCCTTACTTTGCTCATTTTGCCAGTGGTGATTGTGGCGGCGCGCGAGGCCATCGCCAGTGTACCCAACTCCTTGCGTCATGCATCACTTGCAATGGGAGCAACGAGATGGCAAACCATACAAAAGGTTGTCCTTCCTTATGCCTTGCCGGGGATTATGACGGGCACGATTCTGGCCTTGTCGCGTGCGATTGGCGAAACGGCACCGCTGATCATGGTGGGGGCCGCCACGTTTTTGGCCTTTACGCCGGGCAGTGTGTTTGATGAGTTTTCCGCGTTGCCGATTCAGATTTACAACTGGGTGGCGCAACCCAAAGAGGAATTTTCCAATTTGGCTGCGGCCGGAATCATCGTCTTGCTGGTCATCTTGCTCACAATGAACGGACTAGCGATCTTCCTGCGTAACAAATTTCAGCGGTAAACCGCAAGAAGGAGAGATTGTGGTGAATCCAACGGCGATTTCAGTGAAGAACTTGGATTTATATTATGGCGAGAAACAAGCGCTAAAAAATATTCATGTCGATATTGATGAACGGTCGGTTACGGCGTTGATCGGGCCTTCCGGCTGCGGAAAATCCACTTTTTTGCGTACATTGAACCGCATGAACGACCTGATTCCCAATGTGCGGATTGAAGGGCAAATTCTAATTAAAGACACGGATATTTATTCTGACGAAGTAGACGTGGAAATGCTTCGCAAACGGGTGGGCATGGTGTTTCAAGCTCCCAACCCTTTTCCCAAAAGCATTTATGAGAACGTCGCGTACGGTCCGCGGATTCATGGACTAAACGATAAGAAGAAGCTGGATGAGATCGTTGAACGGAGTTTGCGCGGGGCGGCCTTGTGGGATGAAGTGAAAGACCGCCTCAAGGACCGGGCGACAGGATTGTCCGGCGGACAACAACAACGCTTGTGCATTGCACGGGCCCTAGCGGTAGAACCGGATATTCTCTTGATGGATGAACCCACCTCAGCCTTGGACCCGATATCTACCCTGAAAGTTGAGGAGCTTGTGCAAGAGCTGAAGAAGAATTACACGATTGTCATTGTAACCCATAACATGCAACAAGCGGCGCGCATCTCCGACAAGACGGCCTTTTTCTTGAACGGCGACCTGATCGAGTACAACGACACGGATAAGCTGTTCTCCAATCCGGATCATCAACAGACGGAAGAATATATTACTGGCCGTTTCGGCTAATGCCCGGCAGATAAGGAGGCGTTTGGCATGCGTCAATTTGACCAGTCACTTAAAGAAGTGAAGCGCGTGTTGCTCACCATGGGAGAAAAATTGGAAATCGCCGTGGACAAGGCTGTTCGTTCGCTGGCTATTCAGAATGACATCTTGGCCAAGCAAGTGGTGTTAGATGATAAAGAGATGGACCGCCTGGAGACAGTGATCGATGACACTGTCGCCAAACTGATAGCGACCCAGCAACCGGTGGCTAAGGATTTGCGCCTGTTGATCGCCGCGATCAAAATCGCGTCCGACATGGAGCGGATGGCCGATTTGGCAGTCAACATTGCCCAAGTCACGATTGAGATGAAAGAAAGCAATTTGGTGCTGTTCAAAGAGTTGATCGATATTCCCAAAATGGCGCAGATCACGCAGAAGATGGTGAATGATGGGATCAATAGCTACATTGACGGCAATACCGATTTGGCAAAACAACTGGCCAAGACGGACAATCAGGTTGACCAGATGTATTACGATCTGCTCAAAGAGCTCAGCTTTTACATGCAAGAGAAGCAACATGTCGAAGTGGCGATCAAACTTTGTTTCGTCGCCCGGTATTTGGAACGCATCGCCGATCATGCGACCAACATCGCGGAAAGCGTTGTGTATATTGAGACCGGTAAGCAAGTTGACTTGAATTAACCCCCCTTTTTTCAACATAAGCGATCATGATATAGACAGCCCCCTCTGATGAGGAGGGCTGTTTTTGTTGCAAGCATATGTAGCTCCCCGCTGGTAAGAAGTTTGTTGCTATAAATAAAAATAAATACGTTTTACACGAGGGAGTACGGTTAATTTTCGTTTACAAATCGTAATGGTTACGATATATTAGGTTGGAAAAAGAGTGAGGGGGCAATAGGTAATGCAAAAGAAGATTCCAGTGACCGTGTTGAGCGGGTATCTCGGTTCAGGCAAAACGACGATTCTTAACCATGTTTTAAATAACCGGCAAGGGTTGAAAGTGGCGGTGATTGTGAATGACATGAGTGAGATCAATATCGATGCAGATTTGATCGGAAAAGAAGCCAATCTATCCCGCACCGAAGAGCGGCTGGTGGAATTGTCCAACGGGTGCATCTGTTGCACATTGCGGGAGGATTTGCTAAAAGAGGTGGAACGGCTGGCCAGGGAGCAACGCTATGACTACATATTGATTGAATCGACGGGGATCAGCGAACCGATTCCGGTTGCGCAAACGTTTACCTACTCCGATGAAGAGAATGGCGTTGATCTTCCTTCCTTGTGCCGATTGGATACCATGGTTACCGTGGTGGATGCCAACCGGTTTTGGCATGACTTCTCTTCTGGGGAAAGCCTGATAGACCGCAAGCTAGCATTGGGAGAAGATGATACGCGCGACGTGGTCAGTTTATTGATTGATCAAATCGAGTTTTGCGATGTGTTGATCTTAAACAAATGCGACTTGATCTCCGAGGCAGAGGCGGATCAGTTGGAAGCGGTGTTGCGCAAACTGCAACCAAAGGCCCGATTTATTCGGGCGGTGCAAGGGCAAATCGACCCAAAAGAGATTTTGCACACCCACCTGTTTGACTTTGAGGAGGCTAGCCAATCGGCCGGATGGCTGAAAGAGTTGCAAGAGGAGCACACTCCGGAGACGGATGAGTACGGCATCACCTCGTTTGTGTACCGCCGGCGCAAACCGTTCCATCCAGCGCGCCTGAACGATTGGTTGCACCAATGGCCGGAAGAAGTGGTGCGGGCCAAAGGGATCCTGTGGCTGGCTACTCGGAATGAATTCGCTGTGCAATTCAGCCAAGCTGGCCCGTCGATCCAGCTGGGCGCGGAAGGATATTGGATCGCGGCCCTGCCAGAAGAAGAGCGGCGTGAGGTGTTGGCCGAGTATCCTGAGATTCAAGCAGAATGGGATGAAAAGTACGGAGACCGGATGACGGAGTTAGTGATGATCGGCATCGATATGGATCATGCACAAATCGAAGCGCAGTTGGACGCCATCTTATTGACGGATGAAGAGATGGAGCTGGATTGGCGTCTCTTGCATGATCCATTGCCACAGGAGGATGGGGTAGAGGAAGAATGGGTAGCTGGCCAGTGAATAAAAGCCCGGTGACGAATCAACGTCACTGGGCTTTTTTATATGCATCGAGCATTTGTTCGGTTTTTGTTACCGAAAAACTGGAAGCGTGATTTTTGCTCGTGTTACAATAGATAAGTATGAATGAAAGAGGCATAAGGTAGTGAATTTTGGAAAAAGGTGTGAATGCATTCGTGAGCAAGTTGATATTGGTGGACGGCAACAGCATTGCTTATCGCGCGTTTTATGCGTTGCCGCTATTGACAAATTCAAGCGGCATCCATACCAACGCGGTGTATGGGTTTGCGATGATGCTGATGAAAATCCTTGAAGAAGAGAAGCCCACCCATATGTTGGTGGCATTCGATGCGGGAAAAACGACTTTTCGCCATGAGAGTTATCAGGAATATAAAGGAACCCGGCAGAAAACGCCAAGTGAGTTGGCGGAACAAATTCCGCTTGTAAAAGAACTGTTGGAAGTCTTTCAAATCTCCGCCTTTGAAGTAGAAAACTATGAAGCAGATGACATCATCGGCACCTTGGCCAAAGCGAGTGGAAGCCAAGGCGTTGAGACATTGATCGTTAGCGGAGACAAAGATTTGTTGCAACTGGTGGATGAGCATGTTCGGCTTTTGTTGACCCGCAAAGGGGTGACAGAGACTGAGTCTTACGACATCGATGCCATCAAGGAGAAATACGGGTTGACTCCCGCCCAGATCATCGACTTAAAAGGGTTGATGGGGGACTCGTCAGACAACATCCCCGGCATTCCTGGTGTAGGCGAGAAGACAGCGTTGAAATTGTTGGCGAAGTTTCCCACTGTAGAAGAAGTGATCGCGCATGTGGATGAATTGCCCGGCAAAAAACTGCAAGAAAAAGTGCGCGAACATCAAGAGCAGGCGTTGCTCAGCAAAAAGCTGGCCACGATCTATACGGAAGTGCCGCTTGATTTCGGATTGGATCGCTTGCAATTGCCTGAACGGAATACAGAGCGCATCGTCGAGTTTTTCAGAAAGATGGAGTTTAAAACACTGTTGTCGAGGGTGCACAAGCAAGACCATGCGGAAAAGGGTGAGGCGGTCAAAAACGAGGTGGATGTCCGGGAAGTGGCATCCCTGTCCGACTTGGAAGAAATGGTGGACGTGTTCAATACGGGATCGCTTGCCTTGTTTATCGAAACGTCGGAGGACAACCCTCATCACGCGGATGTGGTTGGATTGGCCATTTCAGATGGTCAGGCCCAGTGGTACCTGCCTTGGGAAGTGGCGGAGCAAAGCGATGCGGTTCGGGGTTGGCTTGCGGATGAGGAGCGCGACAAGCTGGTTTATGACATGAAGAAAACGCAGATCGTGTTGGCGAACAAAGGAATCATGGCCGCGGGTCTCTCCTTTGACGTCTTGTTGGCGGCGTATCTATTGGACCCTTCCGAATCGCAATTGGAGTTGAGTGATATCGTGTCCCGCTATGGGGACGAGCCGATTCCGGCGGATGAGGATGTGTATGGGAAGGGGGCCAAGCGGAAGGCGATTACCGGAGAAACGTTGGCTCGGCACTTGGCTGCCAAAGCGAAAGCCATCCATCACGTTACGCCGGTGCTGAAGCAAGAGTTAGCGGAACTCAATCTGGATCAATTGCTGTTTGAGTTGGAGATGCCGCTTGCCAGTGTGCTGGCCGAGATGGAGCGCCAAGGCGTTTTCATTGACCAAGCCCGTCTCGAGGAGTTAGGGGTGGAGCTGAAGCAAAGCTTGGATCGGCTGGAGCAGGAGATTTACGAGTTGGCGGGGGTGACTTTCAACATCAACTCCCCCAAGCAACTGGGAGAGATCCTGTTTGACAAACTGGGTCTACCCGTTTTGAAGAAAACGAAGACGGGATATTCGACGAGTGCAGATGTGCTGGAAAAGCTGGCGCCCCAGCACGAGATCGTCGACAAGATCCTGCATTACCGGCAAGTCGGCAAATTGTATTCCACGTATATCGAGGGGTTGAAGAAAGAGATTGGCGCCGACGGCAAAATTCACACTCGGTTTAACCAAACCGTCACTGCGACGGGCCGCTTGAGTTCGACCGAGCCCAATTTGCAGAACATCCCGATTCGGATGGAAGAAGGGCGGCGTATCCGTCAAGTGTTCATCCCCTCCGAGCCGGGCTGGCACATCTTGGCTGCTGACTACTCACAGATCGAATTGCGCGTGCTGGCCCATATCTCTGAAGATGAGCAGTTGCAAAAGGCCTTCAAAGAAGACAAAGACATTCACACGCAAACGGCTATGGATGTGTTTGGGGTGGCTGAAGACGAAGTCACGCCACTGATGCGTCGGCAAGCGAAGGCGGTCAACTTCGGGATCGTGTACGGGATCAGTGGCTTCGGCTTGGCTAGAGGGTTGGACATCCCTCAAAAGGAAGCACGTGAATTCATCGATCGCTATTTTGAAACATTCCCTGGTGTGAAACGCTACATGGATTCCATTGTGGAGCGAGCGCGCAAGGATGGATTTGTTACTACGCTCTCTGGTCGGCGCCGTTACTTGCCAGCGATCAACGCCAAAAGCTTTGGTGAACGCAGTTTTGCGGAGCGAACCGCGATGAATACGCCCATCCAAGGGACGGCGGCGGATATCATCAAGTTGGCGATGGTGAAATTAGCCCAAGCGATGAACGAGCGGAAGCTGGCGAGCCGGATGTTGTTGCAAGTGCATGACGAATTGATTTTTGAAGTGCCGGAAGCTGAACTGGAGGAGATGAAAGAGCTAGTCGTAGCGGTGATGGAAGATGCATTGCCGCTGTCGGTCCCACTGTCCGTCGATGTGAACAGTGGCAAGACCTGGTATGAAGCAAAGTGATTTGGCATCAGTCACATAGAAGATGAGACAAGCCGTCATCCTTGACAGGGTGGCGGCCTTGCGTTGATTATTGCATTGGGGAGGGAGTAGATCATGCCTGAATTGCCAGAGGTAGAAACAGTACGAAAAACATTGGAGCGGTTGGTGGTCGGCAAGACGATCAAGGATGTGACGGTCAAGCTGGGCCGCATCATTCAACATCCTGATGACGTGGAACAATTTCGCCATCATTTGGTGGGTTGCACGATTACTGCCGTTCAGCGCCGGGGGAAATTTTTGAAAATCATTTGTCCGCCATGGGTGCTTGTATCCCATTTGCGGATGGAGGGAAAGTATCGGTTAGCGGAGGAAACGGAGCCGCTGGAGAAGCACACGCATGTGATATTCCATTTTACGGACGGCGCGCAGTTGCGTTATCGCGATGTGCGCCAATTTGGCACGATGCATTTATTTACCATGGGTGAAGAGGAGCAACACAAACCATTAAAAAAACTGGGGCCGGAGCCGTTATCGGACGCGTTTACCTTGGAATGGTTTCAATCCACGCTGGTCAAGCGCAAGGCCAAAGTAAAAGTGGTTTTGCTAAATCAGGAATATCTCGTCGGCTTGGGCAATATTTATGTGGACGAGTCCTTGTTTGCCGCGGGGATTCATCCCGAGCGTGCCGCGTCGTCGTTGACGGAGGAGGAAGTGGCGCGGTTACACCAGAGCATCAGGAAAATCCTCGCTGAAGCGGTAGAAGCGGGTGGTTCCTCCGTTCGTTCTTATTTGAACGGCGAGGGTGAGATGGGAATGTTTCAACTCAAAATCCAAGTGTACGGCCGCAAAGGTGAACCGTGTCGAAAATGCGGCGCGCCGATCGAGCGGATCGTAGTAGGTGGACGAGGCACTCACATCTGCCGGACTTGCCAAAGGTAACCCCGCCCTGATCCTCTTTCATAAGATGGGAAGTATCAGCCCATCTTAAAGAGGTGATTGATTATGTGGCACGTGTTATCGGTGATGTGGTTAGCACTGGCGGTGAGCATGGACGGGTTTGGGGCCGGAACGACTTATGGGATGAGAAAAGTTCGCATTCCTTTTGGCTCCATCTTGATCATTGCTGGTTGTTCGGGGATGGTCATTTATTTAGCGATGTTAATGGGACAAGGGATTTCTCATTTCCTTCCACCTGCGTTGACCCATGGGATTGGAGCTGTTCTCTTTATCGCGATTGGCTTATTTGCGCTGTCGCAAGCAGGTAGGGCGCCGAAGAAAGTGGAAACGAAGGCGGCCGCCCTACCGCCAACCAAACCTGCCGAGCCCACCATTTGGACGTTTCAGCTTGAGAAGTGGGGATTGGTTGTGCAAATATTGAAAACGCCCATGGTTGCGGATATGGATGAATCCGGCACGATTTCAGGATATGAGGCTGTTTTGTTGGGAACGGCCTTGTCGTTGGATGCTTTTGCCGCGGGGGTAGGAGCTGCGTTCATCGGGATGTCCCCACTGGTGGCGGCGCTGGCGATTGGGTTGATGAGCGCAGTCTGCCTGCGCGCGGGCATGTGGTTCGGCTTCAAGTACGCCGAACGCGCCCGTTTTCGTTGGATGGGATACGCGCCCGGCGTTTTTTTGATCATATTGGGCTTGTTACGGTTAATTTAGAGGAGCGGTGTGGATGATTTTTGGATTGACCGGTGGAATTGCGACGGGAAAAAGCACTGTGGCCGAGATGTTGCAACGGCACGGGGCAGTGATTGTCGATGCGGATAAGGTAGCCCGGCAAGTCGTCGAGCCAGAGGAAGAGGGCTTGAAGCGGATTGCGTCTGTTTTCGGCGACGAGGTGATAAGCCGGGAGGGGACGCTTGACCGGCCCGCGCTGGGTCGCATCATTTTTCATGATGAAAAGGCGCGGCGCAAGCTGAATGAGTTGTTGCACCCGCTCATCATGGATAAAATGCGGCGGGACACGGAGAAGGTGTGGCAGACTGAGCCGCACGCGGTGGTCATATGGGATGTGCCGCTATTGATTGAAGAAAAAATGACCGACCTAGTAGATGAAGTGATTCTGGTTTATGTGCCGCAACGGGTTCAATTGGCTCGGTTGCAGGCGCGAGATCATCTTGATACCGACGAGGCGGCTGCGCGCTTGGCGGCACAACTGCCGATTGATGAAAAAAAAAAGTGGGCCGATTATGTGATCGACAACAGCGGAACACGGGAAGAGACTGAGATGCAGGTGGCGCGCCTATGGAGCGAACTGTGCGCAAAAGTTGGCTGAATCCGGTCAAGGGAACATGGCCAGGTCGGAAAAAGGCCTGGGTGTTGCTGGCGCTTTTGTGGGTGTTGTGCATGATTGTGGCCCATTGGTTGGAATGCCTGATTTATCCTTTGCGGTATGAGGAGTTGATCCTCAACAGTGCCGAAGCCACCGGAGCAGATCCGTTTTTGATTATGGCAGTGATCCGAGTGGAGTCCAGATTTCAGCTGGACCGAGTATCGGCGGCGGGCGCACAAGGGTTGATGCAGCTCATGCCGGAAACCATGGATTGGATGATCCGCCGGGGCGGGTTTTCGCCGGCGCTCAAGGAGCACATCCGCGATCCGGCGATCAACATCCATATGGGCGCTTGGTATCTTGCGTATTTGACCAAGCGGTACCATGGCAACAAAGTGGCGGCAATTGCTGCTTACAATGGCGGACACAACCGTGTCTCGCGTTGGCTTGACCAAGGTGTTTGGGATGGAACGAGGCAAGGAGCGGTACGGATTCCTATCAAGGAGACCCGGGAATATGTGTACCGGGTCAGCCATTACTATCAGAAATATAAAGAATGTTATCAAGATTTAATCAAAGAACAATAATTTGATTAAATGTGCGAGCCTGTTCCGGATTTGGGACAGGTTTTCGTTTTTATATTGAAAAATGTGTTATACTGTTTATAATAAAAAAGAGAGATGGTATGTAACATATAGCGGAGGGGAGAGCGGCTTCATGGCTGTGCGTATTGCAATCAATGGTTTGGGACGAATTGGACGGATGGTGTTTCGCAAAGCAGCACTTGATCCTGCTTTGGAAGTAGTGGCGATCAATGCGAGCTATCCAGCGGAAACGTTAGCACATTTAGTGAAATATGATACCATACATGGCATGTTTGCTGGTGAAGTGGAAGCGGTTGAGCAAGGGTTGATGGTGAACGGCAAACTGGTTCGCCTGGTGTCCAACCGCAACCCAGAAGAATTACCTTGGGCGGAACTGGGTGTGGATATTGTCATCGAAGCAACAGGCAAGTTTTGCGACCGCGAGGGTGCGTCGAAGCATTTGAAAGCTGGGGCTAAAAAGGTTGTTATCACGGCACCGGGCAAAAATGAGGACATCACCATCGTGTTGGGTGTGAATGAAGAAGCGTACATTCCCGAACAGCACGACATCATTTCCAACGCGTCCTGTACCACCAACTGCTTGGCCCCTGTAGCGAAAGTGTTGCATCAAGCGTTCGGGATTGAATACGGTTTGATGACGACGGTGCATGCTTATACCAATGACCAAAAAAACCTGGACAATCCCCACAAGGATTTGCGCCGGGCTCGCGCATGCGCCCAATCCATCATTCCGACGAAGACGGGAGCGGCCAAAGCGCTGGGATTGGTGCTGCCAGAATTGCAAGGGAAGTTGAATGGCTTTGCATTGCGGGTGCCAACCCCTAACGTGTCTGTAGTTGATTTGGTCGCCGATTTGAAAGTGAAGGTCACAGCGGAAGAGGTTAATCAAGCCTTAAAAGAAGCGGCCGAAACAAAGATGAAAGGCATTCTGCAATATTGTGAAGACCCACTCGTTTCTTCCGACTTCAACGGCAATGAGCACTCCTCCATCGTTGACGCTCTGTCGACGATGGCAATCGGCGAGCGCCAAGTGAAAGTGCTCGCTTGGTACGATAACGAATGGGGTTACTCCTGCCGCGTGGTTGATTTGGCGAAATATGTGGGTGAGCGATTGGCATTGGAAGTGACCGTCTAACGTGTTAAAAACCCTTCTCCACTGTCGGAGAAGGGTTTTTGCGTGCCAAATGCCTAATGCAAATGGTATATCGCCTTAAACGCGCCGCCGGCATTCCTGGATGTAAAAAGGAATGCCGGCGGCGCGTACGCCATGTGCGTCTACCGTTTGATGGGGATGTAGATGTCATACATGTTGTCTGGCGCATCAGGATCGTGGGTGACTGGTGTGTAGCGGTGATCGTACATCTCTAAGCCCAATGTGCTGTGATCTTTGCGGTACCCCATCTTTTCAATCCATTTCCACGCGCGCTGATAGGTGGCGGGGACGTTCCTTATCGAACCGCGATGGGTGAAAACTGCGTAACGTTGGGAGGGAACGGTGAATGACAACATCCCTTCAGGCACATTTTCGGCCAACTTCACTTCAACGGCGACATAACAAGTAAAATCTGTCACCCGGTCATGGCAGGGGCAGACAAAAGAACCGGGGCGAACCTGATGCGGGATTTCGTGAATTCGTTTAACTAACTGCTCCCACACTTTGGGGATTTCCCTGGACATGGTGTACGGTCCCGTCCAACCGAATCCGACGATCTGAAAAGATTCTTTGGTAATGATCCTTCCTTGCATGAGCGCCCCCCTTGGTATATGAGGAAAGAATATATGTTCTCAGGATTATTGTAAATCATATTCAGAATACGAACAAGATTCCTGCGATATTCCCATATCAGCGCGAAATTGGACGTCAACCTAAGGCTTATGGCTCTTCGATATACGCCCATTTGAATGAGTACGACGGGCCGAACGGATGGCGAACATGCCCCTTCACTCTTTGTTTGATGAGGGTGGTGTCATTCACATAATAGAGCGGGATGGCGGCATGGTCTTCCACAATCAGAAATTTTTCCGCTTGGGCCAGGTACTTTACTTGCTTTTGAACTTGAGGTGAATTGGCGGCGCGTTTTAGTGTTTCATCATAGGGTTTGTCTTTGTACCCTCCGGTGTTGGCGGGATGGCCGCTGGTGAATGTTTCCAACAGAGTGTAAGCATCGGGATAAGTGGCCACCCAATCGGACAAGGTGAGGTCAAACTCTCCCCTTTTCTCCAATCGATACTTTTCAGCCCGTGACGTCGTGTTCAGCAACAGGTTTAGACCCAGCACCTGTTTCAGTTGCTTTTTCAGTTCAACTGCCAGTTGCATGCGGTCATCCTCATAGCTGAGCATGACCAGGGCCGAAGGCGGTTGGCTGATCCGCAGTTCTTGCATGCCTTCTTGCAATAGGGCGCGGGCTTTGCCTAAGTTGGCCTTATCTGGTGGCAAAGGGGCCTCTTCACGAAATGCGGAACGGAAGCCTTTCATAGACGGTGGAATCAGTCCGCCTGCGGGTTGCGCTTGGCTTTTCAGTACAGAGACCAACTGTTCTCGGTCGATCGCCAGGCTGATCGCTTGTCGAATCTTTTTGTTTTGGAAAAACTTGTTTTTGCTGTTGAACCGAATATATTGGGTTGTCCATAGTTGGATGGAATGGAATTCGGGCGTATTGGCGTAAGCTTGGGCGAATTCACGAGCGATTCGGGTGATATCAATTTTGTCGGCATTGTATAAATTAATCGTTTGCGTGGGGTGGTTGGACACATAGAAGATGATATAATCCAGCTTCACCTGTTCCTGATCCCAATACCGTTCGTTTTTTTTCAGGACGATGGTGCCGTCGGCCGACACATCAAGAATGACAAACGGGCCGTTGAGCTTGAGGTTGAGTAAGGTGCTTCTGTTTGCGTTTGGCGGCTGGGTAAATTCGCGTTGCGGCAAAAAGGGAGTGAGAGCCAGCAATGTCAAGAAGTTGCGCGTGGGTTGGGACAATCGGACTTGAAGCGTTTCTTCGTCGACCACGGTGATGCCCACTTTATCGGCGCTCACTTCCCCTTGATGGTAACTCTGCGCGTTGACAATCGGATAAAACAGGTAAGCGTTGGGTGAATCGGTTTTCGGGTGCAAGGTACGTTTCCATGCTCGCGCGAAATCGTACGCCGTAACGGGTGCCCCATCTTGCCACAAGGCGTTTCTAAGCTGAAATGTATATACCGTTTGGTCGGCGCTGACGCTCACTTTTTCTGCCATAGCTGGGATGGGCCGGTTGTTTTGGTCCAGCCGCATCAAGCCTTCGGCCACTTGATTCAGGATCAGCGTCTCGTTGGTGTCCACGGCGAGCGAAGCGTCCAATCGCCAGATTTCATGGGGAATCGTCAGCCGCAGGGTTTGTTCATTGGTTAAGATGTCGTTCGCGGTGGTGGTCGATTGGCATGCGGCCAAACTAAACAATGAGAGGAGAAGTAAACAATTGCGCAACATAGACATGGGATTCCCTCCTTCACTTGCATGGAACCAGAGCATATGAGTTATTATAGCGTGCGGGTTTGAAGGCCAAATGGTAGAGAATGCGCGTTTTCATTAAGCCTTGGTTAATTTATGGTTGAGGAAAAACAGAGAATATGTGACGAGTGGATAACGAAGGGGATAGGATTTTTCTGTTGACAAAATAGCATTGATTTGCTGACGTTTATCTTTAAAATGATAATATAGTCGATATTTGTGATTTTTAGGTATCGCATTCCTTCCGTTGCTAAGGCAGGTAGGATAAAGGAGGAACGGATTCTTGAGATGTCCATTTTGCAATCACAATGGCAGCCGGGTGCTGGATTCGCGTCCGGTGCACGAGGGACGTGCTATTCGCCGCCGCCGGGAGTGCGAAAAGTGTGAGCAACGCTTCACCACGTTTGAAATGGTGGAGGAGCAACCGTTGATTGTTGTCAAAAAAGAAGGAAGCCGTGAAGAATTCAGCCGAGAGAAGTTGCTTAGGGGCTTGATTCGCGCCTGTGAAAAGCGTCCAGTGCCCCTGGAACGCCTGGAATCGCTCGTAGTTGAAATCGAGCGGGCTCTGCGGCAGGCAGGAGTGACGGAAGTGCCTTCCAAGGAGATCGGGGAAATGGTGATGGAGCGGCTGATGGAAATTGATGAAGTGGCCTATGTCCGGTTTGCATCGGTCTATAGGCAGTTCAAAGACATAAATGTATTTGTGA
Organism: Laceyella sediminis; assembly: GCF_003003125.1. Classification (GTDB taxonomy): domain Bacteria; phylum Bacillota; class Bacilli; order Thermoactinomycetales; family Thermoactinomycetaceae; genus Laceyella; species Laceyella tengchongensis. The sequence continues at coordinate 262,156 of NZ_PVTZ01000003.1, read as the reverse complement.
ATGAACTGGAAGAGTTGTTAAACCGTTCAAGAAATGCGTTGGCAGAAGAGAAAAAGCGGGGCGGTGCCGTATAATTCATTGCCAAATAAGGTTTGGCTTCAAGCGTTGGTTGTATGTTACAATGATACAACCTGACTGAGGCAACATTGGTTCGAGGAGGCCGGTTGATGGCGATATTCTGGAAAGATATCGGCTGGCGCTGCCGCTCGGGACGCCCTGTACACAGTGCTGATCTTATGAGTCTCATCCATTTGTATCAACCGATGATCGGCGCATCGGCCATGTCGTTATACATGACCTTGGCGTATCAGCTTCCCCTGACCCGCGCGGGGGTATCAGAGATTCACAGTCACGCCTATCTGTTAAAGCTATGTTCGTTTAATACAGAGCAACTCTTAAAAGCGCGTCATCTGTTGGAAGGGGTGGGGTTGCTCAATGTATATGAAAGAAAAGATTCCCAACACGGCTCATTCTATGAGTATGAGTTGATCGCGCCGCTTTCTCCGGTGAAATTTTTCCAAAGCGACATATTGAGCATGACGCTGTATCATTTCTTGGGAAAAGAAGGCTACCTTGCGGTGCGGGAGTTGTTGATTGATAAAGAATCGGTTGCCAAACAGCCGGATGGCGGCCAGGTAAAAGATATCACCAAGTCGTTTCAAGAAGTGTTTGAAAGCCTTTCTCCCGCAGATTTGGCTAGGGAAGCGGAACAAAACCGCGACACCGTCTGGTCGGGCGTGGAGGGCGATGAGAGCTTGGCGGAGGGAAAAGAACCGCAACTGCGGGAAGACATTGATTTTGCGATGTTGAAAATGCGACTTTCTTCCATTGTTGAGGATGATTGTTGGACAAACGAATTGATGCGGGATTTGATGCAAATTCGCTTTTTGTACCAATTGGACGATTGGGCCTTGTTAAAAGCGTTGCAGAATCCCTATGTGACCAGGCATGGGCGTATTGATGTAGATCGGTTGCGTGCTTACATCAAGAGCGAATACCGCTTGCGATTTGGGGGAGCACCGATTGTATCGCATCGAGCCGCCCCCAAAGAAGTGGAAGCAGCCACTCCGGCGACTGTGCCAACTGCCAGTTCGGAGCCGCTGTCTGAAGAAGAAAAGCATTTTCAGCAATTGGCGCAGATCTCCCCGTTGGAGTTATTGGCCTTTTACCAAGGCGGCTCCCGTATTCCCGACAGTGATGTGGAATTAGTGGAGACATTGGTCAGGGAATACGGTTTACCGCCCGAAGTGATTAATGTGCTGTTAGAATACGTTCTCCTGAAATATGATTACCGCCTGCCGCGCAATCTTGTTGAGAAGATCGCCGGCCATTGGAAGAGACGGGGAATCAAAACGATTCAAGAGGCGTTGGAGCAAGCCCGGAAAGAAACGTGGGAGACAAACAAGAAAAAAGAAGCCCCGCGCAAATCCAAGTCTAAAGCCAACAAGAGAGAAGAAAAACTGCCGCAAGCGCTGCAATCGCAATGGGACGCCAACCAGGAGGATGAAACGGCCCTTCCCGCCTCGGAAGAGCTTGCCGACAAACAGGCGGCGATTCAAGCCAAGTTGCGCCTGATGAACGAACGGTTGCAAGCCAACAAGACGGGCAAGGAGCATTTGCCATAAACACGTGTTTTGGCCGGGGGTTTGATAAAAATCAAAAAAACATTAAAAAAGTATTGCTTTTGCATAAACCCCCGTGCTATAATTTTCTTTGTCAGCAAATGATTCTCTTATTCTTAAATGGTTCGGTAGCTCAGTCGGTAGAGCAGAGGACTGAAAATCCTCGTGTCGGCGGTTCGATTCCGTCCCGAACCACCATTCGCGGAAGTGGCTCAGGGGTAGAGCATCGCCTTGCCAAGGCGAGGGTCGCGGGTTCGAATCCCGTCTTCCGCTCCAATCTAATATGCTGGGGTGGCGGAATAGGCAGACGCACAGGACTTAAAATCCTGCGGTGGGTGACCACCGTGTCGGTTCGAGTCCGACCCTCAGCACCAAATGCGTGCCCCCGGATGCACACGGATTAATGCCGTTGTGAATTCGGGGGCTTTTATTGTTGATGGAGCAGATTGTGAGCACGGGCAGACAAGGTTTTCTGTTTGTGATAACATAGCATATTGAATCGAGTTTCGACCGAATGGTTGGAGGGTGGATAGCATGCCAAACATTGATGCGATCTTGAAGCGGGCTCTGGACGGAGAACGTCTCGGGCTTGAGGATGGGATCGCTTTATGGGAAAGCAATGAGATTGAGAAGCTGGGCCAAGTGGCCAATCAGCTGATGTTAAGAAGACATCCCGAACCGATTACCACCTTCGTAGTCGGACGCAATATTAACTACACCAACGTGTGTGACACTTATTGCCGTTTTTGCGCTTTTTACCGTGCGCCGGGCTCCAAAGAAGGCTATGTATTGCCGAATGAGATGATTTTCCAAAAAATACAAGAGACGATCGACGTTGGCGGCACCGAAATTCTGATGCAAGGTGGAACCAACCCAGATTTGCCGCTGTCCTACTACACGGATTTGCTTCGCGAAATCAAAAAACGGTTTCCAACGATTCATATGCACTCCTTTTCTCCAGCGGAAGTGATGAAGATGAAAGAAGTCTCCGGCTTGTCGTTGGAAGAGGTTGTGCGGGAATTGAAGGAAGCCGGGTTGGACTCTATTCCCGGAGGCGGAGCAGAAATTCTGGATGATGAAATCAGACGGAAGATCAGCCGCTTAAAAGGCTCTTGGCGGGATTGGATGGATGTGATGCAGACGGCTCAACGCCTCGGCATGACGACGACCGCTACCATGGTGATCGGCTTTGGCGAGACATTGGAGCACCGCGTCAAGCATTTGTTGCGCATCCGGGAGGCGCAGGATCAAACCAACGGATTCTTGGCGTTCATCGTCTGGACGTTCCAACCGGACAACACCAATTTGAAGCGCGAAAAGCTGGGGGCGGAAGAATACCTCAAAGCGGTCGCTGTCAGCCGCATCATGTTGGATAACATCCCCAACTTGCAGTCTTCCTGGGTGACGATGGGACCAGAAGTGGGCAAGTTGTCCCTGCAATACGGATGCAATGATTTTGGTAGCACGATGATTGAAGAGAATGTCGTTTCGGCGGCGGGAACCACGCACAAGGTGAACAACAACCTCATCTTGCGGCTGATTCGGGAAGCCGGCAAAATTCCGGCGCAACGCAACACCCATTATCGCATTTTGCGCGTGTTTAAGGATGACGAACAATTCGAGCATGACTTTGTGATGCAGAACTAAGGCGTGTCTGGTGAATCACGCGTAGCGAGGTGCTCATCGGGAAAAGATGTTTTCATCAGACATACACTAAAACAGCATGGATGCTTTAAGAAAACTCCGCAACGGTTGCGGGGTTTTTTTGTTTTCAATAATGGTTTGTCCGTGTGAATTGCTCAGATGTGGCAGATGCCGCGACCGCCTTTTCTTTGGATGAATAATTTAGTTTGGAAAAATTTAGAGGGCTGTCGTTTGGCAGAACCGCAAAGGGGAAACGACATGAGTGTGTTACAAATGACTGATATGAGCACGGGGCGAATGTTGTCCATCATTCGTGACGGGTTGCGGAAAACGCGGCAACCCAAAAAAGTGATCGTTGTCGGGGCTGGTATGGCCGGGTTGGTCGCCGCCTCGCTGTTGAAACAGGCGGGACATCAAGTGAAAATCATTGAGGCCAGCTCTCGGGTAGGAGGGCGCGTATACACGCTCCGCAGTCCATTTGCCCAAGGGGAATACTTGGAAGCGGGGGCGATGCGCATCCCCAATGTCCATCAGTTGACACTGGCTTACATCAAGAAGTTTGGTTTGCCGATCAATCCGTTTATCAATGCGACCCCCAATGACCTGATTTACACCAACGGGGTGCGGACAACGGCCAAGGAGGCTGATCGCAATCCTGATATCCTGCGGTTTCCCGTAGCGGCTATAGAAAGGGGCAAGTCCGCGGACGAATTGTTCCTGGCTGCTTCGCGGAAAATTCTCGACTTCGTCAAGCGCAATCCGAAGCGCAACTGGCCCATCGTCGTGCGCCGGTTCGACCACTATTCACTAGACACGTTTTTAAGACATAATCCGGTAGGCCCAAGACTCTCTCATCAGGCGATCGACATGATTCAGATCATGCAAGATACCGAAGGCATTTCGCAACTTTCGTACATTCAGACCCTGCAAGCATTTCAGCTTCTTTATCAACCGAACATCCGGTTTTATGAAATCACCGGTGGCAACGACAAGCTACCCAAAGCGTTCTTGCCTCAGTTGCGGCGGGACATCCTGTTTAACCACAAGATGACGAAGATCTCCCAACGCAATGGAACGGTCACCATCCATTCAGTGCATACGAAAACGAAACAGCCTGCCAAGACGATGGGGGATGTGGCGATTATTACTGTCCCTTATTCGCTTTTGCAATTGGTGGAAGTGGAACCCAAGCACCTTTTCTCCTACGGCAAGCGCAAAGCGATTCGCGAATTGCATTACGCACCAGCCACCAAGATCGGAATCCAGTTTAAACGCCGTTTCTGGGAGCAGGAGGGACATTTAGGTGGCAAGATTGTGACTGATTTGCCGGTGCGCTATGCATTTTATCCCAGCCATGGCTTGGGCAAGCGGGGACCAGGCACGGTGCTGGCTAGTTATACATGGGAGGATGACGCTTTGCCCTGGAATGCGTTGAAACAGGAAGACCGAGTGCGACAAGCGTTGGAAGATTGGGCGAAGCTGCATGGGAAAAAGGTGTTTCGCGCGTTTGACACCGGAACGTCGTGGAGTTGGTCCCAGTATCAATATAGTGGCGGCGCGTTTGTGCTGTACCGGCCTGGGCAGCAGAATGAGCTGGGTTCTCACTTGGCCAAGCCGGAGGGGAGAATCTTTTTTGCAGGCGAGCATGTATCCTCCACACCGACTTGGATTCAGGGGGCGATCGAGTCAGCGATTCGTACAGCGGTGGAAGTGCATCAATTTAAAGGATAAGACAATAAAATATCTCTATTTCATAGATTTGGTTTCTCAATTTTGATATTTTTAATATGAAACCAAATAGTAACGTTTACCAACTGTTTGCCCCTTGATAAAGAGAGAGGGAGGGAAGAATCGGTGGAAGGAAAAACACATGCGGCGATTGGCATGGCCACCGGTGTGGGTTTGGCGTGCGGCATGGGTGAATCCGCTGATGTGGCGGTGTTGGGCTTGACAGTAGTGTCAGCGGTGATCGGATCGCTTTTGCCGGACATAGATGAGGATGGGAGCATGATCAACAATTTTTTGTTCCCTTCGCTTAAACGAACATACCGTTCGTTTGCGCTGGCTGCCTTGGGTGCTGTGATGGTGCTGTTTTATTTCCTCAAGGGTTTGCCCGCATGGGTGCTTTGGTTGGGGCTGTATGCCGCGGCGGTCGCTTATGTCCCCCACCGCACCGTCACGCATTCGCTGTTGGCTTGCGCGTATGTGGGCTGGGTCGTCTATACGATCGCGCCCACATATACATGGGCGGTGGTATTGGGATATTTGTCCCATTTAATTGCCGACACCATGACCAGCGCCGGGGTTCCTTACTTGTGGCCGTACAAGAAGCGGTTCAATCTCAAAGGGTTTGGCGTGAAAGTAAAAACAGGAGGGGCGGGTGACCGTCTCATCGGCACGGTAGCCATCATTGTGGCGGCCTTGGGCTTTGTGTATTTGGTGGGACAGGTCTTGTATGATGAGGCGCTGACGGCGGGGTGGATCTCCCCCTAAGGTAGACTGGGCAGGACAAGGTCTTTCTTTGGTCAATTGAAGTATACACTTCCTTTATCTCCCATATACTATTATCAATTTAAGGGAGGAGGAAGGAGGAGCCAGGTGGCTTATGTGATCTCGCTAGATCATCATGATCGTGCGAAAATCATTTGTCTGAGCGCCCATTTGAAGGAATGTGTCGCCCTTTTCCAAGAAAATGTGCTGGGTTGCCATATAGATGAATCCATATGGGGAACGCGGTATAGGTGCACCATCGGACTGGAACGCCGCAGCCGGTTTCAGGAGAGGGAATTTCGCAAACGGCTGGGGCGAGCGGTGGCCGAATTCATTTGCGAACACATGGAACCGGAAATGATCCGGCAAATCATTCAACACGAACACGGCTTGCGACAACAGGAAGAAGTGAAGCAAATTGAGGGCCGAGTGAGGCGCTTGCTTGAAACGAGCGCCTGGGAATGCGCAAAGGTGGTGTATGCCAACCGCCGGGACAAAATCGCCCGTCAAGTCAGCTCTTTTTTGAAAGGGTCGGCGGAATTGGCGATTGATGGATTCGCTCGGTTCCGGATGAAAACATATCGCTATGTGCTGGCAACATGCGTGCAAGAAGCGTTACACGACTATTTGTTGGATCAAGAATACAAGGAATTCATCCACTTGTTGCGTTCGTTTGTGGAGGTGCAACCGCCCAAGCTGGATTTCGTCCACCTGATCCATGAAGGGAGGGGCGCATTCCGGCTGATGCAAGCGGATGGTACGCCGTTGGCATGGAAAGAGGGAAACGAAGCGTTGAACGAGATGTTTGAATTTTCCCTTTCGCGTGAGGATATGATTGTCAGCACCCTGTTGTCGATCGTTCCACAAGAAATGTGCCTGCATACGCAGAATCCTCAAGAAAATGTGATCCGCACCCTGATTCAGATTTTTGAGGGGCGCCTGCACCTTTGCGAAGGATGTCATCTTTGCGGACGCACGGTGCATTGTCAGGAAGATGCGTGATTCCGGCGTGTGACGCAGAACTGATCAGATTGGTATACATAGTGGGTGATTTTTTTCCAATTGACGCCGGTGCTGTTTTTCGGTAAGCTAATACTCGTTGATTCTAGGAAGCAACAAGCCGTATCCTTGACATATGACTTGTCAGTGTGCTAACATAATGATATTGTTCAAAGCAGAGGCGCCCGCTTCTCACCTGGTCGACGCGAACGCAGTTGGCAGGTTAATGGTTCGGAAGACACATTTCCTATGTTTGCGCAGGGAAATTGAATGTGGGCGTTATCTGACGCCCACATTTTTTATTTGCCTAAATTTTTTTTGGAGGTGGCAGGTTATCAGCAAGGATCAACAACACCAAGTCAACGAGGCGATTCGCGCTCGTGAGGTTCGCTTGATTGGAGTCGACGGCTCGCAATTGGGTATCAAACCGCTCAGAGAGGCGTTGCATTTGGCGCAAGAAGCGAACTTGGATCTGGTGAACATAGCCCCACAAGCAAAACCGCCGGTTTGTCGTATCATGGACTATGGTAAGTTCCGTTACGAGCAAAGCAAGCGGGAGAAAGAAGCTCGCAAGAACCAGAAGATCGTTCAGATCAAAGAAGTGCGCCTGAGTCCGACCATCGAGGAAAACGATGTTAAGACCAAGCTAAACCATGTGCGCAAGTTCTTGCAAGGCGGAAACAAAGTCAAATTGTCGATTCGTTTCCGCGGTCGGGAAATCACCCACCAAGACATTGGTCGCCGCATTTTGGATCGTTTGGCCGACGAAGTGAAAGATATCTCTGATATTGAGCGCCAACCAAAATTGGAAGGCCGCCAAATGATCATGATCTTAACACCGAAACAGTAGTTGCAAGGAGGAGCATCCAATGCCAAAAATGAAAACGAAACGCGCTGCAGCAAAGCGTTTTAAGAAAACGGGTACCGGCAAAGTAAAACGCAATCACGCGTTCAAAAGCCATTTGCTTGGAGGTAAAACGGCGAAACGCAAACGTCATCTGCGCAAAGACGCTGTTATGCACTCCGGCGATGTGAAACGCATTAAACAACTGATCACATACATGTAATGTTCGCTTAGATAGGAAAGGTTTACTTCAGGAGGGATTTACAGTGGCAAGAGTAAAAGGTGGTACCGTAACTCGCGCTCGTCGCAAAAAGGTACTGAAACTGGCTAGAGGATATTTTGGTTCCAAACACAGACTGTTCAAAACGGCGAAACAACAAGTGATGAAATCCTTGATGTACGCTTACCGCGATCGTCGCCAACGCAAACGTGACTTCCGCAAACTGTGGATCACTCGGATCAACGCTGCGGCACGCCTGAACGGTTTGTCCTACAGCAAATTCATGCACGGCTTGAAAGTGGCTGGTGTCGACATCAACCGCAAAATGCTGGCTGAATTGGCTGTAACCGATGCGAAAGCATTTGCTGATCTGGCTAACATCGCAAAAAACGCGAAGTAATCATACAGCAATCATAATGCAAAACCCCCCGGATCATGATGAACCGGGGGGGTTTGTCTTTTGTATCGGAAACGGAGCCGATGAGGATTAAACCGATCATCAAAGGCGGTTTTTCACCCATGACGGCAACCGCGAACTTAGCTCCAGTCAATTTTGTTTAGCAGGGTGAGTAGGGTTTCGATTTCATCGGTAGCCAAGTGTTCAAACTTTTCTCTGTAGTATTCCGTTTTCCGCCGTGCCAATTTTTCAATCACGTCTTGCCCCTGTTTGCTGATGTGAAGCTCCACGACGCGCTTGTCTAGCTGCGAACGCTTGCGGTAAGCCAGGTTTTTCTTCTCCAGATGGTCGGCGACGTGAGTGATGTGACTGACGGAGCAATCAAATTCTTGCGCCAGAGCCGTCACGATTTGCGGACTTTTGTCTTGCAGACTTTTGAGCACATTGAATTCGGCGCCGTTGATTTGTTCTTCCCAGATATCCGCCATATCTTTGCGCATTTGGCGGAACATGTGGCGGAAAGATTGTTCCAACTCTAAAATCATTTCTAAGCGATCTGGCATGTCGGATCTCCTTAATGCTTGTTTCATAAAATCGAGTAATTGCGCTGTGCTGTATTATAACGTTCTGATGATGTTTGGGCAAATGGAAATTTTGTAAACGTCAGTGCGGCTGTGCAAAATTTCTGTGCTCATAGTAGCAAAAGCTAATGAATGCGCATAACCACGATAGAGATTGCGGTCGCCGGGATGCATAGCCACGACTAAAGAAAGAACCAGCCGGCTGGACTGGTTGTGATCGTCAAGTTGGATTTAGGTTATTTTTTGCAATCGCAGTCAGGGCATTGGCAATCGGGAGTGCCGCATTTGTTGCATTTGGAAGTGCGGGGTTCAACAAAGGTGTTCATATGGTTCACCTCCACACACAGTTATCCTGGTTGCTACATTTCATTTTATTATATTTCTCTGCTGTTGTAAATTGAATATACATAATTTATTGAATAATCAGCGGATGAATGTAATCACCCGCCACGTCGAGTCGGCGGGTGAGACAAGTGACCGAGCGAATGTGCGTTAACGGGAACATTGGCGCAACTGTTGCGCGGCCTGTTCGGGGGAGTCGGCGCGAGTGATGGCGGAGATGACGGCAATGCCATCTGCCCCAGCTTGACGCACCGCAGCCATGTTATCAACGGTGATGCCACCGATGCCGACGATAGGAAAGTCACCAAGTGCTTGGCGAATCTCAGCTAATGCCTCTGGTCCAATTGGTTGTTTCGCATCCGGCTTGCTCGTCGTGGCAAACATGGGACCAATGCCGATATAATCCGCCCCTTCTTGCTGTGCTTGTCGCGCTTCAGGGATGCTGCGGGCGGATACCCCAATCACGCAAGACGGGGGAAGGATGCGTTTGGCCTCGGGCACGGGCAAGTCGTCTTGGCCGAGATGAACTCCGTCGGCATCGAGGATTAAAGCCAAATCCACCCGGTCATTCACCAGAAAGGGAATCCGGTGTGTGCGGCAGAGGGCGCGCAGGCTGTGACCCAACTCCACCGTTTCACGCAAATTGCGCGCGGAATGTTTTTCGCGAAACTGAAAACAGGTGATGCCCCCTGAGATGGCGGCCTGAAGCACGGCAACCGGATCGCGGTCGAGGCAATCTTGGCTGCCCATCACCAGGTATAGGCGCAAATCTTTTGCTTTAATCGGCATACAGCTCACCTCCTAGGCGATGAGCCCAGTGATTGGTTGGCCCATGGCCGCTTCCCAGAGGAAATGCATGGGAAATGGCAGCCGAAATGAACTGCTTCGCCTGGGAGACGGCGTTGGCCAAGGTGAAGCCGCGGGCCAGATAGGCGGCAATCGCAGCCGAAAGCGTGCATCCCGTTCCGTGAGTGTGAGAGGTGTCGAACCGGGGTGAACGGAGGAAGACGAACTCTTTGCCATCATAAAAGAGATCGACGGCATCATCATCTTCAAGATGCCCACCTTTGATCACCACGGATTGGGCGCCGAGTGCATGCAGGGCTTGTGCCGCCTGTTTGCGTGCGTTCAGATCGGTAAGCGGCGTTTCCGTCAATGCTTCGGCTTCAGGGATGTTGGGGGTGATTACGGTAGCGAGCGGAATCAGTTCTTCCATGAATTGTTTTCTGGCCGCCTGATCCAACAGCAGATGCCCACTGGTCGAGACCATCACTGGATCAACCACCAAGGGAAACAATTGGTGCTCTTTCACTTTGCGGGCGACAACAGACGTAATCTCGGCATTGGCCAGCATGCCGGTTTTGGTCGCGTCTACGCCGATGTCCGTTGCCACGGCATCTAGCTGCTTGGCGACAGCCTCCGCAGGGAGGGTTTGCACATCAAAGACCCCCAGGGTGTTTTGTGCCGTCACTGCCGTGATCGCGGTCATGCCGAAAACCCGGAGTTCTTGGAACGTTTTTAAATCTGCTTGGATGCCAGCGCCTCCGCCACTGTCTGAACCGGCGATGGTCAGGGCCCGTGCAGGTTGAGTCATCAGGGTACCCCTTTCTATCAGTTGTGTGAGATCCGGTGTCTTCATTTATACAACCATATTCTATCAGAAATAAAGGGGTTCAATATAAATTTGAATAGTTCGTCTATAGCGTGAGCGGGCAGCTAGCACATATAGAAATTTACATATTTTTATTGTACCATCTAGAAGAAGGAGTGTGAAAACATGGCCAATAAGCACAAGAAGAAAAGCGTGTCTGATCGGATGGGCATGATCACCATGGTTACCGTTTTGCTGGTCTTTTTGGGTTTGGGCATTTTTGCGGTGATCCAATCCATTACACAAAGCGGTGAACAGGCGAAAGAAAAAGTGAACATTAAGCTTGACGGGCAACCGACCGTCGGAGACCCCAATGCGCCGATCAAGCTGGTTGAATTCGGCGATTTCAAATGCCCGACCTGCAAAATGTTTCACGATGAGATTTATCCACTGCTGAAAAAAGAGTATATCGACACCGGCAAAGTGCAAATGGCATTTATCAATTATCAATTTTTAGGTGCCGATTCCGTGACCGCTGGCATTGCGGGCGAATCGGTATACAAGCAAAATCCGGAAGCTTTCTGGAAGTTTTATGACGCTATCTACAAAAATCAAGGGCAGGAAACGGAAACCTGGGCCACTCCCGAGTTTTTGACTGAATTGGTCAAGAAGAACATTCCAGAAGTGAATGCAGATCAAGTGAGCAAAGACTTCAAAAGCAAAGCATACGAAAAAGACGTGCTCGCGGACAACCAGTTGGCGCATACCTATAAAGTGGACGGTGTTCCGACTGTCTTTATCAACGGCGTCATGATGGATAACGCGATGGACTATGCCGCCTTGAAAAAAGCGATTGACGCCGAGCTGAAGAAAAAATGAGAGAGGGAATCTGATCCACGATGAAGCGGATGTTGTCTACATACGGTCTTTACTTTGCCTGGTTGGTCGCGCTTGTGGCCACAGGAGGCAGTTTGTATTTTAGTGAAGTATTGGGCTTCATTCCCTGTACCCTGTGCTGGTATCAGCGGATTTTTATGTATCCGCAAGTGATTCTGCTCGGAATCGCCTCTTATCGCAACGACCATCGTATCATCCCTTATGTTTTGCCGTTGTCGGTGTTAGGGGGATGCGTTTCGCTCTGGCACTATCTGGAGCAGAAAGTGCCGGGTTTTGCTACGATCCTTCCTTGCCGCGTCGGTGTGCCTTGCGCGCAAGCCTATATTGATTGGTTTGGGTTTATCACGATTCCATTTTTGGCGTTGGTTGCATTCATCTTGATCGTTGTCTTTCTCTCATTTGCCCGCAGTGGCGCAGTTGAAGACGAAGCTTCAGAATAAACGGGCATATTTCCCTTGGCATTTGCCGGAGCCTGTTGTGACGGTGGGTACATAGACTAGTACTGAAGTCACAACGAAGGGAGATCGATCTGTGAAAAATGGAACTTTGAAGACAAGCGGCATAGGTTTTGGCGGCTTTGGCGGGATAGGGTCGGCCATCGCCATCGCGATCATCGTCATCCTGATCATCGCCTTCTTCTGCTTCTGGGGCTTTTTCGGAGGCGGCTGGGGTTTCGGTGGGGGCTTTGGTGGTTTCCCCGGATTCTGCCTGTAACTGCATAACGAAAAAAGCAAGCCTGTTCGTTAAGAACGAACGACGGGCTTGCCTGTTTTTTTTTAATCCTTATTTAGGAAGCGCTTCGTGCAGTGTTTCGATGAGTTGATTGCGCTCGGCGTCGGAGCTGTTTTTCCAGATGACTTCGAACAGCACACCCAGTCCGGGCAACAATTTTTCTTCGCCTTGTTGAATAGAGTCCACCACTAATTCTTGCAGTTGTTGCGGATTCATGGTATGAATGTTGTGTATTACTGCACCGCGAATGTCAAAATTCATCCTGATAACCCCCTTTTACATAAGTCTTTACGGAAAAAATAACTTTATCCCTAAACGATTTGGGTTAAGCTAATTTGCAGAGGCTTTGCGGAGGCGACAAAAGTGAGTAAAACGTTTGCGATTATTGGCTTGGGCCGATTTGGAGGAAGCGTGGCCAAAACACTTCATTCCATGGGGTACGAAGTGTTGGCCATTGATAAAGACCACCAACGCGTTCAGGATATGTCCCAAGTGCTACTGCACACCGTGGAAGCAGACACGACCGATGAAAACGCGTTGAAAGCGCTGGGAATACGCAATTTTGACGTAGTGGTGGTCGCTATTGGCAATGACATCCAGGCCAGCATCTTGACTACGTTGGTGCTCAAAGAAATCGGATGCCCGAAAGTCGTGGTGAAAGCGATCAACGAGATGCATGGCAAGGTATTGAATAAATTGGGAGCCGACCGCGTGGTGTTCCCGGAACGCGACATGGGGGTGCGCGTAGTTCACAGCTTGATTTCACCCAATATCCTAGAGTATATCGAGCTATCCGATGACTATAGCATCATTGAGGTGATCGCCGGTGAATTTTTCAACGGGAAAACACTGCAGGAATTAAATATTCGTGCGAAATTCGGTTGCAATGTGATGGCCATTAAGAACGGGTCGCAGTTTAACATTAACCCTGCGGCGACCGATATGATACATAAAGGTGACACGTTGGTTGTGATCGGCCATAATGACGATTTGAAAAAATTACAGGAAAAGACAGATGACCAATGACAATAAAAAAACGCATTTCCATTACATCTCCTCATAATGAGCAAGTAAAACGCTGGAAAAAGTTGAACACCAGAAAAGGGCGGGCGCAAGAGAGGGCGCTGTTGATTGAAGGCGAACACCTGTTATTGGAAGCGGCGCGGGCATCTGCACAGTTTGAAGCGGTGCTGGTCAATAGGGATAAAGAAGAGGTCTACCAACGCATCAAAGGGGAATTGCCGCCCGATGCGCCCGTGTACGAACTAGCTCCTGCCGTATTTGCCGCGCTGGTGGACACTGAAACGCCGCAAGGGTTGGCAGCTGTCATCACTGCGCCAGTTTGGCCGCGTGACGTTTGGCTAGACAAAGATGGTGATTTGACCGTGCTACTTCTGGACGCTGTCCAAGACCCTGGCAACTTGGGGACGATCATCCGTACAGCTCAAGCGGCAGGAGTGGATAGCATCCTGCTGGGGAAAGGGACGGTTGATCCATTCAATGCCAAAGTAGTCCGTTCGGCAATGGGTGCGTTGTTTCGCATGCCGCTTATCCAGATTGATTTGGCGGAAGCGATCCCAATGTTGCAGTCCCGGGGAGTGACAGTTGTGAATGCCTATCCACATGCTGGCACGCACCATTTTGATTATGCTTTTCCGGCGCGGGTGGCACTGTTGCTGGGCAATGAAGGCCGAGGCGTCGATGAGAAATACCTGCCGCTGGTGGATGCGGATGTCACCATCCCTATGCCGGGTGGAACCGAGTCATTAAATGTATCCATCACCGGCGCGATTTTGCTGTATGAACGAATCCGGCAACATTTTCAGGCAAGGTAACTGTTGCAGGTTGACTTTGCCATAGCTTATAATATTAAATAATTTAATCTGACAATGGATTTGAAAAGCGATGACAGAGAAGAGTAAGCAGTGCATCCTTTCAGGGAGGGAACACCATGACTGGAAGTGTTCCTAAGGAACTGGCTGCTGAAGTTCGCTCTGGAGCTGTCCCCTGAACTGACGTGAACGTGAACGCGAGTAGGGGGAACCGGTTTGACCGTTATCTCTGTAAGTGGAAAAGAAGGAGAAGACTGCCTTCTTTTCAAAAAGGGTGGTACCGCGAATCTCTCGTCCCTTTGGACGCGGGATTTTTTTATTTTCCATCAAAAAGAGGGGAGTATCAATGATGCGCGAACGTTTAACAAGTTTGCAAGATGAAGCGGCCATTGCGATCGCTAATGCGGAGAGCTTGGACGCACTGAGGGAACTAAAAGTAAAGTATCTGGGAAAAAAAGGTGAATTAACAAGTGTATTGCGCGGCATGGGGAGCTTGCCCCCGGAAGAGCGGCCGGTGATCGGCGGATTGGCCAATGAGATTCGGGCACAACTCGACCTGTTGATCGCGGAGAAAGAATCAGCCTTTGAAGAGGCGGCGCTCAATGAGCAGCTGGCCACAGAGACGATTGATGTCACGTTGCCGGGAACCCCTGTTAAGTTGGGTTCGATTCATCCATTGAATCTGGTGATTGAACAGCTGGAAGACGTCTTCATCGGCATGGGATTTGAAATCGCCGAAGGGCCGGAAGTGGAGACGGATCAATACAACTTTGAAGCGTTGAACCTGCCCAAAGAACATCCGGCGCGCGACATGCAAGATTCGTTTTACATAACGCCGGAGACGTTGCTTCGCACACACACTTCGTCGGTGCAAGTGCGCACCCTGGAGAAAAAAGAAGGGCATGTGCCAGTAAGGATCATCTGCCCTGGTAAGGTGTACCGCCGCGATGATGACGATGCGACACATTCACATCAATTCACCCAAGTCGAGGGCCTGGTGGTTGACCGCGGCGTGTCGATGAGTGAGTTAAACGGTGTCTTGTTGGCCTTAATTGAAAAGATGTTTGGCGAAGGAACCGAAATGCGGTTGCGCCCCAGTTATTTCCCATTCACTGAGCCGAGTGTGGAAGTGGATATCTATCATCCGGAAAAAGGCTGGGTAGAGATCTTGGGAGCGGGCATGGTTCATCCGCGCGTGTTGGAGAAAGCCGGCTACAATCCGGAACGTTATTCTGGTTTCGCCTTCGGAATCGGGGTGGAGCGGATCGCCATGCTGAAATACGACGTTGATGACATTCGCCATTTTTACAATAATGATTTGCGTTTCTTGCGCCAATTTCGTTCTGAGTGAGAGGAGTGACATCAAATGCTAGTATCGTATGAATGGTTGTCTCAATATGTGGATTTAGAAGGGATTTCTCCGGAAGATATCGCTGAAGAGCTGAATCGGACGGGGATTGAAGTGGAAGTGATCTATACCCGCGATCCCGGCGTATCTGGTGTCATCATCGGGGAAGTGATGTCAGTGGAACGCCATCCCGAAGCGGATCGGCTCAATGTTTGTTTGGTTAACGTAGGGAAAGGGCAAGTGTTGCAGATTGTGTGCGGCGCGAAAAACGTGGCCGCCGGACAACGGGTGCCCGTCGCCTTGGTCGGGGCCAAATTGCCGGGCGGATTGCACATCAAAAAAGCCAAACTGCGCGGGGTGGAGTCAAATGGTATGATTTGTTCCGCTCAAGAATTGGGCTTCCCGGAAAAAGTGCTGATGAAAGAACAGACTGAAGGCATTTTGGTGTTGGAGCCCGACGCGCCGATTGGCATTGATATCAAAGAATTCCTGGGCATGAATGACCAGGTAATCGAATTGCAATTAACGCCGAATCGTTCCGATTGCTTGGGAATGATCGGAGTTGCTTATGAAGTGGCGGCTATTTTTGACCGTGAGTTGCGTTTGCCCATGACGCAAGATATGCCTTTACAATACGAGGCACCCATCAACGTGTACATTGAATCGGAAGAAGATTGTCCTTTTTATGCGGCGCAAGTGGTGCATGACATTAAAGTCGGGCCGTCCCCACAATGGATGCAAAACCGCTTGATTTCGGCGGGTATTCGTCCGATCAACAATATTGTGGATATTACCAACTACGTGATGTTGGAGACGGGCCAGCCGTTGCACGCCTTTGATTACAACCGCGTGCAAGGGGGGCAAATCATTGTCCGCCGCGCGCTGTCCGGCGAACAGATCGTGACATTAGACGGTGTGACGCGCACATGTGACGATCAAATGTTACTCATCACCGACGGTGAACAGCCTTTGGCTTTAGCTGGAGTCATGGGCGGAGAGTCTTCCGAGGTGACCGACGAAACGGTGACCATCTTGTTGGAATCCGCGTTCTTCGATCCGCAAATGGTGCGGCAAACCTCCCGCAAAGTGGGATTGCGTTCCGAGGCGAGCGCTCGCTTTGAAAAAGGTGTCGATCCGGAAGGGATTTTGCCAGCACTGGCGCGGGCTGTGCAGTTGCTCTGCCAAATCGCCGGCGGTGCGGTAGCTTCTGAAGCGATCGTGAAAAAAGTGGGCGATGTTGAGGAGATGGTGATCAATCTGCGCCATGAACGCTTGGTCAATCTGCTGGGCGTGCAGGTAGATCCAGAAGAAGTGCTTGATATTTTCCGTCGTCTGCAGTTCCCGACCGAAGTGACCGATGAGGGGTATGCTGTGCAGATCCCGACACGGCGTCCGGACATCACAATTGAGGTGGATTTGATAGAAGAAGTGGCTCGGTTGTACGGATATGACCGAATCCCGACGACACTTCCGTGGGGTCAGCAACCGCCTGGGGGCTTGACTGAGGAACAAAAGGCGCGCCGGGTGATTCGTCACACATTGATGGATTTGGGATTGCATGAGGTGTTGACGTACAGCCTGACTTCGACGGCGCTGGAACAAGAGGTGGCCTCTTTGTTTGCGGTGGAGAACCATGTATCTCTGGCCATGCCGATGAGCGCGGAGCATGCTGTATTGCGTAGCAACCTACTTCCACACTTGATTGAAGCCGCATCATACAACCATCGCCATGGAAACGAACGAGTGCAAATCTTTGAGTTGGCTCATGTGTACTTGCCTGGACATGCGGACGAGACGTTGCCAGAAGAACGGTTGGTCTTGGGTGGGTTATTGACTGGGAAGCAACCCGCCGGCATCTGGAAAGAGCAGCCATTGCCTGCTGGCGATTTCTACAAGGCCAAAGGGATTTTGGATGCTTTGTTCGCTCGCTTGGGTGTTGTTGATGTGGAATATCAAGCTGTCGCTCCTCACGGTTTCCACCCGGGACGAACCGCCCAGATTTTGATTGGCGGTGAGGTTGCTGGACTGCTTGGTGAATTGCATCCGCAGCTGGCCAAAAAACACGATCTCTCGCGCCCTGTCGCATTCCAGCTAGATGTGGAGAGATTGTTCGCAGCAATCGAGGGGCCGTTGGTGTATCAGCCGATTCCGCGTGTTCCTGCGGTTACGCGTGATCTGGCCGTCGTTGTCGATGAAGCCGTTCCGGTCGGATTGTTGGAAGAAGGAATTTGGCAGGCTGGCGGAGAATTGGTTGAGTCTGTGGTGTTGTTTGATGTTTTCGCTGGAGAGCAGATTGGAGTCGGCAAGAAAAATGTCGCCTTCTCATTAGCTTATCGCGCGGCGGACCGCACGTTGACTGATGAGGAAGTATCTAAAGTGCATGAGCGTGTGATTTGCCATCTGGAAGAAACGTTTGGCGCCAAGTTGCGTTGACGGATTGCGGCTTTTTTGGACCTGTGAATCCATCGGGCATAAAGGCCTTCACCTTCTGTGAAGGAGGCGTAAGATGAAAAATAAATTGAGTGTGGAGATATACGGTCAGCAATACAATTTAACCGGCAAAGCGAGTCCAGGGCACATGCGCCAAGTGGCCAGCCATGTGGATGAGAAGATGCGGCAAATCGCCGACAAAAACCCCAGGCTCGACACGACGCGACTGGCCGTGTTGTCCGCGGTCAACATTGCCGATGAGTTTTTGAAATTAAAACAAGAACATGATGAAATCATGCACCTGATCGAAGATGAAGAACCGTAGGAGGATCGTATGGGGTGGTTTGATCTGATCGTACTGCTCTTCTTGATCGGGGCTGTGTTACAAGGTTACCGGCGGGGGTTGGTGCTTCAGGCCGCCTCGCTCGTCTGTTATGCGGTAAGCATTTGGCTTGCGTATCTGTTCGCCGATGATTTGGCCCCTGTTTTGGCGGAAAAGTGGCCTTTGCCAAAGACAGGCCAGACCGCTTTGCTTACTTTCCTGAAGGTGGATAAACTGCTGTATTCGGTCTTGGCGTTTTTTGTCTTGATGATCGGCATCCGGCTTGTACTGTCCTTGGTGGTCACCTTGATCAATCAAGTGACTAAACTGCCTGTGGTGTCCACCTTGAACCGTTCCGGAGGCGTGCTGTTTGCGGTGGCCAAACTCACAGTGATAACTGTGGTCATCGTGCACATGCTGACGGTCTTGCCATGGGCGACCGGCCAAACGGCGATGAAAGAATCGGTTGTTGCGCAGGCTTGTATCCAAATGACCCCGACGTTAGCTGAAGAGCTGACGAGTTGGTTGAAACGGTAAAAGCAAACACCTTGCCTTTGTGGCAAGGTGTTTCTTTGTGTGCATTACATGGACCGATTAATGAATCAGACTGGTGATGCTCTTTTGTTTACAAGACCAACGATAGTAGGCGTATTGCAAGCCTAAATTGACGATGAATGCGGCGGGGTAGCCGATCCAGATCCCAATGATGCCAAGACTGGTGAAATTGGACAGGAAATAAGCAACAGGCACTTCTACAAGCCAGATAGAAGCAACACTAAACACGGTCGGCCAAAAGACGGTGCCACTGGCGCGCATGGTGGCGCTGATAATCATGGCCTGGCCGAAGATCAAATAACTCCACAGCGTGATCATAAGCAGATCATGGGCGATGGTTAGCGTTGGTTGATTGGTCAGGAATAAGGATAAAATTTCTTTTGAGAGCAGATAGACCAAGGTGATTAATACGCCGCCCATCACGACGTTGAGCAACGCGCCGGCCCGAATGACTTGTTTCAGGCGATCCAATTGCTTAGAGCCAATCGATTGGGCTGCGAAGATCGAGACGGCAATCCCCAAACTGATGGCCGGCATGGATACATAACTCACTACTTGATTGACTGCGCCATAGGCGGCGGTGGCGTTGGAGCCGAACTTGTTCACAAAGGAGATGACGGCGATTTCAGACAGTGAGATGAGGATCATTTGGATACTGGACGGAATCCCGAGGCGAAGGAGCAATTTCAATAAATCCCAATCCATCCGCAAGTGTTTGCGTACAGAGGCATCAAATTGCAACGGATGTTTGGTTTTGCTAAGGTAGATCAGCGTAATGATAAACGTCAGTACGGTGGATATCACAGACGCGTAAGCGGAGCCGTAGACGCCCAGACGGGGCAAACCCAACCATCCGAAGATGAGAAACGGCATCAGAGCCACATTCAGCACCGTGCTGACAATCAGAGAGTAAAATGGCGTTTTGGAGTCCCCGATCCCCCGGATAAACGTGGTGTAGGAGATATATAAAAACATCACCGGCAAAGACCAAAAGAGGATGCGCGCATAATGCACGCTAACGGTGATGATGTTCTCGGGTGTGCCGATGAAGCGCATGATCTCCCAAGTAAACAAGCTGCCGACTACGGATGACACCACGCCGAGAATAAAAGTAAAGGTGAGCGTAGTGCCGACGATGGCTTTTAAGCGCTCTTCGTTTTTCGCACCATGTGCCTGACCGATCAGAATGGAACTGCCTGAACCGATTCCAATGGTGAATGAGACAAGTAGAAAAAATAGTGGGAAGAAGGACGAGATGGCGGCTAACGCTTCCACACCGAGCCAACGACCTACAATCAAGCTGTTTACTAACTGGCTGATTGATTGCAGTGCATTGCTGAGGATCAACGGGATCAGAAAGATGAACATTGCGCGCCAGACAGGGGTGTCTGGTTGTTTGTGGTTTATTCCTTGCACTGATTCCACTTTAATACATCCTTTATCTTATTTTTACGGCCAGAGCATATTTTTCCCGATGCAAGCGTGACTGAAACGAGATGTTGTTACCAATGCTTTCTTTTTATCGATTTAGCTACCCCTTCATTGGAATGGATGAATTACCCCCCTTGTCTATTCGGGCGTGGGCGCTTTCTTAAAAAGTAACACCCCAGCCGTTCTCGGCTAGGGTGTCAAGGCCGCCAAATGAAGGAAGTCGGATTCAGGCATGACGGTGCTCTAACAATTTTTTAACTAATGGGTTTAATCGTTCTTGGCCGCGGAGTTCGGAGCGCCAATTAACAGGAATCGATTGGATGCCATCGCGCAATCCGGCCAGGCCGCCGACAATCGCTGCATTGGTGTCGGTATCCTGTCCCAAGAGAATGGCCGCCTTCACCACATCGGGATATGTTTTCTCCTTTAAGGCTAAGCGGGCAGCGTGCAGACTGGCGACAACATAACCGCTTCCGTCACTGAATGGTTCGCTGTCGGGTCGGATTTCCCATTCCAAGGCCTGTTCATGTGACGGCAGGTCTCTATATAGATCGCGCAACGTGCGCACGGCATCGTTGTAGGCTTCATTCCACTCTAGACCTTGTAGAAGGCGCCGTGCCCACAAGCAATACAGGGCACAACAAGCTTGATTGGTCTCATGCCCATGCGTGACGATGGATTGTAGATGTGCATCCCGAACCAAGTCTTCATCTGTGCCATGATGCCACAGGGCGAGTGGCAATACGCGCATCAATGATCCATTGCCTTTCCCTTCAGGACGGAGATATCCGGCTCGAGTCGGGGGTACCCCGTGGTGTTGAATGGCGCGCAATGCTTCACTGGTCTGCACACCGATATCAAAGACGCGGTGATCGACTGCATATTCCCCGCGCTCAGCCCAAGCGATCAACCGCGCCGAAAAGTCGTCGAGATCCAATTGTTCGCATGTGATCAAAGAATCGAGCAGAGCCAAGGCTTGCGCACCGTCATCTGACCAGGTGCCTGGCGGAACGGTTGGATAAGTGCGGGGATACCCGGCTGGCGGGTGGAAGTCGATCTGACTAGCCGGGGGTAGCTCGCGTGGTTGCTTAAATTCGTACGGAACTCCGAGTGCGTCCCCGATCAAGAGCCCCCACAAGCCTCCTAAGATGCGGTCTTCTATGTTGATTTGAGCTTGTGCCATGGCATTGTTCCTTTCCATTAGATGAATTCCCCTATATTATAAATCAAAAAGGGAACGGGCGGTCGTATGCCGAAGCAATTTGGATGAATTCAGAACGCCCATCTGAAAAGTGGCTAATCGTATTCAGCTAACAGGAGAGTTCGTGCGATTGATGTTACGGCATTTGCAGTGGATTTACTATAAAATGGATTATGGTGGTATCATAGTTTTCAAACGTACCCAGATGAAAACAATGGAACCACGTTGCTGATTCTACGTGGGTTGCGAAAGAATAAGCGTAGAACGGAGAAAAATGGAGGAAGCATAGAGGTATTCTGATTATAGAAAAAAAGTCCATGAAGTGGAGCGATTAGTGATGATTTTGTCTAGAATAAGGAAAGGTAGGGGGGAATTCGATGAATAATAAACAGATCGTAGCAATATTAAACCAGTTGGCTGATTTGATGGAACTAAGCGGTGAGAACGCATTTAAAGTTCAAGCTTATCGTAGAGCAGCACGCACAGTAGAGAATAGTCGTACACCAATAGTTGAGATGAGTGACGAATTGGAAAAATTATCAGGAATAGGAAAAGGGACTGCATCTGTGATTCGGGAGATTATTGAGACAGGACGTTTAGCACAACTAGATGAATTAAGACAACAGCTGCCTCCCGAACTGCCTGACTTACTCGCACTGCCGGGAATAGGTCCGAAAACCATTTATACCTTATATAAAAAATTACATATTACCAATATGGAAGAATTGAAACAAGCGGCTAAACAGGAAAAAATTCGCAGCTTGGCTGGATTTGGACCGAAAAAGGAACAAAAGATACTCGAAGCAATTGAACAATTTTCAAATCGCCCCAAACGAGCGCATCTTCATGTGGCAATGGCTGTTGCTTCTGCAATCAAAAAACGATTGGAAGGGATCGCTGAAATTGAGAAGATTGAGTTAGCAGGAAGTATACGGCGATATAAGGAAACAATCAAAGATATTGATTTTGTTGTAGCAACAGATCATCCTGTAAAAGTGGCTGAGCAGATTGCTAACTTACCTGAAGTAATACAAATTGTTGGGCAAGGTGAAACCAAAGTTAGCATTGTTGTTGACGTAGATGGTATGGTGATGGGAGTAGACGTACGGCTAGTTACCTCAGATCAATTCGGTAGTGCTTTAAGTCATTTCACAGGATCTAAAGAATTTAATATACTCATCAGGCAACGAGCGAAGCAATATGGCTGGAAAGTAAGTGAATATGGCATTTATGATCCTGATACAGATCAAACAATGACTTTTAAAGATGAGGCTGATTTTTTTGCTCAGTTGGAGTTGCCTTTTATTCCACCAGAGTTTCGTGAAGATCGTGGTGAAATAGAAAAAGCTGAACTGGGAGCATTACCTGCATTAATTCAGCTAAGTGACTATCGCGGAGATTTACATGCCCATACACTCTATAGTGATGGTTCTCATTCGATCAAAGACATGGCGTTAGCCGCAAAAGCAAAAGGATATGAGTATATTGCAATAACTGATCATTCACAGTCGCTAAAAGTAGCAAGTGGTTTGACAGTGGATGAGGTTTACGAACAATGGGCTGAAATCGATCAACTGAACCAAGAAGGTTTAGGGATCACAATTCTTAAAGGTGCTGAAGTAGATATCTTAGCAGACGGAACACTTGATTATCCAGATGAATTGCTGAAACAAATGGATTTGGTTATTGCATCTGTACATACTCAATTTAAACAAGACGAAGAAACCATGACACGTCGAATAATCAAAGCGATGGAAAATCCTTATGTAAATATCATTGCACATCCGACAGGACGACTGTTATTGCGGCGGGATTCATATGAAGTCAATGCGGATCAGTTATTTAAGGCTGCACAGGAAACGGGTACTATTTTGGAATTAAATGCTCATCCTCA
The DNA here is from genome assembly GCF_003003125.1 of Laceyella sediminis. Lineage (GTDB taxonomy): Bacteria > Bacillota > Bacilli > Thermoactinomycetales > Thermoactinomycetaceae > Laceyella > Laceyella tengchongensis. The sequence goes on along the minus strand of NZ_PVTZ01000003.1, from coordinate 238,784 downwards.
TCGTCTGGATTTAAATGACCAGTTGTTAAAGAAAGCCAAAGAAGAATATGGATTAAAATTTACCATCAACACGGATGCACACTCGGCCGAGGGATATGATTATATTATTTATGGAATTGCTACAGCACGTCGGGGTTGGTTGGAAAAGAAAGATGTGATTAATACATACACATTGGGCCAATTAAGAACCGTCTTAGCTAAAAATTAATGTTTAATATCAGAAACCATGCCAAGTTGGTCTGTGTCAGGTCTAACCGACACCGTTCAGCTTGGCACTAACAAGAACTAACTTAAACAAGAACGAATTAAAACTAGAATAATGATTACGAGACTTTTCAGTCCCGTAGGCGCAGCAGAATTATAATATTTACTTTCGTTCAGGGAAAAAAAGTAAATGTAAACGATGCGATAGAATTGGTTTTTCGGTTGGTTCAATGTTCGACTGACTATCGGTTAGGCGCGTTAAAAATACTGCGACATACCAGCGTAAAATATAGGCGAATATAGGGTTTGCTAGGTTGGTGCTAGTCGAAAGGGATGTCACTAGCCACCTTTTTTTCGCTTGTTTAGCGCTTTTTCGTAATGAATAATGGCAGTTTTGGAATCGTTCATTTTTTAGTAGTCACCGAGAGCAACCAGCGCGTGATGATAACGGACAATATCATCACTTTTTTCTGTAAACTCAATGGCGGCCTGTTATTATGAAAGAGAATGTTCAAAAAGACTCCGACTAAATTGCGCCCAAACGAGGAAATTGCTTTGGTTTTAATTTTTCTTGGATCGTAAAAAACTGGAGTTTACACTTATTTTAAATATAGGATATAATAATAATGGTTGTTTGATAAACGATAAATAAATAATCCTCAGAACCTTTAAAAAAAGGTAATGAGGACTAATAAAAAATGGATCAGCTCTTATAACTCAGGAAAATAATAGGTGTTTTCTCTGAGTTTTTTTATTTTTTCTTAGCCAGATGGCGGTTCACCGATAGATCTACGGATCATCTTTTCTTCACCTCCCTCCAGAGTATCAGCATAGTCATCAAAGAACTCTCGTATAAACTTATTCGCATTGGGGTCACCTAATTTCACTAGTTGTTTACCCAAAATTAGATTAATTCGGTTCTTTAAATCTTGGAATGAATGTTGCTTACTTAATTCCCGAGCTTCATTCAAAATTTGAATGGCCTCGTCGTTTTGATGTTCCTTAAAATAAAGCTGTCCTAACATGATAAGTGCTTCACAATATCTAAATGCGTTATTGGCTTTTTTGGCGAATTTTGCTGCCCTTAGTGAATTGTCTATTGCTTTTTTGTTTTCTCTACTTTTAGAGTACAACAGGCCTAACTGGTTGTAAATATACGATAGCAGAGATTGACTGTCAATGAGCTTTTCGAACTTTAACGCTGTTTCAAAACAAAGCTGAGCTAAGTCAAGCTTATTTTTTTGTACGTGGATTTTACCCAAAGTGGTCCAAAGTTCACATAAACGGTTGTACATTTTATCAATACGAGCGAGCTCTATGCCTTTAAGTGCGTATTGGATAGCTTGTTTGTACATTTTAGATTTCATAAAAAGACTTGAGCGAACATCATACATATTTAGTGCGGCTTCTTTACTAAAGCATTTGCGATGATTTCTCTCTTTAGGAAAGATTATGTTTTCCATTTCATCAAGGGTTGATTGTGCACCATCAATATCATTCAGATTTTGCAAATAAATTGCTTTACTGGTTAAGATCATTTCTTGATAATATTCTCGTTCTCCATCTGGCAAAAAACACATTGATGCTCTTTGGGAACAAGCCAGTGCTTCACGATAATTATTCTGCAAATACGCTATAATCCCTAGCTCATGATAGGCAGCTGCTTGCAAGTTTGAATAAGCCAGGTCCTTAAACTGATGCTGAATATTATAAATAGTGTCATGGAAATATTTGTGCGCTTTTTTCCAGTTCTTCTTGTGCATAAATACTTTCCCTTTTAGGTAGTTGCTATAAACTATAAACGGATTGTCATCCGAAAGATCTAGCTTCCTTATCATCTCAAGTCCTTCATCAGGATCTAACAAGTCGATTAAGTTTTCAGCAATATTCAATTTGATAATTATTTCTTCACCAGTATCCTTATTTTCTTCATCATTTTCAATAATGTAAAAGTCTGATAGATCCAGAGATGAATTTAGCTTTTTAAGTACATACCTCATTTTATCCTCGCTAACACCTGGTTTCCCTGTTTCGATTAAACTCAACAGTGGTTGAGTCATAACATCGTCAACTAGATCCTTCTGTTGTAACTTCTGCTGTTTGCGTACTCTTCTGATATACTCTCCAAAAGCAGCACGATCAATTATATTCATTATATTCACCTCAAAAAAATTTTTTTTAAGGAAAAAACGGAGTGAAATAGCCTGTTTTCGAATTTATTTTATTCCTTCTTCTGAATATTAAATGTATCGTGCTTTATATTGGAGTGAATTAGCCCTATATTCTAATATATTTCATTTCGATAATTCGCTATATTAGAAAATTTACATCCGCTGGCAACCGTGTCGCTTTAATAAAAAGAGTTCGTGATGGGATGACATTTTATGTTATCCCTGGTGGAGGAATTAAAGAAGGGGAGTAGCCAGAAGATGCAACAATACGCGAGGCATATGAAGAATTAGGTATTACCATCGCTATAAAAGAAAGGGTAGCCATAATAGAATTTAATGGCGGGTTGCAATATTATTTCCTCGGTGAGATTACTGGAGGTACTTTTGGTACAGGCCAAGGAAAAGAATTTACTCAGCCGGATAGAAAACGTGGTACGTTTGAACCTGTATGGATGGAGATCGAGGATTTAGCTGATCATGATGTTCGACCAAGAGAAATAGCTGATCTTTTATTGACAGGATCAGTCAAGTAGATTTCGGAAATGACTTGGTGATCTATTCAAATGTAATAATTGGAGGACTAAAATGTATCAGAAAATCGTTTGTACAGGATTTATTTATCATCAAGGAAAGACGCTCATTATAAAGCGGTCTTTACTAGAAGCGTTTTTGCCCGGGTTTTATGAACTGCCCGGAGGAAAAGTGGACTTTGGTGAAAACCCGGAAGAAGCACTGAAACGCTAATTTCGTGAAGAAATCAATGTAAACGTGGAAATCGTCAAACCATACAAAGTCTTTTCCTATGTCTCAGAGAACGGAAACAGTCACACAGTCGAAATCGTGTGTCTGGTTCGATTGACCGATGATTCGGCGAAGATCCAATTGAGTGAAGACCATTCTGCTTACCAGTGGATTTCCGAAAAAGATGTTCAGAATTATCTCATTACCCACGAAACGCAAGACTCGATTCTTCGCGGATTTAAAGCGGTTCCGCCTGAAATGGTTAATCGCTAATTCTTTAAACACCTTAGCTATGCTTATTACCTATCCTCTTGAAGGGGTATCTATTGAAAGTTCCTAATAAAGGAGTTGTGCAATATGCCAAAAAAACGTTTTACTGCTCCAGTAACGATTCATCTCTTTTTTGTACAAGATAATAAAATCCTCTTGCTCCGCCGCTACAATACCGGATACGAGGATGGGAATTATTCTGTAGTTGCGGGGCATTTGGATGGTGGGGAGACCGTCAAACAAGCGGCAGTTAGGGAAGCAAAAGAGGAAGCCGGAGTTCAGTTGAAAGAAGACGACGTGGAAATCGTTGGGGTCATGCACAGAAAAGCAGGTGATGAGCGGGTAGACTTCTTCGCGGTCGTTAAAAACTGGGAAGGAGAGATTCAAAATCTGGAGCCCCACAAATGCGATGATCTACGGTTTTTCCCGTTGAATGAACTTCCTACAAATATCATTCCCTATATTCTTCGGGCGATCGACAACTATAAAGAAGGAAGATGGTTTGATAGTTACGGTTGGTAGGGGATCAGAAAAGGGAACTCTCAGCGAAAGCCTGTTGGGGGTTCCTTTTCTAAAAAGAGAGGTAGACTCATATGATTTGTTTTGGCGGAATGTTTGGTATCGGAAAGACGACTTATGCTCAAATATTAGGCGAATATTATAAGAGGACGTCCCCTTTTTATCTGTAAATGATTTCTCAATTGTAACATCTTCCTCCGGTCTCGTAAGAAGAGGCTGGGATATAACCTGGGTACTTGAAGATGCCGCTACTAGTGAGCTTCTAAAACAGGAGCTTAATTCAAGATCTGATAAGTAGGTGTTGATTATGTTAAGACAGGGGTTTTTTTCTTCAAGAGATGAATTTGAGGAATGGCTTTTTTTCAATCGGATGCAGTTGAAAACTTTATTGATGAGTTTAGTCACTTAAAATTGGACTATTCTCCAGAATCACTACTTAGACTGGAAAAATGGATTTTAGATCGGCATTCATCTCCCCAAACTTTAGTGAAAAATGAAAAGGAAGCAGTACTTGATGGTATGCTTCGATATGTTGGGTAAGTTTATGTGAAGCAGTTAAAATGGATATGGGATGTAGAACTGAACGATAAGAATGATGTTTTTTACAGTATGCCTTTGGTAAAGCAGAGAGACGATCACGACAATATCTATGCTGAGTCTCCGTGGTCACTTCTTTTGGCTAGTGTAGATCGTAGGCAGGGAGAGAATATGTATCGTATGTTTATGAATATGAAAGAGGATATGGAAGAAAAAGGTTTTTTGTAATAAAGAAAAGATCAAGGTAGGTATATTATTGCTGATGGCTTAGGTGTAGGTCTTATAGTTGGCAGAGTTGAAAAAAAGCTGGCCAAGTGAATTTTCCACCACAGGAATGAATCGGCGCCTGGTTCGGCATAATAACGAAAAATACCAACCTGGGAAAGGGTTGTTGTTTGCTTATGAAACGCCGAACCATATATCGAATTCTTCTCAGCGTGCTAGCGATGGCGCTCATGTTGTCTAGCGGGGCGACTTCATTGTCCGCGATGGCTGCACCGCCAGACGAAACTGCGGTGCCCGCTTTCGGACCGGGTGTGTTAAAGCCGGGAGCTAAGGGTAAAGATGTCAATGAATTGCAAGGCCGTTTGAAGTTGTTGGGATTTTACACTGGTCCGATTAACGGCGTGTTCACCCATCGCACCTATTTGGCTGTGCGGTTGTTTCAGTACCGCTTTGGTTTAAAAGTGGACGGGTCGGTTGGACCCAAAACGAAACTGATGTTATGGAAAGCGACGAAGCATTGGACCCCGTCCATGACGGAACCCAAAAAACAAATCGCCAAAAAAGCGGCACCAGCTACTGGAACCAAGCTTCCGCGTTCTTCTAACGGCTTTAGCCAAAACGATTTAAAATTGTTGGCGCAGGCCGTTTATGCCGAAGGGCGTGGCGAACCGTATGTGGGTCAAGTGGCCATCGCGTCGGTGATTCTTAATCGGATTGAGAGCGACAAGTTTCCTGATACCGTATCAGGAATCATCTTCCAACCATTGGCATTTGAAGCGGTTGCTGATGGCCAGATTTGGATGGAGCCCGATGAGACGGCCAAAAAAGCGGTGATGGATGCGGTGAATGGATGGGATCCATCAGGAGGTGCGTTGTATTATTTCAATCCGGCTCGCGCGACTTCCAAATGGATTTGGAGCCGCCCTCAAATCAAGACCATCGGCAAACACATTTTCTGTCGATAAAGTCAGGCATCGAGCCTTTCTGGGGCTCGATGTTTCCTTTTGTTTGAACATGTTATAATGGTAGAGGATTTTATCGATAGAGGAGTTGTCGGCGTGGAACAGTGGACGCTGAGATCATTGGAATTTCATCGAGTGAAAGAAATCGTCAAAGAACAAGCGGCGACGTTTTTAGGAAAAGAAAAAATAGATCAATTGGCGCCGTCCGCTGACCGCGACATGGTGGAGCAGTGGCTCGCTGAAACGCGGGAAGGGATGGATCTGTTGCGCCTCAAAGGAGATGTCCCCTTTGGCGGCATTCGCGACATTCGCGCCTCCATTCGCCGAGCCAAGGTGGGCGGCATGTTGAATGAAGCGGAGTGCTTGGATATCGCCACGACCATATCAGGCGGTCGCAAGGTGAAGTCCCACTTGCGCCAACTTGAAGTGGAGACGGCGCCTTTGCCGCGGTTGCGTGAACTGACTGAACAAATAGAAAGTCTAGACCAGCTGGAAGCGGAGATCTTGGCTTGTATTGATGAACATGCGGTAGTCAAAGATCAAGCCAGCCCAGAGTTGCGTCGCATTCGACAGCAAATGGACGGTGTTCGACAACAAATCCAGCAAACACTGAATCAGATGTTGCGCAGTTCCCATTACACCAAAATGATGCAAGAGCCGTTGATCACACAACGGTTCGACCGCTATGTGATTCCCGTCAAACAGGAGTACCGGGGACAGTTTGGCGGCATTGTGCATGATCAGTCCTCTTCGGGAGCCACTTTGTTCATTGAACCGGAAGCCGTTGTGCATTTGGGAAACCGATTGCGCGAGTTGGAGATGGCCGAGCAGAAGGAAGTAGAGCAAATTCTGAGCCTGCTTACAGCCAAAGTCGCAGAAGTGGCAGAAGAGCTTAGCCAGAATATCGAACGGCTGGGAGTACTTGACTTTATCGTGGCCCGCTCCCGTTATGGTTACCTTATTAAAGGGGTGTGCCCAAAGATTGCCGAAGATCGGGTGCTGGTGTTGAAACAAGCGCGGCATCCGCTCATTCCCAGCGAAGAAGTGGTGCCAATCCATGTGGAGATGGGAAAACATTATCAAGCCATCATTATTACGGGACCGAACACCGGCGGGAAAACGGTCACTCTCAAAACTGTCGGCTTGCTGGCATTGATGACGCAATCGGGCCTGCCGATCCCCGCTCAGGAAGAAAGCGTGATGCCGATATTCAGCGGCGTGTTCGCCGACATCGGGGACGAGCAGAGCATCGAACAAAGCTTGAGTACATTTTCCGGTCATCTGACCAATATCATTGGCATCTTGCAGAAACTAGATGAGTCGAGTCTGGTTCTGTTCGACGAACTGGGGGCGGGGACTGACCCCACCGAAGGGGCAGCCTTAGCCATGGCTATTTTGGAACATGTGATTGAGCGCGGTTCCATGGTAGTGGCGACCACTCACTACAGTGAATTGAAGCTGTTTGCTCACACGCATCCGCAGGCGATTAATGCCAGCGTGGAATTTGATGTGGAAACCTTACGGCCCACCTATCGCCTCTTGATCGGCGTGCCGGGGCGGAGCAACGCCTTTGCCATATCGACCCGACTCGGATTGCCGGCACCGATTATTGACTTGGCGAAACGGCACATTTCCAGCGAGGAGAACAAGTTGGAAGAAATGATCACCAGCTTGACCAATGAGCGCAAATGGGCTGAGGAAGAGCGCAAACAAGCGGAAGCGTTGCGCAATGAAGCGGAAGCATTGTATGAAGACTTACGGCAACAGATGGATCAATGGGAAGAAGAAAAGGCACGGCTCAAGGAAAAAGCGCGCCAAGAAGCGATTGAGGCTGTGGCCAAGGCGAAAACGGAAGCTGAAGACGTGCTGAAAGAGTTGCGGGAGTGGGCGAAGTTGCGTCCGCAGGATATCAAGGAACACGAATTGATTGAGCTAAAAAAACGATTGGACGCTTCCATTCCCGAAGCGGCGTTGCCTAAGAAAAAGGCCTCCCGTCCGCCCAAGCCGCAACAGATCCAAGTGGGGGATGAAGTGCTCGTTTTGACCGTCAACCAAAAGGGCACCGTCGTGGAGGATCTGGGTCAGAACGAGTACCAAGTGCAGATCGGTTTTTTGAAAATGAAAGTGCATCGTGATCAACTGGAGAAACAAGCGGCGCCGAAACAAAAACCAAAAGCGAAAAGCCATGCGACGGTGAAGCGGTCAACGGCTGATGTCAAACCGGAATTGGATTTGCGGGGCAAATTGGTGGAAGAGGCGTTGATGGAGATTGATCAATATCTGGACAAAGCGATTCTATCGGGTTACAAACAAATCTCTTTGATCCACGGTAAAGGTACTGGCGCTTTGCGCACAGGAGTGCAAGAATTCTTGCGCCGGCACCGGGCAGTGAAGACTTTCCGTCTGGGAGCCCACGGTGAAGGTGGATCGGGAGTGACTGTTGTTGAGTTGCGTTAGAAACGAGGTTGGTTGCGACGGAGGGACGATATGAAGTATTTACCGCCAATATTGGGCACAGTAGCCCTGCTTTTCTTTCTGGTGGGAGTTATTTGGTTCATCATCAACGCTTAAAATGGGGAAAGCCCGGCGATCATGGAGTGATCGCCGGGCTTTTTTCAGGGGCAATTGATCCGCAGCCGGCCAAAGGAATGTCCTGCGACGGGGGCCGGACATTGGTCTTCAATGGTGTGGCGGATCTGGGAGTTGGTCTTGCCAAGGCTTGCCAGGTAGGCCGCAGTTCCGCTGACAAACGCGGTGGAGAGGGATACGCCGGACATCGTTTGGTAGGTGTTGCCAAGGTAAGTAGTGATGATATTTAGTCCAGGAGCGCCGATGTCAATCCAATTTCCGTATGAGGAGAAGGAGCATTTGTTGTCGTTTGGGTCCGTGCAGGCAACGGCGATCACATTGGAATAGTAAGCCGGATAGGAGGGAGCCGTGTTGGCGGAACCACCTGCCGCGGCCACGAGAACAGCGCCTTTGTTCCAAGCATAATTCACAGCATTCTCTAAGACGGAGCTGCTGGTGGACCCGCCCAAGCTGAGGTTGATAACCCGTGCTCCTTGATCCGCGGCATACGTGATTCCGCTGGCGATATCGGCGAACGTGCCACTTCCGCTGTTGTTCAGTACACGAATGGCCAAGATTTGCGCCGTGTTGGTCGTTCCTGCGATGCCGATGGCGTTATTGATTTTGGCTGCAGCGATTCCGGCGACAGCGGTGCCGTGACCGTTACCGTCTTGTGAGATGCTGTCATCATCGACAAAGTCCCAGCCCTGTATGACTTTTCCACTGAGGTCTGGATGGTCGGATTGAACGCCGGTGTCAATCACTGCCAGTTTCACCGCGTTTGCGGTTCCCTCAAATGGGCCGCCGATCTTTTGTAAGCCCCACTGTTGCGGATAGAGAGGATCATTGGGAACGGCTAGGGCTTGGGCGAGGTAATTGGGCTCCGCGTATTCCACATATGTTGATTGTTGGTACCGCTTCATCATGTCGGGAACCGATGTGCCTTGAAATTGGATGACTTCAAACCCTAACTGGGCGTTTTTCTCCAGCACGACAGCCCCTTGTTGTTGATGGAAGTTCGCCTTCGCTTTCATGGTCAAGTCGGGTTTGAATTTGACTATCAATTGGCCAGGCGCGTAGGGCGGGGAAGCATCGGCTTGTGCGGGGGAGGGAACCGGCCATGCTATAGCCAACAGGATGACGAAGATAATCATTGCGCATTTTCTCAAGATGGGTCACCTCTTGAAAAAGGGTGGGAAAAGCGTGAGGCTCCTGTACCCTCACTGCATAGGGCCGGTGCAGTATGGTTTCGGATTAATCATCGCCCCGAAATCCCAGAAGGGCAGCTGGATGCATGTGGAAAGCTGACCACACCCAGTTGGGTATGGTCAGCGGTTGGTAGCTCAGTATTGCACAGCTTTGTAAGCGTTGACGCGCCCTTTGGCCCAGTAGGTGCCAGTGCCGCTGATTTTGTCGGCGGTGTTTTCAATAGCGGCGCGGATATTGGCAGCGCTACGGCCTTGGGAAGCCAAGAGGCCAGCCACTCCAGCTACATGAGGAGTAGCCATGGAGGTTCCGCTCAAGGAAGCATAAGTGCTGGTCGGGTAAGTGGAATAGATGCTGGAGCCGGGAGCAGCTACATCCACCCAGGAACCGTAAGTGGAGAAGGAGGATTTGTTGTCGTTTTGGTCGGTGGAAGCCACCGCGATGGCGTTGGAATAGTAAGCGGGATAGTTAGGAGCGGTGTTGCCGGCGTTACCAGCTGCGGCCACGACAACGGAACCTTTGCTCCAAGCGTAGTCGACAGCTTGTTGCAGGCCGGAGTTACCGACGGTGCCGCCCAAGCTCAAGCTGATGACTTTAGCGCCTTGGTCGGCAGCATAGGTGATGCCGTTGGCGACAGCAGTCCAGGTGCCGCTACCACTGTTGTCCAGCACACGCACAGCGAGGATCGATGCTTTTGGAGCAGTACCAGCGATACCGGTGCTGTTGTTGGTCACTGCTGCGGCGATACCAGCGCAGTGGGTGCCGTGGCCGTTGCCATCTTGCGGAGTGGAGTCGTTGTCAACGAAGTCCCAGCCGCCAACTACTTTACCGGCCAAGTCGGGATGATTGGATTGCACCCCGGTGTCGACGATGGCGATCTTTGCGCCAGAGCCTTCAGCGATGTCCCATGCTTGCGGCGCTTGGATTTTTTGCGGACCGTATTGGCGGGAGCTGAAGTAAGGATCGTTAGGCGTGTAGGAAGCGTGGAGATAGTAGTTGGGCTCAGCATATTCCACGTTGGGGTCTTTTTTCAGCTTTTCGATGGTCGCTTCCACAGAGCCTTTCACTTTGACCACTTCGAAGCCGAGCTTGTTGTTTTTCTCCATGACTGTACCGTTGGCTTTGGCGCGAGCAGATTTGACGGCGCTGGCCGAAGCGTTGGCTTTGTATTTCACCACGACTTGTCCGGGGGCATAGAGTTTACCCGCTTGGCTATCTACTTCCTTAGCAAAAATGGCGGAAGGCAGGGCGGCGCTGGCCATCAAAACGAAGGAAGCGATGAGGGAAACGCGTTTCTTCATGGTAAACGTCCTCCTTGTGTGTTAAGCTTTAATAGTGAGACTTTTCTTTTTTTGTTGGCCACACCATGCGCTTGGTGTGGCCGCTTTTTTAGTACTGAACGGCTTTGTAAGCGTTGACGCGCCCTTTGGCCCAGTAGGTGCCAGTGCCGCTGATTTTGTCGGCGGTGTTTTCAATGGCGGCGCGGATATTGGCAGCGCTACGGCCTTGGGAAGCCAGGAGTCCAGCCACTCCAGCTACATGAGGAGTAGCCATGGAGGTTCCGCTCAAGGAAGCATAAGTGCTGGTCGGGTAAGTGGAATAGATGCTGGAGCCGGGAGCAGCTACATCCACCCAGGAACCGTAAGTGGAGAAGGAGGATTTGTTGTCGTTTTGGTCGGTGGAAGCCACCGCGATGGCGTTGGAATAGTAAGCGGGATAGTTAGGAGCGGTGTTGCCGGCGTTACCAGCTGCGGCCACGACAACGGAACCTTTGCTCCAAGCGTAGTCGACAGCTTGTTGCAGGCCGGAGTTACCGACGGTGCCGCCCAAGCTCAAGCTGATGACTTTAGCGCCTTGGTCGGCAGCATAGGTGATGCCGTTGGCGACAGCAGTCCAGGTGCCGCTACCACTATTGTCCAGCACACGCACAGCGAGGATCGATGCTTTTGGAGCAGTACCAGCGATACCGGTGCTGTTGTTGGTCACTGCTGCGGCGATACCAGCGCAGTGGGTGCCGTGGCCGTTGCCATCTTGCGGAGTGGAGTCGTTGTCAACGAAGTCCCAGCCGCCAACTACTTTACCGGCCAAGTCGGGATGGTTGGATTGCACCCCGGTGTCGACGATGGCGATCTTTGCGCCAGAGCCTTCAGCGATGTCCCATGCTTGCGGCGCTTGGATTTTTTGCGGACCGTATTGGCGGGAGCTGAAGTAAGGATCGTTAGGCGTGTAGGAAGCGTGGAGATAGTAGTTGGGCTCAGCATATTCCACGTTGGGGTCTTTTTTCAGCTTTTCGATGGTCGCTTCCACAGAGCCTTTCACTTTGACCACTTCGAAGCCGAGCTTGTTGTTTTTCTCCATGACTGTACCGTTGGCTTTGGCGCGAGCAGATTTGACGGCGTTGGCCGAAGCGTTGGCTTTGTATTTCACCACGACTTGTCCGGGGGCATAGAGTTTACCCGCTTGGCTATCTACTTCCTTAGCAAAAATGGCGGAAGGCAGGGCGGCGCTGGCCATCAAAACGAAGGAAGCGATGAGGGAAACGCGTTTCTTCACGAAAAATATCCTCCTTTTGATTTGTGGATTTGATTGGTTGGGTAAGTGGTTCCGATGCAAAAGAACATGATTTGCGTCAGCACAATGCACCTGTTGTCATGAGTCAAGCGATGCCTGTCAGTGATCCGTCCCCCGGCGAGGAGACTCGACGCGCTAGTAGGTAGAAATTAGCAGAATATACGAAAATATATGATTCATCAGTCATTTTCGGAGATGAGTACGTGGTATGAGTCAGAACGCGGGGCGGACATAACACTTCGACGGGATGTGGTGGGAATACAAATTTCTCAAACATGCCTCCCTGCCTTTGGGTTGATGTCGTACTGTGGAAGGACAATTGTCATATAAAGCCAAGATAATTATAATCCAAGGGTTGGATGAGGTGATTGCTCGCGTAGGAATGGCACAGGCGGGAGTGCTTTTTTTCCAGCCTCCTTTCAGTTTGTTATATTATCTTTTCGTGAACAAATTAAGTTTTCCTTCTTTAATCGATAAAAAAATAAATAAATTTATTACCGATAATAAATGGAATTATTTATATTCAACTTAGAAGATGTGGAATGATATGGGAAATATTTGCTTTGGCATATACTGAAGCAATGTAAATCGGGAAAATGGATACATATGATAAGAATTTAAAAAGGGTAACAAAATCTCATGTGCGCGACTGGTCATTCTCGGTTATAAATGGCGCGTTAAGCGCAAAGAAAAAAGGCCTTATCAGGCCCCACTACGATTGGTCGATATGAAATTTCCCCATTTCTTTGCGTAATTGGGTTAAATAATCCGCCGTTTCCTGTTTTTTTGCTGGATGGTAGCGGTGGGGATGTTCGGAGATTTCACGCAAGAGTTGCTCGGCTCTGCGGTAGCTGGCTTGCAACAGCCGATAATAAGAGATTTTAGCCGGTGTGGTGGTTGTGTTCATGATGACCACTCCTTGCGAAATGTTCCCGACAATTCCAATGATATCAAATCGTCGGGAATGATGGAATATGACGGTGTCCGTTTCTGAAGGCTGTTCATGAAACAGGTGAAAAAAGGAGGGACTTGGATTACCAGAAATTATTCTGTTGTATTATAATGGTTACATAACTGGGATCGTCTGATCAATCAAGTTGGCACATAGGGAGGTGGCGAAAAACGCTTTCTCTGTTGAGTGCCAACGAATGGGAAATCGGTGTGAGTGACACCGGGTATGTTTATCAGACATTCCTTAAAAGAAAAAGTGAGGCAATATGAAGATCGGGTATCGTACGGTGAAGACAGCTGTTGGGACGGGTTTATCTTTAGCCATCGCCCAATGGCTTGGTTTGCAATTTTATAGTTCAGCTGCTGTGATTACTATCTTATGCATCAAAACGACGAAGAAAAAATCTTACCAAACCGCATGGGAGAGAGTGCTCGCTTGTGTGTTGGGATTGGTCTTGGCCATACTGGTCTTTGAACTGCTCGGATACCACGCTTGGGGGTTAACCATCCTGATGCTTTTGTTGATCCCCCTCTGCGTCAAGCTGAAAGCAACGGACGGCATTACGACGGCGACCGTGGTCATTTTGCATCTGTATATCCTGAAAGAGGTGTCCCTCCCCATTGTTATTAACGAGGGGCTACTGATTGTTATCGGGATCGGGATGGCGGTGCTGGCCAATATGCATATGCCGAGCAGCGAAAAGAAGTTGAAAGAGATTCAACAGCAGATCGAAGCCAACTTCAAGGCCATTTTGCGCGAACTGGCTGCTTATTTGCGCGATAAGGATCAACAGTGGGACGGCAAAGAGATCACGGAGACGGCCCAGTTGTTGAAAGAGGCTAAGGCGTTGGCTCTGCGTGACATAGAAAATGTGGCTCCTTACGACTGCGCGTATTATTACCGCTACTTTGAAATGCGTGAGCGGCAGTTTGAAATTCTGGAACGGATCGCGCCCAGTGTTTCCTCATTGGATCATTGTTGTCAGGAGAGCCTTATCGTCGGCGAATTCTTGGATCGCTTGGCCGGCGCGGTTCATCCGGGCAATACCGCATCGCATTATTTGGAGGAATTGGAGCAGATCAGTCGTCGTTTTAAAGAGTCAGCCTTGCCGCAAACGCTTGAGGAATTTGAGACGCGCGCAGCGGTGTATCACTTTATCGGTGAAATGAAGCGCTATTTGAAAATTAAAAGGGACTTATGGATTAAGCAGAAGCAGAAGGAAGAAACTAAAAAGAACAAATTCAATTGGAAAAAAGCGGGATGTTTGTAATTCGCGCCGGGAGGGAAATGGGGATTCGACCGCCTAAGAGAGCCCCTTTTCTTCCCGGTGTTTTATGTTTTTAAGATTAAATCATATAATACCGCATGAAATGTTTTTGGAAGATATGAAATTTACTATATAATGGGATGGGGGAGATGGGATTTCTTTAGCGCAGTAAAAGGCGCTCGGCGGGCACCTGTGCCGTGTTTTGCGGTGCGGTGTCACTAGGGTGTGTCTGGCAGATCAAGTTAATAGGGAAGAAACGGCGGAAAAACCTTTTCTCGAGGAGCGCCTCGCTACGCGTGAAGCGAATGAGAAAATGGTTTTGGAGCCGCTGGCCTATTCATAAGACACGCTCTAGTAGTAAGTGGACGATGCCCGACCACTAAGGCAGGAATGCAAATCAACTTCCTTTGCCGCCGTTAGATTGGGACACCGATTGTGTAAAAACTTTGTAGGAAGCGGGATGATGAAATGATTATTAAACAGTTGGGAGCACAACATATTAGTAAAGCAAGCATTTTACTTACCCATTCTTTTATTAAAAATGAACCGATGGCTGCTTTCTTGCGGATTCCCGAGGATGCATTTTACCGTTATTGTTATTTGACTTTGGTTAAAGCTGTGGAACAACAAATGTCTTTTGTGGCGATAGAAGGGGAGCATTTGGCTGCCGTCGTTCTTGGTCGAAAAGCGACGGTGCCTTTTCTTAAAAAAGAGGAAATCAAGAAAGTGTGTCCGGAACTAGATCCGATTATCACCTTATTTGAAGAAATAGAGAAAAAAGCTACCTCTTGTCTCGGCCCTGATACACTTGTTTTGGACATGGGGGCCAGTCATAGCGATTTTACTGGGCAAGGATTGGTTCAACAATTGGAGAAACGCGTCGTTGAACAAGGACAATCACAAGGGTATAACAAAGTGGCGATGATATGCACCAATGAAGCCTCCAAGCATATTTTTCGAAAGTTATTTCCGGCCACGGTGGCTAGCGGGATCAGTTATAAGGAATTTGTTTATCAAGGACAAGCTGTTTTTTCGGGAATAGAGCAAGACACATCGTGTGAATTGCTGTTTGCGAAACTTGATGATGTTCAAAAGTGATGGGGCGAAATGAAAAGCCATCTTCCCCATACAAACCGTTTTCCCTTCGGGGGAAGCGGTTTTTGTGTGGAGTATGCAGTGAAATGCTGAGAGAGCCAAGGGATTGCTCACTCTTTTCCCCTAGGTTCGCGGCGAGCGTGGAAATGGATCTGGATGGCTTTTTTTTCGGTTTCACTAGGGGAAGTTGTGGAGATGGAGAGGGTTGTGGAATCCAGCTGTTCTTCTTCCATATCTCGTTCAAAAAAATGGTTCATGAAAATCCATTCCGGCTGAATCATGCCCATTGCCACTTGCGTATAGGGAAGAAATCTTGGGTGGGTTGGGATTTTTTCTTCTTTTGTCAAAGAAAACACCTCCGTGTGCCTATGATCAAGTATATGCTTGTGCGAGCTTGCCCCATGTGAAAGAAAGCGTTTTTTTGCCGCATTTTTCTTATTGAGTTTGTTTCGGATTACGAAATATAATAACTAACGTGTGCATGGCCGGGTCGTGACTGATAAATGTGTCCAGCGGCTTTAACACCATATTCTCGTTCGCGTAACACGTGATGAGGTTCGCATCGGGAAAAGGTCTTTTTGTGCCTTGCTTACGTTATTTGCTAGATACGTCCCAATGGATTTGGCTGCAAACGTTTTTCTCATACGTCCAGTTCCTGTGACAAGCATGGGAAAAACGTTTGTAGCCAGTTGGCATGCGCCAAACACACGCAAGTGGATACGGACAGATGGGGGATATGGAAGGAACGATACGGATGAGATTGTGGACAAAAGATTTTATCTTGATTTGTCTGGCAAACTTTTTCTTGTTTGGCGGATTTTTTGTGTTGTTGTCAACCTTGCCGGTATATGCTGTAGATGAGTTGCACGCACAGGAACAACAAGTGGGTTTGGTGATCGGTATATTCACGATGGCTTCTGTTCTGATGCGGCCTTACGGTGGCTTGCTGGTAGATCAGTTGGATAGAAAAACGATTCTGGTGTGGACGATCGGATTGTATTTGGCCTCGACGATCGGGTATTTTGCGGCCATGAGCTTCATCTTGCTGTTGGCGATCCGCTTGTTGCACGGCGGGGCGTTTGGCATGGCTACCACTGCTTTGGGTGCGGCGGTGAATGATATCATTCCGCCTGCCAAACGCGGAGAAGGGCTGGGTTACTTTGGTACGTCCAACATGCTGGCGATGGTTGTCGGGCCGGCGTTTGGACTCTGGGTGGTCCAATCCCTGTCATATACTTGGCTGTTTCTGTTTTGCGGCTTATTTGTATTGATCAGCTTGCTATTGATCATGCGGGTGAAGTTTCCTAAAAAAGCTAACCCCGCTCCAGCTATGCGCATCCGCCTTACGGATTGGGGAAAAATGATTGAGCGCAAAGCGTTTGCCTACTCTATGCCGATTATCGGCTTTGCCATGGTGTTTGGGGGCATTGTGTCGTTTATTTCGCTGTATGCAGCTGAACTGGGTGACGCAGATATGGCTGGCGGCTTTTATTTTTTCTATGCGTTGGCCTTAGTCGTCGCTCGATTGTTGTCAGGGCGCCTATTTGACCGCAAAGGGCCGGATTCTGTCGTGTACCCGAGCATCGCCTGTTATATTATCGGATTGATCTGCATGGCGATGGCGGAAGACCAGGCGCTTTTTTACACAGCGGGGGCGTTCATCGGCGCTGGGTATGGTAGTATTCAGCCCTGCTTGCAGGCCATGGTTATCTCAAAGGTGTCAGCGGCAAGGCGCGGCGCGGCCACGGCGACGTTTTTCATCGCTGCAGACGTCGGAATTGGCGTAGGCTCTTTCTTGTTGGGGATGATCGCCGCCTGGTTGGGTTACCGGGGGATGTTTTTGTTCGCACTGTTCTTTGTCGCCGTTTCTGGGCTGTTGTATTGGAAGGCGCGGCGAGCGGAAACAGACTCTGGTCACCCGGATGTGACGCGTTTAAGCGCGTAATCGAAAAGTGAAGGAATATGCTTAAGGGATGGTTTTTGGTGCGAAATGCGTCCAAGAATCATCCTTTTTTTAATAGTCGCCCTGTGCGATTTCCCCGGAAATATCTGAGCGAAACGGCACATGCATGGGTAGCTCGATTAAAATACCCCGTTTGGTTCTGTCACAAAGTCACCTGCTTTCTCGTCATATTAGTAAAACAGGGAATAAGGTGATAACATGAAAAAATATGATGTGGCAATCATAGGTGGCGGGCTCTCCGGATTGGTGGCGTCCATTTATCTGGCCAAAGCTGGGAAAGCGGTTGCTGTGTTGGAAAAATCTGATCGGTCGGGTGGGCGCGCAGGCACGGCACACAAGAACGGAGCGCTGTTTAATCTTGGTGGGCATGCGTTGTATCGCGGGGGTGAAGCTTTTTCTATTTTGCGGGAATTGGGTGTCGAGGTGCAAGGCGGGATTCCTAACGCAAAGGGTTACGCCATGTGGAACAATGACATTTATCCCTTGCCGGCCAGCGTGGGTTCGCTTCTAACTTCCAAGCTGTTAACCCTTTACGGGAAAAAAGAGTTTGTTAGCCTCATGGTTCGACTAAGCCGGATCGAGCCCCATGCCGTCGGCCGAATCAGTTTGCGAGAATGGGCGGAAAAAAACATACAGGATCCGATGGCGCGCCATATCTTTTATGCATTATGCCGAACCACAACCTTTGCGAACGATCCCGATCATCAGCTTGCTGGTGCGACCATAAAACAGTTACAGAGAGGATTGAAGGAGAATATTCTCTATGTGGACGGAGGCTGGGAGTCCATTGTCAACAGCCTGCGGGATCAAGCCATCGCTACTGGGGTTACCTTGCTGAACCGGCAGACAGCAACACAAATCGAGCAAAGCGGCAAGATTTATCGCCTCCATTTTGCGGATGGCGCTATGCTGGAAGTTCCTTTCGTGATCGTCACCATCGGCCCCGCACAGACTTGCCGGCTCGTTAAGGATGCAGAGCGCACTTCGCTCCGAAAATGGAGAGAGCAAGCCCGCCCGATTATCGCCGCCTGCCTAGATCTGGGACTTAAGAGGTTGCCCAATCCCAAGCATCATTTTGTTATCGGCATCGACCAGCCTGTCTTTTTCACGAATCATTCCGCGGCTTCCAGGTTGAGCGAAGACGGCATCACGGTGGTGCATCTCGTCAAGTATCTCGGTGCGGAGCCTGGCAACCCCAGCGAGGATGAAAGACATTTAGAGCAGGTCATGGACCTTCTTCATCCCCAGTGGCGAAAGGAAGTTGTCGCTCGGCAATTCCTACCAAACATGACCGTTGTACATGACTCGGTCACGGTGGATAAAACATCATTCCCCGGACCGGAAGTTCCTGAAATGCGTGGCTTGTACATCGCGGGCGATGGGTGCGGGCATGGAGAGATGTTGGCGGATGCGGCGCTGGCCAGCGGGAAAAGGGCAGCTCTTCGCATCATTCAGGAATTTGCTATAAACCATGACGAAAGCGGGGTCAGCCCATACTGATGGAAACAGAGAAACTGTACGCAGAAACGAAGCCTTTGCTTATATCACTGGCATACCGCATGTTGGGTAGCATGATGGATGCGGAAGACATTGTACAGGAAGCGTTTATTTCCTTGAATGAAATCCCGTCAGCCCATGTGCGCAATCCAAAATCTTATTTGTGCAAAATAGTGACCCATCGTTGCATCGACTTGCTCAAATCAGCCCGCAAACAGCGTGAGGTATATGTCGGTCCGTGGTTGCCGGAGCCGATCATTACAGATAGAAATCCAGATGAGCTTTCGGAACAGTATGTGCAGAAAGAGACGATTTCCACAGCCTATCTATTGCTGTTGCAGCAGCTATCTTGGACGGAACGCGTTGTGTTTTTGTTGCGGGAGGTTTTGCAGTTTGATTACGATGAAATAGCGGAGATTGTAAACAAAAGCAGTGTGAATTGCCGGCAAATCTTCAGCCGAGCTAAACGAAGCATCCATGGCGTCCCTGCAAATGGTGGGGAAATGCATGAGAAGGCGGGGACAGTGGTTGAACAGTTTATCCAGGCGCTATCAATCGGAAATGTGAATCAATTGTTGGATCTGCTGTCGACAGATGTGACCCTGATCACCGATGGCGGTGGTAAGGTCAGAGCGGCGATCCATCCGATCTTGGGCATGGACCGCATTATTCGTTTCTTTGCTGGAACCTTGCCCAAGGTGCCGGCGGGGGCGTCATTCCAGATGCGCAACGTCAACGGGCAACCAGGCATCGTTGCGCTAGATGGCAATCAGGTTTTTTGTGTCCTTTCGTTTCACATGCAAGAGGAGCGCATCAAGGCGATCTACATGGTTGTCAATCCGGATAAATTGATGGCTGTGCAAAAGGAGATACAGGGGCTGGCCTGAGGTACGCTTAATCAATACCGACGTGGACAAGTCCTAATCGTAGAAGCATTTTATACAAGGCATTTGCGTGTTGGTTGCATCCGGACGCAAATGCCTTGTCACTTCTCTTGCTCATGATATTAATATTTATCCCAGCGTAACCATTTGGGGTAATGGTTTTTTAAGAGACCGCCCGACACTTTTCCCCAGCCGAGTCCAAAACCGTCAACACTGACCAAGGTCCAGCCTTTTTTCCGCGAAACTGGCAATGCCTCTCCCTGTAGATACAGCAACAGGTTAGGATCGTCTGCGTTGAAATTGACTGTTTGCGTTACTTGATCCGGCCAAACGGATAAGGCCAAGGCGTGGGAAGGAGCAAAATGACTCTTCTTGACTTGACCCAAGTAACGTCCCGGTCGCTCCACTTTTAATCCTTTCAAGGAAGGCAGTTCGTCAGGAACTAAATACAGATGTTCGCCGTACAGGGTTAACTGACCTTGTATGTGATCGGGTTCGCGAAATGTCTCTGCGGCAAATTGTTGCCAAAGCTTTTTAGCTTGCGCATGGACGGGCGGAAATTTGCCGGGCCGTTGCTTGCTTTCCTCCGCGTCGGGGTCTTTTTCCAAGACGGCCACAAAATGTCCTTCCCCCCGCAAGTGATGCGGCCAGAGCCGAGCTGCTTTGCTCAATTCGGGGTCGGCGGAAGTAGTCCAATCGGGTCGTCCCGGCTGATAATGCTCCGCTTGCGGCACCGGCACCAAGCGGAACTCAGGGTGCTTCATCAGGAAGCGAACCAGCAACTGCTCGTTTTCTTGCGGATTGAAGGTGCAGGTAGAGTAGACCAACCTTCCGCCGGGTTTCAGCATAGGGGCGGCGGCGGACACGATTTCTAACTGGAGATCAGCGCATTTTTTTGTGGCCCGCACACTCCAGCGTTCACGGGCATCTTTGTCTTTGCGGAACATCCCTTCCCCCGAACAGGGCGCGTCGATTAAGATGCGGTCAAAAAAGCCAGCGAAACGATCGGTCAAACGCAACGGGTTTTCATTTAGTACTACCGCGTTAGTCACCCCGCATCGTTCGAGGTTCTCCACCAACGCCTTGATCCGTTTACCATCGATCTCATTGGCGACGAGGAGACCCTGGCCTTGCATCTTCGCCGCGATTTGCGTTGTCTTTCCGCCGGGGGCGGCACACAGATCCAATACCGTTTCACCGGGCTGTGGCGCAAGCGCCTCTGCCGGCGACATCGCACTGGCATCTTGAATGTAGTAAAGGCCAGCGGCATGGTAGACATGCTTGCCCGGTCGGTCCTGCTCATGATCATAATAAAAGGCTTCCCTGCACCAGGGAATCGGTTGCAGATGAAAAGCGACACGTTCAGCCAATTGCGCGGGGGATAGTTTAAGCGTGTTGACGCGCAGGCTACGGGTGGGCGCTTCTTCATATGTATGGATAAACGTTTCGTATTCCTCCTGAAGCAATGCACGCATCTGCTTCAAGTAGTCTTCTGGCAGTGAAACCATGCTTGTCCTCCTCAAAACCTAGATACACGAAATTATAACATAAAATGGCGTGATTCCCTTCATGCGTGACAAGAGGGTTTGAGCGAAAGGGGAGAGGGGAAAAGGGGGAGATGAATTGGGCAGACGGCGATGAGGAGGCGATGAGATGAGCATTCCGAAATTCCCCAGCGTTCCTCCGCTCAGTGCGGCACAAATCCGGGCGTTGACAGAGCTTGTCTTCAGGCCTGATCTGACCGAGCGCACAGTGCCGTGTTATGATTTGTTGTTTGTTTTTGGGGGCTCTCATCCAGAAATCTGGATAACGGCGGCACACGCCTATCAGCAAGGGATCATCAAGCAGGTTTTGATCACTGGGGGGTATAAGGAAAATGCCACGCGACACCACACTTGGACCTATGGAAGAACGCCGGAAGCGCAGGTGATTCGTGACAAGTTGGTGGAGTTGGGGGTTCCTAAAGAGAAGATGGTCTGGGAAGATCAATCGGCCAATTCATTGGAAAATGTCCGGTTTGGACTGCAACGAGTCGACGTGAGTCGCCTTTCGACGATTTTATTTGTCAGCAAAGCGTATGCTGTGGGCAGGCAGCATCGTACCTTGACGAGGCATCTGCCGGAGCGGATCACCCTCGCAGCTTACCCAGCACTCACGACCATCGGCAAGATTCCTGTAACATCTTGGGGATGGTCGCGAGTGTTGGCGCACCGAGCGGTGGTGTACGGTGAGTATTTGCGCATGGTGGCGTATGGAAAACGCGGTCATCTGACGCCGCTTGAGAAAGAGATTACGGGTTTGTGAGTCAGGCTTGTGCTACTTCCTGTTCGCGCAACCGAAGTTCGGATTGCAACTCTACGAGGAGTGAAATGTACTTCTCATTGTTGCCGATGTTTTTCCAACACTCAGATAAGTTGAGTAAGATTCGTTCTTTCAGGCGTTGGAAGGAATATTGGTTGGTGATAGTTAATGCTTCGTCATAGGGTTGAATGGCTTCCTGGTGTTTCCCTGTCTCAAGATAGTAATCACCTAGAGCGACCAGTGATTCGCAGAAGCGATGGGCGTCGTTGTATTTGCGGCCTTTGGCTACCGCTGTGGTCAGCTGTTCATATGATTGATCGTATTTTTTCATTTTGCTGTACAGTTTCCCGAGTTGCGTATGGGTGGAGACTAACACATATTTTTTGTCCTTGAGTTTTCCTTCAAGGCGGAGAGCCAGATTGTAACAATTTTCGGCGGTCATATAGTCATCCGCGTTTTGCAGGATATTCCCCCAAACAGTGAGTAGCTCAACTCCTTTTTCATGGGTTCCGTTTTCACGGGCGATAAATAATCCTTCTTTGGCATATTGCAACGCTTTTTCGTATTTTTTCTTCTGATTGAGCAGCGTCGCCTTCAACTCATACATATTGAGCTTTACTTCCAAACTGTTGATATCTTGGATGGAGTTCCACAGTTCATCCAGAGTCTGCAAAGCTTCATCAATGCGATATTGTTTTTCTAGGAAAGACACTTTGTCGATCATCAAGAAATATTTGATTTCTTGGCGGTCGGCATTTTCATTATATGCGGCCAAGCCTTTGTTGGTATATTCAAGCGCTTGTTGGAGCGAGTTGTCCCGTTGATAATAAATGCGACCCAATTCCTTGTAACAGGCGGCTTTAATATTGCTGTTGGATAAGAACGGCTTAGAGTTAATATGTTGGATGGATTGTTTGAAAAACTTCTCAGCCGTTTTTAAGTTGTTTTTCTTAACGTAACACAAGCCTTTCAGATACAGAATGATATCCATATACCCGCCTTGGGTATGCTTTTGCAGAAAGCGAAGCCGCTCCAATGCGCCATCGCAATCAAGGTTGATACATGTTTCTATAAGGAAGAGCAAGTTTTCCAATTGCTTGTGTTCCCTTTGTTCGCGATGGATCAATTGGGGAATGTCTTCGATGTTAAATCCAAGTTTTTTACAATAGTATTCGCGGTTTTGAGGTTTAACCGTCGGAATGCCTCGCTCAATACTGCTGATGGTGGCAAAAGAGATATGCTCATCCTCCAAGTCTTTTAAGCGCAAGCCTTTTTCTTTGCGTATCTTTCGCAAGGCTTCACCCAATGTTTTTAAGTCATTCACGTTCACTGTGATCACCTCTTTGCTTTAATCTTATTTTTTTGATAATGATTTGTCTAGCGTTTTTTCGCATTAAATCGCAAAGTTTATATAATTTGAAATAAATAATTAAAAAATGTGTATCTGAGTCTTTTTTGATCCTATTTTGCGGTTTTTTAAAAATTGTTTAAAAAAATGATTTGTTATTCACTCTCCGGATTTACAAAAAAACATCCGCCGTTTGGGGCGGATGCCTGGCGGGGAACCTCAGACCTGATTGTGTTCTTTTACGATCGAATCTCCTTTTTGTTCAAAGTGATTTTTGTATTCCACAAGTTCGATCTCACAACCGGGACCGATGAGGACGTTGTTGCCGCGTACGACTTTGGCTTTGGTTTTCTCCAGGTAAATATCATCGCCTTCGATGGTGTCGGCGACCAGTTCATTGGTGTAGTGGAGGATGGACTTAAGCCATTTGACAAGGGAGAAATCCAATCCGTCTTTCTCGACGCGGATCGTTTCCCCGCCGATTTCCCTTGCTTGGCATTTGCCATATAGCCGCACGTGGATTAGCCCCGCGTTAAGTAGGCCATCGATGGTGAACCCTCCGCGCGCTTGGAACGATTCTGCAGAGCAATCCCCATTGACGGTGGCACCGCCTTTGATTTCAATTTCTTCACCGGTCAGATTGCCGTTGACAGTGGCAGACCCGATCACTGTCAGCTCTTGGCAATGCGCTTGCCCGTGTATGTGCGCTTGCCCTTTCACTTTCATTTCATCGGTGTGTACCTCGCCCTTGACTGTGGTTTCCCCCACGATGTCAAACCGTTCGGCTTTGATGTTGCCTTTAAATGTGGTCACGCCGTAAGCTTTGATGCTGTTGCAGTCCACATCGCCGTGGATGCGTCCCTCGCCATTAATGCTTAAACGGTCGTATACGCCGCCATTGGCGCTTCCGGTACCAGAGATAGTCAAATCACGGCGGTTTTCTTTATCCATGCGACTCGCCTCCATGCCATTTCAATTTGCATTCTTCAATGCAGGTCAACAGATTCATGGTGAATACCACGCGGACGCCTTCTTCAAAATAGATGTCTCCTGATTGGGCCAGAATAAATGAAGTGACACCCATTTTGCGAATGAAGATTAGTTGCCCACCGGCTTGCTCCACTTTCCCAAAGTGGTCGTGCAACAGTTGGAGGAGCGTCTTTCCTTCCTCCAGGTTGATGTCTCCTTTGGAGAGCAATTTGTCGAGAATGTAGATGTGGAGAACTTCTTTAAATGTGAAGCGTTGTTGCTCAGCAAACTGTTGCGTGTACAATTTCAGAGCAATATTCGAAACAATGTTACGTTCGATTAATTCGTGTCTCTCCAGCGCGGTGGTTATTGGAACGGTGGAGAACATGCCGGCAATCTCATCCAGAGAGAGATCATCTTTCAGGTTTTTGATTTTCTCTACCCGATCGAGGATTTGCTCTTTGGGAAAGAAAGTTTCTTGCCCGGTGTAAGTCGATTTGCGAATAAACCATTCTTCGGGAATGAGGTTTTTGCGCTTCCATCGGTAAAGCTGGCCATAAGAGATTCCGGTCAGCTCCAGTAGGTCCTTTTTGGAAATGAGTTCCTGCTCCATCGCGGCACCCTCCTTTGTCGATAGTGTAACATAACATTGTTACGTTGTGAAGTGGGTTTTGTGGAATGGGGCTTGCTTCACATTATATTCCCATACGTGGCGGGAAAACATGGATTCAGGGCATAAAAAAGACCTGATCTGCGGCAAATGTACGCTTGCCACGGATCAGGTGCGCTATCACATGGGAAGGGCAATCATCTGTAATAGACGCCATTGTAATATACGTATCCGACAGGATCATGTGTGAAATGGATCACGGCGTAACAGCAGTTTTCCGGTGTTTTGTAAGCCTCATCTTCAGGGATGAATTCCCCTTTGATTTGGATGGAAGAACCGACGCGCAAGGGAAGGGCTCCTTCCGTTCCCCGCTCATCGATCCGGATGGACGCGAAGATTGTGCTAGGTACAGATACAGATCCACTGACGCGGCGGACGTTGCTGATCAGTGCGTATTGGTGCTCCCCGTCGGAGTCATATCCGGGTAGAGATTGAATTGTACCGGTGATGGTCACAACAGGCCATGATTCGATGCTGACAGTTTGCTGTTCAGGCACCCCGGCTTCTGCTTGGACAGGCAGCATGACGGAGAAGACCAGTAAGAAGGCGAGTATAAGTTGACGTAAGATATGAAACATTGCCATCCCTCCTGTAGAATAAAACGGGGGCTTAACCGCGCCCCCGTTTTATTCTAGCATGTTGGGTGAATAAATGTTTGAAGTGAATGATTAATTTAAATTAATTAATCATTCATTAAAAAAATCGAAAGATATTCATTTTAAATGTAAAAAAAGATGTGTTTGCGCTGCCGTCATTTTTGTTTATTCGCTTTGCTGGCTTTGATTTGCCACCATGCGATAGCCACAAAAGGAATGGAAATAAAGATGATCAACAAAGTCCAATTTAATATGCTCATGCTAACACGGCTACCCCTTTCCACAGGACGACAATGATTGACCATAGTATTTTCTCTGAGAGAGAATCTATGCATTGCTTGACCCGGCGTTTTTATTGACGCCGGGTTTGTCAACTAAAAAGAGTGCCGATTTCGTTCGTAAAGTGGGGCAACAAGATCAATTCCTGACCGCCTGCTCGGCCGCGCTTTTGCCTGCCACATAGCCGGTGCAAGAAGCCGCAGTGATATTGTAGCCGCCGGTGTATCCGTGAATGTCCAGAATCTCGCCGCAAAAATACAAACCGGCCATCCGTTTCGACTGCATCGATTTGGGATCGATTTCTTTCACATGCACGCCACCGCCAGTAACAAATGCTTTTTCCAAAGGCAGTGTGCCATTCACTTCAATAATGAATTGTTTGGCCTCTTGGCACAATCGGTGCAATTGTTCCCGGGAAAGATTGGCGGCATTTAGATCTTCGTCGATCTGCGCCCGATTCATCAAGACAGGAACCATGCGTTCAGGGATCAGGGGCTTTAAGATGTTTCGCACGGCTTTCTTTGGATTGGTTTTCATTTCTGCCCACAGCTTTTCTTCCCACGGTCCCGCTTTTTGGTCGGGGAATAAGTCAATGGCCACGGGAATCGTGCGTGCGCCCGTTTTCTTCAACTGCTTGACGACAAACTGACTGCATCTTAGCGCGATAGGGCCGGACAGGCCGAAATGGGTGAATAGCATGTCTCCGCGGTGTTCGATGATTTTCTTACCTTTGGGATTGAGCACGCTAAGTGCCACATCTCGCAGGGACAAGCCTTGCAGGGTCCGTTGCTTGATCAGTGCTTCGGATGACGTGAGGGGGACTTCGGTGGGAAACAGTTCGGTGATCGTATGACCAGCCGCTTCCGCCCAGGCGTAACCATCCCCGCTGGAACCGGTGTGGGAAGCCGCCTTTCCCCCTGTTGCCACAATGACCGATGGCGCATAGATTCTTTCCTTGTCTTGCGTTTCGACGCCAACGACCCGGTCGTTTTCATAAAGCACCCGTTTGACGGGCGTATTTACGCGGATCGTTGTTCCGACCATTTTCACTTTTTTCACCAGGGCTTGTACCACGGTTTTGGCGCTGTCAGTCACGGGAAACATCCGCCCATTGTCTTCTTCTTTCAAGGCCACGCCAAGGTCTTCAAAAAAATGCATGAGATCGCGATTGTTGAAGACGGAGAAAACACTGTATAAAAACCGTCCGTTGCCGGGAATGTTCTGGATTAATTCGTCAATCTCTTTGATATTGGTGACATTGCACCGGCCGCCTCCCGAGATAGCCAGTTTTTTACCGAGTTTTTCGCCTTTGTCCAAGAGCAGGACGCGGGCGCCGTGCATTCCGGCCGCGGCGCTGGCCATCAAGCCTGCCGGTCCACCGCCGATCACGATGACATCGTAATTCATATGCCAACTCCTTTGTATCGCCTCTAGGGGTATCTTTGCCCAACCTTATTCATTTTAGGCGAAAGCGTAGTCATTGAAAAGGGAAGCGGGTGTCATCACTTAGCTCATCTCGATGCGACAGGGGCAGAGCGGGTGAAAAGAAAAAAGGGTGGATTTCCCGCGATATTGTTTCTATAATCGAAAGAGTTGTGAGATAACAGTGATAGCTAGGTTAGAAGGGTATGGTACTGCCATGAGACAGACAAGTTGGTTTTCCTTCGGTTTCACCACGGCGCAATGGTTTATTTTTTTGCTCGCCAATGCGCTGTCCTTGCCGATTGTCATCGGGCAAATTTATCATTTGCCGCCGGAGGAAGTCGCCGGGTTGATGCAACGTACTTTTTTTGTGATAGGACTGACGTCATTTTTACAAGGCTGGTTGGGTCACCGTTTTCCGCTATCAGACGGGCCGGCCGGAATTTGGCTCGGTATTTTTGTCATCATGGGAGAGTTGGCGGCCAACACGGGTCAGCAGCCCGAAGAGGTGTTGCGTGTCATGGTTGGCGGCATGATCATCGCTGGGCTATTGATCTTGCTCTTGGCCGGGTTGCGCTTAATCCCAAAGATGTTAGGGATATTTACGCCATTGGTGACGGGTTCTTTCCTTATGTTACTAGCCATTCAATTGAGCGGCGTTTTCTTGCGTGGAATGATGGATATCCGAACGGCGAGCGGAACGGTTCGCTGGGATCTCGTCGGCGTGTCCTTAGTGGTGTTTGTGTTGGTCTTATGTTTCACTACGTGGGGCAAAGGCTGGATGCGTAGCTATGCCGTGTTGATCGGGATTGTGGTTGGCTGGGCCGGATTTACGGCCTTGGGCTATCAAAGCAATTCGGTCACCCATAGCGGTTTTTTCACCCTGCCTGAATTTTTGGCTTGGGGCGGGCCTATTTTTGAGCCGGGTATGGCGGTATCTGCTATCGTGGTCGCCTTGATCTTGCTGTCCAATCTGATTGCTAGCACGAACGCGATGCAGCAGGTATTGACAGGGGAAACGAAGGTTTCGCCAAGTGTGCTGACTCGGGCAGGGGTCTGGTCGGGAGTGGCCACCATCCTGTCGGCGCTGTTCTCCACTGTGGGGATGGTTCCCTTGACGGTGGCGGCTGGCTTTGTGGAAATGACCGGCCAAAAGCGCAGGGGGCCTTTCTTGACCGCTTGTTTGGCATTGGCCGGGGTGGCGTTGATTCCGGTGGTAATCGGATTTTTGTCCAAGTTGCCAGGGCCGATCGCTTACGCCGCTTTATTGGCATCGTTTGGCCAGATGTTCGGATTGGGATTGCACGGTGTGTTAAAAGAGCCACTTGATCCAAGGCGAACACGCATATTGGGTTTGACGCTGTCGCTGGGAGCCGGGATGATGTTTTTGCCGGCTTCACTATTCCTATCCATGCCTTCCGTGTTGCAGTCCTTTTTCAGCAATGGATTGTTGGTGGGAACCGTTATCTGCATTTTGTTTGAACAGCTGTGGCCGCCGAACAGGAGCAAATGGGCCAAGAATTGACGCGGGAATTGGTAAGGATGCTTGCTATCCGCAGGGTGCGGGTGGAAATTCTCCATTGAGGGAATGGACGCCCGCACCTTTTTTGTTTGCCGGCTTTCAATTATGACCATAATGGAACCATCAGTGTTAAAGCAGGTGGTGCCGATGGCCGAACAACAGCAAAAGCCTTGGTGGCAAACAGCCAAATTGACCGTTGATTTGGAAACCAATGTGCGCTGGTTAAATGAAATATTGGGGGTTAATGAGAGTTTTGATATGATTTGCCGCCGAACGGAATACGGGGGCAAAGCGTGCGCATTTTATTTTGTGGACGGGTTTGCCAAGGACGATATCCTCAATCGCATCATGGAGCAATTGGCCCGATTGAGCCCCAGGGATATGCGCGTTGATGCGATTGAGAAGTTGGTAAATACGGAAATCGCCTACATCGAAGTAGAGACGACGGATGAGCTAGAAAAAGCAGTGAACGCGGTGTTGTCAGGCCCTACGGTGTTGT
This sequence comes from Laceyella sediminis, assembly GCF_003003125.1. Lineage (GTDB taxonomy): Bacteria > Bacillota > Bacilli > Thermoactinomycetales > Thermoactinomycetaceae > Laceyella > Laceyella tengchongensis. The sequence continues at coordinate 209,546 of NZ_PVTZ01000003.1, read as the reverse complement.
TGGTGGAAGGGGAAGCGACCGCGATCATCATCGACGCCCGCACCTATCCGGCCCGCGGTCCAGAAGAGCCGGATATCGAGCGGGTAGTCAGGGGGGCGCGCGACGGGTTTGTAGAGACGATCATCTTCAATACGGCGTTAACACGCCGTCATCTGCGCGATCCCAGCTTGCGGATGGAATATATGCAAGTGGGGACGCGGTCGCGGACCGATGTGTGCATCGCTTATGTGAAAGATATCGTCGATCCGGAGGTTGTGGAAGAGGTGCGGCGGGCCATCGGTAAAGTGAAAACAGACAGTCTGCCGATGGCGGAGAAAAGCTTGGAAGAATACCTGTTCAAGCGGTATTGGAATCCGTATCCGATGGTTCGTTACACGGAACGGCCAGACGTGGCGGCGGTACACTTGTTGGAAGGACATGTGCTGATCTATGTGGACACTTCTCCCAGTGTCATGATTACCCCTATCACCATGTTTCATCATGTGCAACATGCGGAAGAATACCGCCAACAGCCTGTGGTCGGGGCGTTTTTGCGTTGGACAAGGTTGTTGGCCTTGCTGGCTTCCCTGTTTTTGTTGCCTTTGTGGTATCTGATCGCCACTCAACCCGAACTGTTCCCCGCCGAGCTCGCGGTGATCGGGCCGGACAAGAAGGCTGCGATTCCTTTGTTTTTACAAATATTGATTGCCGATATCGGTGTAGAAGTGTTGAGGATGGCTTCGATTCACACCCCGTCACCGCTGGCTACGGCCATGGGCTTGGTCGCCGGGATTTTGTTGGGGGAGACCGCGGTGCAAGTGGGGCTATTCACTTCGGAAGTCATCTTGTATGTGGCCATTTCAGCGATTGGTACGTTTGCTTCCCCAAGTTATGAATTGGGGTTGGCCAATAAGCTGTCGCGGCTCTATTTTTTGACGATGACGGCATTATTCGGATGGATCGGCTTTGTTGGCAGCATTTTGTTCTGGTTTGTTTGGCTGATGCGCGTCGAAGTATTGCAAACGCCTTACCTGTGGCCGTTGATTCCTTTTAATGGTAAAGCGATGTGGGATGTGCTCGTTCGGACGCCGATGCCCAACAAGACGAAGCGGCCGCGCGTGCTGTCACCCCAAGATCCTGACCGCAAATGAAATGATCCTTGTGAAAAATCACAGGGATTTTTTTATATGTATTTAAAAATGGTCAAAAATTAGATAAAATAATCTATAGTGATCATAGTGTTAATTCTTAATAATCGCACCGCTAAATTGAATGACTGTTCAGTCGAAAAGAGGAGGAGTTCTGATGGCCGATACGGAAAAAGTGTGGCTTAAACATTACCCGCCACAAGTGCCCCATCATCTGAATTACCCGGATGTTCCATTGACGCAGTTTTTGGTGGACGCCGCTCGCGACTATCCGGAGCGTGACGCGATTTTCTTCCTGGGAAAACGGATGACATATCGCCAGGTGTTGGAAGATTCCTACCGCCTCGCACATGCGTTGAAGTCGCTGGGGATCTCAAGGGGAGAGCGGATCGGCATCATGTTGCCCAACTCACCACAAGCCGTCATCGCTTATTACGCCGCACTGTTTGCAGGCGGTATCGTGGTGCAATTTAATCCGCTTTACATGAAGCGGGAGCTCGAGCACCAATTGAATGATGCAGAAGTGGAGACCCTCATTTGTTTGGATATGGTGTATCCTCGAGTCAGTGAAGTGAAAGCGCAAACAAAACTGAAACATGCGATAGTTACGAGTATTTCTGACTATTTGCCGTTTCCGAAGAACTGGTTGTTCCAGCTTAAGAGCCGTTTTGACAACACGCATGTGGAGATTCCAGAAGCGCCTGGCGTGTTCAAATTGAAAAAGATCATGGCTCAAGCCCCGTCTAGTCCGGTGGAGACTCCATATGACTCCGGAGACGACGTGGCGTTGTTGCAGTACACCGGAGGGACGACCGGACTTGCCAAAGGCGCGATGTTGACCCATCGCAACTTGGTGGTGAACTGCTGTCAAGCGGAGGCGTGGATGTACCAAGCGCAACGGGGTGCAGACACGATTTTGGGAGCGCTTCCCTTTTTCCATGTGTATGGGATGACAGTGGTGATGAACTTTGCGGTGCGCTTGGCGGCAACGATGATCCTTGTGCCCAAGTTTGATCGCGACTTGATTCTTAAGCTGATTACGGAACACCGCCCATCGTATTTTCCAGGGGCGCCCACGATGTATGTGGGATTGATCAACCACCCCGATATCAAAAAGTATGACCTATCTTCCATCAACGCCTGTCTGAGCGGTTCGGCTCCATTGCCAATCGAAGTGCAAGAGCAGTTTGAAGCGTTGACGGGTGGCTTGTTGATCGAGGGGTACGGCATGACCGAATCTTCCCCTGTCACCCATGCCAACTTGATCTGGGAGCGAACCAAAAGCGGGACGATCGGGTTGCCGTGGCCGGACACGGAGGCGCGCATTGTGGATTTGGAAACGGGGGAAGTGCTGCCACCGGGCCAAGCAGGGGAGTTGCAAGTGAAAGGGCCCCAAGTGATGAAAGGGTATTGGAAGCGTCCGGAAGAGACGGCCAAAGTGTTGGTTGACGGGTGGTTGTGTACAGGAGATATTGCCAAGATGGATGAAGACGGATATTTTTATATCATTGACCGCAAGAAAGACATGATCATCGCCGGTGGATTCAACATCTATCCGCGCGAGGTGGAAGAAGTGCTGTTTGAGCATCCCGCCATTCAGGAAGCAGCAGTGGTCGGTGTGCCCGATCCTTACCGGGGAGAGACGGTCAAAGCGTATATCGTGTTAAAAGAAGGCATGCAATTGTCTGAAAAAGAGTTGGAAAAGTTTTGCCGGGAGCGCTTGGCCAGCTATAAAATTCCGCGACTAGTCGAATTTCGAAAAGAATTACCAAAATCGACAATCGGAAAAGTATTAAGAAGGGTATTATTGGATGAAGAAATGCAAAAAAACAAGAACGAAGGAGCGTAATGAAGAGTTGATCGGTAAAGTCGACATCAAAAGTATAAAAATACATTGACAATTGAATAATGTCATACTACACTTGAAATTGAATGAATAGTCATTCAGTGATAAGGCAGAGGGGAACATGACCATGGCTAAACGGACAGGAGAAAAGTATGAAGCGATTATTGATGCGGCAACTCGCGTGATCGCCGAATACGGCTATCATAACGCCCAGGTGTCCAAAATTGCCCGTGAAGCCAAGGTGGCGGATGGTACCATTTATCTCTACTTCGAAAATAAAGATGACGTGCTCATCTCCTTGTTCAGTGAGAAGATGGGAGCATTTATCAGCCGGGCAGAAGAGGAACTGGCTCAAGTCGATTCAGCTGTCGACCAGTTGTACAAACTGATCTGCTTGCATTTTGAGCATCTGGAAAAGGATCATCAACTGGCGATTGTCACGCAGATTGAGCTGAGGCAATCCAATCCTGAAGTACGCAAAGGGATTGGGGAAATTCTCAAACGGTATTTGGATGTAATCGACGGCATTGTCGAAAAAGGGATGCGAGAAGGTGTGTTTCGCCAGGATCTCGATGTGCGGATCACGCGCAGGATGATTTTCGGCACGTTGGATGAGACCGTCACATCTTGGATCATGAAGGATCACAAGTATCGGTTGATGGACCAAGTGGATGAATTGCATCGCTTATTTGTCAATGGGATGGGAAGCCAACGAAATGATGCAAACGCTTAGGAGGGAAGCCGCATGAATATCCTCGTATGTTTGAAACAAACGTTTGACACCGAAGAGCGGATCACCATTGAAAATGGCCGCATCAGCGAAGAGGGTGTGGAATTCGTCATCAACCCTTACGATGAGTATGCAGTAGAAGAAGCGATTCGCCTAAAAGAAAAACACGGTGGCGAAGTGACGGTGTTGACCATCGGGCCAGATCGCGCCGAGCAGGCGTTGCGCACGGCGATGGCGATGGGAGCTGACAAAGGCGTGATTGTCGACATCGAAGAATTGGACGACGCCGTTGATGAACACACTATCGCAAAAATCCTGCATGCGACGATCGAAGAGGAAGACTTGGAATACGATCTGATCTTGTGTGGGTCGATGGCGGTGGATGACGGCTCTTCCCAAGTGGGGCCCCGATTGGCAGAACTATTGGAGATCCCCCATGTTTCAACGATTGTGAAACTGGAAGTGGATGGCGATAAGGTGACAGTGGAGAAAGACGTGGAAGGGGACTTGGAAATCATTGAGACCAAGTTGCCATTGCTTGTGACGGCACAGCAAGGATTGAACGACCCTCGTTATCCATCCCTGCCAGGCATCATGAAAGCCAAAAAGAAACCGCTTACGCGCTTGGAGTTGGATGATCTCGACTTGGATGAAGAAGACATCAAAGCCAAAACGGAGATCACTGAAATCTTCTTGCCGCCTAAGAAAGAAGCGGGCAAAGTGTTGCAAGGGGACATTCCTGATCAAGTGAAAGAACTGGTGCAATTATTACATTCGGAAGCTAAAGTGATCTAACGGCGAGGAGGAGCGAAACATGGGCAAACACGTATTGGTACTGGCTGATGTTCGTGAGGGCAAACTCCGCAATGTTAGCTTGGAAGCGCTGGCAGCGGCACGCACAGTCTCGGCGGGAGGAACAGTGACGGCGGCGGTGTTGGGATCAGGAGCTAAGGACTTGGCCGGCACCCTTGCTGAACACGGTGCGGACAAAGTGGTTGTCGTGTTGAACAAAGAGTTGGATCAATATACGACGGATGCTTACTTCCAAGCGTACAAAAAAGTGATCGAAGAAGTGAAGCCGGATGTGATCTTCACTGGTCACACGGCCGTGGGCAAAGATGTTAGCCCTCGCCTGGCCGCGCGTCTTGGCTTAGGGCTCGTCTCCGACTGCACGCAGGTGGAGTTGGATGGGGACAAAATCGTTTTCACCCGTCCGATTTATGCCGGCAAAGCGTTCGTCAAAAAGGTGTTCACTGAGGGTACCGTTTTTGCTACCTTGCGTCCCAACAACATTCCTGCAGGAGAACCCGACGCTTCTCGTCAAGCGAACGTCGAAGAGGTGACCGTAACGTTTGCAGCAGATTCCCTGCGCACACTGATCAAAGACATGGTGAAAAAATCAACTGACGGGGTGGATCTGTCCGAAGCGCGCGTCATCGTTTCCGGCGGACGCGGTGTGAAAAGCGCAGACGGATTCAAACCGTTGCAAGAGCTGGCCAACCTCTTGGGCGGCGCTGTGGGCGCTTCACGCGGGGCTTGTGACTCAGGATACTGCGACTACGCTTTGCAAATCGGGCAAACAGGTAAGGTGGTCACCCCTGACCTATATATCGCCTGCGGTATCTCCGGAGCGATTCAGCACTTGGCGGGGATGTCCAACTCCAAAGTGATCGTCGCCATCAACAAAGACCCTGAAGCGCCGATCTTCCAAGTAGCCGATTACGGCATTGTCGGCGATCTGTTTGAAGTTGTGCCGCTGTTGACCGAAGAGCTGAAGAAGTTGCTTGCGGATCAAGCGTAAATGAAAAAGTGATTTTGGGTGAAGACGAGAAGGGCACACCGTTGTGCTCTTCTTTTCATTTCGTGAGACGAAACGCTTGGAACTTTTTTTGATGAAGTGGTATACTAGCAAAGAACCTGTTACATAGGCACATAGAAGGAGGGTTTGACCGTGGCGATTGTGGAAATTACGGATCAAACATTCGATAAAGAAGTCCAAAGCCCGGACGCTGGTGTCGTCTTGGTCGATTTTTGGGCTCCGTGGTGCGGCCCATGCCGCCAACTGGCTCCCATCTTGGAAGAAGTCGATGCGGAGATCGGCGAGCAAGTGAAAATCGTGAAAGTAAACGTGGACAACAGCCCAGAATCTGCTGGCCAATTTGGCATCATGTCGATTCCGACCCTGATGATTTTCAAAAACGGGAAAGCGGTAGACAAAGCGTTGGGTGTTCAACCAAAAGAGCAATTGGTTGCTTGGGTGAAGGAACACCTGTAAAAGCAAGAAAAAAGGCCTGGCGTAATGCCAAGGCCTTTTTACATGTCTGAAGGTTGGTTGGACTGTTCGTTGGCATCTGCCGGTTTTTCCTCACCGGATTGCGCTTCCGCTGGTGCCTCTTGTTTTTGCGCTGGGAATAGGACAGGACGCAGACGTTTTTTATAACGACCGATCAAGATCAGATAGAAGCTGACCGATGCTAAAGGAAGGATGAAGATAAAGAAGAAAATCCAGAAAATCACCAAAAAGATCATTGACATGGAGCCCAAGCCGTTCAAGCCGTTACCGAAAGAGACGCCCGTGAGAAGAGCGAAGCACAGCATGAGCAATAAGTACCCTAGGACGATGAGTAAGGTGATGAAAAAAGCGGATAGCACGGCACTAAGGGATCTGCCGAAGGCGCGTCCCCACAACTTTGCCGATAGCTTGATCGACTCCCATACTGGTTTTTTTTCATGAATGATCATGATGGGGGCGAAGATGGTGATGGCGATGATGAACAAACTATACACCACGAACGCTAAGATGGCGAGCGACAGACTGATGGCACCGACGTCGTGTGGATTTGCGATTGCGATAACGGAGATCACCACGATGGCGATGATGAATGGAACCAGTAGGAGAAATGTCGTCAGCGACAACAGAGTTAAGCGCTTGATGTGGCGAAACATGTGGTGGAAATACAAGCTTAAAGTAACGCGGTTGTTAAACACTGCTTCAATGCTGATCCCATAAATGGCCCCTGTTGACATGGCGCCGATGATCATTTCGACCGCCAGCAGGCCCAAATAAAGAACAATGCTGAGGGTGATGAGGCCGGTACCCAGTTGCGCTGCCGATTCAAACGGATTGGTATTGGCCATTATGTTGGACAAACCGAGGGCTAGTGAGATCAGATAATACACGAGCATGGCCCCCAAGTACATGACGAAGAGGACGATCATGCCGAGAAGTTGGATCCAGGCCAGTTTAAAACCATGTTTTTTTATGTGTTCCATTGGTTCCTCCTGAACAGTTTGTATATTTTTAGACTAAATAATATTAAACATAAATTACATATTTGTCTATCGTGAGAAGGGAAGATTCACCAAACGTTCCAGAGCGGTCGGCCAAAGGCAAGATTCACCATGCCGCAGGCTCCGCAAATTGATATAATAAATTAGGCCTTCTTTAGCGAGCTAAGATAGCCTAGCCATCGCCGGAGGAAGGCTTAAAACGGCGACAGGGGCGGTCCTTTGCCGCTGTTGGTATGCATGGGACAGAGCACTGCCGCGCGGAAAGGAGGAGAGGGGAATGCTGAAAGAGAAATTGGCCCTGCTGCCGGATCAACCTGGGTGTTACCTGATGAAAAATCGTGATCAGGAAATCATTTATGTGGGCAAGGCCAAAAGTTTAAAAAACCGGGTTCGTTCTTATTTTACAGGCAGCCATGACGGTAAGACGCAACGATTGGTCATGGATATTTGCGATTTCGAGTATATTGTGACCGGCTCGCCGGTGGAAGCCTTGATTTTAGAGTGCAACTTGATCAAAAAGCATCGGCCGCGTTACAACGTGATGTTAAAGGATGACAAATCTTATCCATACATCCGGTTGACCAAAGAGCGGCATCCCCGCTTGGAAGTGACGCGCAAGGTGAAAAAGGACGGTTCGAAGTATTTCGGTCCGTATCCTCATGCCGGAGCCGCCCAGCAAGCTAAGAAGTTGTTGGATCGTTTATTCCCGTTGCGCAAGTGCCAGACGATCCCTAAACGGGTATGTTTGTACTACCATATGGGCCAATGCTTAGCGCCGTGTGAATATGAGGTAAAAGCGGAAGCTTACGAAGATATTATACGCAAAGTGACCCGTTTTCTTAACGGGGGGTACCCTGAATTAAAGCAGGATCTGCGCAGAAAAATGGAAGAGGCGGCTGAGAATCTGGAGTTTGAACGGGCCAAAGAGATTCGCGATCTGCTGGCAGACATTGATGCGGTGATGCAAAAGCAGAATATCATTCTCAATGACCATGTGGATCGCGATGTGTTTGGATACGCCGCGGAGAAAGGCTGGATGTGCGTACAGGTCTTTTATGTGCGGCAAGGAAAGCTGATCGAGCGTGATGTCTCCGTGTTTCCCCACTATCATGAACCGGAGGAAGATTTTTTGTCTTATGTCGCGCAATTTTACCATGAAGCGCCCACCCTCCCTAAAGAAGTAGACTTGCCGCAAGAAACGGATTGGGAAACAATTGCAAAATTGCTTTCCGGGGTGCGGGTAGCCATTCCGCAACGAGGCATGAAAAAGAACTTGGTGCAAATGGCGATGGAAAATGCCAAAATTGCTTTGCATGAACGGTTTCAGATGATGGAAAGAGATGAAGAGAAGACGTTTCAAGCGCTCAACCAATTGGGGGACGCGCTTGGCATCGGTTTGCCACGTCGGATTGAGGCATTTGACAACTCCAACATTCAAGGGGTTGATCCCGTATCGGCGATGGTTTGCTTTATCGATGGGAAACCAGAGAAGAAAGAATACCGCAAGTACAAAATCCGCTCCGTGCAATCGCCCAATGATGTGGAGACGATGCGGGAAGTGATTCGCCGCCGATACACGCGCGTGTTGAAGGAAGATTTGCCGTTGCCCGACTTAATTTTAGTCGACGGAGGCAAAACGCAGATGAACGCGGCCTTGGATGTGTTGGAAAACGAACTGGGCCTCTATGTTCCGGTCGGGGGGATGGTCAAGGATGAAAAGCACCGCACCGCAAGGTTGCTTTTTGGAGATCCGCCGCAAGAAACAGATATCAAACAAGGGAGCCAAGCGTTTTATCTGATTCAACGTATTCAGGAAGAAGTGCACCGGTTTGCAATTACTTTTCACCGGCAAACGCGTGGCAAACAATTGATCAAGTCCGAGCTGGACGATATTCCAGGCGTGGGGCCGAAGCGCAAGCAACAATTGTTCCGCCATTTCGGATCGATTGACAAGATGCGCGAAGCCGGCCTAGAAGAATTCCGCAAAGCCGGCATCAGTGACAAATTAGCCCAATCAATTATGGAAGCCCTGAAGCGAAAAGCGCCTGTGAAGACATGAGCCCGCCCGGTCAGTGTGTCGGGCAGGGCTTTATTTATGTTCGTATCTTTCAAATTTATAATCGTTCTTTTGCAATTTTTGATATAATGAGGGTACATATCTGATGCGGGAGGGTATTTATGACAGCACTTGACAAACAAATCCTTAAAATGGAGAATACCGAACCGGTAGAATTTTTGCGCCAATATACGGGAGGCCAACCTTTGTCCAAACAGTTGGTCCAGCTGGTATATGAATTGAAGAAGACACACGCTTTTTCTAATGGTGTCATCAACGCGTTGTTCGAGTATTGTCTCATCGAAAATAATTATAAAATCGTTCGTACATATGTATTGCAATTGGCTGAGGAGCTGGATGAAGTGGGTGTGCGAAACGCGCATGAGGTATTCCGTTATTTGCGGGAGAGACCGTATCAAAAGCGGCAACCTGAGTCCAGCCCGCATGTGTCGGACGATGCTGATTACAACATGGAATATGTGGAAACCAATATTGCCCTCATCGCCAAACAATTGCATGAACTTCGCAAAGAAATGAATTTGAAGTTTAACTTGATGAACCAACAGCTAGATCAAATCGAGCGGCGTCTGTCTCAAGTTGCAGACTGGTTGAAATGAAATGGGTTTTTTTGGGATGTTAATTTGGAATATTTAAACGATTGCTCGTCAGCCGGTCGCGTTTCGCCTCCTTGAAGAGGCGTTTTTTCATTGTTTTGTTGGAAAAAACAGGGTGGAAACAAGGGGAGAAACCGTGTAGAATCGGCTTAAAAGAAGTTGATTGTATTTTTGATCGCGATTGGTATGATGGTACATGGATTGAAATTCAAATCAAAAGGGGTATGAGATTGAAGGACCGGGTAAAGCGGGCGCCGGGTAGGCCAAGGCGCTCAGATTTGGAAGGGACAATGGACACTGAACAGAAGATTTTATGCGAAGCGGCGGGATTGTTTTTAAAAAGTGGTTATGCCGCCGTTTCGATCAGTATGATAACGGACGCCGTGGGCATCACCAAACCGACACTGTATCATTATTTTCCTGACAAAGAGACATTGTTCGCGGCGGTGGTGTGCAAAAAACTTGAGTTGGCTGGGACGCATATCCAACGGGGAATCGCAAAAGGGGGAAGTGTCCGGCAACGCCTCATTTGTTTGGCGACGGGCTTTTTCCACTATGCCTCCATGTCGATGCAACCACTAATGCGCGACGTGGATGAACAACTGCGTCCTGACCTGACCGAACGCGTGCATCTCACGTTGCATCGTGCAATCGTGAAGCCGTTGCAGGATCTGATTCAAGAGGGGGTGGAGCAAGGGGAAGTGCGTGCGCAGGCCGAGCAGATTCCGATGCTGGTGGAATTGTGGCTGGGGATGTTGGATACTTTGGCGAAACATTGCCGCAAGGAAACAGATGCGGAGGAGATCGGCCGGCTAGCGGAGATGGCAGTCACTGTGTTCATGGACGGCATTGCCAAAGAAGGGCGTCATATGCGGACAGAGGAGTGACTCGGATGATTGCGGAAGAGAAAAATAAACGATTTACGCCGCTTGTGCATGCCATGGTGACATGTGTGTTGCGGCGTCATTTTGCGCGGATGTATGTCAACTGTTCGGAACGCATCAATGTGTCTACCCCCACCTTATATTTGGTGAATCATAGCCATTGGTGGGATCCGTTGTTCGTGTTGTGGCTGAATCACGCATATCTGCGCCAAGACGCCTATGTCCTGCTGCAAGAGCGGGCGTGGCCTTTTTTTTCATTATTGAAAGATCAAGGATTCATCGAAGTCGACCCGGATGATTATCAGGAGTGGCGGTCAGCGCTGGAATCTGGAAAAGAGCTGTTGTCCTCGCGGTTCCGTTCGTTGTGGATTTTGGGCCAAGGAGAAGCCGTCCATCAAGACGCGCGCCCTATCCGCTTCATGCCGGGGCTGGGGTCGTTGCTTGAAACAGGCGGGCAGGTACAAGTTGTTCCGGTGGCGATTTACACGTCATTTACCCAAAGTCGGCCGGATGTCTATATCCGCCTTGCAGATCCATTGTTGCCGGAGACATTTACCAAAGGCCATCGTCGGCAATGGGTCGCCGCCTGTGAAAGGGAGTTGGCGCTAGAACTGGATGCTATGCGTGAAGGGGTGATTGCCAACCGGCTCACCGGTTTCGAGCTGGCTTGGCAGGGCTTCTCATCATTTCCGGAACAGTGGAATCGCGCGCGGGACGGACTGAAGCAGGCCAGCCAATGGTGGCGAAGATGGAAGAAAGGGCGATCACAGCAATGAAAAAAGCGATCATCATTGGTGGCGGCTTGGCCGGCTTGGTGACGGCGATCAAATTGGCCACGATGGATTTCAAGGTGTCCCTGTTTGAAAAAGAAAGCAAGGTGGGCGGATCGTGCCGCGCAATCCAATTGGGAGGAGGGTATCAATTTGATTTGGAGCCGGCGCCGATGATGATGCCATGGGTGTTTGAACGCATCTTTCGGGAAGCTGGCTCAGTGGTTGACCCTTCGCTGCGGTTCATTCCCTTGCCAGTAAACAGCCGGCACTTTTTCTACAATAAGTCGATTGTTGATTTAACTGCAGATGGCGAGGCGATGGCGGATCAACTGACGGGATTTTCACCGGAAAACCGCACCGGTTTTTTGGACTATCTGTATGCGGCACAAACCATATACGAGTGGGTGGAAGAAACGCTCTTAGCCAGTCCGACAGTGGGTTGGACAGATCTGCTCCGACCGGGAGCGGTGAAATCGACATGGAAGATGAAGCTGTTGCAGCCGCTGGATGCTTTTCATCGGCGCTTTTTCGACGACGCCCGCATGCTGGCGATGATGAACCGTTATGCAACCTATGTTGGCTCTTCCCCCTATAAGGCGCCTGCGGTGGTGGCGATGTTCGCCTACTTGGAATTGGTGCAGGGAGTATCTTACGTCGAAGGCGGGAATGAGCGGTTGATTGAGGCGTTGGTGCGCTTGGCGCAGTCGCGGGGTGTGGAGTTGCACACGGGATGCGCTGTGGATGAAATCCTGTGGTCTGACCGCAAAGTGACAGGTGTAGATGCAGGCGGGGAAAAATGGGAGGCAGACATAGTGGTGTCTTGCATCGATCCCATCCAAACGAGGGTGTCGTTGTTGAAGGATGAGCAATACACGCCAGATATGAGGCAACTCAGCTGTTCACAGGTCGTGGGTTTGCTTGGTTGCAAAGAAACGTATCCTGTGTTGCATTATCATAATTATTTTTATCCGCGTGAGATGGAGCGGTACTATATTGATTTGTTTGAACAGCGGGAATGGCCTGACGCCCCTCTGATTTATGTGGGGAACCCCTGTTTGTATGAAGCGGATCGCACCAGCGCAGGTTGCAATCTGTGTGTCACTGCTCAGGTGCCAGCCAGCTTCGGGCTGAAGCCGGGCCAGTTTGAATTGTACCGCGAGCGACTTTTGTACTTGCTGGAACGGGTTTGGGGTCTGCAAGGGCTGAGTGAGCAGATCGAAGTAGAGCAGTGGTTGGGTCCCCTTGATTTGCAGGAAATGACGGGGGCTTATGGTGGAGCGTTGAATGGACGTGCTTTTCATGGGTTTCGCGCGGCGATTCGCCAACCGCTCAAGGATCGCAAGCGGCAAGGGTTGTATTATGCAGGAGCTGGAGCGTATCCGGGAGGGGATCAAGCGATGGCGGCGATCAGCGGGCTGCATACCGCTCAGCTCATCAAGCTGGAAGAAGAGAGAAAAGAGAGCAAGCTCACCCGTTTGGGGTGAGCTTGCGTCATGATTTATCCTCTTTTTTCTCTTTGGAATCGTCTTTACCGGATACTGCATCGCGGAACATTTTTAAAGTTTGTCCAGTTGCGCGTCCCAATTCGGGCAATTTTTTTGGCCCGAACAAAAGCAGGGCGACAACGAGGATGACAATAAGTCCGGGTAAACCGATACTACTGAACATATTTTCACGCTCCAACAGGCTAAAATTAGCCTGGTCTGTTCTTTAGCCATTATATCGCTTCGCCAGAAAGATGCCAAGTAAAGCTTTTTTTGCATTATAATCAATTTATCATGACAAAAAGGAGTGGCAGGTGTGGAACTAATCCAGGTTTTCACTTCATTGGCGGAGAAAATCAATCAAGATCCAACGGGAATCAGTCATTTGAACGATGTATATCAGTTGGAAGTGACCAGTGGGACGTATCAGGTGCGGTTTGCAGATGGAAAAGCGGAGTGGGCCGAAGGAAACAAATGGGAGCCCACTTGTTCGTTGCAGATCAAAGATGAGGATTTGCTGAAGCTTGTCACGGGAAAACTGGGAGCGACGACAGCGGTGATGATGGGCAAGCTGAAAGTAAAAGGCTCGATTGAAGCTGCGCTCCGCTTGCAAAAGGTATTAAAGTATTATGCCAGCTAACGGGTGAAAGAGAAGCCTGGCTTCCATAGGGAGTCAGGCTTTTTTGTTTTCAATCCACCGTACCTGGTGCGCTTCTTCGGCTGTAGGAACTTCTAACTTTTGCATCAGCTTGCGGATCGTTGCTTCAGGAACGGCCTGTTTTCGGTTGCGATTGCGGGACAATAACAGCGTAAGCGGCGCGTCGATATACACGATGCTAACATGCGCACCATAGGAAGCGAATAGATCAACAAGTGGATCTCGCAAATGCCGAGTGAGATTGGTGGCGTTCCAGATAAATGGTTGTTTTCGTCGCAGCAAGTATTTGGCCTCTTCTTTGGCAAGGCGAACCACTTCCCCCTGATTGGCTGTAGGGGGGATGCGGCGTTCATGCCGAATGCGATCCAAAGAAACGACTGGGAGATCCGGATGATTTAAGCTGATCCAAGTGTCTTTGCCCGCTCCGGGCAATCCAGACATCATGATCACTTCAAAGTCAGTATCGTCATATAGCACGTCGTCGATTCGCAGGTGGTCACTGCGAAAATAACGGAAGCGCGTATGGTTGTTGGCGAAGGGTTTGGGTTGTGTGTAACAGCCCAGTTCGGTGGCGTATTGGCGGAAATAGGCGATCCGCTCCAATAATTCCGCTTGGTCTGGGCAAATTCGCCCGCGCACATCAGCTTCGGCCAACATGGCAACCCAATCGAGGCGGATCTGCCAGCTGGCGCCAACCACCGCCTTCTCGGGGTCAGGCTTTTCAAAAAACCACAGTGGCAAGCCGTGATGTCGGACGAGTTGCACCAACATCTCCCGCTCTTGAAGCGGCAGGGTCTGCATTTTCTCCCGCACGATCTGGGCTCCGACTTTGGCATGATTAGGAGCATGGATGCGGCCGTCGTCGCCGATCTTTGTGCATGCCTCTTTACCGATATCATGAAACAAGGCGGCCTTTAGCAACAAGGATTGCTCAGCCGGCGCCAAGGATTGCCACGCGGGGAGCCGGCGAAGTTCATCCACCACCATCCATGTGTGGGTTAGCACATCGCCTTCCCCATGATAATGTGGATCTTGGTTCACGTGGCTGAGTGCTTGCAACCAAGGGAATTGATCAAGAGCTTGCTGGCGGTTAAATGGCACGGAATCAATCAAAAAGATTCACTCCTTTCCGCAATTGGTTGGGAATGAGTGGCCGGTTCATCCAGTGGGATTCAGAATCGATGATGGTTTGCAAAAAGTCGGAACGCACCCACTTGTACCGGTCTTGCACAAAATCGCCCTCTTCCACTTTTATATACAAACCCTCCATCAATCCGGAAGGGTCCGTTTCCCGCCAAGCCAGTTCGGGTTGCAGTCCCAATCGGTCGGCAAGTTGCCTCAGTTTCTCCATATGGTCTGTGGCAATGAACGGGGAAGGAGCGATCCAATCCGGTAAGGTGTTTTTTCTGGCAGCGATGCCTTCATACAAGACTCTCACTGAAACAATAAAAGGCGCTTTGGCCAAGAATTCCCGCCGTTTGGCCGTGGAAAGGAAGGCGCCGGCTTGTGTGTCGTAAATATCAAACTCCAAAAAATAATGGGGCAAGTCGGTGTAAAAGATGGTGTGTTTGGCATACATCCATTCGCCGTACATGATATATCGGTCGCTGAGCAAATCCCAAAGCGCAGGGGCATGGTGATGAGTCCAGCTTTTGAACAAGGTGAATTGCCGCTCTCGGGGGCCGCCCGTCAGGTAATGCCCACGGCTTTGCAATAGCAAGGAGCCGTCCGAGGTAAAACGGATGCCTGTGTTGGACCCGTCCATCTTCTCTTCGATGACTATATGCCGTCCGATCAGTTCCTTATAAGCTGCAATGTTTAGGTCTTCATCGCCGGGTTGTAGTCCTGACCCCGACAAATGGCGTGTGCGAGGATATTTGATCATCTGCTTCATCCTTTCAAATACATTTTGGATTTATATGTTAATCATAAAGAATCAGTGTGAAAATGTCTTGCGCAAATGTTTTTTTGCCCTTGCCAACTTGGATCGAGCTATGTTAATATCATAAAAATTAATATTTTATTTGAATTCTCGCCACTCATTGTGGAGTAGAGGCGCGGGTTTCATGAGTACTTGTTCGGAGGACGGGCCGTTGATGGACAAGGAAAGGGAAACACCGCCGAAGTTTGCTGGAAGACCCGACAGAAAGCAGGCTGGGACTGTATCCGAACAGGAACAGGACTGTCACAAAAGTACATGGGTTGCTTTTGTGAAGCGCTAATCCGCAGTAGATGAGCGAGCTGGAGCAAAAAAAACAAAGGCGACAGCGAGCGATTCTCTGCTGTGGCCTTTTCTGTTTTTTTACAGGCCTTTCTGGGTCATGTCTGATTCATATCTGCGGTTTTTAAGCCATCGGTTTATGGAAAACCGGTTTGTCCGCCGCTTTTAGGGGTCAGTTTGCTTTGCCAGTCAGGCCCCAGCCGGCTATGCAGAATCGAGAGGAGAGTAAGCATGAGCATCGTGGTGCAAAAGTTTGGCGGTACCTCGGTAGGAAGCATTGAACGGATTCAAGCCGTGGCAGAGATCATAGCTCGTACCTATGAACAAGGGAAGCGTTGTGTGGCAGTGGTGTCGGCGATGGGAAAATCCACGGATCAATTGGTTGGGATGGCCAAAGAGATCCATCCACACCCTTCTCCCCGTGAGATGGATATGTTGCTTGCGACAGGTGAACAAGTGAGCATCGCGTTATTAACCATGGCCTTGCATCGGAAAGGAATGAAAGCTCGTTCGCTCACTGGCTGGCAAGCAGGGATTACCACCGATTGTGTCCATGGCCGGGCGATGGTTCATGATGTGGACACGGAGACGATCACTACGGCGTTGGATCAAGGGGAAATTGTGGTCGTCGCCGGGTTTCAAGGGATTTCTTCTCAACGGGAGATCACGACATTGGGAAGGGGCGGCTCAGATACGACGGCCGTTGTATTGGCGGCTGCGCTGGGAGCTGATTATTGCGAAATCTACACAGATGTCGAAGGCGTGTATACGGCAGATCCCCGCGTAATTCCGGCGGCGCAGAAGATGGACGAGATTTCATACGAAGAGATGTTGGAGCTGGCCCACTTGGGGGCGGGCGTGCTTCATCCCCGTTCGGTGGAGGCCGCGTTGCGGAACAAGGTGAAATTAGTGGTGCGCTCTAGCTTTGTCAATGAGTCGGGCACTTGGATTAAGGGGGAAAATGAGATGGAAACCTCGCATCATGTCAGCGGCATCGCACACGACCTGCAAGTGGCACGAATCAAGGTGTTGGGATTGCCGAATCATGAAGAAACGTTGACGCGGCTGTTTGGATTGTTGGCCGAGGCACACATCAATGTGGACATCATCGTCCAGAGCGAACATGATCATGAACGGGTTGATGTGGCTTTCAGTGTGAATGAAGAAGAAGGTTTGGAAGCGCGGCAGGTATTGGAGGCGGCGCAAAGTGAGTTGGACTTTGCCAAGATTTTGTATGAAGGGGGATTGGCCAAGGTTTCCGCGGTGGGCGTGGGAATGATGGCTCGCCCGGGCGTAGCGGCCAAAATGTTTGCCACGTTAAGTGAAGCAGGCATTCGGGTGAAGATGGTTTCCACTTCCGAGATTAAAATTTCCTGCGTGGTGGAGCGGGAGCAGGCTCTGGAAGGGGCGCGCCGCCTACATTCGGCGTTTGGCCTAGACCGGATCGAAGTGAAGGTGTAGACAAGCGAGGCAGTCTGTCTGGGGAGGGCGGACTGCCTTTTCTATTCTGTCATTTCATCTCATATAATAGACCGGAGTAGATAAGTATCCCCATTCCGCTGAGCAAAGCTAAGTGGAGTTATAATAAACTGATTAATGATAAAATTATTTATTGACTGAAAATCATTATTTAGGTGATGATTAAAATAATTGAATCGATCTATCTATCTTTGTTTTAGGGGGGGTTGGTGTTGGTCAAATATGTGATGTCCCGATTGTTACAGATGGTGTTGACACTCTGGGTGATCGCGACGGTCACATTCATTATGATGAAAGCGATTCCAGGCGATCCGTTCAGCAATGAAAAGAAGCTTCCCGAAGAAGTGTTGCGTAATCTGTATGCTTATTACCAATTGGACGATCCGCTGCCCGTTCAGTATGTCCATTATATGAAAAATCTGGTATTGCTGGATTTGGGCCCTTCCTTCAAATATGAAACCCGCACGATCAATGAGATTGTGGCGGAAGGCTTTCCTGTCTCGGCCCAGCTGGGGGCGCAAGCGTTGTTGGTAGCTGTTGTGGCGGGTCTTGCTTTGGGCGTCTTGGCCGCGCTTAGGCAAAACAGGTTGCTGGACTATTTCTCCATGCTGGTGGCGGTGTTGGGGATCTCTGTGCCTAGCTTTGTGCTGGCCCCGATACTGCAAAAATATTTGGGGGTCGAGTGGGAGCTTTTGCCGGTGGCCACGTGGGAAGGGTTCGCGTCTACTGTGATGCCAACAATCGCGCTGGCCGCGTTCCCTCTAGCTAGCGTGACTCGGTTGATGCGGTCGAGCATGGTCGAGGTCTTGACGCAAGATTATGTGCGTACGGCCAGAGCCAAAGGGTTGCCACCCTTGTTCGTGATCGTCCGCCATACGATCCGCAACGCGATTTTACCTGTGGTCACCGTGTTGGGACCGCTCACGGTCGGGGTGTTGACGGGCAGTTTTGTGGTTGAGAGCATTTTTTCCATACCGGGCATTGGCAAGTATTTTGTGGAGAGCATCACCAACCGTGACTATCCTTTGATCATGGGAATCACCCTGTTCTACTCTTCGCTGTTGATTATCGTCAATTTCCTGGTTGATCTGGCTTATGGCTGGATTGACCCACGGATTCAGTTGGCCAAAGGAGGCAAGTGACATGGAACCGGTGTATCATCCCCGTTTTCAGCGTGTGAGCCGTTCAAGGCCGGCGATGGAGGCGATCCGCCGCCCCCGGGTGTCGTATTGGCGGGAGAGTTGGCGACGGTTGCGACAAAACGCGTTAGCTATGGCGGGTCTCATTACCATTGTCTTGATCGCGATCCTTTCAATTGTCGGCCCGATGCTGTCCGAATATGAATACAATGAGCAAAACCTGCAAACGGGTCGCAATTTGCCGCCGTCGGCTGAGCATTGGTTTGGTACGGATGATTTGGGGCGAGATGTGTTTGTGCGGGTGTGCGAAGGTGGGCGCATTTCACTCACAATCGGATTGGCGGCCGCTATGATCGACATGGGCATCGGCGTGGTTTATGGCGGCATTGCCGGGCTTCGCGGTGGCCGGATGGATGAAGTGATGATGAGGATAGTGGATGTCCTGTGGGGCCTTCCTTATCTATTGACTGTGATTTTGCTCATGGTTATCTTGCCGCCGGGATTGGGGACGATTATTCTCGCGCTCACTGTGACTGGTTGGTTGAACATGGCGCGGCTCGTGCGGGGACAAGTGCTTCAGCTGAAACAACAGGAGTATGTGCTGGCCGCACAAGCGCTGGGGGCCTCCACTTCCCGTCTGCTGGTCAAACACCTGATACCAAACGCGATGGGGCCCATCCTGATCATGTTGACGCTGACCGTGCCAAGCGCCATTTTTGCAGAAGCGTTTTTAAGCTTTTTGGGGTTGGGAGTGCAAGCGCCTGTAGCCAGTTGGGGCACGATGATCAATGATGCGCTGGTAACAGTGTTGTCAGGGGAATGGTGGCGCCTTTTTTTCCCGGCATTGTTCCTGTGCCTGACCATGTTGGCTTTCAATGCGTTTGGGGATGGGTTGCGCGACGCACTTGATCCGAAATTGCGTAAATAAGGGGGGAAAAAGGTGGAGAAGCTGCTTGAAGTAAACGGATTAGAAGTGTCTTTTCAGCTGGACAAAGGGGAAGTGCAAGCGGTGCGAGGCGTTTCTTTTTCGCTGGCCCGCGGGGAAACGTTGGCGATTGTAGGGGAGTCGGGAAGCGGAAAGAGCGTGACGGCCTTGGCTGTGATGCGGCTGCTCCAACACCCGGGCCGGATCAAGGGCGGGGAGATCTGCTATGATGGCATTGAGTTGACGCGGATGGAAGAGAAGGGGATGTTTCGCATCCGCGGCGCGGAAATCGCGATGATATTTCAGGACCCCATGACTTCCCTCAATCCGACGATGAAAGTCGGCGAGCAAATCATCGAGGGGCTTCGCTGGCACCGGAAGATGGGAACGGCTGAGGCCAAAGCGCGTGCGGCCGAGATGTTGAAACGGGTAGGTATTGCGCAAGCCGAACGCAGATTGGAGCAATACCCGCATGAATTCAGCGGAGGGATGAGGCAACGGGTGATGATCGCGATGGCCTTGGCCCTCAACCCGAAGGTGCTGATTGCGGATGAGCCGACCACGGCCTTGGATGTGACGGTTCAGGCGCAAATCCTGGAATTGATGAAAATGTTGCAAGAGGAGACGGGAACTTCTATCATCCTGATTACGCACGATCTAGGCGTGGTGGCTGAAACGGCTGATCGCGTCTGTGTGATGTACGGCGGACAAGTTGTGGAAACGGGAACAGTCAATGAATGTTTCCGTCAGGCCCGTCACCCGTATACGTGGGGGTTGTTGCAGTCGATGCCGAGGTTGGATCAGCCGCGGGATCGAGAGTTGCAACCCATCCCAGGATCGCCACCCGACTTGTATGAACCGCCGCAAGGATGTCCATTTGCTGACCGTTGCCCCTACGCGATGCATGTCTGTTTTGAAGAAGCGCCTCCGGAGACCCGGCTGTCGGATACCCATCAAGTCAAGTGCTGGCTGGAAGACCCCGAAGCGCCGCCAGTGGAGATGGATCAGCCATTTGCTTGGTAGGCGATCGCTACGCAAGAAACTCCCCCGCTTTTGCTGGAGGGAGTTTCTTGCGTTTTCCCCCATGAGATTGCACCTGGTCCCGAATTGGCGGATGTGGTCGACGAAAGCGGGAGGTAAAGCGCATTCCGGGCGGCTTAAGCAAAGAGAGGAAGGTTGACATTCCTTGACGCCCCCATCCGGATGGGAGTAAAATAAATAGCGAGTTGAAACCCCTTTCTCAACTTTTCTGTCAGCAGTTTGAGAGAGTGCTGAAACCCACTGACTCTACTGCGACTATGTCCAAGATTGGAGGCAAATGATGAGCAGAGAACGCAGTTTCTTCAACCGTCGGTTACACTCTTTGCTAGGCGTGATACCGGTGGGCTTTTTTTTGGTGGAACATTTATTTACCAACTATGCTGCTACCAAAGGGGCACAAGCATTTGTTGAACAGGTGGAATGGATTTGGGGGATCCCGTTCATCACTGTTCTGGAAATCTTTTTTATTTTCTTGCCGCTCCTTTACCATGGCGTCTATGGTCTGTATATTGCTTTGCAAGCCAAAAACAATGTCGGCAACTTTAATACGTTTCGCAACTGGATGTTCACCTTGCAACGGATCACAGGTGTCGCCACCCTCATTTATGTCGTGTGGCATGTATGGGAGACTCGCGTGCAAGTGGCGCTTTATGACATGAACGCTACCCAGCTTGCCAATTTGACGCACGATATCCTGCAAAATCCAGTCAATTTGGCGTTGTATTTGATCGGTCTGGTTGCGGCTGTTTTCCACTTCTCCAATGGTATGTGGACGTTCCTCATTACTTGGGGTGTGACAGTGGGGCCGCGCGCGCAACGCGTCTCTTCCTATGTGTGGGCGGTTGTGTTTGTCCTTGTTTCTTATCTCGGCATTTCTGCGCTGTTGGCCTTCGCGCAATCTGACTTTATGGGTCAAATGGCACAGCATTAGAAGGGAGCTTTTCTCATGAATGAAAAACTAATCGTTGTCGGTGGGGGTCTGGCTGGCTTGATGGCAACGCTCAAGGCAGCTGAGGCTGGAGCCCACGTCCAACTATTTTCCATCGTACCGGTGAAACGCTCTCACTCTGTGTGCGCACAGGGCGGCATCAACGGTGCGGTAAACACCAAAGGGGAAGGGGATTCCCCATGGGAACACTTTGACGACACCATTTATGGAGGCGACTTCCTCGCCAACCAACCACCGGTCAAAGCGATGTGTGAAGCCGCGCCCGGGATCATTTATCTGATGGACCGCATGGGGGTTCCGTTCAACCGCACGCCGGAAGGGTTGATCGACTTCCGCCGTTTCGGGGGAACGAAGCACCACCGCACCGCTTTTGCAGGTGCCACCACAGGGCAACAATTGCTTTATGCGTTGGATGAACAAGTACGTCGCTATGAATCTGAAGGTAAAGTGTCCAAGTATGAAAACTGGGAGTTCTTGAGCATTGTCAAAGATGATGAAGGACGTTGCCGCGGGATCGTCGCGCAAAACCTGCGCAGTGGCGAAATCGTCGCTTTCCCTGCCGATGCGGTGATCTTGGCGACAGGAGGACCTGGTATCATCTTCGGTAAGTCCACTAACTCCATGATTAACACCGGAACGGCGGCGGCTGCTGTGTACCAGCAAGGGGTTTATTACGCCAACGGTGAGTTTATTCAAGTGCATCCAACCGCGATTCCTGGAGATGACAAACTCCGCCTGATGTCCGAATCGGCTCGTGGTGAAGGTGGCCGCGTCTGGACTTATAAAGACGGCAAACCATGGTATTTCCTCGAAGAGATGTACCCAGCTTATGGGAACTTGGTACCACGCGATATCGCTACCCGCGCCATCTTCAAAGTGTGTGTAGACGATAAGCTTGGGATCAACGGGGAGAACATGGTTTATCTTGATTTGTCCCACAAAGATCCGAAGGAATTGGATATCAAGCTGGGTGGGATCATTGAAATCTATGAGAAATTCATGGGTGAAGATCCACGCAAAGTTCCGATGAAAATCTTCCCGGCCGTACACTATTCCATGGGCGGCATGTGGGTCAACTATGACCAAATGACCAACATCCCCGGATTGTTCGCTGCGGGTGAATGTGACTATCAATACCACGGTGCGAACCGCCTGGGTGCGAACTCCCTCTTGTCCTGCATTTACGGTGGTATGGTTGCTGGACCGAAAGCGATTGAATATGTGCGCGGACTGGACAAACATGTCGATTCGCTCAACACGGACATCTTTGACCAACAGCAAAAGCTGGAAGAAGAGAAGTACGAAAATATCCTGAAGATGGACGGAAACGAGAACGCTTATGCGTTGCACAAAGAGCTGGGTGAATGGATGACGGACAACGTAACGGTGGTTCGCTACAATGACCGTCTGAAGAAAACGGATGAAAAAATCCAAGAATTGATGGAGCGGTACCAAAATATCAACATGATCGACACCAGCAAATGGAGCAACCAAGCGGCGCCGTTCACTCGCCACCTGTGGAACATGCTGCAATTGGCGCGTGTTATCACGCTTGGCGCATACCATCGTAACGAAAGCCGTGGGGCACACTACAAACCGGAGTTCCCGGATCGCAATGACGAAGAATGGTTGAAAACGACCAAAGCGAAATTCACCCCTGACGGTCCGGTGTTCGAGTATGAGCCGGTTGACACTTCTCTGATTAAACCCCGTCCGCGCCGTTACGATGTGGATAAGGGAGGGGACAAAAAATGAGTGAGCAACAATATGTGCAGCTGATTGTGACACGTCAAGATGGTCCAGACAGCCAACCGTATAAAGAAGAGTTTAAAATCCCTTATCGCAAAAACATGAACGTGATCTCTGCGATGATGGAGATCCAACGGAACCCCGTTAATGCGAAAGGTGAAAAAGTCGCGCCGGTTCAGTGGGAATCTAACTGCTTGGAAGAGGTGTGTGGTGCCTGCTCCATGGTCATCAATGGGAAGCCACGCCAAGCGTGCACGGCGCTTGTCGACCGGTTGGAACAACCGATTCGCATTGAGCCGATGCGCACGTTCCCTGTGATTCGCGACCTGGTTGTGGATCGCAGCCGGATGTTCAACGCCCTGAAGCGGGTGAAAGCTTGGATTCCGATCGATGGCACCCATGATCTGGGACCTGGTCCGCGTATCGCTGAAAATGATCGACAATGGCGTTATGAATTGTCCAAGTGCATGACCTGTGGCGTATGCTTGGAAGCATGTCCTAACGTAAACACCAAATCCAACTTCGTCGGCCCGTTTGTCGTGGGTCAAGTACAACTGTTCAACTCCCATCCGACTGGGGCGATGAACAAAGAAGAGCGACTGGAAGCGCTGTTGGATGACGGCGGGTTGCAAGAGTGCGGGAACTCGCAAAACTGTGTGCAAGCTTGCCCCAAAGGGATTCCGCTCACGACAGCGATTGCCAAGAGCAACCGGGATGCAACGGTTCATATGTTCAAAAAGTGGCTATCCAATTAATGCACTGACTGCCGGTTGTTAAAGCCGGCAGTATTTTTGTTTGGATAACAAAATGGGATCAAAAAAAACAGAACCGACTTTTTAAGTCGGTTCTGTGTTTAAAATGCCAAAGTTTATTTTTGTGAAGACGCGGAGGTGAAGAAGTCACCGATCGCGCTAAACAAGTCGCCTAACCATTCAAAAATGGTGTCAAAAAAGCCTTGAGTTACTTCGGCATTCAAAATGTTTTTGATGTCCCCGCGCAAGCTTTCAAATTGTTGGGCGAGTTGGTCCCAATCAATGTTCAAAGAGCTGAAGTGCTGAGAGAATTGGATCAATTGGTTGATGGTTTGTTCGTTCAAATTAATATTGAAATCGTTGGAAACGTTGATGATGATATCTCTGTATTCCTCGGGAGTCTGTGGTTTTTCTTGCGCCACTTCCTGTTTCACGGCATTGATGAATTGCACGGCTTTATTTGAGTCGCCCAATTCTTGGGCAAGCTCTTGCGTGCGAACGATCTCTTCGTTGGCCACTTGCTTGGTGTTTTCATCGATCTTTTTGCCTGTGGCCGTTTCAAAGGCCTTGATGATCCCGGTCAAGCCGGCGGTGCCGGATACACGGATCGGTGCGGTTACATAGATGTCCGCATCTTTGATACCCGCGGTAATGGCTGCGTTCGCGTACATGCTGTCGGTGATGGTGGAGATGTTGTTGGTTTTCACCGAGATGCCTTTACCGGATTCAGTCAAGACGATTTTAGCGGAAGACAGAGCATGACGACCGATAACATCCGCTTTCAAGTATTTCCCCAAGTACTGATATTCTTCTTGGTTTGTGACTTCGATGATTTTCGCCTGCGTTTCGTCAACGCCCATCTCTTTCAAGATGGCATCGCGTTGGGTTCCTGTCAGGTCTTTACCCAACGTCACCACAGTTTGACCGGCGATGGCGTCGGCGGATGCGCTAAGCGGCAAGGCGAGCGCAACGGCCGTAAGCATAGCCAAGGCCAGCAAGCTAAATTTCTTCAAATGTTTCATTAGAAATGAAACCCCCTTATAGAAGAGAAAAGAATCGCCTCCGGCAATGGATGAAGTTGCCAAAGGTCGAAAGTCCATATCAGATTTTATTGTATCGTGTATTGTCGCATCTGTGAACAGTAAAAAAGTAGGTAAATTACCAAACTGGATCAAATTGCTCCAGTACAGGTCAGTGATGATGAAATTGGAGCGGGTATTGCTGGGGATCGTTTGGCTTTGTTTAAGAGAAGATAAAAAGCCCTGTCACATTGTCGTGAAAGATGGCGTGACAGGGCGACAGTTTATTTGAAGACAGGCTCTTTTAATTCCGCCAATTTGTCGAGGGAGGTTTTCTCCACATCGGCGTGCAAACTGTTGCCATGGGCATCCATGGTAACAATCGCTGCAAAATCTTTGACTTGCAGGTGCCACATCGCTTCCGGTATACCAAACTCCATGAAGTCAACGCCATCCACGTTCTCAATGCATTCCGCGTAGTACTGGGCTGCCCCACCGATCGCATTGAGATAGACAGCGCCATGCTCTTTTAACGCTGCTAAGGTTTTCGCACCCATGCCACCTTTCCCGATTACAGCCCGGATGCCGAACTTCTTGATGATGTCGCCTTGGTAAGGCTCTTCACGGATGCTGGTGGTAGGTCCGGCTGCTTTCACGTTCCATTTGCCATCCGCATCTTTAAGCATTACAGGGCCGCAGTGGTAAATGACGCCGCCATTCAAATCAACCGGGGAATCATGATCCATCAGGTGTTTATGCAACGCATCCCGTCCGGTATGGATCAACCCATTGATCACTACAATATCCCCGACTTTCAAATCGCGGATCTGCTCTTCGGTGATCGGCGTGGTAAGGACAACTTGACGTCCGCCCAGCTTTTCCTCGGCGGTTTCGACAACGGATGCGTCTTTTGCATCAGCCGGTACCGCGTCATCAGTGTAAATCCAATCCCGGATGGCTCCTGTCTCCGGATCGATGGTGACGCCTTGGCGACGGAAAGCCCAACAATTGTATGCGACGGAAACATAGAAACTAGCCGGAATCCGGTGCATGGAGCCAATCTTGCAACCCAAAAGCGTTGTGTTGCCGCCAAATCCCATGGTTCCGATGCTCAGGGTATTGGCTTTTTCCATAATGTACTCTTCCAGGCGAGCCAGATCAGGATTCGGATTGGTATCGGTTACAGAACGGAACAGTTGTTTTTTCGCCAGCTCATAACCAGTCGTGCGGTCCCCTCCGATGCCAACGCCGATAAACCCGGCACTGCATCCTTGACCCTGCGCTTGATACACAGCATGCAGGATACACTTGCGGATGCCGTCCAAGTCACGACCAGCCCGACCCAAGCCTTCCAATTCACAAGGGAGGCTGTATTGAATGTTTTTGTTTTCACATCCGCCGCCTTTTAAAATCAGGCGCACATCAATGTAATCGTTTTCCCATTGCTCAAAGTGGATCACCGGCACACCCTCACCCAGGTTGTCACCGCTGTTTTCACCTGTGAGCGAATCGACGGAGTTGGGGCGTAGTTTCCCCAATTGGGTTGCCTCTTTTACGGCTTGGCGAATCTGTTTAGCCATTTCGATTTGGTTGGCGTCAACCGGTGCTTTAATTTTAAATGTAAGCATCCCGGTATCTTGACAGATGGGGGATACGTTCTCTTCTGCCCTTTTGATATTGTCGGTGATGGTGCCAAGCGCCAGTGCCGAGCGTGTGCCGGCATCTTCACGCAACCGAGCCTCCTGGATGGCGTAGCGCACATCGGGTGGCAAGTTGGTTGATGTTTCGGTGATTAGCTTTAAAATCGAGTCTTTAAAAGATTGCATGGTAACCCCTCTTTTATTCCACATGGTTATTTGGATCGCTTCTCTTTTATATTATAACGGGTGTTGCCATTTTTCTCATCCGCTCGCAATGTCTGAAAATTGCGTCAACTAAAAAAGAATAAATACCCGTCCTGTCACGTCAGAACGGGTATAAACGGTTTGAATAACGGCTGATACATGAATAAAACACCCGATGGTCACAACGGGTTGCGTTGGGCGCTTTTAATAAACACTTGTTCATTTTCGATTACTCCGCAAATGCCGCATTGCACGCGATATTCATCACCGCGGTAGTGATGGTGCAAGGGGTCGCCTTCCGGCACTCGCTCAGTGATGATGCCTGAGCGGGCATCTTTTTTCACGGCAAATGGGATTTGTTCGATGATGTTAAACCGACTGCGGTTGGTACCGCACACGGGACAAAGATAAGGATACGACACCTTAGACACCTCCATCCTTACCTTGCCCCAAACGGTTTAGATCCATTCTTCCGCCCAGTTTTGGATTGAGTCGATCACCGGAGCGAGGGCTTCCCCTTTTTCGGTGAGGGCGTATTCAATTCGCACAGGCGTTTCGGGATAAACGGTTCGTTCAACAATCCCGTGGGCTTCTAACTCTTTCAGGCGTTCTGCCAACATCCGTTCGCTCATCAATGGGATTTGTTCTCTTATATCGCGAAAACGACTTGTTTTTTCAAGCAACACACGAATGATCAAACCTGTCCATTTTTTGGCCAATATTTCAATAGCCGATTCGAATTTGGGGCAGATGCAACGATCCATTTTGTTTCACCTCTCTTCATATCTTAACAAATCTTGTGGATGCTTGGCATCTGTCTATGACATCATTTTCGATTTTTTCCTGACGGCTCGCAGGTGGTTGTAAGAGAGGGGAGCATGGATCTGTCGGTAGGGTCCATGCTCGTGATGGTGCCGCGCATGCTAATTATTGTTGATTGTAACATGTTCTGACGGCGATGGGGGAGGGGGATTTGGTGGGGGTGATTGTTTCAGGCTTTGAAAGTGTTCGCGGATTTCCGTTTTGGACCATCCGCGCTGCTGGAAATCCAATAAATAATCCAAGAGCAGAGGGGACCAAGGAAGTTTCATGACCGATTGGGTAAATGTATGCGCGGCGATCTCTCTTGTCCGCAAAATCCCTTTCCGCCGTTTAAAAGGTCCAATCTGTTTGACCACGACTTTGTCTAGGTCAGCGTCGGTCCGTCCACACCGCGTTTCCTCTAAATGATGGAACCACTCGTGGTACAAATGAAGCAACATGATTTCCTCTTCAGCCACGGATTCGCCCATGGCATCAAAAAATTGGTCGATCTGTTGGAGTGAGCGTCGGTAGATTTCGATCGTTTTTGGCTTTTTTCTGTATTGCGCGCGAATAAAGGGGTCATGGGGGTGCGCATCCCGAAAACGAATGCAAACGCCTTCTTTCAGCAACTGGTTCAGCAATGTCCGCAACGACAGTGGGCGGCCGTGGAGGGAAGCTACGGTTTGCCCTTTCTTCATGGCTTGCTCCACATAATAGGGGAGTGCGTCGGGGGGAATGTGCTCATAATACTCATCTTGCTTCAATTCAAGTTGGAAGAGCGTTTGTGGGTCCACAGACGGCCAATGACGGTCAAGATGAATCTCTGCCAATGGCTTGCGAAACGGTTTGACTGCATTTGTTTTCATGCTTTTTCCCCATTTCGACATGTTTATCTCACTTCTATGTCGACAAGGGCTTGACTCATTCCCAAACTGGACAAAGAATCCATGAGCTAGCGTCATGGATTCTGTGCGTTTTCCTTTTTTTGCTTGCGAGGAGTGGTTAACAAATTGAGCAGCCAAGGCTTCAAATCAATCACCCGCATATAGGAGGGGCAGGAGTCAGTGCCGCAGATGATCATCGGCACTAGGGAGTCCAGATGATGCAGAGAACCGTGGGAGGCTCCGCTGTGAGTGGGCGATGCTTCACTGACCATTTCATATCCAGGTGATACCGTCACCACAATCACTCGCTCTGATGTGTCCATCACCCCGCCCAACCGGGCTAATACGTCGGGGAAGATGCCATACGTAATCCGATTCTGATCATCTACGCTCAAATCGAGAATAACCAAATCGCCGATCAAATCCCACGTTTGATCATACTCATCGGCGAGGGAACCGCCTTCTTTAAAGCTTAGGTGGCCCTCCATTTGGCCACTTACGCAGGAAACGCGGCCTTGATCATTCCAAGCGATGATATCCAGTTTGGGCTCTTGCTTGAGCGTGGTGATCACTTCCGCGAGATCGAGCTGTTCGTCCAATACATAGATATAAGCCATCCGCTCATTGCAACAGATGACGAGCTGATCATCGGGACGTGGCTTTTTCTGTTTGATGGGCATGATGCGGTACGTATGCAAGCTTTTGCGCAGATCGATATATGCTTCTTTGCGGTTGGGGATGATGGGTACTTGCCCGCTGTCTCCCATGACAATCCAGATCACGTCATCCACCGCTTCATCCCAGCTGGGAAACAGATTTAACAACGCTTGCAATTCCTCATCGGCTTTCACAATCCCCTTGATCTCCGATGTTCCTTTTTGATGCACATAGTCATCGTTGCGAGGAAAATAAGCGATGGTGAAAGGGGGCAATTGGCCGGATTCCAGCAGGTGGGAAATTTCATTGCGCGTGAAGGTGTCATGGAAGCCGAAGCGGCTCAAAGGACCCGTCGGTCTGCTGTTGTGATCGATCTTGGCCATAGCGCCAAACGAAAAATAACGGGTAGCCATCGTGGCAATCGTTTTGGGCATGAGGCGAAAGAGTCGGCCTAGCCAGGGCGCGGTCAGCGTTTGTTGGTGGGGACCGCGATAGATCAAGGCATTGATGGAAGCGGTCGGCCCGTCGAACGCTTCATGAATCGTTTTTACATCTGGGTTAAGACAGACTTGATTCAAACGTTGCAGACTGTCTTTTAATACAGTGCGTGTACCGAACTTCAACGTTTCCTTTAAACCGGTGCCGAAATTGACCATGCGCTGTTCTTGTGGGTCCATGTAGACCAATCCGTATATCTGATGCTGATTGGGAGGGGTGCCCGTCAGCAAAGTCGAGTCAATGGAGACCGACATGCTGGGAAACGAAGTCACCACCCGGGGATGGTATTGGCCCCGCTCTTTGAGGAACCGGAGCGCGGGCGTTTTGCCCAGTTGTATGGCTTCACGCAACGGTGCATCCATCAAGGAATCAATGATCAATAAGATGATGGGTTTCACCGGCGCCGCCGCCAACGCCTCCTTGTTAGCAAATGTTTCTTTGTTGCGGGAAGCCTGAGAGCCCGTGTATCCAATCAGAATGAAAAACAAGATGATAAGCAAACCAATTAACCCTATCCATATCATATGTTTCAACCTCTGTTTTCGCAGATTCAACCCTTAATGTGCCATGGAACCGGTTTTTTTATGCTAAATGGAAAGGGTAAAGCAAGTGAGAGAGAGAATGGAAGTATATAGAGGCTTGTCATATAGAAAGGAAGGATTTCAATGCACCCATTGCCAAAAGTGCCAACAATGGAAGTAAGAGAGCGGATTGCTCGTTTTCAGGCGAAACTACAGGAGAATCAGATCGATGGGGCCATGATTACACAGAATGTGGACTTGTATTATTTGACCGGGTCGATGCAAAACGGCCTGCTATATGTGCCGCAGTCGGGGGAGCCCCGTTTTTATGTGAAGAAAAGCGTCGCTCGGGCCGAATTTGAGGCGTCCGTTCCCGTGGAGGAAATGGGCCGGATGAAACAGCTTGGCGAGCGGTTGCGTTCAACTTTCGGGAACGTGAAGCGGATCGGGATCGAAATGGATGTGTTGCCTTATGGTTTGGCGGTACGGTACCTCGGCTTTTTCCCGGATGCCGAAGCCGTGGATGTCGCCTTTATGCTTCGACTGGTCCGGGCAGTGAAGTCGGAATACGAACTCAACCAGCTACGGATCGCCGCTACACATGTGCAGGAGATGGTAGCCATGCTGCCGCAACAGATCCGCGTGGGGATGAGCGAGGTCGAACTGTCCGCGCAAATCGAACACGCGCTCAGATTGAAAGGAAACATTGGCATTTATCGCATGCGCGGCTACAACCAGGAACTTTGCTTGGGCATGGTCGCATCGGGAGAGGCTGCTGCTACCCCAACTTACTTTGACGGCCCAGCAGGGGGCTTAGGTATGTCCGTCGCTAGCCCACAAGGAGCGAGCCGTAAAACATTCTCAGTGGGGGAGCCCATCCTCTTCGACATCAGCACGGTGGTAGAAGGATACATCATTGACCAGACGCGCATGGCCGTCATCGGCGAATTGGACGAGGAGTTGACCCGTGCCTATGAAGTGGCTGTGTCCATCATCAGAGAAGCGGAGCGCATGGGAAAACCGGGCGTCCCCTGGCAGGACTTATACCTCAAGGCTTTGGAGATGGCCGAAGCCGCCGGCCTGCAACAACACTTCATGGGCTTTGGAAACGACCAAGCCAAATTCCTCGGCCACGGCGTCGGATTGGAGTTTGACGAATTGCCGGTCTTGGCACGTGGATTTGCGCAACCCTTGGAGAAAAACATGGTCATCGCCATTGAGCCCAAATTCACCTTCCCGGGCCGGGGCGTCATCGGTATTGAAAACACCTATGTTGTGACTGAGCAGGGATTAAAAGCCATCACCACCACTCCGGAAGACATCGTCCGGATTCCTGAGTAGCTCTTAACGCAAGCACAGCCCAGCCCGCTGGATGGCTGGGCTTGCTTGTTGGTACTCTCTTACGCAGTGACGCCAAACAAAGACAAGAGAGGCCAGGAACCAACGCCGCACCGGCGACATAAGATGAGGAGAAAAGTGGAGCAGAGGAAAGAAATACCAAGCAAACCTGCCTAAATTCTCCGCCACCGCTCACCACGCAGCCTCCCTGCTCATAGTATAACTTGACTGGTCCCTGACCCTTGTATTCCAGTGCTTGAGCAAGGAAGGGTGTCAACATTTGAGTAACCAAAAAGGCAAACCCTTATTGACTAATCGGGAGAGGGAAGTATTCGAGCTGTTAGTCCAAGACAGGACCACCAAAGAAATCGCCCAACAACTCTTCATTAGTGAGAAAACTGTCCGCAACCACATCAGCAACGTGATGTGGTGTATTTGCAAAAAAGGGGAAAAGCATATGGAGTGGTTGGTCAAAGCCACGCCATTGCTTCTGACGGTTAATGCAATGCTCAATTATGTTTTGACGTGCGTATCGTTCTTTACTGAAGGATGAAGGAGAGAGGACGACTTGGCTTTTTGGACCGGCGCTCAGCCTGATTTTTACGCTCTGGAATCGTGTGGGGAATGCCACGTTTGAGGAGTAGGCGACGACAAAACGGATAGCTGTAGCCGCGATCTGCAATCAAATGATCCGGCCTCTTGCGATGTCTTTCTTTTCCAAAACGGGGAACACAAATGGAGTCCAGCAATGCTTGTAATTGGGTACAGTCATGCTGTTGACCTGGGGTGATGGTAAAAGCGAGCGGGCAACCTTTTCCATCACAAGCAAGATGAATTTTGGTCGTCAGTCCTCCAAAGCTCCGCCCCAGTGCCTCAGTTTAGAAGTGAGGATCCCCCTTTTTTCGGCGCGCCTGTGGCGTGCTGATGAGCTCGAACAATTGTGCTGTTGACGAGGACGACCCAGTCGACATCAGAAACTGAATAGAAGGTTTGGATATGCTCAGAATGGAATAGATAAAAAAGTTTAGTAGAAAAGGAAGAATATAAACAATGGGATGGGAGTTGTGTGTTGAAAGTATTAATCATATAGAGAACAATCCCAGCATTGGGCAAGTTTTCTTTCGTGGGGTTGAGCACTTGTCATACGGACACCAATAGGCAGACCGTTCTCGTCTGCTACAACCATGACTTTGGATCCATTCCCCCACTTGGTTTTCCCTACATGAGACCCTCTTTTTTATACGGTACGAAGCTACCGTCGAGGAAGGCCTGAGCCCGCTCTATTTTTGATTGTGCGTCTAGCTGTGAAAAAAGAGCTCGCCAAATACGATCCTCTTGGTAATTTTAGGGGTTTGCTGTAGGCAAAATAGGCTTTTTGTGATTTGTGGCTTAGGAAAGAAACTGTTACCAAAACGCAGGCACTTGTCATTGGTGATTTTGGTATATTTATTTGATTGCTTAGTTAATAAGTAACTTGGTTTAAATACAAGGAAAGCGCCATGGAAACACTAAGATTCTAGCTCCTCTCGCTAATTAAGCAACAACCTCTATGAATTATTCTTTACTTATTCATTTTGAAATAAGTTCTAAGTAGATCAAAATAAATTTAAAAGAAGCTTTTCAACAATAACTGTGAATGTCCGAGAGAAATCAATGTATTCCGTGCTGTATTAAGAACTTCATTTATATAATAAGTCTTAATAAAAAATTGAATAGTATTGAAAAAGATGCTATGCTGATTCAGGAAGGTATCTTTTCATAATGAATTTCAAAATTCCAGACATTTAAGCCGCATTTGAAGTAGAAAGTTGGTGGAACTCTTTTGGAGACGGGTATCCCCATTAAGAATGCGGTCGCTTTGCATTGTAGAAGTGTAGTTAGTCGATGTCATTTTTTTGCTTCCAAAAAGGAGGAGTATTCTGAAACTAAACCATTTCTTCTTTTAGTGTCTGGAATCATTAGCATGTTGTTGTAACCCGTTCGCTCCTGCTTAATTCCGGTGTCTTGAAGTGCTTTGACATAACGGTGGCTGGTTATTTGGTCAACCATTGTCAATGCGGATCGACACAGCCTTTAACTCCTTGAGGAAAATGGTTTTTAGTGCTCGGTTGACAACAGAAAGAAGCTCATCGGTTCGGAAGAACCATGACAATGAATAGCCCAATTTTATTTGTTATAGGCATAGATCATGGTAATAGGTAGCTCTAGCCATCGCGCCCTGAGTGAGGCTAACAAGCCTAACTTTTTCGTGGTGCGGTAAACGCGCTTAGACATGGGACAGGCTCCTTTATTAATGAGTTTAGCAGCTTAGGAGAAGAATTAACCTAGTCCTCTCTATTTGCAAGATCTTACACAAAAAATTAATTATTAATCGAATTTATATATGTATACTGTTTGACAATTAGATAAAAATTTCGGAGAAGTTGGTGGGATCATGGATTTGAGGAAGCTGGTTAAAAAAGGCGACACCTCTCTGATTCATCCACTGTTTGAGGTTTTACTGAAATATAAAGCAACCCCTGAATCCTCCAGAAAGGTCATTGTACTCCCAAGAAAATATGATATTGCAGTTTGGTTGGGCATTTGGGATGCAGCGTGGGAACGATATAAACATGGTAAAGGTCTGGATATCGATAGCTTATCATTCAAAAAGGGGCAGAAGTTGTTGGTTAACAATGTTGTATGCGAGTTTGTATCAATTAACCATTCGGCCGGACGAATTAAACTTTCTGTAAGACATCCCAAAAAGAGAAGGGTAAATCATATCATTCCTTTAAATAAGATTTTCAGACTGTATCCTGTAAAAAATGAAGCTTCTTTGACCATTGCTACAACGTTGATCAATGATCCAGAATCCAATGAAAAACTGATTTTGGACGAAAATATTCCTATTCATACAGCACTCATTGGAAGTATGAAATCATTTAAAGAAGCATGGGGAAAGTTGAAACATCTTGACCTTGCATCCTGTGCAAGACTTGATAGAGATGGAAATATAGTTGACATTGACGTTTGTTCAAAGCAAATGTTGAACAATCTCGTTGTTTCAAGTGATATTCATCGATTTTACAGCTATTTAAACTCTGATAATCCCTTACCCAATCACCTGATCATTGATGGATCCAGACATTTGTTAGACGATCGATCACAGTTTGAAGACTTGGTATTTGAAAAAGGTATTCCGGTAACGGTTTTGGTTGAACATAGCGAGAGTAAAAATGTTAATTTTTTTCGAGATTTGGGGTTTAAGATTGTAATGGATAAAAGGTGGATCGATGAATTGAGGTTGCCTGAATCCGGGAAATTTGAATACATAAATCGAATGTTCGAAATCTCCCGTGAGATTCAGATTGAACCCGTTGTTTTTGAAAACGAAAATTTATCAAGGGCATTTGAAACTCTTCATCGTGATGCAATACATTTGGGTGAAAAAGTTAATGACCTACGTTCAGAGGCGGCCATGTATCTTTATTTCATGGCATTGTCTATTACTCCGACAGTTTATTTCAGTGAGCGTTTGTCCGAAATTAGAAGAATTCTTAGTTTGGACAAGTCACTGAATGAATTGACATTGGCTTTGGAGTTGTTGGAAAACGAGGAATACAGGCATAGGCAAGAAAATGAAAAGATCAGATATTTAAAGAATTTACTATTGACATATCGGACCGATAAAATTGGAATAGTGGTAAAAAATAATCAAGAATTTTTGAAATGCGAAGAGTATTGGAAGGAGTTTTTTCAAGCCAAGGGATTGAAAAAAGTTGAGATAGTCACCCCAAAATTATTGATGTCGGGAGACCGGTATTATGACAGATTGTTTGTGTCAGGGTATTTGGGATTAGAAGATATGCATCGATTAATAGCTTTGTATTCCTGCAAGGATCTGACTATCCTTTTGTGGGATCATGAGATGAAAACTTATTTTTGGACTTTTTATCAAATAATCCAAAGAAATTTTTCAGTTTTTTCAGGGCGCATTGTTTGGAAAAAAATTGAGCAATTGACAGAAAAAATTCCGACAACAGAAGAATTGAAAGGGACATTGCAGCTCGAACCGGAAAAAATTGAGTTCAGATACTTTCAGGGCAGGTACTTTAAAAAATACTTAACAAGTGACAAAAATCTTGCCGAAAATGCATTTCTTATTGAGTTTGAAGACGGATATCGGGCATTTTTCACTCAAACTTATCCATTATACAAGGTGATAGACGAAGGTGATGATCTTGAGGATTATTTCTTTAAAGAGATTGAGGCTTCTGTACTGAAGAAAGGGGACAAGATCATCTTTGTCAAGTCATGTCCTGACAAAATCAAGGAGATTGTTGACGATTATTTCAAAAAAAACAACAATCTTGATCTCAGAGGAATGGCAATTCTCTGGCAAACCGCCCTAAGAATAAAGTTTGAAGAAAAGAACAGAAATCTTGACGAACTGTTCAAGCTTTTGAAGCAACACGGTTTGAAACGAACTAAAGTTACCGTAAGCAATTGGCTGAAAAAGGAAATGATCGGACCGGCTCAACTGGACGATATAGATATTATTGCCCAAGCAACCAAGTATCCGCCTCTTCTATCCAAGATTAAAGAAGTGAAGGAAGCAATTGTCAAACTGAAATCTGCTCACATCCAAGCTTCATACATATTGGCAAATCAAGTGTTGACTGAAATCAAGAAATGTTACGGTGAGTCAGCTGTTGCACTCGAATCAGGTACAACAACGGGTATGTATCAATATCTTGTCGTCAAACGGGTTTCCAAATTATTGAAGAATGTTAGAAAGTCTTGCGTCAACAAAATTTTGGAAATCAAAGATGGGGTGGAAACATGGCACGGATGATTCCCGATGTTTATGACAAAAATTTAAGAAGCCAAGGCGAAAAAGAGGTATTTGAACTTTTTAAAAATGCCCCCAAATCAGATGACTGGGTAGTTTTGCATTCTTTGGGGATTTCACGTCACGTAAAACGATTGTATGGAGAAATTGATTTTGTGGTCTTGGTTCCGAATTTGGGGATATTTTGTCTGGAAGTGAAGTCTGGGGGCGTCAAAAGAGAGAACGGGTTGTGGATCTTCACGAACCGACACGGAAAATCGTTCAAAAAAAAGGTGGGTCCTTTTGAACAGGCGAGGGACGGAATGTTCAGTTTGATGAAATCAGTGGAAAGCCGATTCGGCAAGTACGATCGTCTGGGAAATTTGCTTTTTGGATGCGGTGTGATGTTCACAGATATAGAGTTCAAAGAAAGCGGCCCAGACATGGAGCAGTGGCAGGTTTATGATTTACGCAGCAAGAACAAGCCGGTTACCGAATATATCAAACGGTTGTATGAGAATACAAAAAAGCTGTTGGAGGAGAAAGGCATATCGAGAATATTGCCAAAAAAAAAGGATATCGAGAAGTTGGTATCCTTTTTAAGAAAGGATTTTGATATCATCGTTCCAATGTGGCACAGGGAACAAATGGCCGAAAACGAAATCATTCGTCTCACTGAAGAACAGTATGCTTGTTTGGATGGAATGCAATTTAACAAGCAGGTGTTGTTTGAAGGCGGAGCAGGAACCGGAAAAACCATGTTGGCTGTTGAATCTGCGAGAAGGAGTGAATTAAAAAATCAAAGAGTTTTGTTCTTATGTTACAACAGCTTACTTGCGGATAAGCTCAAACAAAGCTTTACGGATCAGTGCATGGTAACGGTATCTACTTTTCACGGATATCTGAGAACGATATGCAAACGAGATCATTTGGATGAAAAACATCCTGACTTTTTTAACCGAATTCTACCGGAAAAAGCATTTGAAAATATTGTTGAATACGGTTTAGAACCGTACGACAAGTTGATTTTGGATGAAGGGCAAGACTTGATCCGTGAAAATTATCTAGATGTTTTGGATTTGTTGATCAAAGGTGGATTGAAAGAGGGAGAGTGGCAGATATTCTGTGATTTGAAATATCAGTCCATCTACAGTGATCAGAGCCGTGATGAAATGTTGCATCTTCTTCAGAACAGGGCTCAATTTGCCTCTTTCAGATTAACTAAAAATTGCAGAAATACAAGATATATTGCAGAGCATGCCCTGATTTTATCTCAGGCTGACAAGGATGCTTACAAAGTAAGTGAAGTTGAAGGTCTTCCGGTGGACTATTACTTCTTCGATGATGAAAATGATATGTGCTACAAGGTTATGAATGCATGGAAAAAATTGAGAGATGAAGGAATAAGCCCGGATTCTTTGACCATTCTGTCTCCAGGAAGATGGGGGAATTCCGCTATATCAAAGGTTTCCGGGCCAAGTTTGAAAATACACGATTTGACGATCCGCCTTCCCAAGCCTGACGGTAGTGTCGGATTCTGTACCATACATTCCTATAAAGGGCTGGAAAACAAGTATATCTTTATCGTTGATCTCGATGATCTTGAGTCGGCCAGGATCAGAGAATTGTTATATGTGGGGATGACCAGGGCAAAACTCGGTTTGTATTTGTTCATTAAATCAGACTTGAAGGAAACTTGGAGTGAGATTTTTCTGAGGAGGGTTCTGCGATGAGACTTAAGATGATTGATTTTCTCAGGAGGGAATTGATTGGCCCCGATCCGATCCCACCTTTTGTACAGGACAATGGGGAGGAGGTATTATTGGAGCCGCCCAGGCAAAGATATGGTGCCGCAATCCTCTTCCCGCAGGGATTTGTCATGGACGATTCCGAAAAGTTGTCTGAAAAAGAATTGGCTTCGTTGAACGAGGAGAAAGATGAAGAGGAATATACGGAAGAGGCTGTTGACAGGACAAACATCAGGTTCGGAAACGATTATGAAGACGAGGAAGAGCCTTATGAGGATGTTGTCAATCTCTCCAATGCTTTTTTTCCGTCCGCGATCGGGTTGAGCTGTTTCATGGAATCCCCTGCAGACGGTGTGGTTGTACATGTATACGCTGGAAGATATAAGATCGATAGTTTCTCTTGGAGGGATCAAAACGGCAATGAAAAAGTGAAAAAGAATGCTTATCTTCGGGAAAGTATTGACTCATTCATCCCGATCGCTACGGAAGAGCTGCCCCTTCGAGCAAGAGAGAGCAGAAGATTTCCGGTTGTTTACGGAGAAGAAGAGATCGGTTTGGCTGTTTATGTGACCAATCGTTCCGTCATCAACGGCCGCCATTTGATTACTTTTTCCTTGGTAAATGAAATGAAGGGAGATGCATCCAGTCGGGACAGTGAAAAATGTTTTTTCCAAGTTAATATGAAAATAGAATCCAAAAACGGAGAAGCATGTATTCTGCCTTATCCCGAAAACCGGTACATTGCACACGAAGATGACAAAGTGAACAAACTGTTATACAGAAACCATAAGAGTTATGCAATCGGGCACGGGTGTGCCGCCCACTGGGTGGAAGGTGGAAAAGGGAGAGCCAAAAGAGTTGAAACAAGCATCCTGCCTTCCTTTGAAATGAAACCTATTCTTCCCGTCAGATTGGAAGATGTTGAGTTGAGCATGTTGGATCTGGCAGACTTGGGTGAATTTGAAAAGGGTATCAGCAATTTGAAACTTTTGTGTACTAAATATGAAATATGGATCAAGGAGCAGGAAAAGCAAATCCCGCTTCTTGAAACGGACTTTCAGGATATTGCACAAAAGCAAATTGAAAACTGTTACCGTTGTTTGAACAGAATGAGGGAAGGACTTCAGCTTCTCAAATCCGATGAAAAAGTATTGCAAGCTTTTCAACTTATGAACAAGGCAATGCTTATACAACAACTCCGGTATGCCCTTCCGCTCAGAAATTGGAATGAAAATGAGATAGAACCGTTCAAAGAAATTGAGGTGTTGAACAGAAATACTTGGCCGAAGAAACATCTTGGAAACTGGCGTCCGTTTCAGATTGCGTTTATCCTGATGAACTTGAAGTCGATAACGGATCCGAATTGCAAAGAAAGAAAGATGGTCGATATCATCTGGTTCCCGACAGGCGGGGGAAAAACAGAGGCATACTTGGGACTTACTGCTTTTTCCATCTTTATCAGACGACTGAAAAAACCTGAGGATTCGGGAACTTCCGTATTGATGAGATATACTTTGAGACTGTTGACCGCTCAACAATTCCAAAGAGCCGCTGCCTTGATCACGGCTTGTGAGCGTATCAGAGAAGAAAAGTCTGATGTGTTGGGCAATGATCGAATAACCATCGGACTTTGGGCCGGAGGGGGTAAAGAGGGTATTTCTCCAAATACTCGTCAGGAAGCAAAATCGGCGTATTCGGCTTTAGAGAGGAACAGTACACAAGAAAATAAGTTTGTATTGCTCAAATGTCCGTGGTGCGGAGCACAAATGGGGCCGGTGCCAAGGAAAAGGAAATCAAAAAAATTGGAGATCAAGATTGTTGGTTATAGAAAAACAAGAGAAACTGTTGATTTTCAGTGCGGTGATAAAAATTGTCATTTTTCCGAGAAGGCATTGCCCGTTCTGGTGGTCGATGAAGATATGTACATGGAGCCTCCTTCCTTGGTCATCGCAACGGTCGACAAATTTGCCATGTTGCCTTGGAAACCGGCAGCAAGAGCATTTTTTGGATTCAGGGATAACGGGAAAAATGTTTCACCTCCGGACTTGATCATTCAAGATGAGCTTCATCTCATTTCCGGACCGTTGGGTTCAATGGCGGGGCATTACGAAACTTTGGTGGAGGCTCTGTGCAAAAAAAACGAAATGGGAAGCGGTCCGAAAATCATCGCATCCACTGCCACCATCAGCAGGGCCAAAGAGCAGGTTCATGCGTTGTACAACTGCGATCAGGATAATGTCTTTTTGTTCCCTCCACAGTGTTTGGAAGCGGGAGAATCATTTTTTGCATATGTGGAGCACGATAATGCCAAGGTTTCTGGACGGATCTACGTGGGGGTACATGCTTCCGGACTACCGTCACATGCTACTGCCCAAGTGCGTGTAATTTCTGCTCTGAGCCAAGCCGTGAAGATGATCGAAGCAGATGATAAACAAAGAGATCCGTATTGGACTATTGTAAACTACTTTAACAGTCTGAGAGAGCTTGGACACGCCGCAACCCTTGTTTCTGCGGATATCAATGAATATATCCGTTCCATGTGGTTCCGTAAAAATGTTTTGGGCGACAACAACAAGAAAAGGATCATTCTCAAAACCATTGAGCTGACTTCGAGGGTAAAATCAAGTGAGATCCCGCAATATTTACAGGAACTTGAATGCAGTTATCCAGGAAATAAAGAGCACAAACCTGTTGATATTTGTCTGGCAACCAATATGATTT
The DNA here is from genome assembly GCF_003003125.1 of Laceyella sediminis. Classification (GTDB taxonomy): domain Bacteria; phylum Bacillota; class Bacilli; order Thermoactinomycetales; family Thermoactinomycetaceae; genus Laceyella; species Laceyella tengchongensis. The sequence continues at coordinate 168,981 of NZ_PVTZ01000003.1, read as the reverse complement.
CGGTCGGAATGGATATTCCACGGCTGGGTTTAATGACAGTAATCGGACAACCAAAGACGACTTCGGAATATATTCAAGCCACAAGCCGGGTTGGAAGGAGTCAAGACGCACCCGGACTGGTGGTCGTGATCTACAATACTCAAAAACCTAGGGACCGTTCCCAGTATGAGCAATTTTACTCTTACCACAGCAAGATTTATTCTCATGTTGAACCGACAAGTGTTACACCGTTTGCTACGCCGGTCAGAGAACGTGCACTTCATGCGGTGATTGCAGGTATTGTGCGCTTTCTTGGCTCAGAAGAGAACTTAAAGTGGCCCTATCCTCCCCCGGATGAAAAAACAAAAGAGTTTGTTTTAAATACAATTCATGAAAGAGTGGAACAAATTGATCCCGCCGAACTGGAAGATACATTAAAAATGTTGGGAAAGAGATTTGCCGAATGGGAAGGGCTTAAACCGTTGGAGTATGGTAATCCAATGGGTTACACTCGTAATCAGCCTCTCATGTATCCTTATGGAATGAAGCCTGATAATAAGTTGAAAAGAGCTTGGCCCACTCCCACATCCATGAGAAATGTGGATGTTGAATGCAAGGTTGAAGTGATTTACAATTACCCGGAAGGAGACGAAGCAAATTGAATAAAATCAGGCAAAGTCAATTGATTTCTCCATGGGGAATTGGTCAAATCGTAAACTTTCCCAATGATGTGTCCCTGATGGTTTGTGGTTTAGATGCATGGGAAAGAACTTATCAATATGCCGAAGATCTTGAAGAATTCAAAATCAGGGAAGAAAGACTGGAAAAACAATTGGGAGTCAGTCATTTTCGGCTGCCTCCCGACTATCGGGAACGGAAGAGAGATGTTCAAAATTCAAATCTCTCCATTCCTTTCGTCAACTTTCCCCTGTGGGAATATTGTCCCAGGTGCGGCTGGATGACAAAGCGTTCTCTGGTTGGATATGAGCAGAGTTTCTGTATTGGTTATGAGTTCAGTAAAGGACTTTCATGTGATCAGTTGAAAAAACGTCCGCGTTTGATACCGGTACGTTTCATTACGTTATGCAGGAATGGGCATATTGAAGATTTTCCCTTTGAAGAATGGGTTCACAGGGGAGAAAAGTGTAAAAAAGGTCGCAGTCAATTGCGATTGATCGCCGGCAAAAGCAGTAGTCTTGCAGGAATAGAGATTTCATGCATTTGTGGACTCAAAAATACCATGGCCGGAGCCTTTTCGGAAGGTTCGCTTGACAACCTAAAAAAGTGCAGTGGAAACAGACCGTGGTTAGGAGAAGTGGAAGACAAGGCAAAAGGATGCGGAGAAAGTTTGACGGTTGTTCAACGCGGGGCATCCAACGTTTATTTTCCAATTGTAAAAAGCGCAATTTTTCTTCCCGATTATGGAGAAGTTGACACAAAAACGGTTGAAGCGTTTGAAGATGTTTGGAAAAGATACAGACCTACAATTGAAGGATCATCCAAAGAGGCATTAAAGATTTTGGTCCAGGTCTTTTCCGAACAGTACAATGTTAACGAAGATACACTGCTGAATTTGATTTTTAAGAGATTGGATGAGGTAAAGGACAGAAAAGCAGTTGAAAAGAATGGTCCAAGCAAAAACTTGGATGTTGAGATTCGGATGCCGGAGTATCAGGCGATATTGACTGAAACCGGAGCAGATGATCAAGATTTGTATGTAAAGAAAATAGACGCAAAAGAGTTTGATCCTGAGGTTTCTCGATATTTCAAGCAAGTGTCACTTGTTCATAAACTAAAAGAAACAAGGGTCTTATTAGGTTTTACAAGATTGGAACCTCCCGATAACAACAATGTGGTCAGCCGAAAGTATGAGCTTACCAAGAAACCAGTCGATTGGTTGCCTGCCATTCAAGTAAGAGGAGAAGGCATTTTCATTGATTTTGACAAAGAGCAATTGGAAAAATGGGTTTCTAATGATTCCGTCAAAAAAAGAATAAAAAAACTGGAGTCAAATCTCAAAAAGAAAAAACGTTACCATGGGGGTGATTTTGAATTAAATCCTAAGTTTGTTTTGTTGCATACTTTTGCTCATCTCCTAATCAATCAACTCAGTTATGAATGTGGCTACGGCAGTTCTTCACTCAGAGAGAGGATTTACTGCAGTCAAGACGGTTCGGACGATACCATGAGCGGAATCCTGATTTATACGGCATCCAACGATTCGGAAGGGTCGATGGGTGGTTTGGTCAGGCAAGGTCTTCAAGGTCGTTTAGAGAACATTGTTTTTTCTGCCATCCAGAATGCAAGATGGTGTTCTGCTGATCCTATCTGTATACAAAGCAATGGTCAGGGTCCTGACTCCTGCAATTTAGCTGCATGCCACAATTGTGCCTTGTTGCCGGAAACGTCGTGTGAGTTCGGAAACCGAATTCTTGATCGTGCATTGATTGTGGGAACGGATGACGATGAAAGTGTCGGTTTCTTTTCATCATTGGTGTGTATACAATAATGGTACATTATTTATAATTAACAGTCGGGTAACTTTGCCCCGACTTTCTTTATTCTATGAGAACTTGTGTTCGCAAATAACCCTCGATGGTATAATTGAGATATTACAGCTGAAAAGAAGGGATGGCAATTGGTCGTCATTGATTTGTTTTCCGGTGCAGGTGGATTGAGTGAAGGCTTTCACAGGTTGGGATTCCGGTTTGCGGCAAAGGTCGAAAAAGACAAGTGGGCATGTGAGACACTGAAAACGAGGATAGTGTATCATTTTTTAGTGAAACAAAAAGATTTGGATACTTATTTTGCTTATCTTCGTTCGTCCGGTGAGTACAAAAACATCGATATTCACAGAGAGGCCGTTTTTAAGAAATATCCTGATTTAAGAAATTTATTGGAACTGGTGGTTTTAAACAGAAAGTTTGGAAACCCCAGCAATGATAAAGAGGCTACTTCAACGACCCAAATTATTCATGAAATTGACCAGTCTCTTAAAAAACAGAAAATGACCAGCGTCGATTTGATTATCGGTGGCCCTCCTTGTCAGGCGTACTCACTGGTCGGAAGAGGGAGGATGAGGGAATTTGCTGAAAAAGATCCACGCAATTATTTGTTCTATTATTATTTAAATCTGGTTAATTATTATAAACCACGGGTGTTTATCTTCGAGAACGTACCCGGGATCCTTAGTGCAAAAAAAGGAAAGGTGTTTGAAACAATAAAAGAAGAGTTTGAACGGATCGGTTACAAGCTGTTATCGGGAGAGAACAAGGATGAATTGAAGAATGTGTTGGATTTTAGTGATTACGGAATTCCGCAAACCAGAAAAAGAGTGCTTCTTTTTGGATTTCAAAGTCGGTTTGATTACACATACCCGAATTTTGAAAACCATAAAATTGTTTGGAAGGACCCTCTCACGACGAGAAATGTTTTGTATGATTTGCCAATGTTGAATCCCGGAGAGGGAAATGATCATTTTTTCTGTGAATATCCAGAAATTGATGGCCGTATTTCTGATTTTCAAAGAAAAATGAGAGAGAACAGTATCGGTGTTTTGAATCACAAAGCTCGTCAGCTCAGAGATCTCGACAGGGAGATTTACCTCATTGCCCTTGAAAAGGCATCACAAGGGCTACAGCTTCATTATGATGAATTGCCGGAGAGATTGAAAACTCATAAAAATCGCGGTTCGTTCACTGACAGATTCAGAGTTCATCGTGTGGACGGGTTGCCTCATACCGTTGTTGCTCATATAGCGAAAGACGGGCATTACAATATTCATCCAGATTTCAAACAGTGCCGTAGCCTGACCGTCAGAGAAGCAGCCAGAATACAAACATTCCCCGACAATTACAAATTTGAGGGGCCTCGAACCGCTCAATTTGTTCAAGTGGGAAATGCTGTACCACCCTTAATGTCTGAAATTGTCTCTCGTTCAATCAAAGAAATGTTGGAAAAATGAAATACAGTTTTTATTATAATGAAATTTTTATATTTTTGGAGGAAGACGGTTATGGATAAACCGGACCCGACTCGTTCCAAAAACATGAGAGCTATTCGTGGAAAGAATACGAAATTGGAAGAATGTGTTGCCAAAGCTTTATGGCAACGCGGTGTTCGATTTCGCAGAAATGTGGGGGATTTATACGGAAAGCCCGATATAGCAATCAAGAAATATAAGATAGTGATTTTCGTTGATTCATGTTTTTGGCATTTTTGTTCTGACCACACAACCATACCAAAAAGAAACCGGGATTTTTGGATCAACAAATTATCAAGAAATAAAGAAAGAGACCAAGAGGTGACTGAATACTACCGGGAACGCGGTTGGTATGTGTTTCGGATCTGGGAGCACAGATTAAAAGAAGATTTTGATGGGGTTATTGATGAACTTGTTGAATGTGTTCAAAATACAAAAAGAGTTGAGTTTCTAAACATATAATAAGTCGACGACAAAATAACAAAAAACAAACGATAATGCCAAAACAACCGGCTGTCCCTTAGTGTACGGGAGGCCGGTTGTTTTAGAAGATCGGCGTTTTTGCCATTTACTCCTCTTGGATATTTGGTTATTTTATCTGATACGCCACCATTTTTCTATATAAGACTTTCGCTTCTTTAGGAGCCGTCATGTCCGATCCGGTTTATAGAAGAAGGGGGGTGGTGCCGAATATTCAGATCATTTTAGTGGCAAATCAAACACTTTGATGATGATGAAGTAAGATTTTTTCTCCGCAATGAGATGGAGGAAAGAGGCTGGTATGAATATCCTGATATCATTCGCATGGCCCGAAAATGGTTGGAAGCGAACCCAGGCCGATTGAATTACCGTGCGGCTATTGTTGATGAAGCTCAGGACTTTACTGAAGAGTCGTTTAAATTGTTGAGGGCCTTGGTCCCAAAAAACAGAAATGACCTGTTTATTGTGGGTGATCCCCACCAACGGATTTACTCCCGGTTTGCGGTTCTTTCACGTTGCGGAATCGATGTCAGGGGACAAAGATCCAGACGCTTACGCATTAACTATCGCACCACCGAACAAATTCGAAAACAGGCGATACAAGTTATCGGAGATATTCCATTTGATGACTTAGATGGAGGGCAAAATTTTGCAGATGATATCTCGCTTATGTCAGGAACGGAACCCGTATGCGTAAACTTTGCAAACGTAAACCTTGAGAGGCAGTTTATTCTGAAACAGATGAAGGAATTATTGAGAGAAGGAATTTTGCCTCATGAGATCGGCCTTTTTGCGAGAACGAAAAAAATGGTTGAGAGGTATCAAAAGTTTTTGGAGGAGAATGGAATGGCTGTCTCGCTTCTTACCACAGAATCTCATTTAAGCAATAAAGGAGTCCATTGCGGCACGATGCATCGGAGTAAGGGGCTTGAATTTCGCGTTGTCTTTCTGGCTGGGGTCAATGAAAAAGTCGTTCCCCTTGATGCTTTTACCAAAATTGAAGATATTGAAGAAAGAGAAGAGAAAATCAAACAAGAAAGGTCTCTCTTGTATGTTGCGAGTACCAGAGCGCGAGAGAAATTGTTTATTACTTCGTATGGGAAACTTTCGCCATTTTTAAGAAATTAAGATCTTATACCTGGCTCGTTGTTTGAGCCGGGTAACCGTTTGGTGGATTCGTCAGCAAATTACACCCGATCATGATCTCTATAGTAATCAAGATCATTCATCAGCTTTATGCGGGGGTAGTGGTTGCCCATTCGATTGCTAAATTTCCTGCGGGTGATTCCAGCACATCCAACTGATCCAATTTGCGTTGATAATCATATTTATTTGATTTAACCATATGCAAGGTGACCAGTTTCAATCTGGTCATCTTTTTTCCTGGATACAAGAGCGTGTCTGATGAATAGGCCAGCGTCTCCAAAACCATGTTCTTGTTTCTTTACTTGTGTATCAGCGCTCTTGGAGAAAAGGTTAATCCCTACCAACCTAATTCACCAGACACGCCCACATCTCTGAGCATACAAATCAGGAGGTATTTTAATGATAAAAGGGTTATATGAAGCGCATTTGCCTGTCAGTGATATCGAAAAATCTATTGCGTTTTATCAAAAACTTGGCTTGGAACTAGCATATAAAGGTGAAAAGCTTGCATTTGTTTGGATTGAAAAAGGCAAGAGCTGGCTTGGTTTATGGGAAACAGATCAAGTAACCCTGCCCTATCATCCCTCTATCCGACACATTGCCTTTCATGTCAGCCTGGAAGATATCACCAAGGCTAAAAAATGGCTACAAGAAAAGGGAATTGAGGTTAAAGAAGCTTTTCGTTTTTCTCCGGAACGACAACCTCTTGTACTTCCAAATAATCCACAAGCACACGCAGCCATTTATTTTCATGACCCTGACGGCAATTTGTTGGAATTGATCTCACCTCTTAGACTTGATGTGGAAGAGGAATTTGAAATGATGGAGTTGGCCGATTGGTACAATAAAATGGAAACAGAATAAAAAAGGTGTAAGCCTGATTAAGTTACAAAGAAAGATGGATATCTGATCCATCTTATGGATGGCTGTGAAGAGGGGGAGTGACCTGTTGGTTCCCTCTCTTTTTGTTTTTAGATTGAAAAACGAAGTAGCAATTAGAAATCATCATGGGTCTTATTTTCAATACTGCTCCTCTCACCGTTGAATCGGTCTCAAGAGAAGCTTATCAGACAATAGATGGGATGTACTTTACGATGTAAAATGCAATGCAATTATATAAATAATAATTCTAAAAACAAAAGGGGAATGGTTATGAAGATTCTAATTAAAAATCCGTTGATTTTAGATTTTAAGGAAGAGAAATTCATTACATATCGAGCTCACATCATAATCGAGAATGAGATGATCTCCGACATTACTAGCGATTTTCCAGAGGATATATCTGGTTTTGATGAGATCATTCAGGCGTCCCAATTGGTGGCTTTGCCAGGATTGATCAATACCCACAACCATTCTCCAATGAGCTTGTTGCGGTCATTCAGCGATGATTTGCGCTTGATGGAATGGCTTGATAAAAAAATGCTCCCTGCGGAAGAGAACATGACGCAAGAAGATATCTATTGGGGAGCCCTGTTGGGAATCACAGAGATGATCAAATCAGGAACTACGGCGTATGCGGACATGTACATCCATATGGATCAAATCGCACAAGCTGTTTACGATTCGGGAATCCGTGCATCGCTGACACGGGGGCTCGTGTTTTTGGGTGATGATGGGGGACAGCGCTTAAAGGAGAGCATAGATTTAGTTGAGTCATGGTCGGGGAAAGGGGATGGTCGCATCACAACCATGATGGGGCCTCATGCACCATATACCTGTCCCCCGGAGAACTTGAAAGAGATCATGGAAATCGCCAAAGAATTAGGCGTACCCATTCATATTCATTTGGCCGAGACGCATGAAGAAGTGGAGAAAATCAACAAGAAATATGGAAAAAGCCCCACCGAGTATTTGGCTGATCTGGGTTTGTTTGATGGAGAGCATCATGTTTTGTTAGCGCATGCTGTTCATTTAGATGAGCAGGATATTGCATTGCTGAAAAATATGAAGGGCGGGATTGCGCACAATCCTTACAGCAATATGAAGTTAGGTTGCGGCATTGCTCCTGTTTCCAAATTCATCGAAAAAGGAATTTTGGTCAGCTTGGGAACAGATGGGGCGGGCAGTGCTACTTCACTCGATTTGTTTAAGGAAATGAAGATGGCATCTGGTTTGCAGAAGTTGGAACACTTTGATCCGGCGATCATTGATGCGCATGCGATTTTGCAAATGGCGACAGTAAATGGTGCTAAAATCTTGGGGATTGATAACCAAGTAGGGAGAATCGAGAAGGGGAAAAAGGCGGATATCATTTTGGTTAACGTCAATCAGCCTCATTTGGTACCGCATCATGATATGGTTTCTCTGCTTGTGTATTCCGCATTTGGCCAAGACGTGGATACAACGATTGTAAATGGGAAAATCTTGATGAAGCATCGCCAATTACTGACGATTGATGAAGAGAAATTAATATACGAGGCGCAAAGACGAGCAAAGCGGATTGTGGAAGGGGTTTAATTGGGGGCCAAAGGGTCCCCGTTTTTTTGCTTTCACACCGTTTTTCGCTCTCTCCGTGGAAAGGGCCGTTAACGGTAGTACGTTGCATTTTCATGATCACACACTTTCGAGAACAAGACAAATTAGGATTAAAGTTGAAGTTCCAGGCTCGTACAACCGTTGTTTATGCATAAAGTGAAGAGAGAGGTGATGATCGTGAAGAAAGTAACTCTGGTGCTGGGAAAAGAGACGTTTGGCAATAAGAATCCGGAGGTAGCATTTCACGAAGCGTTCGCTCCTTATTTTGTTAACGAAATGAAGGACGGTCTGGGGGAGCGATTGAGCCGTTTACACAAAAGCTCCGTGAAATATAGCGGCAAAAGAGGTTTGAAGATCACGCAATAGGCATGAGTTTAAACTTGGTGGTGGAGGATGCCGTTGGTCGATGGAGATCAGAACAGGTCTGGATCAGCGCCTGAACGTTTTGCTGGCATGAGCGCTTTCATACATTGCAAGAAGTGTGTATAAGATGGGAGGAGATTATGAACCGAAATACATATGCAGTGTATGTCCGGGTTTCCACAGAAAAAGATGAACAGATCTCTTCTGTTGAAAACCAAATCGACATATGCCGCAACTGGCTGGAACGAAACGGGTTTGTGTGGGACGAACAGTGCGTATATAAAGACCATGGAATCAGTGGTACGGTGTTTCTTGAACGGCACGCCATTCAGCATATCTTGGAAAAGGCCAAACGAAAGGAAATCGATATGGTCATCTTTAAATCCATCAGCCGTTTGGCTCGTGATTTAAAGGATTCGTTGGAAATCAGGGAAGTGTTTATCGCTCATAATGTCCGGATTATCTCCGTCGAAGAGGGATATGATTCCTTGCAAGCAGGCAAAAATGACATGGCGTTTGAGCTTTGGTCTTTATTTTCCGCGCAGTACAGCCGCACGCTGTCGTCCAGCGTTTCCGCCGCGTTAGCCGCCAAGGTGAGACGTGGCGAGCATATCGGTAAAATCCCATATGGTTATGACCGTGTAGACGGGTTTCTCCAGATCAACGAGGAAGAAGCCAACGTGGTGCGCCAGATTTATAGTTGGTACGTAAATGATGGATGGGGATTCCGAAGAATTACGCATGAATTAAACCGGCTCAACATTCCTGCCAAAGAAAAAAACAAATGGCAAGTGACCTCAGTGCAACGGCTGATTCAAAATCCCATCTATTGTGGGGACTTTATTCTGAATCAGTATAGCAAGGTAAAGGCGGAGGGCAAGAAAAAGCAAATCCGCAATCCTAGGCAAAAGTGGATCGTGTTTAAAGACCATCATGTGCCAATCGTTTCAAGAACCATGTGGGAAAAAGCCAATTCGGATCACATCAAGGATCAAAAACACGCCATCACCCCTTGGAATGATTTGCGCGGGTTCTGCAAATGCAGTGAGTGCGGGTGCAACATGGTGATTGTTCAATCCAAACGAAAACTGGCCGACGGTTCGAAGAAACAATATAATTATTTGAAGTGTTCCGCCTACCGGCGCAGTGGCGAGGAACATGGTTGTGTCAATCATTACCCCATATTTTATGAAGAGGTGCGACAGTTTCTGATTGAGCGGCTGAAAGAAAAAGGGGAATCGATCACATTTAATTTCGTCAACGACATGGAGCAGAGAAAGCAACGCCAGATCAAACAGTTGCAGAAACAATTGAAGCAATTGGCGATGAAAAAGAAAAATCTTCTGAACGTATTGTTGGAGAAGCTGATCTCCAAAGAAGAATTTGAAGAGAAAAGAATGGAACTGGATGAACACATTTATCAGCTTGAGGCCGAGATTTCCGAACTTAGTCAAAAGGAGTACCCTCATAAACAGATTTGCAATGTGCACCAAGCGTTGGAAGCGATAGACAGTGAACACAGGGATTTGCATCAGCTGTTTACAACGCTGTTACATGAAGTCATCATTCATCCTCATGGCAAAATCGATGTGGTGTACGCGTTTGCAGAGCCTAGTGGAAAGTAGTACTTAGGTACTGGACTATTTTTCTAGTGAGATAGATATGGAAAAATAGATGTTGATATAAAACCCATAGCTTTGGACCTAAAATGCAGAAGTTTTGATTGTATAAGTGGAGGCGACGATGGGCAAACGGAAGTGGTCTTTGGAAGCACGCATGGTTTGGTGGATCAGTTTGTTGCTGATTTTGGTTATTAGTTTGCTTGGTGGCACTTATTATGTTTTAATGGTCGATTATATCCAAGAACAAGTGGGCAAACGGGCGCTTGGGATTGCGCTGACGGTGGCGGAAATGCCTGAAGTTAGACGTGCTTTTGACGATGAAGTACCATCGCAGAGCATTCAGCCATTGGTTGAAAAGATTCGCAAACAAACCGAAGCAGAGTTTATCGTTGTGGGCAATAAAAAAGGAATTCGCTACTCTCATCCGGTTCAGGAGCGGATCGGCCAATACATGATCGGCGGGGATAATGAGCGGGCTTTATCGCGAGGGGAGTCATATGTATCGAAGGCCATCGGGAGTTTGGGGCCATCCTTGAGGGGAAAAGCCCCGATCCGGGATGACCGTGGCAGAGTGATTGGAATCGTGTCGGTGGGAATTTTGTTGAGCGATATTGATAAGATGTCTCACACTTATTTCGCGAGGATTGCCACGGTGATCATTCTGGTATTTGCGATTGCTGTGATTGGCGCTGCGTACCTGGCAAAGCGGTTGAAAAGATCGATATTTGGCTTGGAACCCGAAAAGATTTCTGAGTTGTTTCAACAACGGGATACAGTGATTGAATCAGTCAGAGAAGGGATTATCATGATCGATGGAGACGGAAATTTAACTCTATTCAATCAGGCGGCGGTCGGCATGTTGGGTTTTGTCGATTCCAAACCGGCCATAGGTTCTCCTATCCAGACGATCCTTCCCAATACCAGACTTTTGGAAGTATTACATACGGGAGAAGCAGAACTAGATCGGGAAATGGTCATCAATGGTAGGGAAATCGTAGTGAACCGCTTGCCCATTCGCAACAATGGACAGGTGGTAGGAGTTGTGGCCAGTTTTCGCTTGAAATCGGAGCTGGATGAGTTAAACGAGAATCTATCACAAGTGAAGCGGTATGTCGAAGCGTTAAGAGCACAAACCCATGAATACCAAAACACCCTCTACACCATTTCCGGGTTGATTCAACTCAAGTCTTATCAAGAAGCGATTGAGCTTATTCATCATGAGAGCGAAGTTCACCAAGATCATGTGTTATGGGTGCTGGAGAAGATAGCGGATCCTTGGTTGGGTGCGATTCTGATCGGTTTCTACAACCGGGCACGCGAGCTAAAGATCGATCTCATCATTGAACGCGAAAGCAGTATGGGCAGAATTCCTCCATCCATCAGCCCTTCGTCTCTTGTTTCCATCTTGGGAAACCTGATCACCAATGCGTTTGAAGCGGTGCAGAGTTTGGCAGAGGGAGAACGCAAAGTGAAGCTTTTCATCACGGATATTGGAGATTCGATCTGGATAGAAGTAGAAGATTCGGGAGCGGGTATTCGCGAGGAACATCTTGCCCGCATTTTTGACCGGGGATTTTCGACCAAGCCTTCTGCTGATGGGATGCGGCGGGGTTTTGGGTTAGCCAAAGTGAAACAATTGGCGGACGAGCTGGGTGGAGCTATTACGATCGAACAAGGAGACTGGGGTGGAGCCGTCTTTGCGGTCGCTCTTCCCAAACAGGAAAGGGAAAGGATATGAGCAAGTTGAAACCCATTGAAGTTTTAATCGTAGAAGATGATGCGCGAGTGGCTAACGTGAACCGGCGTTTTATGGAGAAAATCGAAGGCTTTCAAGTGGTGGGGATTGCGGCGAATGGGCAAGAAGCCAAAGTGTGGCTGGAGGAGATGCGGCCCCAGTTGGTTTTGCTGGACGTTTATCTCCCTGATATGAAAGGAATCGAGCTCGTCTGGTATATTCGGCAGCACTGCAAAGATATCGATATCATCATGATTACCGCAGCAGAGGAGATAGAGGTTATTCAAGACGCATTGCGTGGTGGTGTATTTGATTATTTGGTAAAGCCTGTGCTCTTCGACCGCTTTAAGCAGAGTATGGAGAAATACCGGTTGCATTTGCAAACCTTATCCTCCCATCAAAGATTGGATCAAAAACAAGTGGATCAACTATTGGGCCATGTGCAGGAACCCATACCGGAAAGAAGCTTGTCCAAAGCGCTTCCCAAGGGGATCGATCCAGTAACCTTGGAGAAGGTGGTGCAAGTCGTGCAAGCACATTCGGAGCAGGGCTTGACGGCGGAACAGGTTGGCAAGCATTTGGGCGCCAGTCGCACCACTGCGCGGCGATACCTGGAGTATTTAGTGTCAATCAAACGTATTCGCGCTGATCACACTTATGGAGCGATTGGCAGGCCGGAACGGAAGTATTATGCTGAACAAATTTGAACAATCAGTGAACAATATGAACAAAATGTTCCTTATCTTTTTTATTCTCTTTATTTGCCTTAACTAGGCTTTTGATCCTGCTCCGTGTACAGTAGAAATATCACGCAATCCATTTTGCACAACAATGAAAGCGTTCACACGGGGAGGGGTTTCGATGAAAAAAATCTCCACCGCCTTATTTGCGGGAGTGTTGGCCCTTGGCCTTGCCGCCTGTTCACAAAAGCCTAACTTCGCGGGAAGTGGGTCTGGTTCTGGCGACTATCCAAGCAGAGCTGTTACGATGGTCGCTCCATCAGGAGCAGGAGGCGGTTGGGATCAGACGGCACGCTCCATCAGCAAGGTGTTGCAAGAAAGTAAATTGGTGAATCAATCCGTGATCGTAGAAAATAAACCGGGTGGTGGAGGCGCGGTTTTCTTGGCGGAGTATGCCACCCAAGAGGCAAAGAATGACTACAAACTGTTTGTCAATTCTCCGCCTTTGTTAATCAACCATCTTAAAAAAGAAGGGAACAGTCCATTTGGCTATACAGATGTGACACCGCTCGCCCAGTTGACCAAAGATTATGGCGTCTATGTGGTTAAAGCTGATTCGCCAGTGAAAGATCTGCCCTCCATGCTGGCCGAACTAAAAGCCAATCCGACGAAATATACCTTGGCCGGGGGTTCTGCTCCTGGTTCGATGGATCACCTGATCGCGATTTTGCCCGCATACCAGTCGGGGATCGATGCGAAAAAACTTAAGTATGTCTCTTATGATGGCGGCGGAGAAGCCATTGCGGCACTGTTAGGTGGCAACGTGGACATGATCGCAACGGATGCATCCGCAGTGGGTGAATATAAAAAGGCCGGCAAAGTGCGGGTGCTCGCTGTCACCGCTCCCGAGCGGCTGGGCGGGGAATTGCAAGATGTTCCAACCCTCAAAGAACTAGGCATCAATCATGCTGAATTCACCATTTGGCGCGGAGTGTTTGGCCCGAAAGAGATGACACCGGAAGCCAAGAAGTTTTGGGATGGGAAGTTAAAAGCGTTGTCTGAACATGAAGCATGGCAAAAAGAGTTGGAAGCGAAAGGCTGGCAGAGCGAGTACAAAAATTCAGACCAATTTACTGCTTTTCTCAAGGAGCAAGATCAACAAGTTCTTGAACTCTTAAAAGCATTGGGTATGAGCAAATAACGGATTTAAGCACAGGAAGGAGGCGCGCCCTTCCTTTATTAAGGGGGGTTCAAGATGAGTCGTGTGTTTGATCGATATGCAAGTGTCGTGTTTTTGTTGATTGGTATCTTTTTTATTGTAGAAAGCAGAGCGTTTTCTACCGCTGCGTATGGGAGTGGAGTGGGTCCCGATCTATTCCCGACATGTCTTGGTATCATTATGGTCTTATTAAGTATCCGGCTTTTCTACGAAACGTTCAAATATCCGCCAGACAATGATAAAAAGGCAAAACTAGATTGGAAGAGGTTTGGCACTTTGCTCATTGTAGCGATTGGCTATGCGTTAATTCTGGAATGGATCGGTTATGTACTGTCTACCTTTTTGTTTTTGCTTATTGGTTTTCAAACTATGGAGCGGGGCAAATGGCTGAAGTCGACCGTGATTTCCGCTCTGTTTTCAGGCGGGGTTTATTATGCATATGTACATGTCCTGCAGGGAACCCTTCCAGCTTTCCCGTTGTTATAGAGGGGTGGTGACTTGATGAATACGTGGGAATTTTTGTACAACGGATTTTTAGTCGCTTTGCAACCGGAGAATCTGATCTATGCTTTGGTCGGAGTGTTGATAGGAACGGCAGTGGGAGTGTTGCCCGGAATCGGGCCGATGAGCGGGGTGGCGTTGTTGATCCCTATCACCTCCACGCTCACCGCGGGAACAACCCCTGAAGAGGCGGCGGCCAGTGCAATCATTCTGTTGGCGGGTGTTTATTATGGAGCGATGTATGGTGGGTCAACCACGTCCATTTTGTTAAACACGCCTGGGGAATCTTCTTCCGTTGTCACTGCGCTTGACGGGTACCAACTGGCGAAGCAAGGACGTGCTGGCTCCGCATTGTCCATTGCGGCGATTGGCTCTTTTGTCGCGGGGATCGTCTCGCTGATCGCACTTGTCTTTCTGGCTGTCCCTCTATCTGAAGTCGCCATCCGATTCGGCCCGGCTGAGTATTTCTCTTTGATGCTTTTGGGGTTGTGTGCGGTAAGCGGACTCGCTGGCAAGTCGATGACAAAGGGACTGATCATGACCGTGGCCGGGCTCCTGCTCGCTACCATCGGCATCGACAATGTTTCGGGAGTGGCCCGGTTTACTTATGATATGCCGATCCTGTATCAGGGATTGGAATTTTTGACGGTGGCCGTGGGGCTGTTTGCTTTGGGTGAAGTGTTCAAAACGATTTTGGAGAAAGAAAGCAATGATGGCCATATTGTGAAGATCGGACGAGTGACTCCCACGGCAACAGATTTGAAAGATAGCGCAGGCCCCATTGCAAGAGGCTCGCTGTTGGGATTTTTCATTGGTGTGCTTCCAGGAGCTGGTGCCACGTTGGCCTCCTTTTTCTCCTATATTTTAGAGAAAAAACTGAGCAAAAACCCCGACAAATTTGGAAAAGGGGCGATTGAAGGAGTGGCAGCGCCGGAGTCGGCTAACAACGCCGCTTCAGGCGGAGCGATGATTCCCTTGTTAACCCTCGGAATACCAGGTTCGGGCACAACGGCGATTCTAATGGGAGCCTTGATTATGTACAACGTGCAACCCGGCCCGCTATTATTTGATGAGCATCCGCAGGTGGCTTGGGGACTCATCGCCAGTATGTTTATCGGAAATGTGATGTTGCTGGTTCTCAACATGCCGTTGGTGAAGATGTTTGCCAAGATTATTGAAACTCCGGCGAAATACTTGATTCCGATCATTATTGCGATTTCGTTCTTTGGTGTGTATGCGGTACAGGTGAATACGTTTGATCTCTATTTATTGATAGGGTTTGGGGTGATCGGATACTTTTTAGCGAAACATGATTATCCGCTTGCTCCGTTGGTGCTGGGTTTGGTGCTTGGGCCGATGATTGAAAACAATTTGCGCCGTGCGCTAACCGCTTCCAATGGGGATTGGAGCGTGTTTGTCACCCATCCGCTCTCCCTGACTTTTCTTATCATCGCTGCCCTCTGGCTAATCATTCCATTTATCATGAAGCTACGGGGTAAAAACGTGGTGATAAATGAAGAGGGTTGATGGGTACGATTCATATGAGAAAAGAAAGAAGCACTTCCTAGTGTGTATGACTAGGGAGTGCTTTTGTTGCTTTAGAGGTTGCGTGTGCATGATCTGATAAAGGTAAAATGAAAGAGAGAATTGTTTAAACATGATCTTTCCGAAATATTGGAGTGTTACTAAAGAAGATGATGAAATGCAAAAGCAGAAAAACGAATCAATGGTTATTAAAAATCAATCGCGATCCGTATATTGAAAATCCTAATTGGGACTTGATTCAAAACAGTCTCAGCGAGATGGATGGGCAACGTTTATCCATGGTCCTGCTTCGTAGAAAGGCCAAAGGCGAAATCATTATTCATGGTGGAAACTTTTCAGAGGGTAAGAAAATATACTACGTAAACTATTGGTATGAAATAACGGATCAACTCTTTCAGGAGGAAGAAGAAATGGGGATTGAAGAGTTGTATCCATATGATATGCATTTTGAGTTAGTGGATGATACAAAAACAGAGGAAAAGGAATGCCAAATTACAATTTCGCAGCTTACCGTTATGCCGGAAAATGTATGTGTTTGCTGGAACCTTATGATCAAAGCGGTCAAACACTTTTTTGATCATGATGGTGAGCTTCATCCCACATTAAATTGGCGGGAGTTTGAGATGTTTTAAAACAAAATTAATTTCAGCTCTCGTCCCCTTTTTTGCAAATGGCACACATTAGCAACGTGATGCAGAAGCTTAATGTCAAAGGTCGTTCCCAAGCGGTCGTCGAGTTGGTGCGCCTGGGCGAACTAAAGATATAATCGATGGATACCCCTGCGGTGAAGTGGGGGTGTTTTTGTCTGCCCCTGGTTGCTAGCTTCAGTTGAGTATCGATACATATCATATTATTGGTATTGATTCCATTTCATATCTGCCGCTTTCGCAAGGGTAAAGAGAGGGAAAACTCCGGCTATGTCTAGTTAAGCCGGAGGAGCCTGTCAATAGCACACCTGTGTTATTTAGATATCATGTACCGCAGTAAGTTCGGTAAGGTTGGGATGATTTCGGAGGCAATGTACAATAATCAGCCTGTTCAGGTGAGTGGGCGAAGGGGTTTGAAAGAGCTTTAAGAAGCTTCTTCATCACGCTCTTGTCCCCATTTACAGCGGCCTCAAGTGCCTCTTCCACTCGGTGGTTCCGAGGAATTAACGCAGGGTTGTTGTTTCGCATCAATTGGTGAGAAGCGGACTTAGGTTCTGATTGTCGTGTCAGCCTGTTATGCCACTGCTTGCGCCATTGGGCGAATTCCTGAGATCGAAACAGGGCGGTGTCTTCTGTCTCATCAAAAGTTAATGCGCGGAAGGTG
Organism: Laceyella sediminis; assembly: GCF_003003125.1. Classification (GTDB taxonomy): domain Bacteria; phylum Bacillota; class Bacilli; order Thermoactinomycetales; family Thermoactinomycetaceae; genus Laceyella; species Laceyella tengchongensis. The sequence continues at coordinate 151,943 of NZ_PVTZ01000003.1, read as the reverse complement.
TTGGTATAGTCTGCACGGTGTTTTTGCATGAGGTTAAGGAGACCTTTGATCAAGGAGAGGTCTTCTTTTTCTTCATTAAAAAGCCCCAGCTTGGCACGCATGCCATGAAGCCAGTAATAGTGATATTGCTTGGCGAAGTCCGATACGGCCTCTTGGGCCAGTTCGACCGCTTCTGCTGGATTATCGTGCAATATGGGCAACAGCGCTTCTGCAAATCGTGCTAGATTCCATGCAGCCATGTGCGGTTGATTACCGTAAGCATAGCGACCTTGAAGATCGATCGAACTAAATACCGTTGCCGGGTCGTATGTGTCCATGAAAGCGCATGGCCCATAATCGATGGTTTCTCCGCTGATGGTCATGTTGTCCGTGTTCATCACTCCATGAACAAAGCCGACCAATTGCCACTTGGCAATCAGCGCGGCTTGGCGCTTGATCACTTCCCGAAGCAGGGACAGGTAGCGGTTTTCAACATCGCCGATCTCTGGGAAATGGCGTTGCAATGCATAATCGGCCAAGCTTCGAAGCTCCTCAGGTGTACAAAAATTTGACACAAATTCAAAAGTGCCGACGCGAAGATGGCTACTGGCTACACGGGTCAGAATGGCGCCAGGAAGTTCTGTTTCGCGGAACACGGATTCCCCTGTTGTCACTACCGCCAAACTTCGGGTGGTAGGGATGCCTAGCCCATGCATCGCTTCGCTGATGATATATTCGCGCAACATCGGCCCGAGTGCTGCCCGGCCATCCCCGCCTCGGGAGTAGGGCGTTTTGCCGGCCCCTTTGAGCTGAATGTCGACCCGTTCACCCGCGGGCGTGATTTGTTCGCCTAGTAGCAGTGCTCGCCCGTCTCCCAACATGGTGAAATGTCCGAATTGATGGCCTGCGTACGCCTGAGCGAGGGGCAAAGCACCTTCGGGTATCCGATTGCCGGCTAGTATTGCTACGCCATCTTCGCTTTGGAGCGCTTCGATGTCCAATCCTAGGGAAGTTGCCAACTGTTCGTTGAGAATGACCAGTTTCGGAGTGCGCACAGGCGTTGGTTTGTGTAAGGTGAAAAAAGATTGTGGCAGGCGGGCGTAACTGTTGTCAAAGTTCCATCCTGCTGCCATCATTCCGTTTTTCGGTGTCATAGTGTCTCCTTTTCTTATCTTTTTGTCTTCACACCTATTATATCGTTCAATTAACCCTTTTTATTGTCTACTGTTGGCAAATGATTATACCTTTTTTCATCTGATAGGGATCGTGAAAACGGGAATGGGGGAGGAAAAAAAGCGGTTTAAGAGAAGTAGTTTGATGATGAATGGTCAATGACCAATTCGTAAAAAGGAGAGGCATCATGCACAGAAAAAAAATCCCCCGTTAATCTCGGGCTCCACCTTCTCTCTGTTTGATCCGATCAAATAGAGAGGAGTGGGTATAGTGTGGCCGAAAATCGTTGATTGGAAAGAGCTTGCGTTTGGCGTGGAAATAGAATTTGTCGGTGGTGATCCAGCTCGTTTGGCTTGTTTGCCGGGTTGGGTGATGTCATTGGAAGAGAAACAACTGGACGAAACGGGAAGGGCTTCAGGAAGCGAGCTCAAATCCCCTTCCATCCGCTGGGATGATAGGCAACAGATCCAAACGATGCTGTCCAGGCTTAAAGAGCAAGGCGCATGTGCCAATTGGAGTTGTGGCCTTCATGTCCATGTTGGATTGGAGCCGTGGGGAGAGAGCATTTTGTTGCCGATGTTGGACGCGGCGCTGTCGTGCCAGGAGGCTATGCGATCCTTGTTGCGTACTAGCGCGCACCGCTTGATTTTCTGTCCTCCGGTCACACAGGAGATATGTGAGCGCTTTATTGCTAATAGGTGCGAGGAGGCGCTTCTCCGCCCGGGTCGTCCACAATCCCAACGTTGCGGCATTAATTTGGCTTCCTGGTTTTACTTCGGCACTGTGGAGATTCGTTATGCTAACGGGACCCTTTGTTTCAAAGAAATTGTGAACACCATTGAACTTTGCTTGCGCTTTGTTGCTGCGGTTGGGGCAGGGCATAAGCTCACATGTGATCCTGACGGCTTGGCACAGCAATTGGGTGCCCCCGTCGAGGGATATCCTCCGCCGCTTTCCGTACCACGCTGGTTTGAAGAAAGGGTGTGGCTGGAAGAGTTGTTCATCCCGATTCTGTCACCACTCATTGCGGAGAAGGTGCCGGATGGGGAGATCCATCACCTTCTACCAGTTCCCGATGGGTTGTTGATTGCAGTTGAAATGCCGGATGGCAAGATGTGCAAGTATGTTGTTTGCCCACCTGCCACAGGATGGGAGAGGCTACGGCGAATGAACGGGTGATCAAGGCGTCAATATTTCCCGGGAAACCTTTACCGTTTAACGATCAGATCAGGCCCTTGTCGATTTAATGCGACAAGGGCCTGAAATAACGAATCAAAGGGAAAAGGCGATGATAAAAATCAGATATCTCGCTTTTTAATGATAATTTCATCGGCTTGGTCAAGCACCGCTTTTTCGACTTTCTCTTTGATGATAGCCGGGTAAGCGGTATCTACAACAAAGGCGCCGTTTACGGTGACGCGATACATCGGCTTCGGAGTTGTATCTTTTTTGCTCAATCCCAGCGCTTTTGCGATTCCTTCGACAATGGATTGAGCCAACCCGTCCAAAAATTGCGCGTCACGCAACAACTGGTTTTCTTTTTTGTTGGAGATGAACAAATTTTCAAGCAAGATCGCCGGCATGTTGGTTTCTCGGAGTACTGCAAAGTTGGCGCGTTTTTTACCCCGATCGTTAATATTGTGTTGCGTCAAATATTCCATCACGCGATCATGCACCATTCCTTGATAACGCGCCGTCACTGAAGCCGCATTGGGGTGGATAAATGATTCAAATCCGCTTGCTGAACCACTGGCGGAGTTGTTATGGATGGATATGAACAAGTCACAATTTCGTTTATTTGCGAAGGCGGCTCGCTCATTCAGCTCAAGAAAGCGGTCGTCCCATCTTGTCAGAGAAACCACTGCATCATCATATTGGCCAAAGTGGTCATTCATTCGCTTGGCAATGTTAAGCACAACCTCTTTTTCTTGCAGTCCGAATCCTACTGCACCAGTGTCTTTCCCTCCATGGCCGGGATCAATGATGATATATTTGCTCAGGGTCACCCTCCCCTTTCTAAAAAATGGGTTAAGCTGAAAAGTCCCGAGATGACGGCAACATCCAATGGGTGATATAGTGTGGCTAATAAGTATATATTAGATAAATCAATGACGATTTCCTATTGTTTTTTAAAAAAGAGCGGCGGCCAATAAGTTTTCCCGACGGAAGAGGTTTGAGATTGAGGGTGAAGGGAAATTGGCGTATGCATGGGATTATTACGGAGAAAGGAGTAGTTTGATGAATGGAAAAGAATGATGTGAATCAAAAAGGACACAGGATGATTTCTCCTTCCCGGTTTGCATGGCTGAAACAAGAGTTGTTATGGCATGAACGAGAAGGACGGATCCAGGCGGAGCAGGTGCGCGCGATCCTGTCGGATTATGAAGTGCGGGGCGGGCTCAATTTCATCCGAGTTCTTTTGGTTATCGGCGCATTGCTGGTGGGGGTCGGGGTGTTAAGTTTCATTGCCGGCAACTGGAGTGAGCTTCCCAGAATCGTGAAGTTCCTGCTCATCTTGTGTGGCTTGGTAGGGGCTTATGTAGCGGGTTGGCGCCTGGAGCGGCCCTATCCCAAAACGGCAAAAAGTTTGTATTATATTGGTTTGGCGATTTTTGGAGCGGGCATCTTTTTGATTGGACAAATGTTTCATTTCTCATCACATTATTCTCAGGCTTTTCTGGCGTGGGCCATCGGGGCGATCCCGCTGATCTTTTACTTGAAAGACAAATGGGTGGCTCTGTTTGCTATTACTTTAATGGGTGTTTATACGTCAGCAGCTTGGGATGAGGGGGTTGATTATCCGTTTTTGACATTGGCGATGGTTCCGTTGAGCTATTGGCTGAATGAACGGGTGTTGGGAAAATCGAAGCTCGTGTTATTCTTTGCCAATGGGTTGGCGATTTATTTGATTTGGGCGACGATGGGTTATTTCAATCTGTCTGGAGGCGTCATGTCAGCGGTTTTGTTAGTGCTTGGTGTCACGATGGCTTTGCTCCCTAGCCAGAGGTATGCGGCTGTACTAAAGTGGCAGGGAGGGATGGTTCATGGCTTGGCTGCCGTTTTTCTCACCTTTCCGGAATATTGGCAAGTATGGGAGCGGACCTTCGGTTTTGCGGGGTTGGGCGTGCTTGTGGCCGCTGCTTATCTGGCTCTGATTTTGTATTCCATAAAAAAAGGAAGCCTTCCGGCTGTCATCATTACTTGTGTACTCATTTTCCGTTTTTATCTTGATCTGTCCTATGACTTCTTGCCCAAATCGCTCTATTTCTTGCTGGCGGGCGGATTGCTGATCGGTTGTGGATTTTGGATTGAAAGAAGCCGGAAGAAAAAGGGGGAGCGAGCATGAAGAAGAACGCAGGCCGCATTTATCCAACTCGTTGGTTTTGGATTGCGCTCCTTGTTCCGGTGGGGATTTTGTTATCAATGACGGTTCAGCCGTTGCTGGCATTGTACGCGGGGGAACGTATCACATTGCAGACCGTTCCGGTTGACCCCAGGGATCTATTTTACGGTGATTATGTACAACTCCGATTTGCGATTGAAGAGGTGGACGGCTCCGTGGTTGACAAAGCGCTGGTGCAGAAAATGGAGAAGAATCCAGGAGTCGACCGTTATCCTGTGTATGTTTCCCTGCGGAAGAACGGGCGGACAGCGGTTGTCGCCCATGTGTCTGAGCAACGACCTCGCACTTCCCTGTATCTCAAGGGCGAGTTGATGCCGATTTGGCAATGGGAAAACGGCCAACGGCGAACCAAGTACGCTATCGATTACCAATTGGATCGCTATTATGTTGAGGAAGACAGCGGTCTGGAGTGGGAAAAGCTGGCCCGGCAAGGCAAGGTCTGGGCTGATGTGAAGGTGAAGGGAGGATATGGCGTCATGCTTGAGCTTAAGCCAGCTCAATGAATACGGCGCCGAGGTACGCCAACATATCGCATGCACACAAAAGAAACCGGCGGGCTAAGCCTGCCGGTTTCTTGCATCTGCACGGTTTGTTTATTTCGCGGCGCCGGTGTAGATGTGAATGGCGTCTCGCAAAAATTCGGCCATGCCTGGCTGTTTTTCATAGTATGCTTTGAACCGTTCATCTTCCACATACATCTGAGCCAGGCCTGCATGGGCTTCCGGGGTGTATTCAGCCCAATAATGCAGCAACCATTGCTTGTGCAATTCTGCTGTTTTTTGTGCGAGGTCACTTGCCGGGTCGCCATTGGCGAAAGCTTCGGCCAGCGTGTCCAAGATCTCATCCGCCAACCGATTCGCCCTCTCAAATGCTTCGGGGGTCATGTTTTTTAATATTTCATTCGACCGGTTTACGACATCGTCACCATATTTGGAACGGATTTCTTCCCCGTATTTTGCTTCATTCTCCTCAATTAACTTTTGCTTGAAACCTTCAAATTTTTCTTTGTCGCTCATGATGGTTCTCCCTTCCGCCGCAGCGATGGTTTTTTCCACATTAGTAATCAGCACGTCTAGCTGCTTGCGTTTGTCGAGGAGCCGCTCATGGTGTTCTCGAAGCGCTGTTGTTCCATCGTAATCGGGGGAAGTAACGATTTTTTTAATCGTGTCTAAGTTGACACCCAATTCTTTGTAAAACAAAATCTGTTGCAAGCGGTCGACTTCCGCCGACCCATAGATGCGATATCCCGAGGAGTTGATTCTGGCCGGCTTCAGAATCCCGATCTCATCATAGTACCGCAATGTTCGTGTGCTTACCCCCGCCAACTGACTTAGCTTCTGCACCGTGTATTCCATGTGCTCACCTCCTGACACCTTCACTGTACACCTTTACGTATACGTCAATGTCAATCATTTTTTTTGAGAAGTGTGCCCTTGTTGGTGAAAAAATACGTGAGGTGTGCCGGGTTTACGCATGGCGCAGGCGGCGGTTCAGCCAAAAAAAAAAGAAGAGCTTCTCCCCTTCTTTTCCTTTTGCACCGTTTTTTATTTTTGATAAACAATTGCTTATTATGGGTTTATTTGATTCTTTTCAGTCGATTTAGAAGAGTTTCTCTCTAGGAACGAGCCGGACAAGCATCCAATGGAAAGGCCGATGCCAATGCCGAGTGCCAAATTGTCAAGGGCTAAGCCGATGGCTACGCCCACAGAGACGCCGGTGCCCACGCCTAAGGCATAAAATGATTGACGATTATTCATAATGTTCGTCTCCTTATGTGTTGACTCATGATGAGAAGGAGTTGGGAGGAGGAGCTCGTTGTCCCTGTCTCCTGACACTTCCCATATACCCTTTTTATGATGGATGTAATCACGTAATATGCCAGTTATCGTATGTATGAGGATAGTTCCTCGTTTTGTATCCAATTTTCTTTATTTCTAACATTTTTGTGTCTGTGAAAATAGGTAAAATATAAACTATTCTTCTATACATCCTGTTCGATTATACTGAAAAAAATGCATCTTGGAGGAACAAAAGATGGAATGGAAGCACGCAAGTTTACCGTATCGTATCAGTGATAGCAAAGAGTTATTGGAGTTGGATACCATTCATCAGTTGTTGCAGACAAGTTATTGGGCTGCAAAACGTTCGCGGGAAACGGTGATAAAGAGCATTGAACACTCATTATGTTTCGGCCTTTACGGAGAGGAAGGGCAAGTCGGATTTATGCGAGTGGTGACAGATTACGCGACCTTTTCATGGATTTGTGATGTGATTATCGATCCGCGCCACAGGGGCCAGGGGCTGGCAAAATGGATGATGCAAGTGTTGGGGGAGCACCCCGCCGTGCGTCACACGTATATGATACTGGCTACGCGCGATGCGCACGGCTTGTATGAGCAGTTTGGGTTCCAACGGCGGGAGATATTGGACAAAAGGCCTGTTAACAGCTGAAGAACGACGTTTGCCGCTTGTCAAAGGAGCGATTGCAAGGCCACTTCTTTCATTTGCGAAATGGTTGCCGTTCCACCCACGTATGTTTGGGTAATGCGGTTCCTACTCACAATGCCTGCCGTTTCGAGCAAACTGGGCCTTCCCATGGCAAATCCCTGTCCGACAGTGTACGCATACCGACCATTCTGCTGATGGCGGGAAGGGGAATAAAAAGCAAGGTATGCACCGAGTGCACAAGCAGCCACTCCTGTCGCCGGATCTTCGTTGTATCCGACTTGGTTGGGAAATTGTCGGGCTTCAACATCACATGGGGTGGATTGGGGACGCAATGTGAATGGATAAAAGCCGGTTGTCCCAAATCGGTCACACAGTTCCCAGAGTAATGCGAAATCAGGTTCCAATCGTTGCAGTGTGTTGCCGTTGCGAAGGGGAATCATTAGCTTGGGGCGGGCGGTGGAGACTGATTGGATCGGCCCCACACTCAGATCGAATGCTTCCTCGCTGATCTTTAAGGCTTGCGCCACTTCTGCGATCCCAGGATTTTTCTCGCTGAACACAGGGGGGAATTGGTTCACGGTGACCTGCAAACGGCCGTACTTTTCTTGCGCCCGCACTTTCACCTCGCCCAGCGAAGTTTCTATCGTTCCTTGTATTTGGTTCATCTGTTGCGACATGCACCAATAGCTGACAGCTCCTACAGTGGCATGAACGCACATCGACATCTCATGGTTAGGAACAAAGTATCTCAGTTTGAAAAGCGAAGCGGGACGGTCAGGAGACAAGATAAAGGCTGTTTCAACACCAAAACGAGCGGCGATCTGCTGCATTTGCTCACTTGTCAAGGACTCCCCACCCAATACCAAGGGACAAGGATTACCACCATCCGTAGTCATGCCGAATACATTGGTTTGCACCACAGTTGCCATCTGCGTTGCCCCCTTTCTGGATTTATTTGAGAAAAACAAGGCCGAGACAGATTGTTCTTGGTTCGGGCTTCATTATGATGCGCCACCTTGTAGCTGGATGGCATAAAACGAGGTGTTTCTCACATGAGCATACACTGAAGGTTGGCATTTGTTTCCCCAGCACTTGGGGAGCAATGCGGTAGGTTTTTCAAAACACCTCTATTAAAATCATGCGATTTGTTATGAACTGACGCAAGCAAATAAAAAATAGATAAGCGATTTATTGTTGCAACAAAACATGCAAAAGAGGCTACCACGGTGTGTGGTAGCCTCTTTGTCAATAAGTTTGATTGCCGTAATTAAGTTCAAAATCGATCTTCATGCCTTTGGGGATCTTGACGCGCAAGGTGTAATTACCTTTCGGTGGCTCTTTCAGTGCCTTGGACAGGGGATCGTAACGCTTGACTTCATTTGCTTTGAGCACGACGGAGTAAGTGCGGACTGCCTTGCCCGTTTTTTTGTTGAACACTTGAAAGGTGACGGTGCCTTGCGTTTTGCTCATATTGCGCACACGCAAATAATTTTGGGAGCCAGGAACGTAATTGAAATCGAAATATGTTACCCATTTTCCGGCTCCTTGTTCACCGTTGTAACGGGCTTTGTTATTTTTGAAAACCCAATTGAGCGCTTCCACCGAGCCTGGGTTTTTTTTGTATTCAGCCCAGAGTTGATCAACTGTTTTTCCTGTATATTCTTTAAACAGTTGCTCGGAATATTGGTTTTGTTGGATCTTTTGATGAATTTTCAACATGGTTCCGGGCTTTTTGATATGGTAACGCGAGCGAGCGTAATCGGCCAACCCTTCTTTCACCCAGCTCGGGGCAGTCGTCTGATTGGGATAGGCATCGACGACATGAAACAGCTCATGCACGAGCATGCCTTCGTCATGTTGGTTTTTCTTCGCCCAGTCGGGGTTGATGTATATCGTGTTGCCCACGGTGTAGGCGATGGGGTATTTGCTGTTTTTCACAAATCGGATAAATACCTCATTGGGGGCAATTTGTGGACTGTAGGCTTTGGCCATCAGCCAATAAGAGCGTTTGAAAGCGAGCGTGTATTTGGCGATGGCTGGTTCGAGCGTTTTGTCGTCATAGGTGATGGTCAGTTTATAATCGTGGCTGGTGACGACTTTCTCGGCAGCAGCTGCTTGACCGAAGCCCCATGGAAGGCTGGTTGCGAGCAAGGAGGAGGCCAAAATCACTTTCCAGTGTTGCAAATGTTTCATGTCATGTTCCTTTCGTGATGAATTGGAGGGTGCATTGCACTAACTGTTTTCCGTGTGAGGCATGCCCTAGAGCGTGTCTGATGAATAGGCCAGCGGCTCCAAAACCTTTTCTCATGCGCTTCACGCGTAACGAGGTGCTCATCGAAAAAAGGTTTTTCCGCCGCTTTTTCCATAAAACTTGATTTGCCAGACATACCCTAGTTGGATTATACAGGACAGCCTTTTTATAAACGGCACACTAGAGTGAAATATTTGTTAATCATACGTCGAGAGGCGTCTTTACACACATTATTACCCTTGGGGAAAGTGTTCGGCGAGTAGCTGGATGAGGAGGATTTGCCGGGAGTGCGATAATGCCAGTGTAAAGCGACTGGTGTAAGGGGAGAATAAATAGCAGTGTAGAGATGGGGTTTGTGTGAAAAATATATATTGATTTTTATTATTTAACTTTTTCGTGCGTATTGGTTTTAATTGGATTGGGAAAATACAAAGGAAAAGTGAGGTTTTAGCGGATGACAGGCGTGTTACCTACTTTTTATATTGTAAATCATATTTATTTTTATTGTGTTCTATATGCAAATATTCAGCTAAGTATGTTAATATAGAGAAGGAATAAATTTTAGAAAGGAGTTTTTAAATATGGATGGGAAAAGAATGAGAGTTTGTTTGCTCGCTTTCTTGATGGTCTTTGCGTTTTGGGGAGTAATTCCGTCCGGTTCTTACGCGTCTGCAGAAGAACCACTTGAAACCTCGTTTAAAATTGTAGAAAATATTAAGTATTTACCAAATGAAGTGAAAAACAAAGTGCAAGAACTTCAGTGGCGGGTTACTGATGGCCATGCATTGGTTCATAAAGATGGAATTGCTTATGTGATATTGTCCTTGGGAATTCGGCCGACAACCGGCTATGCGATCGAGGTTGATAGTATTGTCCGGATCAATGACACTCGGTTGCTCATTTGGGCTAATGAAGTTAAGCCACAACCTCATGCCGTGGTCTCTCCGCAATTGACCAGCCCCGTCCAAGTCCTGTCAATGCCTGATCCTTTCCACAAGATTAAGCATGTTTCCGTGTGGATTAATTGAATAGAATCACATTCACCTTATTTATTCGGTTGGAGGAAAGAGCATGAATAAGTGGTTGGTATCTGTAGCATTGGTTTTAGTGAGCATATGGGGGCAAGTGTCCATGGTCGGAGCGCAGGAGCATGTGGCGCCGATGCAAGCAGCAGTCGGCCAGTCGGGTGATGCCGCCTGTGAGAATGGACGGCTGCAAGCGTCAGTAGTTGATGGAGGAGCGTCAGTTCGTGTTGCGCCGCGTGTGGATGCGGAGGTGGAACTTACGTGGCCGAGAGGAACCATCCATGGTTTTAACGGGATGGTAAAGGGTGATTTGGTAAACGGTTCAAATGTTTGGTACTTCTTTAATACATTTATGGGTTTTCGCTATGTCCATGCTTCTGAACTGCAAAACATCCAATGCATAAATTACGCAAAATGAATCGGCTGTTGTCCCTGTGACTGCACGCCTAAAAGATCCTCGCCTTGACTAGGGTGTGTCTGGCAAATCAAGTTGGTGGGAAGAAGCGGCGGAAAAACCTTTTCTCGAGGAGCGCCTCGCCAAGCGTGAAGCGAATGAGAAAATGGTTTTGGAGCCGCTGGCCTATTCAACAGACACGCCCTAAGGCGGGGCTTTTTTATTGCCCAATATCGGGTGTGAATGGCTGATGGCAGGACTGGTACGGCAAATGCAGGAACGCGTTTCGCATGATTTGATGTCATGGCGTATCCCCTTTATAATTAGGAAAGCGAAATAAAGGAGATAGTGCAAATGAATCTTGATCAGATGCAAGAATCGCCTACAGTGTTTCATGCCGAGAAGCAGGGAGCAGGCATGCGCGTGCTCGTGGTCACCGCTGTTTCAGTTGAAAAAGAAGCAGTGTTGCGTGGGATCGGCGACACCGCAAATTTTCATGTATTGGCTGCTGGTGTCGGTCCCGTTGCAGCCGCTATCGGTACAGCGACGGCATTGGCTACCGACAAGTACGATCTAGTGATCGCGGCTGGCATCGCCGGGGGGTTCAAAGGAAGAGCCGAACTGGGCTCCCTTGTAGTGGCGGATGAGATCGTCGCCGCCGATTTGGGAGCGCAGTCACCAGAAGGGTTCCTCAGCTTGGACGAGCTTGGCTTTGGTTCAACCAGGTTTCGGGCGGACGAAGACTGGATGAGACGAGTCGTTGAGGCTTTGCACAAGGCTGGATTGCCGGTCACCACTGGTGCAGTTCTTACCGTGTCAACGGTGACGGGCACGGCAGAGACCGCCGCCGAGCTGGTTGCACGGGTGCCAGGAGCCACCGCTGAAGGGATGGAAGGATTTGGTGTGGCCGCCGCAGCGAGCCGTTGCGGTGTGCCAATTCTTGAACTGCGCGCCATCTCCAATCCTGTCGGCCCGCGCGACCGGGATGCTTGGCGAATCAGTGAGGCGTTGGAGGCGTTGGCCGCCGCCAGCTCAGTACTACGGGAGGTGTTGACATGAAGATCGCTTTTTCTCCTTGTCCCAATGACACTTTTGTATTTCACGCCTGGGTGCATGGATTCGTGCCGGGCGCGCCGCAATTAGACGTCACGTATGCCGATATTGACATCACCAACGGGTTAGCCGCCGAGCCGGGCGGACCGGATGTGTTGAAGATATCGTGTGCGGCTTTGCCGTGGGTGATGTCAGAATACGCCTTGTTGCCGTGCGGGGGGGCCCTGGGAAGGGGTTGCGGCCCACTGGTGTTGACGGCCGGTGAAGGAGATGCCTGTCAGCCGGCGATGTTGTCAGGGCGTAGGGTGGCTGTTCCCAGTGAGCGTTCTACCGCTTATTTGCTGTTTCGGCTTTGGGCGGCCCAACAGGTGCCCGGGGGCGTGGGTGAGATTGTGGTAATGCCGTTTCATGAAATTATGCCGGCAGTGCGTGACGGCGCAGTCGATGCTGGCTTGGTGATACATGAAGCACGTTTCACTTACCCGTCATATGGTTTGAAACAGGTGGTCGACTTAGGGCAATGGTGGGAGGAAGACACTGGCTTGCCGATTCCACTGGGGGCGATTATCGCCCGGCGCTCTCTCGACGTTGAGGCCATCGCAGGCTGGATCCGCGCGTCGGTCGAATACGGATGGGCGCACCCCGACGCTTCACGGGAGTATGTGTTGCGCCACGCTCAAGAGTTGGATCCGGAAGTGGCCCAAGCGCACATCAATCTATATGTAAATGAATACACGGCCAATTTGGGCGAGACTGGATATGCGGCAATCAATGCTTTGCTTGGCCGGGCCGCACAAGAAGGGCTGGTGCCAAAAATCGATCCGGCGACGCTTTCATTTCCGCAAAGAGCCTGATAGAAGCGGTACCTCCCTAGGCTTATAGGACGCGTTATCCATCCCCGTCAACGATGCATGGCGGGGGTGTTTACATGACCAACGAGATTGTCTGGGGCGCCAAGAAGGGAAAAAGCAACAAATTTGTTAACAACAAACTTTCGTAGCATTTATGTAACGATTTTGAAACAACTTTTCCTAGGTATAGATTTATACTTAATTTAAATTTAAAAATTTTTATAATGGTGGTGATTACAGCGAAAAGGTGAACTAGTTGTCTGTAGGATGAACATTTTCATTTATTAAAATGTTTGATTATACGGAGGGGATTCACCGTGAAAAAGCTTATCCCTTATGTATTGTGTGCCTCTCTTGTGCTGGGAACGGGGGGATGGGGGAGTCCGGCTGTCGCCGCATCGCCTACTCCTCATGTTGCGGCAACAGCGCAAAAAAATAAATTGGCGCCGGGTGTGGTTGCCAGCAAAGGGAAACAGGCTTCTGTCATCATTGAGATGAGCGAAGCGCCAACCGTGGTGTACAGTTCTTTGTCTAAAACCAAGAAGGTGTCGGCAAAAAGCGAAGGGGAGTATCGCAAATACTTGGGCCAAAAACAAAAGCAGTTGATTGCAGAAATGAAAGAACGCTCTCCTGGCCTGAGGGTGAAACGTACCTATGATACGGTCTTCTCGGGCATGGCTGTCACCCTCAAAGGGGATGACTTGCAAAAAGTGGCCGCTTTGCCCGGTGTGAAACGCATCCACCCCATACGTACTTACAAAGCCTTGATGTCAAAAAGCGCCCCGCTGATCGGAGCACCAGATGTTTGGAAGATGCGCGATGGCCGAAAACAGGCGGTCACCGGCAAAGGAATCAAAGTTGCTGTCATCGATTCGGGCGTGGACATGAAACACCCCGATCTGAAAAAGAATATGATTGGCGGATATGACTTTGTAGAAAATGACAAGATTCCGCAGGATGAAGTGGGGCATGGCACCCATGTCGCCGGCACCATCGCGGCCAACGGGAAAATCAAAGGGGTGGCTCCCGAAGCATCCCTGTTGGCTTACCGGGTATTGGGGGCGCATGGCGGTGGAACCACGGACTGGGTTATCAGTGGGATCGAGCAAGCGGTCAAAGACCGGGCCGATGTGATGAACCTCTCTTTGGGGATGGATGTCAATGTGCCGGATGAAGCGGTATCTCAATCTCTTGAACGGGCCATCAAAAAAGGGATTGTGGTCGTTGTTGCCAACGGCAATGCGGGCCCCGCTACTTGGAGTGTCGGAGCACCTGCCGCATCCCCCAATATCATCTCCGTCGGGGCTTCAACGAAGATCATTCCTTCCCCGGTTGTGCAGGTAGTCGGGGACAACAAGAAAATGGAGACCAATTTAATCACTTCATCGCCCCAGTTTCCATTGAAGGGAACGTATCAGCTAGTAGATGCAGGAAAAGGTAAAAAGTCTGACTTCAAAAAAATCGATGCCAAAGGTAAGATCGCATTGGTTCAACGGAGCGGTGATGATGTACAGTCGGTTGCCGAAAACGCCAAACGAGCTGGAGCGGCGGCTGTGATCATCTATAATCACCTCAAAGGTGACTGGTTTGCCATCCCGATGGAAACAGATGAAAATGGCGAGCCGGATACGAAGCGCTTTGTGCCAATCGTGACGATTTCTGGCGGTTTTGGCACCCACATTAAGAATCAGCTAGCTGCTGGCAAAACAGAGATCAAGCTCAGCTCAGTCAAACGGGAAAAAATGGTCGACTTCAGTTCGCGCGGACCGGCCAACGGCATCTGGGACATTAAGCCGGATGTGACAGCACCTGGTGTCGACATTGTAAGCACCTTGCCTCGTTCCTTGGAGAAAACGGGATATGGAAAAATGAGCGGAACAAGCATGGCTACCCCGCACGTGGCTGGAGCTGCCGCATTGCTTTTGCAGAAGCATCCCGACTGGAATCCGGAACAAGTAAAATCGGCCTTGTCCAATACGGCGGTCGAGTTGAAGGATACGGAGAAGAAAGAGTATTCCCCCATTTCGCAGGGAGCTGGGCGTATCGATTTGCCCAAGGCGATCACTACACAATCCCTGGTCGTTTCAAACCGCCTCAGCTTTGGTTTGTTACAGCCCAAAACTGGGGTGAAGAAGATCGATCGAACCTTACGGGTAGAAAACCTGTCTGGTAAAGCTAAACGCTATGCCGTACGGGTAGAGCTAGACAATGGCAAAAAAGGGATTCGCGTGACTGTTCCGTCCACCCTAGTAGTTGGTGCTAAATCACAGGGGCAGGTACCGGTGACGATGAGCTTCAACACTTCCTTGCCCCGCGGGATTTACACGGGAGCCGTATTTTTGAAAGATGGAAAACAGGAATTGAAGGTTCCCTTCATCGCTTTGAATGAACCGAAGGGCTATGAAGTCATCACCAGTTTGGGACAATCTGCATACATCATCTCACCAAACGGCAAAGATGAACACAAATTTACGCTCTTGACGTACTATTTGGCTGTGGCGCCATCATCGTTGAAAATCACCGCCGAAAGCTCGGAAGGCGGGAAAAAGTATCTGCTTTATCAAACCAACAATCCGGCCGCTGGCTACACGGATTGGATGTGGGATGGGAAAGACAGCAAAGGGAAGAAGTTGCCTGATGGAGATTACGCGATTATCGTCGAATGCGAATACTTGGGGAAAAAAGCGGAAGCCAACTTCTTCGTCCTCATCGACACCAAAGCCCCAGTCATCACCGAATTAACAGCCGACGCCGATCAACTGTCGGGCAAAGTGAAAGAAGCTTGGCTGGAAGAGGTAAGCTGGCGTCTCGCTGGAGAGAAAGATTGGCAGATCATCGAAGATGTGAACTATGTTGAAGACGGATTATTTGAGTTCCATCATGCGTTTACAAAGGGCCAATTGAAACCCGGCAAAAATTCGATCATCGTTCGAGTGAAAGATTCTGTGGGTCATGTGACCACCAAAAAGGTGGAAATTGAATTGCCACAGTGACACGGGCAGGAAAAAAGCCGCTGACATCCGCCAATTAGGCGGGCCGGCGGCTTTTTTCCATGCTTTGCTTAGTTATTTTAATACAAATTCGGCGGTAACCGGATTGTGGTCACTGTATTCAAATTGAAGCGAATGGCCGTACACACGCTTCACTTCCACATTGGATGAGATCAAGAAACCGTCGATGTTGGACTGAAAGTTGATTCCCTGCTTAAAAGGGAGTGCCAACGTTCTGGATGTGGGAACACTGCCATCTGCCACCCAAGTAAACCCTTTTGGCAGAAAGTCGGACGGGATCGTTTGCATCCACTCAGGCCAAGATTCTTTCGCTTTAAACCGTTTGGGGGCTGTGCCAGGGATCAGATGGTTCCAGTCTCCACCCAGAATCAGATAGTTTCCCGCTTGCACATGGCGCTGCATAAATTCTTTCAAAAAGGCTAGTTGTTGTTTTCTTACTTTTCCGCCTTTGTCGAAGGCAGACAAATGCAGGTTAACTAGGATCAATTCTTTCCCATTTTCTAAGGGGATTCGGTTTTCCATAATACATCGGTCCAGGTCAAAGGGTTGTTGTGGCCAATCTTCCTTGCCATACAGGGAGAAGCGGGTGCTTTGCTTCAACTGGTACTTGGATAAGGTGACCAGTCCCCCGTTGACAGAACCCATGGGGTCGAAGATGGGCACTGGCACCCATGGCACCAAATAATTTTGGGCAAACACCAATCCATAGTCTGGAAGATGTTGCCGCATGGCGGCCTGTTGGTTGATATGATAGCTTCGGGATGAGTCCACATCCACCTCTTGTAATAGATAGAACGAAGAAGCTTCCCTTTTCAAAAAGGAAAGAATCTTGCTCAAGTTTTTTGCCGTTTGCTCTTTACTGGCGGCGCGGGAGCGGGTTCCTCCATCCATGAAGAAGTCTTGGTCTTTGTCCAAGCCGGCGTAGCCGATGTTAAACGTGGTTACCGTGAACGGGACACCAGTGGTCAATTTCTGGCTCGCGTTATTGCTGACGGTGAGGGGCAGGGCCGGTTCAGGTTCATAATCGGTTAGCGTCACATACAACAAAAAAGCGCCAAAACACAGCAAGACCAGGGAGCAGAACAAAGCCAATCCCCATAACGCCTTTTTTACCATTGCGAATCCTCCCAGTTGTCGCTCTATGCGGATTACATATCTCTATTCTTTTTGTAGATATGATCTCTATGTTTAAGAATACTAAATTGTATCAAGCAATTGAATTATTTGTCTGATGAAAAAACGTTTTTTGGCGCTACTAGGGCAAAACGGTGAATGATCCATGTCATTTGCGTGAGCCTATTGAATTGCGTTGGCCGTTTATCGCATAGTAAGAAGGGAGGGGAATGAATCGATCGATCATTCCGTCATATAAGAAATGTATAAAGGTAATCATGATCATTTTACACACCCCAAACAGAAAAAA
The DNA here is from genome assembly GCF_003003125.1 of Laceyella sediminis. Classification (GTDB taxonomy): domain Bacteria; phylum Bacillota; class Bacilli; order Thermoactinomycetales; family Thermoactinomycetaceae; genus Laceyella; species Laceyella tengchongensis. The sequence continues at coordinate 134,932 of NZ_PVTZ01000003.1, read as the reverse complement.
TGATGGGGGGCTTGACATGGGATTGTTTAGTGGGCATCAGCAGCAGAGGAGAAAGCAAAGTGATGCGAGTAAAATGTCCCTGTTTGCGGGGTACAGCGGGGATGATTTTGATCAAAAGTATCTTGAAATTTTAGACAGAAAGAGAAAGCGGTTGCAAGCAGAAGCAAAACGGCTTCAAGAAGCGCGCCAATCCGAAGAAGATGAATATCAGCGCAAAATTCTTGAAGCCATCCAGTTGGCCAATCGGGGAAAACGGAAACGCTGATGGGGTGACCGGTTTTTGTAAAATGTGGGCTGAGGGGGATCCTCAGCCTTTTTATATCAATACGTTTTTTTCATTCATCGGGATCAGGTTGGCTTCCATCAACCATTCAAATACACGGATGATTTCCAACCATACATTGCGGGCTTTTTTGTGGCCAAGCACGCTGGAAGCGATGGCGCAGTCTTCCATCCATTCTTTCAATTTGGCTGGCGTGGGCGGTTCTTCGGGATATTCCTCCCGATAAGATTGCAGCAAGATGGGTTTGATCTCATGATAATAATCGGCCAAGCACAACAGGAACTGGGTGTCACAATCCACATCATCCTTATACAGTTTGCGCTGTATACGTTCTTTGTCCTTGTGCCAATTCAACACAATCCGCTTTTTGGTCAGACTGCTCATAAATTGATTCAGTCTGCTCCGAAAAGGAATGCTCAATAACTGCAATTCTTCATTTGATCTAGTCGCCACTGCCATCTCCATCCTTTCACAGCTTGTCTTGTACTAATTACCACTTTTTCTTTGATTCCCCTTCAACCTACCCATTGTATATAAAATCGGCGAGAAAGGAAAAAGGATGGAAGATGGCGTTTCGGCGAGTGAATCGCTAGATTAGCATACCTGCAAGACGCAAAAAGCCGGGCTATATTACGTGCCCCGCTCTTTTGCATTGCTGACCGAAACCATGCGTGTCCATGCCGCCCGCTACGAGGATGATTCTGAAGCGGGAGGTGGGGTCGGCTGGTTATTTTTCTTTTTCACTCGGCAGCATCCGACCAAAAGGGTGAAAGCCAGGCCGAACAAGAGTGCTTGAGATCGGCGCTTACCTGAATGCATGTTTCTTTCCTCCAGTTTTTCTTTGAATGTGATAAGGTTACTGCTCAATTGTGACGTGTCTTATTCTGAAATAGTTGCAAAATATTGTGTGACAGGTTGAAGACAGTGACAGAATGGCTGCTTGTAAGGGAGAGGAGCGACCGAGTGTATATCGGTGGTACCGGGCGATGCGAGAAGATAGGAAAGGATGTGGAGAAATGGGCGGTGAAGTGAATCCGGCAGCTTGTCCGCTATGCGGCAAACACAACCAGTGCGGCAATCTGTCGGAGCAGCGCATTGGTGACTGTTGGTGTAGAATAGAAGCGTTTCCTGCGGGTCTACTTGAACAGGTACCATCAGCGTACAAAAACAAGGCATGCATCTGCAAAAGTTGCCTAGACCGATATAAGCGTGGAAACTTGCCGGGATGAGCGTTAACGCACAATCGTGCTTGCGGTGCGCCTTTCATGGGCAGGGGAGGGTAGGTATAATGTACTTGCTTGCCATCCCTGATGGGCGAATCCGGGATGAATCAGAAGAATGGAAAGGAAGTAGAAGGATGGTGCGTCATATTACGGATTGTGTTTTGCTAAACAACGGGGTGGAAATGCCTTGGTTGGGTTTGGGGGTGTATAAGGCACAAGAAGGCAAAGAAGTGGAGCAGGCGGTGGAAACGGCTCTTCAAGTAGGTTATCGCAGTGTAGATACGGCGGCTTTCTACCATAATGAAACCGGCGTGGGCCATGCGCTCAAACAATCAGGTATCGCAAGGGATAAACTGTTTGTCACCACCAAAGTATGGAACACGGATCAAGGGTATGAAGCCACGCTGGCTGCCTTTGACCGTAGCCGCAAAAAGTTGGGCTTGGATTACCTCGATCTGTATCTTATTCATTGGCCAGTGCCGGGCATGTTCCGGGATACATGGCGGGCTTTGGAGAAGTTGTACCGGGATGGCTGGGTACGAGCAATCGGGGTAAGCAATTTTCAAACGCATCATTTGGAAGAGTTGCTTGCTACCTGTGAAGTGCCGCCAGCAGTCAATCAGGTGGAATTCCATCCTTTGTTAACGCAGGAGGAGTTGCGCGCCTTTTGCGAGCGGGAGAAGATTCAGTTGGAAGCGTGGAGTCCGTTGATGCGCGGCAATGTTGTGAATCAGCCGGTGATTGTGGAGTTGGCCAAAAAATATGGCAAGACGCCGGCGCAATTGGTATTGCGGTGGGATTTGCAGCATGGGGTGGTGACCATCCCCAAGTCCGTCACGCCAAGTCGGATTGAGGAAAATGCAGACATTTTTGACTTTGAGATTTCGCCTGAGGATATGGCGCGACTGGATGGATTAAATCAAAATCACCGCTTTGGGCAACATCCCGACCATTTCAAATTTTAATGTGAAGCATGAATCCCCAGTTGGTTGAATCAGCTGGGGATTCTTTGATTTTGGTGAGTAGGCCCGTGCATTCAGGATTTGGTTTTCTTCTTTTCTTCCACATAATCTTTGACCAAGTAAAAAAGGGTGATCACCACAAACAGAATGATCAGTCCGTTCGTGATAAACGGAGTCATGCCACTTCCCTTCCTTTCTCTGATGCTTGACCCGTAGGGATGTTCTTCCAAAAAATCATCAACAGTTTCCGTCGGTCCAGCCACAAGAGCACGAGGTTCATGATGACCAACACCGTGCTGAGGTCATGCACACCGATATGGTAAAAATAGTTTACGAGCATGACGTTAAAGGCTACCGGGAAGTACATCACTGCCCCGAGCGTGGCAGTACGGGGGTTGAGCAGGAGCAATGCGGGGATCACTTCCCCGAGGCCGACAAAAAGCTCATAGGGGCGGGAATAACCAAAAAAAGCCCAAGTGATGGCGAATCCCTCCCCTTTTTGAGCAGCTGCTTGTGTGATTTCATTTAAGGGGATGTGGCCGAATTGTCCAAAGATCAGTTTAACTCCTCCATATAAGAGAAAGATCATCGCCATAAACCAACGGAGCGTCATTGGGAACGATTTGCATAATGCCCGCCATAAACGTTTCTTCACAGTGGTGCCTCCTGTTGCTTGATGATTCCATTCAATCTTAACTCTTCAAGCTGAATGGCAGATGAATCAAAGATGAACAGAGGCTAAAGTTTTGCGGAGGTGTGTGCCCATGCAAGTATCATCAGTTTGGAGGATGCGAAAAGGAGATTTTGTGTGCAGAATACAGCATCACATGCGCTTTAAAAATAAATGGTTTACGAAACAAAGCTTTCGTGAACCAATAGACATGAAAAATAGCCTTAAATAAATGGTTTATTATGAATGGATGAAGGGTTGATTTTTTCATTTTCTGGTAAATGAAAATTCAGACCAAGCAGGGCCGGGCTGTTGGGACGAAGCAGTGTTCCATCCTAGGTAAAAACTTTCCGGGTTGCTTTGTCTGCATTTTGGATTATCTCGTGGGAGGCCGCTAATGGAATTTATTCTTGGGTGTGTGGGGTTGTACACCTTGATTGGCATGGTTTACCCGAGCCGCTGGCATCGAAAACTGGTTATCCCTTTAGGGAAGTGGCGAATTGACCTAGGTCGGAGGAAGTGGAATGCGGCCATTTTCATCCTCGCGGTCATTTTGTCGGGGATCATTGGGCCAAGTTATACCCAATTGCGTTATGAACAAGACAAATGAAGCGGGTCAAACAAGAGGAAGAGCCAGCGGTCGTGTCAGAGGAAAATCAAACGCAGGAGGAGACGAATGAAACCATCCTGGATGATGAGGACGATGACGATGTCACGCTCAAACCGCGATCAAACACCAAGAAAAGCAAGGGAAGAGGAAAGTAATGCGGGCAAGGGGTGTTTCTCGCGCAGAATTATTGTAAATATGTTTGTAGAGCAAACAATATATTAACAGGCAAATTACTAATGAAGCAAGGTTTTGCAAACAGAGGCTTTTCCTGTAGAAAGCGACAGGTTCCAACTCGCACGCCAATTCTCAGCAAGCATGCGTCTTAGGCTGTATAGTAGATATTGATGGATTTGAAAAGGAGTCGGGTATCAGCAAGTTTCACTGTTGATAGTAACACAAAACGTCCTTGGCCATGCGTTCGGGCATAGCCAAGGACGATGCAAGTGTTTGTGGCATAGCAAGGAGAAAACAGGGGCATGTTGGCAAGTCAGCTCCAGACGGCATTTATTGCGTTGCTCCCATCGGTGCAGCAGCAGGTGGGGTCCATGCTCCGGCTGGGCCGAAAATTTCATGATGGATCGCGGCCGGAGCAATGCCCAGTGACAGAAGTGCTTGGTAGCAATCGCGCATGAACGCCGACGGCCCGCACAAATAGAAATGCCCAGTGGACGGCAATACCGTTTTCAGCCACTCGGCGTCAATGAGCCCTTCTTTGTCATATAGCCGGTTCAACCGATCCGTGTCCGTAGGTTGAGAATAGCAGAAATAGTTTTCGATATGGGCATGGCTGTTGGCGATGCGGAGTACCTCTTCCCGCAGCGCATGTGTCTGGCTGTTGTGCGTGGCGTGAATATGGATGACTCGCTGTGAAGAGGGAGATTGGGCTAAGGCTTTGAGCATGCTCAACAGCGGTGTCAAGCCTACGCCGGCGCTGAGCAAGATGACAGGGGAGTCGGTTTGCTCCAGTGTGAACACGCCGGCTGGGGCGCTGACAGACAGCACACTTCCTTCTTCGACTTCTTGATGGAGATAAGTCGACACTTTGCCATTCTCTTCCTGTTTCACCGTGATGCGGTAATGTGATGCGTTGGGGTCGTCAGAAAGGCTGTATTGCCGGATGTGTGTGTAGGGATCGCCCGGAATCTCTACTTTGACACTAATATATTGACCCGGTAGGAAGGTGGCCAGCGGTTGGCCGTCTTTTGGCTCCAAATAAAAGGACGTGATGTGCTCGCTTTCGCGCACTTTTTTGGTTACGACCAAATCCCGGAATCCACGCCAGCCACCTGGTTGCTGTTCGGCTTGCTGATACAATTCTTCTTCCATTTGGATAAAGAGGTCAGCGATGACTCCATACGTTTCTTGCCAAGCGTTCAGCATCGGTTCCGTCAGTTTGTCTTGTAACACGTCGCGCATGGCTAAAAGCAAATTTTGGCCGACGATGGGATAATGCTCCGGTAGCACCCCGATGCTCCGATGTTTATGGGCGATGTGTTTCACTGTCGGCAGGATTTGTTCCAATTGTGTGATGTTCGCGGCCGCAGCATAGACGGCATTGGCCAAGGCTTGCTGTTGATGGCCTTTACGTTGATTGGCGTGGTTGAAGATATTCAGCAATTCGGGATGTTCGTTGAACATACGTTTGTAAAAATTGGCGGTGATTTTGTGCCCGTATTCACGTAATAAGGGGACAGATTCTTGAATCAGTCGAATCGTTTCCTTTTGTAACATGGAAAATCCCTCTCTTCTGATGTGTGTTCTCTTTTCATGGTAAAGGGATTTGCCGAGGAAGTATGTGATAGATATCACAAATCATGTGAACAAGAGGTGAACAGCACATCCAGGTTGTTCAAGAACCTACCCAATGGCGCAAGGCATCCAGATCCGGGATGACAAACTGATTCCGACCCATACGGAGCAACCCTTGTTTGCGAAGTTGACTCAAAAGCCGGCTGACCGTTTCACGGGTGGTGCCGATGGCGCTGGCGAAGTCCTGGTGGGTGAGCGGAATGTTGATTAAAATGGTGCCATCCCGATTTTCACCGTATTTGTCCGCCAGATCCAACAAAAAGGTGACCGCGCGCTGTTGTACATCATGGCCGACATACTCGTGCAATTGCTTTTGTAAATCTAAGATTTTGTTACCCATCACTCGCATGACCTTGACTGCCATGGTGGGATTAGACAGCATGACTTGTTCAAACGGTTCCACCGGGATGGATATCAACACAGTTTGATCAATGGTTTCAGCCGTCGCTGGGTAAGGGAGTTGGTTGAAGAAACCGGTGTGGGGAAACATGTCCCCTTGCCTGAGCAAACAAACAATTTGCTCATGCCCTTGGTCGTCCGTTTTGTACGTTTTCACCATGCCGCTTTGAATGATGTAAATCGCCGTTTTAGCAGCACCTTCTCTGAAGATGATTTCTTTCTTGTGGCAGTGGCGGATGCCTACGATTTCCCATAGTTTTTCCAACTCAGCTTCCGTGAGGCCTTGAAACAAGGGGATTGCTTGCAATAATTCGATGGGATGATTCATGGTTGAGTTCCTCCTGAAGTGGAATGACGCTCGTATGCTCGATTATACACCGTGAAAGTGGCCAGAAGAAGAGAAGGGGGGGAGCCTGATCGACTTTCCGTGGCGGAGAGAAGTTATTTTTTGGCTATCCACTTCGGCAAATTGCAAGGTGTTTCCCAATATTCGAAATCCATTTGTTCCTCTTGCGTTAGGCGGTATGTTGGTTTACAAGTTTAAATAACGAGAAATTTCCCACGAGCAAGGAAATGAATGCGCTCGAGGAGAAACGGGGGGAGAGTCTGTGCCGATCAAAATTCCGGATAAATTGCCGGCAATCGATATTCTCAATCAGGAAAACATCTTTGTTATGGGAGAGCAGGATGCCTTTCGTCAGGATATCCGCCCGCTGAAAATCGTCATTTTGAACATGATGCCTATCAAGATCACAACCGAAACCCAGATCCTACGCCTTTTGGGGAATTCGCCCCTGCAAGTAGAGATTGACCTGATTCATCCCAAGACGCACACCACCCGGCATACGCCGCCGGAACATTTGGCCATGTTTTATAAGACGTTTGATGAAATTCGATACCAAAAATACGATGGCATGATCATCACGGGCGCTCCTGTCGGCCATTTAGAATACGAAGAGGTCAACTATTGGGACGAGTTGCGGCAGATCATGGATTGGAAACTGCATCACGTAACATCCACTTTGCACATCTGTTGGGGGGCGCATGCCGCCTTGTACCATCATTACGGTATCCCCAAACACCGATTGCAAGAAAAGTGTTTTGGTGTGTTTGAGCATATGATCTGTAAGCAAAACACTAAGCTGTTGCGCGGGTTTGACGATTGTTTCTACGCGCCGCATTCCCGTTTGTCCGAGGTGCGCAGAGAGGAGATCGAGAAGGTCGGGGAGCTGGAGATATTGGCAGAATCCCCTGAAGCGGGCGTTTATATCGTGATCAGCAAAGATGGACGCCAGATTTTTGTGACGGGCCACTCGGAATATGAACTGTACACTTTGAAAGAAGAGTATGAACGTGACCGGGCCAAAGGGATCGAAGTGCCGCTTCCTAAACATTATTTCCCACAGGATGACCCCAATCAGCAACCACTACAACGTTGGCGCGCCCACGGGAACTTGTTGTTCTCAAATTGGCTCAATTATTACGTATACCAAGAAACGCCATATGATTTGAATCGTATTAAATGAGATTGCGCCAAACCGTCACTAGGGTGTGTCTGGCAAATCAAGTTGGTGAGGAAGAAGCGGCGGAAAAACCTTTTCTCGATGAGCGCCTCGCCACGCGTGAAGCGAATGAGAAAATGGTTTTGGAGCCGCTGGCCTATTCATCAGACACAACCTAGTAACAACAGATAAAAAATAAGGATTTTTTTTTCGATAAATGAAACAAAATAGGAAGGTGTTCCGTCAATTATTGTAAAATGGTGTACGGAGTTGGCGCCGATGAGAGAATGGAGCCTGGAATGGATTGAGATCGGTGAGCCCGTTCGGTATGGTCCGTTTACGATTGACCGCTATGTGGCCGATGTGGAATTGCTGGGATGGATTATATACGAGCCGGGCAAACCCCCGTTTTTGACAAGGGATGTGCAAGCGGCGACTGAGTATTTGATGTCCCGTCAATTGGGCGAAATCGTGGATAAAGGGGAATATTGAAAACAAGCGGTCAGCCATGGGCTGACCGCATTGCTTTTTTCAGGGTGATGTGGGCCAAGTGGTCAATCATCGGCTAGAAGCTGTTGAATGCATTCAGGCAACCATTTCATCATTGGACCGAATGCAAAATCGACATTGATCCGCTCTGTCCATTGATGGGCGTCCCTGCCGACAGGACCAAAGTTTAACACCGGCACATCGAGTTGTTGCAACGCGGCCAGCGGAATATCATAGCCGCGCTCCCATAGGGGCATGTTGTTCACAAGCGGGATTAGGGTGGACAAGGGTCTTTGCAATCCGACATAACTCAGGTCAGAAATTCCCCCGAAATAATGCTGGTGTTTCAGCGCCACTCCATGCGTTTTTTGGGCTGTGTCGATCATATGAGCAACAACCCGTTTGATCAAGGGATGGTCGCTTCTGTTCACCGCCGGATAATACGGGGGAGAGAAAAACAACACGATCATGGGAGCCATTTCTTTGCACAAGATAGCCAGTTCATCAACCATGTTTATCGTGGTTTGCCGTTGGTCTCCCGGATCGCTCCGGCGTACCGCTTCTTGCAGGGTTTGTTCCAAGCGGTCCTGGCCGTGCGTGCGCGCCGCATAGGAATAAAGTTGTTCATAAGTAAGCACGTTGATATCCGTTTCCGTCGGCGTGAACGTGCCAAACCGCTGCGCCTGCATGAGTACAGTTTCTTTGATGTCGGCCGCCACTTCCCGGGCGAGTGAGAGCAACTGTGTAACGCGTTCATCGATGCCTGTATCATATAAGAATAGATTGAACAAAGTGACTGCTCGGTGCGGGATTTGAACGGAGTAATCTTTTTTCAAATCCGTTTGCATCTGGTTGGTCGGGGGAGGCGTCACTTCCTCTCCGATCCTTTCGCAAAAATCGGTGTTCAACTCCAGGGCGTTGGTGAGTTTGGAGGCCATGAAATTGGCGTTTAACCCAGCAAAGGGTTCACCGACATGGGTTTCTTTGCCATAACACAGGAACCCAGGCAACACTTTGCCGATGGAGCCGGTGTAAATGTAGTTTGTTTCATCGCCGGGATAGCGAGTGAACATGGGTTCGGAGTTTAGGACAGCTCGGTAAACGAGTCCATGCCGTTCAGCCAATTCCAAAAGTTTGGGAACCGCTGCCCGCATCCCTACCGAATTGATCTCCTCATCAGGCACGGTCAACAACAACACGTTGCCGTCAAAGGCTTGATAACAAGCTTGTTCAATCATGGCCATGTGCAGAGCCAAGCCGCATTTCATATCCATGATGCCCCTGCCGAAAAGCCAATGACCGGTTTCGAGGTCGGCCCGGACCGCGTCGGGCAGGGTCTCCCGATTGTCGCGAAACAGGGAAGTGAGCGTCTTTGGATCAAACGCGTGTTGTTCCCATATCCCGTAATCGATCACATCCACAACATCGAAATGGCTGATCAAGATGACCGTTTTGCTCACATTGCTTGGATGTTTGACCAGCGCCGTCACAAATTCGCGCCCATCGCCGGTCGGATGGGTTTCGATATGATCGGGGTGGGCTTGGAAATAAGAAAGGGATCGTAGTTGTTGTGTCACCAATCCGGGAAGCATAATCTCTCCCGCACTGCCGGTGATGCTTGGAATATGGACTAGCTCGCATAAAAGATCGACCAATTGCGCCGTGGTTTGCCATTTTCTCATCATTCATCCGCTCCGTTTTCGACGATAGTTAAAAAGAATGTTTGCACATGGCCAAGCATAAAGATCTAGCTGATAATTTCAATGTATCAGGAAACATTCTCGAGGACAAATGTTGAGCCGGACGCCACCTCAGTCGGGTGGCGTGCTATGGGCCGCGGCCACGGTTAACAGCGCGCGGCTAATTTTGGTTGCCATCTCATACGTCACATGGAATCGGGTGGTTTGCAGAATGTGAGAGGGCATAGCTCCGGCAGCGTTGACGAAGCCCTTGATATGGATGTCCCCAACCGGTGGCAGTTTTTTGCCGACACCTTTTCCCGGAACAAGCGCACCTTCCCCAACTTCAACCATGCCGACTTCTTTCTGTTTGCCCAGGCTGGCGTCGATGGCGATAATGAACGGTGCGTTGGCGAGTTGTTTGATTTCGGCGACCGTTTGATTCAAGCTAAAAGCATGGACTGGTTGGGCCAAGGTGCCGCAGATTTGGATTTTGGGTGAAGGCGCTTCAGTTAGCAACGTGCCGACCAAGGGACCCAAGGTGTCGCCGCTACTGCGGTCTGTTCCGATGCACAGGCATAGAAGCGGCCGATGGGAATGCGGCGCCAGCAACTCATCCAAGCGTTGGGTGAGGAGGGATACCGCATTGGGGTGATCGAAAGGGATTTGCCACTTTTCTTTCTCCATGAAAACCTCCAACAAAAACTTGATCCATCGCGCAGTCAGTGGGATCAGGCTCCTAAATATCGGTAATAGTTTATCATGTTCCTTTAAGAATGGATCAATTTTTTGTTGGTTTATAGGATATTCTCTTGTTGAGATAAGAATTTATTAGTAAGATCGAAAAGTGTGATAATTGATTTGAAGGAGGAGAACGTATGGATTTTAGCCGATGGAAAACATGGATTTGTTGTGCGGTGGTGGTAGTGTGTACATCGGTCGTATGGCCCCAACCAGCAAAAGCGGCCGACGATTTGGACTTGGCTTATCGCTGGGCTCCTGTTCACTATCAGGATACGGATGATACTGACGCGGACGCCGATTACTTGACAGCGGTCGACTATGACGGGGATTGGAACGCCAAAAACAATTGGGAAAACCAAGACGATGATCTAGGCCGCCTGCGGGCGACTGTATACTATTCTGTCGTGGAGACTGGCACTCACTGGTATATCGTCTACAGCTTTTTTCATCCGCGTGATTGGGTGGATTATCCCGATTTCGGGCTAGACACACATGAGAATGACATGGAGGGAGCCATGGCGATTGTGCGGAAGGATGGGAGCGCCTACGGCAAATTGGAAGGCATGGTCACCGTCTTCCACACCAACTTCTATTCTTTCACTCCAGCGGGCAGTCCGCTTACCGATGGGGAAGAGAATATTGACGGCCAATTGCGGATGGTGACTTATGACGGTGCGTTGCACCCGGCTACTTTCCAAGAAGCGAAGGGGCATGGACTGAAAGCGTGGAACGGTGGAGAATTCCCAGGTGGAGATGGTGTGATCTACTACCCAGACCGTTCAGTAGCAGAGGTGCCGGAGCATGGGAATGATCGCCATGTTAAATATCGGTTGGTAAACACATTTGAAGCCGGGGGGTTGTGGGATCACCGTTCAGACAGTCAAACCTTTGCCAGCTGGGGGACGTTTGCCGGAGACAATGGCAAGGATAACGCGGCCAACGCCGCATGGGGATGGGATGACAAAGATGATTCTGTCGCTCGTGGGGCCATGGCTACCGATCCCGCCCGACTGACCGATAGTTACTTCAATGGATTGGGCCAATTTAGTACCGATTATGTGAAAAACGCATACCGATAAAGCTAGGCTTATGCATCACGCCCGGGTTGATCAAGGACCCGGGTTTTTTGACTTTCTCACCATTTCCCATTTATACTGTAAACCCGATGATTGGGAATATACGAAAAAAAGGGTGGAGATGAGTCATGCTGTCAACAGAACGAATCACGATTCGCCGTTTGGAACGGGAAGATGCAGAAGCGCTGTTGCAGTTGCGGGTGGCCAATCGGCAGTATTTGGAGCCGTTTGAACCAAGGTTTCCCGATAGTCATTTTACGATGGCCGGGCAACTGGAAGTGATTGAGCGCGATTTGGCAAAGTGGGATCAGGATCAAGGGTATGGGTTCGGCATTTTTCTAAATGAGACGGGTTCATTAATAGGCAGGGTCAATTTGAGCAATGTCGTGCGCGGGGTCTGGCAAAACTGCACTTTAGGCTATTTCATCGCCGAGGAGCAACAAGGAAAAGGATTGATGGTCGAAGCAGTGGGGCTGGCACTTCGTTTCGCCTTCAATGAAGCGGATTTGCACCGGGTGCAAGCGGCGGTGATGCCACGCAATCGGCGGTCTAGTCGGGTTCTTGAAAAAACGGGTTTTCGCTATGAAGGGTTGTCCAAACGATATCTATATATCAATCAAGTGTGGGAGGATCATCTTATCTATGCCCTGACCCGGGAGGATTGGGAGCAAGCGGAAAGGGAGAAGATAAGTGATGTGTGATTCGGGCATAAAAGAAGCCCTTGCCGTGACTGGCAGGGGTTTTCTTATGGAATCAGCCTTCCCCAAGGGCCTTGCTTATCGAGAATCGGTGCGAGTACGAGTAGGACCGGATCAAGACAGAGTATGATTTCAATCCGTACCCTCCATTTCTGCGTTAGCTATGTGCATGCTACAGCATATTCCGTGGCAGGGGCGGATTATGAAATATGGGTGGAGATTCCCTTTTTAACTGGGAACAGTGTAGAATAGGGGCAGGATTGTTTCCCGACGCGGAGACAATGGATTTGAGAACAAAGTGATGAGGTTGAATCGAATGAAAATCGCGCTAGCTACATTGAATGCAAAATATATCCACACCTCATTGGCCTTGCGTTATCTGAAGGCGTACAGTGAGCGGGATTTTGAGATCGAGATTGTCGAATACACCATCAAGGACCCAGTGATGAACATTGTGTCCGACCTGTATGGACGACAACCTGATGTGGTGGGGTTCTCTTGTTACATCTGGAATATAGAAGAGACGATCACCGTGATCGACATGCTGAAGAAAGTGAAGCCGGATGTGAAGATTGTACTAGGAGGGCCAGAGGTTTCCTATGACACCGATTATTGGATGAAGCGTCTACCCCAAGTCGACTTCATTGTCGTCGGCGAGGGGGAAGCTACATTTCACCAGCTATTGACCGAATTGCGCGGTGAGCAGAAGTTCCATTTTGTATTGGGTTTGGCCTACCGCGATGGGGACGAGGTGCGGATCAACCCCCCGCGCCCCAAATTGGACTTGAATCACTTGCCATCTCCGCACCGCTTCCCGGAGGATGTGGCCCACTTGTCCAATCGCGTCGTTTATTTTGAGACGAGCCGGGGGTGTCCATTTAGTTGCCAGTTTTGCCTGTCCAGCATTGAAGTGGGTGTCCGTTATTTCGATATAGAGCGTACCAAACAAGACTTGCTCTACTTGATCAACCATGGTGCCAAGCTGATTAAATTTGTGGATCGTACGTTTAACATCAAACGGGACTATGCGATGGAAATTTTCCAGTTTCTGATCGACAACCACCAAGGTTGCGTGTTTCAATTTGAGATCACAGCGGACATCATGCGCCCGGAAGTGCTCGACTTTTTGGCAGAGCATGCGCCGCCGGGCATCTTCCGGTTTGAAATCGGTGTCCAGTCAACCAACGATCCTACCAATTTGCTGGTGAAGCGGCGCCAAAATTTCACCAAACTCGCCCGGACGGTAACCAAAGTGAAAGAAAGCGGTAAGATTGCTCAACACTTGGATTTGATCGCGGGGTTGCCGTTGGAGGATTACACCACGTTCAAAAAGACCTTTAACGATGTGTTTGCCTTGGAGCCAGAGGAGTTGCAGCTCGGTTTCTTGAAGATGTTACGGGGGACGGGTATGCGCCATGATGCGGAAAAATACAATTACGTCTTCATGGAGCGGGCCCCTTATGAAATTTTGGGCAACGATCACCTGCCGTTTTCGGACATCGTCCGAATCAAGCGGGTGGAGGATGTTTTGGAGAAATATTGGAATGCCCACCGCATGGATCACACCATCGGCTATTTGATCCGGCACGAATTCCCATCGCCGTTTGATTTTTTCCAGGAATTCGGTGATTATTGGGAAGCGCGCGGATGGCGGAAGATCGGCCATCAGTTGGAGGATTTGTTTACGCGTTTGCGGGATTTTTTGCAACAGCGCGGAACCAAGCGGATGGATGTAATCCTCGGCTTGATGAAATATGATTATTACCTGAACCACAAACAACGTCCTCGCAAGGTTTGGTGGGATTTTAACATGGACAAGGCCACGCATGCCGACTTGTTGCGCCAGGCAGCTGAACAGCCGGGGCGCTTGTCGGACGAGTTTGCTTCAAACCGCTTGAACGAACGGGACTTGCATAAGCATGCCGTGGTGGAGATATTGCCGTTTGATTTGGATGCTTATCTCGCCACTGGCCGCGTGTTGGAGCAACGAACCGCCTTGTTTGCGGTATATCGGCCAAAAGGCGGGGAGCCGGTGCGTTGCTACGCGATGAAATTGGATGAAGGCGCGGTACGATTGGCTTAGCTCTCTACAGCAGTTTCTTATACAATTAACATCAACAACAAGCCCCTCTAAACGGAAAAGAGGGGCTTTGTTGTTGAGCGCGGTGTTCATGTTTATCCGGCAACGCATGTAGGAAACCTGATAGTATAGCGCGGCGCAGGTGTGGCTGTATTCATACAAGGTGTCAGAGAAATGACCGTGGAAATGTGTACGATGTGACATGTCGATGGTGCTGTGCCGGTGGTATACTCATGGATGGATTTGATAACAAAAGGATTGGAAAAAGTGGTGGATATGGTTAAACTGCGTGTGATTAATTTCGTGAACATCTTTCTGTCGTCCGTGTTGATCGCTTTCGCTTGGAATATGTTTTTGCTGCCACACAAGATTCTGAGTAGCGGCGTTGCGGGCATCGCGATGATGTTGGCGCTAATTACGCCAATCAATACGGGGATTATCAACTACGCCCTCAATCTTCCGCTGATGGTGCTCGGATTTTGCAAGTTGGGCAAGCGGTTTATGTTTTACACGATTTTTTCGGTTACTGTCACATCGATTGCCTTATTGTTGATTCCCATCAAGGCGATTTCGTCAGACCCTATTTTGTCTTCGGTTTTCGGCGGCGTGCTGGCCGGGATCGGCACGGGTTTGATTTTTAAATCTTCCGGTTCGACCGGTGGATTCGACATTATCATCTTTATGTTGACGCGAAAAAAAGAGCTTCCGGCGGGAATGCTCATGTTTGCGTTAAATGCGATTGTCATCTTTGTGGCTGGCTTTGTGTTTGATTGGGATAGCGCATTGTACACGATGCTGTCTATTTTCGTTTCCGGCAAAGTCATTGATGCGATTCATACCAAACACCTTAAATTAACATTGATGATCATCACCGATAACGGTGAAAAGGTAAGAGAGCACCTTATTTCTAAATTGGTTCGAGGCATTACGATCATGGATGGTGAAGGTGCCTATACGCGTGAACGGCGTAAAGTGTTATTCATGATCATTTCCCGCTACGAACTGGCTGGTGTGAAGCGCTTGATCAAAGAAATCGATCCCAAAGCATTTGTCAATGTCATGGAGACAGTTGAAGTGATGGGATATTTTCGCAGAGACGGATAGCGTGAGGCAACCCCTTCAGTCCCGTTCCTAGGGCATCAAGGGGTTTTTTCTTTGCCGTCAGCCGACGCGGCAGAGATATTTGCAGCTTGCAAAAAAAGGAATATGCCAACTGCGGGGCGAAAAATGGTGAATGGTGAAGATTGACCGGACAATTTTGTCAAAGGAGGGCGACCCGTGGAGGCAGTTTACGCACAAAGCAGTCGGCAAGCAAAAGGGTTTTCATCCTTTGGTCTTCATATGATCAGAAAAGGATTCTTTTGCTTTTTCCTGTGGCTGGTTTTGAGTCTGATGATTATCGCATATCCGGGACACTCCATTCATTGGAGCGTCATCATCCTGTCCTATTTTTTCTTTACCTATGGCGTGATATTTCCACTCACGTTTTGGATCGACTACTTGATTCTGTTAAAGCTTAGTCCCAACCGAGCCATCTTATCCTTGGCGACGCATCTGGTGGTGTCCCTTTTTTATTTGGTGGTTTTGTACCAAGGGGATTTTTTGCTGAAAATGTTATTTTTGGCCGGTTTCATGGGATATTGGTATGCCGATTACCGCTTCAGGATTCCATTCTCCCAATGGGTTCAAGAGCGGACGGAGGACTGGGATCGGCGGATGACGAAAGCGATCACCGTCTTGGGGGCGGTCGGAATGGGGTCTGTGTTCCTGTTCACCCAGCCTTTTTTTGTGTTGACACTCATCGCCCATGATGATGTGATCAAGGAAGTGGATTCCCCGGACGGCAGGTATCGCTTGACCATCGCCGTCAATCATGCTTCCAGCCTCACGACCAAGTGTTTGGCCAGGGTGAAAGTATCGAGCAATGAGAATCCCTTTCGCCCTTCAAAAGAGATATATATTAAAGAAAATGAATGCTGGCCGGATGGAACCTGGCTGAATAACCGTACGGTTCGAATCGAAGGAAGAAGACTAGATATTTTCACCGATCAGGTGAGGGGAAGAGAAGAAGAGGCAGATGTAGTGCCGGATCGGCGTTAGGGTGCGTTTGTAGCAATCTATCCGGTGCCTCTAAAAATCATTATTCGGCGCGTAGCCGCTTTTTTTTTTTTGCACGCGTGTCCATGCGATGATCTGCCTGGCAGGATACAAAAACAGACGGGTGGGAGATATTATTGATAACGGACAGCGTGACGAAAGGATGAAGACGATGCTTGAGCGGCCCGATGAAACGAAACGCCGCAAAGCGGAACATATCGATATTGTGCTGAAGCGGGATGTGACGGGCAAAACGATCACCACCGGTTTTGAACAGTACCGTTTTCGGCACCAAGCCTTGCCGGAGCTCGATTTCGACGCGGTTTCTTTGGTGACGTCTTTTTTGGGCAAACAGGTGAAAGCGCCCTTGCTCATTAGCTCTATGACTGGAGGCACAAAGGAGACGGGTGAAATCAACCGCCGGTTGGCGCAGGCGGCACAAGCGCGGGGATGGGTGTTGGGGCTGGGCTCGATGCGGGTCGCTTTGGAGAGCGCGGAAGCATTGGAGACGTTTCAAGTGCGTAAATTCGCCCCGGACATTCCGATTCTGGCCAACATCGGCGCCGTGCAATTGAACAAAGGATTGCAAGTGGACGATTGCCGGCGCTTGGTTGACCTTATTGGGGCGGATGGCTTGGTGTTGCATCTAAACCCTTTGCAAGAAGTGTTTCAGCCGGAAGGGGACACCCAATTCAGCGGGCTGTTGCAAAAGATTGAACACCTGTGCCGGACGTTGGAATTCCCGGTGGGTGTGAAAGAAGTGGGGTGGGGTATTCACGGCCCATTAGCCAAAGCGTTAGTTGAGCGGGGAATTGCGTTTATCGATGTGGCCGGCGCAGGTGGCACGTCATGGAGCCAAGTAGAAAAATATCGTTCGCATAACCCGGTCCGCTTTGCCGCGGCGGATGCTTTTCGCGAATGGGGGATTCCCACAGCACAGTGTGTCATCGATGTGCGCCGCCACGTCCCCGACGTTCCGGTCATTGCTAGCGGAGGGCTTCATCATGGCGTGGACGCGGCTAAAGCCATTGCGTTAGGGGCCGATTTGGCCGGATTTGGCCGAACGTTGTTGAAACCGGCCGCAGACATGGATTTGGATGCGCTCATGCAGCGATTGGAGCAGATTGAATTGGAAATGCGCATATGCATGTTCGCCTCAGGCATCCGTGCTGTCACGGAATTGAAACACACGGAAAAATTGGAGAAAGCCAATGGTTGAATAAGTGGCGGGACGAGCGGGCGGTTTTGCGGCGTTAATAGGATGCCGCTCCGAGACGAGCGGCATAAGGTTATGGCGTTTTCCATCCGTGCGGATGGATGAGATAGGCGGTTCCATTGGAATGCTTGAGGAAAGCGCTTTCGAATTCCTTTCGTCCATAGGTGAAGCGCACCTGGTCATCTGCGGGACCGGCAGGATCGTTGACGAGCACATTGCCATCACGGTCGAAGCCACGGATGACCAAGAGATGGCCATTGGAACGGGAGATTGGGGCGCCTGGCAGCTCACCTGGCCCAAAAGCGATGCTGGCAATCACGGGGACACCCGCTCGAATCCAAGGTTCCACCTCGCTTAAGCTTCTGAAGCGGACCACTTTGGCATCTAAGCCTTGGGATGCGGCATATGCCGTGTTGTACGGCCAGTTGCCCGCTCCGTCATATACATAATCCCACACCTTGCTGACGACATGGGGAACGGGCTGGTCCCATTCCGCATGGCCGGTCACCCTTGCCCAATAGGCCATGACCATGGATGTGGAAGTGGGGGAGCACCACACTTCGCCGCCATCTGGGAAGACCATCTGTGAGCGTGTCGGCACATCCAGGGCTTTGTTCAACCCGCGGCTGGGGAAGGTGCCGGGTTCGTCTTGCCCATTGGAGAGGGCCACCCCATAAGCGCGCAAGCTTGGCGTCTTTGCAGGGTCTGTTGTAAACAGCTTGATCCGCGTCTGATAAGCTGTGGCCGAGCTTTTTAAAATCAGTGTGTCGGTGGCGACGCGGCCGTGTTCATCCCCTTGTCCCGAAACGGAATGGCGCTTGAAAGGCTGATCGTGTTCAAGCCAGACGCCCATGGAATACCACTTTGTCCAGTGACCGTTCACCTTGGCGCGAAGTTCGGCCTCAATCCAAGTGTTGACCGGGGTGTTGGCTTGCCAAGAGACAATGGCTTCATTGAAACGGTGATGGGAGATTGGGGAAAGCCATTGACCGTAGTAATAAGTGCCTTGATTGTATCGCCCGGTTGAATCGGTTCCCTGCCGAAGCCGGTTTCCGTCCAATTGCAATTGACCGCCTTTGTTGCGGGTGCCGCTGAAAGAGCCGAAGATGAAGCGGGACGTCTCCACATACTTTTTGTTGCTCGAAGCGGCGCGGGCGTTGGCTGAATGGGGGACAAAAAGTAAACTGAGCACCATTGTCGCAACAACACAAACGATCCACGTGCGCATGGCAAAAACCCCTTCCTTCAGCGAGATGTGTGGTGATGCGATATTATTGTATAATAAATTAATTGTCAATTGAATCTATTATGAAAATATGTTTTATTCCTGATTCTTTCTTTTTCTTGGGAAGGGTTTTGCCGGAAAGAAGGTTTGATCCCTGGAGGCGCGGTGAGTAGGACGAGTTCCTCCAGGGATCGACGGTTACTTTGTGCGTAAGAACTCCGGCAATTCGAAACAAGTGCGCAAGATCGCGTCGTTTACATACTTGGTTTTTTTGTCGAACGGTTCTTCCGGCAAAGCCTGATGTTTTTTTGAACCAAGCGTGAAACTCCAAAATCCGCCGGGATAGGTTGGCACAGTTGCCGTGTAAATTTTGTGGATGGGAAACAATTGTTTGATGTGTTTCACGGTTTGTTCCATGATTTCGCGGTGGAAGAGTGGAGATTGGCTTTGGCAGACCATCAATCCGTCTTCTTTCAATGCATCATGGATGTTCCGATAAAAATCATATTCAAACAATTGTTTGGCTGGCCCGATAGGATCGGAAGAGTCTACGATGATCACATCGTAATGGTTTTTCATTTCTTTCACATGCTCCATGCCGTCAGCATAAATGAAATGAACCCGCGGATCAGCCAAATTACCAGAGACGGCGGGAAGATGCTCTTTGCATACTTTGACCACCATTTCATCGATTTCCACCATATCGATGTGTTTGACCTCGTCGTACTTGGCTGCTTCCCGGGCTGCACCGCAGTCGCCGCCGCCGATGATGAGGACGCGCTCGGGATTGGGATGGATCGACAATGGGATGTGTGTGATCATTTCGTTATAGATGTGTCCGTCCAAAGAAGTGGTTTGTACGACCCCATCCAACACCAGCATACGGCCAAAATCATAGGAATCCAAAATCATGACATGTTGGAATTCTGATTGGGCAGAGAAGATCACGTCTTTGATGCGGTAACTGATCTTCATGTTTTCCCGCTCATCTTCCACGAGCCACAGATCTTGATTGATGCGCTGCAAGAATTTTGGCATATCATTCATGTGGATACAACCTCCTTTGGTCTGATGCAAGGTTACAAAAAGACATTTTAGCAGATGTGATGCCTTTTTTGCAGGGGAGATTGGGAAAGCACTGTCAAAAGGAGTGAAGAGAGAGTGACATTGCTGTTTGTGTACGGCAGTTTGCGGCGCGGGATGCGAAATGCTTCTCTTTTGCGTAAGGCGCGCTTGATCGCGGAGAAAGCTTGGATAAGCGGCGCGCTGTATGACACCGGCTACGGATATCCGGGATTAGTCGCAGGTAGCAAGCGCGTATGGGGAGAGGTGTACCAGGTCTCCAATCAAGAGTTGAGATGGATTGATCAGTTGGAGGATTATCACGGAACCGGCCATCCCGATAATCTGTATGAGCGGATCACTGTGGCAGTAAGGTCGCCGGATAGGCAATACACCGCATACACTTACGTCTATGTTGATGCGGATGGGCTGAAAGAGAGGGGGATGGTGATCCCAGAAGGGGATTGGGTTAAGTATGTGAGAAGCCGACATTAGGCTAGGAAGATCGCTTCTCTTTTGCACATTGACCCGCATCCCAGTGCGAAAAACTGTTCGCATTTGTCACGCGCCCATTTTTTTAATATACTTTTTGTCAATGGAACCTATTATTTAGTGTCATTGTTGAACGGCCGCGAATCGATGAGTGGATGTCAGCGATGAAAGCGAAAGAGCCGATTGGCCGAGGGGCAGATTCAAACCTGCCTCCACTCACAACTAACATTTATGTCAACACCCTTGACGTGGGGCTTTAAAGGAGTGCTTTATGAATAAACATCAACCCTTGTCACCAGAAACGGTAAACGAGATTGAGCGGCTCTTACGCGAGATCAGCGTGATTGTGAAGCGAAAGGGCAGAGACATTTTAAATCATTTTCCGATCACTCCGCCGCAATTTAACGCGCTGTTGTGGCTGTATGAAGACGGCGACATGACCATCGGCGAATTGAGCCAGAAGATGTTTTTGGCTTGCAGCACAATGACCGATTTGATTGATCGCATGGAGAAAAACGGGGTGGTCGAGCGTGTGAGGGATGAACGGGATCGGCGCGTCGTTCGGATCCATCTGTTGGAAAAAGGTAGAGAAATTATCGATGAAGTGATGAAAACGCGACGCCAATATCTTTCCGAGATTTTGTCCCATCTGTCCGACGAAGAGGCATTGCATATGAAAAAGTATCTGTCTGTATTGCATGAAGAGATGAAAAAGTCTTGAATCCATTCCCTCTTGTGCCAAAGAGGGAGATTTTTTTTGATGCGATGCCCGTTTTCCCACGCACTTGTGGCGAAGGTGGGGCGTTCATTGAAAAAGGCTTTTGACATAACCGCTATACTGTTTATTGCAACAATGAACAGTGTAGCGACGATTGGGGATGAATGTGAACATGACAGTTTCAGCTACGGAGCGTGCCATTGGCATTCTGGATTCGGGAGTTGGGGGCTTGACGGTCGCCAGAGAGGTGATGAGACAACTGCCTCGCGAGACAATCTATTATGTAGGGGATACCGCGCGCTGCCCATATGGACCGCGCAGTACAGAAGAAGTACGACGTTATACCCTGGAAATCGTCGAGTTTTTGATGAGCCAGCCGCTAAAAGCGATCCTCATCGCTTGTAACACGGCAACGGCCGCAGCCCTGCAAGCAGTGAGAGAACGAGTGTCTGTCCCCGTGCTGGGAGTGATTGACCCAGGAGCGCGTGCTGCGATCAAAGTGACCCAAAACCATGTGGTGGGAGTGATCGGAACGCAAGGAACGATTGAAAGCGGGGCGTATGAGCAAGCCCTCCGCCGCATCCATCCCCACTTGACAGTGCACAGCTTGGCCTGTCCAGCTTTTGTCCCGTTGGTGGAGAGTGGATATCGGCGTACGGAGTTGGCTGATCGGATTGTGCATGACACCTTGCAACCGCTGAAAAAAACAGAGCTGGACACGTTAATTTTGGGGTGCACCCATTATCCGTTGTTGGCTGACGCGGTGCAGAAGGCGATGGGGCCGGATGTTAATATCATCAGCTCGGCAGAAGAAACTGCGGTTGAACTCAGCACCATTTTGCAACATCAGGGGTTGTTGACCATGATGAAAGCGCCGCGCCATCGTTTCTTCACTACCGGAGAAGCTGAACCGTTTGCCCAGATCGCCGAAGATTGGTTTGGCTACCCGATTGAGGTGGAGCAGATCACGTTGAGTGAGTCAGATGCGGCTGGCCTGAAAACGCAAACCTGGTGATTTTTCAGCCTGACGCCTGCCATTCGCGCAAATATTTACGAAAAGAGAGTGCTAAAATCCCTCCAAGACCGTATACATGTTACTACCATGACTTGTCCTGGAGGGATATGCAATGCCGAATTCACTGATAAAAAGGTCGTTCGCATGGCTGATTCTGCCGTTGATGCTCACTGGCTGTACTTGGGGGGACAAACCCGCTTCCCAAGCGATCGATCCTCCGCCGACCAACGCCAAGCTGGATGCTGAGCCGGTTGTCGTCAAGCGGGCTGAGGTGAAAAAAGGGCGGGGGACCGAGCTTTATTTCTTGACGGATGCTGGCTATGTCGTACCCTATACAGTGGAGGTGCCGGCTACCAAGGAAGTGGCTAAAGCGGCGATGCGTCTGATGGTGAAGGGCGAAGCCGGTGAACAAATGCTGCCTGCGGGGTTTGAGCCGATATTGCCGAAAAACACCAAGATCAAGGCCCTAAACATTGAAGAGGGCACGGCGACAGTCGATTTTTCGAAAGAATTTCTCAATTATCCCGCCGACCTGGAAGAAAAGGTATTGAGTGCGGTCACTTGGACATTGACCGGTTTCCCAAAAGTGAAAGAAGTCAACATCTGGATAGAGGGAAAGCCGCTGGCTGAGATGCCGAAGAAAAAAACGCCCGCTCTCCGTCTCACCCGTAACCGTGGCATCAACCTGGAAAGGGCTGAAGGGATTGACATCTCGAACAGCATGCCTGTGACACTTTATTTCTTGGGGCAAACACCAGACAATGAGGTGTATTATGTCCCCGTCACCCGGATGGTTAAACGGACGGAAAATGTGGCCCAGGCAACCCTTTCTGAATTGATCAAAGGTCCAAGGCAACAATCCTCCCTCTCCAGCGCCATCGATCAAACATTGCAAGTGAACAAGGTGAGTGTCAACAAGAACATGGTTGTCGCTGATGTGGGTGAGCAGTTGTTGCAATACAGCGCGGATCATCGCGCCTCCAAAGACGCCGTCGGTGCGCTGGTCCTGTCCCTGACGGAGAACACAGGGTTAAAGCGAGTGAAGTTGACTGTCAACGGCAAACAAAATGTGAGCGTCTCCGGGAGCGCAGGGGATTTGACCAAGCCGGTCATGCGGCCGGAAAAAATCAATCCGCAATCGTTGTAGAAAAAACATAGGAACCAGAGAGATTTACACAGGAATGATCACAACGTCATTCCTTTTTTGTTTTCACATTCGGAAATTGAACATCGGGTATGCTATACTTAAGGGACTTCACACAGGAGGGGACATCATTGAGAGTAGATGGACGTGCACTTGATGAGCTAAGAAAAGTAGAGATGGAGCGTCACTACATCAAACACGCGGAAGGCTCTGTCTACATATCTGTTGGGGATACGCGCGTACTGTGCACTGCTACAGTTGAAGATCGCGTGCCTCCGTTTTTGCGCAACTCCGGCAAGGGTTGGATCACCGCTGAATATTCTATGTTGCCCCGCGCGACCCAAACCCGGACGATCCGTGAGGCCAGTAAAGGGAAACTGGGTGGCCGCACCATGGAAATCCAGCGCTTGATCGGCCGGGCTTTGCGCTCCGTAGTCGATTTGAACGCGTTGGGTGAACGGACGCTGTGGATTGATTGTGATGTCATTCAAGCGGATGGCGGAACCAGAACAGCATCGATCACCGGCGCGTTCATAGCCATGGTTGACGCATTGGTTCCCCTTGTTAAAAACGGCACACTCCCTGTGTTACCGATCAAGGATTTCTTGGCGGCCACCAGTGTGGGAATCATCGATGGGCAGCCATGCCTTGATCTTTGTTATGAAGAAGATTCCAGCGCGATTGTCGACATGAACATTGTTATGACTGGTGAAGGCAAATATGTGGAAGTGCAAGGTACGGGAGAGGAAGCCCCATTTTCGCCCGAAGAGTTGAACCAGCTTTTGGCATTGGCGAAAAAAGGGACAGATGAATTGATTGCGTTGCAAAGCGAGCTGTTGGGAGAAGACGCGCAGTTGATAGGGGCTCAAAAAACAAGCAAATCCTAGCGGTTTGATTGTTTCTCAAAAGGTTCGCAAACCGCGGTGGGGCCAATCGGCGTGGCATAGGTAAGAGAAGGAAAGGTAGACACATGCGATTGGTTCCACCATGGTGGTGCGGCGAGATGCCGCTTCCGGCCATGCATTCGGCAAGGGTGAGTCCATGATCATGGGGCATGGGCTTTTTCTTGATAAAAATAATGAAGAAAGGGTGGCGCCGAGTGAAAAAGCGTTGGCCGTTTCCCTATATCATCATCGCAACCAAAAACAAAGGAAAGTTGAAACAATTTGCTGACCTTTTTCAAGATCATCTCCATCTCAGGGTAAAAGGATTAGATGAGTTTCCGCAATTACCGGAAATCGTGGAAGATCGGGACACTTTTGAGGGAAACGCCCTTAAAAAAGCGGAAACCATTGCCGCTGCCTTGCAGGCACCTGTCATTTCCGATGATTCTGGGTTGGTTGTCCCCGCTTTGCAAGGTGCGCCTGGGATTTACTCTGCCCGATACGCCGGGGAAGGTGCGACAGATGAAGCCAACAACGAGAAATTGCTGGCGGAGATGAGCGAGGTGCCTGATGAGCATCGGCAGGGCAAGTATGTTTGCGCCATGGCGTTGGCTGTTCCGGGTGAGGAGAGCCAAGTGGTGCGCGGGGAGTGTCACGGTGTCATCACCCGTCAACCTCGCGGGCAGGAGGGGTTTGGCTATGATCCGCTGTTTTATGTTCCGGAAGAAGGGAAGACGATGGCTGAGCTGCCTAAGGAACGCAAATACCAGATTAGCCACCGCGCTAATGCGACGGGAAAACTGATCCAGCTATTGAAGGCTCAATATGATTTTGACGGTGGGAAAGAGGAGTGAGCTTGATGAGAGTGCTAATCATAAGCGATTCTCACGGCGAAGCGAAGCTGTTAAACGAAATCGTCAAGCGGGTCAAAGCCGATCATGTGATTCACTGCGGGGATTTCTGTACGGATGAAGCGGAGTTGCCCAAAGTGCCGCTCACCGTGGTGCGTGGGAATTGCGATTGGGAGCAGGTTCCCCAAGAACAAATCTGGGAAGGCGAAGGAGTGCGTTTTTTCATCACCCACGGCCATAAATACCAAGTGAAAACGACGCCATTGCCCATGCGCTACCGGACGGAAGAGGTGGGAGCGCAGATTGGCTGTTTTGGTCATTCCCACTTTCCATTTTGTGAAAAAGTGGGAGAGGTGTTGCTGATCAATCCGGGAAGCATTTCTTACCCTCGAGGGTTTCCACATGCCACCTACGCCGTGTTGGAGAAAACCGACAAAAAGCTGGCAGTGACCTATTATAAAACGGACGGGACGTTGATTACCGCACGCGGCTATGAGGAATCTTGGGCATAAATGAAGCAGAGCCGGGCTTTGTAGGAACCATGGCCTGGCTTTGCGCATAAATTGGAATGGAAAAAGAAAAATTAGCAAAAAAAAAGTCTTGACGAAGTGTTCTTAGATGAGTTAATATAATTTTGTCGCTGATGCGATATCATTGATATTCAACATGTCCCAGTAGCTCAGCTGGATAGAGCAGCGGCCTTCTAAGCCGTCGGTCGGGAGTTCGAATCTTCCCTGGGACGCCAAATCAGTTTACCGAATACACTTGCCTTAGCCGTGTGTTGCACGTTGCGAAGGTAAGTGTATTTTTTATGTCGAGAAAAGCTGGCGAGTAACCAGACGGAATGATCGTAAGCAGATGGACGGATTCGTTTGCCACAAGAGAATATGATTAATGAAGTAGTCAGTTCAAAACTCTGTTTTTAAATGACGAATGAGTTAAAATGATCTTATTTAAAGTACGTTTCAAAATAAATCTTGGAGGTATTCTTGTGAGAATTGAGCAAGTTAATATTCGACCCATGGAAGAGAAAGATAAAGAAGCAATCATTTCCCTTTCTTCTCGTTATACAGAGTTTGAACTTTCAAGTTGGAGAGATCGAAAGGCTATGGAAGATGCACAAAAACAAGCATCATTAGAAGCTGTCAATAACCCTGAATATAACATTTTTGTTGCCGAAGACTCAAACGGTTTGTTTTTAGGATATATTCAGCTCGGAGAATTTACGGACTCGTTCACTAAGACGAAACAAGGGTTTATAGATTCAATAGCAGTAGCAAAAGAAGCCGAAGGGAAAGGAGTTGGCAAGTCTTTAATGTGCTTTGCTGAGAAGTGGGCAAAAGAACAAGGATATGGAACAATCGTATTGTATGTTTTCGCAAAAAACAAAAAGGCGCGTAGTCTGTATGAAAAAATGAACTATACAGAGGAAACGATTAAATATGTGAAAATACTAGACTAATCAGGATGACGGCCGGAAAATTTTCTGAAGTCTAAAACCGACGGCATGTTCATTCGTATAGGCGATGAACGGATACAGGTTTCGATCAGCGGCATACGCCAAATACATAATGCATCATGTCGGTGTTGTGCCAGCATGAATCAATATCAAACAACGGATAAGCTGCCTAAAGGGCGGTTTTTTTGTCTGTAAATAAACATAAGCCATTTTCCATACAACCGAGTGGGAAAATGGCTTCACGGTCACAGAAATTTGTTTTATTGGCGATCCGGCTCGTCATCGTTGTCTTCTCTTGGCAGGCGCACTAAGGCGGAAATGTCATACCTCATAAATTTCCTCCTCACTTTGTAAATTCAATTTTTGCTGAAGATTGAGAAGTTTTTTGATCGTGACTTTCCATTCGGTTTCTGCCTTCATACTATCAAAGCACTTGGCCATCTGCAATAATGCGGTGTACTGACGCTTTGGCAGGTTTGCCTGAAGCGCGGCTTGCTCAGCCTCCTGATAGCAGGGAATCGCTTCCGCAAATTTGTGTTGCGCCGCGTAGATGTTACCGGCGACAATCAATGCTTTGGACAATTGGTTTCGGGTGGCACGCCGGGCGATCTGAAGCGCGCTGTCGATGTGCTGTTCCGCTTTGGGCCAATTTTTTTCATGGGAATAAATGATGGATAGATAGATCAAGGCGTCAATATGGCTACGGGGATGATTGCGTTCGTAATCATAATTGAGCACCATTTGGAAGCAGTTTTCAGCTTTGTCGCATTGTTTTTGAAGCAGATAAACACTGCCCAAAATGTTCATGATATCAAGATAGCGGTTTTGGATTTTATTGCAGATGCCGATGTTGATGCCTTCTTTGCAGATCTCGATGGCTTCGCTGTATTTTTCCATTCTGCGCAACAGGATGGCCCGATATTTGTAAATATTGAGCAAAGTATATAAACTGCTTCTGATGTGAAAGCGCTTGGCCCACAACTCATCGACGATTTGTTTGGCTGCTTCGAACCGGGTCATGTTCAGGAGATAAAGCGCTTTGTTACATAGCATGGGGTGTTTCACATCCCGCCCGCCGTTGCGCTCCGAATATGCGTCCAGCCCCTTTTCCACGTAATGGAGGGCTTTGCTCATGTTGTTTTGTACATAGTGGCAGATGCTTAATTCGTTGTAACAGATGGAGACGATGTTGTCTCTGGAGCACAATTTGTATTGGTTGTTTAAGCGGATTGCCAGTTTGTAATGCTTCTCGGCTTTGGTGTATGCCTTTTTCGCGTGGAAACACCGCCCCTCCAAGTATGTGTAAAAAGGGGCGAGGGGGTGGTAGCGTTCAATGGCAATGCTTTTGAGCAATTGCTCGGCATGTTCTACCAGTTTGTTGTTGTCCAGCATGGCTTCGATCAACTGAAGCTGAAAAGAGAGTTCTTCCATGCGTTCCAGCTCTTTTTTGACCAAATTTTTCAGTGTCGCTTCATTAAGTCCCAGTTTGGTGAGGTATTTGGTTACGGTTTTCACATCCACATTCCCCACACCGCGTTCAATGTTGGAAATGGTGCCGTACGACATGGTGGCGTCGGCGATGTCCTCTTGACGATAGCCGCTTTCTTTTCTCACTTTGCGCATGACGTAACGAACAACATGCGGGTCAAGTCCATATACCATGCGTTTTCCCTCGCTTTGTTGGTAATGGGTCGGCGTGCCGCTGTGAAAGGAGGCCGAGGGCGAGTGAGAGCGTGTTCATTTAACGGAATCGGCTTAAATCAATGCGGAGAGTGGTGCGAAGAAGGCGCCCTTTCGTGCTTGTGCCAATGAAAAAAGAAATGATTTAAAGGAATGATATTAAATCAAATTTGTATTGTATGAATATATTAAATTATATTACAATTTATATAGATAAGCCATTCATTTATAAAAAGAATGGTTCGAGCTGAAATCGAGGGAGGTGAAGGGAGATGCTATCGATCACGGTGAAGGGGAATGCCCATAAAGTAAATCATTTCCTTTATGAGTTAAGCCAACTGATGGAATTAAAACTGATTCCAGAGGAAGTGGAAGTGACAGATGCGGAGGAGAGAGAGGTAACATGCGATGTGCAACATCAGCCGGCAAGCAAATTGAGTGTAGTCCGTTTGCAAGATCGCTCCGGTTGTGAGATTGCGATTCCAATGCTCGATCTGGTGTGTGCGGAGTTGGAGGATGGCAAGTATGTGTTGACCGGCCGCTGTTATGACCTATTCTCTTAACAATGGGTGTGAGGGAATGCTTTGCGAAACGATGAGATTGTACTTGTCCCGTATATATTGCCAGGACTGCGACCGTTTTGTCACGCGGCATCATTGCCAGACGGTCATGCCGAGAATGGGGCAAGTTCATCAGTGTCCCCACTGTCACGATCAAAAGAAACGTGTGATCCGCTATTGGCGTACCCAGATGATTGATGATGTGGAAGAGATGGGACGAATGTTGAGTTGTACGCCATTTAACCATGCCGAGGTGCAGCAACTTGAGGTGGGGACCATAACGGTGAGTCGCTATGAACGCAGGGAATAAAAAAAGAGCCAACAAAACGGCTCTGAACTATGCGATGTTAGTTTGCCCTTATTATAACATGATTTGGATGGAAATGGAATGCGCGCGGGCGAAGACGATGCAAAACGGTCTTAGGAGGATGGAGTGGAATCAGATAGATCGATGAAGACAGTGACGGTCAGCCTTGGCTTGTGCATAGTGTCACATGAGAGGGGAGCAAGCGGAGCGAAGCACGTGGAGTCACTTTCACGCTTGCAGGACGAATGTGAGCAGACGCCTTCGTTTTCGGTGAAACGGAGGCGTTTCTACGTTCTAGCATCGTGTGTTCGCATAACGATAGGATGGACTTTCGGGGCGTGTCTGATGAATAGGGCATCCCAACTAACTTGATTTGCCTGACACACCCCAGTCAAGATGATAATGCAGATCATTCTGATTACTGATATGATAGGGATAACTATCCAATGTCGCATGTTGAACGGGAAGGAGGATTGACGGATGATCCGCCATTTGCACAAAATGCACTTGCAAGAGAAATGCGCTGTGGATATCACGGACTGGACGCGACGGATCGAGCAGGTGATTGAAAAGCTGGAGTGGTCGTTAAAGTACATCGAGGCGAACAAACAGAAGGCAATGAAGGCGTTGCAGGGCGCGGTGGAATTAGAGCATACGCTACAAAATTCGGGGATTGAGGTGCCGAGTTTCCACTTGGGCACGGTGATTAAAGAAATTATCGGCAATTTCCTGGCGATTACCGATGTGGATGACGCTTACCGGGATTTGATCGGGCTGAAAGATGAAGTGGCCAAGCACATCGAGCGAAAACGCTACCAAGAAATCATCTCAGCAGAGGAATTGGCCGCGCTAGAATCACTTCACATGGATCTGAACAGTTATGGAAAGCGGCTGAAAAAGGTATGGAGCAGCGAAGAGGTGAGCGGGATTGTCTACATTGTGGATGATGTCTTGGAGTTTTTGAAAGAGATGATCACGGAGGACATCGTCCATATCAACCTTGCGCCGAAGCGATCTTGACCTCCCGCTGCCGTTTTTCCAGCGGGATCAGGTTGTGGCGTGGCATGGTATATCTTGGTTCATCCTTTACATCCCGACGCTCCTGAAGTAACATAAAGTAAGTTGGCAAGAAGGCTACATAACAACTTGTTCCTCCCCCTTTGCCCAAGGGGTTACGCCTGTTGACGTTGTTTTCTTGCAAAGCGGGCGCGCTGTGTTATAATGAAAGGGTTATTGTGGCTTTATTGACTACTTTGAAATCGGACTGATGTCAATCATTCATAGATTGCAGGAGGGTACAGTTAATGAAGGCAAGTTGGGAAAAAACAGAAACAAACAAAGGCGTACTTACAGTAGAAGCCGATGCACAAAAAGTGGCAGAAGCATTGGATCAAGCATTTAAAAAAGTCGTGAAACAAGTAAACATCCCAGGATTCCGCAAAGGGAAAGTTCCACGTCCCATCTTTGAAAAGCGTTTCGGTGTAGAAGCCCTCTACCAAGACGCGTTGGACATTCTGCTGCCGGAAGCTTATGAAGCAGCGGTAAACGAAACCGGCATCGAGCCAGTGGATCGTCCGGAAATCGACATCGAGCAATTGGAAAAAGGATTGCCTCTGATCTTCAAAGCGACGGTGACGGTGAAGCCAGAAGTAACTCTGGGCGAATACAAAGGACTGGAAGTTGAAGACAAAGATTTCTCCGTCAAACCGGAAGATGTGGATGCTGAATTGGAGAGAATGCGCAAGCAACAAGGCCAATTGGAAGCGATTGAAGACGGCGTAGTGGAAAACGGCGACCGTGTAATCATCGACTTTGAAGGATTTGTTGATGGTAAAGCCTTTGAAGGGGGCAAAGCCGAGCGATACACCTTGGAAGTAGGTTCTGGTACATTCATCCCTGGATTTGAAGACCAATTGGTTGGCATGAAAGTCGGCGAAGAGAAAGACGTTAACGTCACTTTCCCGGAAGAGTACCATGCGGAAGAGTTGAAAGGGAAACCAGCCACCTTCAAAGTGAAATTGCATGAAATCAAGCGCCTCAACCTGCCGGAGCTGGATGATGAATTCGCGCAAGATGTGAGCGAATTTGACACATTGGCTGAGCTGAAAGCTGACATCGAGAAAAACCTGAACGAAAGAGCGGCAAGAGAGAAAGAAAACTATATCCGTAACGAATTGGTAGAACTGGCTTCGGAAAAAGCCGAAGTGGAAATTCCGGAAGTCATGATCGAAAATGAAGCCGAAAACATGTTGCACCAATTTGAACAACGCCTGATGCAACAAGGGCTTAACTTGGATCTGTACGCCCAATTCACGGGTCAGGATAAAGACGCTTTGAAAGCGCAATTCAAAGATGATGCAGGCAAACGCGTACGTGCCAACTTGGTGTTGGAAGCGATCGCCAAAGCGGAAAACATCGAAGTAACTGAAGCAGACATCGAACAGGAAATCCAAGAAATGGCTAAAGAGATGAGCCGCGAGGCGGATGAAGTTCGCCGTATCTTGGAGGCGCAAAACGCGCTGGAGTCCGTCAAAGAACAACTTCGCGTTAAGAAAACGATTGATCTACTTGTATCCCAAAGTAAAAATAAGGCATAATGGTGATAGGGAGTCAGGGAACGGGGCACGTGAAACTACGTGCCTTGTTTTAAAATTTGAAACTCCGAAATGAGGTGTTTCCTATGCCTTTAGTGCCAATGGTCGTGGAGCAGTCCAACAGGGGCGAACGTGCGTACGACATATACTCCCGGCTATTGAAAGACCGGATCATCTTTCTGAGCGGTCCGATTGATGATAACGTCGCAAATCTCGTTGTAGCCCAATTGTTGTTTCTCAGCGCAGAAGACCCGGAAAAAGACATTCATTTGTACATAAATTCTCCCGGCGGCTCCGTGACGGCTGGATTGGCTATCTACGATACCATAAACCATATCCAGCCCGATGTATCCACCATTTGTGTGGGACTGGCGGCTAGCATGGGTGCTTTCCTGCTAGCGGCTGGAACCAAAGGGAAACGTTATGCCCTGCCAAACAGTGAAGTGATGATCCATCAACCACTGGGTGGCGCCAGAGGGCAAGCTTCCGACATAAAGATCCACGCGGATTGGATTTTGCGCACCAAAGACCAACTTAACAAAATTCTGGCTGAACGCACTGGGCAGCCATTGGATAAGATTGCGCGCGACACAGATCGTGACTTCTTTATGAGTGCCGAAGAAGCGAAAGAATACGGCCTCGTGGATCAGGTGATGGCACGGACTTAGGAAAGGGGTGAGAGACATGTTCAAATTCAACGAAGAAAAAGGGCAGCTCAAATGTTCCTTCTGCGGCAAATCGCAAGATCAAGTGCGCAAATTGGTCGCAGGTCCGGGTGTTTACATCTGTGACGAGTGCATTGAGCTGTGCAACGAAATAGTTGAAGAAGAACTGGGGAACGAAGAGGATATCGACTTGGCGAACTTGCCCAAACCGCAAGAGATTTGCCAAATCCTTGATCAATACGTCATCGGCCAGGAACATGCGAAAAAATCGCTGTCCGTCGCGGTGTACAACCACTACAAACGCATCAACTCACATACGGCCAAGTCGGATGAGGTAGAATTGCAAAAATCCAACATCATGATGCTGGGTCCCACGGGGAGCGGGAAAACCTTGCTGGCCCAAACGCTGGCTCGCATCTTGAATGTTCCTTTCGCCATTGCCGACGCAACCTCACTCACGGAAGCGGGATATGTTGGGGAAGATGTGGAAAACATTTTGCTCAAACTGATACAGGCTGCCGATTACGATATTGAAAAGGCCGAGCGCGGCATCATTTATATCGATGAAATCGACAAAGTTGCCCGCAAATCGGAGAACCCATCTATCACCCGTGATGTTTCAGGAGAAGGGGTGCAACAAGCACTGCTGAAGATTTTGGAAGGAACTGTTGCGAGCGTGCCTCCGCAAGGCGGGCGTAAACACCCGCATCAAGAGTTCATCCAAATCGACACCAGCAATATCCTGTTCATCTGCGGTGGCGCTTTCGATGGATTGGAGACCATCATTAAGCGCCGGATCGGCAAAAAAGTGATCGGTTTTGGCATGGATACGCAAACGGTCACCATGAAGCCAGGCGAGTTCTTGCGGATGGTTCTGCCGGAAGACCTGTTGAAATTCGGATTGATTCCCGAATTCGTCGGTCGCCTGCCGGTCATTTCCACCTTGGAACCGCTGGATGAAACCGCATTGGTGCGCATTTTGACAGAGCCCAAAAACGCTCTTGTCAAGCAGTACCAAAAACTGCTCGAAATGGACAATGTTGAGTTGGAGTTCGAGATGGAGGCCTTGGAGGCGATTGCTCAAGAGGCCATCAAACGCAAAACGGGTGCGCGCGGCTTGAGAGCGATCATTGAGTCGATCATGCTTGATGTCATGTTTGAGTTGCCGTCCCGGGATGATGTCATCAAGTGCGTGGTTACCAAAGAAACGGTGATCCATGGTGTGCCCCCAAAATTGATGACAAAAGAAGGGCACGTTCTCAACAACAAACAAGAAGAAACCGCTTAGCCATAAAAGCGCGAAATTTGGCATCTGCTTTTCCAAGGCAGATGCTTTTTTCATTTAGTCGTGATATGTTAAAATGTAGGAGTTTCCATTCGACAATGGAGCGGTTCTACTGCTTGTGGGGTAGGGCTGCTTTTTCGATAAAGAAAGAGGTGAAAGGGATATGTTGAAAATTGTTGCAATTGATCGTGAACGCTATATCAATTTTGTCAAAACCCAACCTTATCGCAATTTTTTGCAATACCCTTCATGGGCTGATCTCAAGCGGGAGTGGCAATGGAATAGTGATTTCTTAGGCTGGGTAAACAAAGATGGCAAGATGGTTGGCGGCGCGGTTGTGCTGTACCGCAAAGTGCCAGGCATGAATAAATTTTTGGCATACATACCTCGCGGTCCGATTATCGACTGGTTTTCCGACCGCAAGATGAAAGAATGGTTCGCTCCCTTATTCAATCATTTGAAACAAAGGCAAGTATTCAGCGTCAAAATGGACCCTCCGCTGGTGCGCCGGAAATGGTCTTGTGATACGATCAATCAATCCATCCAGGAATTCAAATCACACGGTTTGCGTGGGAGACGGTTGACAGATATCCGGCCAGATCAGGTGTTCAACGCGGTAGAATACGTTCAGCAGGAATTGGCTGACATGGGATGGCGGAAGCATGTGGTGGAAGATAGTTTTGAAACGGTGCAACCGCAGTTTGTGTATCGGCTCAACATGAAAAACAAGACACTGGAAAAAGTATATAAAGGGTTCCATCCTTACTGGCAAAACCGCATCCAGAATGCGGAGCGGGACGGGATTCGCGTTCAATTGGGCACGGAGCGGGATTTGCCGGAATTTCACCGGCTACTGGCTTTAGCGGCAAAACGCGAAAAATCGCAAGTTCGTGATGTGTCTTATTTTGAAAAAATGTTTGAAACGTTGATATTGGAAGACCCTTATCGCGTTCGCCTTTATTTGGCCCGCAAGAGGGACAAGCTGTTGAGCACATCGCTTGCTGTGCGCGTCGACGGCCACACCTGGGATTTATATAACGCCCGGTTGAGCGAAACAATGGAAGAGCCTTCTCCGTATCTGTTGCGTTGGAAAATGATCCAAGACGCCTATCAGCAGGGAGATCGCATCTTTGATTTCCGTGGGATCAGCACTACGTTGGACGAGAACCACCCTAATTTTGAATTGTTGCATTTCAAAATGGGTTTTGGGGGCGAAGCGTGCGAAATGGTCGGCGAATGGGATTACCCGGTGATACCGATGTTGCACTGGGCGTTTGACATGTATATGAAACGGCGTTAGGACGGCGGGGAAGGAAATAAAAACATGAGTAGCCCTTCATGTTGGCGGTCATAATACAAAACAAAGAAACGGTGAGTTCCGCGAAGCAGAAAGGAATGGGCGTCAAATGAGTTGGACTGCTTTACTCATGTTTTTACAAGTGTTCTTCTCCATCGTCATCGGGTTATACTTTTGGAACTTGCTTAAAAGCCAACAGACAAACCGTAGCGCCGTGGATCGCGAAGCCAAGAGGGAATTGGAGAAATTGCAATCCATGCGCAAGATTTCTCTTACGGAACCATTGGCGGAAAAGACCCGGCCCTCGGAATTGAGCGAAATCATCGGGCAAGAAGAAGGGATACGCGCGTTGAAGGCGGCCATGTGCGGCCCCAATCCCCAACATGTGATCATTTATGGTCCGCCAGGGGTGGGCAAAACGGCCGCGGCGCGCATTATTTTGAAAGAAGCCATTAAAAATAGCGCTTCGCCCTTCACCCGCGATGCCAAATTCGTGGAGATCGATGCGACGACGGCGCGGTTTGATGAACGGGGTATCGCAGACCCGCTGATCGGTTCTGTGCATGACCCGATCTACCAAGGGGCGGGGGCGATGGGAGTCGCCGGCGTGCCCCAGCCTAAACCCGGAGCGGTGACAAAAGCGCATGGGGGAGTTTTGTTCATCGATGAGATCGGTGAATTGCACCCGGTGCAGATGAATAAGCTCCTGAAAGTGTTGGAAGACCGCAAAGTTTTCTTCGAGAGCGCTTACTATAGCTCTGAAGATAGCAACACCCCCAGTCACATCCATGATATTTTTCAAAATGGGCTACCCGCTGATTTCCGACTGATCGGCGCCACCACTCGCACGCCTGCTGAAATCCCACCGGCCATTCGCTCCCGGTGCATGGAGATCTTTTTCCGTCCCTTGTTAGCACATGAGATCGAACAAGTGGCCGAACAAGCGTTGAAACGCATCAATTTTGACTATGAGCCGGAAGCAGTTCAAGTGATCACCCGTTATGCGACGAACGGGCGTGACGCGGTAAACATCGTCCAAACCGCTGTCGGGCTTGTCTTGTCGGAAAATCGCCGAGTGGTTGAGGCGAGAGATGTGGAATGGGTTGTCCACAGTAGTCAGCTCAATCCGCGGCCAGAGCAGAAAATGCCTGTCGCCCCGCAAGTGGGATTGGTGACGGGATTGGCGGTGTACGGCCCTCATCTTGGCACCGTGATCGAGGTCGAAGTGACAGCTACACCCGCAGAATCAGGCAAAGGGTGCATCCAGATCACGGGAGTGGTCGAAGAAGAAGAGATGGCCGGGCGCGAGCGTACCATCCGTCGCAAAAGCATGGCTCGGGGTTCCGTTGAAAATGTGATCACTGTCTTGAGGCAAAGCACGGACCTGTATCCCGACGATTATCATTTGCATATCAACTTCCCAGGCGGCATGCCGCTTGATGGCCCTTCGGCCGGGGTGGCGATCGCCACGGCTATCTATTCGGCAATCAAAGGGAAACCCGTAGATCATCGCTTGGCGATGACGGGTGAATTGAGCATACACGGCTATGTGAAGCCAGTGGGGGGGATCATAGCCAAAGTAGATGCGGCCAAACAAGCAGGTGCGAACAGAGTGCTGATACCGCGTGAGAATATGCAATCCATTTTCGAGCACATGGAAGGGATTGAAGTAATTCCCGTAGAACGGATTGAAGCGGTGTTGGATCTGGCACTTGTAGAGGAGGAAAAGCAGACCGAGGACGCGACTGTGCCGTCCGTGTTTGCCCCCACCTCGGCACCAGTGTGATGTAAGAGCGGAATTGACCTGGTCAAACGTGCCAAGTCGGCCTCCCGCAGTGGGAATCCGACTTGGTTATGTCATAGACAAAACAAATCGAATAAGATAAAATCGTACAAAGTTATTCAGTTCCTTGAGTGTCAGCAACGGAGGTGCATGTATGGCTGTAAAAGAAGAGGAACGCACATTGCCTTTGCTCCCCTTAAGAGGGTTGATTGTCTTTCCGACAATGGTTTTGCATTTGGACGTGGGGCGGGAACGCTCTGTTCAAGCTTTGGAAAAGGCAATGGTTGATGATGAACATCATATTTTACTTGCGACACAAAAGGAAATTCAAATAGAAGAACCTTTGGCCGAAGACATTTATGAGATCGGCACGGTCGCCAAAGTGAGGCAGATGCTTAAATTGCCCAACGGCACCATTCGGGTTCTGGTGGAAGGGTTAAAAAGAGCCCGTATCAAGGAATATGTAGATTCAGAAGAATGTTATATCGTCACTTATGAAGAATTGGCAGGCATAGATGAGGGAGATATGGACACGGAAGCCCTGATGCGCTCCGTATTGGACCATTTTGAACAATACTTGCGCCTGTCCAAAAAAGTCTCTCCTGAAACCTATTCTGTCGTATCTGACATTGAAGAACCGGGACGCCTTGCCGATGTGATCACTTCTCATCTGCCCCTCAAGATTTCCGACAAACAGTCCATTCTCGAAACGATTGATGTCAAAGCGCGTTTGGAAAAATTGCTCGCCATCATCCACAACGAGAAAGAAGTGCTGGAGCTTGAGAAGAAAATCAGTTCGCGCGTGAAAAAACAAATGGAAAAAACGCAAAAAGAATATTATCTGCGCGAACAGATGAAAGCCATTCAAAAAGAGTTGGGAGAAAAAGAAGGGCGCCTCGCCGAAGCGGAAGAGTTGCGTGAGAAGCTGGCAGAATTAGAAGCTTCGGAGGAGGTCAAAGAGAAGATCGAAAAAGAGATCGATCGTTTGGAGAAAATCCCGACCACATCTGCTGAAGGCGGCGTGGTGCGCACGTACATCGAGTGGTTGCTTGACCTGCCGTGGCAGCGGGTGACTGTGGACGATCTGGACTTGGCCAAAGCGGAAACCATCTTGGATGAAGACCATTATGGACTTGAAAAGGTAAAGGAACGGGTCTTGGAATACTTGGCCGTGCAGCAGATGGTGAAACAGTTGAAAGGGCCAATCCTCTGTTTGGCGGGTCCTCCCGGAGTGGGGAAAACGTCATTGGCGCGTTCCATCGCACGGGCATTAAATCGTCATTTTGTGCGGATTTCCCTAGGCGGCGTGCGCGATGAAGCGGAAATTCGCGGCCACCGGCGCACCTACGTGGGTGCGATGCCCGGACGGATCATTCAGGGGATGAAGCAAGCCGGTAGCGCGAACCCCGTCTTCTTGCTGGACGAAATTGATAAAATGTCAATGGATTTCCGTGGTGATCCATCAGCAGCGTTGTTGGAGGTCTTAGATCCGAACCAAAACAACACATTCAGCGATCATTACATAGAAATTCCTTTTGACCTTTCCAAAGTGATGTTCGTAACCACGGCCAACGCTGTGCACAACATTCCACGCCCGCTTTTGGATCGGATGGAAGTGATTTACATCTCCGGGTACACTGAGCTGGAAAAGGAGCAAATTTCCAAATCGTACCTGATTCCCAAGCAACTGAAAGAACATGGGCTGACCAAAGAGCAATTGCAAATTCAGGGAGCGGCTACATTGAAGCTGATTCGCCATTATACCAGGGAAGCGGGCGTACGCAACCTGGAACGCACGATTGGCACATTATGCCGTAAAGCTGCCAAGCAGATTGTGTCGGGTAAGAAGAATAAAGTTGTTATCACGGCCAAGAATTTGGAAGAATACCTCGGCCCAGAAAAATTCCGGTATGGTCGGGCAGAAGAGACAGATCAAGTCGGCATGGCCACCGGTCTCGCTTGGACGGAGACAGGCGGCGATACGTTATCGGTTGAAGTCTCACTCTTGCCGGGCAAAGGAAAATTGACCTTGACCGGTCAACTGGGGGACGTGATGAAAGAATCGGCGCAAGCGGCGTTCAGCTTCATTCGTTCCCGGGCGGAAGCGCTCAACATCGACCCCGATTTCCATGAGAAAATGGATGTTCATGTTCATGTGCCGGAAGGAGCGATTCCCAAAGATGGGCCATCCGCCGGGATTACCATGGCTACCGCATTGGTGTCGGCCTTGACCAACATTCCGGTATCCCGCTTTGTGGCGATGACTGGGGAGATCACGTTGCGCGGACGGGTGCTACCGATTGGTGGATTAAAAGAGAAAGCGCTCAGCGCTCATCGAGCCGGCATTCAACATGTGATCATTCCAAAAGACAATGAAAAAGACCTGGAGGAAATTCCAAAAAGCGTTCGCAAAGATTTGGTTTTCACCGCGGTCAGCCAAATGGATGAGGTGTTGAAGTTGGCGTTAGTGAGGGATCCTTATGATCGTGAAAACAACTGAATTTGTGATAAGCGCTGTGAAGCCGGCGCAGTATCCAGACGACGCCCTGCCAGAATTCGCGCTGGCTGGGCGTTCCAATGTGGGCAAATCTTCGTTGATCAACTGCCTGATTCGGCGCAAAAACTTGGCCCGTACAAGTTCCAAGCCTGGCAAAACGCAGACGATCAACTTCTATAAGATCAATGATGCCCTATATTTTGCTGATGTGCCGGGCTACGGCTTCGCCAAAGTGCCTAAGAGCGTGCGCAATGCTTGGGGAAAGATGATGGAAACGTACCTGAGTCAGCGCGACGAGCTCAAGGCGGTGATTCAGGTGGTTGACTTGCGCCACCCGCCAAGCAATGATGATTACAATATGTATCAATACTTGAAGCATTTCGGCATTCCAACCATTGTCGTGGCAACCAAAGCGGATAAGATTTCAAAAGGGCAATGGCAGAAACATTTGAAAGTAATCAGAGAAGGGCTTGAGCTTCAAAAAGGAGACCCACTCATCTGCTTTTCTTCCGAAACGGGACAAGGGCGCGATGAAGTGTGGCGGGAAATCACCCAACGAATGGAAGAACAGAATGCAGAGCTAACCACATAAACATGAGTCATAACAGAAGAAGGGGTGGGGAAGGATGAGCAAGAAATTACGGGTGGCCGTACTGTTTGGGGGAAAATCGGGAGAGCATGAGGTCTCTTTGGCTTCGGCTTCTTCAGTGATGAAAGCGATGGATCACAAGAAATACGACATCATTCCCATTGGTATCACTCAAGAAGGATCGTTCCTATTGGGGCAAGCTGCATTGCCGATGTTGGAAGGAAAGGCGGAACAGGCGGAGATCAACCGCTTGCAACAGATGATGCCCGCCGTGACGACCGGGACGCATGCATTGCCTGCGTTTCAGCGAGAAGAGATCGATGTCGTGTTTCCGGTGTTGCATGGTACTTATGGGGAAGACGGGACGATTCAAGGATTTCTGGAGATTGCCAACATCCCTTACGTAGGCGCTGGTGTACTGGCTTCCAGCGTTGGTATGGATAAAGCCGTTTCCAAAAAGGTGTTTGCCGAAGCCGGCTTGCCACAGGCCAACTATGTCTCTTTCTTGAAGGCTGACTTGGTGCGCAATCAAGAAGCGGTGCTTGCGCGCATCGAAAAGGAATTGGGTTACCCTTGTTTTGTCAAACCGGCTAATCTCGGTTCAAGTGTGGGGATTTCCAAAGCGAGAAACCGTGAGGAACTGATCGAGGCGCTCGCTTTGGCGTCGGCGTATGACCGGAAAATCGTGGTCGAAGAATTTGTGCCGGCTCATGAAGTGGAAGTTGCGGTATTAGGCAATGACGAACCGGAAGCTTCTGTGCCGGGAGAAATTGTCTCGTCCAATGAGTTTTATGATTACAAAGCAAAATATATCGATGGCAAATCGGTCATGCGCATTCCCGCTGAACTGCCTCAAGACACCGCCGAGCAACTGCGCGAAATGGCGATTCGCGCGTTTAAGGCCATTGATGGTAGCGGACTGGCGCGGGTGGACTTCTTCATCCGCAAAGACACGGGTGAGATCTTGTTGAACGAAATCAACACGATGCCAGGGTTTACCCAATTCAGCATGTATGCAAAATTGTGGGAGCATTCCGGCTTGACCTACGCGGAACTGGTAGACAAATTGATCCAGCTGGCCCTGGAACGATATGAGGAAAAAAGCCAACTTCGCACCGACTTTGCCGCTGAATAACAACAAGAGACCCCTTTTCCATTTGGAAAGGGGGTTTTGTGTTTTGTTGCAATATACAAGGGAGGCAAGCGGCCGAGTGGAAAGGCTATTTGAAAAAATGAAAAAGAATTTATATGTTATATTGGAATTGTTTGATATTTATAACAACAAAGGCAGGAGTCGATCTTATGATACGCCGTTGGAGTTCGTCTTTCTTTGCCGTGCTGGCGCTGGTCTTTTTGTTGGCGCTGTGCCCTTTGCTGCCGTTTGGAGAGATAGTGGAGCCAACTAAGCAGATTCAATCGGTTAGTCAAGCAATTCACTCGGTGGTTGACTATTTCGCTGGCATTTATAGTGGCGAAAGTTTGATGTATAACCGATTACATAACTTGGAGCTGGTGCATGAAAATTTCTTGCAGGCGGTTTGGCCGCTGTTTTGGTATTCTTGCGCTTATGTGGGCGGAGCCGGGGTGATCGCCTTGTTCCTTGGGATCTGGGTGGGAGTGCGGTTTGCCAGTTCCACAGGTTGGTTGAAAGAAGTGGTGGGGTTTTGCAATGTAGTTCCCGATCTCATGATGGCCATGACATTGCAATTATTGGTCATCTGGGTGTATAAGCGAACAGGAGTGCTGCTCGCCAATGTGATGACCATCGAGCAAGAAGAGGCGGTGTTGTTGCCGATATTGGTGTTATTTATCTTGCCTTTTGTCTACGTTGTGCGTCTGGTTTCCCATCTCACTTATGCCGAATTGAGCAAAGAGTATGTATTGTTAGCCAAAGCAAAAGGCATTCCGCGCTCGGCCATTCTCAACAGGCATGTCTTGCGCAATGTGTTGCCACAGGTAAGGGCACACTTGCCCCAATTGGTGTCCGCGATGATCGGAAGTATGATTGTTGTGGAGCAGTGGATGAACGTTAATGGTGTGGGTTGGTTTATCCTGCATAAGTTTGAGATTACGCCACTGCTTACCTATCCAGTGTTGGTCAATTCGCTGTTCCTGTTGGTCATCTTGTTTATGTGCCTTTACGGCTTGATGCGGCTGGCATTTTCGCTGATTGTCAGGGGGGTAGCTCATGATTAAACGGAAATTACGCCGTCCAGTCGCTTTTTATACAGGAATGGGGTTGCTTTTATTATTGTCGCTGGTGGCGCTCATCGGGCCGTGGGTGATTCCCTACTCTCCTCATCAAATGTTTTTGCTCCCCGTCAGGGCTGGGGAAATCGTCGGGCCGCCAGAACTTCCTTCGGAGAGGCATTGGTTGGGGACGGATGCGTTTGGTCGCGATATGTTGACGTTGGTTCTGTTGGGGCTGCGTTACACATTGCTGACCGTTTTGTTGGTAGCGGGGCTTCGCATCTTGTTTGGTGGGATGATTGGCGTACTAAAAGGATTGTCCCCGCAGGCAGGGAAGCGCCGCCAGGATGGTACGCTGATGCGGGTAGCCCGGCTATTCCCAGTGTTTTTCATTGCTTTTTTTCTGTTGTTTAACATCAACCAAATGGAAAGTGTGGAGGTGCTGACCATCGCCTTGATTCAACTGGCGGTGTTGGTGTTGATCGGTATCCCACAGGTGGCACATATTTTTAAAGCATATGTGATTGAATGGAAGGGGCAAGCGTTTGTGGAGGCCTCGAAACTCATGGGTGGCAGCAAATGGTGGCTAGCGCGTAAGCACTTGTGGCCGTGGTTGAAAGATGTGGGTGCTTTGTTTATGTTTCAGGAATGTATCCTGGTGTTAAATTTGTTGGGACAACTGGGGGTGTTGGGGGTGTTTGTCGGCGGAATGATTCGCATAGAAAATGTGTTTGAACGGGAACATGCGATCACTCGTTCATTTGAGTGGGCGGGATTGTTGACGCAGAACAAAAGCTTTGTCATTTCTTATCCGGAAATTATCCTGATCCCGGTTGGATTGTTTTTGTTGTTGCTGTTTTCGTTATATTTGGTGTCGCGGGGGCTGGAGCGGGGTTACCAGCGGGAGCGAGAGGAATATCCATACGTGTGAAGCGGGCGCTTTTTTGTCAGGCGCCCGCTTCGCCTTGATCAGTTAGAATCTCCGGGCCGTCTTTGGTGATGGCGATGGTGTGTTCATATTGGGCCGCGAGACTGCCGTCCACAGTTTTGGCTGTCCAGCCATCTGCTGCAATGGTGACATGATGGTTGCCCAATGTCAGCATCGGTTCAATGGTGATCACCATGCCTTCTTTTAGCAATGGGCCTTGGTGGGGCGGTCCATAGTGGGGCACTTCTGGCTCTTCATGGATGTGCTGCCCGATCCCGTGGCCGATAAACGGGCGAACGACGCCATACCCTTTAGATTCGGCAAAAGTTTGAATTGCGTGGGAGATGTCACCGACGCGGTTTCCCACTTGTGCTTGGGCGATTCCGCGGTACAGCGATTCTTTGGTGACTTCTAGCAACCGTTGCGCAGCCTCGCTGATCACGCCGACGGGGTAAGTCCAAGCCGAATCGGCCAACCAGCCGTTATAGTTCACCACCATGTCGATAGTTACGATATCGCCTTCTGAGAGTGGGGTTTTGCGGGGAAATCCGTGGCAGACTTCATCGTTGATGGAAGCGCAAGTGGCGTAAGGATAGCCCATGTATCCTTTTTGCTCTGGGGTGGCCCCGTGCCGCTTTAAATAGGATTCTACCCATTGGTCGATGTCCCAAGTGGAAACGCCCGGGCGGATGCGTTTGCGAATTTCCCGGTGGCAGGCAGCCAAAATTCGGCCGGCTGTTCGCATGTGACGAATCCCTTCCGATGATTTGCTCATTGGCTTGACTCCTCGCATTATTTTTTGGACAAGAAGATCAATCCCAAAACGACAATAAAAACCGGCCAATAGTTATGCAAAACGGTGGTGACAGGGGAAACGATCGGCAGTTCCGTGACACCCGGATAAGCGACCACACCCGTCAAGACCAAGATGCCGCCCACGATCCCGCTCATGTTGTGTTTGGTGAGGAGGTACTGTAACAAGACGGACAAACCGACGAAGACGAGCAGGATGCTCCAGTGGTTGGGCCAGCCTTCTACATATTTTATGCCCCAGACCGACAATCCGAGAAAGGCAATTAACCCAGCCCATAAGGCCAAGGAGCCGATTCGTTTTAGAAAAGCGACAAATAGCAGGATCGCTCCGATTAAAAACATGATAAAGGGCCAGGTGATAAATGATTGGAGCGGAGCGAGTTCAAATTTGGTTACCAACAACAAGGCTCCGCCAAGGATCAGGATAAATCCGATCAGCTTTGATTGCATGAAAAGCGTCTCTCCTTGAAGATCAGTAGATTTTTCCTTTTCCATCTTATCACAATTCAGCGACGAGTCAGGACAGAAAAATGAAAAACGGGGTGGCGTCGGTGTCAGACGTCCCCCGTTTTTATCCGATAATTTGGTTGCCGGCGACCACTACATCAACCGCGCTGACGGTGGCGCAACAACCGGGCTTCCAACCAAGCGATCAATTGGTACATCACAGTGGCGATGATGGCCACTACCACCAAGCTCAACATGACCAGATTGAGATTGAACACTTGGAATCCATAAATGATCAAATAACCAAGTCCTGCTTTGGACACCAGGAATTCGCCGACGATCACTCCTACCCAGGCTAATCCCACATTTACTTTTAAAGCGGCAATCATGTCGGGGATGCAGGCAGGGAAGATGATTTTGCGGAAGATTTGGCTGCGGGTGGCGCCAAACGAGCGGGCCAGGTGCAGATAGCTCTCATCCACGCTCTGGAAGCGGGTGTAGATGACCAAGGTAGTAATGATGATCGTGATAGCGACAGCCATGGCCAGGATGGAGGCGCCATTGGCACCCAATGTCACAATGAACAAAGGACCCAAGGCCACTTTAGGCATGCTGTTTAAGATGACGAGGTAAGGGTCAAGCACGCGTGACAGAAACGGAGACGCCCAAATGCATGTGGCCAAGCTAATCCCGCCGACAGTGCCCAGGATGAATCCGGCGGCGGTCTCC
Source organism: Laceyella sediminis (assembly GCF_003003125.1). GTDB lineage: Bacteria > Bacillota > Bacilli > Thermoactinomycetales > Thermoactinomycetaceae > Laceyella > Laceyella tengchongensis. Next base: position 90,181 of record NZ_PVTZ01000003.1, on the reverse strand, counting down.
AATGATGTCAAACCGATGTGATGGAACAGTTCGCCTGCTGTTGCCAATTGTACCGCCTGCGACCAGATGAGAGACGGACTACTGAAGAGAAACGGATCAATCCAGCCGACACGGGCCGCCCCTTCCCACACTGCCACAAAGGCGATGAAGATCAGGATGCGAAGGACCCATACCCATGTTTGCCGGATGCGGAGCCGACGCAGATAAAGGGCGTGATGGGGACTTGCCGCACCGCGCTCAAGCCAGCTTTTCAATGCGATTCACCTCCCGCCACAACTCGCTAAACAACGAACGGAAGGATGGGTGGGCTCTCGCTTCAAGAGGGGGAAGCGCGCGGATGTCTGCCGGAATCGGGAGTGTGTACTTGATTTGCCCCGGTCGTCCACCTATGACGAGGACGCGGTCCCCGATGGCGATCGCTTCCTCCAGATCGTGGGTGACCAATATGGCTGTTTTCTGTTGCTCTTTCAACACGTTTGTCAGCAGGTGCTCCAAGTGGATTTTGTTTTGGATATCCAGTGCGGAGAAGGGTTCATCTAATAGCAGAAGATCGGGGCGTACCGCCAAGGTGCGAACGAGGGCCACGCGTTGTCGCATGCCTCCTGACAGTTGGTGGGGGTAGTGGTGGGCTACATGGGATAAGCCCATTTCATCCAGAAGCCGGTGTGTGTCGGCGATCGCCGCGGCGGTGGCTTGTCGGCGAAGTTCCAAGCCGAGGATCATGTTTTGTGCGACGGTGCGCCATGCCAGCAGTCCGTCTTTTTGCAGCATATAGGCGATTCGGGGAGAAGGGCCATTCACCGGGTCGCCAAACAACTGAATGCGCCCGCTGGCGGGGGTGATTAATCCTGCGATCAGAGAGAGGATGGTGCTCTTGCCACAGCCGCTAGGACCGACCAAGACCACGAATTCCCCGGGTTGGACGGTCAGGGAGAGCGAGCGGATGGCGGTTACCTCTTCCGTCTTGGTAAAGTAAGTGTGCGTGAGGTATTCAATCTGTACCGCGTAGTCTGAAGCCATGTTTTATCCCCCCTTTACCACGTGGCTGGCGATTTCCGAATTGACCAGCTCACTGTAAGGTATGGATTTGGGCAGTTCCCCGCTTTCTTTCATAATGCGTAACAGGTGATTGTACTCTGGCTTTTCAATCATCGGGGAAGTGGCATAGGACTGTTGCTCTTGATAACGTTTTACGACGCGGATCAGGATGTCTTTGCTGGTGTCGGGGAAATGACTTTGGATGGCGGTGGCCACTTCTTCAGCGGAGTGAGAAGCGACCCATTGTTGTGCTTGATAGATGGCGCGGGTGAAACGCCGGGCCAAATCAGGATGTTGCGCAAGCCATTTCTCTTTGGCGAGATAACAGGTATATGGCAGGCGTCCGCTGTCTTTGCCGAAAGAAGCGACGATGGTTCCTTTGCCGGCTTGCTCGATTTTGGAGGCAGTGGGTTCAAACAGTTGGGCGAAATCGCCAGTTCCTGCGAGAAACGCATTGCCCAAGTTTTTGAAGTCTACGTTCTGGATGATGTTAACATCCTGATGAGGGGCTAAGCCGTTGATGCGTTGTACATATTCGCTCACCATCTGGGGCATCCCCCCACGCCGCTGGCCAAGCAGGTTTTTTCCTTTTAACATGCTCCATTTAAATGAGGAAATGGGTGTCCGCGAGACGAGGAATGTCCCATCGGTTTGTGTCAGTTGAGCAAAGGCGTTGACGGGTTGGTTGGTGGAGCGGGCGGTCACATAAATGGCGGCTTCGGCACCGACCAAAGCGATATCGGCGTCACCAGAGAGAAGGGTCGCCATCGTTTTGTCGCCGCCGTTGCCGTTGGTTAACACGATGTTAAGCCCTTCCTGCTTAAAAAAGCCCTTGCTCAGAGCGACGTATTGTGGGGCATAAAAGAGGGAATGCGTCACCTCGACCAGTCGGATTTGATTCGACGGGGTAGAGGGGGAACAGGCGGCGAGCAGACAAACGATGCAGAATATCAACAACCGGATGCAAAACGGCTTGATTTTCTTTGCCATCAAACGCCACCTCTTTTTCATTGGATTAATTTCATTTTGACATTTCCGGCGAAATTTGACAAGAAATTGTAAATATTCTGCCGTTTAATCATTTTCATGGCCTAAATGAAGGGGAAGGCGGTGCCGGAAGCATTGCCAGCGCCATCTTCCCCGTCCAAGCTAGTCTAGGAGGTTTCACTTCACGGTGGTGAAGCGTTGTAGAAACTCGTCAAGCTCCCCATGGTAGGCATTGATGTCCACATATGTGTCTATGCCTCGGATACGCCCGCGGTTGCTGTATTGCCAGAAAAGCCAGTCCCGGTCTAAGGTAGGGAATTTTTTGATGTCGCGGATCCAAATGGGATGAGTCGGGAAGCTAGACTCGATGTATTGCCCGTATGTATCATACGTCACATAAAGGATTGGTTTTTGGCCATAGTATTGTTCCAAGCGCTGGGAGAGCACCAGCAACTCCCGATGCACTTTCTGTCGGTCGTGGTTTAAGTGGATTTCCACATCGATCACAGGGGGCAGGCTGTCAGGCTCTTTGGGGACGGTGCGGATAAAATTGTCCGCCTGTCGCGCGCCCGGGCTTTGCATGGAGAAAAAATGGTAAGCGCCCACGAGCAATCCCTGTTTTTTCGCCTCCCGCCAATTCTCCTTAAAGCGTTTGTCGATGAAGTCTTGTCCTTCAGTGGCTTTGATGAACACGAAGTGAAAATCATTTTCGGCCTGGACCGTATGCCAATCAATGTCACCCTGGTGATGGGAAACATCTAAGCCTTTCACTTGATAAGGCCACGCAAACAGGTCATTGTGCCAAATGATCCCAAAGTATTCGAGTGCGGCGGCGAGAGTCAACAGGAGGACAATAGCGATTAGGATGAGGATGTAGCGTAGATAAGGTCTCATAGCAGTTTCCTCTCTCAATGCTGTCAACTTATATTGTAAAGGGAAGCACTTGTTGAACAAGTTGGCAAGGGAGCAAAAAGATGAACAATGGCCGACAAATTCTCCGATTGCCATGCCGCCATCTGCCCGGCCCTTCAAAATCTGTTCACAGCCCAGAACTTGGGATTGAAAAAGGTTGTGCTATAATGTAATTTGATTAAGAATGATTTTTTCGGCCAGCTTAGCCCGAAAAGCGGCTAAACTGAAGTTCGGGGTGACAAAGCATGCATACGCTAGTAATTGGTTTAAACCATAAAACAGCTCCAGTGGAGATCAGAGAACAGTTGGCGTTTCAGGAAGACCGGCTTCAGCTAGCGCTAAAGAGTTTGCGGGACATGAAGAGTGTGCTCGAATGTGTCATTGTCAGCACTTGCAACCGCATGGAACTGTATGTGGTCGCTGACCAACTGCACACAGGAGAGTATTATGCGAAAGCCTTTTTGGAAAGCTGGTTCCGGTTGCCCAAAGAGGGGTTTGCCGAACACCTTTATGTGAAAGCGAATCAAGAAGCTGTGCGTCATCTGTTCCACGTCGTGTGCGGAATGGATTCGCTCGTGTTGGGAGAGACGCAGATTCTGGGACAAGTGAAGCAAGCGTTTCTGACCGCCCAGCAGACGGGGACGACGGGAACGCTGTTTAATGCGTTGTTCAAACAAGCGGTCACGTTTGGAAAACGCGTCCACTCGGAGACCGAAATTGGACAGAACGCCGTGTCCGTCAGTTATGCGGCGGTTGAATTGGGCAAGAAAATGTTTGATTCTTTTTCCGGCAAAACGATTCTGTTGATCGGAGCTGGAAAGATGAGTGAGCTCACCGCCAAGCATTTTCATGCAATCGGCGCCAACCGGGTGTTGGTGGTCAACCGCACGCTCAGCAAAGCGGAGGAATTGGCGCGCAAGTTTCAAGGCGAGGCCCGGACATGGGACGAGCTGATCCCCGCCCTGTTAAAGGCGGATATCGTTGTGAGCTCGACTGGCGCCAAGGAGCCTGTATTGACTAGGGCGATGGTCGAGCCTGTGCTCAAGAAGCGCCGCTCCCCTTTGTTCCTGATTGATATTGCGGTGCCGCGGGACATCGATCCGGCGATCCATGAGCTCGACCAAGTGTTTTTGTATGATATTGATGACTTGAACGGAATCGTTGACGCCAACATGGCGATTAGGGAACAAGAGGCGGCCAAAGTGCGGCTGTGGATCGAAGAAGAATTGCGGCAGTTCAACGAGTGGCTTGACACACTTGGGGTGGTTCCGCTCATCACCGCTTTACGCGATAAGGCACTTGCCATCCAAGAAGAGGCAGTGTTGCGGATCGAACGCAAACTTCCGGAATTGACGGAGAAGGAGAAGCGCGTCATCCGCAAGCACACCAAAAGCATTGTCAACCAATTGATGCGTGACCCCATCGTGCGGGTCAAAGAGTTGGCAACGTCCCCTCAAAAAGAATTGGCGCAAGAGATGTTCGTCGCATTGTTCGCTCTTGAAAAACAGCTGAATGCGGAGCAGGAGCAAGAAGAGTCTGATTCTGTCGAGCTTCCTAACACGGCAGCGCTTGCCAGCGGAAACGCTTAAAGGGGGAGGCGCCTTTGTTCCAAGAGCGTTGGATCATCGATTTCATGGTGTACGTCTATGCGATCAGCTTGGCGTTTTCATTTGCCGATCTGTTGCGCCCTAGCAAGCGGTTGGAACAATTGTCCATCCTCTTTTTATCAGGGGTGTGGGTCTTACAGACCATCGTGTTGGTCGTACAGCGATTGGCGCTGATTCCCATTTCTGCCAGTATTGACGCTTTGTCCATTTATAGTTGGGTGTTGATCAGCTTTACCTTGGTCATGCATTTTGTGTATCGGATGTCCATTCTTTTCTTTATTGCCAACTCTTTGAGTTTCATCATGCTGGCCATCCATCTTTTTTTTGTGAGGTCATCATCACCCGTTATGGAGAAGCTGCTACTGTCGGAATTGGTTTTTTTGCACGTGACGCTAGCAATGATGGCCAACGCGTTTTTCTCTTTGGCCAGCATTGGAGCGGGTCTTTATTTGGTGAACAATTATTTGTTGAAACAAAAAAAATGGAATGATTTGTTGCGGCGTCTTCCCAGTCTCGACCGTTTACAAGGGATGTCGGCCTGGCTGTTAGTATTGGGCACCAGCCTGTTGTTGACAGCCATGACGTTGGGGGCGATTTACGCGTACCAAACAATCGGCGCCCAGTTTTGGGAGGATGCCAAGGTGTGGAGCTCGCTCTGGGTGTTGGCGCTGTACGCATTCATCTTGTGGAAGTGGACGAGGCGCCAGTGGCATGGCCGCAAGTTGGCTTGGTGGACGCTGTTGTCCCTGTTTGCCGTGTTGAGCAATTATATCATCACACGCTCCGGTTTTTCATTTCATCACTGGATATGATTCGGGCGATAAGGGGTTCAGGAGATGAAAAAATACTATCCCATGATGGTGGACATCAACGGATTGCGCTGTCTGGTGGTAGGGGGCGGCAAGGTGGCCGAAAGGAAAACGCGAGGGCTACTCGATGCGGGAGCTTTGGTCACCGTGGTGAGTCCGAAGCTGACTCCTCAGTTGGCGCAATGGGCGGACACCGGTGAGATTGTGTGGCGGCGTCGCCTTTATCGGCGGGAAGATCATGAGGGATGCCGCTTGGTTATCGCTGCGACCGACCAAGCGGAGGTCAACGTTCAGATCCGCCACGAAGCCGACGCGCGCGGCCAGTGGGTGAATGTGATCGACCATCCAGAGCTGTGCACGTTCACCGTTCCCGCGACGGTGACGAGGGGCAAGCTCTGCATTGCCGTTTCCACCGGCGGGGCCAGCCCTTCCCTGGCCCAAATGATACGCGACCAATTGGCGTCGATGTATGGGGAAGAGTATGAATTGCACTTGGAGTTGCTTCAAGAAATGCGCGGGATCATTCAACAACGCGTACCGGTTCCCAAAGAACGGTACCGATTGGTGAAAGAATTGGCCGGCGAAGAATGGTTGGAAGAGTGCCGGGCCAATCCGGAGAAAGTGCGGAGCAAGATGTATCAGTGGTTGGATCACGCCTTGTCCCCGCAAACCTAGAATGGAGGTTGGACGCGTGCGCACGATTACGGTAGGAACGAGAAAGAGCCTGCTCGCTTTAACCCAGACCAACTGGGTGGTCGAACAACTGAAGAAGGTACGTCCTGATCTGACCGTCCAATTGGAAAAGATTGTGACCAAAGGGGATAAGATTCTTCATGTGACCTTGTCAAAAGTGGGCGGCAAAGGACTGTTTGTCAAAGAGATTGAACAGGCGCTGTTGGATGGGCGGATTGATTTTGCGGTTCACAGCATGAAAGACCTTCCGGGAGAAATGCCTGAGGGATTGGTGATCGGAGCGATTCCTGAACGGGAAAACCCTTGTGACAGCCTGTTGTCGCGGAACGGTCTTTCTTTGGCTGAATTGCCATCTGGCGCGGTGGTCGGCACCAGCAGTTTGCGCCGCCAAGCGCAAATATTGGCTTACCGTCCCGATTTGAAGGTGAAACCGGTGCGTGGCAATCTGGATACGCGCATTGCTAAGATGGAAGAAGGGCAATTTGATGCGATCTTGTTGGCGCAGGCCGGACTGGCTCGTATGGGCTGGCAGGATAAGGTGACGGAAACCCTGTCGAAGGATATCTTGTTGCCGGCGGTGGGTCAAGGGGCTTTGGCGATCCAGTGCCGCGAAGACGACCATGAACTGCTGGCATTGCTGTTGGAAATTCATCATGTAGAGACGGCGCGGGCGGTTCAAGCGGAACGGGCCTTCTTGCGTGCATTTGAAGGAGGTTGCCATTTGCCGCTGGCCGCGCATGCGGAAGTGCTCGGTGATGAGGTGTGTCTGACTGGGTTGGTCGCGCATCCGGACGGAACCAGAGTGATCAAAGGAATCAAACAGGGTTCGGATGAAAAAGCCGTAGGTCGAGAATTAGCCGCGGAGCTCAAGGAACAGGGCGCAGGGGAATTGTTGAGTGAGGTGCGAGAGGGGTTAGTCGGATGACCGGCTTAGTGTATTTGGTGGGTGCGGGCCCCGGAGACCCAGGTCTCATCACAGTGAAAGGCTTGGAAGCCATCAAGAAAGCCGATGTGATCATCTATGACCGTCTGGCGAATCCCCAGCTGTTAAAGCACGCACGCCCTGGTGCGGAATTGATTTATGTGGGAAAGCTACCTGATCGCCATACGCTTAAACAAGAGAAGATCAATGAACTGATTGTGGAAAAGGCGAAGGAGGGCAAGGTGGTCACCCGCCTCAAAGGAGGCGACCCTTTCATCTTTGGCCGAGGTGGCGAAGAGGCGGAATGCTGTGTGGAAGAGGGCATCGCTTTTGAGGTGGTTCCCGGTATCACTTCTGCCATTGCTGTGCCTGCTTACGCGGGTATACCCGTGACACATCGCAATTATAATACGTCTTTTACAGTGGTGACGGGACATGAGTGCCCCAAGAAAATTAAGTCGTCGGTTCGATGGGATAAGGTGACACTGGCTTCGGAGACACTGGTGTTTTTGATGGGTGTGAGTAACCTGCCGCATATCGTGAGTAGCTTGCTGGAGCACGGACGCTCCGAGGACACACCGATCGCATTGGTTCGCTGGGGCACGCGGGCGGAACAGCGCACCATTGTCGGCACCCTTGCAGACATCGTGCAGAAGGTAGAGGAGGCCGGATTACGCTCCCCGGCTGTCATTGTTGTCGGTGAAGTAGTGAAATTGCGCGAACGTTTGCAGTGGGTTGAGAAAAAGCCCTTGTTTGGCAAACGGATCTTAGTGACCCGGGCGCGTAGCCAGAACAGCGCGCTGGTTGAAAAAATCGAAGCCTTAGGCGGAGAAGCCATAGAGTTCCCGGTGATTCGGATCACTTCGCCCAAACGGCAGGATGTGTTCGATGAAGCCGTCAAGCAACTAGATAAATATGATTGGGTTATCTTCACCAGCGTCAACGGGGTGGACTGTTTTTTCAAACGCTTACGCGAATTGCGCATCGATATCCGGACATTGGCCGGGGCGCGCATCGGGGCGGTAGGCGCTAAAACAGCGGAAGCCTTGCTTGATAGAGGGTTGCTGGTTGAATCTTTGCCAGGGGAGTATCAAGCAGAAGCGTTGGTTGAGCATTTGCGCCCCTTGGTGAAAGCGGGGCAGGAAATCTTGTTACCGCGCGCGAATATCGCCCGCAAGGTGTTGCCGACCGAACTGGCGCGCATGGGATGCCATGTGACGGAAGTCGATGCTTATGACACGGTAGCAGATGCAACGGAGGCATCCGAAGTAGTTAAACTGTTGCAAGAAGGCGCCATTCATGTGATTACTTTCACAAGTTCTTCCACCGTACGCAATTTTTTGAAGGCAGTGCGATCAGTCACAGAAGAAGCCGAGGAATTGCTGGCGTCAACGAAAGTTGTGTGCATCGGCCCCATCACCGCACAAACTGCGCGGGAACTTGGAGTGCGAGTCGATGCGACCGCTGAAACATACACGATTGACGGGCTTGTGGAGACAATGAAACAATTGTAACGCACCCGAAATGCTGAGAGTTTACTCAGGCTCAAGGAACAGAGAGGAGTAGTCGCAATGCAACCATTCATGCGCCATCGTCGTTTACGCGCCAACGAAGTGATCCGTAACTTGGTGCGCGAACACCATCTGCATGTGGAGGATTTGATTTACCCCATGTTTGTGGTTGAAGGGGAGAACATTAAAAATGAAGTGCCATCAATGCCTGGCGTGTTCCACTTGTCGCTAGACCGGCTTGAAGAAGAGTTGGAGGAACTCAAGGCATTGGGCATCTCATCTTTGATGGTTTTTGGTGTGCCCGCCGAGAAAGATGAGGTGGGTAGCCAAGCAGACCACGATCATGGCATTGTGCAACGAGCGATTCGCAAGATCAAAGAAACGCATCCTTCTTTTTATGTGATTGCCGACACCTGTTTGTGCCAATACACTTCGCACGGCCATTGCGGTATCGTGGAAAATGGGGAAGTGCTCAATGATCCCTCCCTGCGCCGGTTGGCGGCGACCGCCGTGTCGCAAGCGGAAGCGGGCGCTGACATGATTGCTCCTTCCAATATGATGGATGGGTTTGTTTACGCGATTCGGAAAGGCTTGGATGAGGCGGGTTACGCGCATATTCCAATTCTGTCTTATGCTGTGAAATACGCTTCCAACTACTATGGTCCATTCCGTGATGCAGCCCACTCCACTCCGGAATTTGGTGACCGCCGTTCGTATCAGATGGACCCAGCCAACGCCCGTGAAGCCATGCGGGAAGCGGCATCCGACGTCGCTGAAGGGGCCGATATGCTGATGGTCAAGCCAGCGATGTCTTATATGGATGTGATCTATCGGGTGAAAGAGCGGTTTGATTTGCCCGTCGTTGTCTACAATGTGAGCGGGGAGTACTCCATGATCAAAGCCGCGGCGCTCAATGGATGGATTGATGAGGAAAAAGTAGTGATGGAAACCATGCTTTCGTTTAAACGTGCTGGTGCTGACCTCATTATCACCTACCATGCCAAAGACATCGCCCGCTGGTTGCGAAAAGGATAAGCCAATGCAAGCAAATGCATAAAGGATGGCTGGACTTTAGCCAAGAGTCCAGCCGCATGACGGGCCTCCTGGAAAACAGAGGCTCGTTTTTTGATTGCACGTTTTATAGGAAATGTCGGCGGAATCACAAGGGGAGATATTTTTTTGTAAGAGGTTCTGGATAAGCAGATGGTTATGCGGTATGATTTGATATTAAGTCGGATTCGTCTGACCATTCTGCTAGTGGTAAGAGGGTGGGACAAGCGATGTTGTGCGGTTGCCTGCCCATACCTATCCGCAAAAGACGGTAAAAGGAGAATACGATGATTTCCCATGACATTGCCAATTCACTCAATGAGCATTCTTGGATTCGCGTCATGTTTCAAGAAGGGAAGAGATTGAAACAGTTGCATGGTGAGGAGCATGTGTTTGACTTTTCCATTGGTGGCCCTGCCTTGGAGCCACCGGAAGCCTTTTATCAGTCCTTGCGCCAGGTTGTGGATGAACCTCTGGCCGGCAAGCATTCTTATGGTGATTATCAAGGGTTGTATGAAGCCCGGGAGCGCATTGCCGCTTACTTGGCCAACCGCTATCAAACTGGATTCTCACCGGCACATGTAGTAATGACATCGGGGGCGGCGGGAGCGCTGAACCTGGTGTTTAGAAGTATATTGAACCCCGGTGATGAAGTGGTATTACTGGCTCCGTATTTTTTGGAATACGAGCGGTATGTGACCAACTTCGGTGGAGCCTGCACCATCGTTCCGCTGACGGAGGAGTCTTTTGATATCGACATCGACTGCGTTAAAGAGGCGCTTACGGACAAGACGAAAGCGATCATGGTCAATTCACCCCACAATCCGACCGGCAAAGTGTTTTCACAGGAGAACCTGTCGCAATTGGGCCGGATGATGGCTGAGTGGGAAGCAGAGACAGGGCGCCAGCTGTTTTTGGTGTATGACTCCCCTTATGACCAATTGACCTTTGGTGGCACATACGCTAATCCGTTTTCCGCCAGCGACCGTGTGATTTTTGTTGGTTCCTTCAGCAAAGAATTGGGACTCGCCGGGGAACGGGTCGGTTATATTGCGCTCAATGAAGCATTTGAGCACAAGGATTTGCTTGCGGCTGCGCTGGCTTACTGCAACCGGGTGATGGGATTTTTGCACGCTCCGATGCTGATGCAACGGGCTATCGCCGGTATGGGTAGTCTAGAAGTGGATGCTTCTCCTTATCGGCTTCGTAGCGAGATGATGTCTGATATCCTGCGGGAAGCGGGCTTTTCGTTTCTCCCGCCGCAAGGGGGATTTTTTATCTTTCCGAAGTCGCCCATTCCCGATGACGTGGCTTTTTGCATGGAAGCGATGGAGCGGTTCCATCTCTTGGTTGTGCCGGGTAGCCAATTTGGCCGAGCGGGTCATTTCCGCGTGTCCTTCAGTGTGTCGCTGGAACAAATCCAGCGTTCTAAGGACGTGTTTCGCCAATTGCGGGCGTTCTTCGGCGGGGACGAGGTGGAGGCAAGCGCCGGAATGCCGGTCAATCTAGTAGAGTGAGGTTATCGGCTGCACCCGATACTCCTCAATAGCTTGATCAGACTTACATCATAGATGGGAGCGGGCCGGTTTACGGGCGAAGCTCCCATTTTCTCAAAAAAGTCGCTTTTCCATTAGATGGGTTTGCTTTATTTGAGGTACAATATGTTTGTGAAGAGTTTTACATAAAAGGTAGTGATATGGATGCATAAAGGATATGATCGTTCCATCGCGAATTACCGGCAAGCCCAACAAGTGATTCCAGGCGGAGTGAACAGTCCGGTTCGCGCATTTAGATCAGTGAAGATGAATCCGGTGTTTGTTGAGCGCGGGTTCGGTTCCAAAGTGGTGGATGTGGACGGAAACGAATACATCGATTACATCGGTTCATGGGGGCCTCTCATTTTGGGGCATGCTCACCCTAAAGTGGTGGAAGCTATCAAAACGACTGCGGAGAAGGGAACCAGCTTTGGTGCTCCGACCGAATTGGAGACCTTGATGGCTGAGACAGTGGTTGAACGCATGCCATCGGTTGAGATTGTGCGCATGGTCAACTCGGGAACGGAGGCCACGATGAGTGCCTTGCGTTTGGCTCGCGCATACACCGGACGCAACAAGATCCTCAAATTTGAAGGAAGCTATCACGGACATTCCGACAGCCTGCTCATTAAAGCTGGCTCCGGCGTGGCCACCTTGGGCTTGCCGGACAGCCCCGGCGTGCCCGAGAATATCGCTCAGCACACCTTGACGGTACCTTACAATGATTTGGATAGCGTCAAGCTGGTGTTTGAAAAAGTGGGTGAAGAAATTGCCGCCGTCATCTTGGAGCCGGTGGCTGGAAACATGGGCGTCGTTCCTCCTCAGCCTGGGTTCCTTGAGGGGTTGCGGGAGTTGACGGAACAGCATGGAGCATTGCTCATTTTTGACGAAGTGATGACCGGTTTCCGGGTTGGTTATCACTCGGCCCAAGGGCGCTACGGCATCACTCCTGATTTGACGACGATGGGCAAAGTGATCGGCGGCGGCCTTCCGGTGGGGGCTTATGGTGGCAAAAAGGAGATTATGGAACAGGTCGCACCAGTTGGTCCGGTGTACCAAGCGGGAACGCTGTCGGGCAATCCGCTGGCCATGGCCGCCGGTTATGCTACCTTGTCAGAAATGACACCAGCTGCTTATGAAGAGTTAGAACGCAAAGGACGGATTTTGGAGGAGGGTTTGCGCCGCAATGCGGAAGAAGCGGGCATCCCACACCATATCAACCGTGTTGGTTCGATGGTCTGTCTCTTTTTCACCGGAGAGGCGGTTACGAGCTATACCCAAGCGAAGCAAGCGGATACGGAGCGTTTTGCCGAGTATTTCCGCCTGATGATGGAGGAAGGGATTCTGATTCCCCCTTCACAATTTGAAGGCATGTTTATTTCGATGGCTCATCAGGATGAGGATTTGAACCGTACGTTGGAAGCGAACCGCCGCGCACTGGCCCGCTTGAAAAAATAAATTTGTTCTAATGAAAGCCTATCTTTTCGCGTTGGCGAAAAGATAGGCTTTTTTTGTTGCGCGGCATCACTCCGGCAGTTTTCCCTACAAGCTCTCCGCTTAAAGACCCGGTCTTGTCTGGGTTGGGTTATAACTCCATTTTGAACGCATATAGATACAGTAACGTCTTAACCGATGACCCACGTGTTTGAACGTTGAGTCAAGCGGTACGGCACGAACCTCACAAGGAGGGATTGTGTATATGGAAAGCAGTTTCACCCAACTCCGTTTCGACATATCGGAAAATGTTCGCCTCCAATCACAGCAACCTGGCATTGACACCCTCCTGGAGCTGGACTTGTATCCCGACATCGAAATCAAGGATGAAGGGCAACATTTGAAGATCCAGGGGTATCTGCGGCTGAATGGGTCTTATCTCAAGCAGCGGGAAGACGAAAGTGAGCCAGATGTACATACGAATGGAGAGGACGATCAGCAAGAACTGGCTTATGTCATTCCGGTTGAGATCACGCTCCCGCGTGACCGCGCGGAAGAAGACCAGATCTCGGCGGAGGTGGAGGCATTTGATTATCAAGTGTTGTCCCCTTACGAATTGAAGATCGATGCGATTCTGATGATCGACGGGTTGTTGCCTGAAAGAAATGAGGAGACGCCTAGCGAAGTGGCACGGTCCGGAGAGGAAGAATCCCTGCCGGTCTTTTCGGGACAGTCGGCCCAACCGATGGCTTCGCTTGCGCAACAGCATGATTTTGATGACGCCAAAGTGGAGATTGAATTGGAGACACCTGATGATCCGCAGGTGGGTGACGCCGAGCACGAAGAGCAAGATGTGCATTTGATTCAACCGGTGGAGTCGATCGAGTCGATGCAAGCCAATTCCGAAGAGCAAAAGGCGTTGACAGTCGATCCCCAAGACTTCTGGCGTGAACGCCAGGCGAGCAAGCAGGCACAGACGGCGGAGTCGATCAAGGAAGGGGAACAGCCTGAGCCGGTGGAAATGTCGGATTCGGATGACTCGGAAAAAGCCGATACGGAACAAGCGGATGGCGCACAACCCGACGAGAAGCAGGAAAACGCTTCCTGGATCGGCTGGTTGTTGCGGGAAAAAGAAGAAGCGTTTGTGCCGATGAAAATGGTTATTGTCCAGAAAGATGACACGATTGACACAGTGGCGAACAGATATAACGTATCGGCTAATGAGTTGATCAGGCTAAACCGATTGCAGACAGACGTGCTGGTTGAAGGGCAGATTTTAAATGTGCCCAAGCAGCCTGAACACCCAAGTCCGCATGCAGAGATTTCTGCGTTTGGTTGGCACGGCAAAAAGCGTTGATGCCCACGGAAAGGGGGAGTGGCAGTGGACCGATCAGCTTTAGTGTGGGAAGTGTTGCGGCAATACGGTTATGAAGATGCGTATATGGAAAAAGTGGGTAGCGTGATCTACCTGGCTTTGCCTGAAGGGGAATATGCGCTGAAGTGTTCCAGAGCCCCACGTGAAAAATTGTACCTCTTGCACCAACTGTTGAATGAGGCAATTCAATCGGGGTGTAACCATCTGTTGCCTTGGATGGAGACCAAACAAGGGGAGCCAGTGGCCGAAGTGGAAGGCACCTGTTGGTATATGGTTCCTTGGAAGCGGCGGTCTGTCCCAGATGGAAAGCGCTGGTCATCTGAGGAAGCGATGGGGGCTTTAGCCCGTTTGCATCAGGCGACGGAACCAGGTTGCAAAAAATTGGATGAGTTGGCGCCGTCCATCCGGCAAGAAGACATCGAGTCTTGGAAGCGCAAGATGGAGATGTTGGATCAATATGCGAAACACGGGAAGGATCGCGAATTCATCTCCCCATTTGAACAGGCCTTCGCAAGCGCCAAAGAACAGCTGGACCGTAGCTTTCAATTTGCCATCCGGGGATTGGAACGCTACCGCGAAAGTGAGAACGCCTCCTTGCCGCGCGCCGTTCTCTGCCATGGCAGGGTTCATCCCAGCAATGTGGTACAGGACGAGGAGCAAGTGTATCTGATTGATTTTGACCACGCGCAAGTAGATACGCCAGCCCGTGATGTAGCTCTCGCCATCCAGCGTTTTTCGCTCCATGATGAGGCAGATCCGTTCAAGCTGTTTGAGGCTTATGAACGGGTGTGGAAGTTAGAGCCCAAAGAGAAACGGTTGTTGGCCTTGTATTTGTCATACCCCGAGCGAATATTGAAAACACTAGGGCGGTATTTCGACAAACCGCGTACCGCCATGGCAGAGCCGCAATTCACCAAGCGTTTCGAGCGCGAGATCAGCCAGCATGAACAAATGCAGGAGCTGGTGAAAAGTTTGTGGCCGTCCAAAAAGAAAAAAGAAGAGCGGGAAAAAGTCCAGGTCGCCTCTCACCAACCCGGACGCAAGAAGAAAAGGAAAAGGGCAAATTATCGCTAGTTTGAATCGGGGTTATCCCCGGTTTTTTATTTTTTGTAAAAGTTTGTGCAGGGCTTTTAATGGTAAACTAAGGGCAAGCACCCATAAGATCACTTCCAACATCAAGGATCTCCTCACTTACATAGAAGATGGTATAGAAAGGGTAAGGGACAAGCGTCCCCTCATCTTTTGTTGCCCAATGAAAAAAAGTTGCTTATGACCAAATTATATGCCACAGGTTGCGTGGTTGCTTGTTTTTTTGGAGATTTGGGAGAAAGACTAGACAGAAGTGAACGAAACGTGGAGAATAGGAATATGTTATAGGGACCAAAAGCGGATGCTGACAGGAAGGGGATTTTCAAGTTGAGTATGGTAAAAACCATGGTGAAAAAAGCATATCGCGGTGTTTTGTTTTTGGTGTTTCTCAGTATTCTGATGCTGGTGACAGTATTGTTGATGACCTTCTTGGCCGATCCTCAGGCGATGTATGATCACATCAGACAAACGTTTGGTGTTCGCTGATATATGGCAGGACTGGACTCATATGATTCATTGGCGATCTCCATCGCCGTTTTTATTTTGTTTGGGCGTTTGTTTGACTCTCACATTCAAAGGTTGTAATATAATAAAACAATCAATAAATGATTAATTAAGCTATGAAAGGGAAGAGTAGGCGGGATAGAGAGCCTGTCAGAGAGAGGAGCCCACGGCTGGAAGGCTTCTTCAGGTTACACCGTTGAACGTCGCCCTTGAGCTGAACATCTGAAGGGTGTTGCTGTGTAAGATGTTCCGGCGCCAACCGATACCTGGCCCTAGAGTGCACTGAACTGACTAGTTGGGTTCGGTGAACAAAGGTGGTACCGCGAAACAACCTTTCGTCCTTTGCATGGGACGGAAGGTTTTTTATTTTGTCTAACAGTGAGGAGGATGTAAGATGGGTGAACCAGTGAAAAGCAATTTGCCATCCGCCTACGACCCGAAACAGGCGGAAACGAAATGGTACAACTATTGGATTGAAGGGAAGTTTTTCGAAGCGGGGAAAGACCAAAGCAAACAGCCGTTTACGATTGTCATTCCCCCGCCAAACGTCACCGGCAAGCTACACATTGGCCATGCGCTGAACGTAACGCTCCAGGATATCTTAATTCGTTTCAAACGGATGAACGGGTATGACGCCCTGTGGTTGCCAGGAATGGACCACGCTGGCATCGCCACCCAGGCGCGGGTCGAGGCGAAGTTGCGGGAGCAAGGGATCAGCCGACACGACTTGGGTCGGGAAAAATTCTTGGCGGAAGTGTGGAAATGGAAAGATGAATACGCCCAGAACATCGCCGACCAGTGGCGCAAATTGGGGTTGAGCTTGGATTACAGCCGTGAGCGGTTCACATTGGACGAAGGGTTATCCGCCGCCGTGAGAGAAGTGTTTGTGCGCTTGTATGAGAAGGGGCTCATTTATCGCGGCAAATATATCATCAACTGGGACCCCAAAGCTCGCACGGCTTTGTCTGATATTGAAGTAATCCATAAAGAAGTTAAAGGCGCGTTGTATCACTTAAAATATCCGCTCAAAGATGGTTCAGGCTACATCCGAGTAGCGACAACGCGTCCCGAAACGATGTTGGGTGACGTGGCGGTGGCCGTTCACCCCGATGATGAGCGGTATCAAGGGCTTATCGGCAAAACAGTTATCTTGCCGTTCGTGGAGCGGGAGATTCCGATTATCGCCGATGCGTATGTTGACCCGGAATTCGGTAGCGGAGCAGTGAAGATCACGCCGGCTCATGACCCGAACGACTTTGAGATGGGGCAACGCCATCAATTGCCGCAAATCCTCGTGATGAATGAAGAGGGTCGGATGAATGAGTTGGCTGGGAAATACCAAGGCATGGATCGCTTTGAATGCCGCAAACAGATCGTCAAAGACTTGGAAGCGGCGGGTTTGTTGATTGAAATCGAGGAGCATGTCCACTCGGTGGGTCACAGTGAACGGACGGGAGTCGTAGTCGAACCGTATCTGTCCACGCAATGGTTCGTTTCCATGAAGCCTCTCGCCGAACGGGCCATCAACGCGCAAACACAGGGGAAAGGCGTAAAGTTTGTGCCTGACCGCTTTGAGAAAATCTACTTGAATTGGATTGAAAACGTGCGCGATTGGTGCATCTCGCGCCAATTGTGGTGGGGGCATCGCATCCCGGCGTGGTATTGCGACGAGTGTGGTGAAATGACTGTGGCTAGAGAGGAACCGACCACTTGTCCGCATTGCCAAAGCAACGCATTGCGCCAAGACGAGGATGTGCTTGACACATGGTTTAGCTCGGCATTGTGGCCTTTCTCCACGCTGGGTTGGCCTGAGCAAACGGACGACCTCAAGCGTTATTTCCCCACGGATGTTTTGGTGACAGGTTATGACATCATCTACTTCTGGGTAGCGCGCATGATCTTTACGGCGTTGGAATTCACTGATCAGATTCCATTTAAAGATGTGCTGATGAACGGTTTGGTTCGCGATGCGGAAGGCAGAAAGATGTCCAAGTCTCTGGGGAACGGCGTTGACCCGATGGAAGTGATCGACCAGTATGGCGCAGATGCGATGCGCTATATGCTGTCAACTGGTTGTACTCCGGGGAATGACCTCCGCTTCCGTTTTGAACGGGTGGAGGCGGCGCGCAACTTCGCCAACAAGATCTGGAATGCGTCCCGGTTTGCGCTCATGCACTTGGAAGGGGTGTCGGCTGAAGAACTGGAACTCAAAGGGCCGTTCTCCATCGCCGACAAATGGATTTTGCACCGACTCAACGAGACAGTGAAAGACGCCACTCGCCTGTTGGAACGGTACGAATTTGGCGAAGTGGGACGTGTGATCTACAACTTCATTTGGGATGAACTGTGCGACTGGTACATTGAATTTGCCAAGCTACCGCTGTATGGAGAAGATGAAGAAGCCAAACGCGTGACCCGCTCGGTGCTGACCCATGTGCTGGATCAAGCATTGCGGTTGTTGCATCCGATGATGCCTTTCATCACGGAAGAGATTTGGCAGCATCTGCCGGTGGAAGGGGAAAGCATCACCGTTTCCGCTTGGCCTCAGGTAAATGAAGCGTTTGACGCGCCAGAAGCGGTTCATGAAATGCAAGTGTTAATCGAAACGATCCGTGCGGTGCGCAACATCCGTGCTGAAATGGAAGTACCTCCTAAGCATCAAGTGTCATTGATGGTGCGTCCTGATGGGGAAACCCGGCAGGCGTTTGAACGGAACGAAGCGGCTATCAAGCGTTTGTGCGGAGTGAACCAATTGACCATCGATCCTGCATTGGCGCGACCCGACAAATCGATGGCTGCGGTAGTGACCGGTGCTGAGCTGTTCTTGCCGCTCGCGGGGCTGGTTGATGTGGAACAGACGGTGAAACGCTTGGAGGCGGAGTTGAAAAAGTTAAACGCCGAAGTAGAACGCGTTGAAAAGAAATTGTCCAATCCGGGATTTGTCGCCAAAGCACCTGAACATGTGGTGGAAGCGGAACGGCAAAAAGGGGAAGAGTACAAGGAAAAACGCGAGAAAGTGTTGGCACGGATTCAGGAGATCAAAGGTTCATAAAAGGCGGTTGACGGGAGGAACGACCAAAGATTCCTCCCGTCCCGTATTGTTGACGGAGCGTCCTTTTAAATGCAAAATGTACAGAGGTAGTTTTTTTATTGTTTAACGAAGGGGAAGAAGGTCATGGATCGAATGACTTCATTTGCTGTACCAAGTGATGTGTTCGACTGGATGGAACAAACTTGTGCGCAAGCGATCCAGCCCGGTTTAGAGCGGATGGAGTGGGTGCTTGAGCGGCTGGGCCATCCAGAGAGAAGATGCAAATTTATTCATATCGCTGGCACGAATGGCAAAGGGTCGACTGCGGCGATGATTGCATCGGTGATTAAGGAAGCGGGATATTCGACTGGTTTGTTTGTTTCCCCCTATATCCTTTCATGGCGCGAACGGATTCAAGTGGATGGGAACCCGATCTCCGATGAGGCGTTCGTGCATTGGTCCAATCAGTTGCGTCCATTGGCGGAAGAGATTAGAACGGAAGGGCCTGGCCCGCTCACTCCGTTTGAATTTTGGACGCTTGTGGCGATTTTATACTTTGCTAAGGATGCCGTTCCTTGGTTTGTGGTGTGGGAAACCGGCCTTGGCGGCCGCCTCGATTCCACCAATGTCTGCTATCCGCTGGTTTCGGTGATCACCGAGGTTGGTTTGGATCACCAAGCGTGGTTGGGGGAATCCCTCGCGGACATCGCGCAGGAAAAAGCGGGCATCATCAAGGCGGGGGTACCTGTCGTGTGCGGTGCGGGACGGGCGGAAGTGCAAGCTGTGATTCATGAAGCGGCACAATTGAAAAACTGCAAGGTTTACCAAGTGGGCCGCGATTATCGGATAGAGCCAGCAGAACAGACGGCGGAGACAGGACAAGCGTTTACTTTTTCCAATGTTTATCGTCGGCTTTCGGCCAATGTGTCCCTAATGGGGGAACACCAGCTGAAAAACGCAGGCACAGCCTTGATGACGCTGGATGTGTTGCGCCAAGCCTATGCCACGGTAATTGAAGATGAACATATTCAACGCGGTTTGGCTTCTGTTCATTGGCCGGGCCGGTTGGAACAAGTGAGTGAATATCCGCGCATCTTATTGGATGGTGCACACAACGTCGACGGGGTTCACTCATTGGTCAACGCACTTCGTGACCACTATACTTATGATCGCCTTGTGTTGATCTTGGCGATGATGAATGACAAACGGGTGGAGGATATGTTGGCACCCTTGTTGGACGTGGCCGACCATGTGATCACCACGCAAGTGGCTGATCAACCGCGCTCCATGACGGGACGCGAATTGGCCGAAGTGGCACGGCGTCTGCATCCGTCCGCGTCGGTGTCAAGTGCATCCTCTGTGCAAAAGGCGCTGGCGTTGTTACGGGCTGAGTTGGGTGAACGCGATCTGGGTGTGATCGCTGGTTCTCTCTATCTCGTATCTGAAGCCCGCTCATTACTGATACAAGCAAAAGACGAATAAGGTATTAAAAAAGGCTGGTGATTCTGTTGGATAAGAAAAGAGTGCATTTCGTTGGAATTGGTGGATATGGGATGAGCGCGATCGCGCGTGTGTTGCTGGACTTGGGGTATGAAGTGTCCGGGTCTGATGTCGCGGAAAACGCATTGGTGCAAAAGCTGATTGAACGCGGCGCTAAGGTGACCATCGGCCATCATGCCGACAATGTCAACGGAGCGGATATGGTCGTATTCTCCACAAGCATTTCGGAAAACAATGTGGAGCGCATCGCAGCCCAAGAGCAGGGGATTGAAGTGTTGCACCGCTCGCAAATGCTGGCCCGTTTGTTAAACGACAAGAAAGGGATCGCTGTTGCTGGCGCACACGGCAAAACAACGACGTCTTCCATGATTGCGCAAACGTTGGAATTGTGCGATGTCGATCCAACATACATCATCGGCGGGGAAATCGTCAGCTTAAAAGGCAACGCCAAAGCGGGGCAAAGCGATTATGTGGTGGCCGAGGCCGACGAGAGCGACGGCTCTTTCTTGGAATACTTCCCCTACTTGGCGGTGGTAACCAATATTGAGCCCGACCATTTGGAGAATTATGAAGGTGACTTCGAAAAGCTAAAACAAGCGTATCGCGTATTTGCCAGCCAGGTTCGCCCAGAGGGAGCGGCGATTTTGTGCTGGGATGACGCATATGTCCGAGCCATTGCTCCAGAAGTGCGCGGCCGTTACATCACGTATGCGTTGGATCATCCAGCCGACTATATGGCGACCAACATCCGCGAACAAGAGCGCGAAATGACGTTTACGGTGGTTAAAAATGGCCAGGAGCTGGGAGATGTATCCCTGCGGATTCCGGGGCGCCACAACGTAGCCAACGCCTTGGCGGCCATCATCGCTTGTTTGGAAGTGGGCGTGCCATTTGAACGCGCGGCAGCTGCCCTGTATCAATTTCAAGGGGCCAAACGCCGCTTCCAAGTAATTGGCGAAGTGGACGACATTGTGGTTGTCGATGACTATGCCCACCATCCGACTGAAATCGAAGCGACCTTGAAAGGTGCTAAAGCGCTGGGGCGGCGGATGATCGTGGTGTTCCAACCGCAACGTTACTCTCGCACGCATCTGTTGATGGATGAATTCAGCCGGGCGTTTGCCTTGGCCGACGAGGTTATTATCAATACCTTGTACGCCCCGGCCGGTGAACAACCGATTCCGGGCGTGTCTGCCGAGCGCTTGGCCGAATTGATCACAAAGAATAGCAACCCCAACACCCGCTTCATTGATACCAAAGAAAATGTGATCGCCTATCTTTTAGATCACGTCCGGCCGGGCGACCTCGTATTGACCATGGGCGCGGGAGACATCTGGCGCGTTTCGCACGGTTTGGTGCCTGAGTTGGAGAAGCGGACCGTGAAAAGATGAATTTGCACTTATCCATACGCTTTGCCTGATTCCCTTTCAGGGCGATCCGCTTAAATGCGGGTTGCCCTGTTGCGTTTAATCGCGCTATAGTAAGATTGTGCGGCGTTTGACGGCGCTGCTTGCCAAACGTTGAACTAAGAAGCATCCATCGCGATGTGATGCAGATAGGAGATGACTTTTTGTGAATTTATTCACATTCAGACGACTTTCCCTGATCTTGTGTGCTTTTTTGCTGGTAGCTGGTTGTGCTCCAACTAAGACGGAGTCTCCTGACTCGGGCCAAAACCAAGATGCGTCCGCTAACAATAATGATGTATCCGCTCTCAATTGGCGTGTCCCCGATTTTACGTACACCAACCAAGAGGGCAAGCCATTTGGGCTGAAGGATTTGCAAGGGAAATTCTGGTTGGCTGATTTTATTTTTACCCGTTGCCCCAATGTGTGTCCGCCGATGACGGCCAACATGGCCAAGGTACAACAGGAGCTGAAAAAGGCTGGCGTACAGGTGGAATTGGTCTCCTTTAGCGTGGATCCCGAGTATGACAAACCAGAAGTGTTGAAGGCCTATGCGGAGAAACATGGTGCTGACTTTAGCAATTGGCATCTCTTAACAGGTTATTCGTTAGAAGAAATAACCAAGGTGACAAAAGATACTTTCAAGGCGCAAATCGCGCATCAAAAAGGAACTTCCCCTGACGTTCCGCTGTTAGTCACCCATCCTACGCAGTTTTACCTGATTGACGGAACTGGAAAAGTGGTTCGATTCTATAACGGCCTACAACCTGATGCGGCGCAAATTGCTAAAGATGTTGCATCTCTGAGTAAAGGGAAGTGAAAAAAACGACTCCGTTGTTGCGGAGTCGTTTTTCATCGTTTGACATGAGAAAGACGGGATTGGCCAGTAGCCGCTCCCGTCTTTTATCTTTTGGTGCGGCTAAAGAAGAGAATCGCCGCGCCGTTGATTATCAGATAGATGACCAATCCCTTACCGTCCAGCCAACCGACCAAAAGGCCGACCAGTGCGATGAGCGACGCAAACGCGGTTGATAACAGCCGTGCGATTTGCTGAAGTGCTTGTGACCGCTCAGATGCTGGTCGGGGCATGAGCTTAAACAAGACCGGGTAATGCGCTGCATGTTCAATGTTCCGCAATTGTACAGTAAACATCCAGTTGCCCAAGAGAGTGAGCAGGGTGATGACCCACGGATGGGGCACGCAGAAAGAGAGCAGGATTACCCATGCCAAGAGGCGGGCAAACATCGCCAACAGATCGCTCTGCCTCACCAATGTGCGCCAATAGAGGTAAGGGTAAACTGCATCGTCGCGGATCAAGCGGTTGACGAGGCGGATTAACCATTTTCGTTGGCGCAATGGGCGTTTGTAGCGGGGCATATCCACGAACCAATTGGCGACGGTGTAATATCGGGCCAAGGTTTCTTGCTCCAGTCGACTTAAACGCTGCCAGGGATAGGGGGCTTGTGGGATCAGGCGAAACCCTTGCCAGCACCAGATGGCCAGCGCGGTGAGAGGCAAGAGCACAAACCACCATTCGGATGCCAGTGCGTCGTAGGCCAACAGAAGGTTCAAACCAAAACGGCAAATTTTCCATAAGCGCAAGTCGCCGGCGTCAGAGTTGACGGTCAGTCTCGTCGCCTGCCATTCCTGCACAAGATTGAGAAGAAGGACTCCCGCCAAGAGAAAGCAAGTAACGACATAGGTTCCCAGTGTGCCTAGGTTGGCGCGGTATAACGGATACAAAATGCTCATGATCACTCCCAAATGGAGGAGCTTCACCGCGCCGGTGTAGAGCAAGCTCGCCCGGAAATATCTTCCCATATGAGGTTCCAAGGGCAACAGAAACACCGCGTCAGTCGGCTTAATCCAGGTTCGGATGCGGTGGTGGGTCAGGAAAAGACCGATCATGACGGCCAAAACGGGTGCCAACGGAAACGATTCAGGCAACCAAGCCAGCAATTGGTTATATCCGAATGAGAAAGCGATGATGGTGATTCCCAAGATGATCGGGGTGCCTCCCCCGCCTGCGATGATGCGGATCAGCCGCAATGCCTTTGTCCAAGAACTGCGCATGCGGCTCCAAAATAGAGTGGAGGTTTCCAAGCGATTCACCCTTTCACGACCTGAATGAACAGCTGTTCCAAGCTGGCTCCGGGCTTGTTGAGCGTATGTTGCATCGCTGGCAAATCCCCTTTTAGCCGAATGCGCCCATCATGCAGAAGGATGAAGCGGTTGCAGTATTTTTCTGCCATGTCCAAGATATGAGTCGATATCAGGATGCCCATCCCCTGCTGTTTACCTTCCTGCAACAGATCGAGTAACGTCTGGATGGCCAGTGGGTCGAGGCCGACGAAAGGTTCATCGACGATCAGCAGGGCAGGTTGTGCGAGAAAAGCGCATAAGATCATGATTTTTTGTTGCATGCCTTTGGAGAACGTGTGAGGGAACCAATGCTTGGCTTTACCCATACGGAATTGTTCCAACAAGTCGTGGGCACGCCGGCTAGCTTCAGCTTCGTCCAATCGATATGCGCGGATCGTCAACTCCAGATGCTCCCATAAGGTAAGTTCTTCATAAAATTGTGGGGTTTCCGGTATGTAGGCGATTTGTGAGCGGAATGCAATGGGATCATCCTGCAATGTTTTCCCATGGAGGGTGACTTTCCCGGCAACTGGGGTCATCAGGCCGAGGATATGTTTGATCGTCGTGCTTTTACCGGCTCCGTTTAAACCGATCAAGCCGACCATTTCACCCGGTTTCACATCAAAAGACAAGTCATGGATGACGGGTTGCACCCGCGAATAGCCGCCAGTCAATTCATGAACAGTTAGCATAAGTCCGCTCCTTTAGCTGGATGGATTCTTATGTTAATCTACTCGATTACGCCGCGTCCGGCAAGGGGAACATCGATGTTGCCCAAATTTTCTTGATATAGACACGTTTCTTTGGCTGTTTTTTCCTTACAATGGAAATTGGTTATAAATGGAACATGGGAGGAGCTAGACATGCAAATCACTGATTGGATATCCTTGGCCATCGTAAATGAAGCTTCTGATCTTCACTTGGTGGAAGGACAGCCTCCACGGGTGCGCATACAGGGCAAGATGGAGTTGTTGGCAGAGGAACAAGTGGAAGGAAAAATGATTTGGTCATTCTTGGCCGCGCATAAAAAGGTGATCCGTGACCGGGAATTGGATTTTGCCTTTCAGTTTGACGAAATTCGGTTGCGTGTCCACGCATATCGGCTTCAGACGGGGGTAGGGTTGGCCATTCGTTTGTTTCCGCGCGACATTCCCAGCCCCGAGGAATTGCGCCTTCCGGAAGCGCTCCTCAGCTTAAGCCAAAAGAAGCAAGGGATTTTACTGGTCACCGGCCCTACGGGTAGCGGCAAGTCGACGACGTTGGCCGCGCTGTTGGAGCTGAAAAATCAGACAAGCTCCTCCTTGATCATCACGTTGGAAGATCCGATTGAGTATACGCACCGCTCCCAACAATCCTTGGTGATCCAGCGGCAGATTGGCCTGGACACGGACAGTTATCAATCGGGTGTTCAGGCGGCATTACGGCAAGATCCCGATGTGCTGATGATCGGGGAGTTAAGGGAGCCAGAGGCGGTTCGGGCGGCGCTGTATGCGGCGGAAGCGGGGCGTTTGGTCATGGCCACCATGCACGCTGCTCGGGCTGCGCAAGCCATCCAACGCATCATCCATCAGTTTCCGGCCGAAGAGCAAACCCTGATCCGTACGCAATTGTCTATGAGTTTGCTAGGTATCGCCGCCCAGCGCTTATTTCCTGGCAATGGATACAACAACCAGATCGCCGCGTTTGAAGTGCTCGTAAACACCCGGGCGGTGCAACACTTGATTCGGGCTGAACAAATTCATCAAATTGATTCTATTATGCAAGCGGGTCAACAAGTGGGGATGCAAACGATGGACATGGCCGTGCAGGCTCTGATGAAAAGCAAGGAAGTGGAACGTGCAGCGGTGAAAGAAGAGTGGTTGTTGTCCCATGGTTGAGTGGGAAGGATTGGCGGTGTTAGCGGCGGGAATGGGAGCATATTGGTTGCCGGAATGTGCGGAGCGCTTTTTGCGACGCAGGAGGGAGGATACACTGGTGCGCGCGTTTTACCGTCGGATGCGACCGACGGCGGAGCGATTGTTTTTCGCCTATGCCCGGGTGGGGATCATGGCGTTTTACGCAGGTCTAGTCTGGTGGGTGGTGCAACAGCCGCGTTCTTTGTCTGACAAGTTTGCCATGGTCATATTTTTGTCCATTTTGTTCACCGTGGTTCTGACCGATTTGATGGCTTGGCTGATACCCAATTCCCTCACTTTGGGGGGGAGCCTCTTCTTTGCTATTCATAGTTGGTTTGAGCGTCCAGATTCGTTTGGATGGCTCAGCTTGGCGGCACTGGGTATTTACGGTGTCGGCTATCTCGTATGGCGGAAGACCAAAGGGATCGGTATGGGAGATGTGAAGTTGCTGGCGATGGCGGTCTGGCTGTTGGGATTGGATTTGTTCTTCGCCTTGTGGCTGTCGAGTTGGAGTGCCTTTTTGACGGTGGTCGGACGCTCGCTCGCCTGCGGCCAGTGGACGGGCCGTTCCCCGTTGCCGTACGCTCCTCATTTGGCGGCAGGGATGATCACTGCTCTGCTGTTCGATGGCGCGGCCAGTCATTGGTTGAATGGATGGTGCGCTGGTTTTAGCTGGTTTGCTGATTGGCCGGAAATTCAGGTTCTATCTTCTCTATGAATTCATAAACTCTAGTAATAGATTTTTGAAGGAGCGGATCATTGCGATGGAGAACACAAAACCAAGAATTTCTTCCCAGCAGTCTGGCATGAAAGTGACCATCCAACCCCATCCATCCCAAACGTCTTCTGTCAAAGCGGATAAACCAACAGGGCAAGCGATCACCATTTCGAAGCGGCAGGAAAAAGCCAATGCCCGAGGTATACAAGTGACATGGGAAAAAGTGAGAACGGCGCCCGTCTCCACCACCGCTTATCCGCAAGAGAAGGAGGGGTGGCAGGCGTCGCAGGAAGCAATCGCCGGGCCGATTCGACAAACGCCTTCTTTTACCTTGGGGCGCGCCGATAAAAAGCAACAAGTAATCGAGTGGAGCTCTCCCAACAATCCCTTTGTGCAAAGACAGTTGAAAATGCGCCCGTCAAACGTGAAATTGGGACAACTCCTGCTGTCGATCGCTGCCGCGATCGTGGTGGGACTGATTATGGGCTTTTCCATATTGCGGATTTTCTTTTTGGAAAACGCCTCTCATTCGGCCCGGTCGATCGATGATCACTTGCCCAAGAGCAATATGGTGGCTGAGATGCCGCTCACGGACGCCAAAGGGAACAAAGCTAAGGACAAGGAAGTGGAAAGCCCCCTTCCAGCGCTAAAGGTCGTGATGTTGCAAGCGGGGAATTTTCAAAACAAGCAGCATGCCCAAAAGAAAGTGCAGGAATATCGCACGCAAGGGCTAGCCGCGGTGATGTCTGATCATCCCCCTTACCGCATCTTCCTGGGAATGGGTTGGACAAGGGATGAAGCGTTGAAACTTTCTGCTATTTATCAAAAAAAAGAAGTGGAAGTGTATTTAAAGGAATGGCAGATGACCGGAACATTGCCTGAGAAATGGAACCAGCGGGAACAGCTGGCCCGCTTGCTTGTGCGTGGAAACCAACTGATCCAACAGCTGGGGAACGCCGCCATCGTCAATATACAGGGCAATCCCCAAACGGAGACGCCGGCATTCGCATTTCAATCCTCTTGGAAAAAAGAATATGAACAGATGCTCTCCGACTTTCACGCGATGGAAAAGGGGTTGCCGCCAGCGTTACGGTCGTCGCTCAACCAATGCCTCAGCGCTTTGGATTTGGCGATTCAAAGCGGGGAAACGGCAGACAAACATCCTAATCAAGCGTTGCTGTGGCAGATTCAAGAAGGGTTGGTTCGATATGCATTGGCTTATGAACGGGTGGCCAAAGCGGCGGCAGAAGGAGGGGAAAACAAATTTTGACAAAGCGTTGACCATCGCTTGTTGGGCGGTTCTTCATCTGCTAAACTTAAATTGTTCCAAGGTTGGAAGGCACCTTAATCGCAGAGGTGCTTTTTTCCGTGGACGGGATGCACTCCTTAAAGGAACATCCTTCTTTTTTACTTTTTACTTATCACTGAAAGGTGTGTACGCGATATGCGGCCGAAAATTGTTTTGGCATCCGGTTCTCCACGGAGACGAGAGTTACTTGCGGGCTTAGGCGTTCCGTTTGAGGTGAAAACGAGCCAGGTCGATGAAACGTTTGACCCTTCGTGCCCTCCGAGCGCAGTGGCTGAGGAATTGGCGCACCGCAAAGCCAAGGATGTGGCCCGGCAGTTGGATGCCGCTCTTGTCATCGGCGCGGATACGATAGTGGTCTGTGACGGTGAGATTTTGGGCAAACCGCGGGATGAGCGGGAAGCGGTTCAGATGCTTTCCAGGCTCCAAGGCCGCGCGCATCAAGTATACACGGGCATTGCCTTGGTTGAAGTGGCTGATGGCCAAGTGGTGCGTGAACGTGTCAGCCATCGCATGACCCATGTGTGGATGAGGTCGCTCTCAGATGAAAAAATCTCGTGGTACGTGAATTCGAAAGAACCGCTCGACAAGGCGGGCGCATATGGAATCCAAGGCTTGGGCGCATGTCTGATCGACAAGATCGACGGCTGTTATTTCAATGTTGTCGGACTTTCATTGGTCGAATTGGATCAAATGTTCCAAGACATGGGCTATTCGTTGGTACCATAGAAGATAAATGCAAACGTAACAACTCTGCCGAGCACACCCGTGGGGATCAAATTCCTAAATGGAAGTGGAGAGAGGCAGAGGAGGAATAGATGATGGATGAAACCGGTCGCAATTACATGTTGCTGCGCGATGTGCCAGAAGAGGAGCGGCCGCGTGAACGCATGATTCGGTTAGGACCGAATTATGTCTCTAATGCGGAGTTGATTGCCTTGTTGTTGCGCACGGGCAGCACGGGTGAATCCGTGATGACGTTGGCCCAGCGGGTGTTGAACAAGGGGGGCGGGCTCAAAGGCCTGACCCGACTTTCGTTGCAAGAGTTAATGGGCATTCACGGAATCGGGCCGGCCAAAGCCATTCAGTTGATGGCTGGCATTGAGTTGGGACAGCGGATTTCACGTATGATGCCGGAAGACCGCCATGCGATTCGGTCGCCGGATGATGCAGCTTGTTACGTAATGGATGAACTCCGCTTCCTGCAACAGGAACACTTCATCTGCCTATACTTAAACACAAAATATCGTGTGATTGACAAAAAATGCATTTTCAAAGGAAGCCTTAACACCTCGGTTGTGCATCCGCGCGAAATTTTCCACGAAGCGATCCGCTGTAGCGCCGCCGCAATCATTTGCGTACATAATCACCCCAGCGGCGACCCCACGCCCAGCACGGAGGATCTCTTGGTTACAGAGCGGTTGGTGGAAGTCGGTAAATTGTTGGGCATAGACGTTGTGGACCATCTGATTATCGGGGATCAAACGTATTTCAGCATGAAAGAGAAAGGGCTGATTGCCGAGTAGGTTTTAATCCCTTTGATCATGCGCATGCCATCGCCTGACTAACAGCCGTTTTCTTAGTGCTGTTTTCCTATTGACGAAATTGTCCGAATTTGCTCGGGTGTGGAGGGCGGTTTATACCAGGAGCTTATGTGGAGAGGCTTTCTGTTTGATAATATTTTGATTTTGAATGAATGAAAGGGGGGGCTTGCCGTGTTTGGCGGATTTGTGAAAGATATGGGATTGGATTTGGGAACGGCCAATACCCTCGTTTATGTAAAAGGGCAAGGGATTGTGGTTCGTGAACCGTCTGTGGTGGCGATGGAAGTGGGAACGGAAGAAATCAAGGCGGTTGGGAACCAAGCGAAAGCGATGATCGGGCGAACACCTGGTAATATCGTGGCTATCCGCCCGATGAAAGATGGCGTGATCGCCGATTACAATACAACAGCGGCGATGATTGAATACTTTTTGAAGCAGGCTTCTGACCAGCACATCATTTTGCCACGCAAACCCAATGTGATGGTGTGCGTGCCGTCAGGAGTCACCGCGGTCGAAAAGCGGGCGGTGGAGCAGGCGACTGTTAGAGCTGGGGCCAAGGATGCTTACACCATTGAAGAGCCGTTGGCGGCTGCGATCGGCGCCGGTTTGCCCGTGTGGGATGCGACGGGAAGCATGGTGGTTGACATTGGTGGCGGGACGACGGAGGTAGCGGTGATCTCCTTGGGGGGGATCGTGACTTGTCATTCGCTGCGGGTGGCTGGTGACAAAATGGATGATGCCATCATCCAATACATTCGTCGCAAACACAATTTGCTGATTGGAGAGCGCACGGCGGAAACGCTGAAGCTGGAAATCGGCTCAGCTATCCCTGATGATCAGGGCGGTGACTCGCGGGAGATCAAAGGCCGGGACTTGATTACGGGCTTGCCGCGCATGATTGAGATTACGACGAGTGAAATTGCCGAGGCCTTAAACGAAACCGTCATGGCGATTATCGACTCCGTCAAGCAGACATTGGAACAAACGCCACCGGAATTGTCGGCGGACATCTTGGACCGGGGTATCATGTTGACGGGTGGCGGAGCTTTGTTGCGCAATTTGAATGTCCGCTTGAGTGAAGAGACCCACATGGAATGCCATGTGGCGGAAAACGCGTTGGATTGCGTGGCCGTCGGTACCGGTTCGGCCCTGGAGCAGATCGGGCTGTTTAAACCCACTTCGGCGATTGACCGTTTTCGGCGCAAGCGCTTTTTCTAGAGCGTGTCTGATGAATAGGCCAGCGGCTCCAAAACCATTTTCTCATTCGCTTCACTTGTGCATCGGCGCTCCTCGAGAAAAGGTTTTTCCGCCGCTTCTTCCCTACCAACTTGATTCACCAGACACGCCCTAGTAGTCGTCGGTTGGCTCGGAAGGGGGCGGATTGGCGCCCCTTTTTCGCGGGCTAGCCGGAAGAGAAATGAAAATCGCCCCGAAGGAGTGAAGCCATGCGACGCAATGACGCTCGTCACATTCTCATTTTTGTTTGCTTGTCGCTGCTGCTGTTTATTTCGGTGGGGATGACGCGCGGTGAGCGCGGGCTTCTCATCGGTCCGGAAAGTTGGGTAAAGAATGTAGCGGCGGTGGTAGAAGGCATTTTTTACACGCCCGTGCATTCGGCGCTGGCCCTTTCCTCTTCCACGGAAGCTGCCTCCCCGAAGACGGAGTTGGCTCGCATGGAAGCGGAGTTGAAAGAATTGAAGCGGGAGAATGAAGAATTAAAAAAACAATGGGGATACGCAAAAGAAAACCCCATCGAATACATTGCGGCACGCGTAGTATTCCGAAACACCGACCGTTGGCATAATAAGGTGGTCATTAACCGGGGCAAGGCAGATGGCGTGGAGCCAAAAATGCCCATCGTCACTTCGCAAGGGCTGATCGGCCGAGTGCAGTCAGTGACCAGCCATATGGCGGATGTGCAACTATTGACTGACACGGGTGGCGGCCCTGGCATCGCCGCGATGATCCAAGGGGAGAATGAAGAGGTTTTGGGCATCATCGAAGGATATGATGCGGTGAAGAAACGGTTGATCATGAAAAAAGTAGCGGTGACCGCCAAAATTAAGCCAGGTGAAACGGTGGTAACATCGAGATTGTCAGATATTTATCCAGGTGGTATTCTGATTGGGACGGTTGCTGAAATTAAACCCGGCGAAAGCGGGGTTGAACAAATCGCGTATGTGAAACCGTCTGCTACTTTTGAACGGCTGGACTATGTAATGGTCGTGAGAGACCCGGAAAAGTTGCAGTTGCAACAACACAAGAACGAGCTTCAATCGAAGACGGGAGGGGACAAACGGTGAAAAAGGGTTTCGTCGCTTTCCTCTTGATCCTCTTCTTGTTAGAAGGGTCTGTCTTCCAGTTGTTGCTCCCTCAGGCGTGGGGGAGCACTTTTGTCGTTATCCCCCAATTGGTGGTTAGTGGGATCATTGTCATTTCTTTGTATTTGCCCAAACGTTATGTGCTGATGTTCGCCTTCTCCTTCGGATTGTTGCATGACATCGTCTACGGCCCGGCGTGGGGGGTCACTGCCTTCACATTGGCGGCAGTAGCCTACGGCACGTATTTGTTGGCCAATCATTTTCCGCCTTTTGTGTGGATTGTCGGTGTGGCGATCGTATTGGGGCAATGCTGTTATACACTCTTGGTGTATGGTTGGTATCGTTTGTTTGGGTTCACGAACATGCCTTTCCTTTTTTCTTTCATGACACATATCGTGCCGACGTTGGTCTTTAACGCCATCAGCGCCTATCCCATTTTCCGGTTCATACATTATGTTTACATGAAAAAGCGGAACCGGCAGGTCGTGTTTGATACGATTATTCGCTGATGCGGCTTATAATGGAAAAGGAAGGAAAATAAAGGGGAGGAGCGAAATCATTAGTGAGGCGGGGTGACATGAGTATGGGGAAAGTGATGAAACCGGGCGTTACAATTAAGGGCAACAAAGAAGGCCTGCTGTTTATTCTCGATGATTCGCGACCCTTTTCTTATGTTTTGGAGGAATTGAAGCATAAGTTGGAAAATACGCAGGCGGCCCAGATTTGGGATGGCCCGGATATGAAAGTCACCATCAAATTGGGCCAACGGCAGATTACCCGCACAGAAGAATTGGCGGTGCGGGAGTTGTTTTCTATCCGCCAGAATTTAATCATTCATCGGTTTGAGGCGGATGGCATGCCGTATTTGCGCGGAGCGGAGACAGATCTGGCGACGAAGGCCGGGACGGTGCGTTCTGGACAGGTGTTAGTACATAGCGGAAATTTATTGTTTTTGGGTGATGTCAACCCGGGAGGAACGATCCAATGCACCGGCAGCATCTACGTGTTGGGATCGCTACGCGGATTGGCTCACGCAGGTAGCCATGGTGATCAGAATGCGGTGATCGTCGCCTCCACACTGCGTCCAACTCAACTTCGCATCGCTGATGTCATTTCCCGCCCGCCGGACAAATGGGATGACTCAGAAGTAGGGATGCGGTTTGCTTATCTGGCGGACAACCAGATTATCGTTGAAAAAATTTCTCAACTTGGACAATTGCGTCCTGAACTCGAGTGGAATGAGAATCGCAGGCGATTAAATTTATAACCATCTTACAGTCATTGCTTGGTGAAATATACCGATGTGGTTCATGAGAGTGTAGGATTAGACGGAGGTTATGGATGGGGGAAAGTATCGTTGTAACGTCCGGAAAAGGGGGCGTGGGCAAGTCCACCACTTCAGTCAACATTGGGACCGCGCTCGCTTTGACCGGCAAAAAGGTATGTTTGGTCGATACGGATATCGGTCTTCGCAATCTCGACGTGTTGATGGGTTTGGAGAATCGCATCATTTATGATTTGGTTGATGTGATTGAAAAAACGTGCCGCATAGAGCAAGCGTTGATCAGGGATAAGCGTTGTGAGGAGCTGTATTTGCTTCCAGCTGCGCAAACGAAAGACAAGACAGCCGTGTCAAGTAATCAGTTGCGCTGGTTGGTGGCGGAGTTGAAAGAGCAGTTTGACTACGTCATCATCGACTGCCCGGCGGGCATTGAAAATGGATTTAAGAATGCCGTGGCTGGTGCGGACCAAGCGATCGTCGTGACCATCCCGGAAAACGCCGCGATTCGCGATGCTGACCGGGTGATCGGGTTGCTTGAGAAAGAAGAGATCGCCCCGCCCAAGCTAGTTATTAATCGCATGCGCAAGCAGATGGTACGGGACGGAGGCATGATGGATGTGGATGAGGTGGTGGCGGTGCTGGCCATCGATCTGCTGGGCGTCGTGCCAGATGATGAACAAGTGATCCGTTCCGGTAATTTAGGCGAGCCGATCAGCTTTGACAACAAAAACCTTGCCGCCAAAGCTTACCGCAATATCGCTCGCCGCATCCAGGGCGAGATGGTGCCGCTGATGGCACTGGACAAGGAACAGAGTGTGGTCATGCGGATGAAACGCTGGTTAGGATTCGCGTGACAGTGCAGGAATGGTTCCCATAGGTGGAGCCATTCCTTTTTTGCTTTTTGCATATCATCGCCTGACCGTTCATATCCTGTTACAGG
The DNA here is from genome assembly GCF_003003125.1 of Laceyella sediminis. Classification (GTDB taxonomy): domain Bacteria; phylum Bacillota; class Bacilli; order Thermoactinomycetales; family Thermoactinomycetaceae; genus Laceyella; species Laceyella tengchongensis. The sequence goes on along the minus strand of NZ_PVTZ01000003.1, from coordinate 56,630 downwards.
CACCATCAATCTGGACAGCGCGCGTTTGAGTACAACGATGGGGGACAAGCGTGAGCGACAGGCATTGGCTCGCGCGACGGCAGGTGCTTGTAAATATCGGGCAAACAGGTGATGACTATGCGCAATGATTGGTCGTTCCAGCATAAAAAGCGGCGAAAAGAACAGATGCGGTTGTTGAAAAAAGGGTTGCCGGCTGAACGCGTCTGGGGAAGCGAGTTTGATTTTTACAAAGAACAGCCGAACCCGGATCTTGCACCGTGGAATCAGCCCGCTTGGAAACAGCGGGTTTCTAACAAAGGGTCTAAGAAGCTCCAGACACAGTTGATTTTGGCCATGATGCTGTTTGTGCTAACTTTCCTGGTGTTTCGATCCCAGTCTCCAGCAATGCATCCGGTGCAAACTTGGCTGACCAAATCATTGACCAAGGAAACGTCGTTCGCCAGCATTTCGGAGTGGTATCAGCGGTATGTGGGTGGCTCTCCAGCGATTTTGCCGGCGTTTATGCCCAAAAAATCCACATCGCAGCCCCAGGAAGAGCCATGGCTCGTTCCCGTGCGGGGAGAATTGGTGCTTCCGTTTGATGAAAAACGCAAAGGGCTGATCCTCCGTACTGCCCCCCGCGCTTCCGTCAAAGCGGCCCGAGATGGGCAAGTGACGTTTGCGGGTGAGAAAAAAGGGATGGGGCGGTTGGTCATCGTGGAACATGCCGATGGGCATGAGACATGGTACGGCTGGTTGCAGGAAATCAAAGTGAAGCCAAAAGACCAGGTCGAGCGGGGACAAGCGTTGGGAACCGTTCCGGAACTGAAAGAACAGGCTTATTTTTACTTTGCGCTGAAAAAGAAGCAACAATTCGTCGATCCTGCGGATGTGATACCGCTTGAATAGGGCGGGAGGCAAATGGGTTCGCTTCCAGATCCATCCGCTGTTTTGGCTGGTGATTGGCTCAGGGGTGTGGACAGGCTACTTCATTGAATTATTGACGCTCTTCGTCGTTGTGTTAGTCCACGAACTGGGCCATCTCGCTGCTGCTCGGGCGGTGGGATGGCGGATTGGTTCGCTGGAGTTGCTTCCCTTCGGCGGCGTGTTGCGAGTGGATGAATGGGGGACGGCGCCAGCGCGGGATGAAGTTGTGGTTGCGCTGGCCGGCCCCTTTCAGCATTTGTTCATGATTTTATTCAGCCTGCTCTTTTATCGCGCCGGTTTTTGGAGCGAGCATTGGACGGGTTATTTCATCCAGGCCAATTGTATGATCGCCGGTTTTAATTTGTTGCCGATTTATCCGCTGGACGGCGGCAAGGTGTTGCAGGCAACCATGAGTTATTTTTTCCCTTACCGGCTGTGCATCACTTTCACCCTGCTGTTGGGAATGGGGCTGTCCGCATGTTTGTTGGCATGTGCTTTTATCCTTCCAGAATCAGGGGTTTGGATTCACCTCGCCGGAATTGCCTTATTTCTGCTGTTCTCCAATATCATGGCTTGGCGGCAGAAAAACTTCCAATACATTCGCTTCTTGTTGAGCCGCGCAGGCAACCGTACGACAAAAGCCGGTCGGAGACGGAAACGGAGTGTGCAGGGGGATCTCACCTTGAAGGGGGCTGTCAAACAGCTGTACAAAGAAACTGTCCACGAATGGGAAGTGCGTGATCGCCATGGCCGGGTGCTGGGTAGCGTGTCGGAGCAACTGCTGTTGGACGCGTGCGTAAACAAAGGATTGCACCATCTGAAAGTGAAAGAGTTGTTGCCGAAGAGCGATTGGGGACGGCCCATTCACACGCCAAGGAAGATTGGGCATACTTACCACCGGAAAAGTTTTTGACAAGAACATGCAGGTGTGCTAACATAAGTTCTGTTGTCATTACCGCACATGACAGGATCTCAAAAAGGCTTGAGCCTTTCCTGATCGTGGCGAGTCTCTATCAAGAGGAGGATTGTAGATGTACGCTTTAATCGAAACCGGTGGTAAACAATACCGCGTGGAGCAAAACAGTGTCTTGTACATCGAGAAACTGAATGCAAATGAAGGCGAAACTGTAACTTTTGACAAAGTATTGCTCGTGAACAAAGACGGTGAAATCAAAGTTGGCTCTCCTGTTGTTGAGGGTGCCAAAGTAGTTGGTAAAGTAGTTAAGCACGGCAAAGGCAAAAAAGTGACCGTGTTTAAATATAAACCAAAGAAAAACTACAAACGTAAAAAAGGTCATCGTCAGCCATTTACCCAAGTTGTGATCGAAAGCATCGAGGGCTAATGATACGGATTTTGGTGGAGCGGAACACGGCTGGGCAAGTGGAACGAGTCATGGTCAAAGGACATGCGAATTTCGCTGAACATGGAAAAGACCTGGTTTGCGCCGCGGTTTCAGGGATTACCATTGGGATGGTGAACGCCATCGAAACGATGTTTGATGTGCAAGTTCACAGCGCCGACGATGGGGATGGCAAAGTAGATTGCCATCTGCCGCGTGAAGTGCGCGACCCCGAGACGCGGGGGAAGATTCACTTGTTGCTGGAAGCCTTGGCCGTTTCACTGAAAAATGTGGCTGATGAGTTTCCCAAATATGTTACAATACAAGAACGCAAAAGAAAATGAAAAGAGGTGGACAACATGTTAAAACTTAACCTGCAATGTTTTGCATCTAAAAAAGGTGTAGGTTCCACAAAGAACGGTCGTGACAGCATTTCCAAACGTCTGGGCGTGAAACGTGGAGATGGTCAATTCGTATTGGCTGGTAACATCCTCGTTCGCCAACGCGGAACCAAGATCTACCCAGGTGTGAACGTAGGCCGCGGTGGAGACGACACCTTGTTTGCAAAAGCGGATGGTGTAGTACGCTTTGAGCGTTTTGGTCGCGACAAAAAGCGTGTGAGCATCATTCCTGTGGCTGATAAAGAAGCAGCTGCAGCACAAGCTTAATCGGATATTTAAGCGAAACCACAAGCCCTGGCAACTTGCCGGGGTTTTTATTTTCCCACAAAGTAATGTAAAATAAGAAATTAAATGATAACTAGCGAGATGGGAGAGATTTTCATTGGGGCGGACCCTGTTTCAAATGCTTAAAACCCATTGGCTGACCATCCTGCTCATGGGCGGTTGGTTCATGCAACCATTTGGAAAGGCGGGGGAGCTCATTTTCTTTTTGGCCACCCTGATTTCGCTATTGGGGAGTGGCTATTTCTCATACATACACGCTAAAAAACAAGCATGCGAAGAAGAAGCGGAACGGATCAAACGATTGTTGAGCCACGAGCGGCATGACGCCTTAAATCACATTCAAGTGATGATGGGCTACATCATGTTGAACAAAACAGACCGGATCAAGGCATACTTGGAACAGTGGGTAGAACGAGCCAAACAAGAGCGGATGCTGTCCGAGTTTCAATATGCGCCGTTGGCGGTGGCCTTATTGACACTGAAACACCGTTTTAAACACTGGGATCTGCATGTGAGCATGAGCGAAGAGATGAAGGCGATAAGCCAGGCAGATGAGAAGCGGCTTTTGTCGGCGATGAATGCGGTGTTGGCATGGATGGAAAAGAAATTGGCACATGAGAAAAGCTATTTAAGCGTGACCCTGTCGTTGATGCAGGAAATGGACAACGTCGTTTTGGAGATTGAAGTGACTGCGGACGGGGAGGATATGGTTACTTTGTTTGGTTCGGCAGAGGATTGGAGAGAATTACAGCGAACCGTTTGCCGCTGGAGAGGCTCATGCAATCTCATGTCGCATGGCAAAGGATTGAAGCTGGAATTGAAGACGGATCAGCAGAAGAAATAGACAGGTGCAGGAAGGTGGCAGAACCATGTTTGTAGATAAGGTCAAGGTTTATGTGAAAGGCGGCGATGGTGGTAACGGAATGGTGGCGTTTCGCCGTGAAAAATACGTTCCGTATGGCGGCCCCGCTGGTGGGGATGGAGGCAAAGGGGGCGATGTGGTCTTCGTTGTCGAAGAAGGGTTGCGCACCTTGATGGATTTCCGTTACCAACGCCATTTTAAAGCCAAGCGCGGTGAGAATGGCCGGTCCAAATCACAGCATGGGGCTGGAGCGGACGATCTTGTCGTGAAAGTACCGCCGGGCACCGTGGTGCGCGATGCGGAGACAGGTGAATTGTTGGCGGATCTGGTTGAGCACGGCCAGCGCGCGGTCGTGGCCCGTGGTGGAAAAGGGGGTCGGGGGAATATTCGTTTCGCCACGCCGGTTAACCCCGCTCCGGAAATTGCCGAAAACGGGGATTTGGGTGAAGAACGATGGGTGGAACTGGAATTAAAAGTGTTGGCGGACATCGGCTTGGTCGGCTATCCCAGTGTAGGAAAATCCACCTTGCTTTCGGTTGTCTCCGCCGCCAAACCGAAAATTGCGGCCTATCATTTCACCACCTTGGTGCCTAACTTGGGTGTCGTTCGCATTGACGATGGACGTAGCTTTGTGATCGCCGATTTGCCCGGCTTGATTGAAGGTGCACACGAAGGTGTCGGCTTGGGGCATCAATTTTTGCGGCATATCGAGCGGACCAAAGTGATCATCCATGTCATTGACATGGCCGGATCGGAGGGGCGGGACCCCTATGAAGACTATTTGCAGATCAACGAAGAGCTGAAGTTGTATCGGCAAGATTTGGCACACCGGCCACAAATCATCGCCGCCAACAAGATGGACTTGCCGGAGGCGGAAGAGCAATTGGAATTATTTAAGGAGCAGCTCGACGCGGACATTCCGATTTACCCGATCTCAGCGGCGACGCGGCAAGGGCTGAAGGAATTGATGTATGCAGCGGCTGACTTGTTGGACAAAGTAGAACGGGAAACGCCGCCCGCACCGGTGGTGGAGCACCAGTTTGCTACGGAGCGGAAAGTGTACAAAGCGGAGGCGGATGCGCCTGATTTCACCATCCGTCGGGAAAATGAGCTGTATGTGGTTGAAGGGGAACGGATTGACCGCCTCGTGCAGAAAACCAACTTCCAATACCAAGACAGCGTGTTGCGTTTTGCCCGTACTTTGCGGACATTGGGAGTGGAGGACGCCCTGCGTAAACGCGGCGCAGAAAACGGGGACACCGTCATCATCGGTGGAATGGAATTTGAGTTTAATGATGAACTCGACTTATAACCGAATAGCTAAAGGCACTATAAATTAGCCCCACGCATACTCGCGTGGGGCTGTTGATGTTTACAAGCCGTGTTCCTGTTTGATAAGGGTGAGCAAATGACGGCAACCACTGGAGATCAAGTGGTAGGTTTCATCAAAATCGCCGGTATACCACGGGTCGGGCACTTTGGTGTAAGTAGTGCCGTGGATGAAGTCGACAAACCGGCGCAAGCATGTGTCCAGATTGCGGGTGGAGCGCTCTATCCCGGCGGCATGGCGGTTGTAGATGGACTTCATATCAGCGATATTGTTGTCATCCATCCCGATGATATAGGTAAATCGCTCAACGTCTTCCGCTTTGAATTGGCGAGCGCGCAAGCCTTCGTAGGAGATGCTCATCTCGTCCAGCTTTTTACGCGTTCCGTGATGGGGCGGTTCACCAACATGCCAGTCCCCTGTTCCGGCGGAATCGATGAGGATTTTGTCTTCCAAGCCTTCTTGTCTCACCAAGTGACGAAATACGGCCTCCGCCATGGGAGAACGGCAGATGTTACCTAAACAGACGAAAAGTACGGAAATTTGCATGGTGGAGCCTCCTTTATGTTAATATAGCAATGCTATCTTAACATAAACGACTGTTGTGAGTGGGGACCAACGGATGGAAAACAGTTGTCATAAGAAAGTGATTGTGTTATTTTTTATGTAACCGGTTACACGAAACCGAAAAGGGGGGAAAGCATTGGCTACCATAAGGGATGTGGCAAAAGTAGCGGGTGTATCCGTTGCCACCGTGTCCCGCGTATTGAACGAAACAGGCTATGTCCATGAAAACACGAGAAAACGTGTGCTTGAGGCGATAGAACAATTGGATTATAGCCCCAACGAAGTGGCCAGATCCTTGTTCAAAGGCGAATCGAGATGGATTGGGCTACTGTTGCCGGACATCACCAACCCCTTCTTTCCGCAGTTGGCTCGCGGGGTGGAAGATGAGTTACAGAAGCACGGCTTCCACTTGATATTTGGAAACAGTGACGAAAATGCTGAGAAAGAGCTTCATTATATCAACACGTTTATGCAAAATCATGTGATGGGCATCATTATGGCAGCAAACCAATCGGGGAAGGCAGATTATCGAGGTTTTCCTATCCCGATGGTGTTTCTTGATCGCACACCAGACGGGAACCCTTCCGTCTATGCTGATGGGGTGGAAGGGGGAAGAATTGCGGCGCGCGAAATCATCAGGCGAGGCAGCAAACGGGTGACATTGCTGAAAGGTCCGGAACATATCCGGCCAGCGCAAGACCGTTTTCGGGGTGCGCTTGAAGAATTGAGCAACTCCCATGTCGATTTTTACGTGATGAACACCCATTCGTTTTCCTTTCAAGATGCCACGCAATGGGCGGCCGAGCTGTTTGCCAAATACGCCGACACAGATGGGATCATCGCCAGCAATGACGTCGTGGCTACCGCGATCTTGCATGAAGCGTTACGGCTGGGGAAACGCATACCGGATGAACTTCAAATCATCGGATTTGATGACATTCCCCAGAGCGGCTTGTTGTTCCCGCCGTTGTCCACGATCAGGCAACCCGCATACGATATGGGGAAAGAAGCTGCCCGGTTGTTGCTCAAACTCATAAAGAAAGAGAAGATCGATCAAAGAAATGTGCAAATGCCGGTGACATTTGTGGAGAGACTCACGACAAGAAAGGTGGATGCGCGTGGTTAAGATTGTTGTGGTTGGAAGCGCTTCGATGGATTTGGTCGTCACCTCGAACAAAAGGCCGGGCGCTGGTGAAACGGTGCTTGGAGAATCGTTTAAAACGGTTCCCGGCGGCAAGGGGGCCAATCAAGCGGTGGCGGCAGCTCGGTTGGGAGCGGAAGTAACCATGATCGGTTGCGTGGGAGACGATCATTATGGAGAAATCATTATCCGTAATTTAGAGGAAAATGATGTTTGCACATCGTTTATGAAACCGGTTACACATACAGAGAGCGGTACCGCCCACATTGTGCTGGCAGAAGGAGATAACAGTATTGTTGTTGTAAAAGGGGCGAATGATTTGGTCACCCCATCCTATGTGCAACAAGCGCTTCGCCCCATCCATGAAGCGGATATGGTGTTGATCCAACAAGAAATCCCGGAAGAAACCGTGGAATACGTAAGTCAAGTATGTCACGCCAGTGGCGTCCCGTTGCTATTAAACCCGGCACCGGCGCGAACGGTGAGCCCGGAGGTGATTGCACGGGCGTCGTATCTTACACCCAATGAACATGAGACGGAGATTCTGTTTCCGGGGTTGACGGCGGAAGAGGCGTTAAAACAGTATCCAAACAAATTGTTCATCACTGTGGGCAAACAGGGTGTCCGTTATCATGATGGAACGCGTGAAGTGACTGTTCCTGCATATCCAGTGGAGGCAGTCGACACGACAGGAGCGGGGGACACATTTAATGCCGCTTTTGCGGTAGCCTTGGCTGAGGGGAAAAGCATCGCCGCGAGCTTGCGTTTCGCCAATCGGGCCGCTTCTCTATCGGTGATGAAATTTGGCGCCCAAGGCGGTATGCCGACAAGGCAGGAAGTAGAGGAGAGTTTGTGACTTCAGGGATGCCAATTCCCAAAACATGCTGCATGGGTGCCTGACGCCCATGCGGGCACGATCTTCTAGAAAGGGGTGGCGGTTCATGCACATCAAGATGTCTGGCATTCATAAAGCGTTTGGCAAAAATCAGGTGTTGACGGGAGTTGACTTTGAACTGAAGGCTGGGGAAGTGCATGCGCTGATGGGGGAAAACGGTGCCGGCAAATCAACCCTGATGAATATTTTGACCGGTCTGCACCGTTGTGACCGGGGGACGATTGAGGTCGACGGGCGAAAGACGACGTTCTCCAATCCTAAAGATGCTGAGCGAAATGGAATCGCTTTCATCCATCAAGAATTGAATATCTGGCCCGATATGACGGTGCTAGAAAATCTATTTGTGGGAAAAGAACCGCGCACGGCTTTGGGCTTGTTGGATGTGAAAAAAATGAGATCGTTAGCCGCGCGGCAGTTTGAAAAGCTAAATGTATCGATTCCTTTGGATCAGGAAGCGGGGCTTTGCTCGGTGGGGCAACAACAGATGATTGAAATTGCCAAAGCCCTGATGATCCAAGCCGAGGTCATCATCATGGACGAGCCGACAGCGGCCTTGACAGAGCGGGAGATAGAAAGTTTGTTTGATGTGATCGGCCGGCTGAAACAGGAAGGTGTCTCCATTGTTTATATCTCTCACCGCATGGAAGAAATTTTTCAGATTTGCGACCGGATCACCGTGATGAGAGACGGCCAAACCATTGATTGCAAGCCGATCCCGGAAACCAGTATGGATGAAGTGGTGCGGAAGATGGTCGGACGCGAATTGACAGAGCGTTTCCCGCAGCGCCATGCCCATCCGGGAGAAACGGTGTTGGAAGTGAAAGAAATCACACGTGCCGGTGTGTTTGAAGATGTTAGCTTTTCCGTCCGTTCAGGTGAAATTTTGGGTGTGGCAGGCTTGTTGGGTGCTGGACGAACGGAAATCATGTGTGGCATTTTCGGTTTGCTCCCGTTGGACAGCGGAGAAATATGGGTCAATGGGCAGAAAACAGCGATCCAAACGCCGCGCCAAGCCGTCAACCTGGGGATTGGATTCATCACCGAAGACCGCAAAGGCGAGGGGCTAGCCTTGGACTTTACCATTCGGGAAAACGTATCCTTGCCCAGCCTGCGTAGTTTTGCACCAAAGGGGTTCATCGATCAACATAGCGAGCTGGCTTTTGTAGATATGCTTATCAAACGCTTGATGATCAAAACTGAATCACCGGAAACAAAGGCTGGTCACCTTTCTGGAGGCAATCAACAGAAAGTAGTCATCGCTAAATGGATCGGCATCGGACCGCGTGTACTCATCCTAGATGAACCGACGCGGGGAATTGACATAGGAGCGAAAAGGGAGATCTACCAGCTCATGAATGAGCTGACGGACCGCGGTGTGGCCATCATCATGGTCTCCTCCGAACTGCCAGAGATCTTGGGAATGAGCGATCGAATTCTGGTGGTGCGCGAGGGAAGGATTAGCGGTGAGTTGAGCGGTCAGGAAGCCACACAAGAAAAAATCATGGCATTGGCAACGGGAGGGCAGTGACATGCAAACGATGAGAGAACAGGCTAGCGGCAATTACATGGATCGAGCTGGGCATGTGGCCAAAAAATTGGGGCCGTTGTTGGGACTTTCCTTCTTGGTCATTATCGTATCTGTATTAAACCCCGGCTTTTTGGCTCCATTGAACATTTTAAATCTGTTGCGACAAGTGGCCATCAATGCCTTGATCGCATTTGGTATGACCTTTGTCATTTTGACGGGGGGCATTGACTTGTCCGTGGGCTCCATTTTGGCATTATCCAGTGTGCTCATGTCTGGCATGATTGTGTCTGGCGTGGACCCGATTCTTGCTATTTTGCTCAGCTGCCTGATCGGGGCGGTACTGGGTATGGTCAACGGTTTACTGGTGACCAAGGGGAAAATGGCCCCCTTCATCGCGACCTTGGCCACGATGACGATTTACCGCGGCTTGACCTTCGTTTACACCGATGGCAACCCCATCACGGGGCTTGGGGATAATATTTGGTTTCAATTGTTTGGGCGCGGATACTTCTTGGGCATTCCTGTTCCCGCGATCACCATGCTCATCTCCTTCGCGGTATTGTGGCTGCTTCTCCACCGCACGCCGTTTGGCCGCCAAACTTATGCTATCGGTGGGAATGAAAAAGCGGCAATCATCTCAGGTATTCACGTGTCACGCGTGAAAGTGATCATTTACGCCTTGGCCGGTACGTTATCCGCTCTGGCGGGGGCGATTCTGACTTCCCGCCTGAATTCGGCGCAACCGACCGGAGGTACCTCTTATGAGTTGGATGCGATCGCGGCTGTCGTTCTGGGGGGCACCAGCTTGTCAGGTGGCCGTGGGCGCATCGTCGGCACGCTAATCGGTGCATTGATTATCGGCACATTGAACAATGGTCTCAATTTGTTGGGGGTATCTTCCTTTTATCAAATGGTTATTAAGGGGATCGTTATTCTGATTGCTGTTTGGCTTGACCGCAAAAAAACGGCATAGGAGGGTTCACATTGAAAAAAGCGACTCTGTCCATCATCGCCTTCTCTTTTCTGTTATTGCAAGCATGTTCATTGACGCCTCCGGATTGGGCCAAGCCGGCGGGGAAAAAGAACTTGGCCGATGTTAAAATCGGATTGTCCGTGTCCACGCTAAACAACCCATTTTTTGTGTCCCTCAAAAACGGAGTCCAACAAGAGGCCCGTGCGAAGGGAATAGAAGTGATTGTGGTTGATGCTCAGAATGACACATCCAAACAAATCAACGATGTGGAAGACTTGTTACAACAGGGAATCGACGCGTTGCTCGTCAACCCGACGGACTCGTCGGCGATCTCGACAGCGGTGCAATCGGCCAACAATCTTGGGGTGCCGGTGGTGACGCTTGACCGTTCTGCGGAAAAAGGAACGGTGGCCACTTTTGTCGCTTCTGACAATGTCAAAGGTGGAAAAATGGCTGCCGAATATATTGTCCAGCAGTTGGGTAAGGGCGCGAAAGTGGCCGAATTGGAAGGGGTGCCGGGAGCTTCGGCGACACGGGAGCGCGGAAGCGGGTTTCATCAGGTTGCCGATGCCTCGCTCAATGTGGTGGCTAAGCAATCCGCAAACTTTGATCGCACTAAAGGATTGACGGTCATGGAAAACATCCTGCAAGGAAATCCCGACATCCAAGCGGTGTTCGCCCATAATGATGAAATGGCGTTGGGGGCGATCGAAGCGATCGAAAGCGCTGGAAAAGAGATTTTGGTGGTCGGGTTTGATGGCAATGAGGATGCCCTTAACGCTGTGAAAGCGGGTAAGCTTGCCGCTACCGTGGCACAGCAACCGGAAGCGATTGGCAAAGCAGGCGTGAAAGCAGCGGCGGACGCCTTGCAGAAAAAGAAAACGGCCGCAAAAATACCAGTGCCCTTAAAACTGGTGACAAAGGAATAAGCGTTGACAGCCTCCGTTTGAAAATGGGGGCTGTCTTTTTAATACTAGAGCCCATTTTTGACGTTTGCATGGAGTAAAAATCAAAAAAAACTTGATTGACAGCGCTTTCAAAGGGTAAAATGTGCGCAATATTACAATTAGGTTGGATTGATGGAGGAACGTGACGGGATGGGTAGTGAACCATTTGTGTTGGTGCGTTTAGACACATTGCCGGAAGCGATGCAGAAGACATTAGAAGTGAAGCGAATGCTGTCGGCGGGCGAAGTAGGCAATGTGCAGGAAGCGGTCAAACGAGTAGGGTTGAGCCGCAGTTCATTTTATAAATACAAGGATCATGTATTCCCCTTCAACGCCATGGTGAAAGAAAAAATCATCACGTTGTCGCTCACTTTGGCCGATATGGCAGGGGTTTTATCAAGCGTGCTTGTTTTTTTAGCGCAGGCTCGCGCCAATATCCTGACGATTCATCAAACCATTCCTCTGCAAGGGGAAGCCAATGTGTCGATGTCCATTGACACTTCGCAAGTGGAAGCCTTTGAAGAAGTGCTTGCCGGGTTGCGTGAATTAAGCGGTGTGCGACGGGCGCTCGTAGTCGGCACGGGGGAAAAAGACGAAGGGATGAAAGTGTGATGAATAACAAAGTGGCTTATTTGGGTCCGGTCGGTACGTTTACGCATGCCGCCGCCAGCTCGCTCTTCGAAGGGCACCCGGTGCAGTTGGAACCGTATCTCACGATTGTCGACACCTTGCAGGCTGTGGCGGAAAAAAAAGCGGACGTGGCCGTGGTGCCGATCGAAAACGCGTTAGAAGGCTCCGTCCACATGACGTTGGATCATCTTGTGCATCAAGTCGATTTGCCGATATGGCGAGAGCTGATCTACCCTATTTCCCACTGTTTGTTGGCGCACCCAAATCAAGCCGCGACGAAACTGTCTGAATTTACGCATGTTTTGTCTCATCCTCAAGCGATTGCCCAATGCTATCACACGGTGCGCAAGTTGATCCCTGGCGTGACATTTGTTCATACTGACAGTACCGCCTTGGCCGCGGCCAAAGTTGGAGAGCAAGCTGATGAAAAATGGTTGGCGATTGGTACGACACAAGCAGCGGAATGCCATCAACTGCAAGTTCGTCAAGCAGATGTGCAGGATCAGCCCAACAATTTCACCCGGTTCTGGGCGGTGGGGCGGCCCGCGTTTGCGACTGAGGATGCGGACGGCAAACACAAAACCTGTTTGCAGGTCACTTTGCCGGCGGATTATCCCGGGGCGTTATACCAAGTTTTGGCCGCCTTTTCTTGGCGCAAGATCAACTTATGCCGCATTGAATCGCGTCCAACCAAGACGGGGTTGGGGAATTATTTTTTTCTAATCGAAGCTGAGTTGCCGATCCGGCATGTGTTGTTGCAGGGAGCGATTGAGGAAGTTACCGCCCTCGGTTGCAAAGTGCGGGTGTTGGGGTCGTTTCCTTATCATTACTATCGAGAACGCCAAACGGCCCTGCGAAATTAAGCGCCCCGCGGAAGCTGGTATGTTCCATGTACGGCACACCCATCCAGCGGTGGAGAATCGCTTCACCAATTAAAAAGGCTACTGGCACAGATTGATTGCCAGTAGCCTTCTGCACCTGGGGGCAGGTGCTTTTTTATTGCCGAAGTTGCCGTTAGCCGCGCATTTAGTTAGAGAGAGACAACATTATGCCAGTACATCCCGCTTGGAAAACGTCACGAAGGCGATGATGAGGGAAACAACCGACCACGCAGTTAAGACGGCCAATGAAAACGGAAGTGTGACATTGTCCAACATGAGCGGTTGCCCTTCCAGATATTCGGTCAAACTGAGATGCGTGAATGCCAAATACTTCAGTGCGCTCCAGTTGGGGGCAAACTGTGACAAAATACTGCCAGAGATGACCGCCGCCAACATGATCCCCATGCTGGAGGCGGTGTTTTTCACCAGTACGGACACCATAAATGAGATGGTGGCCACCGTGATGCAGGAAAACCAAGCCAAGCCATAAGCCATCAAAATATATTTCCATTGCGGGATCAGTTGCACATGATCCACATTGAGGTGCTCCCCTTGTTGGTTGAAGCCGATCATGACTTGGAGCGACCAGCCGTCATAACCGAAGATGATGCCGGAGAGCAGATAACCAAACACAATTGTCAAGATCAGCATGAATGACACGCTGAAGAGCAAGGTGATGTATTTGCTGAGCAAAATCTTCCAGCGCGCCACCGGACGGGTGAGCAGGAGCTTGATCGTGCCGCCAGCATGCTCTGAGGAGACGATATCCGCCGCTAGAATCACGACCAGCAAAGGGAAAAACAATGAGACGGCGTCTTCAGCGAACTTGCGGACAAAAGTGGGAGCCCCAGGTGCGGCGGGATTGATGTCGTGATCAAGATAATATTGGTTTTGTTGGATGCTGAGCTTGATGTAGCTTTTCCATTCTTCTGGAACGCGTGCCGAGGCTAATCGGTTTTGTTGATCGACGATTTGCTGTTGCAAGATAGCGCGCCAATTGGAAGTGCCCAATTGTTTGATTGCGTTTTCGGTAGTTCGATATTGCGCATAAGTGAAGATGGGGATCAATACCAATAAGATAAGGGCGATAACCCACAGCCGTTTCTTGCGGATCATTTTAACCATTTCGTTATAAATGAGTTTCGTCATGGGCGGGACCTCCTGTCAGCTCAAGGAAAATGTCTTCGAGTGTCGGGTGGTGTGCGCGTATTCCTGAGACTTGGATATCCCCGCCGGCGAGATGGGCGTTAGCTTCGGCGATCTTGTCCCGCGGCATTTGCGCGATGACTTTGGATGGCTCACGCAGTTCAACCCGAGAGACATAAGGGAGTTGTCCCAACCGATCCCGGCCGTCTGTCGCCGGTTTCAGATCCCATTCCACTAGGGTTTCTTGTTGCATCAAGTCTTGGACGGCTGCCGTCTGGACGATCGTGCCTTGATTGATGATAGCCACCCGGTCACACATCAGTTGGACTTCATGCAGGATATGGCTGGAGATGAACACGCTGATGCCTTTTTCCTTGGCGAGGCGGCGGATGAAGTTACGCAATTCGCGAATGCCCGCTGGATCAAGCCCATTGGTTGGCTCGTCCAAAATGAGCAACTTTGGGTTGCCCAACAGCGCTTGTGCAATGCCCAAACGCTGTCTCATGCCCAAGGAATAGGTTTTGACCAGATCATCGATGCGGGGGGTCAATTCAACCAAGTCTACGACTTCATCAATGCGCTCAGAAGGGATGTCAGGAAGCATGCGAGCGAATTGCTCCAGATTTTCCCGCCCGGAAAGGTAGAGATAAAGTTCAGGATTTTCCACGATGCAACCAACATGGCGTATGGCGTTCATAAAGTCCGCGCTGAGCGAGTGTCCGCAGATGCGAACCGTGCCTGAAGTCGGTTTGATCAAACCGACGAGCATGCGGATTGTCGTGGTTTTACCCGCACCGTTCGGGCCGAGGAAACCGAAGATCTCCCCTTCTTTGACGTCAAAGGAAATGTGGTGGACAATGTCGCGTTTGCCGATTTTTTTGCCCAAGTCTTCAACAGAGAGTACGATGTTATGATTCGTTTTCATTGGCTGTTTTTCCCCTCTCCTGGCTGATCGGATATGATCTGTAGCAGGCGGTCTGCCATCCTCTGGTATCCATCTCCGTTTGGATGGAAGTGGTCCCTGTACAAATACTGTCCAGGTGACAGTTGGAACAAATCAAATGTTGGAATGACGACAACGCCATTGAAAGATTGGGCGATCTGGGTGATGGACTCGTTCCACTTGAGCACATGCTCGTTGGCGCCTTGGATGTTTACGTCGCCAAAAGGGTTGTACAATCCGAATAAAAAAACAGTCGCATGCGGATTAGCATCCTTCACGTCGCTCAGGATGGCTCGCAGATTCCGCTCGTAACGAATTCGGGCCTGCTCGATTTGCTTTGGGTTAAGTTGTTGCAGACGGTCGGTGCTTCGAAACAGATCGTTTCCACCAATTGTCATAACCACCCATCGGGCTTGTTGGATCAACCGCTTGGTGCGGGTCTTTTTCACTTGCTCGGCCAATTGGGTTGAAGTCTGGCCGCTGACGCTTAAGTTGATGGCGCTGAGTCGATTATGTTTTGCATGCAGTTTTTGTTTGACTAAGCCGAAATAGCCTTGTCCGTTGCTGTCCCCGATGCCCCTAGTCAGCGAGTCGCCCAATCCTAGCAACATGCTGTCAGTGGCTGGCGGAGCGTCTGTTTGTACCGCTAGTTGGCCGGTTATATTGCTCTTGCTGGGGCGAATCAAAGCATCCACTGCCATCGTGAATCCGGCGCCGAGCAAGACAAAAGAACACACGGCCAGGGCATATAGAAAGAGTTGATAGAATTTTTTTCTATTGCGCATAGGTGTGCCTCTCTTCCACCACGGTTTTGCTTTTTATTTTAAATTGAATCAGAGTCAAAAAAAATGGCAGGAAACCGAATGTTTCAATGGTTGTTAAGCAAGATCGCGTCGATTGGCGCATAGGTTAAAATTAACAAACCATAGATAAGGGGGTTGTTTCATGAAAATCCATATTGCCCGCGCGGGCGATACGTTATGGCAACTAGCCCAAAAGTATAACATCCCAATCGAACGGATACGTGAAGCCAATCCGGCGTTAGCGGATACGGATGAACTGAAAGCGGGCGAAAAAATACGCATTCCCACAGGCAAAGTGCCGGTGGTTTCGACGCAACAAAGCAAAACATGGGAAGAAGCCGCTTCCCCCAGCTTGGAGGAGGGAGAGACGGTTGTTGAACAGGAGCGGGAAGAAACGGGTGCGCCTTTTGCCGCTCTGCCGACACCCCCCCAAGTGCCCGACATACAGCAGCCGGAATTGTTTCAATGGGGGTCTTCATCGCCCTGGGATTCCTCGTTTTTCGAAGGGGAATGGGAAGAAGGGCCGCCGGGATATTATCCCCCGCCGATGTCGCCTTATCCCGCTTTTGTTTATGGGCACTGGCCTGCGTTTCCGCCTGCCCCCTATTATCCGACAGCATATCCTTCGCCCTACCCGGTAGCTTATCCTTCAACGTATCAACCGGCATATCCGGTCTTTTATCCACCGGCACATGAGGCACACATGCCCGTAGAGGCGCCGCTTGCTTCGGCCGCTTACCCGATGATTCAAGAGGAAACGGAAGTGGGTGGAGGCGGAAGCGTGGGGAGCGATGATGCTTACGACCCATCCTCGACGAATTCGCCGCTTTCCCATTATCCTGAACTGGGCAAACCGGCCTACCAAGCTTGGTATCAACCGCAGGCGGCGCAAGTGCATCCGGCCAAATTAAAAGAAAGTTCTTCTACACTAGCTTGAAGAGAAAGGAAAGGAGCGATGAAACAACCCCACCGATCCCTTGTGGAAACCGTCCTACATAGCAACGTACACCAGATGAAGCCTTACCGCAAAAATTGGTGTATCGAAACGGATCATCAGAAGTGGATCGCCAAACATGTGCATCCGACTTGGCTCAGGTGGTGGGTTCAAGTAGATTACGAGTTGCGCCTGAGGGGGTTCACTTCGATGCAACCCATCCGCTCAGATGGCGGAGAATGGTTGTTCATGCCGTTTATTGAAGGAAAGACGGGCCGGTACTCCATTAGAGAAGATGTCGAGAAAATGGTTGAGACATTGGCGATTTTCCATCGTTTGGGTCGGAGATTGATGACGCCGCCGATAGATGAGGCGGCCTTTCTCTTGTCCGAACGGATTGCCGATCGCTTAAATCAATTTTACCGCGTGCTCCAAAAGGTGGAGCAATTGGAAGCGCCCCTGCGCGAGCTTCTATTGGCGCACGGCCGGGATTTTTATCTGGATGGTTTGGCGGCTTGGGAGCGATTGCGGCAACTCCCTCTAACCCGCTTTTCATTGAAAGAGCGCCGCTTGCACGCCCTAAGCCATCGCGATTTGGCCAGCCACAATTGGATGGTTGATAAAGCGGGGCGCGTCTGGCTGATTGATTTTGAGACAGCGTCGTATGATGCCCAGATTGGTGATGTGTGGCAAATGGTTTCACGCATCTTGGTAGAGAATGAATGGTCGGAAGAATGGTTGCGCATGTTTTTAGTTCAGTATGAAAAAGAGCGCCTCCTGTCTTCGTTTGAAAAAAAAGTCCTGTCCGTGTTGCTCGCTTTCCCCAATGAATTCATGAGGGAAGCGATCGGTTTGGCAGAGCAAAAACGAGGGTACCGGTTGAAATATTCCCTGCCGTACTTGCATAAAATAGCGGAATGCCGAAGCAAATGGAAATCACAATCGAAACAACTATTCTATTGGTAGATGGAAAAGCTTATGGTATGATGTAGATTGATTTTATATAGCCTTGTTTTTGCCTGAGGAGGCCAAAGCATGAGAATAGGACTTGCACAGATCAAACCACGCTTGGGGCGAGTGGATATTAATTTGGAATTGCACGAGGAAATGATCCACCGGGCCCGAGAGGAGCAGGTGGATCTTTTGATCTTCCCTGAGCTGAGTGTGACGGGGTACAATCTGATGGATTTGACCTACGAAATGGCTAGGGATCCTTTCAGCCCCGACATTCAGCAATTGATTCAGGCAGCGGGTGAGATGGATCTCGTGTTCGGCTTTGTGGAACACAGCCCTGAGCACATTTTGTACAACTCCGCTGCATACGTCACCCAACAAAGCCTTCATTACCTGTATCGGAAGGTGTATTTGCCTACATATGGAATGTTTGATGAGGCCCGTTATTTCGGACGGGGTCAAATGATCCGTAGCATTCCAACCCGCTTCGGTCAAGTGGGCATCCAAATCTGCGAAGATGCTTGGCACCCTTCCACCGCTTATCTGTTGGCCCAAGACGGGGCGCAAATCCTGATCGTCCCCTCCAATTCGCCTGCGCGCCAACCACACGGCGAGAGCTTGGGTTCACAAGAAGCTTGGCACGCCATCTTGCAAGCCCAAGCGATGGCGCATGGATGTTACGTATTGTTCGCTAACCGTGTGGGGACGGAAGACGGGGTGACCTTCTTTGGGGGTTCTGCTGTCGTGGACCCGTTCGGGAAAGTGGAAAAGAGCGCTTCCCTGTTTGAAGAGGAGCTGCTCATCGCTGACCTCGATTTGGACAAAGTGCGGAAAGCGCGTTTCCAAATGCCGATGTTGCGCGATGAAGACGTAGACATCAGCTTGCGGGAATTGACCCGTATCAAACGCAAACGGAGCGGGGAGGGAACATGGTTATGAAAATGGTGGCTGATATGCTAGAACAAGCGCCTTTCCTGCGCTTGAATGAAGAGTTAACCACCGAGTTGCTCACGACCGCCCTTCGCGAAGAGGTGACCAAAGCCGGTTTCAGCAAAGTAGTTTTGGGCTTGTCCGGCGGCATCGATTCGGCCTTGTCCCTCTACTTGAGCGTGCGCGCCTTTGGCCCGGAGAATGTGATTGCTGTCAGAATGCCTTATAAGACAAGCAGTCCGAGCAGTTTGGAAGACGCTGAGGCGGCCATTGCGGCGACCGGGGTGGAGGCGCTCACGATCGACATCACGCCGCAGATCGATGCGTACTTTGACATGATGCCGGATGCGACACCGCTACGTCGGGGTAATAAAATGGCACGCGAGCGGATGACGATTCTTTATGATTTGTCGGCCCATTACAACGCCTTGGTCATTGGTACGAGCAACCGGACGGAATTGTTGTTGGGATATGGCACACAATTTGGCGATGCCGCTTCCGCCGTCAACCCGATCGGGGACTTGTACAAGACGCAGGTGCGCCAGTTGGCGGTCTATTTGGGAGTGCCGGAGCAGATCATCGCCAAGCCACCAAGCGCCGACTTGTGGGAAGAGCAAACCGATGAAGGAGAGTTGGGCTTTACTTACCTGGATGTGGATTGTTTGCTTCACTATATGGTGGATCAACGTTACACGTTGGACCAATTGCGGGCCCAAGGATTTGAGGATGAATTCATCGCTAAAGTAAGCAAACGGATCATTCAAAACCAGTACAAGCGCACCATGCCCGTGATCTTAAAGGTGGGCAACCGGACGGTGGGTGTCGATTTCCGGTATTTGCGCGACTGGGGTCTATAAACAAAGTTGGGAGAGTGAAGCTGATGGCAGGACACTCTAAGTGGAAAAACATCCAGCACCGCAAGGGTCGGCAAGATGCCTTGCGGGGCAAGATGTTTGCCAAATTGGCACGGGAAATTTATGTGGCTGCCCGTATGGGTGACAAAGATCCGGCCAACAATCATCAGTTGCGTTTAGCCATTGCCAAAGCACGCGCGCAAAACATGCCGAATGACAATATTGAGCGCGCGATCAAAAAAGCGGCCGGAGGCGGAGATGGTAAAGATTATGAAGCCATCACATATGAAGGATACGGGCCAAGCGGAACAGCGATCATGGTTGAGACCTTGACGGACAACCGCAACCGCACCGCCGCCGACATTCGGCACATTTTCTCCAAACGCGGGGGAAACATGGGGGAAAGCGGATGTGTGTCATGGATGTTTGAACGTAAAGGTTACTTGGTGATCGATCGCGAAGCTGTGTCGATGGATGAAGAAGAATGCATGTTGATCGCGTTGGAATACGGGGCCGATGATGTGGAAGCCACGGACAAAACGTTTGAAATCACCACTTCGCCCGACGCATTTGAAGATGTGAAGAAGGGGCTGGAGGAAGCCGGAGCGGTTTTCACCACCGCGGAAGTGACCTTTGTGCCTTCTAACAAAGTGCATCTGGCAGGAGATGCAGCGAAAGCAGTGTTTCAGTTGGTCGATGCGCTGGAAGAGCACGATGATGTGCAAAACGTGTACGCCAATATCGATGTAGATGAAGAAGAATTGGCTGGTTTCGCAGAATGACAATGCATCGACAAGCCCAGGAGCTTGCCATCCTGGGTTTATTTGTATATGTAATGAAGCACAGAGGGAATAGATTGAATAATCGATATTTTCTCTTTACAAAATGGGGTGATCCGGATGGACATAGGACAGGCATATTTAGCTGTCGCACTGGATAATTTCCTCGACATCAAGCGGATGGGTGAGCGGGTTTTGGCTCAATTGAATGACGAAGAGATCAATGTGATTCCAGCCGATGAATCGAACAGCATTGCGATCATCGTCAAACATTTGGTCGGCAACATGCGATCTCGGTGGTCCGACTTTTTGACTACGGACGGGGAGAAGCCCACACGGAACAGAGAGGCCGAATTTGAAGGAGGTTATCCGACACTGGCTGCAATGAAAGAAGAGTGGAAACAAGGCTGGCAGATAGTCTTGGATACGGTTGAGTCTTTAACGCCCGACGATTTGTTGAAGACAGTGACCATCCGAGGGCAGAAACATACGGTGATACAAGCCATACAGAGGCAAGTGGTTCATTATTCTGGCCATATTGGGCAGATGGTTTACATCGGAAAATGGCTCAAACGAGATCGCTGGCAGAGTTTGTCGATTCCGCGCGGACAATCCCAGACGTATTTGGAAGAAATGTTGAGGCAGGCGGAAAAAGAAACCGATTCGGTCAGACCGCTGGACAAACTGGATAGAGAGTAAATGCGATTTTTCGATTTAACATCCTATGCTATGCATGAGAAAAGGCGACGCCCCTTTCTCTTCATCAGGGAAAGAGGCGTCGCCTTTATTCGCCGTGGGAAGCCAGATCACGCCGCAACCGCATTCGTTGCCACCAGCGTGTGACTATACCGTGGCGTGGAGACAGAAACAAAGCGAGGATGAAAAAGACACCTGCCATCACTGTCATGGCCCCAGCAACCGAAGCGTCCAAGGCGCCGGCCAAGAAGTAACCGGTGACCGCACTGAGACAACCAGTCAGAACGCTGTATAGCAACATCCGACTTAATCGGTCGGTCAGGAGATAGGCAGTTGCCGCTGGAACGATCAGCATAGCGACGACCAGAATGGCCCCTACGCTTTCAAACGAAGCGACGGTGGTCACCGATACCAATCCCATCAGCAGGTAGTGGAAAAAGGCGACGGGAATGCCGAGGGCCACCGCCATGGCGGGGTCAAAGGCGCTTAGCTTCAGTTGTTTATAAAAAAGCAGGATGGCCAGTGCGTTTAGCACGAGGGTTGTTCCTACAATCCATACCGCTTTGGGCCCCCAGTCCAAACCGTTCCAGATGATGGTGTCCCAAGGGACATAGATGATCTCACCATACAAAACGCAATCCAAATCCAAGTCGACTTGTCTTGCAAACAGTGAAACCAAAATGATTCCGACCGAGAACAGGGAGGTGAAAGTGACGCTAATGGCTGCGTCGGCTTGCACTCCCGATTTGCGCAACGACTCGATCAGCAAGGTTGTAACCAATCCGAATGCGGCCGCCCCCAAAAGCATAGGAAACGAATGGCGGTCGCCGGTGACGAGAAACGCGACGACGATCCCCGGTAGAACCGCGTGGCTGATGGCGTCCCCGACCATCGCCATTTTCCGCAAAATCAGGAAGCATCCAAGCAGAGCGCAACTGGAGGCTACCAACATACCGGTGAGGATGATCCATAGCTCGTTCATAAGAATCCCCCCTGTTCAGATGGAGCGAGATGATCTGGCAGATATCGAGGCGCATGCTGGTGCCTGTGCAACAATCCGAGCAAAGTACGCCGCAATTGCGCGGGGAACTCTTCTTTGCGCCCGACTTCTTGCAAGGGAACCGGGCTGTCGATGGAGGTTTCGTACATGGCCCACACTTCCATCAACCGTTGGAACAACGTGGTGTTGTAAGCTTCTTTCCAACCGGTTTCGCTAAATGTGAGCTCCCCATCCTGCCTGCATAGCCAGCCTTTGCGCACCAAGTTGTCCAGCTGTTTGGGGGACAACTTGGCTTCAAGCAAGATGGCTGGTAACTCCGACTCGGGAATCGCGGGTTGTTGATTCCGCTCCATCCAGGCGTATAAGGCGGTCAAAGCCGCTTCTTCGGCCAACTTCGTTTTCAGACGGGCTGCACGCCAGCCTTTAGCGATCAGACCACGCCGGGGTGCGCATAACATCGACAGGAAAAACAGCGCAGTGGACGACAGCACAATGATCGGACCAGTGGACAATTGCGTGCCAAACGTGCTGATCCAAGAGCCGAGCAAACCTGAGAGTCCGCCAAAACATGCGGCGATGACAACCATCTGCCCAAGCCTTTCCGTCCAATAACGGGCGGCGGCGGCCGGGGTGATCAGGAGCGCGGCCATCAAGATCACGCCCGCCGCTTGCAAGCCGATGACCACCGTGGTGACTAACAGTAACATGAACAGGAATTCCAAAGGGCGCAAAGGAAAACCGATGCTTTTGGCAAAGGCCGGATCGAACGAAAGAAGTTTCAGTTCCTTGAAAAACAGCGCGCAAAGAGTGATTAATAAAAGTGATATGATGCCCAACCACAACAAGTCCGACTGGATGATCGCCGCGGCTTGCCCGAATAAAAATTTGTCCAGACCGCTTTGGTTTCCGTTAGGGCTGTGTTGGATTTGCGTGAGTAACACAATGCCCAACCCGAAGAAGACAGACAAAGTGAGTCCCAAGGCGGTATCTTCTTTGATGCGCGAGTGTGCCGTGATGAAGTTGATCGCAAATGATGCGACCAGACCGGTGAGCAGCGCACCGATTAAAAACGCAAACATATTTTTCGTGCCTGTGACCATAAATGCCAAACAGATGCCCGGCAACGCGGCGTGAGAAAGAACATCCCCCATCAACCCCCGTTTTCGCAAAAAGGCGAAACTGCCGATGATGCCGCTGGTCAGGCCTAACACGCTGGTGCCCGCGACAACCCATAATGCATTTGGTTCGAACATGATTTCACCCCATCATTGTCAAATCAAACTGTCTAGGCAATATAGCGAGCCGTCCGCCGTAAGTTTTTTGCAGGTTTTCCACGGTGAATGTCTCTTTGGTGGGTCCCGCCGCGATTAGCCGCATGTTAAGAAGGATGACTGAATCAAAGTAATCGGTGACCGTTTGCAGGTCATGATGCACGACAAACACGGTTTTGTTATGGGCTCTCAGTTCCTGCAACACCTGGATGATTGCTTTTTCCGTAGCAGCATCCACGCCTGCGAATGGTTCATCCATAAAGTAGATGGTTGCGTCTTGGGCGAGCGCCCGTGCCAGAAATACCCGTTGTTGCTGTCCGCCCGACAGTTGGCTAATTTGCCGTTTGGCAAAGTCGGCCATCCCCACTTTATCAAGGCAAGCCATGGCGATGTCGCGGTCTGGTTTTCCAGGGCGTTTAAACCATCCCAACTTCCCGTATCTTCCCATCATCACCACATCAAGAACGTCGGTCGGGAAATCCCAGTCGACGGATTCGCGTTGGGGAACATAGCCGATCAGTTGCTGAGTGGCTCGATAGGGCTGCCCGTAGATGTGGACTGTGCCGCCGGTGAGAGGTAATAAGCCCAATACGGCTTTTATGAAGGTGGATTTTCCTGCGCCGTTAGGACCGATGATCCCAATCAGCTCCCCTTCAGGCGAAGCATAAGTGATCTCTCTTAACACCGGTTTTTTATGGTATGCGACGGATAAACGCTCCACAGACACGGGTGCCGCATGTTTTTGTTTCATTGTCGTTCACCCCATTTACATTTATTTTAATGCTTCCGTAATGACATCAACATTGTGCCGCACCATGCCGATATAGGTTCCAGCTGGCGTTCCGGTTTCGCCCATCGCATCCGAAAACAGCTGTCCCCCGATGCGCACGTGATGCCCCCGTTGCCGGGCACCTTGCACAACCGCTTCGATGGAGCGCTTCGGCACGCTTGATTCCACGAATACCGCTTTGATTTTGCGCGAAGTGAGCAAGTCTACCAAGCCGGAAACATCGGCAATGCCATATTCAGCCGTGGTGTTGATTCCTTGCAAGCCCACCACTTCCATGTCGTAGGCGCGGCCAAAATAGCCAAATGCGTCATGCGCAGTAACCAGCACGCGTTGTCTTTTGGGGATGGAGCCGATTTGCTGGCGAGCGTATTCATCCAATTGTTCCAGCTTTGCCAAATACTGCTGAGTTTGGCGCTCGTAATCTTGTCGGTGCTGGGGATCGATTTGGCTCAACGTCTGTTTGACCCGGTTGGTTGCTTCCATCCACAGTTGGACATCAAACCAGATGTGGGGGTCTAATTGATCTTTTTCAGCAGTGAGCAGTTTGCTTTTGGGAAGATGGTCGGAAACAGCCACCACGGATTTTGTTTTTCCGATTTTCCTTAGTATTTCTCCCATTTTCCCTTCCAAATGGAGTCCGTTATAAAAAATCAGATCCGCGTCATCCAGTTTCTGAAGATCGCCTTGGGATGCTTTAAACAAATGTGGATCTACTCCGGGACCCATGAGGCTTGTGACTTGGACGTGCTTGCCTCCCACGTTTTTCACGATGTCGGCGATCATACCGGTGGTCGTGGTTACGCGGAGAGGATAGTGCGTCTCTTTTTTATTTGCCGGTTGGCAAGCGCTTATGAACAATAACGGCAAAATAAAGAGAACAATCAAACTCGCGCGAATCCGGTTCATAATGGTCTCCTCCCGAGAACGATTTCCAATGTTTTCATCAATCTTTGTCCATATGCATAGATTATGCACGAATGCATATAAGTTGGTTTAGTGCAAAACTCGGATTAATTATATTCTAGTTAAAGTCTTTCTATATTGTCAATGAATAAGTTGTTGCTCAAAAAAGAGTTTGCCCTTCAAAAGCAACCACCCTGCACCCTGATGCACTTTTATCGTGCACAAAGGGGCAGGGTGTTCATCATGGAGTTAGGGTGAGTGTGATTGGGTTCACTTGTGGCGATGAAGTAGAGACCGCGGTAATTCGGCCACGATCATGCCAGCCAAGATGCATAAGCAGCCCAGCATCGCGCGCCAGCTTAGTTCGGTGCCAAACCAAATATAATCAGCGAGCGCAGCGAAAACGGGTTCCATGGCGAATATGAGGGCGACGCGGGTGGGGTGGGCCACTTTCTGCACATGGGTTTGCGCGATGAATGCCAAGGTGGTCGCCAACAAGGAAGTGATCAACAATGTCACCAAGACAAGGGGTTTAAAGAGAATGTCCGCGCGCCACACCTCTTTCCAGGGTTCGAACTGGAGCGCAGAGAAGAAGCTTAATAAGGAAACCGCGCTCAACTGAATCGCAACCAAGAGAAGGGGGTTAGCGTGGGGAGAGTATTTGCCGGTGTAGACGATTTGCAAAGCGAAAAAGATGGCGCAGAGAAAAGCGAGTAGATCGCCGGTGTTGATGGAATGGAAATCCGTGAAAGCGAGCAAGTATAGTCCGATGACGGCCATGGTCACACCGATGAGCCCATTCGGCGTAATCGCGGTTTTTAAGATCGGTTTGGCCAAAAAGGGAACCAAGGCGACGGAAATGCCGGTGAGGAACCCAGACTTGCCCGAAGTGGTATAAAACAGACTGAGCGTTTGTAGCGCGTAGCCGGCAAACAAAAAGAAGCCCAATATCGAACCAGCCAGCAAATGGTGTTGCCAATTTATCGAAAATTTCGTGTGATCTGGCCGGAAGGCGAAGATGAGCAACACGGCGGCTGCCAGCGAGAAGCGGAAGGTGAGATACCAAAATGGCGGCAAGGTGTGAATGGTGTCCTGCACGATGACGAAAGTGGCGCCCCAGACGAAGGCAATGAACAACAATATGAAGTCGGTGGACACACGACTCTTCATGACCAACCCTCTTTTCTTCTTGCTAGATAGCGTTTGCCTTTTATCCTACCATTTTTTGCGTGTGGAAGTGATCACTTTCCGGTCGCTTAGGGCGCGGGCGGCTGGCGCCATTGCCCAAATTTCTCAGTTATACAAAAGGTGGGTCAAGGGGACGCTTGTAGAAGAAACAGCAACGGGATAGAATAATATTATAAATCCAATTGGATTAATCGGCATTAGGAAAGGGATGGGGAGTATGACCATTTTGTCTCAACCATGGGTAGAACGGTTACGTTTTTTTCATACGTTTATTAAAACCCCACATCTGGTGGGAAGCGTGGCTCCCAGCTCCCGCTACTTGACCAAGGCGATGATGAGCAAGATTCCGTTTTCTTCTGCATCGACCATCGTGGAATTGGGAGCGGGCACAGGAGTGTTTACCAAGGCGCTAGCTCAATTTGCGCAACCAGGTTCACATGTGATGATTTTTGAGCAAGATGAACCGTTGCGAAAGTCACTGCAAACGCGTTTTCCGCAGTTCCAGATCGAATCGGACGCATTGGAGTTGCTCCGGGTGCTTGAACAGAACAAGTTGGGAAGAAATCAGGTTGACGTGATCGTCTCGGGTCTTCCGTTCGCCTGTTTTTCGCAGGGTTTGAGAGACGCGTTGCTGGAGCAAGTGACGGGCGCGTTGAAACCAGGGGGGATGTTTGTCGCTTTCCAATATTCGTTGCAGATGAAGCGCCAGTTTTCCGAGTGGTTTGCAGAGATGTCCTTGGAGTTCGTACCGATGAATCTGCCCCCAGCATTCGTTTATACTTGCCGAACCGAGAGTGCAGACATTAAAAGTAGTTGTTCCGTACAGAACCCATCCCTTTGCGCTAACATCGATTGATTTGGAGATTTCTGCGTACAGTAGGAGTGAATGGAATGCCAGATCAACGGAAAATGAAATGGGGGATATTGGGATTGTGTGCGGTCTGCCTGATCGGCTGCATACAAAATGATGAGGCGCTCCTCGCGGCGACAAAATATGTGCAAAAAGCCCGGCAGGAACAGAAGACATCCTCTGGAAACGGCCAGCTACCGCGCCAGCCGGTTGAACAGCATCGTTTGAGCGGGGCCAAGGATGTGATGTTGGGCAAACCGCCGATGGCAGCTGATGCAAAGAAGACAGCTATACCAGCACACCCGCGTTTGCGCAAACGAGTAGCATTGACGTTTGACGATGGCCCTGATTTGCAATACACCCCCCAAGTGTTATCTGTCCTAAAGAAAGAACGGGTTCCAGCCACGTTTTTTGTGGTGGGCAAGATGGTTCAAAAGTACCCGAAAGTGGTGCGGCGGATGGTGCGGGAAGGGCATGTGGTAGGAAATCATTCTTACTCTCACCGAGAACTTACCAAGCTCACCATGGCCCAGCTGGATGCTGAGATCAAACTTACTGACGCTTTGATCTACCACGCCATCCACAAAAAACCCCTCTTCTTCCGTCCGCCATTTGGGGTGATTGATGAGAAAATCACTGCCCATCTAACCAAAAAGGGTTACAAAATGATCCCATGGAATGTGGACACACTGGATTGGCAGGAAGGAAACTCTTCCGATGATATCGTCAATAAAGTGAAAAAGGATATTGAAGCGGGCGGCATCGTTTTGCAGCACTCCTTCGGTGGACCGCAAATCGAAAACACGGTTAAAGCGTTGCCCCGGATTATCGCTTACTTGAGAGATAACGGATATGAATTTGTCACCATCGACCAATTGTACGATATCCAAGCATATTCCGAAACAGGTAATCCGTGAGCATACAGGAGTCGGTTCTGCAACTTATGCCGTTTATGTAGCAAATCGTGAAATGGGTTTGTAAATGGAGGACACTGAGGATCATGGAGAAGAAGAAAAGCAGGTCTTGGTATCTGTTCAGGCACATCATTTTGATTATGATTGGCGCCGTTTTGGTTGCCATCGGTTTGGAACTGTTCATGGTGCCCAACAACGTCATCGACGGCGGCATCGTGGGGATATCTATCATTTTATCTTATCTGACAGGGTTGAATCTGGGACTGTTCTTGCTCGTTCTCAACCTGCCTTTCTTTTTATTCGGATATAAGCAGATCGGGAAAACGTTCGCTTTGTCCACATTGTTGGGTGTGTTGACTATGGCGGTCAGCACTTCCTTGTTTCATCATGTGGACAAGGTGACGAATGATCCGCTGTTGGCTGCCGTATTCGGCGGGATCATCGTAGGGATTGGCGTCGGGATTGTCATTCGGTACGGTGGATCGTTAGACGGCACGGAAGTGATGGCCATCTTGCTCACCAAGCAGTCCCCGTTTTCGGTGGGCCAGATTGTGATGTTTTTCAACTTGTTCATTCTGGGTAGCGCTGGCTTTGTGTTTGGTTGGGATCGGGCCATGTACTCGCTGATCGCTTATTATATCGCGTTCAAAATGATTGACATCACCATCGAAGGATTTAATGAAACACGGTCGGTTTGGATTATTAGCGAGAAATCCAGGGCCATCGGAGACGCCCTATTGAGCAGATTGGGGCGAGGGGTTACTTATTTTAATGCTGAAGGCGCTTACACGGGAGAGGATAAGGAAGTGATCTTCTGCGTGGTGACCCGTCTAGAAGAAGCCAAGCTCAAAGAAATCGTTGAAGAGATCGACCACGAAGCCTTTTTGGCCATAGGGCATGTCCATGATGTGCGCGGCGGCCGGTTTAAAAAGAAAGATATTCACTAAGGACGTTCCTATTCGCTATTGCAAAGATCTTTTTCACCCCCTCACCTACTTTAACTTCATTTGCCCGAACCCGTCCTAAGACAAGCTGTGCGCGTTCTTTCGTGCAGGGCTCTTTTTTTTGTCCGGGTATGGTATAATTTGCTGAGAATGAATGTTCGCTTTATGGAGAGGGGCTTCAAACCATGCGAATCATGGGAATTGATCCGGGGATCGCCATCGTCGGGTTTGGTGTGTTGGACCGGAGGGGAAACCATTTGAAGGCGGTTGAATACGGCAGCATCCAAACGGAAGCCGACTTGCCGACCGCAACCAGATTGAAACAGATTTATGACGCGTGCACCAAGCTGTTTCGCGTTTTTCAACCCGACGTGGTCGCGATTGAAAAGTTGTTTTTCAACCGCAATGTGACCACGGCGTTCACGGTAGGGCAAGCGCGTGGAGTGATGATGCTGGCCGCGGAGGAAGCCGGCGTGCCGATCACGGAGTACACGCCGTTGCAAGTAAAAATGGCGGTGGTCGGGTATGGGCAGGCTGAAAAAAAGCAGGTGCAGGAGATGGTGAAAATGCTTCTGAATCTGCCGCGCGCGCCTAAGCCGGACGATGTTGCCGACGCGTTGGCCATCGCCATCTGCGAAGCGCATTCATCGCAATCGATACATAAGATAAGCAAGTGGGGAATGAAATCATGATTGAATTCGTCAAAGGGGAAGTCGTGTACCACGAAGCCGACTATCTGGCGGTTGATGTGCGTGGGCTTGGCCATCAAGTGTTCGTCCCCAATCCGTTTGCGTTTGCTGACGGGGAAGAGGTGATGCTGTACACCCATTTTGTGGTGCGGGAAGACGCGCAGTTGCTTTATGGCTTCAAAACCAAGCGGGAGCGCAACCTGTTCCGCCTGCTGTTGGAAGTGTCCGGCGTCGGGCCGAAAGCGGCCTTGGCCATGTTGACGCATATGTCGCCAGAAGCTTTGGTTCGAGCGATACATATTGAAGACGTCAAAACCTTGACCAAGCTCCCTGGGGTCGGCAAGAAAACGGCGCAACGGTTGGTGCTTGACCTGAAGGACAAGCTGGCCAAACTGGGTTGGGAGCCAGGCCTGGATCTGGCCGCCGAAACCGCATCGTTGCCACCAGTGGTGCCAAACGCGGAGCGCGACGTGATTGATGCCCTGTTAGCCCTTGGCTATAATGAGGAAGAGGCGGAGTGGGCGGTGCGCGAAAGCGGACAAACGATTGACGCGTCCGTGTCCACGGAAGAGTGGATCAAGAAAGCGTTGCAGGCGATGATGAAGCGATGAGGGGGGACGGACGATGGATGACCGCATCATCTCGGCCAAATTGACCAACGAAGACGAAGAAATGGCCGAATTTAGTCTGCGCCCTCGTTTTTTCAGTGAATATATCGGGCAGTCGCGGGTCAAAGAGAATCTTAAAGTCTATATCGAAGCGGCCAAAATGCGGGGCGAGGCGTTGGATCATGTGCTGTTGTACGGGCCGCCTGGATTGGGGAAGACGACGCTCTCCAATATCATCGCCAACGAATTGGGGGTTAGCATACGCACCACTTCGGGGCCGGCGATTGAGCGACCGGGTGACCTTGCAGCCATTTTGACCAATTTGCAACCACATGATCTGTTGTTTATCGACGAAATTCACCGTTTGAACCGGTCAGTGGAGGAAGTGCTTTATCCGGCGATGGAAGATTTCGCGCTCGACATTGTGATTGGGAAGGGACCGAGCGCGCGCTCTGTCCGGTTGGATTTGCCCCCGTTTACGCTGGTGGGGGCGACGACGCGGGCCGGTTCGCTATCTTCGCCGCTCAGGGATCGGTTTGGCGTAATGAGCCGCTTAGAGTATTATACAGTGGAAGAATTGACCTTGATCGTTTCCCGGGCGGCCGATTTGTTGCAGGTGCCGATCCAGGAAGCGGGAGCGGTTGAAATCGCGTCCAGAGCAAGGGGGACGCCGCGGATTGCCAACCGTTTGCTGAAACGGGTGCGCGATTTCGTGCAAGTACGCGGAGAGGGAATCATCACCGAAGCGGGAGCCCGTGACGCATTGGATCGCATCCAAGTGGATAAAATGGGGTTAGATCATGTGGATCATCGGCTG
The DNA here is from genome assembly GCF_003003125.1 of Laceyella sediminis. Taxonomy (GTDB): domain Bacteria; phylum Bacillota; class Bacilli; order Thermoactinomycetales; family Thermoactinomycetaceae; genus Laceyella; species Laceyella tengchongensis. The sequence goes on along the minus strand of NZ_PVTZ01000003.1, from coordinate 25,934 downwards.
TTGATGACAATCATCGAAAAGTTTCGCGGTGGCCCAGTTGGTCTGGAAACGCTCGCGGCGACGATCGGTGAGGAATCGCACACGATTGAGGACGTGTACGAGCCGTATTTGATGCAAATCGGCTTTTTGCAACGCACCCCGCGCGGGCGGATGGTCACCATGCGCTGTTGCGAACATTTACAAGTGGAGTGGCCTAAATGAATCCTGTGGCGAAAACCTTCATCATCATCGGCGTCATCCTGGTTGTGGTCGGCCTGATATGGCAAGTAGGCGGCAAGTATTTGCCTCTGGGCCGCTTACCCGGGGATGTCGTGGTTGAAAAGGAGCAAGTGAAGATTTATTTTCCGATCATGACTTGCATTCTCATCAGTGTGATTTTGTCGTTGGTTAGTTATCTGATTCGTTTTTTTCGTTAGAGAGCAGTCAGCGGGGGTGGGTGGCGAACCGTTTCAACAGCCACCCGCCTTTTCGTTTCTCCGGAAGCGGTGAGTGATGCCCTAGATGGCCGCCGCTTTTCGGGTGGGTTGGACTTGTCCCGTTATGGGCTTGAACAGACAAGCTACGGGACAAGTGGAAGGTTTGAATTGTTTGAGAGAAGGGATCAAGATGGACGTAGCACAATATCACTTTGAATTGCCGCAAGAATTAATCGCCCAAACCCCGATCAAGGACCGGACGGGCTCCCGCCTCATGGTGGTTGACCGCAAGCGCCAGACGTGGGAGCACACCCGGTTTCCGCATTTGCTTGATTATTTGGAAGCTGGAGACGTGTTGGTGCTGAATGACAGTCGGGTTCGGCCAGCCAGATTGATCGGAGTCAAAGAGGAGACGGGCGCCAAAATCGAACTGCTTTTGCTTAAGCCGCTTGGAGAAGACCGTTGGGAAGCGTTGGTCAAACCGGCCAAGCGAGTAAAAGAAGGAACGGTGGTCTGCTTTGGCGGCGGGCGTTTGCGGGCAGTGGCCGAGGCATCTACTGAGGTGGCGGGCGGCCGTGTGTTTCGCTTGGAATACGAGGTAGACGATGTAGAGTCGCTGTTTCAAGAATTGGGCCAAATGCCTCTGCCTCCTTACATTCATGAGCAATTGGACGATCCGGAGCGTTATCAGACCGTTTTTTCTAGGGTGATTGGCTCGGCGGCGGCGCCCACGGCGGGATTGCATTTCACTCCGGAGTTGCTGGAGCAAGCGAAGCAAAAAGGGGTGAAACTGGCGTTTGTAACCCTTCACGTCGGCTTGGGCACATTTCGGCCGGTGACGGTGGAAAGAGTGGAAGATCATCACATGCATGCTGAGTATTATGAGCTGAGCCAAGAAACAGCTGCCCTCATCAATGAGGCCAAGCGACAAGGGAAGCGGGTGATTGCGGTCGGAACCACTTCTGTGCGCACGCTAGAAACGGTGGCCTCCCGCCACGGCGGAGAGGTGCGGGCCGATAGCGGCTGGACGGATATCTTCATCTATCCCGGTTATGTTTATCAGGTAGTTGACGGCTTGGTCACCAATTTCCACCTGCCGCAGTCTACCCTGCTTATGCTGGTGAGCGCTTTCGCGACAAGGGAATTGATCATGAAGGCTTACGAAGAAGCGGTGAAACAGCGGTACCGATTCTTCAGTTTTGGAGATGCGATGTTGATTATTTGATGTGATCATCTCTATAATGGTTATTAGCGACGCAAATTTGGTAGGAGGAAACATCTTGGCTGTTCGGTATGAACTGATTAAAACATGCAAGCAGTCTGGTGCCCGCTTGGGCCGTTTACATACACCGCACGGGACAATCGAGACGCCGATCTTCATGCCTGTGGGAACGCAAGCCACCGTTAAGACAATGAGCCCGGAAGAATTGAAAGAGATGAACGCGCAAATTATCTTGTCCAACACTTATCATCTCTTTTTGCGTCCGGGGCATGACATTGTCAAAGAAGCGGGTGGCCTTCATTCCTTCATGAATTGGGATCGGCCCATCCTGACCGATAGCGGTGGATTTCAGGTGTTCAGCCTGAGCCAGCTGCGCAACATCACAGAAGAAGGGGTAACATTCCGTTCGCATTTAAGCGGGGAAAAGCTGTTCATCAGCCCGGAAAAGGCGATGGAAATCCAAAACGCGCTCGGAGCGGATATCATCATGGCTTTTGATGAATGTCCGCCACACCCGGCTGAAAAAGCGTATGTTAAAGCTTCCACCGAACGTACATACCGCTGGTTGAAGCGTTGCATCAAAGCACACGCACGACCGCATGACCAGGCGCTGTTTGGGATTGTGCAAGGAGGCATGCATCAAGACCTGCGCGAAGAGAGTGCCAAGCAATTGGTGGAATTGGACTTGCCGGGGTATGCGGTTGGTGGTTTGAGCGTAGGCGAGCCCAAAGAGGTCATGTATGAAGTGTTATCTTATACCACACCACATCTGCCTGAGCACAAACCACGCTACTTGATGGGTGTCGGTTCGCCGGATGCCCTCATCCAAGGGGCGATTTTGGGAATTGACATGTTTGACTGTGTATTGCCGACGCGAATTGCGCGCAACGGAACCACCATGACTAGCCAAGGCCGATTGGTAGTGCGCAACGCCAAATTCGCGCGGGATTACACCCCACTTGATCCGGCATGTGATTGTTACACCTGCCGCAATTACACACGTGCGTACTTGCGCCATCTAATCAAGGCGGATGAAACGTTCGGGTTGCGCTTAACGACCTATCACAACCTGTATTTCCTGCTTAAGCTGATGGAGCAAGTGCGGCAAGCGATTCGCGAAGATCGCCTGCTTGATTTCCGCGATGAGTTCATGATGAAGTATTATGGATCGTTGAATCCAAATGCTGCTTTTTAATTGAACAGGAGGGTAAATCATGGGTCAACAATTAATGGGAATACTCCCTATGCTATTGGTGTTTGTCGCTTTTTATTTCTTTTTGATCCGTCCACAACAAAAACGGCAGAAAGAGCGCAACCAGATGCTGAGCAATCTGAAAAAAGGGGACAAGGTAGTCACCATTGGTGGGTTGCATGGCACCATTGTGGATTTGAGTGAAGAGAAAGTTACGCTGAAAGTGAACGAAAACACCCGCTTGGTGTTTGAGCGTTCGGCTATCAACAGTGTGGCTACTGCTGACGATGCGGCTGCTACCAAATCAGCGGAATAATGGATTCGGGAAACCCTTGGTAACAGGCCAAGGGCTTTTTCTTATGACCAATCTATACAAAACTGATTGGATTTAAATTGTTTTCATCAAACTATTTTGTTAACGTTAGTAAAAGAGGACCTGATCATGAATATCCCCCTATTCAAATACGGGGGAGGTCGCTTCAGCCCTGTGCCATCAGGCATAAAAAACGGAGAATACGGATTAAAAAATTCTTGTTGACAAGGTAGAGAAGACTTCTTATAATCGTTTTTAATAAGTAAGCGACAATCCCATTTAACAAAACATATCATCTGACAAATCCAATTTTTCAACACGATTTGTTTGATTTTTAATCTTAAATCGCTTGGTATTGTCCATACGGATGGGGTTGTTGACAAAGGATGAGTGAAGTTTTATAATGCACATAATAAATTGATAGAAAAGTGGGAATGTTCCTGCTTAAAAACAACATAGTGGGTATTACCTCAGACCAAAAAGCGATGAAGAGGACTAGTAGAAGTGCAGAGTGTGTACAGAGAGCTGTCTCTAGGCTGAAAAGACGGTCACCCTCCCACTTCGAATCTCACCTTGGAGTTGCGCTTTTGAAAAGGGCTCAGTCCCCAAGTAAAAAGCGACGGTTGCCCCCGTTACCGGGCATGAGTCGTTTGGACTCGCCGAGTCCGTTTTCGCGAGAAAGCGGAGAAGCTGAGTGGTACCGCGAAACCCTCGCCTCAGCAATCGAACCGGCCGCACCTGACAGGAATGCGCGCCATTTGATTGTTGAGTCGGGGGTTTTTTCATTTCCTTATTAATAAAACACAAGGGGGAGCTTAACATGCGGGAAAAATGGGTTTACTTGAATGGTGAATTTGTTCCCAAGTCGGAGGCAGTGGTTTCCGTGTTTGACCATGGCTTTTTATACGGGGATGGGATCTTTGAGGGGATTCGCTGTTATTCTGGCAACGTTTTTTGCCTGAAAGAACACATTGTCCGGCTATATGAGTCGGCCAAGTCGATCATGCTCGACATTCCGCTCACACCGGAGGAAATGGAAGCGGTCGTCGTTGAAACGCTTGAAAAGAATGGCCTGCCCGATGCTTATATTCGATTAGTTGTATCTCGCGGTGTGGGTGACCTGGGGTTGGACCCACGCAATTGTAAACAGGCGAGCGTGATTGTCATTGCGGAAAAATTAAGTTTGTTTCCGCAGCGGTATTACGATGAGGGATTGGAAATTGTCACTGTTCCGACTCGTCGCAATGTCCCGGATGCGCTCAACCCCAAAATCAAATCATTGAATTACCTCAACAACGTCTTGGTGCGCCTAGAGGCAGCACGGGCAGGAGTGCATGAAGCGTTGACCCTCAATCAAGATGGATATGTGTGCGAAGGTTCTGGCGATAATATCTTTATTGTGAAAAACGGCAAAATCTGCACACCGCCGACCTATGTTGGCGCGCTGGAAGGGATTACGCGCAATGTGGTGATGGAGTTGTGCGAGACGTTTCAAATTCCTTGTGCGGAGGTTCCGTTTACACGGCACGATGTCTATGTGGCCGATGAAGTTTTCCTGACGGGCACAGCGGCAGAAATGATTCCGGTCGTGAATGTGGACGGTCGCATCATCGGCAGTGGGAAGCCGGGGCCCATTACGGCGAAGTTGACAGAGGCTTTCCGCCAACTTACGGTTCAGCGGGGCACAAAAGTGCCAGGGATGTTTTCGACAAGCGTGTGAACCTGCGGGAAGCATGATTAGAAAAGTTGGCGATGGCGAGGGTGGAGCTTTCAAGATTTAAGGATGCAAAGGAGAGCGAAAAATGGGAAAAATCGAGATTTTTGATACCACGTTGCGGGATGGGGAGCAATCAGCCGGAGTCAATCTGCACGCAGATGAAAAGTTGGAGATCGCTTGCCAATTGGAGCGATTGGGTGTGGATGTGATGGAGGCGGGCTTCCCGGCGTCCTCACGAGGTGATTTCCTATCAGTACAAAGAATCGCCCGTACGATTCGAAAATGTTCTGTCGCCGCCTTGGCACGCTCCACGAAAAATGACATCGATGCGGCCTGGGAGGCGATCAAAGAGGGGGGTAACCCCCGCATCCATGTATTTATCGCAACATCGCCGATCCATATGGAGCATAAGTTGCGGATGACGCCAGAACAAGTAGTGCAAAAGGCGGTCGAGTCAGTCCGATATGCCGCGAACTTCACTAGCAATGTGGAATGGTCGGCTGAAGACGCGACGCGAAGCGATTGGGATTTTCTCGTCGAGATTGTGACAAAAGTGATCGATGCGGGTGCGACAGTGGTCAATCTACCCGATACAGTCGGTTACGCCACGCCGCAAGAATATGCTGGGATGTTCCGCTATTTGCGGGAGCGAGTGCCCAACATCCACCGCGCCAAGCTTTCGGCCCACTGTCATGATGATCTGGGCTTGGCAGTGGCCAACTCCTTGGCATCGATCGAGGGAGGGGCGGAGCAGATCGAGTGCACGATTAATGGCATTGGTGAGCGGGCCGGCAACGCTTCACTCGAAGAAATCGCCATTGCGCTGGCCATTCGCAAACAAGTGTACCAAGCCGAAACAGGGCTGGAACTAAACCAAATAGTACGTACTAGCCGTTTGGTTAGTAAGTACACCGGCTTAGCTGTCCCTCCCAACAAAGCGGTGGTCGGAGCCAATGCGTTTGCGCATGAATCGGGCATTCATCAAGACGGGGTACTAAAAAACAAGCTGACCTATGAGATCATCCGCCCAGAAATGATCGGCCTTTCTTCCAATGCCATCGTGCTCGGTAAGCATTCAGGACGTCACGCGTTCCGAAACAAGTGTGAAGAATTGGGGATTCAATTGGACGATGAACGGTTCCATCTTCTGTTCAAACACTTCAAAGAATTGACGGAAAAGCGCAAAGAGGTTACAGATGAGGATATCATGGCCCTGGCAGCTGATTTGACTGGCAAAGAGAAAGGGGCTGATGCGTACGAACTCGTTTTTCTGCAAGTGCATTATGGCGCGCAAGGCGTATCCACGGCCACGATTGGAATCAAGACGCCAGAAGGGGAGTTCGTCCAAGAAGCGGCTACCGGAAACGGCAGTGTCGAAGCGATTTATCAGACGATCCAGCGCTTGCTTCCCGAGCCGATCGAGCTGATGGACTATCGCATCCAATCGACTACGTCTGGCATCGATTCGCTGGCAGAAGTCTATGTCAAAGTGAAGCACCAAGGCCATGTCGGAACAGGGCGTGGCATCGACAATGACGTGCTCGGCGCTTCGGCCAAAGCGTTGTTGGATGCGATCAACCGCATCATGGTAAAAGTGCGGGCAGGAGCTGTATTAGCGACGAACCATCATTAACAGAAAGGATGTGGGAAGTATGCGCGTTGCCGTGTTACCGGGTGACGGAATCGGTCCCGAGATCACGAGAGAGACGGTGAATTTGCTGGAAGAAATCGTTCGCCTCTTTCAACGGAACATTGAAATTCAGTACGGGCAAATCGGTGGGGCAGCCATTGATGAAGAGGGGACGCCGTTGCCAAAAGCGACGCTTCAATTATGCCGCACCAGCGATGCCGTTTTGTTAGGGGCGGTTGGCGGCCCCAAGTGGGATGGCCAACCAGGTCATTTGCGCCCAGAAGCGGGCTTACTCGCTTTGCGCAAAGAACTTGGGCTTTACGCCAATCTGCGTCCGATTACCGTCTTTGCTGGCTTGGAGGGAGCATCCCCGTTGAAGGGGGAGCTGTTGCAGGATGTAGACATGGTGATCGTGCGGGAGTTGACCGGTGGCTTATATTTTGGTACCCCGAAGGAACGTCGTCGGAGCGGGCAGGAATGGGAAGCAGTTGACACCTTGCACTACACAGAAGCGGAAATCGAGCGAATCTTGCGGCTCGGATTTGAGATGGCCCGCCAGCGTCGCCGCCTCCTGACATCGGTGGATAAAGCTAACGTACTAGAAACTAGCCGGTTATGGCGGGAAACGGCGGAACGGTTGGCACTTGAATATCCCGATGTGACTTTGAACCACTTGTTGGTGGATAATGCGGCGATGCAATTGATCAAATGTCCAAGCCGTTTTGATGTGATCGTGACGGAAAACATGTTTGGGGACATATTGAGTGACGAAGCCGCGATGATCACTGGTTCGATTGGTATGTTGCCTTCCGCCAGCCTCAGTGAGACGGGTCCGGGGCTGTATGAACCGATTCATGGCTCTGCGCCTGATATCGCGGGTCAAAACAAAGCCAATCCATTGGCCATGTTTTTGTCCGTCGCCATGATGTTGCGCCAAACGGCGGGTTGGGCTAGAGAGGCGGATGCCATCCAATCCGCGATTGAGTCGGTACTGGCTGAAGGATGGCGAACGGAAGATTTGGGTGAGCCGGGAACGGCTCGCTTAACCACGTCGGAGATGGGAGCCAAGGTGCGCGAAGCATTGGCACAATATGCAAAAAGGGGAGGGATCAGATGTGGCGGGTAAAACAATGTTTGATAAGATTTGGGAGCAACATGTGGTTGTCGCGGAAGAAGGCAAGCCGCATCTACTGTACATTGATTTGCATTTAGTGCATGAGGTCACCTCGCCGCAAGCGTTTGAAGGGTTGCGCATGGCTGGTAGGAAAGTGCGACGGCCTGAACTTACGTTCGCGACCATGGATCACAATGTGCCGACCGACAATCCATTTACTGTGACAGATCCGATAGCGGGCAAGCAGATTGAAACCTTGCAAATGAACTGTGAGGCGTTTGGGATTTCTTTGGCCGATTTGCATAGCGAAGAACAAGGGATTGTCCACGTCATCGGCCCGGAATTAGGGTTGACGCTACCAGGCAAGACGATTGTATGCGGAGATAGCCACACATCGACGCATGGCGCGTTTGGTGCACTGGCGTTCGGCATTGGTACTAGTGAACTGGAGCATGTGCTGGCGACTCAATGCTTGTGGCAAACAAAGCCTCGAACGCTGTTGGTTGAATTAACTGGTCGACCACGCCCAGGTGTGACCGCCAAAGATGTGATCCTCGGTTTGATCGCTCAATATGGGGTTGATTTCGGCACAGGCCATGTGATCCAATTTGCAGGTGAAGCAGTTCGAGCCATGTCGATGGAAGAACGGATGACCATCTGCAACATGTCGATTGAAGCCGGGGCCCGGGCAGGTCTGATCGAACCGGATGAGACGACGTTTGCTTATTTAAAAGGCCGTCCCTATGCGCCGAAGGGGGAGGATTTCGACGCCTGTGTGAAGTTGTGGCGGGAATTGGTTACAGATCCCGATGCGGTCTTCGACCGGGTGATCCAGTTTGATGTTTCTGCTTTGGAACCCCAGGTCACATGGGGAACCCATCCCGGCATGGGCACTAGTATCAATGGTATCGTACCTGATCCTGATACCTTCCCCACAGAAATGGAACGGCTTGCGGCAAGGCAAGCGTTGGCTTACATGGGGCTTGAACCCGGCACCAAGATTTCGGACATCCCGATCCAGCACGTATTTATCGGCTCTTGTACCAACTCGCGGATAGAAGACCTGCGTCTTGCAGCACAAGTGGTACGAGGACATAAGGTATCACCAAAAGTCCGGGCCATCGTGGTTCCCGGTTCAAAACAAGTTAAACGGCAAGCGGAACAGGAAGGATTGCATGAGATTTTCATCACAGCGGGTTTTGAATGGCGTGAGCCGGGTTGTAGTATGTGTTTGGCGATGAACCCCGATGTGGTACCGGCGGGGGAACGGTGTGCTTCCACTTCAAATCGGAACTTTGAAGGAAGGCAAGGGCGGGGAGCGCGCACCCATCTCGTGTCTCCGGTCACAGCTGCCGCCGCGGCGATCGCTGGTCGATTTGTGGAGCCGGGGCAATTACAGAAGCTGGAGGAGGTTAACTGATGGAGGTATTTGTTCGTCACCAAGGCATTGTTGCACCGTTGGATCGGCCTAATGTGGATACGGACGCAATCATTCCTAAACAGTTTTTGAAGCGGGTGGAGCGATCTGGGTTTGGACAATTTCTCTTCTATGATTGGCGCTATTTGCCCAATGGGGAACCTGACCCGTCTTTCGTGCTGAATCAGCCACGTTATGCTGGAGCGAGCATCCTCCTCGCCCGCAACAATTTCGGTTGCGGATCATCGCGCGAGCACGCACCTTGGGCGCTGGCCGATTATGGTTTTAAAGTGATCATCGCCCCCTCGTTTGCCGACATTTTTCACAACAACTGTTTTAAGAATGGCATGTTGCCCATCGTGTTGCCAGAAAAGGATGTGGAGCACCTTTTCCAACAAGCGGGGCGGGGGCAGTACCGCTTGGAAGTGGATTTGGAAGCGCAAGTGGTGCGGGACGATGAAGGCACGACATGGAGATTCCAAGTCGACCCTTACCGGCGTGAGCGACTGCTGAAAGGCTTGGATGACATCGGTGCCACGCTACTTCACGCCGATCGCATCACCGTTTATGAACAGTCGGCGAAAAAACCGTATCAAGATGTGTATCGCACCACGGGATCAGTAACCTAGCACAACAAACCGCCTTCTCTCGCCAATTGGACGGAGGAAGGCGGTTTGTGTTTTGGTCATGGTTTAGTGTTTACGCCGATCATGCCGCCCAACCCACCGACGGCGAAGGCGAAGCAGAGAAAAGCCAACGGGTTGATGGTAGGGGCCGCGTCAAACGCCAAGAAGCTCAGCAGCCAGACCAATAACACGAACAGCACGCCTTGAATTCCGCCTATCATCCATCCTTTCCGCCCCGCGCGGCGTCCGGAAGCCAGTCCGCCGGCGAAGAGAGCGCCTGCGTTCACAATGTAGGAAATGGCTGTCACATTGTCTGACGGCAACGACGTATATCTGAGGCCCAACGCGGCGAGGAAAGAGCAGAACAAAATGATTCCCCAGATCCAACATTGGCCCACAAGCCAAGGGGATTGCCATCCCTTTTTTGCAGTGTCAAACAAAGCTTCTTTCATCCTCTGACCTCCTTTGGGCAAGTTGGTACATGTTATGACAGGCGAGTCCAAAATATCACTGTCCGGGTCAGACATAAAAATGGATCGCGCTGCGGAAACTAACCGGTGAATTACGTCACGTGGAGCGATGTAAGGGGAGCCTGTAAGTCTGGATGAAAGGAGGTTGCCGAAACATGGGGTCTATCCTCTTGCGCACCGTATTCATTTATGTGTTTCTCCTAGTCATCATGCGTGTCATGGGGAAACGGGAGATCGGTAAGTTGTCGATTTTTGATTTGGTTGTTTCTTTCATGATTGCCGACATTTCGTCCATGGCCATCGAAAACAAAGAGGAACCGCTGATCACCTGGATTTCCCCGATCATCCTGTTAGCTGCTTTGCAAATTTTGTTATCCTTCATTTTGATTAAAAGCGAACGGATTCGGAATTGGGTGGAGGGTAGTCCGGTTCCGTTGATTGAAAATGGGAAAATCGTCGACAAGAATATGGCCAAGTTGCGATACAATCTGGATGATTTGCTCACCCAGTTGCGGGAAAAAAACATTCCCGATGTCTCCGATGTGGAATTTGCGGTGTTGGAAACGACAGGGAAGCTGAGCGTGTTTCCTAAAGAGGAGAAACGGCCTGCATTCAAGGAGGATGTGAGACGGGATCTCAAACAGTTTCGGATGCCTATCCCCGTGATCATCGACGGGAAGGTGCAGGAAGAAGGACTCAAAAAGTTGGGGCAAAACCGCTTTTGGCTCAAGGCGGAAATCCAAAAGCGGGGTTTGAAAGATTTTAAAGAGGTGTTTTATGCGGCGGTGAACTACGAAGGGCGGTTGTACATTGATCGGAAGGACCGCCCAACGCGTTAATGGGGCAGGCATTTGGCCATCCATTTGCCGACATAGGGAATACGCCGCACGTCATCTTTGCGGATCAGTGAGAGCGACACTAGGCACAGCGCGTAGATGGACAAACTGCCGAAAAAGCCGGCCGCGGTTTGGGCGAATAAGGTCCAGTGTTCCATATGGATGCAGGTATAGGTGACTAAGCCTGTGGCCGCGGTGGCGACGCACAGTTTGCCCAGATCTTTCAAAGGAAGACGGAAAGAAATGACTTTTAATATATCGATGAAATGCAGGGTCGTGACGATGACAATGCCGCAATTGATGGCCAAGGCGACCCCGTCGATCCCCAATTCCGGCTGGGAAGCGAGGGCAAAAATCAAGATGGTCTTAACTACCGCTCCGATGATGGAATTGCGCATGGGGGCTTTCGCGTTATCCAATCCTTGCAATACCGATGCGAAGGGGCCTTGCATGGCATGCAACACAGTGAAGGGAGCCATGATTTGGATTAGCCGCGCTACATCGGTTTGGCGGTAGAGCAGGATGGATAGCGGTTCCGCCAGCATATACATGAGCAAGGCGCTTGGCAATGCCACAATCAGGTTTAAGCGGACAGCCTGTTGTAGGCGGTGAGAAACCAAGCGGGTATTGTTTTGCGCTGCCGCTTCACTGATCGCCGGTACGAGCGAAACGGACAGCGCGTAAGTGATGAATGAAGGAAAAAAAACGAGCGGGATCGCCATGCCTTCCAATTGGCCGTACAACCCAGTTGCCGCGGCCGTGGCGATGCCGGCGAGAGCCAAACTTTGCGAAACGACAATCGGTTCGATCGCATAAGAAAACGAACCAACCAAACGGCTGGTGGTGACAGGAATGGCCAAGCGCAACAGATCGCGCAGACTTTCGCGCCATTGTTGCGAATGTTGTTTCTTGGCAAATGAGAGCTTACGCAATTTGGGGCGCCCAGCATCTCGTTTAAATGAATAAAGCAGATACAAAAGCCCGGCAAATTCGCCGATTACCATGCCGATCATGGCGCCCGCCGCCGCGTATTCAACACCGTAAGGGAGCAGGATGGTGGCTAATATTAACACCGTAAAAATGCGCACGGTTTGCTCAATGATGGTGGACATGGCGTAAGGGCTCATGTTTTGCCGCCCCTGAAAATATCCGCGGAAGATCGAAGAGATGGCAATGATAGGAATGATTGGTGCGATGCCGAGCAACGCATAAACTGCCCGTTGGTCCGTGAGTAGCGTTTTGGCAATCCATGGAGCGAAGAGCAGGACAAAACTGGTAATCAACACACTAGTGATAACGACGATGAAGATCGATACAATGAGAATGGAGCGAATCCGTTCCGTTTCGTTTTTTGCCTCAGCTTCGGAGACCAATTTGGAGATGGCCACCGGCAATCCAGCGGTGGTGACCACAATGGTGAAAACCAGGATGGGAAACGCCATTTGAAACAGCCCCATGCCTTCGTCCCCGATGATGCGGGAAAGAGCGATCCGATAAACAAAACCAAGGATTTTAGTGATAAGGCCTGCGCCGACTAAAATCAGCGTCCCGTATAAAAATCCCTTGCTTTTCATAGTTCGGCCTCTCTTTCGCAAAAGTTTACTAAAACGTATGACTTGTCCGTGCGACTCATGCCAAAAAAATTGTGGAATGTACGGGTAGGATTTTGTATTCTAAAAACCGAAAGAGGATATGAACAAAAGGCAGGTTTTTGATACGCAGAGCGAGGAGGAACACCATGGCAAGACAAGGATCGTTAAAGTCAGTCAGTCGGCAGAAGCAATCACAGCGCGAATTCATGAGCGAGCAGGAATTGATGACATGCATCGAGGATCTCTGCAACAGCAAAGCGGCCGAATTTCGTATGTATGGTTATGAAAATGTGACGGGTGAACAGATTTGGGCCTGCGTCTCCGAAAATTACCGGCGCGGCTGGCCCCGGTTAAACCGCCTGGTTAATGATATCATGTCGCTAAAAGCGAATCGGTTTATGAACTGGCTGATGCTGTCGGTATATAAAGATGATGATGAGCAAAAATAAAAAACGGGCGAACATTTTCTATCGAGTTGGGAATGTTCGCCCCGTTTTTTTGACAGGGTTGGACGCATTCATTACAATCAGACTAGGCGTACGTTAGACAGAGTATTAGGAAAATAAATAATAACTTTACCCATTTGTCATTAATCGTGAGCTCCTTGAAAATTGACATTCCTTCAGATGCGCCGGATAATGAGTATGTTGGTGTGATACATAAAAGGAGGAGCAACCATGAAGATTCGCAAGGGCAAACTGGTGGCTTTTTGCCTGATGGTGGTGGTGATACTGGGCACTGTCGCCACAACCACACTCGACGTATGGAATAACATAACCAAAGGCCTTGACCTCCAGGGCGGGTTTGAAGTGCTGTATGAAACGGAACAAAAAAATGTTAGCCTAGATGCCCTGAAGGACACCGCTGCTGCGTTGAACAACCGGATCAACGTGTTGGGGGTGAGCGAACCGGAGATCACCGTTGAAGGGGGCAACCGTATTCGCGTGCAACTGGCTGGGGTCAAAGACCAGAACAAAGCGCGTGAAATGCTTGGGAAACAAGCGAAGCTGACCTTTCGTGACCCTACCGGTAAAAAGATATTGATGGAAGGGAAAGACCTCATGGAAAACGGGGCTGGTGTGGGTTATGACCAATTAAACCGTCCCGTGGTGACGCTAAAGTTGAAAGACCCGAAGAAATTTGAAAACATTACGCGCACCTACCTAGGACAACAACTTCCGATCTATTTGGATGACAATCTGCTCAGCGCGCCGCAAGTGCAAACGGTCATTGCGGGTGGGGAGGCACAGATCTCGGGGCAAAAAGATGTGAAAGAGGCACAGGAATTGGCCGACTTGCTCAATGCTGGGGCCATTCCACTGAAGTTGAAAGAAGTGCAAAGCTACTCCGTTGACGCGTCGCTTGGCGCTGATTCGTTGCGCGACAGTTTGATTGCTGGATTGTACGCGCTTATCGCCATCTTTATTTTCGTCATCGGTGTGTACCGCTTGCCCGGCTTTATCGCCGTGATCACGCTTATCGCTTACTCTTACCTCGTGCTGTTGACATTCATGTTGCTTGATGTGACCCTGACGTTGCCAGGAATCGCCGCGTTTATCCTAGGGATCGGGATGGCGGTCGACGCCAACATCATCATGAACGAACGGATTCGCGACGAACTCCGGATCGGACGAAGCATCGCTGGTGCGGTCAAAGCGGGTTCCAAGCGTTCGTTCCTGACCATCTTCGACGCCAACATCACGACCGTTATTGCCGCGGTTGTGCTGTTCATCTTCGGTACCTCCGCAGTCAAGGGCTTTTCGGTTTCGCTGATTGTGGGGATTATCGTCAGCTTCCTCACTGCTGTGGCGCTGTCGCGGATCATGATGACGCTCTTGGTTCGGTCCAATTTGCTTAAGCGGCCAGGATTGTTTGGCGTAAGGGAGGATGAGATCAGTGACCTATAAGTTCGATATCATCAAGCACCGCAAAACGTATCTGCTCATCGCCCTAGCCGTGATGGCGGTGTGTGTTGTGTCCCTTGTATGGCAAGGGCTGAACCTTGGAATCGACTTTAAAAGCGGAACCCGCCTGGATATTTCACTGGCACCCAATGCAAAGATCGAGAAAGCGCGCGAGGCGCTGGAGGATATGGGCTACAATAATCCCAACATCCGTATAGGTGGCACGAAAAATGAGATTGTCATCTTCCGTGTGGACAAGTCCTTGTCACGGCAAGATATTCAAAAGATCAAAGCAAAATTCCAAGAAACGTTTAACCTGACTCCTAAAGTGCAAGAACAAAGAGTAGACCCGATCATCGGGCGCGAATTGGCGAGCAATGCGATCAAGGCTACCGTGATCGCGTCGCTCTGTATCGTGGTGTATGTGGCGTTTCGCTTTGAGTGGCGGTTTGGGGTGGCGGCGGTGATCGCCTTGGTTTATGACTCGCTGTTTACCATCGGGATGTTTTCACTGTTGCGTTTAGAAGTGGACGTCGTTTTTATCGCCGCTGTATTGACCATCATCGGGTATTCGATCAATGACACCATCGTGATCTTTGACCGGATACGTGAAAATATGGAAACGATGAAGCCGAAGAAATGGGAAGACTTGGCGAAGGTAGTCAATGTCAGCATCAACCAGACCTTGACGCGTTCGATCAACACGGTGTTGACGGTGGCTTTTGCCGCTTTTGCCTTATGGCTGTTGGGCGGGGAGAGCATCGCAAACTTCTCTTTGGCCCTGTTGTTTGGCCTGATTTCCGGGGCTTATTCTTCCATTTTTGTGGCGAGCCCATTGTGGATTGGTTGGAAGTGGAAAGCGATGCAAAAGAAAAATGGGGAGCCGGTGGCGGCGGAATAACCGCCAATCTGGCTTCAAGAGGCCGCGGCGATATGCCTGCGGCCTCTTTTCATGACAATAAGTTTCTCCTGCCCTATTTGGGCTTTGTGATATAATGAATGACGCAAAGCGAGGTGAACGTGAACGTGTTGCACGCAAAAACGCGTTGGCATAAAGTGGAGCCGGACGAGGCGGTGGTCGCCAAGCTGGCCGCCGAGTGCGGAATTGACCCCTTGATCGCCCGGCTCTTGGTGCGAAGGGGAATTGATGATAGTGAAGCGGCCAACAAATTTCTCAAGCCAAAATTGGAAGATTTGCACGACCCTTATCTGCTGGACGGAATGAAGGCTGCCGTGGAGCGGATCAAGCAAGCGATAGCGGACAAAGAGAAAATTCTCATCTACGGCGATTATGATGCAGACGGAGTGAGTAGCACCAGCTTGTTGCTCCATGTGATGAGAACGCTTCAGGCGGATGTGGACTATTATATCCCCAACCGTTTTCGGGAGGGGTACGGCATAAATAAAGAGGCGCTGGCCTTGGCCAAAGAGCGTGGTTTTGGCTTAGTGGTGTCGGTGGATACGGGGATCAGCGCGGTGACGGAAGCAGAGGTGGCGAAACAGCTCGGACTCGATCTGATCATCACCGACCACCATGAGCCGCCGGAGCAGCTGCCGGACGCTTATGCGGTGATCAATCCCAAGAAACCGGGGTGCCCATATCCATTTAAGATGTTGGCCGGAGTCGGGGTGGCGTTCAAGCTGGCGACCGCCCTTTTAGGACGCATTCCGGAAGAGTGGTTGGAATTAGTGGCACTTGGCACCATTGCGGACTTGGTTCCGTTGACGGATGAAAACCGAATTTTGGCCGCTTTTGGTTTGGAGCGGATGAATCGACGGGAATTGACCGGAATGCGGGCGTTGCTAGATGTTGCCGGCATTCAGCGGGAGGTGACGGCGGGCCATGTCGGCTTTGCGCTGGGGCCGCGGATCAATGCCAGCGGCCGCCTGGATTCGGCTGATTCGGCTGTGCGGTTGCTGATCACCGATAATGAAGAGGAAGCGCGGATGTTGGCAGAAGAGCTGGATGAGGTGAACCGGGAACGGCAAGAATTAGTGGAAGAGATGACCCAAGAAGCGATTGCCGAAGTGGAGCAGGATAAGGAGCGGCACCAACACGTCATCGTCGTCGCCCAAAAAGGGTGGAACGTGGGTGTGGTCGGCATTGTCGCATCACGCTTGGTGGAAAAATACTACCGTCCGGCGATCGTGCTGAGCATTGATGAGGAAAAAGGCACAGCCAAAGGCTCCGCGCGTAGCATTTCCGCTTTTCATTTGTACCGCGCGCTTGCGGAATGCCAGGAATGGTTGCCGCATTTCGGGGGGCACTCCATGGCAGCGGGGATGACATTGCCCATCGAAAACATCGCTCCTTTTCATCAACACCTCAGCCGACTGGCACAACAATGGTTGACGGACGAGGATTATGTGCCGCAAACGGCATTGGAAGATGAATTGCGTTTGGAGCGGGTGCAATTGCCCTTGATAGAGCAAATCGAAGCGCTCGCTCCATACGGCATGGGCAATCCCACTCCCCTGTTTGCGTTTGACAATCTGAAATTGTTGCGGTTGCAACTGATGGGGCGCGATAATGAGCATGTCAAAATGATCTTGCAGGATGGGGAACACTTGCTAGAAGGCATCGCTTTCCGAGCGGGAGGCATGGAGAAGGAGATTTCCCCTTGCGCCCGGTTGCGCGTATTGGGGGAATTGCAGGTAAACGAGTGGAATGGCAAACGTTCGCCACAGTTGATTATCAAGGATGTGGCCATCCCCCATTTGCAAATATTTGATTGGCGCAGCAACCGCAAACAACTGGACCGCTTTCTAGATATGGATGCGGAGGAGTGCCTCTTCGTCTGCGGAGCCGGTTCCGAGGATGAGGAACTGTTGCGGGGAGCCAAGTATCATGTGGTTTCGTGGGAAGCGCTAGGGCAAGGCAGATGCGATGAAGAGCAGATCAAGCGGGCGAAGCGCGTCGTATGGGTGCAAGCTCCGCCAACCATGTCAGTCTGCAAAAAGAGCTTGCCTTATTTTGCCAATGCTGAACGCTTGTACCTGTTGTTCGGTGATAAGGAATTTGACGATATGCTGGTCAAAACCCCGACCCGGGAAGAATTTAAGAAGCTGTACAGCGTATTGGTCGGCAAGGAGAAAATTTCATTGTCCAAACATTTTTCGTCTTTGGCTCGTGTCACGGGATTGCAAAAACGGGCGCTTTCCTTTATGATTCAAGTGTTTGCGGAGTGTGGCTTTATTTCGCTCAATCAAGGTGAAATCAAGATTCATCCTAATCCAAACAAAAAACCATTAACTGAGTCGGTGCTGTATCAAAAACAGATAGAGCGAGAAGAAGTATTTCGCACCCTTGTGTACTCGACATATCTGGAATTGTGCCAGTTCTTGGTGTCAACGATTGCTTTCACACATATAGGAGGCTTAGCAAATGAACTTCAAAGAGAAAATCAGAGTGATTCCAGACTATCCGCAACCGGGGATTCGGTTTAAAGACATCACCACCCTTTTGCAAGATGGCGCGGCATACCGGGCGGCGATTGACGAATTGAAAGAGCAATTAAAAGACGTAGAGATTGATGTGATCGTGGGCCCTGAAGCGCGCGGTTTCGTCGTGGGCGCGCCTCTTGCTTACGCTTTGGGAGTCGGGTTTGTACCCGTTCGCAAAAAAGGGAAGTTGCCCGGTGAAACGATTGAAGCCAGCTACAGCTTGGAGTATGGCAAGGACTTGCTCGCTATGCATAAAGATGCGATCAAACCGGGCCAAAAAGTGCTGATTGCGGACGATTTGCTGGCTACCGGTGGAACCATTTCCGCCACGCTCGATTTGGTGAAACAGTTGCAGGGAGTGCCGGTGGCTGCTGCGTTCCTGATTGAGCTGAACTATCTGGAAGGCCGCAAGAAGTTAGATGGGCTTAATGTGGTTTCATTAGTGCAATATGATTGATAGAGAGTCACCCTATATGCAGGGTGGCTTTTTTTTTGAGAGGGGGGCAGGGAGTGGTGGCAGGGTGTTGGCAATTGATTCGAGCTCCAGCGCACTGAACCACTGTTGATGTTGCTTCTAGAGCGTGTCTGATGAATAGGCTAGCGGCTCCAAAACCATTTTCTCATTCGCTTCACGCGTGGCGAGCGCTCCTCGAGAAAAGCTTTTTCCGCCGCTTCTTCCCTACCAACTTGATTTGCCAGACACACCCTAAGAGTGATATCGGCAGGGGTTCATTTTTTTTGCCTTTCTGTATTAATACAGATGTTGATATGTTTCTATTGTTATAATATAATTTAGATAAATAAATCCATTCACAAGTTGGGAGGAGTTCTTCGTGATTTCCCATTCCCTGGCGTATGAAGTGCCTGATTCAGTGAACGAGGCAGAAAAAAACAGCATTGAAAACGAAGAACCAACAGAATCGCCGGAAAAAATCATTCGCGACCATTTGTTTGAATATTATAACAGGGGCAACAGGTAACAAGTCGGCCAATGCCGACTTTTTTCTTTGCATTGTGGCATGATATAGTGAAGAAAGAAGTAACGGGTTGGAAAGGCGGTTTGACTATCGATGGCAATAATCCGCGTTTCGCGTAGGTGGTTCGCCAAGTATCGCAATATTCAAGATGCCATTATGGATGCGAAACCAGGCACGACGATTGAGGTTGAGCCTGGCGTCTACCAAGAGGATTTATGGCTTGATCGATATATTGAAATTGTAGGGCTCGGCGATGATAAGGAAGTGGTGATCCAAGGTAAAAAGTTTGCCACCATCGAGATGGGAACCGGTTATGCGGTGATCAAGAACGTGACCATCAAGAAATCGCACATGGCCCAAGCCCCTGCCGTGTTGATGAATAAAGGTTCCTTGGTATTGGAAGATTGCCGCGTCATAGCCTCTAAAAGTCCGGCGATCTCCATTTTGCATGATGATGCGGAGACCATTGTACGCAGGTCATCGGTTTTCAGTGAGAAAAATGTTGCTGTCCAGTGTCAAAGCGCGGGGAAAATCTTGTTTGAGCAATGCGAACTTCTCAGCCACGGAGAACTGGCAGTGGTGTTTATTGCGCAAGGGAATCCCATTTTTCGCAAGTGCAAGATCACAGGTACATTGGGTTACGGAGTGTTTGTGGAAGAGCTGGGACAAGGCCGGTTTGAGGAGTGCAATGTGTATGGCTTCCACCACAGTCCAGCCGTGGGCGTTCATGGCGGGAGCCCCACATTCCTCCGAACGCAGATCCATGATGGCAAAGCCACGGGCATCGTTTTCCAAGGGGGAAAAGGGGTTTTTGAAGAATGTAAGTTTTATGCCCTCGGTAAGGAACGAGCGGCAGTTCGGGTGGCCGGACGAGCCCTGCCCCGATTTCATCACACGGAAATCAAAAATTGTCCGGGTGGTGCATTTTTGTTTGAGGAAGAAGCAGGTGGCATTGTAGAAAATTGCGACTTGTATGGGTTTATCGATAAGCCCGCAGTGGTGATCCGGACGGAGGCGAACCCCCAATTTTTGCGGACGCGTATACATGACGGGGATCAAGGGGCTATAGCCTGTTACCATAGCGGCAAAGGCATCGTCGAAAGCTGCGAGCTATTTGGGTTCAATCGCAACATCGTCACGGTGCTGGATGATGGGCGGTTGGATATTCTGCGATCCAAGGTCTACCATGGGCAAGAGTACGGGATTTATTATGCGCAGAAAGCGGAAGGGATCGTACAGGAGACGGAGATCAAGCAGTTTCCCGACCGCGGGGCAGTCTGTATCGCCCATGCCGCCGATCCTACGTTTGTCCGTTGTCATGTGTCCCAATCCAAAGTGGGGGTTCATGTGATCGACAACGGCCGGGGAACGTTTGAGGAGTGCACTTTGACGAAATGCGATGAAGCGTGGTCAGTGGAAAATGGCCATCCCATCATCAAGCGCTGCCTGACAGATATCCCCTCTACGACTGCCAAACCGCAGTCAGCAGAAGAGGAAAGCGAATTGTTAAGCGAGTATGCGGCCGAGTGGGAGCGGGTGATCGGGCAGGAGAAAGTGAAGCAACAAATGAGAGACGTGGTAACCTACTTGGATTACCAACAAGAGCGCAAACGACTAGGCTTGCCTTTGCCTGATGAGATGCCCATCCACGCCGTTTTCTGTGGCCCTGCGGACACCGGTCAGGTAGAGGTGGCCGAGGGGTATGGCCGGGCGTTGAAAGGAATAGGCATCCTACCTTCGGATCAGGTTATCTGCATGGATGCTGGCTTGTTGGCGCAACAGCCGGAGGAGGCCATGTTGCGGGAGTGGCACCGATTCATAGACCAAGGGAAAGGCGGGATCCTGCTCATTGAACGCCTGCCGCTATTGGCTAACACAGAGAGCGGTCAAAGCATCATACGCCATATAAAGCAGATACTGGCGCAGCGGGAGGCAGACAGCGCCCTGATCTTAGTTGGAGAGGAGTCTTTGTTAAAGGAATGGTTGGGGGAGCAATGGAACGATTTGGTGAAAAACCGTTTCACTTTTGTTCCCTACACGCCTTATGAGCTGGCCGAGCACTTTGAACAGATGGCGCGCGCAGAAGAGTATGTAATCCATCCCAGTGCCAAAGATGACTGCGTCAAAGCGATGATTCACCTGCACAGGTACGGCCCAGAGGGCCAACTTGCGCGCCTGCGGGAATTTTTCCAGCAGGTGAAGTTTAACCATGGACGCAGATGTGTCCGATTGCCGAAAGAAAAACGGAACAAAGAGTTATTGGTCACCTTGATGCCTGAAGACTTTTTAAATGAAGAGACGGACATCCGACCCGGCAATCCGGACTGGCTGGCAGAAATCGAGCGTTATTTGCATTGAGCCCAAATGGCTTGGCAAGGAATGTCGTTTCGTTAGAAAATAATGCAATGGCCCGAAGTGAAGTGGATATGATCCACTTCTTATTTTTTTCTGTCGTCTTTAAATCGACCAAATATTTGATTTTAGGTTATAATTGTTATCCATATAGGGTAATAAAAGCATGTTGTATGTTATTTAATTATCGATATGTCCTATAACAGGTAACAGATCGGGCAGTTTTTTTCAATTTATAGAGAAACATTCATGGCTAAAAGGCCTTAGGCGAGGAGATGAGTCTTTGGCAACGGTATTATATGTCACCGCTAATCCTAAACCAGAGTCGGAATCTGTGTGTTTACGTATGGGACGGGAGTTTTTGCGAACGTATGAATTGACCAATCCGCTTGATGAAATTGTAGAGCTGGACTTGTACCGCGATCCGATTCCCTTACTGGATTTTGATGTGTTTAGCGGATGGAGTAAGTTGAATGAAGGTTCCCCTCTTACTTTGGAAGAGCGGAAAAAGTTGGGGAGGATCAGTGAGTTGGTTGAACAATTTATCCACGCCGACAAGTATATTTTTGTCACACCCATGTGGAATTTTGGTTTGCCACCCATGTTTAAAGCGTACATCGACCTGGTCTGCATGCAAGGAAAAACCTACCAGTACACCGCGGCCGGACCGGTCGGGATGTTGCTGAACAAAAAGGCGGTTCATATTCAAGCGCGGGGGCAAATCTATTCACAGGGTCCGGCGCAAGCGATGGAGTATGCCGACAGTTATGTCCGGTTGGTTTTGGGGTTGATGGGAATCACCGATGTGCAATCCATCATTGCCGAGGGCACATCAGACCCGCAACGGTTCTCGCAAATTCTCCAACAGGGGATTCAGCTTGCCAAACAACAAGCGGTGCAATTTGCGCAAAGTTGAATGGATGAATGAGAATTGGCATGGTTATTTATAATACATAAAGGAACCGCCTAGCTTGACAAAATATCATCTGGTTAATATACTTACAAAAGATTAGTTGATTATTTTTTAGGAGGAAGACGCAAATGGCCAAAGTACTGTACATCACTGCCAATCCCAAAGCAGAAAACGAATCATTCAGTCTCAAATTGGGGAAAGGATTCTTGGATAAATATAAAGAATTGAATCCTCAAGACGAAATCATCCATCTTGACTTATACCAAATGGATCTTCCTTACCTTGACGCCGATGTGTTCAGCGGATGGGGCAAACTGGCTAAAGGTGAAGGTCTGACTGAAGACGAGCAACGCAAAGTCGCTCGGATCAATGAATTGACCGATCAATTTGTGGAAGCGGACAAGTATGTGTTTGTTACGCCGATGTGGAACTTCTTGTTCCCACCACGCATGAAAACGTATATCGACACCATTTGCATCGCGGGCAAAACCTTCAAGTACACTGAACAAGGACCGGTCGGCTTGTTGGAAGGTAAAAAAGCAATTCACCTGCATGCCAGCGGTGGCGTTTATTCCCATGGACCGGCGCAGGATTTGAATTTCGCCGACCGTTATATCCATGCGGTGATGAACTTCATTGGAATTACGGATGTTACCACGGTTGTCGCTGAAGGAATGGCTGCACAACCGGATCAAGCAGAAGCCATCTTGAAGGATGCCATCGCCAAAGCGCAAGACGCAGCGGTGCAATTTGCGAAATAATAAAGAAAGCTAGGATGCAAAAGGCATCCTAGCTTTTCATTTTTGCCTCCAACTACACTGCAAGGGGACAGCGTCATCCACTTGGTTCATGGCGACATTTAGAATATTTTAACCCCTAGCACATGATCGATGGGGATGCTGCCTATTTCCCGGCTATCCCGGCTGTTGTTGCGGTTGTCGCCCATGACGAAGATCTGGTTTTCCGGAATGACGAAATGGGCGTCCGGCGTATCGATCATCGCCTCTTTGATGTAATCTTCCTTCAGACGTTGTCCGTTTCGGTACACTTGGTTGCTTTTGATCATGATGGTATCGCCGGGGAGGCCGATGACGCGCTTGACCCAGACATCGTGGCTATGGCGCTCTTTAAACATGGAGAACAGCGGGGTATCGAGTAAATCGTCCTTCCATGTGCGCGCACGATTTACGCGGCTGTCAATGATCACGATGTCACCGATCCGGGGCTTGTAGGTGAACGTCCGGGGAAGTTTGGATACATAGATGTGGTGGTTGGGTTTTAATGTAGGTTCCATTGAGCTACCGAGAACTTTGGTGGGTTGAAATACAAAAATACTGATAAAAAGTGCGAAGGCAATGCCGAAGAAGATTGAACCACCCCAGGCCAATAGCTCTTTTGCAATCCTCATTATTCACGTACATCTCCTTACTTGATTTTGGAAAAAAGAGGTTTTGGATGTTAACTAATTCAATGCTTATGCAGAAAATCCTTTCAAATATGGTACTGTTGGAGCAAATCGTTTTTGCATAGGGTGGTTGCCGTCGTCTTTGCTGGTGATAACATCCGTCGTTATTTTTAGAGAAGAGAAAACCTTTTCAAGAAATGTATTTGTTATTTTGTTAAAATAGTGAATAGATGAATCATTAGGAGGGAGAGCCATGCCGTTTTATCATCGTCTGGGAAATCTCCCAGCCAAGCGACATGTTCAATTTCGACAGCCTGATGGGAGTTTGTATCGCGAGCAGGTGATGGGCACCAAAGGTTTTTCTGGCATTCAGTCCATTTTGTATCACATCCATCCGCCGACACAAGTGCGGGAGGCTCGGTTTTTGAGAGACTGGACAGTGCCGTTGGAGGAGGAAGGGGCCAATCGTCATCGGCATTTTTTGACGTTTGAGGCTCCGAAGGGCAAAGATCCGATTGAAGGGCGTGTCCATTGGTTGGTGAATGAAGATGTGGCCATCGCTACGGCCAATCCGACAGAAACGATGCCTTATTTTTTCCGCAACAGCGATGGCGATGAAATTCTCTTCGTCCATGAGGGGGAAGGGGTTTTGGAAACTATTTTTGGTGATCTCCCTTACCGCCCTGGTGATTATTTGGTGATCCCGGTGGGAACCACTTACCGTTTGAACATGAAGAGCGAGCAAACCCGTTTGTTGGTCATTGAAACAACAGGGGAAATCACTCCGCCCCGACGGTACCAAAACGAAGTGGGCCAACTGATGGAGCACAGCCCCTATTGTGAACGGGATATACGGGTTCCTAAAAAACTGCAAACACATGAGGAAAAAGGAACGTTTGAAATTCGTGTTAAGGCACGAAATCGCTTACATGCCTATCTATACGATTTTCATCCGTTTGATGTAGTTGGTTGGGACGGATATCTTTACCCTTGGGCCTTTAATATTGAAGATTTTGAACCGATTACCGGCTCCATTCATCAGCCTCCGCCAGTTCACCAGACGTTTGCCGGTCCCAACTTTGTCGTTTGCTCCTTTGTGCCGCGGATGTACGATTATCATCCCTTGGCCATTCCAGCTCCTTATTATCACAGCAATGTGAATAGCGATGAGGTGCTTTACTATGTTAAGGGGAATTTCATGAGTCGAAAAGGCATAAACGAAGGTTCAATCACCCTGCATCCCAGCGGGATTCCCCACGGGCCCCATCCAGGGAAAATGGAAGCGAGCATCGGTAAAACCCGGACGGAAGAACTGGCTGTCATGGTGGACACATTCCGTCCATTGCGGGTGACCAAGGCTGCCCTCTCGTACGAAGTAGCGGAGTATATGGCGAGTTGGTTGCCTGAAGAGACGGAGGGTTAATATGCGCTTTGATCCCAAGAAGCTTTCAAAGACCGACAATTACAAATTGCTGATAGGTAGCGTGTTGCCGAGGCCCATCGCTTTTGTCACCTCCCTAGGGCCGAACGGGACAGTCAATGCGGCGCCCTTTAGCTTTTTTAATGTGGTCGCCACCGAACCGCCACTGTTGGCTTTCTCTTGCACACGCAAGCCGGGCGGTGTCATGAAGGATACGGCACGCAACATCTTAAATCATGGGGAATATGTTGTTCACATTGTAGATGAGAGCATTGTGACGATGGTGAACGAAACGGCGGTCGAATTTCCGGCTGAGGTTGGCGAAGCGGTACAAGTCGGGTTTACTTTTGCCGACAGCGAAGTGGTGTCCGTGCCCCGATTAGCGGAGTGCAAAATCCAGATGGAATGTCGGTTACATCAACATTTGGCGCTGGGTGGAACCGAAAAGGAACCTAATAGCGACTTGCTGATCGGCGAAGTAGTGCAGTTTCATGTTGCCGACGAACTCGTCGATCGTGGGCGAATTGATACCATGGGACTGCGGCCGGTGGGAAGGATGGCCGGAGCCACTTATGTTAAGTTGGGAGAATTGTTTGATATTCCACGTATGAGTTATGAGGAATGGATGGAGAAAAAAAGCATATAAGTAGGTGTGATTGTTAGAACGAGGCCGAGTTTGAGCGCGAGTGCTCCACAACAATAAAAGGTGGGTTAAGTATAAACTTAACCCACCTGAGGCTGCTGACAAACTGCCTTGAAAGGCAGGGTCAGCAGCCTTTTTTGTCGAATCAATAAAAAACAATCTATAAGGAGTTTTTTCTATGTTTAGAACAAATCCGAGTAAAGAACATCAACCAGAACTGGTTAACATAGAAGAACTAGTTCCACGAGATCACTTGTTACGGAAAATTAATGAAACGATCGACTTCTCCTTCATTGCTGAGAAATGTAAAGAATTATACTGCCAAGATAAT
>NZ_PVTZ01000002.1 GCF_003003125.1 Laceyella sediminis | reverse complement strand
GATAACTTCCCTTCTTTACAGGCCGCGAAAAAGCCACTCACATAGTCAATCACTACAAAAATCAACAGAGCCTTTAATGAATTTGACCACCCCCCCATACAGTTAGGCCACCAATCCACCTACGGCCCCAACAGAAAATTTAAAAATAAACTCACTCCAGTTTTCAATGATCTGCATCGTACAACCTCTGTAAAACATGAAAAAGCGACTTACTGATAAAAATCCAGTAAAGCCGCCTTCAGCTCGCTTAATATTGATTTCAATTCTTCCAATGAAGAAGACTGATCAAAGTTCATAGAAGAGACCTTCTCACAAAACACCTCTTTCGGATCAGGAGGCTGAGGGGTAGGAGGAGCAGGAACATGTCGCTGAACAATATCGGTTGCCAACTAAATTAATTCCGACAGATTATCATCGGCAAAATGAAAAGGGCTCCGCAATCGCGGAACCCTTTATGTTTGGCGGAGAGAGTGGGATTCGAACCCACGGTACGGGTAATTCCCGCACAACGGTTTTCGAGTTCGATTTCATACCCTCCTCTTAGGTTTACGGGGGTTTAATACACCTTAATTTAAAGGGTTTATTCATCTCTAAGTTTACCTATGTTCAGGTCAAAATAAGTCGCGTGGTAGAACGTTTGGTAGAACAAATGGTAGAAGGTTCTTCCTCACCATTTCCTTAATGGATATACAACCCGACCTTTTAAAAAGTCGGGCCATTTCAAATTTATTCTTTCACTTTTAGTAATCGCAATCCGTTTAACGTAACAATCAATGTTGCGCCCATATCCGCGAAGATTGCCATCCAGAGAGTCCGCCAACCCGGAATGATGAGTAACAGAGCTAATGTCTTGATTACTAAGGAGAAAGTAATATTTTGTTAAATGATTCGTAAGGCTTGTCGGCTTAATTATCCACAGCATTGTGGGTAAATCAACCATACTTATCAACATTTTATACACACGAATGACTCTTACTTATTACTAGTCCAAATAATGTTATACACATTATCCACAGACCCTACTACTATTACTACTGTTTTGTTATAAACATATAAGATAATAGAAAGAGTAACTTCAACAGAACACTGGAAACGGTACAAAAAAATAAAGCCTCAGTTGGGCTTATTCATACACTCGCTTTTTTTTCTTTAATGAGTTCAAGTTTCCGTTGCTTCACTTGATCCAACTCGTCAAAGTCATACGGTTGGACTTCATAATACTTCACAACGTCTCCCTCAATCATTCCTATTTTAAACGGTTCATCCTTGATGTAGTACCGTTCCCACACTTTCCAGTATTGTTAGAGTGGATAGCTAAAGTAGAGATAGTTATAGGCGCACTAAGGTGAAACCTATGATTGACATTAACGAAAATGCCACAAACCGCTTTTTATGGTTCAGTCAATTCACCTATATTTAGCGAGAAGGTTTCTTGCATGGCGATGTAAAGGCCCTGCAAGAGCAATGTAATCACCTTTATCAATTCGGCGGAGCATCCGAGTGATAACATAAAGTTGGGCTTGGATTCCTTCTGGAGTATTAAGAATATCGGCAAAGATTTCATATACCCGTTTCGCTATTTTGGGAACTAGTAAACTATAACAATATAAAGTGGCAGCATCATATCCGGCAGGTGCCAAGCCCCAACCTTCCCAATCAAGAATAGTCAGCTCTGGAGCCATTAAGTTAGCCCAATGTAAATCCCTATGGGCTGTAGTCCATTTAGTCACTTTAGAGTTAACATCATCACCATAAAAAACTAAAAATTGATGGGTGACGTCTTCTTGATTCGTTAAAATACGATCTGTTTCCCAACAAGAAAGCTTTAAAAGAGAATTACGTAATGCCAACCACCAATTTTCCGGGAGATCAATATAAGCTCTAATTTCCTGTGTGGAAGAACAGACAAGACCTTTAACAAAAGACATTAACTCTGCCCGCAATTGAATTTTCCCATCTTCCCACTCGTAAATATCAATCACATAAGGTTTTGGGATTCCTTTAATGTTATTAGCGGCAAAATTACCTTCCCACCAAACTTCTTGTATCCACTTTTTCCTTTCGGAAACTACACGGAGCCAAAACTCATCCTGATTCCGAATGGCTTTGGAGCCAATGGATCGATCATGCCATCCGAAAGTTGGTTTCCCCTGTAAGACTACATTAAAATAGGAGGTAGCGTTCAATATAGCTTTAGACATATATGTTCGATAATCTTCCAACCCATCCACTGTTACTCCTCCTCATTCAAAATATAACGCAAATAAAAATCCGGGTCTTCCAAATAACGGCGCCAGTGGTTAACTAAAGAAGTCTCCTTCCAAGGAACCCTTTCAATCCCATGAGGCCCTAGTTCGATAATTTCTGAGCCAGGGAGTGCTGTCAACAGTGGAGAATGAGTGGCACAGATCACCTGTCCTCCTATGGTAGCCAGACGATGAATGAGAGCAATGAGACGCAAACAGGAAGAAAAGGAAAGCGCCGCCTCTGGCTCATCCATTAGATATAAGCCAGGATCAGAAAACATTGTATTAAGCACGGTGAGGAATCCCTCACCGTGGCTCATTTCCATCACATTTTCCTCCCAATATCCCGGTAAACCTGTAACAAAAGACATAAATCCAAAAGCAGTCTCTGCCCGTAAAAAGTAACCTTTCCTACTCCTTGGAGATGCAAAACGTTTTGCCCAAATAGGAGTATAGTGTAATTCTACAACTTCTCCCAACGGTGTTTTGGGACGGTCGTTCACAAACTTACGCCCTGCACGGCCTCCATGCGCATCCAATCCATAAGCTTCGGCAATCGCTTCAACAATCGTCGACTTTCCTGACCCATTTTCACCTACCAAAAAGGTGACGGGTTTTGTAAACTTAAACCCCTTCTCTATAATCTGCCTAACTGCTGGAACATTAAATGGCCATTGATTTTGGTTTGCTGAATCGATTTGGCAAGAAACTTTATTTATAATCAACTATTTACCACCCTTTATTATCTCCTCCATAATAATCTGGCCAGCAAATTCTACCCGGATGACATGGGTTACAAGCTGGGGAACACTTTGGTGGACACTGTGGCTCACAGAGGTCTTTTGGTCTACACTTTGTTTCCGGCCAACATTCATCATCGTCATCATCAGAACCCATATATATAAAATATTCCTTAAGTTGTTCGCGTGC
The DNA here is from genome assembly GCF_003003125.1 of Laceyella sediminis. Classification (GTDB taxonomy): domain Bacteria; phylum Bacillota; class Bacilli; order Thermoactinomycetales; family Thermoactinomycetaceae; genus Laceyella; species Laceyella tengchongensis. Next base: position 379,819 of record NZ_PVTZ01000002.1, on the reverse strand, counting down.
ATTTACTACTTCCTGACTCGATAACAACTCAATTAGCGATTGTTTCAACACATTCCCCAAAGTCATCCACCGGGAAAATACACACGGCCAAACATCACCTGACGGGGAAATCGCCAAAACTCCATCCGCGCAACCTCCACACAACTGATCTAGTCCAGGTTGAGCATCCCGGACGCCTCTGCCAACTTGACGTAAATTATCATAACCAATTTTATTTTCGTCCACACCCAAGTCAATTAGTAACTGTTTCGCCTGCTCTACCCGCTGATCCTCTTGTACCCCAATAATCCCTGCCCGTATAGGAATTTTACGTCGAACAGCCTCTTTAATCCCTGCTTTCGTTGATTCAAAGCTTTTTCGATTTGTAATGGACGCATGTTCATTTGCATCATCAGAGTACCAACTAGTTGCTAATGATACACCCATTTCAGAAAACAAATCCCATTGAGATGGGGTAATATAAACCAAGTTTGAAAAAACCTCTACCTCAATCCCTCGTTCAACAGCCAACCTCAACAGTTCCGAAAAATTAGGATGTAGTGTTGGTTCTCCCCCAATGAATTGCAATGAATTTACACCAAGGTCTGCTGCATCCTCAATAACCCGTGCCCAACTATCCTTAGTCATATGCCCGTGTGTTCCATTAGGTCCACTAGCGGCATAGCAGTGTGTGCATTCTAACTGACACTTTCCAGTGATTTCAAGCCACAAGAAATTTAGTGATTTCTTTCCGTTTGATTCAATATGATGATTAAACATTATTTTCCCCCCTCAATCAATAAGACTGCGGTACCAAGGAATCTGCATCCTTCGTATGGCATTACCTTCAATGATCGTTAACCTATCGTTATGGAGACCCAAATAACCTTTTTTCAATTGCTTTCTAAACATGACATTTGTGGTATAGGCATTTGGATTACTTATAAGCCATTGGTATATGCCTTCAAAATCTTTTAATTGTCTGGGATTCAGATTGAAACTATATCTAGTTTTCCATCTCTTCTTTTTTCTTTGTTGTAATAGGAATCTTCCAGTTTCCTTGCTCATTTTAACTCTGTAATAACCACTGATTTCTTCTACAACATTTCCATCTAACGGAATCGGATTTCTAAAAAAGAATTCTCCAAACCCTACATCAACGAGATATTGCTGATCCAGAGATACAATTACTGCCATATGATCTAGATCAAATCTGGATAAATAACAAGATATTAAAATACAATTGAATCCGAGTTCCTGAAGCAACCAATAAAGCGAATAGTTTAAATGGTAGCAAATACCCCCGGATAATCTGGAAATTGTTTTGCTGACTAGTAATTCAGGGTCATCAAAAGTAATCCAATCATCCCCTCTTTTGAAATAACTGATATTTTGATAAGGTAGTGTAAGTAAGTGTTGATTCTGAATTGTGACAAGCCCAAGATAGTCTAAAGAGAGGTCAGAATAATCAATATCAACAGTCTGTAAATATTGATTTAATAGAATCTATCTTCACCTCCCTTCATCAATCCCAACATATAGAGTGAACATGATCTCCTATTCAAGAACATGTCCACTCCATTTGGATTACTGAACGTACTGCCAAACCCCGTTAATACATGACATTTCCAACACCGTGTTCGCAGGCACTTGATTCTTCTTTATCGCTGTATAATCCGCTTGAAGCGGCATGTACAACGCGCCACTTGCACCGAACCCGACAACCGCCGCAACATTTCCGTTTTTACCGTACATATAGAACACTTCGTTTTTTTGTTTATTCTGAATCGAACTTAAACGCATCACTACAAATTTCAGCCATTTGCCGCATACCAACCGGAAAGCAAATCCTGTTCTAAACAACCCCATCCGATCAACATCCCACCGAACTTTTTTACACGTTCCAAAATCTAATTTCCATCTTCCTTCACTTCAACCGTACAAATAAGATGGTTCTGATACCGTTGGATTTCACTTAGAAGTTGTACAACATTCGCTACATTAGCTACCAACTGGTTCACATCAGTTACCATCCACGCTTGGCGCATTAAACTTTCACAATTCGCCAAGTCCTTACACATCATGCGCATAGCTACCACTTCTTCATCGCTCATAACCCGGTCTTTGTCGACGTATTCCGTCACATCGTCCACTAACTCTATTAACTCGTCATAAGCATCGTCTAGGTGACTTTCACGGATAAAAACCCTTACAATCTCTTTGATAATGTGGTTAACATCAAAGCCCCATGTTTCTATTCGGGCTTCTTCCAACGAACGGTCTAGCACATGTGCATCCCTCAACACCCGATTTATTTTCTTTTGATTGGTTCGGATGTGTTGCAAAGACTTTTGTATATCACGAATAATCATTGTTAACTTCGCGGAAAAATCGGAAATTGACATACTGTTTCCTTCCTAGGCAGTTTCATCCTCAATGTACTACTGAAGAAACTTCCAAACCCCATTGTCATAAGTCAAATCAATAACCTGCTTTGGTGGCTCGATTGGCACAATAGCTGCACTCTCAAACCCAAACGAAATCCAATCCATTTCACCGACACTCTCATGATTGATGTTGAAAAAGCCATTTCTGCTCATACAAAGTACCTCCTATTTTTGAATAAGAAGAATTTCCTTTTAAACAATCCCATCCGATCCACATCACGTCTGACCTTCTTGCATTGCTCCAATGTAACTCCATGTGTATTTAAAAACCGTTGTATTTTTTTCTGAGATTTGATGACCTTTCTTTTTCCAGTAGAAACATGAACAACATTGAGCTTTTTTTCTAGATCATCAAAATAGAAACGTATTTCCTCCACGCATTTGGCTCCTTTCTACTACTCCACTCACTATCCAAATGCTATAATAGAGGCAACGTTATATTTTTGAATCTTGGGCCAATTTTGTTTGGCTCTCTTTTTTGTTAAAAAATATCGAATGTTCTGCCATAGATTGAGATAGTTTTACCTATCTTTACCTCCATAAAATGCACCAAAGGAATTTCTAAATCTCCACTTACTGTACTCAAGACACACTTTATAAAGCGTTGTTTCTCGTCACCAAGATAACAAGTCATTTTCACTCGATCTTGTTTTTGAACTTCTCCGCAATTGAAGGCGCTATCAAACAAGTCAACATATGGTTGACATTCGATTTTTTCAATGAAAGGTTTTATTTCTTCAGAAGTTCCTTCCATATTTAATATCATTTATTTTTCCACCCCCTTATTTACCCCTTTTTTAAATCGGCCCCAGAAATCAATTGAAATCAACTACTTTTGTTCTTATATAACCAAATTATAAGCCAATTCCAAAAACAAGTTCAATAATTTTCCTGTTTAAAATTGACTTTAAACATTTTCGATTTCTATCTGTATAGTAGGACGAAACAACGCTTCCCAAAACAGATTTGTTCATTTTGTTCATCGATCATAATGAACAGGAATTTGACTTTTCCGAATTTGCGTATAATATATAGATACAAAGACTTTCAGGCGGGGTGATCAAATGCAAATCAATGTAGAGGAAAACCAGATTCGATTAGAAGACAATACTATTCGATATGTCATAAGGAAAAGAAGAATCGAGGAATTAAAAAAAACAATGGACGATTTAACAGACCATACAATATCAAAAGGTTCAATTAGCAACATAGAAAAAGCAAAAGGGAATATCAGTCCGAAAACACTTGAAATCTATTTAAACAAACTCGATTTAGATGAAGATCGCGTTTTAGAACTAGCGAAAGAAGCAGAAGCGGAAATGGAAGAAATTTACCAACAACTAGAGGCTATCGAAACAATCATTGATAATGAAGATGATCACCTTGGAGCGGCAAAAGAACTATTATCAAAAATGGAATTTGAAGATTATCATCCCTTAACACCGTTCATCTCTTATCTTCAGGGACTTATCTTTTATGAAGAAAAAGAATGGGAAAAGGCTGAAAAAATGTTTAAATATGCAATCAAGCTATGTAAGGAGAAGTATAACCATAAACCAAAGGATAATATCATAGCCGCGTGTTATTGCGAAATCGCTAAGTGTTATTATGTACAACATGACATAGATCAGGCTCTTGTCTATGTCAACTTAGGTTTGTCGGAATATGATGAAAGTAAAGAGCGCAAAGGAGTTAAATACAAACTACTGGGAAACAAAGTCCTTTACTTGTTAAAAACATCACAGAACGACGAAGCATCGAGGTTACTGGACAACGTATGGCCGGAAGTAGCAAAATTAGATCATAGTTATGATGATTACCCAATACTCAACATTTATAAATTCAGATCAATATTCTTACGTAACCAAAAGCGATATGATGATGCCATTAAGTGTTGTGATATGGGTCTAAAAATTGCCCGAAGCCGTTGGAAAAACAGAAAAACTCCTTATCTCGATTTTCTGATCATCTTTGGAAGCATTTATTTGCAACTTCAAGAGTATGAAAAGGCATTTGACCGCTTTCAATTAGCACTATACTCTGATAAAAAGCAAAAGGCTCCACGAAGACACGTTGAAGCACACACATATCTCGGAATATTCTTTATAGCCAAAAAGGACTGGCATCAAGCAACTCATCATTTAGAGGAAGCCCTTAGAATTGGGCGTGAAAACCCGGATGCATTTAGAATGACAAAGGCCCTAACTGTCAGGGGTAATGTCCACTATTTTCAAAATCAGTTTTCAGAAGCCTTACCTTATTACAAAGAAGCGGCTGAACTTGCAGAAAAGTATGGCTACAAACAGAGGAAATATACGGCCTTATTGAAAACGGCGGACTGTTTTGATAAGATGAACGATAAGAAACAGTTCCGTAATTACTGTGAAAAGTTATATTACCTGCAAAAAGAACTCAATATTAAAAGCGAGGATGAGATTTATGAAATTGCTCCGCTTGACCGTGCTACGCGGTGAGGATGACGACCAAGAATAGTTTTTATTAAGGAATTAGCGCCCTCCATAAGATAAATGGAGGGCGTTTATTTCATTTAATCTAGTTTTTTTATACTGATTTGGTTTACTTTCTTTTCAAGACCATTTAATACTTCATCTAAAATTTTACTATGATAGGCTGTATCCATGACTTCCTTATCATCTACAACCACCCTATACATCGGTTTTGGTTTTGTCACTTTCTTCTTTAATCCCAAAGCAACAGCCAGCCCTTTAACAATAGACTTTGCCAATCCATCCAAGAACTTTTGGTCACGCAGCAGCTCATTTTCCTTGGCATTGTCAATAAACAGACATTCCAGCAGTACCGCAGGCATCCGAGTATCACGCAAAACAGCTATTCGAGAACGCGCCGCCTGACTATCATTTTTAGCCGGGTTCCCATGTGCCCCAATTCCGTAACCCTTCAAATAAGACAACACCTGATCATTAATGGCCTTTTGGATTTGTTTGGTTCGAGCCGGTGCATTTTGGGCCACATAAGGCGCTATCTTGCACGTTTTCAAACTGTTTGTTGTCTTCCATTTACTAAACACTCCTTCTTACGAAGTTTTGTTAATCCGAAAGTTTAACGCCATTCCGTAAGGCAAAAGAAAAAAGCACTGGTTAAAGTGCATGTGGTTCGTTGTCTTCGGTTGATTCTTCATCTTCCGGCGTTTCAGGTTCGCCGTTACCTTCGTTATATGGGTCGAACATTTTCATACGTGATTTCTTCTCGTTGTCAATCTCCTGTTGCTTACTCTTCACGTTTTCAACGCCCAAACGGCGCATAGCGCCGGCGATAGATTCAAATCCGCTAGCCGTTTCAACCGTCAACAAATCAACTAGTTCTTTCCGGTTATCCGGCAACGGCAACGCAAATTTAATTTCGTTATCGTAGTCATTACCAATTAACCGTACAACTTCTTTGTTATAAGCGAAGTTAGGCTCATTTAAACGTGCTTGCAAATACTTAACGGTTTTTTCGTGCAGTTCCTGTAAGCGTTCCTGCCAGATTAACCAATGTTCTTCCGTCTCACTGATAATGGAATGGAACAACAGGTGTAACGCTTCTCCGTTTAATCCGCCAAAATTCAACTCATCCGGTACGATATTTGGAATACCGGTAATCTCATGCAAGGCGCCCTTAATTCGGTTGTAGGTGTCTTTGTACGCATCTTTCCACCTAAACCCGCCTTCTACCTTTTTAATTTCCGGTGTTTGACCATCAGTTAACCCGCCTGCTAGCTCTAGTACCGAGCCGGGCGCAATTTGCAGTTTATTAGAAGTACCTTCCGGCACGTTAATTAACGCCGTCATGCTAAACATTTCAAATTTCAAACTATCTATTGCGTCTTCGTTTAGTTGGTTCAGTACGTCGGTTTGCTGTTTAATGTCTTCTGCTTCGGTGCTTAACCCTTCGCTACCGCTCAAATCAGACATAGGGAACAGCACAACTGGGATAAAGTCGGTACCTAACGGTGATTTCGAGGTAATCACCTGTTCCAGTTTCAAATCTTCCGTATAGTCAGCTTCCTCAATAAAGCACTCACCGTTTTCTAGTGAAAACGTTTGTTTTCGGTAGAATACTTTGTTAGCACGTTCGAAAGCGTGGACAAAGTGGACGGCAATTAGTTCCTCAAAATCATCATCGGAATATACCGGAAATATTTCATAATCCGGGCGGAACACCCAATGAATTTTACCGGTACGCGGGTTGAATACAATTTTACAACCGACGCGCCCCGCAATCAGTCGGTCACGCGCCGCCTGTAGCAACTTTTCCCGCATTTTGTTTTCTTTCCACAGTTGGCGCAAAAGTTGTTCGTAACCTTCGGCACGTTTGTTTTCCTTCTCCTGTTCCGGCAATGGGGTATAATCCGGTGCCGCCTGTTCTTCCGGTGGGTCAATCATTTTAGCGGTTACGTTTACGGTGTGCTTACCGCCCATTTGCCACCGGCTTTTACGTTGAATGAACGTTTTAAAATAGTTCGTAGTATACCTGGTGGGGTCGTAGTCCAAACCGGTTGGGCGTGGCAAGTCTTCCGCCTTTACGAGTTGCCCGGTATGTGGGTGAACGTGCTGTTTACCGTTGTAATACTCGTAGTACCTAATTTGCTTTACCTATCGCTTGCTGGAACGGAGAGAAAAGAAATTCATCCAGTTCCTGCGCTCCCAACGTCAAGTAGTTCCAGGCTCCCACGCTTTCACCTCCTGCACGTTAGCGCAATCGTTTTTTACTTGTCCTTACAGTGACATGCGAACCTTTCGCGCAAGTAAACGCCATTTGTATAGCGTCCGGCGCGTCATCATGCTTGTGCATCGGGTACATGTAAAACTGCTCGAGTACGTCTTTCATATCCCGTTTAAATCGTATTCTTCCGGCTTGAATATCCGGTAATAATGCTTCAATCCTTAGTTCCTTACGTGTCCGTTGTTTAATTTGTTTGAGTCGTGTATAGGCTGGGTATCCGTGTTCCTGCAATTTCTCCGCTAACTTATCGGCAAACCACTCTTGCGCGTGCTGTGCTTCAACAGCCAATGCCTTGTACTGGAAACGTAACGCCCTTTGCACTGCTTCCGACAATAAGACGTCAGGATGTACCCTTTCCATAAACACGTCTACAACGTAACAAACATTACTTTGTTTGCTTTTCGCTAGTGTCGCAATTACTGAATAGTCTCCTTTTTCCTTACCCATAGCAAAGTCAATTGCCCCAATGTAATCAAAATCCCTACCGGCTATCTCTTCTTCCGTGAAATAATGGAAATAATCCTGTTTAAAAATTTGGCGCTCTTCGTCGGTGGGTTCACCTAAGTATTCTTGGTTGAATGCTTTAATACCGTTGTTTTCTCTCTTCTTCATCAAATCTAAATAACTAAATCGCGCTTCCCATAGTACCTGTGTTCCGCACAACATTTCTTCCTTGTCATCATTAAAAAACTCGTCGGATTTCTCCAACGCTTCCGGGTCATCGCTGTTATAAATTTTACGCCATTCGTCCCACAAATCGGGTCGCTCACTCCAACTAAGAATAGCCGGAAATTTACGGCTTTTAAAATCCTTGCGTTTCTTGATTACCCAATCTAACAAGGAATCGTAAGCAACAATCGTACCCATGTAAATGCACATGCCGGAAACATCTAACGCTTCTAGTAACTCTTCACAAAACCACGCCTTATTCTTTGCAATAGCTTACGGTGTGTTCGTGTTATCCTTACTTTCCAAATCGTCCAGTAGAAACAAATCCGGTCGGGTTTCGTTATTCCTTAGTCCGCGCACCTGCGTACCGATTCCGCGTGCCTCTACCTTCTGGTTTTCGTACGTTATAAACTCTTCGTTGTTGTCAGCGATGTTTTTTGTCTTTTGCGCGCTCAGCAGTTCCCCGAAGTCTTCCCGCAATTTCCGGTTGTGCTTTAACTGGTTCCGTGTCCAACCGATGAAATCCCCAGCAACGCCGGTTGTCTCTGATACAAGAACAATATATTTTTTATGACGGTATACCAGTTGGTGGCATAAGTACCCGTTAGAAAGGTATGCCGTTTTAGCGTGTCCCCGCCCTACGCACCATGCTACGTTTGATTTGACTTTACCCATCGTAATTTCATCAAGCAATCGGCATAACTCTTTGTGGAAAAGCGCGCTATTATCGTAGTTAATACCCGTTGGAATAAGGTTACCGGGATTGCCGGGGTTCCCGTCTTCACTAAAGTATTCCAACATAAAATACAACAAATCGTATTCGGCGCGGTGTACCCGTTTTAACTTCTTCAATTCTTTTAACGTGTCGAGTAAATAACGTTGCTCATACGTCGGCAACGGAGTTAATTTTTCTTTTTCTTCTAGTAGATTGGCTATGTTTTCTAGTTTCTTTATTCGTTCTTCGCGTTCCTGTCGGCTCCGGGTCTTGACGCCATCTCCACCACGTCATTTCCGTAATACCGAATTCTTCCGCCAATTCTTTATGGCTTTTACGCTGTCCTTTCGGTTTGCTCATTTCCTCGTAATATCGTAAGCATGCTTGTAATTTATCCGGGCGTATAATTTGTTCTAACTCCCTCATCCGTTTATAATCGGTTCTCATCGTTAGCACCTCCTTTGTTTTAGCGTTAGGAACGCTATGTACGTCGTGGGGAAGGGGAGGAACCCGCGCGGCTATAAAGGGGAAATGAACTATGATATAAAACATGCCCAACCGCTACGCCACACGTGGCAACGGAAAGGCATGTCATATAAAAAGGCGCTACCGGAAATTAACCGATAAGCGCCATTAGATTATAAGTATTTATGATACGTCGATTTCCCGGACTATTTCGCGGATTTCTTTATGGTTTGGTAGGTGCTTCCACGATTTATTGTATAATAAAGCGCTAATATACGCTTGCCGTAAACCAAACCACTCCGCTACTTCTTCTTGCTTTAAACCCGCTTTCTGATTTTCTTTTGTATTAATCAACGGTGAAATTATGCGGATAAAAATAGCTTGTAGCTCCGTTAATTTTGACATACCGTGCGTGCTTCCTTTTAATTGTCTACCTGATTTTACTTTATCTTCTACATTGTCTTTAGGCGTACCTATCACTAAATGATGCGGCGCTACACAAGCCCTATTGTGGCACTTATGCCTTACTACGTAACCTTTAGGTATGTCGCCGTGAAATTTTTTATACATAAAGCGGTGAGCAAAACCGTCCGCTACTCTAAAGTATCCGTCGGGCGTAGGCACGCGGTTAACTACTTCCCAACAGCGTGTTACTTCGTTTATTTTAACATCAATTGTCATGTGTTTATGAAATGGACTATCGTTATTTACTTTAAAAGAAAAATCAGGTTGTATTTTTTCAAATGAATTAACTTTTCCGCGCGTTCTACCGCTTTTAATCATGTCTTGCACATTATCCTTTTGTGTACCTAATTCCATGTGTTCAATATTAATACAACCACCAAAATTGCAAAGGTGTCTTATAACAAACCCTTTCGGTATTTCTCCGTAATAGTGTTCGTAAACTGCGCGGTGGATATATGTTTCTTTGCCGTTTATACAAATCCGCCCGCGCCCGTCTTTTCTTAATTTGCGCCCGACAACTTTATAACACCCATTAGGTAAAATTTCGTATTTCAATGGCTTTTTGTTAGAATTACCTTTTAACCAAATCTCTCCGTAATTATTTGTCGTTTCGAACAATGTAACATTCCCCCTCCCGTTCGTAAATCTCCGGGTTTAAACCCCTCGATATACATTACCGATGGGAACGCTGTTTCGCACACTTATCTAAAGAAATTTATTTACCGGGCTGAACTTCATGTGTTGCGCTTTTATGTCCTCCGTATCTAACTGTATATACCTTCTGGTGGTAGCGATGTCCGAGTGAGATAGAATCCTTTGCAAAGTAAAGACATCTCCGCCATTCAAAAGGAAATTTCTAGCAAAACAATGACGGAACATATGCGGTGTTGCCCGTTCTACTCCCGCTTCCTCTGCGTACTTCCACAGTCGACGGCGGAAAGTATCCGGTATCATAGGCTCGCCGTAAGCGGTAAGAAAGACGTAATCTTGCTCGTCAAAATACTGTTTGTTTTCCTCGTGTAACTCCGTAATCATTTTCATTACCTTGCGGCTAACCGGTATATCGCGGCTTTTCCGGTTCTTCGCTACCTCTGCCGGGATAGTAAGCGTTAGCCGTTTCGTATCTAAATGCTCAATACGGATATTAACTAACTCATTAATGCGTATCCCAGTATCGAGCAATAAGAGCTTGATAATCTTATCTCTAAAACCGCTGTATTGCCGCGTGTCTACCGCTCCCAACAGCTTCTTTATCTCCGTATCAGTAAATCCGGTTAAATCGTCAACGCTATCCGATTTAAGTAGCTTTATTTTCTCCATCGGATTAGCGGATAAATAACCTTCACTATACCAAAAACGGCACATCACACGAAGCGTCCGTAAACGGATATTTATCGTATTCACCGATAACCCCTTTATGGCTTTTTCCCGCCGCTCGTCCCCTTCGTACGGGCTACGCTCATCCTTCATATACGTAATATAACTACGGATGACTTCCGGTGTTAACTGTTGTATTGTAGTAACATCCGGGTAGAATTCCGAAAGGAACCGCCGGAACCATTCCATATGCTTGTAGTAGTCGTGTATGGTGCGCGGGCGCATGCCCTCCGCTTTCTTCGCGGTTACAAACAGTTCTAGCGCTTCATCAAAGGTTAGTTCCTGCACCATACTAACGTTACTAACCACTGCTTTGCGCTCTTTGACGTGACTTTTACCCTTACGCTCTCTTACCGGTGTTTTCCGTTTTTCGGACATAAAAAATGCGCCACCTTTCAACACGCGCGCGACACGCGGTTACAGGTAACGCACCTCAACGGTTATCATGTTAATTTACCGGTTTCCGGCGTTTAAAATAACGCCTTTAAAACGTGAAAAACGTTGATATTATTGGCGGAGAGAGTGGGATTCGAACCCACGGTACGGGTTACCCCGCACAACGGTTTTCGAGACCGCCTCCTTCAACCACTCGGACATCTCTCCATAAGTTAAATACTAACACTAATATATTATATCGAAATGCCAAAAAAAATCAAGCCTTCGCTCCCACTTTTCCTTTGCCCGGCTACACAAAAACAAAGAAGAGCTGATGCGAGCCCTTCTCCGCTCTTGTCCCTTTTTCTCATTGGCTTATCATCTTCCTGCATCTGCAGTTGAACCTCGGACATCGGTTCCCATCGGTCAAATGTGTCCACTGTCTTAGGAATAGCACAACCAATCAAGATGGCGATGATCACCAGCAGTTGCAACCCCAAAATGACGGCGTGACGAATGCGGCGCAATCTTTTGTTTATCGTGGGGCGGGTAAACCACACGACCGCACTCATCCAAACGACGGGAAACACGACGGACAAGAATTGAAACAACAGTGCCTCCAGCGGCGACGATGCGGCGTGGCCTTGCGCCTCATCCATCATCTGCAATCCCAACATCCCAATGCCCAACCCCAGCACCCATTGCACCAATTGCGTAAGGATTCCCATCTTATCCACCTCTTTTCTAGAATGTATCCTTATCGTAACTGGTGCACTTCAAAAAACTTCAAAAAGAATCAAGGGGTTGGCAAAAAAAAATGCCCTTTCTCGTGAAAAGGGCGATCGAAACTAAGGCAGGATGCGGATGATCATTGGCTGTCCTCTTTGGCCAATTCATAAAAGGCGATTAGAAACTTTCGCGTATCCAACCGCACATGGTACTCTTGGTGTTGGCGCATATGCTGAACCATCTTGCTCAGTTCAGCCCCACCGAAAAAACCGCTATACCGAACCACATGCTCATGAGCATATCCTTGATGCACCGCCGTCGCCGCCAGATTGCCAAAAGCTACACGGATGGCGCGCCGCATGCGTTGACGCACAGACTTTTCCAATTTGCGCAATTCCTCTTCTGTCACCTGCGTCCCCATCCGCTTCATCACCGGCGCTTGGCAAATTTCTTTAAGCTGCGGCAAGGCTTGTTTTCATATTCCAACTCCCGTTTGATGTTTTTCAAGACTCGTTGCACCTTCAAGCGGTTCAGCGGCTTTTCAAAATGGTAATAAATCTCGTCTTTGGTCAACGAGATGCTCTCGATATGATGGTCTTGGGAGATCATCACGATCTTGCCGTCAAATCCGTCAGCATTTAACCGCTCCACCGTTTCCAAACCGTCACGACCCGACATGATGTAATCAATGATCAGGACATCCACTCTCTTGTTGATCATCAACTCTGTCGAAATCGCTTTCCCGTCATCTGCTTCCCCCACCACTTCACCCAGGTCGTAGTCCTCAATCAGGTCGGTCAGCATCAAGCGGACAGCCTCATCGTCATCCACAATGTAAATGCGCATGGTTCTCCTCCTTTCGTTCCGGGCGACGCAAGGGGAGGGGCAGGGAGACGGTGAATTCGGTTTCCCGTTTTTGCTGGTCGCTCCACACCTTCACTTCTCCCCCAGCTTCTTCAACCAAGCCCTTCACATGAAATAAGCCGATTCCCGTCGATTGTTTTCCTTGTTCATCCCATTTGGTCGTGTAGCCCTCGACAAACACCCGCTCCACCGGTTGGCGGATGCCAGGCCCATTGTCCCACACTTGAAAATGCACCCAATCTTTGTCATAGATGGCGGTGATTTTAACCACTCCGCTCCGCTCGATCGCTTCAACCGCGTTACTGACCAGATTGGTCAAAATGGACAGCATCATGTTGGTCGGATACAGGGGATGTTCCCCATAGACATGGCGCATAAACTCAATCCGCCGCCCTTTCCGCTCAGCATAGTTGCGCCCCGCCAAGTAAACGATTTCCAACAGCTCATGCACATTTACTTCGTCCGGTGCATGCTCCCGTTTCATCAAGCGGGATAACCCCACATCAATCACTTCCAGATGCTTATGAATTTCGTGGCATCGCACGCAAATCTGCCGCAATTGCTGGATCATCTCATCCCGGTCCGTGCTCCCGTCCTGCAATAGTTGTTGCACTTGCTTGACGTCATGAGACACCTGTTTGGCTTGGTCAAGCAACTTGTCCATGTAATGTGCCTCTTCATACAAACCGGCCAGCATCATCAATTTTTGCTGTTTCTCCTGCCGCTCCCGCTTGAACATGATCATCGCGTACACACCAATCACAGTCAGGTTGCGAATCATAGCAATGATCCACAGATAAGTGAATCGCCTCAGTTCGAACTCCGCGGGACCAAATTGCTTGCGCAACATCAATTCAACCATGCCGCTCATCACTTCGGTGCCGAAGCCGATCAATAAAATGACAAAGGGTTGGTCGTGGTAATCCCGCACCCGCACCCAATGCAAAAGAGCCGCGTATGTCAAATAGTAGGAAAAAGAAGGCAAGTAGTCGCCGAGGAACACATCCAAATCAACTCCTCCATAAAACCAAGCATGCAATCCGCTCCGCCAGGCCACGACCGCTATGGAGACCGCCAGCCCAATCGTCAACGGGGAATACCGCCGAATCCACAAGATGGCGAAAAAATAAATAGGAATGCTCATGCTCACCCGGTAATCATCTTGAAATGGATGCACATTGTATTCGCCCGCGAGCGGAACCGCGAGGACAACGGCAATTAGCCACAACCAATCCATCCGCCTTTGCATGCTTATCCACCTCCTCACATACAGACGCAAACACATTATACACGAATCATCCGAATAATCTAATATTATTGATTCCCGCAAACTGAAAAACAGGAAACCTCTTGTTCCGTCTAAGAGGTTTCCTGTTGCCGTTGTCGCTTTCTCTCTTTGTTCCGCTGGCGGAGCGCCCGAAAAAATTCGGTCAGAATGGCGCCGCAAGCCTCTTTATTTATGCCTGAGATCACTTCTGTCTGGTGGTTGAACCGTCCATCTGTCAATATATTCATCAACGTCCCGGCACAACCCGCTTTGGGGTCCTCCGTTCCATAAATCACCCGTCTGATGCGTGCTTGCAGAATCGCCCCCGCACACATGGGGCACGGTTCCAACGTAACATAGAGATCACAGTCATTCAGCCGCCACCCTCCCACGCGCTCCGCCGCTTGGCGAATGGCAATTATCTCTGCATGGGCGGTGGGATCGTGTTGCGTCTCGCGCAAGTTGTAACCCCTGCCGATCACTTGCCCATCTTTGACAATGACCGCCCCAATCGGGACTTCCCCAATCGCTTCTGCTTTTTTGGCTTCCTGCAAAGCTTCATTCATCCAACGTTCATGTTCCAATGCGCTATTCACCTCTGCGGCGATTATAACACATGGAGCCTTGTCAGGTCTCCCGACTCCATCAGTGATCAGCAGTATCCGTAAACCGAAACCGGTCGATCAAAAGCGCGGGCGTGCGGCAATATCCCCGCGCATGGCTGATCATTCGGCTTTCCCGCCCCACTGCCACAATCCGTTGCAAAGCTTGAACGACGCTCTCCCTCATGCACAAGTCCTTGATTGGCGCCACCACTTTTCCCTTTTCAACGAGAAAGGTGCCGTCCCGGGTGATTCCCGTCATGACCGTCTCTTTGGGATGGACAGTGGCCAAATAATTGAATCGAGTTACCACAATTCCTTTGTCCATGCGTTTAATCAACTCTTCATATGAGCAGGTTCCGGCTTCGACTTCCAAGAAAGAAGGTGCCACTCCCCGCATATCTTCAAGGGGAAATACAGCGCTGCCCGTTGACTGGGTTCCCACTTTCCGCGCTGTCCAATCGTCGTAGACCATGCCGCTAATTCTGCCCCGGTCAACCAAGGTGACAGGCCGCCTCGCCTGCCCTTCCCAATCGAAAGGAAAAGGCAACCCCATTTCATCCAGCGGATTTTCCTTGATGGTCAACAGTGGAGACAGATACGGTTCACCCATGCGCGTAGAAGCGAAACTGCGCCCTTCATGATAAAGAACGGGGTTAAAGCTGTAGCAAGCCCAATTGGTCACCAGATCGGCCACCGCTTTTGGTTCCAGCAAGACTTGATACGTCCCCGGCTCCACCACGATCGGATGCCGGCTCGCCAAGCACTTGTTTCTGGCTGTTTCCGCCACACGCTCCGCCTCCAGCTCATAGAAAGAACGCTTGGTGTCCGTGTCGTATCCCGAACCGGACTCCCCGGTCACAACCGCATGCAATTCCGCTTTGCTACGCCGCCCATAAAGACGGACGCCCCTTGAGTTCACAACGGCATGATCTTGGATGGAGACCTGGCAAGAACCGGCGCCGATCAATCCCTTCGCTTTGGCCGCTTCCGCAATAACATACACCTTTTTGGCCATTTCTAGCGGTGAAACTTGCTCTGTCGCCTCGTCAAAGCCGATGATTTGAGGGATCGGCTCTGGTTTGACGAAACTCGTCCGCAAGTGCTGGACATCCGCATACTGACTCAATCGCACAGCATGTTCCACCGTCATCCGCAGGGTTTCCTCATCCAACTGATTGCAAGAGGCCATGCCCAACCGACCATCCAATATCACCCGCACGACCAATTGCAACTCACGTTTGCGTACATGTTGCACAATCTGGTTGTTATCAAGGCGCGACAGATAATGCGACTGGCCTAAAATCGCACAAGCAACCTGGTCAGCAACCTGTTTCCCATAATCCATCACATAATCGCAGGCTTGCAACAACCGCTTTCCTTCCATATGTTCCTTTATTTTCATCTCCGGCCACCTCGATCCGAATATTCAGATACCAAGCGTTTGCCAAGCCATTATTTTTATTTCCCCGGAAATATTCACCGCCCCATAGCCTTTGCGTCCACTAGGGCGAATTGTTAATTTCTACAACGGTTACCTTTTTCCTTTTCACCAAGAACAATTTGCCGGGAGGAAGAACAGGTGCATGCCGGACGTCAAAAAAAACATGCCGCTCCCCTCGACAAGGGTGGACATGCCTCAATCATGCGTCCGTTGTGTCTGTTCGTTCCCCGGCCCGGGAGAGCAGGGCGATCGGCCATATTGAACAAGATCCTACGCATTTTTCTCGTATTCTTTGCACTCCACGCATATGCCATATATCTCAAACTTGTGGCCGGTGATCTCAAAATTCTCCGGCTGGCCGAAAATCGCCTTCATCGGACAGAGTTCAATCGCGCGCGTGCGACCGCATTCGGTGCATATGATATGGTGATGATGCGAATCACCACCGCAATGAATGCGATAGCGCCGTTCACCGTTCCATTCCGTCCCTTCGACAATCCCCAACTGCTCAAACAAGGCCAAGTTACGATACACTGTGTCAAAGCTAAGACCTGGATAATCTTTCTGCATCAAATCCAAAACTTCTTTGGCTGTCAAGTAACGCCCTTCTTCAAAGAAGAGCTGCACCATCATTTCCCGCTTACCGGTATACTTATATCCGTTCTGTTTCAACAGATTAAGCGCTTGTTTGATATCCATCGCTATCGCTCCTAAATCGCCTGGTCCTTACTTTTCTATGATACTGGGTTGCGACGGAAAATGCGAACGATTCTCTTCACTGCCAGGATCAGCAACAGAATCGCCACAGAGACGAGGACGATCGTCCCCCCAGAGGCCCAGTCGAGATAATATGCGGCGAACAACCCGCTGAACACGGCCAATTGGGAGAAGACCACCGACCAGATCAATGTCTGGCGGAAGCTGTTAGTAAATTGCAGGCTGGCGGCGACAGGGATCGTCATCAGGGCCGACACCAGCAAAATCCCCACCACACGGATTGAAGCGGCGATCACCAGCGCCACGACCAGCATGAACAACAGATTGATTATCTTGCGCGAAATCCCCGTCAACACGGCATGCTCCTCATCAAAAGACAAAGCGAACATCTCTTTGTAAAAAAAGAGGAAAAACAAGACAACCAGTATGCCGATCCCCGCGATCAGGGTTAACTCGCCTTCATCCACGGCTAAGATGCTACCAAACAAATAACCCGCAATATCCACATTGAATCCGTCAGCCGCGCTGATCAGCACCACTCCCAGTCCGATACCTCCAGACAAAAGGATCGGAATGGCCAGCTCCTGATAAGACCGATACAAACTACGCACCTTCTCAACAAACATCGATCCCGCCAAGGAAAAAAACATGCCCGTGTATAGCGGATTCACTCCTTGGAACCAGGCGACTTCTTTTTGCATCAGCAAACCGGCCGCCACGCCCGATAACGTAACATGCGCCAAAGCATCAGCGATGAGGGAAAGGCGGCGCACCACCAAATACACCCCCACCAAGGGTGAAATAAAACCGATAATCACGCCCGCGTACAGGGCATTTCTCATCCACTCATATTGGATCAGCAAATCAAACATACGAAAGGGCGCCCCAAAACTTGGCGCCTCCCTCCCATCTCACTCTGTCTTAATGGTGATGGTGACTGACGATTTGTATGTCATGCCCATAGGCTTGGGTCAAGATCTCTTGTTCCCGTTGGGCAAATTCGTCCGGGTCACCGTGGAAAAACAAACGCTTATTCAAACAGGCTACTTGATCAACAGAAGTGGACAACACGCCGATGTCATGCGTAACCAAGAGCAACGTCAAGCCATGATGGCGATGCAACTCCGTCAACAGCGCATAAAATTGTTCGGTCGACTTCGCGTCTACCCCCACCGTTGGCTCATCCAAAATAAGCAGATCTGGATCGGCCACCAAGGCTCTGGCGATAAATGCCCGTTGTTGTTGCCCGCCCGATAGCTTGCCGATATTGCGGTCACGGAACGCACTAAGCCCAACCTTGGCAATCGCTTGGTCCACCTTCTTCCATTCTAAACGGCCCATCCGGCGCAGTAGTCCAAGTTGCCCGTACAAACCCGAAGCGACCACTTCTTTGACAGTAGCCGGAAAGCCCAGATTGAAACTGTTCGCCTTTTGTGAAACATAGCCAATTCGGCCTCCCAATCGGGCATGGCGCACAGGCTGGCCAAATAGGCGAATCTCCCCACGTTCTGGCTTCAACATGCCCAACACGCATTTGATCAGCGTCGATTTACCTGAACCGTTGGGGCCTACCAAGCCAAGGAATTGCCCGCGGTCCAGCACCAGATTGATCCCGTCCAAGACCGGTTGCTCTTCATATGAAAAATGCAGATTCTTAATTTCAATCACATGTTCTTTCATTGGGTCACGCCCAGCGCTTTGGCGAGATGCTCCTTATTCTTACGCATCACTTGGAAATAGTCCATGCCTTGGGCCTTTTCCTCCTCTGTTAAACCTTCCAATGGATTGAGGACAAGCGCTTCCGCTTTGACCTCTCTTTTCACCACTTCCGCAATTTTACTACTTACCAGTGTCTCAAACAAGATCACCCGGATATCATGTTCACGGACTTCTTCAATGATGCGCTTCAATTCTTGCGGGCTCGGCTCATCGGAGGGGGACAATCCGCTGATCGCCATCTGCTTCAAGCCATAGCGATGCGCCAAATACCCAAAAGCGGCGTGGGAAACGGCAAACTCTTTCTTCGGCGCTTGTTTGACCACGAATTGGAACTCATGGTCCAGTTTGTCCAACTCCGCCGCCACTTGTTCAAAATTTTTGCGGTAATCCGCTGCATGCTTGGCATCTTTCTTAATCAACGCATCACGGATCGCTTCCGCTTGTTTTTTGGCTAAAGTAGGATCCAACCAGGCATGCGGATCGAAGTCGCCATGGTCGTGCTGATCACCATGATCTTCCCCATGATGTTCATCACCATGCTCATGCTCTTCTCTTTTCAACAGCGGCAGATTCTTGGTAGTCTCCACTACCAATGTCCGCTTGGTATCCAAATTTCTTGCGGCCTTTTCAGCCCACGCTTCCATGCCAGCACCATTGTAAATAAACAAGTCGGCATTGCTGAGGGCCGTCATGTCCCTTGCCGTCAATTCAAAGTCATGTGGCTCTACGCCTGGCGGAATCAAGTTGGTAACTTGAACATGGTCACCACCAATTTTTTTGGCAAAATCCTCAAACGGAAATAAACTGGTATATACTTGTAACTTGCCGGGGTTGTTGCTCGATTGGTTTGCGGCAGTACCTGGCTGGCATCCGGTCAATATCAGCAACGTTGCCGCAAGAAAGATCAACCCTTTGTTCACTTCTAATCACCTACAATAGATTGATTTCGTTTCATAAGATTCTACTACTCATTATAGCCCCAGCTACCAATCTTGTAAATCGTAAATATTACGATTTGACCAATAGGGAAATGAGGACCCTACATTTCCTAAGCCAGGCGGCTTCACCTTTCCCCTTCACTGGTTGTCTGATCTCCCGTATCTATCTTAGTTTATCCTTCCCCACCAAGGATTAACGGTAGGTTTACCGACTTTGAATGGGGAAAACGCCGGGATGCCGGTGAACAATCCCGCATAAAAGGAGCGAGCCATGAAAGATCGATATGTTAATTACAAGGATTTATCCCGCCATGAACAGGTGGGGAAAGATTATTCCATTCACCTTCATTTCCGTTCGCCCCAACTCGGCGTGTTTGCCATCCATGGCGGCGGAATCGAAACGGGAACGAGTGAATTGGCCCTAGCAATCGCTAGCAGAGACTGGAGTTGTTATCTGTTCAGCGGTGACAAACCACGGGGCAACCACCGTCTGCACCTGACTTCCACCCGCTTTGATGAGCCTTTGGCTATCCTGTTGGCAAACCAGTGTGAACGGATTCTCGCCCTGCACGGAGCAGCAGGAGACGAGGAAAAGGTGTATGTAGGCGGATTGGATGAAACTTGGCGGCAACACATAAAAAAATGCCTGGCCCAGCAAGGATTTGCCGCCATCGATCCCCCTCCCCGCCTAGGCGGAAGAGAACCGGAAAACATCGTCAACCGCGGCCGGCGCAAGCAAGGGGTACAACTGGAGTTGACCAGCGGACTCCGCCGCACTTTTTTCCAAGGAAGCGGGCTTGCTGGGCGTAAACGGCCTACTTCACGTTTCCACACCTTTGTCGATACGGTACGAAAAGCGATCTCCACACTTTCACAACCCTGAGTGCAGTTGTGTACAACAAAGAAGCCGTTTCACCCCCAATAGCAATAGGGGTAAAACGGCTTCTGTACAGCGTCAGCTTGATTGTGCCAATCTGGTTTTCAATTTGGCAGACAGGCTTTGCATCCATGGTCTCACAACCAGAAGGAAGGTTTGCGTCACCATGTATGCCCCGGCCATGAACCCGAGCAATATCCCGGTATCATGCAACACCGCTTGCACATTCCCATTGGACAGTATCGCCCTGAGGCCGTGAATCGTGTACGTCATCGGCAGATAAGGGTGTAGCGCCCGGAAAAACTCAGGCAGCAATTCCACCGGATACGAACCGCCACTGGAAGCCAGTTGCAGCATAAGCACAATGATGGCCAAAAAGCGGCCCACATTGCCAAAGAGCGCGACCAGCATCTGGTTAATAGCGATAAACGTAAACGCCATGATAATCGTAAACAGATACATCCATCCGGTCAGTTTCGGCTGAAGATTGAGGGCGACAAGCAATATCCCGCACAAGATGACCGCTTGCGCTGACCCGATCAAGCCACCTGTCGCCAAGCTGAGCGGCTCGCCACCGGGGCGCTTGATCGCACGGTACAGGTCGACGACCGTAAACAGCAACATCGCCCCCACCCATAATGACAGGGATATGAAGTATGGCGCAAAACCGGTTGCGTAATTGGGGACAGCATGGAAATTCTTCTCTTTGATCACAATCGGATCGGCCAACATATTTTCCTTGAGTTCAACGCCTTTGAGCTTCTCTTTGGCGTTGGCCACACCTTCTTTCAGCCCTTTCGCCAATTCAGCTTGGCCAGCGTGGATTTTCTTCAGGCCGGCTCGCAGGGCGTTTTGCCCATCGTGAATCTGGCGCGTACCTGACAGAGCTTTATTCGCTCCATTTTCCAACTGATTCAGTCCTGACGCAAGCACATTGATCTGGTTCAAATCTTTTTGCACTTGCTTCACTTTGGCGTGTAGCTCCCGTACTTTCCCTTCACTCACGACCCGTTGGCGTGCCTGTTCCAACCGATCCAACTTATCTTTGATCCCCGGCGCTTGGATAGCGAGTTGCCCGATCTTTTGATGGCTCTGCCCTTGCAACCCTTCCGCATTCCCCAGCGCCGAGCGGATGGCTTCTATATCTTTGTCGCCGGCAAGCTCGGGATGGCGCGCCAACAGCCGATCTAACGCAGCCTGCGATCGATCCAGCTGAACCCCTGATTGTGCCAGGGTCGATTGGCTGGAGCGCAATCGGCTTACCCAATCGGCCATGTGCCGCCCCGTCTCACCCAAAGGTTGGTTCAGCACTTGCTCCAAACGGCCCAATACCCGGTCTGCCGCTTCCAAATACGGCATTGCTTGCGCCACCTTCACTTTGGTCGCATCCACTTTGCCAGAAGCTAATTGCAACCCGCTGGTGATTTGCGACAACCCGTCTTCCAATTTGCCCAGCGCCGCCGCCAACTGACCGCTAGCCGACAAGGCTTTGCGGGTGCCGTCGCGCAGTTCTGCCGCGCCCTTGGCCGCTTTGTCCAAGTCTCGCGTAGACTGGGCGATCGAACCAAAAATCTCTTCCGCATAGGCTTCAGTCAAGTTTTCTTCCAGCGAGATCTCCAACTCGCGCCGCAGGGATTCCCCGATTTTCCCGGACAGGTAGTTGGTGCTTTCATCCACATAGTATTCCAACTGTCCTTTGAGTGGTTTGGGGCTGTCGAGCGACACGGCTTTTTGGGATAAATCCTTCGGAATCACAATACCGATGTAATACCGTTCCTCTCTGAACCCTTCCATCATCTGATCCCGGGACACAAATTCCCACTTCACCTTGGAGTCTTCGCTCAACTTCTTCCGCAACTCATCACCAATATCAATCCGCTCTCCGTCTTTGACCACACCGCGGTCTTCGTTTACAACGGCTACGGGCAGATATTGCATATTCTCATAAGGATCGTAAAACGCTTTGAGATAGATCAAACTATAGACCAATGGAATGGCAAGGATGCCCATGAGCGCCAACCGCATCGGTTTTTGACTCCATAAGGACTGAAGGTCTCGAAAGCCAATTTGGCCAGTGGCCAACTTTTCCTTCAACCACTTCATCGTGCATCCTCCTCCCATAAAAAATTAGACTGACTGGTCAGTACAAAATTTAATTTACCGCTTCTCCTGCATAGTTGCAAGAGAAGAAGTGGTTACAATTTTGTTACATCGACAATCCCCTTGATCAGCAACGCTTCAAGCGTTTCCAAAATTGCCGGCAAATCTTTTTCCATCTCCGCTACCTCATGATCCTCTGCATGATACAACTTTTGCAACACGATCACACTGGCCGCTCCAAAAATGGCGCTGGCTGTTTCCAATGTGTGATTAATGTTAAAATCCCCTTTTTCTTTCCCTTCTATTAACACCTTTTCAATCAATGTGATATACTCCCTAATCTTCCCACGAAAATGGCGTTGCCGCTCTTTGGTACCAAACGCTTCATTTAACAGTAACTTCGCCAATTTGGCATGATGGATGAAAAAAAGAACATGCGCTTTGATCAGATGGCGAAATTTGGCCACCGGTTCTTCGGTGCTCTCAATATACCGATCAGCGTACTCGATCAGCTTTTCAATCCCTTCATTGATCAAACCGGCGAACAGCTCTTCCTTGCTTTTAAAATGATAATAGATCGTTCCCTTCGCCACTCCGGCCTTTTGGGCAATATCATCCATTTTAGCCTGATCAAACCCACTCTCGGCAAACACTTCCACGGCGGCTTGGAAAATCATGTCCACTTTTTCGTGACGCATCCCTCACTCCCCCATCTACCCGATACTCCATCTTTCAAGTATAAGGGATTGTCTTTGATTTTGACACACTAAGACGTGCTTTGTTTATTATGTGCAAAAAAAAGCATCACTTGCTGACAATTCAATCCATCCGGTCTACACCATTAGTCGATGTTTAAAAAAAAACCACGCCCCCATCGGGGGGTGGTTATCAGAGAAACTCATATGAAGCGCCTATAGCCCATGTTTTCCCAAGTCATAGAGAAGGGTGTAGCCAATGGTTGCACCTACTATATCATTCGCAAACAACCGGTTTTTTGTGTCACTCACTGCCGCGTTTTTGTGACAAAAAATCGAATGTCCGTACGGAATGTTTTACCTCGGCCATGGTTGAACTTGGAAGCGTAACTTCCGCCCAGCTAGGGTATTATTCCGCCAGAGCGGGTGACATCGACCCATCCACACCCGCGGCTTCATCGCGAAAACCCTTTCAAAACATGGTAAAATATAAGTACATTCACATGAGGAGGCCCATGTTCATTGGTGTTTAAAGATTATCTCGCCAAAATAGGCAAAGGCGGCACCCGTGTTGACTTGAAATTGGGAAAAGAAGAGTACACACTGGGTGAAACGATTGCCGGTTCTCTTGTTATCCAAGGGGGCATAGTAACCCAACAGATCAATAAAGTGGACATTGACTTCGCTATTCACATGCAACAGCATGATCAAGTCACCACCCATTTGATCCAACGTTTTTCATTCGGCGAACCGTTTGAAATTCATCCCGGCGCCAAAAAAACATTTCCGTTCACATACACCTTGCCCAATAATTTGCTCTTGTCCGGATATTCCATTTCGTATTCTTTTGCCACCCGGTTGGACATTGCCGAGGCCGTCGACCAAACCGACCATAACTCCATCGTCATCCTACCTCCACCCTCCCTGCGGCAAATCCAAGCAGCTTTGAGGGAGCTAGGATTTCAAGAAAAGTACGGCTCCCGTTCCTTTGACGGTTATTTGCAAAAGTTCGAATTCACCCCCACCTCCGCTTTGGCCAAAGAAGTCACTCACCTTCAATTCGCAGCCAAAATGGAAGAGGACGGCATCGGGTTGTTAATGGAAGTGGATTTGGTGGGGAATCATCAAGTGCGCCGAGAAATCCACTTCACCTCTAAGCAATTGGACGACCCTGCAATCCTTCTGCAAAGACTGCGTCAATCAGTGCAAGAGATGATAAACGAACCTCATCGGCTGGGCGACAGTCAAAAGTACTATTTCCGCGATCATAAGCAATGGAGCAAACTGGGAGCCATCGGCGGCTTTGCAGCCGGGCTCGCTTCTGGATCTTGGTTTAAAGACGATGTCAAGGTAAATCATGACCGATTGCAGGATTATAGCTGGTTGCACTTTGGCGGCAATGGGGAAAAAACATAGCCACTTCTCTTGAAGTGGCTATGTTTCGCTATGCCCTAAATATCCACTTTGACCCGATACCGCTTTAACCATTCGTTTAACTGCAACCAGTATGCCAGCAGAGCGGGCACATTCATCAATTGCCCAAACCACGGCAGATGTGTGCAGGTCAAGTCTTGCTCAACAAACCGGCGAACCGCTTGTCGATCAAGCAATTGAAACATCGGCTCCTGCGCGTCTTCCGTCAATTGCAACACGCGTTGTTGCATGGTACGCAAATAAACAGGGTGATGCGTCTTGGGATAAGGACTTTTTTTACGCTCGATGATTTCCGGGGGCAATATGCCCTTCAACGCATAACGCAACAATCCTTTCTCCCGGTTTCCTATACTTTTCATGGACCATGGGATGTTCCAAACATATTCCACTAGATGATGGTCGCAAAACGGCACCCGCACTTCCAAGCCGAAAGCCATACTCATCCGGTCTTTGCGGTCAAGCAAGGTGGGCATCCAGCGGGTCAGGTTTAAATAAAACATTTCCCGCATTCGCGCTTCTGTCGCGCTTTCCTCAGATAAACGCGGCACTTCCGCCAATGCCTCCTGATAACGCGACTCCACATAGGCCAATGGTTGAATCCGCTGGACGATTTCCGGGGAAATAAACGGAATCCGCTTATCAACCAACCGCGACCATGGGAACGTGTCGGCATTGATCATCTCTTCCCGGTGGAACCACGGATAGCCGCCAAACACTTCATCCGCACACTCACCAGACAGTACTACCGTCATCTTCTTCTTGATCTCTCTGGAAAACAAATAAAGAGATGCGTCAATGTCGGCCATGCCGGGAAAATCGCGGGCGATCATGGCTTGAATCAGGTTTTCTATCAATTCCTCATTATCCAACAGCACCACATGATGGTCAGATTCAATCACATCGGCCATCAATTGTACCCACGGCGCATCGGAGTTGGGTTGAAACTCATTGACATGAAAATGTTTGTCGTTGTCCGCGTAATCGACAGAGAAGGTGGACAACCGCCCCCGTCCCTCTTCAATGAAGGTTCTGGCTGCGCACGCGGAGATCGCACTGGAATCCAGCCCCCCAGACAACATGGTGCCAATCGGCACATCGGATACCAACTGGCGCTTGACGGCATCCTCAAACAGTTCCCGCACTTTGGCAACCGTCGTTTCCAGATCATCAGTGTGGTGGTCGCTCACCAATTCCCAGTAGGGACGAATTCGCAAGCCATCTCTGTCAAAAGCGAGCATATGTCCCGGCCGCAATTCTTTGATATCCCGAAACACCCCGACACCTGGCGTGCGCGCAGGCCCCATGACCAAGATCTCCGCCAGCCCTTCCGCCCCAATTATAGGTTCAATGTCTGGATGGGCCAACAACGCTTTTACTTCTGACGCAAATAGAAACGAACCGCCCACTTGCGAATAGAAAAATGGTTTTACGCCAATGCGATCGCGCGCCGCAAACAACCGTTGCTCAGCCTCATCCCAGATGGCAAAGGCGAAAATCCCGTTCAAATGGCGCGGACACTCCATCCCCCACTGGATATACGCCGTGAGGATTAATTCCGTGTCCGACCGAGTGCGTAGCTGGTGTCCGAGGGACTGCAACTTCAACCGGAGCTCATCCATATTGTACAATTCACCGTTGTAAGTGATCACATAGGTGCGACCCTCCAACTTCTTCTCCATCGGTTGCGTTCCGCCCTCCGGGTCGATGACGATCAACCGGCGGTGTCCCAAAGCGACATGCTCCCCGATCCATCTACCTTCCGCATCGGGTCCGCGTGCTTCAAGCGTCTCATTCATCTTCTCCAGCAAGGTGGTGCAACCCCGTAAATCCCGCTGGTAATCAACCCATCCTGTGATACCGCACATCAGACTCCCCACCCTTTCTAGGCGTATGTCTACTCTTCATCTTATGTGAGGTATTACAAAAGGTGTCTTCAAATCGTCTGCGGCCGTTCTGTTTTAATCTGGAAAAGCCCACCGCTTCACACAAACTTCACGGAAACGCATTATAATAATGGGAATATGAGGTGAACCGCACATGTCTTATTCGATCTTGGTTATTGAAGATGACCTTGACATTCAAGAGCTGATCCAAGAGTTTCTGCGCTCGCAGGCGTACGAAGTCACTGTGGCCAGCGACGGGCTAGAAGGCATTCGCATATTTCGAGAAAAGCCAGTCGACTTGGTGATCCTAGACGTGATGTTACCCCAGCTGGACGGGCACAGCGTTTGCAAGATGATTCGCGACCAATCCAATGTGCCCATCATCATGCTCACCGCTCTGGGGGAGGAGACGGATCAACTCAAAGGCTTTGAGTTGGGTGTCGATGATTATGTCAGCAAACCGTTTTCGTTTAATGTGCTTATCAAGCGCGTAGAAGCCGTGTTGCGCCGCACCCACCGGACCGAACCATCCCAGCGGCTCAGTTATAACGGCTTGGTGTTGGACACTGAAGGGCATACGGTGACGGTGGGCTCAAAGAAGCCCGATTTGACGGCCAAGGAATTT
Source organism: Laceyella sediminis (assembly GCF_003003125.1). GTDB lineage: Bacteria > Bacillota > Bacilli > Thermoactinomycetales > Thermoactinomycetaceae > Laceyella > Laceyella tengchongensis. Next base: position 352,687 of record NZ_PVTZ01000002.1, on the reverse strand, counting down.
GACATATTGCACGCGCTGTTGCGCAACCGGGGCAAAGTGTTAAGCCGCGACATGTTGTTAAACCAAGTGTGGGGAATTGATTTTTACGGCGATCCCCGTGTAGTCGACACACACATCAAGAATCTCCGCAAAAAATTGGGGAGTTCGTACATTCAGACGGTAAAGGGGATTGGTTATAAAATTGGTGACTAAATTACGGCAAGGCATTACCGGGAAAATTTTTCTCATCACCAGCTTGCTATTGTGTGTGTCCGCTTTGCTCATCTTTTCGCTTTTCTACTTTCTACTCCCTTCCTATTATTATCAATACAAAATCAACCGGTTGGAAAACGGATTCCGAGAGTTGAAGATCGAAGCCGCCACAATCCCGATCGCCAACGCGCAAAAAACGTTGGACCAATTCGCCCATACCTACAACGCGGGGTTGGTGGTGGCCGACTTGGAAGGCCGCGTGGTGTACCGACCGCCCGTCTACATCCAACTAAAGCAACTTCCAGATGCTTCAGCGCTGGGAATCCCCCAGGAATCGGACACCGGTGATCCTGAAACGGCCCGCGTTTATACGGCTGAAAAGCCGCTTACCTTTGCCGATGGAACCTACATCGCCTTCATCAGCGTCACCCTGCAACCGATTGAGGAAGCCTCCGACGCGATCTTCATGTTCATGCCTTATGTCGGCTTGATCATTTTACTGGTCTCACTAGGAGGCGCGTTTCTCTACGCCAAAATCATCTCCCAACCCCTGCTCAGCATCAATCGGGTAGCCAAACGCATGGCCCGGCTGGATTTCAGTGAACGATGTGTAGAAGGCGCACAAGATGAAATCGGCGAGCTTTCCCGCAGTCTCAATGACTTGGCCCGCAATCTGGAAGCGGCTATGGCCGATCTGACAAAGGCCAATGCCAAACTGAAAGGGGACATTCAACGCGAACGGGAGCAAGAAGCCAAACGGCGTGAATTTTTGGCGACAATCTCCCATGAACTAAAATCGCCGATCACCGCAGTCATGGGCCAATTGGAGGGCATGATCCACAAGATCGGGGCATATCGCGACAGGGACAAGTATTTGCAACGCTCATATGCGATCATGCAGGAACTGAGGGAATTGGTAAACGAGATTCTGGAATTATCCAAGCTGGAAATGGTCGACTTCGGCTTAAAGCAAGAAACCTTCTCTTTGTCCGAGATGATCGAAGGAGTAATCAAACGGTTTGATTATTTCCGCAACGACCGACGCATCCAACTGCATACTGACATCCAACCTTCCTTACAAGTCAAAGCGGACCGGGCTTGGTTGGAAAAAGCCGTCTCCAATGTGATCGACAATGCTATGAAATACGCACCAGAGGAAGCCACTGTCTCCATCTCCCTGACCGACGAGGGGGATCACCTGCTACTCAAAGTGCAAAACACAGGGTCGCACATCGATGAAGCGGAAATCGACCGTCTCTTCCAAGCGTTCACCCGGTTGGAAAAGTCGCGGAATCGTAGCACTGGGGGAAGTGGGCTAGGGTTATTCATCGTGAAGCGGATCTTGGAAGTGCACCGTTTCCCATATCAACTGACCAACACCGCCGACGGGGTCTTGTTCTCGATTCGCTTTCCCTCCGACGGACAGCACGTTCCGCCTGACACGCCCTAATCCTTTGGCGAAAAGAGCCCAGAGCGAGCAAGATTTTCACTCGCTTATCGCGAATCTATCAGGGCACCGATCTCACGGCAGGAGGGTGATGACCATCACAGCTTATTGGGATGCGAACAAAGCGATCCTTCAGCTATTGCTCAGCACACTCGCCATCTTCGCGCTCGACTGGTGGGCGAAGGGCATTGAGGTGGAAGGGATGGGGATCGCCTTTGGCGTGGCGTCAATCCGGTTGATTGGTTATCTATTAGGTGGATTTACCGTGCTTCTTTTCCTGCCCTTTTTTCTGGAAGACCGCTCCATCCGTTTTAAATGGTTGGCATTCTTTTGGACCTTCAATCTGTCTGTATTCTTTATCAATCTATTCATGTTGGGGGGAATCGCCGCGTTTCTCGAAGGATTTGAAATGAACCAGTTTACCTCCGTACTGCAAGGCACCTTGATTGTCACCGCAGTGGATCTATTCACCCACAGCCTCGGAGTGAAAGTGCATCTGTAAACGCCGGCAGTTTCGCCTATGTTGCGCGTATAAAGACACCTCTGTCAATGCAAGTCCTCACCCACACTGACAGAGGTGTCTTTCGTCCCTCGCTCTTATTCAATTGCTTTGATGAAACACATATTGCGCATAATACTTGGCGCTTAATTCTAATTGCTCTTCATTCACTTGAAACGCACCATGAAAACGGAAATACGGAAGCAATTTCAGCCCCGTCAGCTTAGCCACTTGTTGCAACGGACGCAAAAATTCGTCAATGGTAAATTGGTTAAACCCGTTGGCTTGATAAGCATCCGCAGAGCCGCCGGCCGAAAAGGCAATGATCAACTCTTTGCCGTGCAATTTGTTGCCGTTTGTTCCGTACGCCCAACCATATGTCAACACATCGTCTTGCCATTGTTTGAGCAACGCAGGCGTGCTGTACCATTGCAATGGAAATTGGAACACAATTCGATCATGCCCCATCAACAACGCTTGCTCACGCTCCACATCAATCCGGAAATCAGGATATTCCTTGTACAGGTTATGTATGGTCACCCAGCGCGAGTGCTGATGCATTTTCAATTCCTTGACCCAACGGCTGTTCACGCGCGAGTTTTCCAAGTTGGGATGGGCTACAATTACTAAGACTCTCATATCTCCTTCTCCTTTGGCCACCATCAGGGTCATTTTCATCTATTTTAACAATAATCAATTCAAATATAGAACACTTTCCTTGCATGGTTTCAACTTTTCCCTCTTGTCCGACCGAAGGCGGGGCAAATCAAAGCCGCCTCCATCAGATCGACGTAAACGGCTTTTAATTGCCGCGTTTTCCTGTGATTGGCTATGTACTCACACTAGGGCGTGTCTGATGAATAGGCCAGCGGCTCCAAAACCTTTTTCTCATTCGCTTCACTTGTGCATCGGAACTCCTCGAGAAAAGGTTTTTCCGCCGCTTCTTCCCCACCAACTTGATTTGCCAGACACACCCTAGTCATGTGGACTGTCCTCCGTCCATCTTAAGCTACATTGCTACACTTTCAAATTGAGTACATACCCTTTTCCTCTCACATTCTCGATCTTTACCGCGTTTTTTAATTTCTGGCGCACGCGGTAGATCAATGAATTCACCTCGGTCAAACTGACATCCGGGATTCCGTTTGCTTGTGGCGACCGTTCAGACCACACGGCCTTGATAAGATCTTCAGTGGATACGAGCTGGTAACGGCGTTCATACAACAGCAAGAGCAGATTCCACTCTTTTTCCGACAGCGAGATCGGTTTGTTAAAAACCTTACAGCTGCGTTTATGCATATCGATCGCGAAGGCGTCAGTGGCTGTGTCCTGCATAGCGGACACGTCGAGGTTCAAATCCAATGTTTGTTCCGCGTACGCATAGACAAATTGCAATTGCACCATTTCCCCCGCCAAACGGATCAGGTCATAATTTTTCAACGGATATGGCTGATGTGGGCGCAACCGCTCCGTACCCACTTCCGTCCCCAATTTGCTTCCGAGATCACAGATAAACGCTTTCCCTTCTATGATGTCAATCGATGCATGGAGCCGAGAGATGCATTGATGAACAAAAGCCAAATCCGGTTTGACATCTTTACTCGCTCTGCCCAAGGAGTATCTTTCCTTGTCAAGCGCAACACATGCTCCCACAGGAAAAGGAAGCCCCTTTTTCACATAAAGATAAGCTAGCGGTTCCATCCTGTTCCTTCCTCCATAGAAAAACAATAAAATTTACTGATTATAAAATAAATGTACCATGAACGCAATATAATTTGTGCATATGATATTCACATTTTTAGCACTTTGGCAAATGCCTCCAATTGGGTGTGCAAAAAAACACCCCGCCGAATGGCCAGCGGGGCGTCGATCATTCTTATTTCTTGGAGATTTTGATCTGAGCAGCTTTTCCGTCCTTAAGTACCTTCTTCAACTGGATTTGCACACCGTGCTTCGGCAAGATTTTACCCACTTCAGGCGCTCCTTTGAGGGAGTAGTCATTGCCGTCAAAGAAGGTGGAAACCCCGGGCAATCCTTTGTAATGCATAGAGCCGAGGCTCGCGTAGTTTTCAATGTTGATGTCGGAGGTTTTCTTGAAGCCGAAAGCAGCATCTACCAGTTGGTAGCGATCGCCAGCCGGTTTGCTCGGATCGTTGTTCCAGTAGTGGACACGTTGGTGAGCGTCAACCAGTCCGTTCATGCCATAACCCGCATGAGCGCTGGTGTTGTTGTCCAAGTAACGGCTATCCACATACCATACGAGCATACCCGGATCGCTGGTGATGAAGCTGTTGCCACGGCGCAAGTATTTTAGCCCTTTGTCCACTCCATTGTGCGTGCGCCATTCTACCAGATAGTAGTTGGGGTACATCTTCCCTTTGCCGTCGAAATGGATGAAGCCAGACAAGGTAAACTTCGGCGTTGATTCGGCATCGTCGGCGAAGACCGTTTTGCCGTCGGCGTCTACCACAATGTTGTCAACATAGAACCCTTCCATCGCCAACCCGCCGTCAGTGACATAGTTGAATTCTACTTTGATCTTTTTGTTGACGAAAGCGGACAAGTCGATTTCTTCTTTGACCCAAGCTTTCTTGGTGTCGTCGTCAAACGATTTGACCGTCTTCTTCTCGTTGGTTGCTACATCGATGACATTCACATACAGATAATCGTAACCAGCCTCGATTTGTCTCCAAGAATCGAAACGCAACACCGCTTGTTTCGCACCAGTCAAATCGATTTCGTTTGAAACCATGCGGGTGTTGAGGTCGTCACCCATGTCGGAGAAATAAGCGAATTTGCCACCCACTGGCTGAGTCGGCGGTAGTTTCTCCACATCGGGCAGATTGATTTTCAGCACTTTGTTTTCCGGTTTCAAGTTGACAGCTTCATTCAACTTGACATCCTTGCCTCTCTTGGTGAGGTCTTTGAGGTCGACTTCTTTCGCAGCGATCCATTTCCCACCAAATGTGGTTTGCAAATAGAGCTTGGACCACGGGTCAAATCCGACAGGTTCGGTACCGGATACTTTACCATTCCAGGAACCACCAGACATCAAGGACCATGTGCCAACGGGGGAACCAAGACCCGTGTTGGTGGTGTCATACAAGTCCGGCAAGCCCAAATTGTGGCCATATTCATGCGCAAATACGCCAACTGCGCCATCTTCCGGTTGAATCATGTAATCATAAGCTTTAAGTGAAGTTCCTGGGATTGCTGTCGGTTGTTTCAGCGTCCAACGGTGAGACCAGATCGCGTCTTCCCCGAGCTCTCCGCCGCCCGCTTCTTCACCCACGCCGGCGTGAACCAGCATCAGGTTGTCCAGCATGCCGTCCGGCTCCATCACGTTGCCATCTTGGTCCAGGTCATAGGGGTCGCGTTGGTCATATTTTGCTTCGTTCCCTTTAATAGCTTGGCCCACTTGGGTCAAGGTTTCGACAACCAAACCGCGTGGGTCGGCATCGTTTTCTTTAGCCGTCCGCTTGGATTCCAACCACGGCGTAACCGTCCCATCAACGGTCCACGTGCCGCCTGATTGTTGCAGATAGAATTGGGCCATCGTCGTCAGTTTAAGCCCTTCAGGCGTTGTGTATCCTTGCTGATTAAACAGCATTTTTTGATAATGGACCGGATTAAAGTCTTTGGTGTAGAGATAGCCAGGCTCTTCTTTCAAGCGGTTATGTTTATAGTCCGGAAATTCGACCAACGCCAGCACAATGTTGTCTTTATGAGCGTTTTTGCCGAATTTTCCTCTTTTGCCTTTGTTAGCCTTTTGGGCATTTTCCTTTTGGACGCCTTCCAACCCTTTTTTCGCTTTTTTACCAAAAGTGGTAGAGGTGTCGATACCGCTTTCAAAAGCACGCTTCTTCACATATGCTTCCACCGCTTTTTCTACTTCTTTCTCGGAAGCCTTTTTGCTGACGACACCCCGTTCCTTCAGCGCTTTGGACAAACGCTCAACATCAACACTTGCCCAGTCGATGTGCTTTTCATGCGTTCCTGGTGCAGTCGGCTTCGCCAAGGCCATCGGCGCGGTAGCAAACCCGCTGATAACCAACGCGGAGGATAGCACACCAGCCATTGTTTTGCTGAATTTCACTCTACTCACCCTTTCCGGACTTTTTAGTGAATTACTTACATAACCAGCCTCTCAAAATAAAATGTGCAATAGACCCCTCAGTCACAGTATTAAGTAAATAATTCTAACTATATTATATTTAAATACTATGTTAAAGGAAAACAATATTATTAAAATAACCTATTTTTATTTATGAACAAACCGTGAACAAGCGGCCTGCACATCGATAAAACCTTTACTACAAGCGTTGGGATACTGCATAAACCAAGGGATTTTCGGGTAAAGGGAAGGTAGCCGTCGCCAAGAAGCCTTCCACCCATATACACATCCACGCGCTACAGAAAAAACAATAAAATCTAATTATAGCAAAATTAGGCTCCCTTCTAAGCATGACAAATGATCTATCGGCCGGCTCCGCAAGAAAAAAACACATGAATATGCACGATGAAACGATGTATTCACGCTAGGGGGTTAAACGATGAGATGGAAAAAATGGTCCGTCGCCGCTTTACTGATATGTATAGTGACTTTGTCTGCCACACCGACAACCGTTGACGCCAGCAGCTTGTTCAAAGCCGGGCCGGAAATGCCAGGCGTCAAAAACTACGGTTGGGTTCCGCAAGGGCTCACATACCTTAAATCGAAAAACTGGCTCTTAATCTCTAATTATTGGGATCAGGGAAAAGGGGCAGAAGGACATCCCAGCACCATTGCTGTTGTGGACAAAGCTTCTGGCAAATATGTTAAAAATGTCTACCTGTATGAGGGGAAAGGGAAAAAGCATTACGGCCATGTCGGTGGCATCGCGGTAACCTCTAACTACCTGTGGGTCGCTTCCACCACCGGGAAACACAGCTATCTCTTGCAATATCCGCTTTCTAGCTTGATCTCGACCAAGAGCAAAGGGAACATCTATCCCAAAAAGGTGCATAACCTCAAGCATGCCACTTCCTATGTCACCTACCATTACAAATACAAGAAAAACAACCCCACTCCCGACAAACAACTGTGTATTGGGCAATGGGTTCCCAAAAGCAAAGGGTCGCACGGCAATCTGTACTGCCACTCGTTGGATAAAAATGAAAACTTCTCTGCCAAGTACACTACATACCAGACGCCAACCGACGTTCAAGGCGTAGAGTTTTACGGCAAAGATGTGGACAACAGCGCCTATGTCCTCTACAGTCGCTCATTTGGACGCAAATACGACAGTAAGCTGGACATCTACAAAGGATTTGGTAGCAAAGCCAAAAAAGTGAAGAGCGTGACCATGCATTCTATGTCGGAAGAAATAGTGCAAGTCGGCAGCCAGCTCTATGTCAGCTTTGAATCAGGTGCGAAAAAATATCGCAGAGGCGGGAAACGTCAAACTTATCACCTGTATTATGGCAATATTAAGTCGCTCGTGAAGTAAGCGGCGAAGCACACGACAAGAGGCACCGCCCCCCGTTTAAAAACAGGAGGCGGTGCCTTGTTTGCAAGCGGCATATTCAGCCGAAATATATTCCCATCTAGAGGAATCCCCTTCAAGCCTATGCACCCAACCACTGCTGGACAGCAGGCAACCTTTTGACAACCAATCGATCCACCATAAAAACAAACAACATCGACAATCCGGCCAGCGGCATCAGAAGCCCCAGACCAATAACAATGGCTGTCAGTCCCCTCGTCAACTTGGCGTCCTTGGGCAGAGCAGGTGCGCCCAACTTGCCGCGCGGCCTCCGCTTCCACCACATCACCAGGCCGCTGATCGCCACCGCTACCAAGCCAAGACAAACCACCAGCCCGATCACTTGGTTCGGCAAGCCAAAGTACCGACCTTCATGTAAGGCAATGCCGATGGAAATCACTTTGGCCATCCAGCCATAGTCGGAAAACCCGACACGAACCAACACCTTCCCGCTATATTGATCAATGTGCAACACCATTTCATCTTCTGGTTTGTCAGCTGACAACGACACAGTGTAAACCCCTTTGTCCCCCTCAGGAAAATACACCGTGTAACCAGAGGCCACTTGGTTCGCTTTAGCAATCTCCATCACCTGTTCCAAGGGCAAGGGAGTCGCCTCACCGGATGACTCTGGGACGGGCACCTTTTCCGCTGCCCAAGGGACATCGGCAACTTGTTTGGTCGGTTTGGCGGATTCCGGCTTGGGTCCGCCTACAAATGCAAACGCGGGGTATCCCGTATGAGTGGACGTCGCCAATTTACTGATCAAATCCCCAGCCACGCCAGACCATGGCAACCCCGTCAAGATCAGCAAAATAGCAAACCCTGATAACCAAACTCCGGTGACGGCATGGGCATCGCGCCAGAATATCCGCCCGCCTTTCGTCAAACGCGGAATCAACGCACCGCGGATGGTTTTTTCCTTGGGCCACCACAGATACAGACCCGTGATGACCAGGATCATCGCCCAGCAGGCAGCCAGCTCCACCAATCGGTCTCCCATCGTCCCCATCATCAATTCACCGTGTAACTTTTCGATCTTCTCCAACAACCGCTCGTCTTCCTTGATCTGACCGACGACACGGCCCGAATAGGGATTGACGAAAACCGTTGCCGACTGCCCCTTGTCCATCACCCCAACTTCGGCTGTCCGGTTTGGCCCATCACTCGGCCGATAGCTCGTGATTTGCCCATAGGGGTATACCTTACGCACCGCTTCCACCTGCATGGATGGCGTCAACTTGCCGTTTTGCTTCTGAGGTTCCTGAATATAGTAATCATCCCGATAAAGCCAATCCTCCAATTGCGGCTTAAACAAATACACCGCACCGGTAATAGATAGGATCACAATAAACGGGGCAAAGATAATCCCCGCATAAAAATGCCAACGCCAAATCAACTGCATCAACCGTTGAGGTTTGTGAGCTGTGGTAGACACTGATTCTCCTCCTGTCTTCTCAATCATGCAGGAATGCCTACTCGATTATAAAGCGCCATCCAAAACACCCACATGACTCCAAGGAGCTATCATTTGTGTCTATCCAGTGACCAAAAAAGTAGCAACGCGTTCAGTAAGGGAAGAAACTAGACGAAAAATATATAATTCATCGTGCTAATCACATTTAATTCATCTAATCACTTAAAGGCCTTCTTTGGTTGTCGTTTGTTCATCTCTGCGAGGTGCTAATCACATTTAATTCATCTAATCACTTAAAGGCCATGGACGTTCTTTCCCGTTACTATCGCGGTCTTGCAGTGCTAATCACATTTAATTCATCTAATCACTTAAAGCCGGCTGACTTTGTATATGGTTCCGTGCGTGCCGTCCTTGTGCTAATCACATTTAATTCATCTAATCACTTAAAGCCATATAACTCCTCAACTTGGGACAGGTCTTGGATAAGTGCTAATCACATTTAATTCATCTAATCACTTAAAGCTGGGCCGCCATATCGAACGCGATCTTGACCAGCTGTGCTAATCACATTTAATTCATCTAATCACTTAAAGAATATTACCGATGAAAGACATGCCATCGTGCTTGAAGTGCTAATCACATTTAATTCATCTAATCACTTAAAGGGGGCCATCCGGCAACCCAATGCAACTTCGGGTAGTGTGTGCTAATCACATTTAATTCATCTAATCACTTAAAGCAACCCTCTACTCTCAAAAATTATCGGCAGCTCCGGGTGCTAATCACATTTAATTCATCTAATCACTTAAAGAGTATTACTTGAAATCCTTTGTCTTACGTGCAGTTTCACTTGTAAATTCGAGCACTTCCTCTAGAACACACTTTTTATGAATCTATATGTTAATAAAATAAACCAGTGAGTTGGAATACATCTTGATACTAAAGGGTTACGAGGATCGTAAGTCTTTTTTGTCATCACTAGGCGCTCGCAAGTTTATTTTACTTCTAAGCACTTTCTTCTATTCAAATAAAAAGACCTTGCATAATGCAAGACCTTTTTATTTAAGTGATTAGATAAATAATGTAATCCTGTGGTTGAATGGATTTTTTCCATCCTTAGCACACGCACAGTATTCTTTGCCCTTTAGGCAAATTTAATGTTACCACATTTAGAAAATACAATCAAATACTAGGGCGCGTTTGATGAATAGGCCAGCTGCTCCCAAACCATTTTCTCATTCGCTTCACGCGTAGCGAGGCGCTCCTCGAGAAAAGGTTTTTCCGCCGCTTCTTCCCTACCAACTTGATTAGCCAGACACACCCTAGTGAAAACGCCCCATCCAAAGCTCATGACATTGGACAAGGCGTTGTGTTTAGTTGATCGGCAATAAACAACTTCCACTAAGGGCGTTTGAATACTGATCTGATAAGCAGCAGTGCCAATTTTTGACCTTGAGTCAAAGGGACTGTACTGATATTACGCTTGGGGCGGCTCGCCTTGGAAGCGCTTCACCATATGATTCACCCCCTTTCACTAATTATCTATGTCATCCTTGATGATCCACGGAGGAACATCTGGTTGGATGCCGCTATCTAACAGGCGTTGGCGTGTTTTTTTGTAAGAGTCGTACACAAGTTTATTTACGTTGCAATGTCCAATTTTTAGTATCCAGTAAACATCATTCACTGTTACAACACGAAACTCAGTGTTCAATTCGTTGATGGGGATTCGGTAGTTCCGCAAGCACTCACGGAACAAAGTATAAGACCATTGCAAACCACGTTCTGTATAAAAACTGAATGTTTTCCCCTGGGGGTACTCTCCATCTTTCCTCCAAAATGTATATCTGTACAAGGTCATACCAATCACTTTAACTGTGCGCCACTATCTTAGTTGTTGTGGCGGCTTTTTTTTGAGTTGTTCATACAACCAGCCAAACCTGCCGTCGCTGATAATGAGAGTTTCATTGATAAGCATCTCTGAGACATAGTTTAGGATTTCCTTTGATTTCTTAGGGTCGATATTCACTAGCACACAGGCATACGCTACTGCTCCTAGTGTCTTTTGAACATCAACTTTCACGTTGTCAACCCCTTTTCAATTAGCTCGTTCATGAGTATAGTATATATTGGTTTTGTTGCAACATTCAATAAATTGCACCAATTAAAACAATAAAAGTTGCTTTTTTGCAAAAATAAACGATACGGATATATCAAACAGGAAAATGACGAGATATTATAGCAAGTTGCAATAATATGCATTATTGATATGAAACTATAGGGGGGATTTCATGGATTTCGAAAAAATAGGAAGGATGATACGGAAAGAACGGTTGGAAAGAGGTTTGCGGCTAGAAGACCTAGCCGACGAGCACGTGTCGGCATCAACTCTCTCCGCAATGGAGAGAGGTAAAAACACAAGTCAACCCAAATTCCGCTATGTACTTGATAAGTTAGGTTTAACAATAGAAAGTCTTAACAAAAAAGAAAGCGAATCTACTGAGCGAGAGAACCTACAGCTATCTGTTATTGAAAGTCTAGTGTACATGAATCCGAAAAGAGCCATCACTGAATTGAAGAAAAGGGACTGGTCTCCGTCCAAAGCACCCCTAATTAAGTATCTTAACGCAAGGGCACGTATGAGACTGGGTGAGGATGCAGAAAGTGAATTCCATGCAACCTTAAAGGCCCTTGAGAAGTCAATAGGGTATAATAACTCAAATCTGCGCTCGTGCTGCTTCGGTTATTTGTCGGTACTCGAGTATCGAAGAAAACATTACTACCGAGCATTGGAACTTGTTGAAAAAGGCATTGAATGTTTCAACATGGATGGAGAGCGAAAAAACTTTTATCTAGTACTCTCTTTAAACAGAAGCATTTACTATAAACAACTGGGTCAGATAGAGAAGTCCTTGAACGCACTTGAAAAAATAGACAGTCACACCTCTTTTGACTTGAACATAGATTCTGTACTTGGAATATATGACCTTAAAGCGCGTCTAAAGCTAGAGATCAAATTATATCAGGAAGCAATCCAGATTGCGAAATCGGGAATAGAGATCGCAAGGATCAACTACAACTATGATCGCCAGCTTGAGCTTTGGATTACTTTGGGCAGTATCTACAAGGCTAAATGGAGATCAGAGAAGCGGAAACACTACTTGGAGATGGCAGGTCGATGTTTTAGCGCGGGAATTCTCTTGGAAGGGAAGGTGAAAAGGAGAAAAAAGTTGATCTTTGACGCTTATAAAGAGCTGGCAATAATTTATAGAAAAACCAAAGAATTTGAAAAGACACATCAAATACTTGGCGAACTTATCAGAATTACAAAAAATGATGAAAACATGGTACAATACTCTAGAGTCATGGTTGAGGTAGGCAAAGTCTGCCTCGATGAAAACGATCTGGAGTCAGCTATCCAATCATTCCAAGACGCCTTGAACACGTGCGATTCCGAAGATTTAGAATATCAAGCTGTGTTTGGTCTTGTTCGCGCCTATTCCCATTTAGGCGAATCGCACGAATCACAAGTGCTTACACACACAAAACGTCTGGTGCGACTCCTTGAAAGGAGGGTTGATGATGACGGAACCGACTGATGACTAAATATTTATAAAAGCCGCCATTTGGCGGCTTTTATCTTTGCAAAATTGAAGGTATTTCAACATCCAAATAGTCTCCAGTAACAAGATCAACGATTTCTTCTGAAAGCCCCTGGGACGAGCAAACGGGAGTGAACCTAGTGCTAATCACATTTAATTCATCTAATCACTTAAAGGATCGTTAAGCTGGAAAATGGAAATTGGGCAGTTAAGTGCTAATCACATTTAATTCATCTAATCACTTAAAGGATTCCTATGCGGCTTTTTATCCCCCGATGTACTCAGTGCTAATCACATTTAATTCATCTAATCACTTAAAGAGCACTATTTGGAGTCTATGTTTTACCTTATCTCCCGTGCTAATCACATTTAATTCATCTAATCACTTAAAGCAACAAATCAGACATGGAGATTGCCTGTATCAATGGGTGCTAATCACATTTAATTCATCTAATCACTTAAAGGGAAAAACCATTGTTGGTGGAATCGTGTTGATTGTGTTAGCGTGCTAATCACATTTAATTCATCTAATCACTTAAAGCCGCTTCGAGATCGTTTGTATATGTTCTTAAAAAGTGGGTGCTAATCACATTTAATTCATCTAATCACTTAAAGAAACGTGGAATATTCCACGAAATCAAGGGATATTCCGTGCTAATCACATTTAATTCATCTAATCACTTAAAGCTCCAAATAGAGTTAAAAATAACATCAAATAGAGTTAAGTGCTAATCACATTTAATTCATCTAATCACTTAAAGCATTTGGAATGCTGAAAACTTCTCACCAGGTATCTTCGGCGTGCTAATCACATTTAATTCATCTAATCACTTAAAGGCGGTTGTCCCCTTCAAGCGCCAAATAGGATTCCACGTGCTAATCACATTTAATTCATCTAATCACTTAAAGGACCGAATGCGTGTTGCGGGAGCAACAGGCGGTTTGGTGCTAATCACATTTAATTCATCTAATCACTTAAAGAGTATTCCTTAAAAACCTTTGTCTTACGTGCAGTTTCACTTGCAAATTCGAGCACTTCCTCTAGAACACACTTTTTATGAATCTATATGTTAATAAAATAAACCAGTGAGTTGGAATACATCTTGATACTAAAGGGTTACGAGGATCGTAAGTCTTTTTTGTCATCACTAGGCGCTCGCAAGTTTATTTTACTTCTAAGCACTTTCTTCTATTCAAATAAAAAGACCTTGCATAATGCAAGACCTTCTTATTTAAGTGATTAGATAAATAATGTAATCCTGTGGTTGAATGGATTTTTTCCATCCTTAGCACACGCACAGTATTCTTTGCCCTTTAGGCAAATTTAATGTTACCACATTTAGAAAATACAATCAAATACTAGTACACAAGGTTTTTCAAATCCATTGCAATATATTTTCGTCCAATTGTTGAAATTCGTTTTTCCAATTGTTCTGAAGTAACAGGCCCAATGTGTACCAACATAATTTGATCCTGAAATTGATGAATGACTGGATCAAGTTTAGCAATTAATTCCGCTTTTTGCGTATTGGAAAGCTGACAAAGAAAGACTGAATACTGTACGTGTTCCCCATATCCTTTCATGATTTTGAAGATTTTTCTCCATCTTTTCTGATCTGATATATCATAGGAGACAAGATAATAATGACGCATGTATTCACCTACCGTGTCATAAGAGGGCGGTATACTTGCAATTCACCCTCTAAAAACCGTGAAAATAATCGAGTTTCTACATCAAGGATTCTACGATAAGAAACCTTATACCCAAAAGTCGGATGAGTGATTAGCTCGTTCATTCTTTGTTCGTATGCTCTAAAAAACGCCTGTCGCCCACTTTTCTTCAATAAGCAACTATCATCACCTATGTAGAAATCCTCTAATTGAATTTGCTTGGTGTTCCATGCTTTGATGACAACACTATCCACAATAATGGGACGAAATGTTTCCATTAAATCCAATGCTAAAGATGGACGTCCAGGGACCTCTTGATGAAAAAAGCCAAAGTGAGAATCCAACCCAACTCCAGCGCAAACTGCAATCATATCCCTCAGCAAGAGAGTATAGCCTAAAGATAGCATGGCATTAATGGGGTCTTTGGGTGGGCGGCGATTTCGTCCATTCATAATCTCTTCCGCTTGAATTAAACCGCTTTTTAACATCGACGGAAAAGCGGAGAAATAATACTTGCTTGCCAACCCCTCGATGCCAAGAAGTTCGGCTAGGTTTTTCGTAACCAAAGCTCTTTTTTTCAAATCCATCAATTGACTCATTACTTCTTTTGAAGCTTTGCCGTTTCGACGAAGAATCGTTCGCTGATTGTGAATCTTCGCTTGAACAATCCATTGCGCTAATTTCAATGCTGTTTCTGGGTGTTGCAATCGTAAAAACTGCTTACTCCTTAACTGTATATTTTTTGTTGACAATGGACTGGACACACCGATTAGTCTACCGTGTGAGGTCAAATAACTAACAGCAATACCATTGTACATCAAGGTATGAAGAAGCTGGGTTGAACACTGAACATTCCCCATGATGGTGACATGAACCAAGTCCTTAATAGGAACTGCTTCAACCTCTTCTCCATTTTTATTCTTAATGATCAGAGACTCACCACTTTTGCTTAATCTGCTCCCATGTTCTGATACATACAATACACCACCGTCTACACGATCTGGCACTATCCGGCGTATGTTGGAGTTTGATCCCATCAAATAATGGGTTTCATCCGGCAAACACAAATAATTCAAGGAGCAACGGAAGCATTTGTTTGAGTCAACCAAAGGCTTAGGGATTTCCGATGATTGGAGACTTCGTGCTCGGTCAATGCAGTATTTCGTCGCAGAAATCAGACCTTCTGTAAAGTCGATGCGGACACGTTTTTTATTACCCCGATAGTAAAGGTAACCATGATTTGAGTCATAACCATTAGCTTGAAGCAATAATGCTTGTGCACATAATTGAATTTGATCATTTGGCCAAGCTACACCAGACAAAGCAAAACCACCCACATAGAAGACATGCGAAGAATCTGGAGCCGATGAGTGTTTCCACTCAATCGGCGCCCATGTACCATCTTCATGTGATATGGCATCTAATTTTCCAACCAAATTCAGTGAAGGATCCCCTAGATGCAAACTTTGAGGAGTCAAATCCCAGAAGTTTTCAGAAACTTGTTGTTTGACTCGAGATCGCTTTTCCGACCTGCGATGTTGCATTGATCCTTCAATGGTATCTGCATTTTCTTCAAAAAGACCTTGGACATGCATGAGATAAAATAAACGCTCACAATATTGGACTTCATTCAGCATCCGTACGGGTATGGGCTCCAATGCTCATTAAACCTCCAATTATTCCTCCATCCTTTGAACAATTGTTTTTTTCATATAAGCTTGAATCATAGATTGAACTTTTCCCCAGAAAGTCTTTTGTTCTACCCACTCTTGCTCTTTGAAAAATGTTCCACTTGGATCACGAAACAGTATCATCGATGAAGGGGGTTTTCTCTCAGTGATGGAAGAAAAAGTATTCTTATTCCTATTTTTTGACCATTTCGCCCATTCATATACATCTGAACCTTCCACTTTAACAAAGCGAAAAGTTTTGCCCTGTTTTTTGTGTACCGTTTTATTTTTCGGTACATAGGTGACAATCTCCCCTTCCATAACGGATTCGCAGTTCACGCGAAACCACATAGAAGGATGCCAAAAACGCTTTTGAATATTTTGCGCTGCGTTAATATCCGCGTGTAGTGTTAAGATTCTCGGGTTATCATAAGGTTTTTGTAAGGTGGCAAACAGTTCCCCTCCACTCCAAGGAACCAAATCCCCTTGTTGAAGATATGGACGATGCTCTTCTTTGATAAATCCGGCTTCTATTAATTCATGGATGATATTCGTTTCATTGCGAAGGTCTGCCTCTGTTAAAGCATGACAACGAATGCCTGGTGCCCCCGTGCGCCCATGGTATCGAGAGGAATAGGCGGCATAGACGTCGGCAACTTGCAGACCGAACAATTCCCCTTGCATTTGAACGAGTTTTGGAATAGAACGATGAGACCATTCCATCAATTTCTTATTCTCCCGTCGTGAACGCTCATAGGAGAAGCGGTAACTGCGAAGATTTTCAAATAGAACCACTTGGCATGCTGGATAGACTTCTATCCATTTTTTCTGCTCTTGATCATATTTGTAACCAAGCGCGGTCATGACGATCAAATTAGCCAATTGTTTGAGGCGGTTTTCTTTCACTTGGTTGATGTGGTGTTGTATCTGTTTGGCAAAGGTCTCAAACCGTTCAATCCGTTTGACGACGCCGGGTTCTCGACTTCGTTTACTCCAGCGCGTGAGAAGTTTTTTAGTTGCTTCCAACTCCTCAATACTCCATAAAGATAGGCCGGCAATGCCTTGACGCCCAGTTGAAAGGTCTTTTCTCCACAAGCTGATTTGCTTTCCAACAACTGGTTCTAATTGGTGATGGGCATTTTTAATTGCTTGGTTCCATTGCAAATCATTCTCTTTTGCTTTTGAGTAAAGTTGAGATAGGGCTTGATTCCAAGCAGTTGCAATCTCTTCGTTTAACTGCCAAGACGCTACCTTCTGTAAGAGCTTGTCTATCGCCTGTATTCGCTCGTCCTCATTCACTTTTTTATGCAGTCTCAAAATCGCAGATAATTGATCGACTTGTTGCTTGATTCGGTTTCGCTCTTTCCAACGTATCTCACGCATCTGCTTAATTTTTTGAGGTGGGTTTTCACCTGGAAGTGCAAGGAGAAAACTGCGTTGATGTACTGCAAACAGTTCCGTTCCCTCTAGTTGATAGAAGAATTTGTAGGGGTTATCAGGTGCTTCTTTGGTAATTTCAAAAACAGAGACCGTTGCACTGGTGCGCTGGCCAAGATCGATACTCATCACACGTAGCCCTTCTGAAAGCGAGTCCAGTCCTAAACTTGAAACACGACCGGATTCCCCCACCCATTTCTCCAATTGCTCTGCTTTCCATCCTGTTACGATCTTGGTTCCATCAGGATGCGTTAGAACGGTTAAGGCCTTGCCCAGTCCGTTTTGCAGCCGACCATTTTTTACTTCCACTGCTGGCCGAACATCAACTGATATATTAAAGAATACCTTCCCGATTTCACCCGTTTCTTCAATTTGCTGTTGTGTGCGTTTATTAAGGAAATTTCGGTCCCATTGCAGTTTGGCTCCTGCGAGCGTTCCCAAATGAGGAAGATTCGTACTGTAGTCATAAAACACAACTTCCCGCTTTTTTTGCTTTTGTTCCTCTTGTAACCAGACCTGACGATGAAATTGTTTTGATTTAGCAAGTGAGAAAGGCACTTTTTTCACTTCATGCCATGAACCATTTTCATCTGGCAGAATGAACTTATCTAGTATGAGTGTCAGGTTTCGTTTGGTATCCTGAACGAGGTCATATCCATGTATATTTGTTCCTCCTGGTGCCTCATAGCGTACCCACAAAGGATGATCCACGGAGTCTGGTAGGGTAAAGGTTGCATCTTCTTTTGCTCTTCTCAATTCCCGCTGCAAGTGATTAAGCTCTGCAAAATCAATGACTCGCTCGGGATAACCCCGCCAAATATCATGATTTTCTTTTTGGGCGAGAAATTGATAAATGGCTGGGTCTCCAAATTCCCCTCTCATCGCGGTTTGACAAGTTGCGACCTCTTGCCAATATGCTTCTTCACTTGCTGCCGAATCTAATCTCATCCAACTATGGTAAACACGCTCCCAACCACGAAGCGCTTTTTTGGTTAGCGCGTACGGTTCATTTGGGGCAAATGCATTTTCTTCAAGACTTTTCTCTTGTTGGGCTTCATATTCTCTCAACTTATTCATCCATTGAACATCCGATTCGGAAAAGCGGCTTGCAAAGTCGTGGGTTTTCTTCTCAAATTGTGCACGCCGTTCTCTTACTCTCCGATTCCATGATTCCCAAGAAAGTAATCGTTCAATGGCTTGTTGAAACATATCCCGATCCCAGGTACGAGTATATCCGCTAGCCTGAGGTAGCCAATGAATGTCACCCACTTCATCCGTGTACATAGGAAATAGAGGAATAAGCCCCATTTCCTCAAGACGTACTAATGTTTGGCGTTCAGCCATGTATTTTTCGTACTCTTGTACCCAGTTTGGATCACCAGCATCCTTCATTTTTTTCCATTTGGGAGTAGGCCCGGACTTGGATACATCTTTCGTTGTCTTGTTGTTTGGGTCAACGAGTGGCCCCAAAAAGAAACGAGCCTTTAAACTCGCATTTCCGCTTTTTCCAATGACAGATGGGACGATCTCTTCATATAAATGGCGTAGCGTTTGTAATAACGTTTGATCATCCACTTCCCCTGACCATTGGTTGCGCTGTTGCTGTTTATGTACTCTTTCCAAGAGTTCGCCTTGGATTTCCTCCTTTGACCGTTTCTCAATCTCGTTGGTTTCCTCATTTCGAATGAATAGATCTTCTTGTCGAAGTAAAACCAACCAGTTCATATAATAAGCGATACCATCATTGATTAACTGATGGGTACGCCATAACCCTCTACGAAGTTCCTCTGCGTTGACACCCGATTTCGTCTTTATTTTCAGCTTAAATGAACGAATGGACATAAAAAACCTCCCAAGTAGTTAGGATATTTCATCTCATTTTAATCCTTTCTACTGCTCATTTGAACATGTATTCATAATAATCCAACCAAAAGATTATCAACTAATTTCTATTTATGCAGTTTGTATTAAACAATCAGAATAGGGAAAAAATGAAATACGAGAGGATAAATGTAAACGAGTTATTTCAACGTGTAAAAAAGTGGTGTATTGAGTGTTTTAACAAGTTAGTTTGAATGAAATGAGGAATGAAAATGAATGAATGTCTGTATGATCAATACTTTTTACTCTCACAAGAACAAATTTATTTTAAGACACACGAAAAAGAATGGGAAGAGATTACCAACAATCTGACTTTACTTATTGAAGCTCATCTTCGTTACCGATCTTCCCCATTTTTCAACGAAACGATATGGCAAAAAGAATTTAACGAGCATGCCCAATTACTCATTTTATTAGGTACGGTCCTTCAAAAACAGACACAATTCCTATCACCGTTTGGCCAAATTACAATTATCCCTCTTATCGATGAGAAAGGCAGGCATTATGACGGATTTGATTATCAAATAGATAGATGTTGAAAACATTGGAATATCAGGCAACATATTTCCTCCATGGTCAGGTCAAAGCATTGATTGGGTAAGAATAAAAGGTTCCCCTTGGTCATCAAGGCTGGAACCTTTACTTATGTTTCATTCCTTCTTTGCCAACTGTTCTGCTATGAAAGCCAGTCCATTGCATTGTTTTATCCGACTCTAAACATAAAAGAGCCCCCTATGTTATACCCTTATATTCTGAATCAACAAACTGTTAGGGAGCCAAACACAAAAGGCACAACTTACTGATAAATTGAAAAAGCTGTTCCAATCATGCTTAAATGAACATGAAAGCAATATCCTATCTTGTCCACACTCATCCTAGAAAGTGGGTGTACGCGTCAAATGACATACGCGTTGGACGAGTGAAGTGACACAACTCCCATGAAGATGGAGGACCATACAATGATGTATCTGCTCTATTTGTTTAGGCCTGGCGTGTATTATAACCGTTCTCTCCTTACTCATTTACCGGATATGGACTAATAAAAAGCATATTTACTCGTGGTTTATCATCATCATAGCAGCTTTATTCTTGTGTCTATCCATCTATCAATGTCTGCATGCATTCAACTTCATTTAGCGTTGGACGCAGATCCTTCGCAACACCAACAAACTCTTAAATTTCCTCAAAGTCAATTACTTATGCTCTTCCCTTTCTTTCTGGTCAAGCATAATAAAACTTTGCACCAATGTATCTCGAATATTGGGTAGGCTTATTTTTTGTTTTATTCTCAATGTATTTTTATCGTAAGTAATTATATATCCAGCATATTGATCTGATTGGATTTGTGAAAGAACATAAAGGTTTTCCTTGTCTACAAGCATATTTAAAATAAGAGGGTTGCTTTTCGTTACCTTTTCTACTTCATAATTTTGATTCAATTTCATGATGTATCCTTCTTTAGTAGATACATACAAATAGTTATGATCTGCAACCATTCGGTCGGGGTTATCATGTGGCAACAGCCGATACTGCACTTTCCAGTTTTTTGGATCCAGGGTGATCAAAAAGTTTGCATCAGATGGAGGACTTACAATTTGACCATGAAAAATGTCCATATCGTCTGCTCCGCTTTTTTTTACAGGTATCTTTCTTATGATCTTCCCAGTTCTCAATCCAATCACATATATATAACTCTTAGCCTCTGTATCACAAAAAACATATACATGATTGGAATCAAATGTAGCCATGCGAGCAAAGATCGGGAGATTAAGTCTTTTTATCTTATTTTTATACTTAATTTCTAATGTATTAATATCAACATTGGTATTAAATAATGTTACTTGATATCCATATTGATTATTGATGTAATTATGTACATTGAAATTTTTAGATCTAGTTATCTTCCCTTTTTGATCAATATGAACTAGCGATGAAGTAAGTTCAGATGGTAAGAAATAACCACCTCTCCCATCTGAGGCTATTTGGTAAATCCCTGTTACATCTATCTGCTACGATGATTTAGTCGTCCCGTTGGCATCAATCACGGAAAATTCGCTATCATCCTTCAGCGAATCGGTATATACGATCCCAAACTTCCCTAAATCCAAATCTATTTGATTGTTACTGCAAGCAGCCAATATCGCAGAAATTACAGTTATAGTAAAAATGAGGATTAACTTTCCTTTTTGCATCTTAGAAAAACACCCTCTTTATGGGAATAAGGGAGATTAGAGGGGGGAATCCCCGAACGTTCAGTATGAATTGTATACTATAAAATAAAATGTAGTCAATTTTATTATTTAATTTATCGGAAACATAATAGGTAACTTGTTTCAAAAAGTAGAAAAACGAGTATAGATCTGATCATATTGTCTTCCCTTCAAAATGCACCTTTTCATTTTTTACCTGTATTTCTGGAACTGGTGCTTCCTTTCCAGGAAGTTGATCTCCACATCCAACCAAAAGAAGCATGACACACAACACAAGCCAATTAACTATTTTACGCTTCAAGTTTATTCCCCCTCGGGATAAAAACCCTAAATCATCTTTCTATATCAGTTGTATTTCTTTTTCTTTTTTCCAATTCCTCGTAGAGAGTGAATGGCCATTTCTTTATGCAAAAAGACTAGGATGTAAATCACAGCTTCAGCACTTATAAAATTATTATCCAAAAAACAAATCAACAATATTCTTTGTTGTCGATCCGTTCGCGCGATAAAATTCGGAGTAACCGCAATTCTTGCACGATACGACTTTAAACTCATTATGTTGCACATCGAAAAAACGACTTAATCCCGTGCCTGTTGTGGCAATTTCCCCTACGGTTACTTCTTTTCCATTGCATTTAGGACAACCATTTCTCATCGCTCGATCCTCCACATCATTCAGTTGATAGTTATATACCCGTTTTTGAACAAACTTAGCTACCTGAGGTAGTGTGCATGTAGTAGCCCAAATAGAAAAGAGGGAGTATATTTCATCTTCCGAAATATTCGTATTATGATCTAAATGGATATGTACAAAAAACATTCAAATAAATGGATTATCAGGCCGTTTATCCTGCTAATTCCATATGATAAAATTACCATTTGTTATAGAAAGAGTAGAAGATTTATATTTCTTGCACACTCCATTTAAAATCGGAGGTCTATGATTGATTATGGAACTTGCAAAAAAGGAAGACACAGAAAAAAGCACTTCTCCCTTGCAGAAATTGCAAAATTCTTTGCCTCCTTGGGTGTCAAAATATAAACTCCCCCTGCTCATTATCGGATTGGGAGGACAACACCAACTCTCCCCTCCCTAAGCATGGGGAGTTGTCAATATGGAATTCATTGTATAGTATAAATAATATTATTGTTTTCTAAAAATATAAATGAGATGAATTATTGAAGTGATTTAAAGTGGCTTGGAGAGACGTTATCCTTAACAAAAGGGTTGATAAGCTTACACTAAAACAAGTACTGCTTGAGGTTTTTCAATCCAGTATTGAACAGTCGAAGATTGAAATAGATGAAATTAAAATTATTGGCGATATTACGGAAATGGCAAACATAGAAGAACATACACGATTAGTCTGTGAAGTCTCACTTTGTCAAAATGATGAGTTCATGTTCATGCTATCGATTAGTATTTTAGATGAACAATTATGGACTGAAAATGATATCGAGGTTGTCTCGAAAATTTGTTCAAAACTAGGTTGCAAGGCTTTAATTGAGGATGTTAATGAACTCGCTCCTAGGGTGTGTCTGGCAAATCAAGTTGATGGGGAAGAAGCGGCGGAAAACCTTTTCTCGAGGTGCGCCGATGCACAAGTGAAGCGAATGAGAAAATGGTTTTGGAGCCGCTGGCCTATTCATCAGACACGCCCTAGTATTATGTTTCTTGTTCATCCCGATGGACGATATGAACATATTACGGTAGATCCTGATGCACTTGATGGTTTTCCTGTAGAGGATTCGTATTTTAAAGGTTGATAATACCGGGAGCTATAAACGCAAATATGTTTGTTCTTGCGATCTTTATAACATATAAATAACCTCTCCTTTTCTTCACATCGTTGACCTAAGACCAAATCTAAAAAAAGCCGCCCCACCATGATGGTGGGACGGCTTTTCTTCATTTGGCGGAGAGGGTGGGATTCGAACCCACGGATGCCTCACGACATCGGCGGTTTTCAAGACCGCTGCCTTAAACCACTCGACCACCTCTCCATGATGGCAAAAGTAAGTTACAGATATTAATTATACAGATTTTTTTGCGATTGTCAAATGAAAAAACAAAGTGGTTCGGGAGCGGAGCCATCAGGGTATCCGCCCCCTAAATACTTATTTCCCCAAAATTTCCAACCCGCCCATGTACGGTTGCAACGCTTTGGGAATGCGGATGGTGCCGTCGGCCTGTTGGTGATTTTCAAGAATCGCGGCCACGGTGCGTCCCACCGCCAAGCCAGAGCCGTTGAGGGTGTGCGCAAACTCCGGCTTCGCTTTGGCATCGCGGCGGAAGCGAATATTGGCGCGCCGTGCTTGGAAGTCGCCGCAGTTGCTGCAAGAGGAGATTTCACGATATTGGCCGTTGCTTGGCATCCACACTTCCAAGTCATACGTCTTGGTTGCGCTAAAGCCCATGTCGCCCGTGCACAAGGTGATGACACGATACGGAAGCTCCAGCCGTTGCAACACCGTTTCGGCATTGGCTACCATCTTCTCCAATTCATCATACGATGTCTCCGGTTGGACGATCTTGATCATCTCTACCTTGTTAAATTGGTGCAAACGAATCAAACCACGGGTGTCTCGGCCCGCCGAACCCGCCTCAGAACGGAAACAGCTCGTATACGCGGTGTAATACTTGGGCAGGTCATCGCCGTTCATGATCTCGCCTGCATGATAGTTGGTCACCGGCACTTCCGACGTCGGAATCAGGAAATAATCCTGATTGTCGGCCAATTTGAAAGCATCCTCCTCAAACTTGGGCAGTTGCCCCGTTCCCGTCATTGCCTGCCGGTTGACGATATAAGGGGGAATCATCTCTGTGTACCCATGCTCAGTGGTGTGCAAGTCGAGCATAAAGTTGATCAAAGCCCGTTCTAATCGTGCCCCCAACCCTTTGTAGAAAACAAACCGTGAACCAGCGACTTTGGCCGCCCGTTCAAAATCGAGGATGTCCAGATCCTCCGCGATTTCCCAATGAGGCTTCACTTGATGATCCGTTTGCGGCACCTCACCCCAAGTGCGAACCACAACATTTTCTTCTTCCGAAGCACCCACTGGCACGCTCTCGTGTGGCAAGTTGGGCAGAGTCAAGAGCAAGCCTTCCAATCGCTCATCCAACTGACGCAGTTCTTCGTCCAACTGCTTAATCTCGTCCCCCACGCGACGCATCTCCAAAATTTGCTCTTGGGCGTCTTCTTTGTTCTTCTTTTTCTCCGCGATTAATTTGGAAACGACATTGCGCTGGTTTTTCAACTGTTCAGTTTGCTGAATCAGTTCACGGCGGCGTTGGTCGAGATCGACAAACGCATCTAATCCGGACAAGTCGCCCCCCCGCGTTTGCAACCGTTGTTTGACCTCTTCCAATTGGCCACGCAACAATTTGATGTCTAACATCAAGGCACCTCCTATCATGAATCAAAAAAAGGGCCTCCATCCACAAAAGGGACGGAAGGCCCGCGTTGCCACCCTTATTGACCCATAAGCGCACACGCTTACAAGTCCGCTCTAACGAGATATCGGCTCGCTCCGTCAGCACTTAGGCGGGACGATCCCGCGGTCGCACCTCGCTCTGAGGGTGGATTCGCTGGCGACCCGGGACGACTCCCACCAACCGTCGCCTCTCTAAGCCGGTATCCTCCAGCTACTATTCCTCTTCATTGCGGTTCGCATCATATAAAAATGTGTTGTTCTATTATATCCTATTTTGCCACATTTGTAACCATCGATTCGCGCACCATCTCAACAAAATAGGCGTGAAAACGGACATCATCCGTCAACTCTGGATGGAATGCCGCACAGAGCAACCGATCCTGTCTCGCCGCCACGATTTTGTCTTCGATGACCGACAGCACTTCCACACCCTCGCCCACTTTTTCTATATAGGGGGCACGGATAAAGACGGCTGGAAACACATCAGCCACGCCCTGGATCGCCAAGTCCGCTTCAAAGCTTTCACGCTGGCGTCCGAAGGCATTGCGCTTCACATCGATGTCCATCAAATCGAGATGGGGTTCATCTAGGTTCTCCACCCGTTTGGCAATCATGATCAATCCTGCACATGTGCCGAAAATGGGTTTCCCCTGCTCATGCAGTCGCATGATCGGCTCCCGCAATCCATATTGCCGCATCAGCTTGCCGATCGTGGTCGACTCGCCACCTGGGATCACCAATCCGTCCAAGTCGGCCAGTTCATCGGCACGTTTGACCGCCACCGCTTCCGCCCCGGCCATTTCAAGCAAGCGGATATGTTCCCGCACTGCTCCTTGCAAAGCGAGTACACCAATCTTCATCGTTCGAAACCTCCTACCAACCGCGTTCTTGCATCCGTTCAGCCGCGCTCAGTTTGGAGATTTCCAGACCGGTCATCGGTTCTCCCAAACCTTTGGACACTTCTGCGATTAACTCGAAGTCTTCATAATGGGTCGTCGCCTGCACAATGGCTTTCGCGTATTTCTCCGGATTCTCCGATTTGAAGATACCCGAACCGACAAAGACACCATCTGCGCCCAGTTGCATCATCAGCGCTGCGTCGGCCGGAGTTGCCACCCCACCGGCTGCAAAGTTGACCACAGGCAGACGACCGGTCTCGTGAATTTGCAACAGCAATTCAAACGGTGCACCCAATTGCTTAGCTTCTGCCATCAACTCATCACGAGACATGCTTTTCACTTTGCGGATCTGGCTTTGCATCATGCGCATATGGCGAACCGCTTCCACGATATTCCCCGTGCCTGGTTCCCCTTTGGTGCGGATCATGGAAGCACCTTCACCAATACGGCGCAAAGCTTCACCCAAGTCGCGCGCCCCGCAGACAAAAGGCACAGTGAATTGCGATTTGTCGATGTGGTACAAGTCATCTGCCGGTGTAAGCACTTCACTTTCATCAATGTAGTCCACACCCATCGCTTCCAACAGGCGCGCTTCCACGAAATGTCCAATCCGCGCCTTCGCCATTACGGGAATGGTTACCGCATTCATCACTTCTTCGATGATCGTTGGATCCGCCATGCGGGCCACCCCGCCGGCCGCACGGATATCTGAAGGAACGCGCTCTAGCGCCATAACTGCCACAGCACCAGCTTGTTCCGCTATTTTCGCTTGCTCCGCGTTGACGACGTCCATAATTACGCCGCCTTTTTGCATTTCGGCCATGCCGCGTTTTACCCGATCAGTTCCTGTCTGGCGAGTTGTCATCTTTGTTGCCCCCTATAGCCTTATCAAAATGGTCGAGAGGCGATCTGCCTTTCCTCTCTCATTTATTATAAAGAATTATGGCCATTTGAAAACAACCTAGTTAAACCAGCCCTTGATCGTATCTCCTGCTTTGCGGAAAAACAGGCGGAACTCACTAGCTTGTTCCACTGGTGCAGCGGCGACCATTTGGATCGGCGCTACCCCTTTGACAGGCTGATTTTTGTACAGCAATTTCGCCTCGCCAACCACATCCCCTTTGTTGAGCGGGGCTTGGACACCCTTGTTAAACGTCACTTGGATGGTGTAATTTTCCTCTTCACCGATACGAGCAGGGACCACCAGCTTTTCATTGGCTACCACGGGAACGGTCCGTTCCACCCCATTAGGAAGGGCGAGCGTTTCTTTTCCCCGAATCTTGCCATTCTGGGCGATCCATTCCTTTGGTTGGAAGGAGCCGAAGCCATAATCCAACAACTTCTTGGTCTCCGCAAACCGTGCATGGTCGGAGCCGGTGCCCATCACAACTGAAATCAATCGATAACCTCTTTGTTCGGCCGTCCCTGTGAAACAATATCCGGCACGGTTGGTATGTCCCGTCTTCACTCCGTCGACGCCTTCATAAAATTGGTTAAACCCTGGCAGCATTTTGTTCCAGTTTGGTTTTTTCTGAGCGTGATCCGTGCCTTCAAAGAACGTGGCCTCCGTCATGGCGGTGGTTTGCAACACTTCCGGATAAGTGCGGATCAATTCTCTCGCCAAAATGGCCGAATCCCGGGCTGACATCACATGGTCACCAGAAACTTGAGGTGGATCAGGATACAAATGCAAGTCCAAACCAGAAGCGCAGCGATAATGAGTATGTACCATGCCTAAAGCCTGCGCTTTTTGGTTCATGAGCTCCACGAACCCTTCTTCCGTTCCCCCCACATGTTCCGCAAGAGCCACAGTCGCATCATTGGCAGAGTAGACCAACATCGCCGTGAACAACTCTTTTACCGTCACCTTTTCGCCTGCTTTAAGAAACAGCTGGGCTTCTTCAATGTTGGCAGCTCGTTGACTGACGGTGACTACATCTTCCCACTTCAGTTTGCCTTCGTTGATTTTATCCAACACAACAAAAGCCGACATCATCTTGGTCATGCTGGCTGGCGCCCTCTCTTCATCCGCCTTAAACTCCCCCAGAACGGCGCCCGAGTCAAAATCCAGCAAAATATATGACTTCGCTTTGATATCCGGGGTCAATTCCTCTGCCGACACTGCGATCGGCAAGAAGAAAAGGGCGGATATGGACAGCAAAACAAAAAGCGCGATCATTCGCGCAATGCGCATAGATTTCATTTTTTGTCCTCCCACCCAAAATCATTTTAAAACAAGCGTGCCGATCCGCCATATTTAAGCTGAAAATGGAGAGCTGAATGATGAGCCGAGGGCTTTGCTGTTTGTATCAGAGAGGCCCTCGATCCGTCGTTCAGCATCCCTTTCCATTTCATGGCTGATCGACTCACGTAATTTATAAATGAACATTTATATTCAAAAAGGACGATAATCTGATATTAAATATATCAGAAAAGGAGAGCAAAAAGAAATGAACAAGCAGAAAAGTTCTGCTTGTTCACAAAAACGCCGTTTATACGTGGTAGTTTGGCGCTTCTTTGGTGATTTGTACATCATGCGGATGACTCTCGCGCAAGGAAGCTGAAGTGATGCGGATAAACTGGCTTTTCTCCTTCAGATCAACCAGCGTGGCAGCACCGCAATATCCCATACCAGCCCGGATTCCCCCGACCAATTGGTAGACTGTATCAGCCAATGGCCCTTTGTATGGTACACGTCCCTCAATGCCCTCAGGCACCAGCTTTTGCTCGTTTTCTTGGAAATAACGATCCTTGCTTCCCGCTTGCATTGCACCGATTGAACCCATGCCGCGATACACTTTGAAGCGGCGTCCTTGGAAGATTTCCGTTTCTCCTGGAGATTCCTCCGTGCCGGCAAACAAGCTACCCAACATCACCGCATCAGCGCCTGCTGCCAACGCTTTGACGATGTCCCCAGAATAACGGATTCCGCCATCGGCAATAATCGGCACGCCATACTGACGGGCTACGTTGGCACAATCATAGATCGCGGTCACTTGGGGCACGCCGATTCCCGCAACCACGCGAGTGGTGCAGATCGATCCTGGGCCGATACCCACTTTCACCACACTGGCGCCCGCTTCAATCAAGTCGCGCGTACCTTCGCCGGTGGCCACGTTTCCAGCGACGATAACGAGATCGGGGTATTGCGCTCTCAACGCGCGAACCGTTTCCAACACACCTGCCGAATGACCATGAGCCGTATCTACCACGATCAAGTCCACTTCCGCTTCTACCAATGCGGCAACACGACGCATGGTATCTTTGGACACGCCAACCGCTGCCCCAACCAACAGGCGCCCTTGGCTGTCTTTGGCTGAATTGGGGAAGAGGGTTGCCTTTTCAATATCCTTAATCGTAATAAGCCCTTTAAGGATGCCCTGATTGTCAACCAGCGGCAATTTTTCAATCTTATGTTGTTGCAAAATCACTTCCGCTTCAGCAAGTGTCGTCCCCACAGGTGCCGTGACGAGATTTTCTTTCGTCATCACTTCAGAAATGGGGGTGGAAAAATTACGCACAAACCGCAGGTCACGGTTAGTGAGGATTCCAACCAATTTGCGTTGTTCATCGACGATCGGCACGCCCGAAATGCGGTATTTAGCCATCAATTCTTCCGCTTCGTGCACTTTATGTTCAGGCGTCAAATAAAAGGGATTGGTAATCACTCCGCTTTCGGAACGTTTAACCCGATCCACTTCTTCCGCCTGCTCTTCAACTTTCATGTTTTTATGAATGATTCCGATGCCACCTTGTCGCGCCATGGCAATGGCCATCGCTGACTCGGTGACGGTATCCATCCCCGCACTGATCAAAGGTATGTTCAACTGTACCTTGTCCGCCAGCTTGGTGGCCACACTGACATCGCGCGGCAAAACTTCAGACTTGGCCGGAACTAACAACACATCGTCAAATGTGAATCCTTCTTTGGCAAATTTCTCTTCCCACATACCTCACTATCCCCTTTGGCCCTGAGTTTTTTTTGCAAGTTTAACAAGCCTTACACAATACTGTCAAGAATTCGCCCGACAAACATTGGTTTTCCACGAGCTTCCCGAAGTTATCCACAGGAACTGTGCATAACTATGGCGATATTGTGGATAACTTGTGGGATACTTGTTTTTTTATTTCCAAGGAAATAATTGCGGTTCGGTGCTCTTCTTGTGGTGTAGTATGTCCATATTGCCATAAGTCATTGGTATCCTGTGTCCACCGTTTCGCTGTCCAGAGGGCGAACCCTCATCGCTTTCGCAACTTTTCCGGCCACACTTTAACTCAGTTATAGCATGCAACTTTTTTTCTTACAATAAGCGTAGCTAAAGCCCCATGGATAGGGAGGTGACACGCACATGGACATTCAGTCAATCAAACTCATCCGCACCGAAAATCCCGAGCGTTGGTTGTGGGCAGCATTCATGCCCTTCCAAAACGAAGAGACGGCTCGCCGCTATTTGGTGAGCGCTTATTCCCGTGCGCAGGCAGAGCATCCCGACCGTTTGGCCTACCGCAATGTGCCTGCCTTCACCTCATACATGAAACAGGCTGTTGCCCTGATCCAAGACAGTGGCCGTAGTAACCAGCCTTGGGCTCGCCCCATCCTGCTTTATTATGGCATGATGAGCATGTTCAAAGCGTGGCTCTTGACCCGCCTGCCCGATTACCCCCAAAACGCCACGGTTTTACGTCATGGACTGTCCACCCGCAAAAGAAAGCGGAATGGTTTTCGCTTTGTTGAAGATGACATCCGGATTCAACGAGAAGGGTTGTTTCCCATCGTCGCGGAAGCACTTCATCTCCCTGCACAAACGGGTGAAAGTTATACGGCCAAAGACCTGTTTGGTTTTATTGCGGAATTGCAACCGACCTATCGGCTCCTTTTTGAACAGGAAAGCTTAATCCCTGTGTTTTTTTCGCGTTCTGACGATGACATCCTCCTACACATCCCCGAACGGGTGCAGGACTACTTTCATTGCTCTGCGGAGCGCCTTGCGGACAAATTGAACCGCGTGGGCTCCATCGCCTTTTCCGCAGTGGAATCCGGCAAAGCTGCCGGTCATCTGACATTGCGGGTGACGATTGACCCAAGCTCCTCCGTCCTTTGTACCGCGGAATCCGTCTGGTTAAATTTCCAGCACCCTTGGTTTTATGAAGACAAAAAGGGCGACCATTACCTGTGGTTAGGAAATGGCCGCCCTATCGCTCCGATCCCAGAGCTTTTAGCTCACCTGATGTTGCTCTTTTCTCTTAGCATGTTGTGTCGGTATGATCCGCCGTTATGGGGAGAAATCATGTTGGACAACCAACATGCTGAGCAAATCCTCATTAATGAATTGCTTGATTTAGTACCACGGAAATTCCCGCAGCTGATGCTAGCTATCTTCACCGGGGAGAAATCCGTCTTACGTGTCGAGTGAGGGAGTACACCCCGCTCACTCTTCGGTCGGCGCAGAGGCGGCTTCCAACTCACCTTCATCATCATCGGTGTTCACTTTAGCCACCGCCGCCACTTCATCATCGTCCAGCTTAATCAGTCTCACGCCTTGTGCATAGCGACCCATGATAGAGATCTCGTTCACATTGAGGCGAATCACAATGCCGGACTGGGTGACAATCATGAGATCCTCATCGTCGGAAACCACTTTGTGTCCGATGACATCCCCTTTTTTCTCTGTCAAGCTGAGTGTTTTTATGCCTTTACCACCGCGGGATTGCACACGGTATTCTTCCATCGGTGTTCGCTTACCATAGCCGTTGCGAGTAACGATCATCACGTTTTTGTCCGGGATGACGATATCCATATCAATGACCCGGTCGTCCTCACCCAAGGTGATCCCTTTCACCCCGGTGGCGGAACGTCCCATTTCCCGCACTTCCATCTCAGGGAAACGGATAGACATACCGCCTTTGGTTCCCATGATGACTTCCTGATTCCCGTCAGTCAAACGGACACCAATCAATTCGTCGCCGTCGCGCAGATTGATCGCGAACAAGCCGTTGCGGCGAATGTTTTCGAATTCGCTGAGAGCGGTCTTCTTGACCACCCCTTCTGCGGTGCCGAAGAAGAGATACTGGTTGGCGGCGAATTCTTTTACCGGAATGATCGCTTGAATCCGTTCATCCTGATCGATTTGGATCAGGTTGATGATCGCCGTTCCTTTGGCTGTCCGTCCTAATTCAGGCACTTCGTAAGCTTTCAAGCGATACACTTTCCCTTTGTTGGAAAAGAAAAGCAGATGATTATGGGAATGGGTGACAAAGATGTGTTGGACAAAGTCGTCGTCACGTGTCCCCATGCCGGTGATCCCTTTGCCACCGCGGCGCTGAGCTCGGTAGGTGGAAAGCGGCATCCGCTTGATGTATCCCCGATGGGTCATCATGATCGCCACTTCATCTTCCGGAATGAGATCCTCTTCCTCGATGTTGTCCACGTCCACCTTGATCATGGTGCGACGCTCATCTCCATAAGTTTCCTTGATTTCGATGATTTCTTTGCGCAGAACCCCACGGATTTTGCCTTCATCGGCCAAGATGGCCTTCAACTCAGCGATCAGCTTCTGCAACTCTTGGTATTCGCTTTCGATTTTTTCACGTTCCAAACCGGTCAACCGGTGCAAACGCATATCCAAGATCGCTTGCGCTTGCTTCTCGCTCAAGCCAAACGATTCCATCAGGCCGGTGCGAGCCTCAGCCGTATTGGCGGACGACCGGATCAGGGCGATGACCTCATCGATCTGGTCAAGCGCAATCCGCAACCCTTCCAAGATGTGGGCCCGCTCTTCCGCCTTGTTGAGTTCGAATTGCGTGCGTCTGCGAATAACTTCAACCTGATGCAAAATGTAGTAATGCAATACTTCCTTCAGATTGAGCACTCGCGGCTGGCCATCGACGAGAGCCAGGGTGTTTACGCCGAAGCTCGTTTGTAAGCTGGTATGCTTGAAGAGATTGTTGAGAACCACCCGCGGATTAACGTCACGGCGTAATTCCACCACCACGCGCATACCGTTGCGGTCGGACTCATCGCGCAAATCGGTGATGCCCTCAATTTTTTTGTCGCGCACCAAATCGGCGATTTTCTCAACCAGTTTAGCTTTGTTGACTTGATACGGCAGTTCTTCAATAATGATCCGCATCTTGCCATTGCCCGCTTCTTCAATGCGCGTTTTAGCCCGGATCTGAATGCTGCCGCGACCCGTGCGGTATGCCTTTCTTATGCCATCATAACCAAGGATGATGCCCCCGGTCGGGAAGTCAGGACCTTTGATGATCTTCATCAAGTCGTCCACGGTGGCTTCCGGATTTTCTAGGAGCAGCAAAATCCCGTCAATCACTTCCCGCAGGTTATGGGGAGGAATATTGGTTGCCATCCCCACGGCGATCCCCGATGCTCCGTTCACAATCAAGTTGGGGAAACGCGCCGGCAACACAAGCGGCTCTTCTTGCTGCCCGTCATAGTTGGGCCCGAAATCAATGGTGTCCTTCTGAATGTCCCGTAGCATTTCCATGGTGATCGGGGCCATTCTGGCCTCGGTGTAACGCATGGCCGCCGGGGGGTCGCCATCGATCGACCCGAAGTTCCCATGTCCGTCAACAAGCGGATAACGGTAGGAAAAGTCCTGAGCCATCCGCACCATCGCATCATACACCGCCACATCTCCGTGAGGGTGGTACTGCGCAGTCACGTTACCGGTGACACGGGACGATTTTTTGTACGGTTTGTCAGGGGTCATTCCCAACTCATACAGCGTGTAAAGA
This sequence comes from Laceyella sediminis, assembly GCF_003003125.1. Taxonomy (GTDB): domain Bacteria; phylum Bacillota; class Bacilli; order Thermoactinomycetales; family Thermoactinomycetaceae; genus Laceyella; species Laceyella tengchongensis. The sequence goes on along the minus strand of NZ_PVTZ01000002.1, from coordinate 319,050 downwards.
ATTCGCCGATGCACAGGCTTTAACCCGTCACGCACATCGGGAAGAGCACGGCTGACAATGACGCTCATCGCATAATCCAGGAAAGAAGTTTTCATTTCCTGGCTGATATTTATTTTCTGTATCCTTTGCATATCTGCCATCTTTTCATCTCCCCGTTACTTACCCACTGCTCTATACATCGAGATTCGCCTGATTCGCGTATTCCTGGATGAACTCGCGCCGCGGTTCAACCCGGTCGCCCATCAGCATCTCAAATACCGAATCCGAATCGATCGCATCTTGGAGGGACACTTGCAACAATGTTCTTGATTCCGGGTCCATCGTCGTTTCCCACAGCTGGGTTGCGTTCATCTCGCCCAACCCTTTGTACCGCTGGATTTCGATTTTCCCGTTCTTTCCTTCAATTTCCTTGAGAATTTCTTCTTTCATCCGGTCATTATACGCGTAACGAATCGTTTTGCCTTGCGTGATTTTATATAAAGGCGGCTGTGCGATGTACACGTAGCCGTGTTCGATTAACGGGCGCATGTAGCGGTAGAAGAATGTCAACAAAAGGGTACGGATGTGCGCCCCGTCAACATCGGCGTCCGTCATGATGACGATTTTATGATAGCGCGCTTTTTCGATATTGAAGTCGTCGCCAATACCCGTTCCCAAAGCGGTGATAATGGTGCGGATCTCTTCGTTGGACAAGGCCTTGTCAAGCCGAGCCTTCTCTACGTTGAGCACCTTCCCCCTCAGGGGCAAAATCGCTTGGAACATCCGGTCGCGCCCTTGTTTGGCCGTTCCTCCCGCAGAGTCCCCCTCCACGATGAACAATTCGCTTTCAGCGGCGTTCCGCGAGGTACAGTCAGCCAATTTCCCGGGCAATGAGCTTACTTCAAGAGCATTTTTCCGGCGGGTCAACTCGCGCGCTTTCCGGGCCGCTTCCCGTGCCCGTGCAGCCATGACCGCTTTGCCGATCACTTTCTTCGCCACCGCTGGATTCTCCTCCAGGTAGGTTTGGAAGTGTTCGGTAAACAGTTGCTCCGTCGCCGATCTGGCCTCACTGTTGCCCAATTTGGTTTTGGTCTGTCCTTCGAACTGCGGGTCAGAAATCTTGACACTGATGATCGCGGTCAAGCCTTCGCGCACGTCATCACCAGTCAAGTTGCTGTCGTTATCTTTCAGCAAGTTGTTACGTCGGGCATAATCGTTGATGACCCGTGTCAACGCCGATTTGAAGCCGGCCTCGTGCGTTCCACCTTCATGGGTGTGAATATTGTTGGCGTAAGAGTAGATGTTGGAGGAGAAAGAATCATTGTATTGCATAGCGATCTCCGCTTGAATCGACTCTTTCTCGCCTGAAATATAAATCGGCGGTTCGTGCAACACTTCCCGATTGCGGTTCAAGTGTTCAACATAGGATTGAATGCCGCCTTCATATTGGAAGACGACGTGTTTCCCTTCACCGCGTTTATCCTCCAACATAATTTTGATGCCCCGGTTTAAAAACGCTAATTCTCTAAGCCGGGACTGTAGCGTCTCAAAATCATAAACCGTCGTCTCGGTAAATATGGTGGGGTCCGGTTTAAATGTCACCGTTGTCCCTGTTTCTTCCGTTTCGCCGACGACTTGCAAGTCATGTTCCGGCACCCCACGCCGATATGACTGGCGATGGATTTTGCCTTCCCGCTTTACTTCAACTTGCAACCATTCGGACAGGGCGTTAACGACAGATACGCCTACCCCGTGCAACCCGCCGGAGAACTTGTACCCTTCCCCGTCGAATTTCCCACCGGCGTGCAATACGGTCAACACCACTTCTACAGCCGGGCGGCCCATTTTGGGATGAATCCCGACCGGAATACCGCTTCCGTTGTCAATGACGGTCACGCTGTTATCTTCGTTAACGATCACTTGGATCGTGTCGCAACGACCGGCCAGCGCCTCGTCAATGCTGTTGTCCACTACTTCCCACACCAAGTGGTGCAATCCGCGGCTTGATGTCGAACCAATGTACATCCCGGGACGTCTCCGAACAGCTTCTAAACCTTCAAGTACCTGAATCTGTGTTTCATCATAATTGGTTTTATTTACGGACACGTTTGGTCACCTGCTTCCTTATCCAGAACTACTTGAAATCCAACCACAGGTCATTTCCACGGCTTCTGGCTCTGATCCGCCCTTTTTTTCAAGGTGGTTGATGAGATGGGCGAAGCGAACACGCGATCTTTGGTAATCACGTAGGACTTGACCTCATCTGGGGAAATGTGTTCCAGCCTCCCCGCTTTTTTGGCTAATTGTACAAAATGCGCCTCATTGGGCGCTTGTTCCGTCGCGCCTGCATCCAAGATGGCCACCACCTCCCGAATGCATATCATGCGACTGCCTCCCAGGTGAATAAACACCTTATCCCCCCAGTTCTGTGATGCTCCCTTGCCGCACCTGATAAATGCGGGCCCGCGCAATCGTTTCGGGGTCAATCCCCTCCAAGCCGGTCGTGGTGACAAATGTTTGCACTTTCCCGCGAATCGCCTCAAGCAAATGCGTTTTGCGTGAATCATCAAGCTCTGACAACACATCATCTAATAATAAAATTGGATAATAGCCCGTTTCTTGGCGGATGAGTTCAATTTCAGCCAATTTCAGGGACAAGGCGGCGGTGCGCTGCTGTCCTTGAGAGCCGTACAAATGCAAATTTAATCCGTTTACAGACAAATAAAGGTCATCCCGATGCGGTCCGACCAGCGTGCTGCCGCGCATCAGTTCTTTATCCCTCTTCTGTTCCAATTCCTGTTTCAGTAGGTTACCCCATTCTTGTTCATCTTGCAAAGCGGATATCGGCAAGGAAGAGCGGTACTCCACCAGGAGTTCTTCTTGCTGGCGGGTGATCGCGCGGTGGATCTCTTTGGCCCATTCTTGCAAAGAGGCGAGGAACTGAAAGCGTTTTTTCCACAATTGAACGGAGATGTGGATAAACTGTTCATCCAACACCTCCAGCAACGAAAACTGAGCGTTTCTTTTTTGCGCCAACTGCTTCAACAAGCTATTGCGCTGCGTCAACAGTTTGTTCAGTTGGGTCAGGTTGTGCACATAAGTGGGGCTGACTTGCCCGATCTCCATATCTAAAAAGCGCCGCCGGATTTGCGGGCTTCCTTTGACGATAGCGAGATCTTCTGGAGCAAAAAGGACAGCGGGCAACGTGCCGATGTATTGGCTCAGCTTTCGCTGTTCGATGCCGTTTCGAATCACTTTTTTCCCTTTTTCGGAAAGTTTTACTTCGAGGCGCACGCCCTGCTGTCCTCTTTTTACGCTCGCTTTGATGTTTGCATGATTTTGGCCAAACTGGATGAGATCCTTGTGTGAACGGGAACGGTGGGATTTCCCCAACGCCAAACAATACAACGATTCAAGCAGATTGGTCTTCCCTTGGGCGTTGGGGCCCACAAAGAGATGAAGCTCTTCCGGACAGGAAAGAGAGACATCACTTAAATTACGATAATGTTTGCATTCCAAGCTTTCTACACGCAAGCGGGGTTCCTCCCTTAGTCTTGGACCACTTGCACCGAACCAAAACCATCCACTGCCACAATATCTTGTGGATAAAGCTTTCTTCCCCTTCTCGTTTCCACTTCACCGTTCACTTTCACTTCAACATCCATGAGGAAGTGCTTGGCCTGTCCTCCACTGTCAATCATATCTAACATTTTAAGCAATTGGCCCAGTGTAATATAAGAGCCTTCTATGTGAATTTTTTTCAAAATGGCAAACCCTCCTATGCCCGTCATCGGGTGCGAATGGGGACGATCAAGTGCAAAGAATCCTCGCGGGCAGTGGGCAGGATGAGAAACGGCGTCATCGGTCCGGTGAATTGGATGCGAATCTCGTCGCTTTCAATCGAACGGAGGGCCTCCATCATATACCTCGCATTGAAAGAGATGCTCAGCTCTGGTCCATTCACTTTCGCGACCACTTCTTCCGTAACGCTTCCGATATCTTGAGCGGCGGAATTGACTTCTACTTTTCCGTCTCTTAACGTCCATTTTATCACATTATCCCGTCCATCCCGACTAATAAGCGACGCACGATCAACGGATTGTAACAATTCTTTGGTGGAAGAGATCAATTCCGTCTCCCCATTTTGCGGAATGACACGATTGGTGTCCGGATACATCCCTTCCAACAATCTGGAGTAAAATTCCAATCCATCTGTTTTGGCAAGCAGTTGGTTTTCGGCGACGATGATATCCACAACCCCAGTGTAATCGGCCAATGTTTTGGCAAGCTCTGACAAGCTTTTGCCGGGAACGATCACATTGCTGAGCGAGATATCCTCGGAGCCCTCCACGCTAGCCTGCTGCTTGGACAAGCGGTGGCTATCTGTTGCCACACAGGTGAGAACTCCCCGCTCCAATTGAAACAGCACACCTGTCAACACCCCACGCGCTTCATTGGTTGCCACCGCAAAACCGGTTTGGCGGATCAAGGACTTCAACGTGTCTGCAGAAATGCTAAACATCTGGTCTGTGGATAAGTGTGGCAACCGCGGATATTCTACTGGATCAAATCCGTTCAAATGAAATTCGGCTGTTTCGGAGCGAATCGTTGCTTGGAATTTCTCATTGACCACCCATTCTACTTGATCACCTGGGAGTTTGCGCACCAAATCGGCAAAAATACGGCCGGGCAGAACGACACTACCCATTTTTTCCACAAATACTTGTTCTAAATCATCTTTCTTCTTGGGTACACGTACTTGAATGGTGATATCGGAATTACTCCCCGTCAGAGCGAGTCCCTCTTCATCGGCTTGAATTTTCATCCCTGTCAAGATAGGAATGGTCGTCTTGGAAGATACCGCTTTGGATACTTGCGATACGGCATCAACCAGAGCTGTTTTGGCCACACGGAACTTCATCATTCATCCTCCTTGTATGTAAAAACAAAATAAAAAAGGTAAGGGGATTGAGTCATCAACAAGGTGCCTGTTTCATATATATCTTTTTTTAAAAACAGCAGTAATAGTAATAGGGCCTGTGGATAATGTGTATAAGTGGGTTAAACCTAGATGAACAGCCTATACACGGGTGTGGAAAAAGTGTGCATAGGCTGTCCCTAGTTGTCCACATCATTCACAGGGCTGTGCAAAAAGTGAAGACTTCCACTTAAAAATAGAAAGAGAAAAACGCCGTTCACAAGTTAGACAAAAAATTCGACATCGGGATTTCTATATAAGAAGAATAATTCCCTCAAGCGGGTTGCTAGGGTTATGATCTGCGTTTGATGCGGCTTGTCAACTCGTTGATCGCCTGTTCCAGCTGTGGGTCTTGAGTTAGGACGCGGCTGATCTTCTCATGGGCGTGAATCACTGTGGTGTGGTCGCGTCCGCCGAAATCTTCCCCGATCTTGGGCAGAGAGTGGTCTGTCAATTCACGGCAGAGGTACATGGCGATTTGGCGCGGGAAAGCGACCGACTTGGTTCGCTTCTTGCTTTTTAACTCCTCCACACGCAACCGGTAGTAATTGCACACTTCCTGCTGGATGTCCTGGATGCTGATTACCTTGGGGCGCGAATGCGGCATGATGTCTTTCAACGCTTCGGCTGCCAACTCCGGCGAAACCGGCTGGTTCATCAGCGCAGAGTAAGCGACGACCCGGATGAGCGCCCCTTCCAGCTCGCGAATGTTGGTGTCGACGCGGTCGGCGATAAAGGCGAGGACTTCGCTCGGAACATCTAAATTATCAGCTATCGCCTTCTTGCGCAATATCGCAATCCGGGTTTCAAGATCAGGCGGCTGCACGTCGGTGATCAAGCCCCATTCGAATCGGGAACGCAACCTATCTTCCAGCGTGGGGATCTCTTTGGGCGGACGGTCGCTGGAAATGATGATTTGTTTGTTGGCTTCATGCAGGGCGTTGAACGTGTGAAAGAATTCTTCCTGCGTCTGTTCTTTTCCCGCTAGAAATTGAATATCGTCTATTAACAAGATATCCACGGAGCGGTATTTGTTTCGAAATTGAATCGTCTTATTGTCCCGGATCGAATTGATAAATTCATTGGTGAATTTTTCGGACGAGATGTAGACGACACGGCTCGATGTTGAGTGTCCCAGCACATAATGGCCGATGGCGTGCATCAAGTGGGTTTTCCCCAGGCCGACGCCCCCATAGATGAAGAGCGGATTGTAAGCTTTGGCTGGCGCTTCCGCCACCGCCAAGGAAGCGGCATGGGCGAAGCGGTTGCCAGACCCGATCACGAAGGTGTCAAACGTATAGCGCGGATTCAGTTGTGACTTGGCCGGAGCCTCTTCTTCCGGCGTTTCTGGAACGTGTTGCGATGGAGCCTCGTCTTGATCGTCGTTTTTTTCGGCGGTGTGGCTGACAAATTTCACTCCGAGTGACGAGCCGGTTACTTCGCGTAAGGTGTCCCGCACGAGGTCGGCATACCGGGACTCCAGCCAATCGCGCGCAAAATCGTTCGGAGCAGACACAATGAGGATATCCGCCTCCAAATCGACGGCTTCCGTCGCCTTCAGCCAGGTTTCGAAACTGGGCTTGCTGATCTTGTCTTGTATAGCTTCAAGTGTTCTTGCCCATAATTCCTGTATGTGAGCCACTTGAACCCCTCCTTTGCGACAGTTTATTGACAAAATATGGACAGAGACGTGTCCAAACTGAAACAGATTTATGAAACCATTTATGCACAGGTTTTCCCCTGTATTCATAAGCGTTTGAGGCAGTTATCAACACAACTCACAGGCTGTGGATATTTTTTTTCACAGGCTGTGGAAAGAGACAAATCGACTTATCCACATTGTGTGGATAAAGAACCATCAAACGACAATTATCCACAAGAAAACAAAATAAGAATATCAAAAGATACCAGTATTTACAATGAAAAATAATAAGTTATCCACAATCCACAAGGGATTGCGTCAACAGTTATTAACAGGTGTGGATGTTGTGGACAGATGGAGGATAATGTCGGGATAACGCGTGGATAGAAAACCCTATATCCACATGTGGATAACTGCTTGTGCACAAATCCCGTTCCTTGACAGGGCACAGTTCACCTAGCTATAATGAGAGAGATTGCCCATCGGTATGTAATCCAAGTAAGTTACAGAAGGGAGGGTTCCTGGTTGATGGATTCCCTATCTGGTTACCAACATGGTTGCTTCACCAGATAGTGGGCTGATAAGACCAGGTCGTCTATATGAAACGCACTTATCAACCAAGCAAGCGCAAGCGCAAGAATGTCCATGGTTTCCGTGCTCGCATGGCAACCAAAAATGGTCGCAAGGTATTGGCGCGCCGCAGAAGAAAAGGAAGAAAAGTATTATCCGCTTAATTGGCCACTCACTGATGTGGCCTTTTTTCCTATCTTCTTATATCCCCTCTGTTTAATTCGCCCGCTTTTGCTCTATAATGGTGATTGATTGGTACTTTTGTTTGGGAAGGAGCCGTCTCTTTGCAACAGGAATATCGTCTAAAGAGGCGAAACGATTTTACAAGGGTTTTTCGAGCGGGACATTCGGTGGCGAACCGCCAATTTGTCGTTGTGATGTACGCACGCAAGGATGAAGGGCTTCCGCGCATCGGTGTTTCCGTCAGCAAAAAAGTGGGAAACGCAGTAGTGCGCAATCGAGTGAAGCGGTTGATCAAAGAAGCGATGCGGGCTTGGACTTCCCATTTGCAACCGCACACCGACTTCGTGGTTATTGCCCGCAACCCTGCCAAGGACATGGATTACCATCAAGTGAGGTCAAGCCTTTACCATGTGCTGAACAAAGGAAAAGCCTTTGCGAAAAAGCCGCCGCATCCACTTTCAAAATAAAGAGGAGATCGGGATGAAAGCGTTCGCCCTAGGCCTAATAACATTTTATCGTCGGTTTATCTCACCTTTGAAGCCGCAGCCTACCTGCCGTTTTGTGCCTACCTGCTCCGAGTATGCACTGATCGCGATTCAGCGCCACGGTGTTGTCGTGGGGGGGTGGCTCACATTGAAAAGGTTGCTCAAATGTCATCCCTTTCATCCTGGCGGATTTGATTATGTACCAGAGAAATCCGTGAAGCGGACGGAGAAACGGACGGACCAATAATAAATATGGAAGAGATGAGGGGGGCACTCCCGTGTTGAAACATAAGCGTAGCATCGCCATCCTGATGCTGTTTGTGATGGCTGTTGTCATGCTGACTGGCTGCACGCCAAACCAACAACAATATAAGATTGATTATGAAAATCCAAGTTTGTGGCAGAAGTTCTTAGTCATTCCCATGTCTGATTTGTTGGACTGGTTTAAGGTGTTGCTCGGCAACTATGGCTGGTCGATCTTGGTGGTTACCTTCCTTGTGCGCTTGATCGTGTTCCCGCTCACATGGAAACAGCAACAAAGCTCTAAAGCGATGCAAGAATTGCAACCGCACATCGTAAAAATCAGAGAGAAATATAAAAACAACCAGCAGAAGTTGCAGGAAGAGACAATGAAGCTGTTCCAAAAGCACAATATCAATCCTATGGCGGGTTGTTTTCCCATGCTGATCCAAATCCCTATTTTGTTTGCGTTTTACCAAGCGATCATGGGAAATGAGCATATCTTCACATCTGATTTCCTCTATCTTGAATTGGGACAACCAGACCCTTATTATATTTTGCCTCTGTTGGCGGCGTTTACTACGTATTTGCAATTTATCGCTACCGGTGCAGCGGATAACCCACAAACCAAGGTGATGCTCTGGATCATGCCGATCATGATCTTTTTATTGGCGTATCAGTTTCCGTCGGCACTCTCCCTGTACTGGGTGTATGGGAACATTTTCACGATTCTCCAGTATTTGATCTTCTTCAATAAGAAAAAAGTGAAGGGCAATGTATCGGAGGGGACTGCTCGTTGACGAAAGTGACCGTCGAAGCAGAAACAATCGAAGAGGCGCTCGACCAGGCCTGCGCCCAATTACGGACTTCCCGCGACCAGATTTCCTATCGGGTGCTGTCTGAACCGAATAAAGGATTGCTTGGTATCATCGGTCGGCGCCAAGCCGTGGTGGAAGTCACGCTTATGGAGGATCCCGTCCAAAAAGGGGTGCGCTTCCTGACGGAGTTGGTCGCTAAGCTCGGAGTAGAGGCGAAAGTGCATGTCCACACACCACTCGATGAGCAGGATGCCGTGGTGTTGGAGTTGGTCGGGAAAGAGCTGGGGCCGCTCATTGGACGCAGGGGCCAAACGATCGAGGCTTTGCAATTGTTGACGCATACGGTGGCCAACCGGGGGGCGGAAACCCCGGTTTGGTTCCAATTGGATGCTGGCGGGTATCGGAAACGCCGTTTGGACCTCTTGGTGGGCGTCACCGAAAAGGCGGTGGCGGAAGCACAAGCGAAAAAAGGTTCTGTGGAGCTTTCACCGATGCCTGCGCATGAGCGGAAACTGGTGCATCTGATCGCCCAGAATCATGCGGGCATCGACACGCGGAGCGTCGGCGTCGAACCTGAGCGCCGCGTGGTCATTGAGTGGAACAGTCAAAGCTGAATCACGGAGAGCTTTGTCGATAAAATAGCTGCTTTCCACTCATGACGCCGTGTAAAACGAAAAGCGCAATAATCGGGCTCACGCCACTGTTTACGAAAGTTCGTCTCTCCCCAAATCGGGGAGTTTTTTTGTTTACTAATCTGTTTTGCTTGCCGTTTCAGGCTATGCTAAGATTAACTATTAGGAAAATCTTAGAGGTGACACAATGGAGACGGATACAATCGCAGCGGTCGCGACACCGGCGGGCGAGGGAGGGATCGCCGTCATACGGGTGAGTGGTCCCGAGGCGGTGTCGATTGTCGACCAACTCTATAAAGGGAAAAAGAAATTGGCTGAAGTGGAGACGCATACGGTGCATTATGGGCATGTCGTGCATCCGCGGACAGAGGAACGGATAGATGAAGTGCTGGTGACGGTGATGCGTGCACCGCGCACCTTCACCCGCGAAGATGTGGTGGAAGTGAGTTGCCACGGCGGGATGGTTCCTGTGCAAAAAACGTTGGAAGCGTTATTTGCGGCTGGCGCCCGGTTGGCTGAACCGGGTGAATTTACAAAACGCGCCTTTTTGAATGGCCGGATCGACCTTTCGCAAGCGGAGGCGGTGATCGACCTGATCCGGTCCAAGACGGATCGGGCGGCCAAAATTGCCCTGTCTCAGGCGGAAGGGCGGCTTTCCCGGTTGATCAACAAACTGCGTAGCGAAATTCTGGAGACGTTGGCTCATTTAGCAGTGAATGTTGATTATCCCGAGTATGATGCGGAAGAGATGACCTCTCAATTTTTGGAGGGGCGATGCCGCTACATATCTAGCCAAATCGATAAATTGCTCTCCACCGCCAAACAGGGAAAAATCTATCGCGAAGGGATTCAAACGGCGATCATCGGGCGCCCCAATGTGGGGAAATCTTCGTTGATGAATGCACTGACTCAAGAGAATAAGGCCATTGTGACGGATATACCGGGCACCACCCGCGACGTCATCGAAGAGTATGTGAATGTGCGGGGGATTCCTTTGCGTTTATTGGACACTGCCGGCATTCGCGAGACGGAGGATGTGGTGGAGAAGATCGGGGTAGAACGTTCGCGTCAAGCATTGCAACAAGCCGATCTGGTGTTGCTGGTACTTAACTTTGCCGAACCGCTTGCCGAGGAGGATCGGCGGCTGTTGGAGCTGATTGGGCGCCATACGGCAGTGGTCATTGTCAATAAAATGGATTTGCCGGGTCAATTGGATTTGGAGGAGGTCAAGCAGCTGATCGGCGACAAGCCGCTGATCACCACCTCGTTGAAAGAAGAGCGGGGCATCGAAGATTTGGAAGAGGCGATTTCCCAACTCTTCCACTTGGGCAAGATGGACATGGGAGAGGGAACGTATGTGAGCAACGCGCGGCACATCCACTTGCTAAACCAAGCCAAGGAAAGCGTGGATGAAGTGATTCAGGGAATCGAAGCGGGGATGCCGCTGGATATGGTGGAGATTGACCTGAAGAACGCTTGGCAATACTTGGGCGAAGTGATTGGGGATGCCGTGGCGGAGGATTTGATCGATCAAATATTTTCGCAGTTCTGCTTAGGAAAATAGAGAATGGGGTGACAAAGATGACGACCTATGATGCTGGGCATTATGATGTGGTCGTGGTGGGAGCAGGCCATGCCGGATGTGAATCCGCTTTGGCTGCCGCCCGCATGGGGTGTTCCACCTTGTTGTTGACAATCAGCCTGGATACGATTGCGTACATGCCTTGCAATCCGTCCATCGGGGGGCCAGCGAAAGGGCATGTGGTGCGGGAAATCGATGCGCTAGGTGGGGAAATGGGAAAGGTGATTGATAAGACCCATATCCAAATGCGCATGCTGAACACGGGTAAAGGCCCTGCTGTGTACGCGTTGCGGGCGCAGGCGGACAAGGTGTTGTACCAGCGTGAAATGAAGAAAACCTTGGAAACGACGCCCAATTTGACAGTGCATCAAGGGCTGGTGGAGCGACTGATCGTGGACAAGGGTGTGTGCCATGGGGTGGTAACCCGCACCGGTGCGAAGTATTTTGCCAAAGCGGTCGTGTTGACTACTGGCACATATCTGCGGGGGAGAGTCATTATCGGGGATCTTTCTTATGAAAGTGGCCCCAACAATCAACAGCCTGCAGTTGAGTTGGCGCATCATCTGTTGGAACTAGGGTTTGACATGGTGCGCTTTAAAACGGGAACGCCTCCGCGCGTGAACAAAAACACCATTGATACGAGCAAGATGGAGGAGCAACCGGGGGATAAGGAGCCGCGGGCTTTCTCATATGAGACGACCGAGTTCATCACCGACCAGCTTCCTTGTTGGTTGACTCACACCAATGAGCGCACGCACCAATTTATCCGTGACAATTTGCATCGGGCGCCCATGTATTCAGGTGTGATTGAAGGAACGGGACCGCGCTATTGCCCGTCGATTGAAGATAAGATCGTGCGCTTCGCTGACAAGGGGCGGCATCAGATCTTTATCGAGCCGGAGGGCAGGGAGACGATGGAGATGTACGTGCAAGGGCTCTCCACCAGTTTGCCGGAAGATGTTCAATTGTCGATCCTGCGCACGATTGAAGGGATGGAAAAAGTAGAGATGATGCGTACGGGGTATGCGATTGAGTATGATTCCATCGTCCCTACGCAATTGTGGCCTTCGCTGGAAACCAAACGGGTGGAAAATCTGTTCACCGCTGGCCAATTGAATGGCACGTCGGGATATGAAGAAGCGGCGGCGCAAGGGATTATGGCCGGAATCAACGCCGCACGTAAAGTGCAAGGCAAAGAGCCGGTGATCCTTGATCGTTCCCAGGCGTATATCGGTGTGCTGATTGATGATTTGGTGACCAAAGGAACCAATGAGCCGTACCGCTTGCTCACGTCCCGTGCCGAATATCGCTTGCTGCTTCGCCATGACAACGCTGATTTGCGATTGACCGACATTGGCTATGAAATCGGGCTGATCAGCGAGGAGCGCTATGCCCGCTTCAACAGCAAACGACAAGCAATTGCCCGGGAAATCGAGCGATTGCGTGAAACGAAAGTGCGTCCGACGCCTGAAGTGCAATCCATTTTGGTTTCCATGGGAACGACGGAAATCAATAATGCCGTTGAGCTGGCGACGTTGATCAAGCGTCCGGAGCTGGGGTATAAGGAGATTGCGCAGATGTCGCCGCCACCGGAGCCGCTGCCGGCCGATGTGGAAGAACAAGTGGAGATCCAATTGAAGTATGAAGGATATATCAAAAAAGCGTTGCAACAAGTGGAGAAGATGAAACGAATGGATGAGAAGCGGATTCCGGCTTGGGTCGATTATAGCAAGATTGCTGGTATTTCCTCGGAAGCGCGCGAGAAGCTGGAGAAAGTGCGCCCGCTTTCCTTGGGCCAGGCGTCCCGCATCTCCGGCGTCAATCCTGCTGACATCTCCATTTTGATGGTTCATATTGAACAAGGCGGCAAAGCATATTTGAAACAAGATTCATGACCGGGACCTGAATGAGTAGCACACATAGCACGGAATTCAAAACGGGTCGCGAGCGGGCGGTCGGTTTTTAAGGAGGGCGTTTATGCATGAGCTAGGCGAATGGCTCCGGGAACAGGTTGCGCCGTGGGGCCTTTTGTTGTCGGAGCGCCAGCTGCAACAGTTTGCGCTGTATTATGAGCATTTGATCAAAATCAATGAAGTGATGAATCTCACCTCCATCACGGATGTGCGGGAGGTGTATGTGAAGCACTTTTATGATTCGCTCACCTTGGCGCAAGTGGTGGATGTAAGCCGAGTGACTTCGTTGATCGATGTAGGTACCGGAGCCGGATTCCCAGGGATTCCGCTAAAAATCGCTTTTCCGGAACTAAAACTGACGTTGTTGGATTCATTGAAGAAAAGGGTGGGGTTCTTGCAGGAAGTGGCGGATCTGTTGGAGCTGGATCATGTCACTTGCGTGCATGGCCGGGCGGAAGAGATGGCCAAACAAAAAGGGTTCCGAGAGGCTTATGACATGGCCACTGCCAGGGCAGTCGCCCGCCTCAATGTGTTGGCGGAGTACTGTTTACCGTTTGTGAAAGTGGGCGGAACGTTTGTGTCAATGAAAGGGCCGTCGGCAGAAGAGGAGATGAAAGAGGCGAAGCGGGCATTGCATGTGCTGGGTAAAACCACATGCCAACGCAAAGAACTGGTTCTTCCTGAAGCGATGGGGACGCGCAATCTCATCATTATGCAGAAAAGGGATCACACGCCCAAGGCGTATCCGCGCAAAGCGGGGACACCGACAAAACAGCCGTTGGTATGACGAACCTGCGAGAAAAAATAAAGCCGAATGACTCAATGATGGTGGAGTGCGCATTCGGCTTTTCGCATTACCCTAAATTGTTAATTAAACTGTGGAGGCCGCGCAAAGCGAGCTTCCTTTTTTCTATTTTGTCCATTTCTTGCCGTTTGCGGCTGTTTTCGGAATGGGGGGTTAAGAATTCTTCCCAAGAGTTGTAGCCGCCATAGGCATCTTCAAATTCAATGTCATCCCGTTTCAGGCTGGCATCCATTTCCGGCTCTTCGTCTTGAGAAGAGTCACGGCTGAATGGTTGCATGGTTGGTTGTGTGTTTTCAAATAATGGACCGTCCTCAAAGGCGAAAAAAGGAGACTGATGATTGGTTTGTTGTTGTGGTTGCTCTTCCCAAAAAGGCGCCGTGTTTTGTTGTATGGGGGCTTTGTTGGCCCGATGGTCCACGAGCGACTCGATTTTCTGCTGGAAGCGGGCTTTTTTCTGGCGGTTCCGCCTGCGAGAGGAAAATGGCTCCAATGGTTGCGATTGCGTATCTTCCGCTTCATATTGAATCCCTTGAGCGGCCTCTTGGAAAGAGGAAGACTCTTGGTAAGAGACTGATTCCCGATAAGAGGATGATTCACGGAAAGGTGAGTGATGCATGGGAGCCTGCGATTCAAATGAAAATGGGCCCATGGGTTGGTGGTTGGCTTGCTGCCCATTGTCTTGCTGTTCTGGCCCGTCATGATCCATGTATTGGATGCGTTTGTTAGCTGCAAGGCGTTTCCGTAGTTTCAAGTCCCGTTCGCGATAAATAGGTTGGATCGGTTCCTCTTCTTTTGATTCGTCATTGTCAGGTTGTTGGGCGGAATCCGGTTCAAAAGCCAAGGGTGTAAACAAGTTGGGCATAGAAGAAGGTTCCCCCCAAGGCGAATAAGAGAAGGCTTCCTGTTCTTGCTCCGGTTCGTCATCTTCCAAGGCGATCCGTTCCACCGGATAAACCGCGTGTTCTTCTTTCTCTTCTTGTTCCGCTTGGAAGGGAATCCGATTTTTTCGTCGCAATCCTTTTTTGCGAGTTGAAGCGGGCGGGGTTTCTTGAAAAAAGCTATATGGACTAGCGTATTCAACTTCTTGCGCTTCCAGCACTTCCCATTCCTCATCGGCCTGTTCCGCATCTTCCTCTAAGGGGTGGGTCTGGTAATGCGCCGATTCCTGGTAAGCCGTTTCCTCAGAATAAGAGATGGATATCTCCTCTTCTTCTTGTTTCACCTCGCCCCTAGCGACATGGATGGTGTGCGTGGTTGTTTCCCCAGTGGGTGTATGTAAGGTGGTTTGGTGCAATGTCAATTTGAGATCCGCATCTGCATGTTCGCTAGCAGAGGAGGGTTCGTCACTTGACTCCCTATTTGTTAACGATTGGCTTACCAGGGTGGTAATCATGTTGGGAGTCAATTGAATGTAGTAAGCCGTTTTTCCGCTCTCTTGCAATTTTCGGACGCTTTCGTGATCGGAAGGTTCCGTGCCGATGATGATCAAGTCGTACTGGGATTCATGTTGTGTCATTTCTCCCCCTCCTTTTTCGTAGCCAGGTGGTGAATCCCTACGCTCTGACAAGTTCTCCTGTTTTTATTATCGCTTTTTTTTCAAGCAATCGCTAGGGTTATTTTATAAAAATGGGTTTTAAAAGCATTCCCCCAAGGGTTTCCTTGGGGGTTGTGTATTGTTTCATTTTTTTACCGATTTGCCGACTTTTTTCTCGGTGACTGCAGCCGCTTCCGCGAAGGAGTCAGGTACATGGAATTCTTGGTGAATCGTGGCTGCTGCTTCCAGCATGTCTTTGGTTGGTACTGCACGAGCTTTGGATTGGGCAAACTTGCACAGCCCGAAGCCATTGGCGAATTGAGCTTCAATGCCGTAATCTTCAGCGAAGATCAGCTTGTCCCCGAAGCGTTCACGGTAAAACGGTTTAAACGGAATGGAAGCCCCACCGGTTAGGATGATGTAGGTGATGTCATCCCCGTAGTCGAGACGGTTCCAAACTTCGTTGACCAACGCTTCACCCACTTCTTTGATGCATTCTTGGACGATCGCGCTAACGTCATGCACTTTCCCTTTGAAGCTGATCTCGCCGGAACGCACTACGCGAGGCAAACTCCAGATGGGGTATTCTTTTCCGTTGGAATCTGGATCAGCTTGGCGAGTGAAGTCCAGCAAGCGTTTCGCCAACAATTCATACACATTGAGCATTGCATGGCGGGAGGTGAAGCTTTGACGTTTGATGATGGTTTCTCCGTGCAACGTTTCAATGTCTGAAGTACCAAATCCTAAATCGTTGATGCTCACTTTTTGAATGAACAGGTCCTCATTCAACAGTTTGCCATCCCGATCCAAGGCGATGTGGAAGAGGGTGGCCATCGGCTGGCTGATCACGAAGAGATTTTCACGCTTGATTTCAAACTCAATCCGGCGCCATGGCAGGTTGCCTTGTTTCACTTCAAAGGAATGTTTACCGATGAGACGGCGTTTCAGCTCATCTTTATAATCAATATAGCTATCAGTCGGCAGAGCGACGGACACTACCGGCTCCGTGCTTCCTTGCAACATCAATCCCGTGCTCACGCGGAACATGATCAGATATTCTTGCTCACGGAACCAAGTAGGGCTGAATAACCGACGCTTATGGGAGTCGAACAGTTCATCATCGCCGGCTTGTTCAATGGCCAGCTTACCGCAGAACCATTCACGGTCACCTTCACGTTCACGATACATAATGTTATGTGGATCATTGTTATAAGTGATCTCCCCGACGCGGTTCGGAACGACCATGTTCCGAATAAACATCTTATAGAACTTGCCGTTGGCACGTGTGACGACTTTGGTGCCATAGTACCCTTGGTCATTCCCTATGTATACAGGTACACTCATTTTCAGATATCCTCCTCAAGTGAATGAAATGCCCTTCTTCCCACGATTCTATCAATTGTGAAGGCGAAGGGTCAACAGAATCAGACCAATATCTACAAAGATGTGCAATTTACGCAACAGCCAAAAAACTGACAAGAATATCACACAGATTTGCGCGCTATCCATGCAATGAAACCATTTGTCACCAGAAGGGTTGGCCATGTTTCACGTGGAACATTTCCTGAACATTTTTTGAGAAATGGCCAGCGGGCAGGGTGTGATGTGACTGCCAGCGAATGGTATTAATAGATCGGGCTACTTCGAGATAACCGTAAGGTGGTGTCTGTGTCAATGAAACAACCGTTCACACGACTATTCGGTTTGGTGGATAAAGAGGACAAAAGCCTGGACCAAGTGAAGCACATTTCAGTGGAAATCATTGAGCCAAGCCCGTATCAACCTCGAACGGTCTTCCAAGAAGATCGGATTGATGAATTGTGCCAGTCCATTCGTTCGCATGGCGTTATTCAGCCGATAGTTGTGCGACGGAACGGGCACGGGGGTTATGAACTGATTGCGGGTGAACGGCGCCTGCGGGCAGTTAGAAAGCTAGGCATGGAAACCGTCCCGGCGATCATTCGCAATATGACTGACAACCAAGCGGCGTCGGCCGCCTTGATTGAGAATTTGCAACGGGAAAATCTAACGGCAATCGAAGAAGCACATGCGTATCAACGATTGTTGGAATTGAATCAGTTGACACAAGAAAGTTTAGCACAGCGCTTGGGTAAAGGACAATCAACGATTGCGAACAAATTGCGGCTGTTGCATTTACCTGAAGAGGTGCAAACGGCCTTGCTCAAGCGATCCATCACCGAGCGGCATGCCCGGGCGCTCTTGTCCCTCAAAGATGAGGCGCTGCAATTGCAGGTGTTGGCGGATATCATTGAACACGATTTGAATGTGAAACAGACGGAAGAGCGAATCAGCAAACTGCTGGCTTCCACGGAGAAAACGAAGAAAAGCCGGCGCAAGTCAGTGTCTCGCGATTTACGCATCGCCATCAATACGATTCGGCAATCAGTGGATATGGTGAAGCAGAGCGGCTTGCTGGTGCAGGCGGATGAACAGGAGCATGATGAGTTTTATGAGGTGATCATCCGCATTCCGAAACAGGGGGATTAAAACGATTTCATGATTTTTTCCTTTCGTTCTCACTTGACTATTATTAAAATAAAGGGAGAAAAGAATGAAAAGCGAGGCAACAAAGCTTCAAAGACGGTTGGACAGGATGGTTTCGCCAAGACGTCTGTGGAGGCGGTCGCCTCTTTTTCTTTACAAGAGCTTTGAAACGTCGTTGTAAGCGGGAAAAGGGAATTCGATCCCGGTTTTGCCCCGCATGAAGAGAAGAACGGCATGGAATGGAAGCGGCGTCGCTTGCCTGGAAATGGGTTGAAACGCCTTGAATGGGGAGAATTGGTTTGTTTCCGGGATAAGGCGTTTGGCCATCCCCTTCTGCTTAATAGGCTGAAGTTTCATGAGGAAACAGGATGGCCTGAGAATGGAGAGCTTGAACGGTTTAAGGGTGGGGAATAGCGGCATGCGGCACCTTTGCTTTACTCCAATCTCGCTACAACGATAGGCAGGAAAGCCCCGGTTCATGGAGCGGGGCGATGAATCCTCGAACATGCCAGCGGATGTTTGGGAGAAGAGGTGGAACAATGGGCAAAATCATTGCAATTGCCAATCAAAAAGGAGGCGTGGGCGTGCGTCCGTAAGGGGCGGTGAGTATCGCTTCAAAGGAAGCTCGGGATTAGAGAGAGATCCCGATGGTCGACTGACTTACCTGAGGGGGAAACGCCGATCAGGGAACATCGCCTGTCAGTAACGCGCAAGGCTTGCATGGCTGATGTCAAGTGGATGCGCAAGACCAAGGAGTGATATGGTCAAGGCTAGACTGCTTGAAACCCAGTTTCCTTGCCTTAACCATCCGGGGTGCGCCAGCCCAAAGGGGCAAGCGTACAGGAAAGTTTGTCGGGAGCATTGCCCGCGCTCTTCGGCACTCTCTAACTTTCCTCGGCGTATCGACGATACGTAAAGGAGACGAACGGGAACCTAAGTCACTCCCTTGTACTCATCGTTCTAAACGGAGATCACCTAAGGTGAGGCTGGGTCTAAAGAAGAGCCCACTGTTTTCACTATGGTGACGGAGCCCCCATAGTAGTCTGAGGTAGGGAAAGCCTGCTACGTGGCGAAGGGGGGCAGGTTGTCCAAATGATAGTGTGCCGGAGGTATGCGTAATGCAGAGAGCCGAGGTCATCCTATCATTGCTAAGCCAAAAAGCGAAGGAACAGCCGCACTTTCGCTTTCGTCGACTTTACCGCAATTTGTTTAATCCCGATTTCTATCGATATGCGCTCACGCAGGCGCAGGAAACATCCGGTACGGAGGCCGATTTGGCACTGCACGGACAGGCTTACATAGCGATGATAGAAAAAATGATTCATCAATTGAGAACGGAGACCTACCGATTTGCCCCCGATGACTTTGGCAAGGTGGACAAGCCAGGGCGACAGCCCAAATGGGAAGATCGCTTGTTGCGCGGGGCAGTTATTCAGCTTATTTCCGCAATCTTTGAACCGCATTTTTGGCATGGTTCGCATGGTGTCTACCCGATGCCTACCATAGAAGGCGCTTTGCGGGCCATACGTGAAGCGATCGGCGTGGATTGGTTGGTAGGAGGGGCACTTCCTGTTCATTGGAATCCAAACCAACAGGCTTTATTGCTGGAGTTGTTACGGGAGCGGCTGGAGGATGGGCGGTTGTTGGAGCTGGTTCGGCGTATGTTGAATGCCGATCGCCGGCAGATGACCGAGCGCACCGAACCGATTGCCGTCCATGCCGATGGGAAAAGGCTTTGGTTTCCTTGCCAGTTGCTGTTCCATGCGCTGGATCGATGCATGCGGCGATATGTTCAAGCAGCATCCTCTCCAATAGACATGCATTATATCCGGTGGAACCGATATTTGTTTGTAGGTGTCAAAGGATCGAAACGGATGGCCCAAGCACTTCGCGATCACCTGCATGATTGTCTGGAAAATGAACTTCGGTTTGAATCGTTTGCGCCGTTGACGCTGGTTCATGTGCAAGACAAGCAACGGGTGCGGTTTGGCCCATATGAACTTGCACCGGATTGCAGAGAACCGGGGCGACTTACTCCCTTGGTGCCACATGTGGCTATGCAAGAGCTTACGTGTCCTTTCCGCCGCGAAGGGAAGCCGGTGCGTCATCCAGGACGGCTCCACCTTAGTGTCCCGGAGTTGGTGAGCTTGTACGCCGGGGAGATGAAGGAATTATATCAGACGTATCGCTATGCGGCAGATGTAAGGGCCAAGTTGGGCAAGTTCCGTTATTATCACTATGGCAGTCTGCTTAAAACTATCGCCAGCAAAGAGAAGATATCGGTAAAACAAGTGTTGCGCAAATACGGTTCGCGCAATTCGGGGAGCAAACAAACTCTTGCGGTAAAGGGGGAGACGGGGTGGATCTCTTATTTTAACGAACCACTCAGTCAGTGTTCTCTTATATATGAAAAACGGCTTAGGGACAACTGGAGAGCCGGATACATCGAAAGGTGTACGTCCGGTTCGGAGGGGGGCTGATAGAAACCGGCCCTTATCAGGGATAAGGGAACTGGCGCTGTCTGTCTACCCTACAAAACAACCACGTCAGTGAACTTGGCTGCAGCGATTGCGGCACAAGGGAAGAAAGTGTTGATTGTAGATATTGACCCCCAAGGGAACACAACAAGTGGGCTGGGCATAAACAAAGGGGATGTCAAGCACTGCATCTATGATGTGTTAATTGATGAAGCACCAGCGGAGCAATCGATCCTGCCGACTTTGTTGGAAAATCTTTTTTTGATTCCGGCCACGATTCAATTGGCCGGGGTGGAAATCGAACTGTCGCAAGTTATTTCGCGGGAGAAGCGGTTGAAAAACGCGTTACAGACCGTGAAACACCGTTTTGATTACATCTTCATCGATTGTCCCCCTTCACTGGGGATTATCACCCTGAATGCGCTGAGTGCCGCCCAATCGGTGTTGATACCGATTCAATGTGAGTTTTATGCGTTGGAAGGGTTGGGACAACTCCTTAATACCATTCGCATTGTGCAAAAGCATTTGAACAAAGGGTTGGAGATTGAAGGTGTTTTGCTGACCATGTATGACGCCCGAACCAACCTGTCTTCGCAGGTGATGGAAGAAGTGAAAAAATACTTCCAGACGAAAGTGTACAACACAGTGATTCCGCGCAACATCCGATTGAGTGAGGCGCCCAGCCATGGGCAACCGATTATCGTCTATGATGCGCGTTCGCGAGGGGCAGAATGTTACAATGAATTGGCGAGAGAAGTGGTGATGCAGAATGAGTAAACGTCTGGGCCGAGGATTGGATGCCTTGTTTTCGCAAGTTGACGTGAAAGAGGAAGATGTGGTGACGGAGGCGGAGATCACTGAGCTGCGCCCCAATCCGTATCAACCTCGTAAGAACTTTGACGATGCAGCGTTGCAGGAATTGATGGAATCGATTAAGCAACATGGGATTGTACAACCCTTGGTTGTCCGCAAGAGCATTCGGGGTTATGAAATCGTGGCTGGGGAGCGTCGTTTTCGCGCGGCTAAGCTGGCTGCATTGCAGACCGTTCCCATTGTCGTAAGAGATTTTACTGATGAGCAGATGATGGAAATTGCGCTGGTGGAAAACATACAGCGGGAAGATTTGAATCCAATCGAAGTTGCCTTCGCCTATCAGAAACTGATGAATCATTTGGGGATTACGCAAGAGGAACTGGCAGAACGAGTTGGGAAAAGCCGTCCGCATGTGGCCAATTTCTTGCGATTGTTGCAATTGCCGGCGGAGGTGCAAGAGTATGTTTCACGTGGAACATTATCGATGGGACATGCTCGTACCCTGCTGGGGGTAAAAGATCGGGATATGCTGAAACGGCTAGCGGAAAAAGTGATCAAAGAGAAGCCAAGTGTACGGCAGTTGGAAGAATGGGTGCAAAAGTTAAACGAAGTGATGCCCAAAAAGGAAGAGCGCAAAAAGAAAACTGCCGATCCATTCATCAAGCGGTATGAAGATGTGTTGCAACAAGTGTTTAGCACCCCAGTACGCATTAAACATGGGCGGAAAAAGGGGAAAATCGAAATTGAATATTACTCCGAACGGGAGCTGGAACGCTTGATCGAAATGTTAAATGGCGAGCGGGTGATTGAATAAACAGGGGGAAGAGGAAAGTGATTTATTTGGACAATGCGGCTTCGACCTGGCCCAAACCCCCAGAGGTAGCGGAAGCGGCGAAGACTGCTATTTCGGACTATGGGGCTAATCCCGGACGCGGAGGCCACCAACTGGCGCGCAGGGCGGAGCAGACCATCGCGAAAACCAGAGCCAAACTGGCACGTCTGTTTGGCGTGAAGGACCCCAATCGTTTTCTCTTTTGTTTTCATGCGACCCATGCCATTAACCAAGCGATTCAAGGAACGCTCTCTTCGGAAGACCATGTGATTATCTCTGGATGGGAACATAATGCTGTCGCCCGCCCGGTTACCGCGCTCGCCCAGACGAAAGGAGTTCGGGTCAGCGTGGTGGAACCTTCTGCATCAGGAGATTGGCTGACGGCGATCCAACAGGCGGTATCACCGCAAACAAAAATGATCATCACTACCCATGGTTCCAATGTGACTGGAGAAGTGATGCCAGTTGTGGAGATCGGTCAGTATGCTCGAAGCAAGGGGATCCTGTACTTGGTGGATGCTTCGCAGACGGCGGGCTTGCTGCCGTACCGGCTTGATGAATGGCCCATTGATATGCTCGCTTTTCCAGGGCATAAAGGATTGTATGGGCCGCAAGGCACGGGTGGGCTGTATGTGGCAGAAGGTGTTTCCATATATCCGCTTTTGTTCGGAGGAACCGGGAGCCGCTCAGAGGAGCTGGAACAACCGCTAGACTGGCCAGGCGGCTTTGAGAGCGGCACACTCAACACGCCGGGTCTTGCCGGACTGGGGGCGGGCGTGGACTTTGTGTTGCGGACGGGTGTGGAGTGCATTCATCAGCATGAAATGGAGCTGACCCGTTTGTTGTGGGAAGGACTGAAACGGCTGAATGGGGTGCGGCTGTCCACCGAGGAGATGCCTTCGTTGCCGCTTTTCTCTTTCAATCTAGTCGGTTTGGATGGTCAAGAGGTAGCGATGATCTTAGATCAACATTATGACATCGCTGTCCGCGCTGGGTTCCATTGCGCCGCTTTGAAGCATCGTAGCTTAGGCACGGAGGCGGGGGCCATCCGGGTGAGCCCCGGCTATTTCAACACCCCAGCCGAGATAGAATCGTTTTTAAAGGCCATTGCTGAGATTCAGCGTTATCTGTCATGATTGGCAGACTTCCTACAGGATGCTATGATCTTTCGACATAGGGAGAGTCAGGGAAGCGAAGGCTGATCATGGGGTGTCAATACCATTTCAGTGAACGAGTCCAGGCCGTCTGCTAAAAGCAGGCGGCCTGCGTTTGTTGACCGAGCGTTTGGATCCTGTTTCGATTACGCCGAGAGTGTGGGCATCTTTAAACAGGCTTTTTTAATAGAAGTGGAGATGATTTCGGCCATGTTCATGACCAAGCTCAACCGGGTGTTTTGTAAGACGAAATATTCCATGAATCCGGATACGTTGACTATGCCGGTGATATGGATGTTTCCCACTTCCGGTAAGGATTTGTTCACTCCGGCTCCAGGCTTTAACGGCCCTAGCCCCAGCTGGATTGATCCTACGCTTTTAAAGTGGCCAAGACAAGCGTCCACTGCAATGACCAGCGAATGGGGATGGGCGGATGAGATGTTCTCCAAGGTTTCTTCAAGATTGAGCGCGTGCACCGGGTCATCCAGTGTACCGTATATGAGCAGGCCGGGTGGGGGATCTTTGCGCAAAGCACTTCCAACCAGAGGGCCCAGCGCGTCACCAGTTGAACGGTCGGTGCCGACGCATACGCAAACGATGTCATGATAAGGGGCGAAAGAGCGGCAAGCAAACGCTAGATGATTTGCAAACTCCTCATCTGCCATAGGATGGGTGTGTTCAACCCGAAAAGGATAGGTTGTTTTATGCGCTTGGCGGACAGAGGCATATTCGTTCATGGACAACCCTCCGAGAATCAATTCTGTAACAGTATACGGATTTGAGAGGGAAAATATACATAGGTTGCTAGATTATTAAAATAGGTCGGAGAGTTAACCAAAGTTTAGCCAACAGTCGCTAAAAAACAGCATATAATAGAAAATATCAGTCTGGCCGTGTAACAGGAATTGCGGAAGCTAATAGCGGGAAAGAATCAAATACAAGCTGGTTGAATTTTGACCAGAGGCTTTCTATAATTGTAGCATTCACAGAAGAGAGAGTGATCTGAATTGCAAATGAAGCAATTTGGTCTTGGCGATGTCGTGGAAATGAAAAAGGCACATCCTTGCGGAACGAACGCATGGAAAATCATTCGTATGGGAGCCGATATCCGCATGAAATGCACAGGATGCGACCACAGCGTCTTGTTGCCGCGGAGCCGGTTTGAAAAGAGATTGAAGCGCGTATTGGTGCCCGCGGGCGGACAGGATGAAACAGAATAAGGATGAGCGGCCTCATGCAAGAGAGGCCGCTTTTTTTGTCCGGAGTACACTAGGTGATGATCCGCATGGCCAAATCCTCTGTCCTCCCGCTGATGGCACTCGGCCCCACTTTTCGCTATAATGGACAAGGATTCGAATATCAGTACGGTGTTCGGTGAGAATCGGACGTTAGAGGAGGAGCCAAAAGATGGCGTTAGCTACTGGAATTGTCGGTTTACCTAACGTAGGAAAATCCACGCTGTTTAATGCGATCACCCAAGCAGGAGCGGAGTCTGCCAACTACCCGTTTTGCACGATTGATCCGAATGTGGGGGTTGTCGATGTGCCGGATCCGCGATTGGATCGGTTGGCGGAATTGATCAAACCGCAACGGACCGTTCCCACATCCTTCCAATTCGTGGACATCGCCGGCCTGGTGAAAGGAGCGAGCCGGGGGGAAGGGCTGGGAAACAAATTTCTCTCCCATATCCGCGAAGTGGACGCCATTATTCATGTGGTTCGTTGCTTTGAAGATGAAAACATCACCCATGTGGCGGGCAAAGTGGACCCAGCTGCGGATATAGAAACCATCAGCTTAGAGTTGGTGCTGGCGGACTTGGAAACCGTTGAAAAACGGTTGGAGCGTGTGAAAAAGCAGAAAAAGAGCGGGGACAAAGTGGCGGCGCAAGAGCATGCCATCCTGGAGCGGTTGCAACAGGTTCTAGCCGAAGGAAAACCGGCGCGTATGGTAGAGTTGGATGAAGAAGAACGCAAACTGATCAAGAGCCTGAACCTTTTGACGATGAAAAATGTCCTCTATGCGGCCAATGTGAGCGAACAGGACATTGCCAATCCCGACGAAAATCCCTATGTGCAGGTAGTGAAGGAAATCGCTGCCGCTGAAGGAGCGGAAGTGGTGCCGATCAGTGCCCAAGTGGAAGCGGAAATCGCCGAGTTAGAAGGAGAAGAGCGAGCCATGTTTTTAGAAGAGCTCGGCTTGGAGCAGTCGGGCTTGGATCGTTTGATCTCGGCCGCCTACAAGTTGCTCGGCTTGATCACGTATTTTACCGCTGGTGAGAAAGAAGTGCGGGCTTGGACCATCCGCGAGGGCACCAAAGCGCCGCAAGCGGCCGCGGTGATCCACACCGACTTTGAACGCGGCTTCATTCGCGCAGAGGTTACAGCGTATGAAGACCTGATCGCCTGTGGATCACAAGCGGTTGCCCGCGAGAAGGGATTATTGCGTTTGGAAGGGAAAGATTATGTCGTCAAAGACGGGGACATCATGACGTTCCGCTTTAACGTGTAGAAGCGAAAGCTGCCACAATCATTTTGGCACTTTCCCGAGTTCTTCGCCCTACCTGTTTTTTGCTCTTTTTGCAGTGAGGGTTCATTGATTTCTTTTTCGTTTTCTGTTACAATTACTAATCGTACTACGTATCAGACGTATTACTCCTTGCTCTGCGTCGCATAGCAGGGCCGTTTAAGTCCAAAAGGAGGTGTAGAGGATGCATAACTACGAAATCATGTTCATCGTACGTCCAGATGTGGATGAGGAAACCGTAAAAGCGACCCGTGAAAAGGTACAAGCGACCATTACGGAAAACGGCGGCGAAATCACCAACATCGACGAAATGGGCAAACGCCGTCTCGCTTACGAGATCGACAAACATCGTGAAGGTGTGTACACCGTGTACACATTCAAAGGTGAAGCGCGCGTTGTTGACGAACTTGATCACGTGATCCGCATTAACGACAACATTTTGCGTCACCTGATCATCAACATCGACGAAAAATAAGATCGATTGATATAGATGAAGGTTGATCATTAGCAAGGGAGAGGGGATCAATGTTAAATCGGGTCATCTTAGTCGGACGGCTCACCCGTGATCCGGAGTTGCGTTACACAGCCAGCGGAGTGGCGATCACACGCTTTTCCATCGCGGTGAACCGGAATTACACGAACCAGCAAGGGGAACGAGAAGCAGACTTTATCAACATCGTCACGTGGCGTGGACTGGCTGAGAACTGTGCCAACTACCTGCGAAAAGGCTCTTTGGTTGGAGTCGATGGCCGTTTGCAGACGGGCAAGTATGAAAACCAAGAAGGGCGCACGGTGTACACCACGGATGTGGTGGCGGAAGACGTCCGTTTCTTGGAGCCGAAAAACCGAAGCGAGTCGGTTTCCGATTTCGGCGGAGGTTCATTTGGCGGCAACTCCTACGGTGGTGGAAACAACAAAAACGTTGGCCGCAAACCGATGGATGATCCCTTTGCTGATGATGGCCAACCCATTGACATCTCTGATGATGATCTGCCTTTCTGACATTTAAACTACTTGCTAAATAAGGAAGGAGGCAATTGCTCATGGCTCGTCGTCGTGGAAACAAGCGCCGCAAGGTCTGCTACTTCACAGTCAACAAAATCGATTATATCGATTACAAAGACACCGACTTGTTGCGCAAGTTCATCAGTGAGCGCGGTAAAATTCTGCCGCGTCGCGTAACGGGTACCAGCTCCAAGTACCAACGCCAATTGACCCGCGCAATCAAAAGAGCACGTCAAATGGCTCTGGTACCATATAGCAACGATTGATCGGCAAACAGGGGTGTGCGTCGCCCCTGTTTTTCGTATGTAAAAGAAGGAAAAAGTTGGACGAATGTGGAAGCATCTCCTAAACTTGTTTACATTTGAAGGAGTGCAACCATATGAGTCGGCCTGAACGGGGAGTGCAATTCGCTAAGAGCGTGAAAGTGATCGAATGGTTAAAAACCGAAATCCTTGATCAGATTGCCAACCTATTTCGGGGAATTTTCCATGCCAATCAGCATATGATGATAGATAGTTTGTCCAGTTTGGTTATTTCGGTGTATGTCATGGCGAGACGGATGGGTTTTTCGTTTCGCGAGCTTGATCAGGCGGTAATTCAAAAATTACGCGAGCATATCCATGAAGGGCATCAATTGGAACAATGGTACAGTGATTTGTCTTCTTTGGAAGAATACGTGAACAAGAGGTGACAAGTGGTTTGTCTCAACAGTCAAAAGGGGGATGGAAGGATGGCCTTCTCGCTTGCGGAGGGTTTCTCTTCCTTCTCGTTTCTTTATTTATCCCTGTTCTTCAGTTTGTTGCGCTTTGGCTTCTTCCCCTTCCATTCCTCCTGCTCAAGGCTAAGCGGCCTTGGTCGACAACCCTGATTCCGTTCGGCATGTTGATTGTTTGGCTTCTCTTTTATCCGGTTCCCCTTTTTATTTGTTTGTTCCTGTTCGCTTGGTTGACTGGTAGCGTCATGGGGCATTTGGTTCGCAAGGAAGATGCGACAGGGACGGATACAGTGTTGGGCGGCTTGGTAGCTGGGTTGGTTAGTTCTTGGATCATCCTGTTGGTGGGCCAACTCGGTTTCCAGTTGTTTTCGCAGTTGACCACGGTTTGGGATCAGCAATGGGCGGAAACGGTGCGCCTTATGGGGAAAAATGGGATTGCTTTGCAGGATGCAGGGTTGTCTTTGTCGGTCGCTTTTCCGATCCTGCTGTTCATGCTCATCGTCCCGTCGGTGGTTGCAACGTTTCTAGTGGCTTCCCGCCTGTTGGAACGTGCGGGATTTCCCCGGAAATCTTTGCCGCCGTTTTATGAATGGCGCTTGCCCCGGATTTTTTTCACCGCGTACCTGTTGTTGATGATCGCATCGCTTGTGCAGTCCGGCAACGAGGTGGGCGGCGATTGGATACTGGGATTCTTGTATTTGATGCAAATCCTGATGGTGTTGCAGGGTTGCTCGTTTGCGCTGTTTCTTCTGCAACGCCGTCGCGGTCGGGTCGGCTGGGGGAGCCACGCGCTCGCGCTGGTGTTGGCCGTTCCGCTTTCTCCGCTGTTTATGTTGTTGGGGTTCATTGATACGGGGATTGACTTGCGGGGACGCCTAGCCAAGAAGTGAGATCCGGCAAGCTGGCGGAAATCCAAGTTTTGGCGGTGTGATCAAGAGGGGCGGGAGTTGCTCTATCCTATAACTGGGGTAAAATAAGAGTGAGATGAAATGCAGGGTTGACAGTTTGAGGGGATAGAATGATGCCAAAGTTTGTTATACAAAGATGGCATGGGTACCATATGATATTTGCCATGTGTTTTAGCCTGGTCTTAATCGCTTTGCTTTCCATATATGAATGGGTTTATGGCTTGGTGGGCCTCGTACTTTTTGTAGTGCTGGCCTGGGTTTTGTACAAGGCGGAACGGGCTTTTCGCCATGATTTCACTGAATATGTGCTGACTCTAAACCATCGAGTCAAGAATGCAGGGCAAACGGCGATGGATGAGATGCCAGTCGGCATCTTGCTGTATGACCGGTCTGGTCGAATTGAGTGGCACAATCCGTTCATTGCAGGCATGATGGGGAAATGTGAACGAATGATTGGGGAACCGGTGGTTGATGTGTTTCCGCAATTGAAAGAAGCACAGGAGGCGGTTCCGTGCACGGTCGAATTGGAAGGGCGCGTCTATGAAGTAACCCATCAGCGCGAAGAGAGAGTGTATTTTTTTAGAGACATCACGCGGCTGGAGAGCTTGCGGCAAAAGTTACACAACGAACGCGCGATTTTCGGGTTCATCCATCTGGATAACTTTGACGAGGCCGGACAAGGCTTGACTGATCAAGAGGCCACGTTGTTGCTGTCCAATGTGGCGGGGACGATTTCCAAGTGGGCATTGGAATATGACATTACCCTCAAACGGCTTGATACAGATAAAATGTTCTTTGTAGCGGCGCAACAATCACTGGAGCGGTTGATGAAATCCCGCTTTGAAATTTTGGACGTGGTCAGGGAGATGACCAGGAAGAATAAGATTCCAATCACCTTGAGTATTGGGATCGCAAGCGTCGGGGACACCTTGGTCGAAAGGACGCAAAACGCCCAAGCGGCATTAGATATCGCGTTGGCTCGCGGTGGGGATCAAGCTGCCGTGAAGCAAGGCGAAGAGACCGTTTTCTTTGGCGGCAAGACCAACGCGGTCGAGAAACGGACGCGAGTGCGTGCCCGGGTAATCTCCCACGCGATGAGCAATTTGATTCAAGACAGCAAGCGCGTGATTGTTATGGGCCACACGCAGCCGGACATGGATGCGTTGGGGGCGGCCATCGGCGTCGTCAAGTTCGCTTTGATTCATGATTGTGAAGCGCACATCGTGCTGGACGAAGAGAACGCTTCGATTGAACGGTTGCTAGCCGCTGTGCGTAGCCACTCGCAACTGGGGGAGATGTTGATCCAACCCGAGCGGGCGCTGTCCTTGGTGGATGATCCGGATACGCTTCTCATCTTGGTCGATACGCACAAGCCGTCGCTGGCGATGGATGCCCGCTTATTGGAGCGGGCCCGCAAAATCGTGGTGATTGACCACCATCGCCGCGGCGAGGATTTTGTGAAAGATCCGGTGCTGGTGTATCTAGAGCCTTATGCCTCTTCTACTAGTGAATTGGTGACGGAGCTGTTGCAATATCAAGATCAGCGGCTGTCCATGGATACGTTGGAAGCGACGGCCTTATTGGCCGGGATTGTGGTAGACACGAAGAATTTCGCCTTCCGGGCTGGTTCGCGCACTTTTGAGGCGGCGTCCTTCTTGCGCAGGCATGGCGCTGACCTCATGATGGTGCAATCGCTGTTGAAAGAGGATTTGAGCCAGTACGTCAAACGGGCGGAAATTATCAAGTCCACGGAAGTCGTGCGCGGAGACATCGCTGTCGCCGTGGGTGACGAGACGACGGAGTATGATCAGTTGCTGATTGCGCAAGCGGCCGACACCTTGTTGAATATGCAAGGCATCCGCGCCTCATTTGTGATAGGCCGCCGTGGTGACGGGTTGATCTCGATCAGTGCGAGATCGCAAGGGGAAATTAATGTCCAAGTCATCATGGAACAATTGGGGGGCGGAGGGCATTTGACCAACGCCGCTTGCCAATTGAAAAACGGTTCATTGGGCGAGGTCAAATCGCGCCTAATGCAAGTGTTGCAAGAGAATTTGGATGGAGGGCCGGAGAAATGAAAGTCATTTTACAACAAGATGTGAAAGGCACAGGCAAAAAAGGGGAAGTCAAAGAAGTTTCCGAAGGTTACGCGCGTAACTTTCTGATTCCACGGAAATTGGCGATTCCCGCCACTGATGGTAACATGAACACGTTGAAAGAGCAAAAGCGCTTAGAAGAGAAACGCAAAGAAGCGGAATTGAAAGAAGCGCAAGAATTGGGCCAGCGCATTGACTCGTTGACGGTGAAATTGTCCACCAAGACCGGGCAAGGTGGTCGGGTGTTCGGTTCCATCACCTCCAAACAAATCAGCCAAGCGCTGAAACAGCAACATCAATTGCAAATCGACAAGAAAAAGATTCTGCTTGATGAGCCGATTCGCGCATTGGGTGTGACCAAAGTTCCCGTGAAGTTGCACCCCAAAGTGTCGGCGATCCTGTCGGTGCAAGTGGTGGAAGAATAAAACGGTGCGCATCCTGCACCCATGCGCGAACCAGGAAGTGGGCTCGCCTTAGGATGATGGCGGGTCTGCCTTCCCTTGCATCAAAGAAGTGATTTAAAGCCCTCCACTTGCATGGAGAGCTTTTTTATGGGGCAAAGGGGGAGAAACGATGAGTGACTTGTTTGCTGATCGTCTACCTCCGCACAATCACGAAGCTGAACAAGCTGTGTTGGGTGCCATTTTGCTGGAGCCGGGCGTATTGGTTTCCGTTAATGAGCGCTTAAAGCCAGATGATTTTTATCGCCAGTCCCATCAACGCCTGTTTCAAGTGATGAATGAATTGGGCGAACAGGGAGAGCCCGTTGATTTGGTCACCCTGACAGCGGAGTTGCAAGACCGCAAGCTGTTGGAAGAAGTGGGGGGAGTGACCTATCTCAACGAACTGGCCAGTGCCGTGCCTACCGCAGCCAATGTCGAGTATTACGCCAAGATCGTTGAGGAGAAAGCGGTGCTGCGCCGACTCATCAGGACGGCATCCCAGATCGCAATGTCTGGTTATGGCGGCAACGAAGAATTGGATCACTTGCTCAATGAAGCGGAACGGCGGATTTTGGAAGTATCTCAGCGCCGCATCCGCGGCAGTGGGTTTATCCCGATTCAAGATGCGTTGATGGAGTCTTATGAGCAGATTGAAGCGTTGCACTTTAACAAAGGCGGCATCAGCGGGATTCCTACCGGATTTGTCGATCTGGATCGGATGACTTCCGGCCTTAAGGGATCGGAGCTGATCATTCTGGCCGCCCGACCAGCGATGGGAAAAACGGCTTTTGCGTTGAACTTGGCACAAAACGCGGCAGTGCGGAGTGGACAGACCGTGGCTATCTTCAGTTTGGAGATGGGGGCTTCCCAGTTGGTGTCACGGATGTTGGCATCGGAAGGGAACATTGACGCCCAAGCATTTCGAACGGGGAATTTAAATGAGGAAGATTGGGAAAAGCTAACAATGGCGATGAGTACATTGAGCGAAGCACCGATCTTTATTGACGATTCGCCGGGAGTGACTGTGTACGACATTCGCGCCAAACTGCGCCGCTTAAAAGTGGAACGTGGCTTGGGATTGGTCGTGATCGACTACTTGCAGTTGATTTCAGGTCGCGGCGGCGAGAGCAGGCAACAGGAAATTTCCGAAATCTCGCGGTCGTTGAAATTGATGGCGCGGGAATTCGATGTGCCGGTCATCGCATTGTCGCAGTTATCGCGGGCGGTGGAACAGCGGCAAGACAAACGGCCGATGTTATCGGACCTGCGGGAATCGGGCTCAATCGAACAAGATGCCGATGTGGTAGCCTTTTTATATCGGGATGATTATTACAATGAGGATTCCGAGAAGAAAAACATCGCTGAGCTCATCATTGGCAAACAGCGGAGCGGACCGGTTGGCAAAGTGGAATTGCTCTTCCTTAAGAACTACAACAAATTTTTAAGCTTGGATATAAAGCAATCAGCTATACACGAATAATCATTTATAATATTTAGATTAATGTTCGTATTTTATTGACAACGACGCGGTAATATTGGTAAAATGAAGCGGTGCTTGAATTTGATGTTCGGAAATTGTACCGCTGAGGGGGAACAAACGATGTCCACGGTGGTTGTTGTAGGTACCCAGTGGGGAGATGAAGGAAAAGGGAAGATCACGGATTTCTTGGCAGAGAAAGCGGAGGTTGTTGCGCGTTACCAAGGCGGGAACAACGCAGGCCACACCATTGTGTTTGGCGGAACTCGCTATAAGCTGCACATGATTCCGTCTGGGATCTTCTATCGTGACAAAGTGTGCGTGTTGGGTAATGGCATGGTAGTCAATCCGGAAGCATTGGTGAAGGAGTTGGACTACCTGCACGAACATGGGATTGTCACCGACAACTTGCGCATTTCTGATCGGGCCCATGTGATTATGCCTTATCATTTGCGTTTGGATTTAGCTGAAGAAGCGAGCAAGGGCTCCGGTAAAATCGGGACAACGGGTAAAGGGATCGGTCCGGCCTATATGGATAAGGCGGCCCGGGTGGGAATCCGCATCAGCGATCTCTTGGATAAGGAATTGTTCCGGGCGAAGCTGACGCGCATCCTGGAGGAGAAAAACCGCATCTTGGAACGGCTTTATGGGGAAGAAGGATTTAGCTTTGAAGAGATTTATGAGCCTTATTTGGCTTATGCGGATCGGATTCGCGACTATGTCGTCGACACATCGGTGGTGTTGAACGATGCCATTGACCAAGGAAAACGGGTCTTGTTTGAAGGGGCCCAAGGCGTGATGTTGGATATTGACCAAGGGACGTATCCTTTTGTTACGTCGTCCAACCCGGTCGCTGGTGGGGTATGCATCGGTTCTGGCGTCGGCCCGACCAAGATTCATCAAGTAGTGGGAGTAGCCAAAGCGTACACCACCCGTGTTGGTGACGGCCCATTCCCCACTGAGCTGTTTGATGAAATTGGCGATCAGATCAGAGAAGTGGGACGCGAGTACGGTACCACAACCGGCCGCCCACGCCGCGTGGGTTGGTTTGACAGTGTGGTAGTGCGCCATGCGCGCCGTGTGAGCGGCATCACTGGTCTGTCTCTCAACTCGCTGGACGTGCTGACCGGCATCGACACGGTCAAAATCTGCACCGCTTATGAATATGAAGGGCAAATCATCGAAAATTACCCTGCCAATCTCGACATCTTGGCTAAATGCAAGCCGGTCTACGAAGAATTGCCGGGTTGGAAAGAGGATATCACAGGAGTACGCAACTTCCATGACTTGCCTTTGGAAGCCCAGCACTATGTAGAACGGGTGTCACAGTTGACAGGGATTCCGCTGGCGATCTTCTCTGTCGGTCCGGACCGTGACCAAACGATCCAAGTACGCCCGGTATACGCTTAATAAAGCAGACGCCGGGTTTGGTGAAAAAAGAAACACACTGGCTATGAGACTTGTGGAGTCATCATCAGCCAGTGTGTTTTTTATTTTGCGTCGTCACGCGTGAAGCTAATGAGAAAAAGGGATTGGAGCTACTGGCTTATTCACCAGATGACGCCCTAGGCCGCTTGTTGCCATTTAGGGACGAGTTCTCCACGAAAAGCTCATTTATGGTATGTTTCGCCGCGGATGATTTTGAAGGCGCGGTAGATTTGCTCTAGGAGGAAGATGCGGATCAGCTGATGGGGAAAGGTCATGGCTGAAAAAGACAGCAACAGATCAGCCCGTTTTAGCACCTCTGGTGCAATCCCGTATGAACCACCGATGACAAAAGCGACATGGCTTTGTCCGTAGGTGCCCAATCGCTCCAGTTTGTTGGCGAACTCTGGAGAAGAGAGGGATTTACCCTCAATGGCCAAAGCGATGAAGAAGGCGTCGGGAGATAAGGCTTTTAAGATGCGCTCACCTTCTTTGCGTTTGATCAACGCCACTTCCGCTTCATGAACAGGGTCTTGCGCCTTTTCTTCATTCACTTCCACGATTTCCACTTTGGCATAGGGAGTAAGTCTTTTTAGATATTCATCGCATGCTTGTTTTAAATATTTTTCTTTTAACTTCCCCACGGTGATGAGTTGGATTTTCATGCGTCTTCCTCCGCTGTCTCCTCTTGGTTAGCGATTTGCAAAACATAACGGGGAGTTTGTCCGCACCAAAAACAAGTTGCGTGATCGTTCGGCTCGTTGTCCATCAGTTCCATAAGGGGAGCTTGTTCATACATATCCACAATTTCATCGAGTGCAATGTCGACGTGCTCGTCGCATGCATACCATTTTTTCTTTTCGGCAGAAGCCATTTGCTATTTCACTCCTTACCGCGCAGTAGTTATTCATAGGTTATCCACAATATCCACAAATTTATCAAAAGACAGGGAAAAGGAAAAGCCCCGTTTGTGAAAAACGGGGCTTGAACGTTTTTATCTCAAGTTGCTTGGCGCTTCGCCCAAAGTAATCGTAGCGGTTTGTTTTTTGCCATTGCGGAAGTAGGTTACTTCCATTTTGTCATTGACGGCTTTTTTGGTGTACATGTATTGTCTGATATCCGAACCCGATTTGACGATTTGACCATCGAGGGCGGTGATGACGTCTCCCGGTTCCATGCCAGCCTGATCTGCAGGGGAGCCAGGCTCCAACTCATATAGCGCCACCCCGGAAGTGATGTTGTTGGGGAGGTTGAGTTGTTGGCGAGCTTCTTGAGTGAGGTCGGCGACATCGACCATTTGTACTCCTAAGTACGGGCGCGACACTTTGCCGTATTTGATCAATTTTTCAACAATCGGGCGCGCGTCATTGATGGGGATGGCAAATCCGAGACCTTCCACCCCTTGTTCGGCAATTTTGAGGGTGTTGATGCCAATCACTTGGCCTGAGATGTTGATCAGAGCGCCGCCGCTGTTGCCGGGATTGATGGCAGCATCCGTTTGGATGACATCGGTGGTAGTTTGCTCATCCACTTTAAACGCTCGCTTGGGGGAGCTAATGACACCGGTGGTGACCGACTGGCCCAGTCCCAACGGGTTGCCGATGGCGATAGCAGGTTCCCCGGCGGTGAGTTGGTCGGAGTTGCCCAAGTCGGCGATGGCGGTCACATATTTATCGCTGATTTCCAACACCGCTAAGTCTGTCAATTGATCTCCGCCCAATAACCGCGCTTCGACTTCTTGGTTTTTGTCGTTGCCGTTAGGAATGATCACCTTAAAGCGGCTACCGCCTTGGATGACGTGATAATTGGTGATAATGCGCGCTTTGCCGTCAATCTTCTCAAAAATGATACCTGATCCGGAACTCTGTTGCAGTTCTTCGGTTTCAAAGAAATTAAATGAGCGTTTTAAGTTGATAACCCCAACCACGGCCGGAGCCGCTTTTTTGACAGCGCTGGTGATGTCTGAGTTCACCTTGACGCTGGTCACTTGCTTGTTGCCCACCGTGGTTTGCGGCAGGTTGCCATCCACGGACGGAAGAAGCCCCATGCGCGTTAAGGATGGGCTTAACAGCAATACAATCAATCCCCCGATGATCGCGGATACGATCGAAGTGAAAATGGGGCTAGCGGAGCGCTTTGGCTGTTTGTAATCCGGCTGTTCATCATAATAACCCATGGCATTCCCTCCTTGAATTAAGGCCATATGTATGGGAGTGGATTCGCTCTCATTATTTCAACAACTCAAATGTATTATACTAAATCCCTATGTGGGGTGGTTTGGTTTTCAAAGAAACGTAAGGTTGTTGACACAGTTGGATCGAAACGGGCGAATCCAGGCTTTTGTGTACATATTTATTTTATAGTGGGTGTGTGAAGTTGATGTGGAGAATCATTGTTTTGCTTGTGTCAAAATGGAGTAAGGAGAACGACACACATATACAAGTTTGAAGAATAGGAAAAATGAGGAGAATAATAGAAGATAACTAATACAAGTGATTAGGAGATGAGAGAATGAAACAGGGAAAGCGACCCTCTGTCAATACGTTAAAACGGTTTGCTGGAGTTGATTTGGGCGCGCAGGTGGCTGATCTGAAATTGGCATTTTACCAACAGGGTTTGCTCTTATCGGCCTTAATCGACCTCCTCGTCGATAAAGGGTTGATCGAACCGGATGAGTTGGCGGAGTTGGCGACGCGGCTGGACAGGGAAATCACGGTGCCAACCGAAGAATAAAGGGAGTCCCATACATGATGGGACTCCCTTTATTTGTCCTTTACCGCTCTTAGCGGGGTGGGGCGGTCGTCATACGTAGGCCACAGGTGGACATCACGCCCTACCTGCATGCCAGTCTCTTCTAGAATGTTTTTGACGGTCAGATGGGCCAACTCGCTTAGGTTGTTGTCCCGGCTCAAATGAGCCAGGTAGATGTTTTCGCCCATCCCCTTGAGAATCTCGGTCAGCGCCACCCCGGCATCCTCATTGGAAAGATGGCCGGTGTCGCCTAAAATGCGGCGTTTCACATTCCACGGATACGTTCCCGTGCGCAACATTTCGACGTCATGGTTGCTCTCCCAGACGATGGTGTGAGAACCGCTCACCCGGTCGATGATCCGTTGGTTTACATAGCCTAAGTCAGTAACGATGGAGAGGAGATCCTCACCATGTTGGATGTGGAAAGCGACCGGTTCTGCAGCGTCATGCGAGATCGCAAACGATTCGACGCGCAGATCGGACAATTCTAGCGCCGCACCCGTTTCCAAGACATTTTGCAAGGATTCGGGGATATCCCCCACACTGCTTGGCAGGTGACGCCAAGTAGATTCATTCATATAGATGGGGATCTGATAGCGACGGGCTAAGACCCCGAGTCCTCGCACATGGTCGATATGCTCATGCGTCACAAAAATGGCGGACAGGGTGGATGGGTCCACATTGATCTGCTCTAAGCGCTGTTCAATCTGTTTGCCGCTTAATCCCGCGTCTACCAACACCCTGACGCTGTCGGATTCAATATAAGTGGAATTGCCAGTGCTTCCGCTGGCCAACACACTAAACTTCATGGCGTCTTTCCTTTGCTTTCAATAGATTGCTTGGGCACGATTTCCATTTTTTCTTTGGCTTCGCGTTTGGTGGCGTTTAAGTAAATCCAATTGTTGCCGACTTCAAACCGCCAATAAGGGACGAGAATGTATTCCTCTTTGGAACCACCATAGGCGGCACGGTAGCCGAGCTTGGGATTGGTGATGGAAGCCGGGCCCTTTGTGTTCAGATTGGTGATCACCTGGTAGAGCGCGCTTGGATAGGTCATGAGCTCCTCTGCTGTCGGCGATTGAGACAAGTCATAGTGCACCACATGGATGGCTTTGATCGAGGAAGCCGCCAACTCCACTTCCAACACTGCATCCAAAATGGGTCTTCCTTTGACATGCTGCATATAGATACGTTTGTCTCGGCTGGATTCCATCAGCTCATAATCGCCGAAACGAGGCACTTCCCTGCTCAACAGCCGGTTCAGCTCCCGCTCGTTGCGGAAGGTGGGGGGAGTGGCGTAGGTTTTGCTGTAACCATTCAGCTCATTTTTCTTCCATCCGGCCAGCCGGATCGGGGTGACGGTGGCTTTATACGCCGCCAGTGTCGTTGGTGTGTTGTCCGGCTCTTCCGGAAACTGGATGCGGCTCTTTTTGGCGATCTGTTTTAATTGTGCAAGCGAGATCTCTTCCGTTTCCACATAATCGGACTGCTGTTTCACCAGTTGGTTTAATTGCAGTCCCAAAAAGAGATTTAAGACGATGAAGGCGATGATCAAAATCGTTTTGGCGCGACTCCAATCCATGGAGATTTCCTCCCTATGACGTTGGCGAACCGATGAAGAACTGTTCTCCAGCCGTGGTGAGTACCACCCATACAGGGGTGAACTGGACTGTTTTATCTTTCAGGTTATGGTTTGTCTCATAACCAGGATAGATGTGTTTGATGGCGGTCAAGGCGAGTTTGCGTTCGCTCAATTGCCGAAGCACTTCGTCCCGCCCGGGGAGCATCGCCTCGCCGTCGCGGGTACCCTCGAGCATGTACACCGTTGACCGAGCGTACTGCTTGATACCGTCTTCTCCACCGCTGGCCCCCGCTTGGAATTGCAACACATCGGGATAGATCATCTGCCCGTCTTGCCGGTTCCAGTATACGGGCAGGCCTGCAATGATGCGGCGGAAAGTGAGTTGGTTGGTGTCCCGTTCATCTTTGACCCGTTCCACACGATCAAGCAAATAATCGCCTGTCCAACCGCGGTGCCGCTTTACAAAGTTGTTGACGTCGTACAACTGGTTCTCAACCAGTGGATGTGTCGATTCAGAAGTGGGAACATCTTCAGTGTATTGCAATGAACCCCTCTTATTATAAACGAGCCGTTGGGACCGGGCCATGTAAAGATTTTCATCGTGGATGACGATCGGTTCCACGTCGGTTGATGTCAGCAGATACTCTTTGATGTCATCAATCTTGATCTGTTCCGTTTTATAACGCCACACCGGAAGCTTGGCTGATGCGGTCGGCAGATAAAAGATGCGTGACCATGGTTGTTTTTCATTCGCTTTATCCCAAGGCGCTTTGCCATTGGCCACCACCGGTGTCAGCTCCACTTGCGCATGCTGAATGGCTTGTTCCATCGTTTGTTGCAAGTGGGTCGGATCCAGTTGCAATTGCGCTTGCAAGATCGTTTTGGCATCATCGGAGATCAGCCAGAGTTGGGGCTGACCGCCGCTTACATGGAGCAGGATGCGGCTGACGTCGGTGGGCTGATGCAGGGAGAATTTCTCCAAGACCGACGTTTTGAAGAACGCATCCACCGTCTCTGAATGCATGTCGCGGGGGAATTGCAACTGGAGTGAAGGCCCGTCTAGCAGGCGCTTCTTCCATTCTTCGGGTGTGACTTGGTTCACGGCCTCAAATTTGGTGATTTCTGCGTTTTTGATGCTGTCGACCAACGTGCGGTATTCCTCACTGTCGGAATGTAACCATGTCGCCCGGCCGCCTAGGTTGACGATCAATTGATAAGGGGCGACAAACTGGGTGGATTTCTTTTCGTTGTATGTTTTGTCATCAGTTAAGACAGGAGGTGGCATGTTGTTGATCGGCTTCTGTTGGTATCCGGGCGAGTAAAACCACAAAAATCCCGTGAGACAGAAGCTGAGGGTGATTAGCAAGATCAGTACGACGGTTTTGATGTGTTCAACCCATTTTTCTTCCACTTGGGCTTATTCACCTCCGACTGACGGGGGGCAGTGTGAAGGTTACGACAGTGCCTTTTTGATAGATACTGTCAATCGCGATAGTCCCTTCATGCGCATGCACGATTTCTTGGGCGATTGCCAACCCCAGTCCGGTGCCCCCCAGACTGCGCGAACGGGCTTTGTCCACACGATAAAACCGCTCAAAAATCCGGCCCAAGTCTTGCTTGGGAATGCCGATGCCGGTATCGGCAATGCCCACCTCCACCATGCCGTCTGGGTTGCGCTTTGCGACAATCGCCACCGAACCGCCTTCCGGGGTGTATTTGATGGCGTTGGACACGAGGTTGTCCAATACTTGCATCAACTTGTCCGGATCAGCGTAAACACGGGGCAGGGAGCCGTGAGTGAAAAGCGTGAAGCTGATCTGTTTCTGTTGGCATTGGAAGCGGAAGCGATCCATGGTTTCTTCCAATATCTCGGTCAACGCCAGCGGTTTTTTGTAGAACTTCGATTTGCGGGCGTCAAGGCGCGAGAGATGCAACAAGTCTTGAATCAGGCGCGTCATGCGGTCAGCTTCTTGGCGGGCCACTTTGAGGAAGCGGACAGCCAGCTCCGGATTTTCGACCGCTCCGTCTTCCAGTGCCTCGATATAACTTTTGATGGTGGTCAAAGGCGTCCGCAGTTCATGAGACACATTGGCGACGAAATCTTTCCGTTGCCGGTCCAGTTTCTCTTGTTCGGTGACGTCTTCGAGCACGGCCACCATCCCGATCAAGTCATTTCCCTTCAGCTTGATCGGCGTAAAGTTAATCTTCAGCACTGTCTGGGTTTCCGCATCGGCATGGTGGTGTTCGACGAAGGTTTGACGGGCTTCCTTCAACGGCAGTTTTAACGGCTCTGATAAGGACAACACTTCCGTGATCGAGCTACCGAGCGCGATTTGGCGATCCAACAGTTTTTCTGCAGGGATGTTTTTCACAATGATTTTCCCTTGCAAATCGGTTGCGATCACACCGTCGCTCATGTTGGCCAGAACGGATTCCAGCTTCTCTGTTTCCTCTTCCTTTTCCTTGATCGCTGTTCGCAGATGAGCGGCCAGATCGTTGAAGGAGATAGCCAACTGGCCGATCTCGTCTTCGCTCTTTACGGCCACTTGGCGGTCAAAGTCGCCTGATGCCATCGCTTTCGTTTGTTCTCGGATCTCTTTGATCGGCAGGGTGATGGTGCGGGCCAAGATGATGACTAAGAATCCGGTCACCGCCAGTGCCACCGCCGCGATCTTGATCAAGATCTTGCTGATGCGATAGATGCGGTCATAGGTCGGTTTCAATGGGGCTTCCAGATAAAGTGAGCCCAACTCCCGCTGTTGCCGGTCCAGCAGTTTGGCCACGTACACTTGGTAGTCGTTTCCTTCCGCGTCCTTCACTTTGGCGAACGGTTGCTTCTTATCCATCAGATCAGTGAGGCGGTTGGGCAATTTAAATATCTTTTCATTCGACTCGTTGGACGCGATCACCCAGTTGTTCTGGTCAATCACGCGCACGATGGTGAAATGCTGGCTAGTGTTGGGCGCCGCTTGCAACAGGCGGGCTCGCAACCGCTTGGCACGGTCGCGGTCATTTTCAGCTTTCGCTTCCAGCTCAGGCGAGACGATCAGGGACAGCACATATCCTTGTTCTTTCAATTGGGCGCGCAGGTCATTGATAAAAACCGATTCTAGTTGGCGGATGAAGTAGACGCCAACCAATTGCATGGCCATGATGATCAAAAGTATGTATATCACGACCAGCTTCCACTGCACGCTGTTCATCAATTGCTTCCATTTCTTCATTGCGTTTACCCACCCATTCACCGATCTGCGCGGGGATCGCGAATCGTGTAACCGATGCCGCGCCGCGTGATGATGTACTTAGGCGCGCTCGGATCGTCTTCGATCTTTTCACGCAGACGGCGGATGGTCACATCGACAGTGCGCACGTCACCGAAGTAATCATACCCCCAGACGGATTGTAGGAGATGTTCTCTGGTCAGCACTTGATTGACATGCTTGGACAAGTAGAGCAACAATTCAAATTCGCGGTGGGTCAGGTCGATGACCCGATCCTGCTTGCTGACAATGAAACTGTGTGGGTCGATCGTCAAATCACCGATGACCAGATTGCTTTTGTTAGGCTCCTCCCGCGTCGCTTCTTGGCGTTGCGACTGAGTGCGGCGCAAATTGGCTTTGATCCGCGCTAGGAGTTCGCGGTTGCTAAACGGTTTGGTCACATAATCGTCAGCGCCCATCTCTAATCCCAACACCTTGTCCAATTCCGAGTCTTTGGCGGTCAGCATAATGATCGGAAATTGGAAGTGTTGCCGCACTCTTCGACAAACTTCGATACCATCGGCGCCGGGCAACATCAAGTCCAGTAACATCAAGTCCGGCGGCGCGTTGAGCACTTTTTGAATCGCTTCGTCACCATCATGGATGCAATCCACCTGGTAACCTTCTTTCTCCAAATTGAACTTAATAATATCGGCAATTGGCCGTTCATCTTCCACTACGTAGATTTTGGCGCTCACGTACAGATCCCTCCTGGACATAAAAAGCGTAAAATCATTGTCCCACAAGAACATTGGGAAAACAATCGCCCGCCTATGAGACTATTTTACCATCCGCGGTTGAGGGGATTAGGCAAAATTGGGTGAAAGAAGGATGACTCGATGTGGTGGAGGTGAATAAAGTATGGAGAGCGAAAGGATGGATGATAGATGAGAAGAATGCCAAGGATGCAGTCGGTCCCCAGCAAAATGAAGAAAACGGCGGTGCTTTGGGAAAATATTCGAATCAGGCCCTACATCCCGGAAAGCCGAAGGTACAACAGGAAAGAAGTGTTTAACATGTTGCGGCGCCATCGGTTCGTCTTTCTCAAACCCGACATTGGCGGCGGCGGGAGAGGGGCGGTCAAGCTAACCCCTGCCAGAAGAGGAGTTATGTGCCAAACGCTGAACGGCAGAAGGGTGTTGCCAGTACAGAGGGCGTTCAGATGGATTGAGCAGGAGATGATATCTAGAAGAAATTACATGGCGCAACAAGGGATTCGAATGGCGCAAGTGGACGGGAGAAATGTCGATTTTCGCGTTCATCTGCAAAAACCGCGAAATCGCTGGTTAATCACCGGTTTTTGCGCCAAATTGGCTCCTCCGGGGAGCTTGGTCACCAATCGTTGTCGAGGAGGAACGCCGCTGGAAGCGAGCAAGGCGGTCAAACGCATTTCGCATACAGTTGGTAAAAAAGAAAAAACATTAAAAAAAAGAAATATATGCAGTTTCTAAAGAGATAGCCAAAACATTAAATAGACGCTTTACAGGTTTAAAGGAACTTGGCGTCGATTTGACCGTGGATCGGAACGGGAAGATTTGGATATTTGAAGTGAATACTTCCCCTGTAATCAAACTGTTTAAAAGTTTGAAAGACAAGACCGCTTATCAGCAAATCAATCAAATTCGTTATCAAATGTTTGCTAAAAGATAGCAATACCTTTACCTAATTAAATAAAAATTTAAAACCTGGCTTTTTGCCTTCGTATAGATTGTACATGCGTTAAGCATGTTTTTTTCGTTTCCGAGCATATATAACAGGATTCGACAAAGTATTCCCGTTGACGGTTTCGTAGTTCACCTGTTACCATTAATATTAATTCTAGGTATTTAAAATTTTTTGATCAATCCCGGAGGTGTATTTATATGTCGTCCATTACCGTTGGCGTATATCTAGGAAAAAAGGATCGTCTGGTTCGTTATTGGTATGAAATCCTGCCGAAAGGCCAATTCCCGATGCTGGTGAAGTACTGCATCCAGTCCTACCTGCGCAACAACTATTTCCCCTTGCAATCGATCTGCGACTCTCGTCTGTTGAAGGAGCAAATCCAGAAGCGGAGCGAGTATGTGCCGACCCAGCGCAATGTTACGTTCACTCCGGAAGACGGCCCGGTCTATCAATGGATCAAGAGCTTGGAAAGCGGTTACCGTAGCGAGGAGATCAAAAACATCCTGAAGGAGACGGTGGTGCACACCCTGTTG
Organism: Laceyella sediminis; assembly: GCF_003003125.1. Lineage (GTDB taxonomy): Bacteria > Bacillota > Bacilli > Thermoactinomycetales > Thermoactinomycetaceae > Laceyella > Laceyella tengchongensis. The sequence continues at coordinate 275,525 of NZ_PVTZ01000002.1, read as the reverse complement.
AATGAGCAAATGCATTATCCACCGCGGGCTGCAGTTGGACAATCTTCCTATGGGATGGAAGCGCACGAAGCGCAAGGCGTCTACCATCCTTATGCTGAAGAGGCGCAAAAGTTCGCCTTGCTGAAGCGGGATCACATCGCGATGGAAGAGCCTTACGGCTGGGACAAGGTGAACAAGCATGTGGTGGAGAATGAAGTGGAAGGCAAAGACAAAGCGGCAAAGGGGTTTAACCATTTGGTCAATTATCTCGGATAATGGGGGCCTTTGGTCTTATCCGTTACGTCACGCGACGGTGCGAAAGAATAAATAAGGCCAAGGGCGACCAGCAATCCCCGCGGCGAATCAAGAACATCATGAGAATGAGGAGAAACGTGCGGTGGTTAAACTTAATTATTCAATTAGAATAAGTAGGGAGTCCGTGTCTTGATCCAAAGCGGGCTCCTTTTCATGTTCATTTGGGCGGCGGGCCGCTTGGGTGGCCAAATGAACATGAAAAAAAACGCCTATGAAGGCGCGGGTGGGTTGCGTCGAGGCGCAGGCGGACGGAGAGCTGTGGCCCGCCGTCCGCTTGCGCGCGTTGCCAACTTATTGCAGAGGCACCCCTTTGTTCGATGCCGGGCTGTTGGACGAGAAGGGTTTGGCCATGTCCTCTTTGAAGCCAAAGAAATAAGTGAAGAAGAAGCCGGCCGCGTAAGAGATCACAATGCCGATCAGATATAGCACGATTTGATCCGGCTTGATCAGCAATGTGAGCGGCAACCCCGACACGCTGATTCCAACGGAGGCCACTTTGAACACCGCTTGGAAGGCGCCACCGACCGCAGCTCCCAAACATGCAGTGATGAAAGGGCGGCCCAAGGGCAAGGTGACGCCGTAGATCAGTGGCTCCCCGATGCCCAGAATGCCCACAGGCAAGGCACCTTTGATCACATTACGCAACGTGGTGTTGCGTGTTTTGAGATAGACAGCGAATACCGCTCCTACTTGCCCGGCGCCGGCCATGGCGAGAATCGGTTGCAATGGGTCGATACCGGTCGCGTTTAACAGCTCCATATGAATGGGAATAAGTCCTTGATGCAAGCCCAGCATCACCAAGGGCAGAAAGAAACCAGAGAGGATCGCGCCGGCGAACAAACCGCCTTGATTCAACAGCGTCTGGATGCCGCCAGTAAGCGCTTCAGACAGGAAGCCGCTGATTGGTTGCAAGGCGATATACGTGGAGAAGCCGGTGATCAGAACTGCCACGGTTGGAGTGACGATGATGTCAATGCTTTTGGGCACGAACGGACGGATGCTTTTTTCAAGCCAGACGATAAACCAGGCTGCCAGCAGGACGCCAATCAACCCTCCGCGCCCAGGGACCAGCGCTTCCCCGAACAGCTGGATGTTTTCGATATCGGGGAGAATGAAGAGGCCCCCCGCAATTCCGCCTAACGCCGGTGTACCGCCAAACTCCTTGGCCGTGTTGATGCCAACAAAGACGGACAGGTATGCGAAAATGACCTTGCTCATGGCCTGTAACAACGGAATGACTGTGCTACCTTCTTTGAGGCTGGGGAAGGAATGAATGAGCACATTGGTCAATCCCATGATGATTCCGCCTGCGATAATGGCTGGAATCAATGGGATGAAGATGTTGGCGATTTTGCGCACCAGCTGCTTGGCGGAGTTGTGCCGCCGCGCCTGGTGTTCTTCCGCCACGGGCGTGGACGTCTTGCCGCTCAATTTGCTCAAGTGCGTGGCCACGCGCGTAACCAGCCCAGGTCCCAACACGATTTGGTATTCTCCGGCTTGCTCCACCACGCCGAGCACGCCCGGTATCGACCGCAATTGATCCGATTGGAGCGCGGACTCATCGCGCAAGGTCAGGCGCAGACGAGTCATGCAATGCGCAATACTCTGAATATTCTCCGCACCGCCGACTGCTGAAAGAATGGACTCGGCCAGGGAGATTTCCGCTTGGTTCATGGCGTCCCTCCTGGGTTTGGCTTGCAAACAATTAGAAGATATATTTATCTGACAATAAGCCTATCATAACCTCACAAAATCGTCAAAGGTGTGATCGAAATATTAAATCTTATGTCGAAAGAGGGAAGATTGGGAGGATTTTTCATTTTACAGTGGAAGAGAATAACTAATAAAGTGGCATGTCTTGTAAAAATGCGTTGAATTATGGCATAAAAGTTGTGATATGAAGGGGTGGGTATTGGACGTGTTAGATATACAGGCGATCGAGAGCAAAGGTTGGTTATATCACTTTGTCGAGCGAATCTTCTCCCTACATCCGTCCCTCCATTGGATTAGTGTGGGATTAATCACAACGTTACTCAGTTTTCTGCTGATACTGAACCGGAAGTGGGTCAGTCATTTTCCACGTTATGGCTATATGGCATCCGTTGTCGCCACGATTGCATTGCTTGACTTGTTTACGCAGACAATCCCTATTTTAACGGTATATTTAATTGTATTAGGATATGTATTATTTCGAGCATCTGATGAGAGAAACTATCTTATAACCATAAGTTTTTTCATTACTTACATATTGATATCTGCTTATACCGAATGGAGTTATTTGCGGGCGATCGAGCTGGTCAGCCACGGCTTGCTTTTTGTTTGGGTTGCGTGGATTAGCGACCAAGTGCGGGATCGGTTCTTTGAATTGAAGAAACAGAAAGAGAAAACGCGTCGCCTGATTGACCAGAAAAACGAGTCCAACCGACGGTTGAGGGAATTTCAGAAAGAGCTGGAAGAAACCTATCTGCGCGATTCGCTGACGGGCTTGTACAATTTTCACGGGTTTCAGGAGCAAGTGACCCGTGGCTTGTCCCGATGCGCCCACTCCCTGTCATATCATGTGGTTTGCTTTGATTTGACCGATTTTCGGCAAATCAATATGAAGGATGGGAACGACACAGGCGACCGGCTGTTGGTGCAGATCGCTAACTTGTTAAAGCGGCATTTGCCTCCTTCCGCGCGGATCGCCCGCTACGACGGGGACCAGTTTGCCATCGGGTTGATGGGGGACGGCGCGGTGTTGAGGCGTTTGATCGAAACGGTGGAGTTTGTCCTGGCCGAGTTAAAGGCCAACCATCCGCTGCTCAATTACTGCATGGCGTCGGCCTCCTATCCCACAGAAGCGAAGACGGGAGCGGAATTGATCCGACAAGCGGAGGATCGCCTGATGCTCGCCCAGCGGCAACGGCGTGACAAGGAGGAGGAGCACCGTCTCAGATTGGAGAAGCTATCGGCGCTCGGGCAGTTGGCGGCCGGACTGGCCCATGAAATCCGCAATCCGCTTACATCCATTCGAGGGTTTGTCCAGATTTCCGCTGTTGAGTCGGAAGCGGTGAAAAAATGGGAATCAATCATTTTGCCCGAGATCGATCGCATCAACGACTTGTTGAAACAATTTCTTAATTTGAGTGAAGCCAAGCCGGTGAAAGTAACCCGGTTTAATCTGAACCGCCTGATGAATGATGTGCTCAGCCTGTTGCAACCCAAGTCCCTCTTAATGGGACATGAGTTGATCGGCCATCAGCCGGATCAACCGGTGGAGATGGAGGCGGATGCCGAGCAGTTGAAACAGGTGCTGATCAATTTAGTGCAAAACGGGTTGGAGGCTTTGTCGGAAAAAGGGACGGTGCAGGTCTCATGGCAAAAGAGCGAGGAACAAGTGCATATCCAGGTAATGGACAACGGAAATGGCATTCCTCCGGAATTGTGTTCCCGCATTTTTGAGCCGTTTTTCACCACCAAGGACGAAGGGACGGGAATGGGATTGGCCATCTGTTCCCGCATCATTGAAGATCATGGGGGAATCATGTGCGTTACCAGCACCCCGGGCTTGGGAACCTCGTTTAATATTCAATTGCCGCTGAAGCAGACGACCTTGGGCGAAGTGGTGATATCTGAAGAATACCCGCCTGAAGCAGAGCCGGAGAAAGCGGAAGTCGGAGCGTTGGCCGGTGCCCAAGATGGAGCGGATATGGTGGCCTCACTTGAGAAGCCACAGTCAGCGCTCGAGCCAATGGAAGATTCTGTGGAGGCAGAACAAAAAGAGGGAACGGAAGAACAGGAAACAGCGGAAGCAGATCAACAGGAAAGGGACAACAAGGGGACGAAGCGCACGGCAGAGGAGGCTGTTCGGAAACGGAAGCCGGGCAAGATGCAAGCTCCTAAGGTGGAGCCGATCAAGGACAAGCAAAAGCGGGAAAAAAACGTGCGCGGGGAGGCAACTGGCGCTCAGAAAGCTTCAGACGCGTCCGCTCCCTGCAATGAGGTGGTGGGCTTGGCCGGCGGATAAAAGGAGGCGTTTCCCTCACTTCCAAACATCACCTTCCCGGTTCCCACTTCTGCAAAAACGGGATTTTCGGCGATGAATCTTGTAAAATAAGTGGAGGGGGAAAACCGATCCGGCGGATGGACGGGTCAAACCCGAACGGCAAAGGGAGGTGAAGCGTTACGAAAGGGGAAACGCGCTTTCGTAACTGCTAAAAGCATATGGGCAACAAAAAAGATGTGCAATTCAACATTCTAAGCAACAAATCAACCACCCACGGGGCTTACCACACAGGCACCATCAGCTTGAGCAATCTCTCTTCCATATTGATCGAAGGGGATCAAGCTAAGATCGATCTCGGTTTGATTCATGCCAAAAGCGCGGTAGAGCGTGGCGTGAAGTTTACCAGCAATGAAGATGAAGTGCCTGAGGGTACCTTGTATTGGGTCGTGTGGGTAGCGGTGGATCGTGACGAAAACGGTCCGTATTATGCCGGTGCCGCGGCCTGTCCGATGCGGATTGACCGGGAGAAACGCATCGGTTGGAAAAATCTCGCCTTTCATGTGAACCGCATGGATGATGCGCTGAAACGGCGAGTCAAGCTGTCGGAAATGGGCGAAACGGAGAAGGCCGCGTTGAAAGCATTACTCATTAAACACAATGAGGAAATGTGGAAAAACAGCAAGGCGGAGTTAAAAGCGCAGCTTCCGTCATAAAAATGAACGAAATGTGAACAAACTTCGTTCGCTATTGCCGCCTCATATGGGGCAGGAGTACACTAAGTAGTGGTTTCGGAATCTTTTGCTAGGACACAAAAAATGGCGGACAGTTGTCCGCCATTTTTTGTTTTTGTGATGGCATTCGCGATGACATGGTAAATTTTCGCCTCTTTTGCGCAAGCTAAAGGATAGGGAGGCGGTAGTGATGGCAAATAACCATGAACATTTTGCGAGGCATGGCGGCACGCATTTCCGCGCCAATGTTTCCGAGCAAGAGATTAACGAATTTGTGCGGTCCCTTCCTGAAGGGAAAAAAGAAAGCATGTATGAAGTGATGAAAGAGTTGGCCGCGGCAGGCAAAATCACTTTGCTGAATGATGGTGAATTTGCAGACGGCGAGGGACGCGTCGGCGGCAGTAACGAATGTTAAAGCAAACAACCCCATGTCTTTCAAGGACATGGGGTTATTTTTGCTCATTGACAACATTGCGACCCACACGCCATGCTAGCGTTGGGTGTGGGCCAACGTGTAGCTGTCCATCTTCATCAGACACGACCTAAAGTCGGTTCCACCAGTCAGACAACCGTTCCCACAGTGACGGCTCCCGCTCCGGTAAACGGTGATGTGGTGCGACGATTTTCGGTTCGGTACCGCTGACGAAATACTCGAACCGGACCCGTTCACACAGCGGTGTCGCCAGTGTGCCGGTCTCTTCATCAATATAAACGCCTTTGACTCCTTCTGGGACGGGGAAGCGGCGGCTTAGGAACGGCTTTGTCGCTTCCTTCATATAATCGGCCCAGATGTACTGCGAATAACGGGCTTGGTGGTGGGGAAGCCGTTTCCCTTGGTCATAACCGACCCAAGTGACTGTAACCAAATCAGGTGTGTATCCAGCCAGCCAACCGTCCCAGTCCGTCGTTCCTGTTTTGCCCGCGGCGGGGTGGGTGAATTGTTGGCGAACCCGATAGCCTGTCCCGCCCGGTTCAAACACGCTAGACATAAGCTGAGTCAAGACAAAGGTGTGGGCGTCAGAGGCGACCCGCTCTGCTTGTTGTTGCACTTGGATGATGGTGCGGTTGAAGGGGTCAACCACCTTGGTGATGCCGATCAGGGGGCGGTGGATGCCGCCGCTGGCAATCGTCGCGTACGATTCGGCCATTTCGTAGGGCGAGACGGTGTAACTACCCAAAGCCAATGAGGGGGTTGGTTTGAGCAGGCTTTTGATGCCGAGTTTCCGGGCCAAGGCGATTTCCCGTTCCATCCCGGTCGACAGCAGTGTGCTGACAGCGTAGATGTTGTCAGAGCGGGCGATCGCTTCCCTCATGGTGATCGGACGGTAAGCGTACTGACCTCGATAATTGGATGGCTTGTAAGTGCCACCTTGGTAAACGAATGTAGTAGGCTTGCTCTCAATGCGTGTGATCGGTGTAAACCCTTGTTGCAACGCGCTGAGGTACAGGAACGGTTTGAATGACGAACCAGGTTGCCGCTTGGCGAACACGCGGTTGTATTGGGATGTCAGATAATCTTTGCCTCCAACCATCGCTTTAATGGCCCCTGTCCGGGGATCGACGGAGATCAAAGCACCCTGCAATCCAGGAGCGGGTTCGGTGTGTTTTCTCAGGGCTTGTTCGGCTGCCTGTTGCATGCGGGTGTTGAGCGTGGTGTGGATTTTTAAACCGCCCCGCCGCACCACAGCTTCATCCAATCCATACTGGTTCACCAACGTTGAAATGACATAATCCTGAAAGTAATTGGCTTTTAGCTGTTTGGGTTTCGTTTGGGGGGCGATGGCAAGCGCGTGTTGTTTGGCTTGCTCGGCTTCCGCCAGGGAAATCTCACCGTTTTTCACCATCAGGTCCAAGATGTGACGTTGTCTGCGCTTGGCCCGCTCCAGATGGTTCCATGGGGAATAGTAAGAGGGGCCACGGGGGATGCCCGCCAAAAACGCTGATTCTGCCAATGTGAGTTGCTCCGCTTTTTTGTTGAAATAAAGTTTGGCGGCTCTTCCCACGCCATAGGCGCCGTGTCCGTAATAAATCTGGTTTAAATAAAGCTCCAATATCTGGTCTTTGCTGTAGTGGAGTTCAAGTTGGACGGTTAACAGCGCTTCTTTGATCTTGCGGGCCCACGTGCGGTCATGGGTCAAGTAGAGATTGCGCGCCAATTGTTGCGTGATGGTGCTGGCCCCCTGCTCGATACGCCCTTCTTTGATGTTGACAGCAACCGCCCGGAGAATGCTTTTCACCGAAAAACCGTGATGGCGGTAAAAATCTTTATCTTCGGCGGCCAAAGTGGCGGAGATGAGCGAAGGGGGCAAGTCCCGCAAACGAACCGGGATGCGCGCTTCCCCTTCGTCTAGACGTCCAAACACTTGCCCTGTATCGTCATAAAGCATGGACGTTGAGAAAAAGTTAGGGATGGGCAATGGACGCGACTTTAGATACAAAAGCAACAAACCGGATAAAAGAGCACCAATCACGAGTGTGATGATAAGGCCCTTTAATAACTTGTAGCCCAAAGACAAGCCCTTCAGGATGAAAAGTAGTTTCGTTGATTCGCTTGGAGTGGCGTGTGGATGTTCGCTCATGTTTGCGGCTCCTTTTTCCGGTGTTTTCTTCCGTCTCTACTTAAACAGAAGCAGGAATATTATGCGAAGGTCGCAGGAAGAATATACCTGAGAAAAAGGTTGGTCTTATGGTTGATGAAAATGATTGTAACTGATTCGTCCATGCATTATTCTTAGTAAGTTAGAGTTGTACATAGGAAAGGAGTAATCAATTATGGAAATGAGAGAAATGGATCTCTGGTACACAGAAAAACAAACGAAGAACCATGGAATCACGACGAAAATCAATAAGACGTTATATCACGATAAATCAGAGTTCCAAACGTTAGATGTGATTGAAACGGCTGAGTTTGGCAACATGTTGGTGCTGGACGGCATGGTCATGACCACCGACCGCGATGAGTTTGTCTACCATGAAATGATCACCCACGTTGCGATGAATACCCATCCCAATCCTAAGCGCGTGCTTGTGGTCGGCGGAGGAGACGGGGGTGCCATTCGGGAAATCCTGCGCTACCCGAGTGTCGAGCAGGCTGTGTTGGCAGAAATCGACGGCAAAGTGATTGCAGCGTCCAAACAATTTTTCCCCAAGATCGCCGGTGGGTTGGACGATCCGCGTGTCGATATCCAAGTTGCTGATGGTATCCAGCATGTGCGGGACAACAAAGGGAAATACGATGTGATCTTGGTTGATTCGACGGAGCCGGTTGGACCTGCGGTGGGATTGTTCCAAAAGCCTTTCTATGAGGAAATTTATGAAGCGCTGAAAGAAGACGGAATCATGGTCGCGCAGACGGAATCACCTTGGTTCAACCGGGATCTCATCCGCCAGGTTTTCCGCGACATTTCCAGTACCTTCCCGATCACCCGCCTGTATACGGCGAGCATTCCAACCTACCCCAGCGGATTGTGGAGCTTCACGATCGGATCGAAAAAATATGATCCTCTGGCAGTGGACGAGGCCAAGCTACATCGATTCGACACCCGCTATTATCGTCCAGAACTGCATAAAGCGCTGTTCTCGCTGCCGGCGTTCGTCTTGGAATTGCTCCAGCCAGAGGGGGAATAATTGATGCGATTCGATGAGAAATATTCAGGTAATGTTTTCATTGGTGCGAGCGATGACTTGGAGCAGGCGCAAGCCGTGTTGTACGGTATGCCCATGGACTGGACCGTTAGTTTCCGTCCCGGATCGCGGTTTGGTCCGGCGCGGATTCGGGAGTCGTCCTTGGTGCATGAAGAGTACAGCCACTATTTAGAACGGGAACTGACCGAGATCGTTTATTATGACGCTGGGGACATTCCGTTGGCTTTTGGCAATCCGGAGAAAAGCTTGCGGCAAATCGGGGATTTCGTCCGCCAAGTCTTGGACAAGAAGAAAATGCCGATCGGGATGGGCGGAGAGCATTTGGTTACTTGGCCGGTGGTGCAGGAAGTGTATAAAGATTACCCCGATTTGGCGGTGATCCATATCGACGCCCACGCCGATTTGCGTACGGATTATGAGGGGGAACCGTATTCCCACGCCACGCCTTTGCGCAAAATCGCCGAATTGATCGGTGGGCAAAATGTGTATCAGTTTGGGATTCGATCCATGACCAAAGATGAAGTGGCTTATGTCAAGGAAGCGGGCATTCACTTTTATCCATTCGATGTGCTTGCGCCGCTGGAAAAATGTTTGCCGTCCTTGGCTGGCCGTCCCGTCTACGTGACCATCGATATCGACGCGCTAGATCCGGCTCATGCGCCGGGCACGGGAACGCCGGAGCCTGGCGGCATCACTTCCAAAGAGATGTTGGCAGCGATTCATGCCATCGCCCGTTCGGAAGTGAATGTGGTCGGCGCCGATTTGGTCGAAGTGGCACCGGCGTATGACCACAGTGAACAAACCCCTGTGGTAGCGGCAAAGCTGATTCGGGAAATGCTGCTCGGGTTTGTCAAATAGACCGCATTGACTCAAATTCTTCCCTCCCACGCACAGGGCAGGGAAGCTTTTTTATTCGGCTGGCAAAAAAGTCCCGACCAGTGTTAAGATACAAGTATTAAAAAATTGGGGGAGGCTGGCGCTTTGATCCCAGTGAAAATCCACATCCAATCGGTCATACAGCAAGAAGCGGGACAAGAGCCGGAAGTGATCGAACAAGACTTGGTCGGCAAGTTTGAGGCCAAGGCGAACGGAGAATGGACACTTAAGTACAAAGAACATGAGGGAACCGTCGAAGAAGTGTTCACCTCTGTCCGATCACATCAAGACCATGTCACCATCTCACGGCAAGGGCCTGTATCATACAGACAGACATATTGGCCGGGCAAAAAAGTGGAGAGCATCGTACACACCCCGGCAGGCAAGACCGAAATGGAAGTGAAAACCCTGTCCTACCGACGCGGTTGCGCGGAGACGGGGGGAGAGATTGCGTTTTCATTTGAATTGACGATGGGCACGCAAGAGTTGGGCAAATACCAATTGAGTTTGAAGTGGATGGAGGACGAGTGAAATGAATCCGCTTGAACAGATGAAGGAAACATTGAAACAAGAGATCAGGCAAGCAGTCATCCGCACCGGGCTGGTGGCGGAAGAGAGCGTGCCAGAGGTTGCGTTGGAAGTGCCAAAGGAAAAAGCACACGGAGACTTCGCTACCAACATTGCGATGCAATTAACCCGCATCGCCCGCAAAAACCCGCGCGAGATCGCGGCACAAGTCGTGGCCGAGCTTGATCGCGGTGCCGGCAACATCCGCGATGTGCAAATAGCTGGCCCCGGCTTTATCAACTTTTTTATGGACCGTTCCTTCTTGGTGCGCGTGTTGGAAGAGATCAAGCAAAAAGGAACGGCTTACGGCCATTCCAACACCGGGCGGGGAGAGAAGGTAAATGTGGAGTTTTGTAGCGCCAACCCGACCGGCCATCTGCATTTGGGGCATGCCCGCGGTTCCGCAGTGGGCGATGCCCTCAGCAACATCTTGGAAGCCGCCGGTTACGACGTAACCAGGGAATATTACATCAATGATGCCGGTAACCAGATGAATATGCTGGCCCTTTCATTGGAAGCACGGGTTTTGGAGGCGTTGGGCCAAGATGCGGTTTTCCCTGAAGACGGTTACCGCGGTCAGGAGATTATCGACATCGCTGCAGAGTTGGTTCGGGAGGAAGGGGACCGACTCTTACATATGGAGCGAGAAGAGCGTTTGGCTTACGTGAAAGAAGTGGGCAAGCAGAAGCTGTTGGCCAAGATCAAAGCCGACTTGGAGAAATACCGGGTTAAATTTGATGTTTGGTTCAGCGAATTGTCCTTGTACCAAGCGGACGCAATTGAGCAAACGATTGCTGAGCTGAAAGAAAAAGGGTACACCTATGAGTCGGATGGGGCGTTGTGGCTCCGCTCGACAGCATTTGGCGATGATAAAGACCGCGTCTTGATTAAACAGGATGGGTCATTCACCTACCTCACACCGGACATCGCCTATCACCGTGACAAGTTAAAGCGCGGCCATGACCGATTGATCAACATCTGGGGAGCCGATCACCATGGCTATATACCGCGGATGAAAGCGGCGCTCAACTCCTTGGGGCATGACGCAGATCAGTTGGAAGTGGTTATCACCCAGATGGTGAAGCTTTATCAAGGCGGCGAACTGGTTAAGATGTCGAAGCGCACGGGTAAAGCGGTGACCATGGAAGAATTGATGGACGAAGTAGGCGTGGATGCAGCTCGTTACTTTTTTGTGATGAGAAGCCCAGATGCGCACCTTGATTTTGATATGGATTTGGCAGTGTCACAGTCCAATACCAATCCCGTGTATTATGTGCAATATGCGTCGGCCCGGATCGCCAGCGTATTCCGCCTGGCCGAGGAGAAAGGGATGGCGCCTTCCTGGGATGCGAACGTATTGGCGCGCCTCACCTTGGAACAGGAATTGGACCTGATTCAGAAGCTGGGCGAGTTTGCGGAAGAAGTGGCCGTCAGCGCCCAACAGTTGGCGCCACACCGGGTTGTGCGGTATCTGTATGATTTGGCGACCCTATTCCACAGCTATTACAACGAACATCGCGTGATCACCGATGATGCGGAATTGTCTCAGGCGCGGCTGGCCCTGTTTGCGGGTGTGCGCCAAGTTTTGCGAAACGGGTTGTCCCTGATCGGCGTGTCGGCGCCGGAGCGGATGTGAGCAACTCATCCAGCCCTCATCATTTCCATCTGGGAGTGGTGGGGGATTTTCTTTTGAGCAAAAACTGATATGATGTTGACGGACACCTTTTTTCCCTCTCTATCATTTTCGAAAAAATGTAACATCCATTAGGAGATTCTAGATTGATAATAGAAGTGCAGGAAAGATTGTTAGTAGATGGGAAACCAAAGGAAAAAGTAATTGATTAAACAGCAAACCGGACAGTGGTTACGCTGAGAACATGAACGTAATGAACACAAGGAGAATGTCCGATGGAAGGAACAGTGCTGGCTGGAAGGTACCAGGTTCTTGAGCGCATCGGTGGCGGCGGCATGGCTGTCGTCTACAAAGGGAGAGACTCGCTGTTGGACCGGTACGTGGCGATCAAGGTGATGAACCAATCTTTCAGCCATGATCAAGATGCAGTTCGCCGATTTATTCGTGAGGCAAAAGCAGCGGCAAGCATGTCACACGCCAATATCGTCAATGTGTACGATGTAGGGCGTGAGGATTCGATATATTTTATGGTTATGGAGTATGTCAAAGGCCCAACCTTGATGGATATGATCAAGAAAAAAGGCCGATTTGGGGCGGAGGAAACGATTGAAATCGCTATCCAGATTTGTGAAGGAATTCACCATGCCCACCAAAAGGGAATCATTCACCGCGACATCAAGCCCCATAATATCTTGGTGGCGCCGGGCAACCAGTATAAAGTGACCGACTTTGGCATCTCTTACTTTCCCCGGGTGTCAGCGATTACGCAGACGGGGTATGTCATGGGATCGGTTCATTATTTTTCTCCGGAACAGGCGTCAGGAACCAAAGTGAGCGCCGCCTCCGACTTATATTCGCTCGGTGTGGTTTTGTATGAAATGCTGACGGGACGAGTGCCGTTTAATGGCGGGAATTCTGTCTCCATCGCATTGAAGCATATCCATGATCCTGTGCCTGATCTCAAATCGCTTAACAGTGAGATTCCAGAGCAATTGGTGGAGGTGATTCACAGAGCGTTGGCCAAAGACCCCGAACAGCGCTATCAATCGGCACGGCAGATGAAAGAGGCGCTGGAGGAGGTATTGGCGTCGATCCGGCAAGTGGATGCCTATGTGGAAACGTATGACATCCGTCCGAGAAGGACAACCACGCGCAATCGGGGCAAACGTTGGTGGGCGGTCGCTGGCTTGGCGGCGGTGTCATTGGTGTTCATCGGGTTTCAATTGGGCAACTTGGAAGGGAATTCCGCACCTCTTCCTGATCCGGCCAAGCAGCAGGCGGAAAACCCGAAACAAGGTAGTGGTTCATTGCCTGACAACACCAAAAGGAATTATAAATGGTGGAAAGAAATACCCAAAGAGTCTCGTAAGCAAAGCGAATATTTCCGTGATGTGAAAGTGACTGGGAAAGACGGCAATTATATTGTGTCATTAAAAGTGAATAATGAATTAGACAGTGAGTTTCATTATGATATTTTTGTGGTTGACCAAACCAATTCCCGCTTAGTGGACCCGGGTGTGTATGTCCGGTTCAAGAAAACGCCAAACGAAAAATGGTCCGATGTTCGTTTTCCTGTGCGTTTTCCCGCAGCCTGGTTGCAGACGACGATCAATGGGATTGTCAAAATCGAAATGTACCAATCCAAATGGGTGAATGGCAAGAAAAAGCGCATCGGCGCGGCAGAAGCGGTGTTAGAATTAAAAGGGGAACTCCCCGAATTTATGCGAAAAGATGCCAAGGATTAAGGCATCTTTTCTTTTTTTATAGAATTGGGGTGTTCCTGGACAAATAACAGAGTCCTTCGTTAGAATGGATATGATGAATTTTTGTCAACGAGTGACCATTTTTCGGCAGTTGGATCGGAAGCGGAGGAAAGGAGAGTTGTCTCATTTGATGATTACCCCCGGGATAAAGCAGGACATGATCGTTGAATTTCTTGAATGTTTGGACGAAGGGGTCCATATCGTCAATGCGGAGGGCAACACCATTTACTACAATAAAGTCGCTTCGCAAATGGATGGCATGCCTGCGGATGAAGTAATCGGCATGCATGTGTTGGAAGCGTTTCCATCCTTGACCCATAAGAGTAGCACCTTGTTGAGTGTGCTAAAAACGGGGCAAGCGCTGGAAGAGAGGGAGCAAACGTTCATGAACCGCAAAGGTAAGCGGGTGACAACCATCAATCGCACGATTCCGCTTAGATCCAAAGGGAAAGTGGTCGGGGCAGCAGAGATATCCAAAGACCTGACCCGCATGAAAGAATTGTCGGATCAAGTGCTTCATTTGCAGGAGCGCATACGGCATCCGCGGGGGTCACGCGAGCAGGAGGTTAAACGTTTTTACTCCTTTGATGACATTGTGACCCAGAACCCGTTGATGCTCAAAGAGATTGAGCGTGCCCGACGGGCCGCCCGCACGCATTCTCCCGTCTTGGTAATCGGGGAGACGGGTACGGGTAAGGAGTTGTTTGTGCAGGCGATTCACCGTGATTCGTCGCGGCGCGATCAACCGTTTATCGTTCAGAATTGCGCTGCTATTCCTGCTTCTCTGTTGGAGGGCATCCTGTTTGGCACGGCGCGCGGTGCTTTCACCGGAGCGGAAGACCGTCCCGGCTTGGTAGAGCTGGCGGACGGAGGTACCCTCTTTTTGGATGAAATCCATGCGATGCCGATTGATTTGCAGGCCAAATTGTTGCGGGTGTTGGAGGATGGGCAAGTGCGGCGCGTGGGCGGAACCGAGTTGCGTTCGTTTGATGTCCGGGTGATTGTGGCCACCAACGAGGACCCTTTGTTAAGCATTAAGGAAGGGCGGTTGCGCCGGGATCTTTATTACCGGATTCATGTGGTGGGGATCCATCTCCCTCCCTTGCGCGAACGGCCGGAAGACATCACTTGCTTAACCCACTATTTCTTCAGAAAGTTAAAAGGGCAGTGGCATTCGCCGGTGAAGCGCATCGCCGATGAAGTGATGGAAGCGTTTGTCCGATATGATTGGCCAGGCAATGTGCGGGAGTTGGAGCATACAGTGGAAGGGGCTTTGAATCTGGCATTGGAAGAGGAGTTACGGCTTGTGCATCTCCCCCGTCATTTCCAAGCAATTGTACCGACCCAGGTGATTCGGATGAAAGGGAGTGGAGGTTGCCTGCGCGAAATGTTGTGGGACGTGGAGGCGCGGTTGATTCGTGAGGCCATGGAGGAAGCTGGCGGCAATGTATTGCAAGCGGCCAAACGGTTGGGCATTCCACGCCAGACGCTACAGTACAAATTGAAAAAGCTAAATGAAAGGAAACGCGGCTGACTTCTTTATAGCGGACACGAACTAGACGTGTCTGGTGCATGGGCCAGCGGCTTCAAAACCGTTTCCTATTCGCTTCACGTGTGACGAGGCGCTCATTTGGAAAAGGTTTTTCCGTTGCATCTCCCTACTTGATTTGCCAGATACGCCCTAGATGGACTGCCCGTTTTTTCTCGTGTTACAAGCTGACTGCCCATATTTGGGCAGTTTTTTTGTGGGGAGGCGGAAAGAAGCGTGGAAATATGGGCTCCGCCGCAGTGGCATGAAAATTGCATGATATAAGAATGGAAACCGGCGGAAGGGGGAGAAGGTTTGCGAAAAGCGGGTCACCACTATGGTTTGCACCGGGTATTGGAACCGGCGGGTGTGTTGCCTCAACCGGCTTGGAAGTTGGATGCCACACCTGAGATTTGGGAGAATGAACTGCTGATTAACGTAGAGCGGTTAAATATCGATTCGGCTTCATTTCAACAGTTGAAAACCGAGGCAGAGGGCGATCCCGAACGGATCAAACGGCGTATTGTTGAAATCGTAAAAGAGCGGGGAAAGATGCACAACCCCGTCACCGGTTCGGGTGGAATGTTGATCGGTACAGTGGCGGAAGTGGGTTCGGCGTTTCCTGACCAAACGCTTGCCCCGGGCGCCAAAATCGCCTCGTTGGTTTCTTTGACGCTGACTCCGTTATGGTTGGAAGAAGTGAGGGAGCTATCACTAGAAACAGGACAATTGGAAGTGGCCGGCAAAGCAGTGTTGTTCGCCAGCGCCCCATATGCCGTGTTGCCGTCTGACATGCCCGAGCCGGTCGCTTTGGCTGCGCTTGATGTATGTGGCGCACCGGCGCAGACTGCTCGTTTGGTTCAACCGACCAATACGGTGGTGATCATGGGAGCGGGCGGAAAGTCGGGATTGTTGTCCTTGTACCAAGCTTGGAAAAAGGTGGGGCAACAGGGATGTGTGATTGCTTTGGAAGCAAACCCTGAAGCGTGCCGCCGCATCGAGTCGATGGGATTGGCCCACCATGTCGCATGTTTGGATGCGACTGACCCCTTGCAAGTGCTGGAGACGGTATCCACGCTTACCCAGGGCCGGTTGGCCGATGTGACCATCAATTGCGTCAATGTGCCCCGCTCGGAGTTACCGGCGATATTGGCGACGCAAGAAGGTGGCGTGGTGGTGTTTTTCAGCATGGCCGTCCAGTTCACGACGGCGGCCTTAGGAGCCGAAGGAGTGGGAAAAGACGTACAGATGATGATCGGCAATGGATATGTTCCGGGACATGCCGCCTTGGCGTTGGAGAGCCTAAGGGAATGTCCGGCGCTTTATGATTGGTTTTGCCAACGGTTTTCTTCGCAGATAGGGTGATCGCTTGTCAGATTGCGGGTGTGACGCGAGGGAGAACGGACAAATGAAAGGGGATGGAAGTAGATGCGTGATTGGCGCGAGATTGAACTGTGGAAAGATGTGACGGAAGAACAGTGGAACGATTGGCTATGGCAATTGACCCACACGATTCGCAATTATGACGACCTGAGCAAAGTGATCAATCTGACGCCGGAAGAAATCAAGGGAGTTGACATCTCTAAAGAGACGATTCCGCTTAATATCACTCCCTATTACGCCTTGCTCATGGACCCAGACGACCCCAAAGATCCGATTCGGATGCAATCGGTGCCGATTTCTTCCGAGTTGTATCGCACATCGTACGACATGGCCGATCCGTTGTTGGAAGACACGGATTCCCCAGTGAAAGGGCTGACCCATCGCTACCCTGACCGCGTTCTCTTCTTGATCACCAACCAATGCTCCATGTATTGCCGTTATTGTACGCGCCGCCGCTTTTCGGGCCAAATCGGGATGGGCGTCCCCAAAAAGCAGATGGACGCTTGTATCGAATACATCCGCAACACGCCGACTGTCCGCGATGTGCTACTCTCCGGAGGGGACGGCTTGTTGGTCAATGACCGGATCTTGGAATATCTGCTGAAAAACCTGCGGGAGATCCCCCATGTAGAAATCATCCGGATCGGCACGCGGGCACCGGTTGTGTTTCCGCAACGCATCACGAAAGAGTTGTGTGCCATTTTGAAGAAATACCATCCGGTCTGGCTTAACACGCATTTCAATCACCCCAAGGAGTTGACGCCAGAAGCGCGCCGGGCTTGTGAGATGTTGGCTGACGCGGGTGTGCCGGTCGGGAATCAAGCTGTCATTCTAGCCGGAATCAATGATTGCCCCCATGTGATGAAAAAACTGATGCATGAATTGGTTAAGACGCGCGTAAGGCCTTATTACATCTATCAATGTGACCTTTCAGAAGGGATTGGCCATTTCCGGGCCCCCGTGTCCAAAGGGCTGGAGATCATCGAGTATTTGCGCGGCCACACTTCGGGATACGCCATTCCTACGTTTGTGGTGGACGCACCAGGAGGCGGCGGCAAAATACCGCTCAGTCCCAACTACGTCATCGCACAGACGCCGTCTAAAACCGTGTTGCGCAACTTTGAAGGGGTCATCACCAGTTATCCGGAGCCGGAGCATTACCATCCGCACGACTCAGAGAATTGCGAGTATTGCCAGCAGGCCGGGGATCAATTGGGTGTAGCCGCGCTGTTGAGCGACCAACGGATCAACTTGGAGCCCAAACAATTGACCCGCGAGCTACGGCGGAAACAGGGGGAAGTGCTGGAAAAAAGATGAGCAAGAGGGTTGTGGTGGCGGGTGAAAGAGAAAACATGTGAGAGCACCGCGATTGTCGGTGTGGCGAAAAACGCGGGGAAAACCACGGTTCTAAGCGCCTTTATGGAACAGTGGTCCCTGTGTGGCCCGCTGGGTGTGTGCAGCATCGGCATTGACGGGGAGGAACGGGATGCGTGGAGCGGAAGGCCGAAGCCGCAGCTGAAGATTCCTGAAGGGGTCTGGGTGGCGACGACGGGTGCGATCATTGATCAAAAGCCCGGTCATTTCGCGGTTTGGGAAGGGACCGGGATTACGACCACGTTGGGAGAGGTGTGGATCGCGCAAACAACGCGGCCAACCCAAGTGAAGCTGGCCGGTGTCCATACGCGGGAAGAGGCGCACCGGGTGATCGACGGCTTGCAGCGAGCCGGAGTACGAAGGGTTGTGGTGGACGGCGCTTATGACCGGCGCATGGCAGCTAGCCCTTGGGTCACCGACTCCGTGATTTTGGTGGTGGGCGCCAGCCTGGGCGCGTCGATGAGCGCATTGGTGTCTAAGACAGCAGAGTGGTTGCGCCTCTTTTCATTGCCCGTCTGTCCAGAACCCGATCGTGAGGCGCTTACGCCCCTGTTGGTTCATCGTGGGGTGTATCGCAAGCGGGAAGGTACATGGAAATCTTGCGCGGCATTGACCTTGATGGAGCAGGAAGCCCTGAATACCGAAATCCTGAAGGCGGAGGCGGTGGCGCTGTCAGGTGCATTGACAGATCGCATGTTGCGCCACATGATGCAGCAAGGGTGCTACCCGCGACTGATTGTATCTGATTGGACCCGCATCTTCGCCGATCCCGTTCTTTTGCGGCGTTATTTAGAGCGGGGCGGGCGCATTGAAACGGTGCGGTCAGCGGTGTTGCGAGGGGTGGCGGTCAATCCTGTGTCGCCGGAAGGCCATGTGTTTCCGCCGCAGGAGCTGAAGGCGCGTGTGGCCGAGCTGTGCAAGCCGGTGCCGGTCTTTGATGTATGGCGAGATCCCTTGGAGGAAGGAGGGGATCGTGATCCATTGGGATGAAACGACATGGGCGGAGTTGGATGTGGCGTATTGTTGGAACTTGTGGCAGCCTCTCACGCCGATGGGTAAGCGGGCCAAACGGCGGGCGCGTCCTTTTCGTCCGGGTGAAGAGCGCGAGTGGGAACAAGTGCTTCGTGAACAGGATGAAATCAACTTGTGGCTAGCGGCCCATCCTCGTTGCCAAGCACTGGTCTCGCATTGCTTGAAGAAGATGCCGGACATCGAAGGGCAATTGGACAAATTGGGTGCGGATGAGGTGTTGGGGCTGACTGATTGGTTCCACATGAAACAATTTTTGTGGCAATTCGGCCAACTACACCACCTCATGCGGGAGCATCGGTGCACAGTCGTTTCCCTGATGCCGGAGGAAGATGTTCCGCTTTTGGAACAGTGCTTGGCGCGACTCAATCCGGGTACTAATCGGACAGCCGCTTTTTGGATTGATGATGCGTATGATGATGATTTGCGCCGCTTGCGGCAACAATGGCGCCGCATGGAAATCAAGGAGCGAGAGCGCGTAGAACAATGCAAGCGGGAGATCGAGGAAGCGTATGGTATCCGCCGGAACCGTTTAGGAACTTGGACGGTTCCGCGCCACACGCCTTTAGAAGAAACGTTGCGCCAGGATCGGCGGGTCGTGTGCGAGGCAGAAACGGCATATGATGTCACGTTTCGCTTGCCAGAAGTCGCTGATCAAGAGATGGCGAGGTTGCAAGAGCAAGTGGAAGCGCGGGAACAGGCGGTATGCGTCCAGTTGACCGAAGAATTTAGGCGCGTGTATCCCCGTTTGCGGTACTGGATGCAACAGGTGACGCACTTCGATTTGCAATGGTCCCGCTATCATGCTGGACAGAAGTGGGCCGGTGTGCGGCCGGAGTGGGATGGAGACCGGTTCCTCCTTGAGGGAGCCATCCATCCGGGCATCGCGCAAGACGTGGCCGCGGAAGGGAGAAGCGTGACGCCGATTGATCTGGAAGTGGGCCGTGGTGTCACAGTAATCACTGGCCCCAACATGGGAGGCAAGACTGTCGCCTTAAAAACGGTAGGGCTGATTGCCGTCTTGGCTCATTATGGATTGTTTGTGCCCGCCACCGCTTGCCGGCTGCCCTTGATGCACTGGATTGCGAGCACGCTGGGCGACGGGCAGTCCACAAAGCAAGGCTTAAGCCGCTTTGGGGCGGAAGTGGTGCGTTTGACGCAGTGGCTGAACCAACCGGGAGAGGGATTGCTTCTGTTGGATGAGATCGGCAGGGGGACCAATCCGCGGGAAGGAGCGGCCTTAGCGCGAGCGATCACAAGCCGGTTGAGCGAAGGGAATGATTGGGCCGTGCATGTGACGCATTATCATGAGGTGAATCAGTTGCCCGGCATCCGCCGTTACCGAGTGGCCGGCTTGTCATGGACGGATTTAGAACGGGAAGGGCTGGGGAGTGAAGGGGCGTGGCGGGAGCGGTTGCACCGCCATATGGATTATCGACTCATTCCGGTGCAACGGGAGGAAGCGCTTGATGCCGACGCTCTCCGCCTGGCCCTGCTCTTAGGGTTGCCGGAAGAGATTGTGGCGGATGCGGAACGACGATTGGGGAGTGGGGAAGATGAAGGGAAAACTGCGGCTGAATCAGGCTGATATCGATCGGGCCCGGGAAGCGGCACGAGTGATTGCAGCAGATGTGGACCAGTACATCTCCACCCGCACAACAGTAGCGGTGGAGCGGACTGTGCTGCGGTTGTTGGGGATTGACGGCATTGACCATGAGGGCGTGCCGCTCCCCAATGTGATCGTCGAACAATTGCTGACAGAAGGGAAGATCTCTTCCGGGGCGGCCTTTTGGGTGATTCAGGCGATGTTGGCGCATCGTCTCTCAGCGCAGGAAGTGGCGGAGAAAGTGGCGCGGGGGGAACTCCATTTGTTGCAAGTGCCCCCTCTCCCACACGAGGAGATTCAGCGTGAAGGGGAGCGATTGGCCCGTGAGGCACTGGACTTGATCCAAGCGCGGCGGCGGGAACGGGAAGAGTGGATTGAGCGCATCGGCGAAGGGCGGCAACCTTATCTCTATGTTATCGTTGCCACCGGAGACATTTATGAAGATGTGGTGCAGGCCCGAACGGCGGCGCGGCAAGGGGCCGATATTATCGCCGTGATCCGGAGCACAGGCCAAAGCTTGTTGGATTATGTGCCTTATGGGGCAACCCGTGAGGGGTTTGGCGGAACGTTTGCCACACAGGAGAATTTTCGGATCATGCGGCGGGCGCTGGATGAAGTAGGTGAGGAAGTGGGACGGTATATTCGGCTGTGCAACTATTGTTCTGGGTTGTGCATGCCGGAGATCGCGGCGATGGGAGCGCTTGAGCGGTTGGATGTGATGCTGAACGATGCGCTGTACGGCATTCTTTTCCGTGACATCAACATGCAACGAACCCTGATCGATCAAGCGTTTTCCCGCATGATCAACAGCTATGCCGGGATTATCATCAATACCGGGGAAGACAATTATTTGACCACGGCAGACGCGGTTGAAGCGGCCCATACAGTGACAGCCTCCCAATTCATTAATGAACAGCTAGCTCTCTTGTCCGGACTGCCGCCTGAGCAGATGGGATTGGGGCATGCATTTGAGATGAACCCCGACTTGGAGGACGGTTTGCTGCTGGAGATCGCCCAAGCGCAATTGGCGCGCGAGCTCTTCCCCGACGCCCCACTTAAATACATGCCGCCAACCAAGCACATGACCGGTAACATTTTCAAAGGGCACGTACAGGATGCTTTGTTTAATCTGGTGAGCATCCTGACGGGGCAAGGCATCCAATTATTGGGGATGATGACGGAAGCGATGCACACCCCGCACATGCATGACCGCCAATTGGCTTTGGAGAGCGCGCAATACATTTTCAACAATGGGCGTCGTCTGGGTGAAGAGCTGTTGTTCCGTCCAGGGGGACGGATCGAGCAGCGGGCGACCGAGGTGCTGAAGCAGGCGGGGGACTTGCTTCAGCAAGTGTGCGAAAGCGGGTTGTTCACGGCTTTGGAGCAGGGCGTGTTCGCCGATGTGAAAAGGTCGCGGGTCGGCGGCAAGGGTTTGCGCGGCGTGGTGGAAAAAGAAATCGATTATTACAATCCGTTGGAGGAGGAACTCCGCAGAAGATTGGGATTGCCGGAGCGGGAGGGAAACGGGAATGAGTGTGGACTTTACCAGAGTTAAACCTTATGGGGACACCATGAATGACGGGGTGATTCAACTCAGTTTCACGCTGCCCGTTCCGGCGGGAGAAGAAGCTCGGGAAGCGGCGCGGCAATTGGTCGCCAAGATGGCAATCGATGAACCGCAAGTGTATCACATGAAAGACTTGGGTGAAGGGTACACCTTTTTCATTGTTTACGGCAAATGCCAGGTGGATGTCGATTACAGCCGGATTCAAGTGCCCAAGGTGACAAGTAAAGTGATGGACTTTTATGAGATCAACCAGTTTATCCGCGAGCAAATCGGGCGCAAACTGGTGGTCATCGGCGCTTGCACAGGCACCGACGCCCATACCGTGGGCATCGATGCGATCATGAACATGAAGGGGTACAACGGGGAGTATGGCTTGGAACGGTATCCTGAAATCGAGGCATACAATTTAGGGAGCCAAATAGAGAATGAGGAATTGATCAGCAAAGCGTTGGAATTGCAGGCGGATGTGTTGCTGGTCTCGCAAGTGGTCACCCAAAAAGGGGTGCATGTGACCAACTTGACAGAACTGGTGGAATTGCTGGAAGCGGAAGGATTGCGGGAGCGATTTGTTTTGATCTGTGGCGGTCCGCGCATTCATCATGAATTGGCGTTAGAGTTGGGGTTTGATGCTGGATTTGGGCCAGGAACCTTGGCACCGCATGTGGCTTCCTACTTTGTGCAGGAGATTGCACGGAGGGAGCGGGCGCGCATGGAATCCCGTCGTTGATAAAAAACGGTTTTCTCCATGTTCAGTGGAGAAAACCGTTTTGCGATGTTTGGATCAAAATGGAAAAAGTCGATCTTCTGGCCGTACCTTCGTCCCTTGGTCCATGCTTTTAACGCGGATGAGGTAATAAGATTGGAATCCTCCTTGCGCAATGGGAGTGATTTCAACCAGATCTTTGTAGGCCAGGTGTTCGATGATAATCGCTGTCTGAGAATAAGCGTAATCCAATATTTTTGATAAGCGGTAATGGGAAGTGATGAGGCTTCCCGGTTCCAAGGTGACGCCGAACGTGGTGTCTTTTGTCGGTTCGGTCGCGGCCAAGCGGCACAATTCATAGTAAACAAAGCGCTCCTTGGGGGTTAATTTCTCCGCTACATCATAAGGCACGCTAAAGGAATACGGTTTATTCACTGCATTTCACTCCTGAAGTTGGTATCAAAAATCAAAGGGCATGCCGCTCGCCTTGATTTGTTGAAAGGAAGAGGAACGTTCCGCTTTTGGGGTAGGAAGGGGGTTGTTGCTACCGCCAGCCTGCAACAACGGAGAAGCGGAGAGTTCATCTGCTTTCAGCTGTCCCATGCAGTAGGCGAATAGCAGATTCTTCACCAACCCCGAAAAGTTGATGTCCTTGCGGTCAATAAATCTCAACAACTCCAGTTCCACCGCGTCTTCGGTGTTAAACGAGACTTGCCGCCGTTCCCGCTTCTTGTATCCGCTCATTCACCAAGGGTCTCCTTTCCTAACGCGTAGTACCCTATCGCATTGGCAAACTGCGGATCTTCAAATGTGGTGGAATAGATGAAGCCCACGCGTTTGAAGGGTTCCAGCAGATCTTGCGCTTTGCCGCCGATTAATTCGACCACGTCGGTCGGCTCCCACATGCCTCCCAGATGACCCACCAGCATGGCCGCCATCTCTTCGGGATCGGCTTCCCGCACATTGTCCCAGCCTTTGGGGATCGTTCCGCTCTCCCGGTCGATGAAAATCCCATCTTTAAACGTTGCGTAATTGGTCGTGCGGGCTCCGGGGTCTACGATCCGCACCGTCCCCATCCGGCGGTGAATCCAATAGGCGGCTCCTCCCTCAATCGTAATCGCCGCTTTTTTAATGTTGATCTTGCGGTATGTACCATTCAGGATCACTTCATGCTCTCCCTCTAGCTTGGCCCGCAACCTTGCCCGTTCGTCATCTCTGTACATATTGATCGGCACTCCGGTAACCAGCTTAACGTCTCCTAATGCTCCTGCTTGGAACAATGCCGTCAAAATCAACAGGACGGTCTCTATGTTCACTTTGCTTTCCGTCATCATCTGACGAGTGAACGAACCCTCCCGTTCAGCCAATTGTCCAATAAAATAATCCTTTCCTTGATATCGGATCTCCATATCATCCTCTAGTGTCTGGATAAAGTTGCGCTGCCTTGCTTTTGACACTTTGGAAGGAAATGTGAACCTGCGGGTTCCCACAATTGTTTTCACATATGCACGTCCAGCATCTACCGCCACTAACATTTTTTGGGCCACCTTTCTGGGTTGTGTTGACGACAGTCAGGACAACTGTCTTTAAAATATCTTTCTTGTGTACCATTGTACGGACTATCGTCTTCAATCTGAGGAGTGTTGTGCACCATAGTCATGACAATTGTCAGCAATGGGGCGGATAATCAGGACTGTCGTCCTGACTATAGTCATATTATAAGAGAAATAGGAGGGTTTGCGCGTGAAATAATTTGTGAACGACATACATTGTCCTTTTTGTCCAAAATATGAACAAGAAAAGGTAGTAAAAGTCACCTTCGTTTTCAATTTGTTCACAAATAAAGGTGAGCCCTTGGAATCATTGATTTATAACTTTGGCGTAAGAAGCCTGTGAAGGGAGAAACCAGGAAAATGGGTGAATAGAAAGTGTATAAAAAGTGAACAAAAAGTGAAAATCCTGTCTTTCAGGCATTGTCACATATTTGACAAGCAAGCTATACTCATATCACAACAATCGCATCAAAATTCCCGTAAGGAAATATTTTCTCTATATAAAAAATACAATGACAAATGAATGAATAACCACTCATTTTATGTTAGAATGTTAGCGAAATAGTATGAAAGCGAATTCAATCATTCATAAAGATGATGTGGAAGGGGAGAGGACAATGTCGCTGTTTGAAGTGATCAATCTGGTTTTGTTCATCGCCGTTGCGGGTTATGCTTTTTATCTCTTCGGCAGTGTGGTTTATCGGCGGTATATGTACGTCCGCTTGGGGAAGCCCGCTGACTTTTCCATGGATGTCAAAAAAGCGCTCGACGAAGTGTGGATCAATGTCTTTGGACAGAAGAAGTTGTTGAAAGATGTCAAAAGCGGCATCATGCACGTGGTGATGTTTTATGGATTCATTGTGATCCAATTTGGGGCGATTGATCTCTTCATCAAAGGATTGGTGCCTGGCAAACATCTTCCCGTGCCCGCCTATCCGGTGTTCACCTTGATCCAGGAAATCACTACCTTCCTCGTATTGCTGGCGACGCTATACGCTTACTACCGTCGTTACATTGAGAAATTGCCGCGGTTGAAGCGCGGATTAAAATCCGGCTTAGTCATTATTTTTCTGACGAGCTTGATGGCTTCCATTCTCTTGTCGGCTGCCTTTGAGAAAGTTTGGTTAGGGCACGGTTCGTCATGGGACACGCCGATTTCTTCCGTGTTAGCTAGCCCATTTCTCGGTTGGATGGGTGCAGACGCTGGCCAAGTGCTGTTTTATGTATTCTGGTGGATTCATGCTTTGGTCTTGTTTTCCTTTTTGGTTTATGTGCCCCAGTCAAAACACTTTCATTTGCTGGTCGCTCCGCTCAACGTCTTCCTCAAGCGGCAACAACCACCAGCGAAGTTGTCTTTGGTCGATTTTGAAGATGAAAGCGTTGAAGAGTACGGCGTAGGAAAGATTGAAGATTTCAATCAGAAGCAATTGATTGATTTGTATGCCTGCGTAGAATGCGGGCGCTGTACCAATGTCTGCCCTGCAGCGGGAACAGGGAAGCTGTTGTCTCCGATGGATTTGATGGTTAAGATGCGTGACCACTTGACCATGAAAGGGGCGGCGATCACCTCCAAAACGCCGTGGGTACCCAACTTCGCCTTCGCAGAGGCAAACCAAGCTTCGTTGCGGTTGGCTGGCCAGGGTGAGTATCCGGTTAGCTTGATCGGCGATGTCATCACAGAAAAGGAGCTGTGGGCTTGTACCACCTGCCGCAACTGTGAGGATGCCTGCCCGGTGATGAATGAACACGTAGACAAAATTATCGATATGCGCCGCTACTTGGTAATGACTGAAGGGAAGATGAACGCCGAAGCTTCCCGGACGTTCTCCAATATCGAGCGCCAAGGCAACCCTTGGGGCATCAACCGCAAGGATCGCGACAAATGGACGGCAGACGCAGAAGTGAAAGTGCCCACGGTCAAAGAAGAAAAAGACTTCGAATATCTCTTCTTCGTCGGTTCGATGGGGTCGTTTGACAACCGTAGCCAGAAAATCAGCCGGGCGTTGGTAAAGGTGTTGCATCACGCAGGCGTCAAGTTCGCTATTTTGGGCAACAAAGAGAAAAACTCCGGGGACACGGCCAGACGGATGGGCAATGAGTTCTTGTTCCAACAATTGGCCGCTGATAACATCGCTTTGTTTGAGAAGCATCAAGTGAAGAAGATCATTACCATCGACCCTCATGCTTACAACACGTTTAAAAACGAGTATCCTGATTTGGGCTTGACGGCGGAAGTGTATCATCACACGGAAGTGTTGGCTGATTTGATCAAAGAAGGGCGCATCAAACCGACCAAAGAGGTGAATGAGCGGATCACCTACCATGATTCCTGTTATTTGGGCCGTTACAACGGCGTGTTCAGCGCGCCCCGCTACATTCTGAGCCAGATTCCGGGCGTGGAAGTGGTCGAGATGGAACGCAACCGCGAAAACGGCATGTGTTGCGGCGCCGGTGGCGGGATGATGTGGATGGAAGAAACAGAAGGGGTGCGGGTGAACGTCGCGCGTACGGAACAAGCGTTGCAAGTGAACCCGACGGTGATCGGCAGTGCTTGTCCTTACTGTCTCACCATGCTATCGGATGGTACGAAGGCCAAAGAAGTGGAAGATCAAGTGAAAACGATGGATGTGGCCGAAATCTTGGCCTTGTCGCTGGAGTTTGATTCAGCAGCTGAGGTGGCGGACGGGGTTCACTAAGGAAGACAAAGGCTCGTTTGGAGTATCAAGTTAGACACGCTTTAGAAAAGGCTGTCGGGATCAAACCGACAGCCTTTTTGATGTGCAAAACCGCAGTGGGAAAGAGCGCGCAACTTGGCGGCAAACAGAATTAAATATGTTATTTGAATAGAAGAATTCGAATAACTATTGTTAAAACAGAATGGTTGAGGTAATCTGAAAATGAAGGCGTTTTCATTGTGCCGGAGTGCCGAACGAACGCTCGATAGAATGAAAATCAACCTATGGGGGGTGCCGATCATGGCAGAAACCGTGATTTTAGGAGGGGCGCGTACGCCGTTTGGCAAGTTTGGCGGAGCATTGCAAGGAGTGACCGCGGCGGAGTTAGGCGGCGTTGCCATCAGAGGTGCGTTGACGAAGGCGGGGATTCCTGATGAAGCGGTGGAAGAAGTGATCATGGGCATGGTTTTGCAAGGGGGAGCGGGACAGATCCCTTCCCGGCAAGCGGCGCGTCATGCGGGTTTGTCTTGGGAAGTGGGTACGGAGACGATCAACAAAGTCTGCGCTTCCGGCTTGCGTAGTGTCACACTCGGCGACCAAATCATCCGGGCGGGGGACGCGGATGTGATCGTCGCCGGTGGGATGGAGAGTATGAGCCAAGCTCCATACATGCTGAAGGGCGCGCGGTTTGGTGAGCGCATGGGTCATGGGGAGCTGACGGATTTGATGATCCATGACGGGCTGTGGTGCGCTTTTCACGGTGTGCACATGATCGTGCACGGAAGTCGGACGGCGAAGGAACAAGAGGTTTCTCGCGAAGAACAAGACGCTTGGGCACTGCGGAGCCACCAAAAAGCGCAAGCTGCTGTCGAAGCGGGATGGTTTGCGGAAGAGATCGTGCCGGTGACAGTGAAGGCGAAACGGCAGGAAGTGGTGGTGGATCAGGATGAATCAATCCGGCCTGACACCAGCTTGGAGAAACTGTCCAAATTGAAGCCGGTGTACGACACCAACGGAACCATCACAGCGGGGAACGCGCCGGGAGTGAATGATGGGGCGGCCGCACTTGTCGTCGCTTCAGCCAAACGGGCGGCTGAGCTTGGAGTCCAACCGCTGGCTACGATCGTGGGGCATGCTGCTGTTGCCATGGAAGCCAAAGACTTCCCCATCACCCCCGCTTACGCCGTGAAAAAATTGCTCAAAAAACATGGCTTGACCGCGGATCAGATCGATTTGTACGAGATCAATGAGGCGTTTGCTGCCGTCGCTTTGGCCAACATGAAGTTGTTGGGAGTCAGCGAGGAGAAGGTGAATGTGAATGGCGGCGCGGTTGCTTTGGGTCATCCGGTGGGAGCGAGCGGAGCCCGGATTCTGTTGACGTTGATCCACGAATTAAAGCGTCGCGGCGGCGGTTTAGGCGTAGCGGCTATTTGCAGTGGGGCTGCGCAAGGGGATGCCATTTTGGTAAGAGTGGATGGATAGAAAGGAGCGAGTGGAGATGGAATTGCAACGCGTAAGTGTGATCGGCGCTGGCCAGATGGGAGGCGGTATCGCCCAAGTGGCTGCGCAAGCCGGATATCAAGTGGTTTTGCTTGATACGACAGAAGAACGTGTGCAAGCCGGTTTGGATCGGATCGGCAGCTTGTTGTCGCGCAGTGTGGAGAAGGGCAAACTGTCGGCGGAGGAGCGGGAAGCTATTTTGGGACGGATCTCGCTCACCACAGATCTGGCTGTGGCAGGTCAGGATGCCGACTTGGTCATTGAGGCCGTGGTGGAAAAAATGGAGGTGAAAGCCGAGATCTTCACGCGCTTGGATGAGTACTGTCCGAGTCATACGATTTTGGCTAGTAACACCTCGTCCCTACCTATCACAGAGATTGCCGCAGCCACCCGTCGCCCGGAGCAAGTGATCGGTATGCACTTTATGAACCCCGTGCCAGTGATGAAGTTGGTAGAAGTGATTCGCGGATTGGCCACGAGTGAGGAGACATTCCAAGCGGTGATGGCGGCAGCGGAACGGATGGGCAAGACGCCTGTGGAAGTGAACGATTATCCTGGTTTTGTGTCCAACCGCATCTTGATGCCCATGATCAATGAAGCGATTTTCGCCGTCTATGATGGCGTGGCTACGCCAGAAGCGATCGACGAAGTGATGAAATTGGGCATGAATCATCCCATGGGGCCGTTGACGTTGGCCGATTTCATCGGCTTGGACACCTGCTTGTACATCATGGAAACGCTTTATGAAGGGTTTGGCGACAGCAAGTACCGCC
The DNA here is from genome assembly GCF_003003125.1 of Laceyella sediminis. Classification (GTDB taxonomy): domain Bacteria; phylum Bacillota; class Bacilli; order Thermoactinomycetales; family Thermoactinomycetaceae; genus Laceyella; species Laceyella tengchongensis. Next base: position 246,337 of record NZ_PVTZ01000002.1, on the reverse strand, counting down.
CCTGCCCGTTGCTCAGAAAATATGTGAAGGCGGGTTGGCTGGGCCGCAAGAGCGGTCGGGGCTTTTATTCATACAGCTAAGGCGAGGCAACAGGAGGAGTGGAGAGGGATGCACTTTCTGTTAACGGAAGAACTAGAAATGATGCGCAGAATGGTGCGTGATTTTGCAGAGAAAGAGATTACTCCCTATTTGGAGTCCATGGATGAAGGAGATCAGTTTCCGCGGGAAGTGATCCGGCGCATGGGCGAGGTTGGGCTGATGGGCATCCCCATCCCCGAAGCTTATGGTGGGGCAGGAGCTGACTTTTTGTCTTACATTTTGGCTTTGGAGGAAATATCCAAGGTCAGCGCTACGGTTGGCGTCATTTTGGCTGTGCACACATCTGTGGGAACGATGCCGATTTTGAAATACGGCACAGAAGAACAAAAACAAACCTATGTCCCACGGATGGCTCGGGGGGAGTACTTGGGGGCGTTTGCGCTAACCGAACCACAGGCCGGATCGGATGCCGCGCGCATTCGTACGCAAGCCCGCCGCGTCGGGGATCGGTATGTGCTGTCGGGGAATAAGGTGTTCATCACCAATGCGGGTGAAGCGGACGTGTATGTGGTGTTCGCGGTGACCGACCCCGACAAGGGAACCAAAGGCATCTCGGCATTTATCGTGGAGAAGGACACCCCAGGTCTCACCATCGGGAAGAAAGAGAAGAAGATGGGGATGGGCGGGTCCAACACCAGCTCTTTGATTTTTGAAGAGATGGAAGTGCCAGTTACTCAGCGGTTGGGTGCAGAGGGGCAAGGCTATGAAGTGGCGCTGTCCAATTTGGCTGGCGGACGGATCGGCATCGCTACCCAAGCGCTGGGAATTGCGACAGCGGCATATCAAGCAGCGCTTCAGTACGCCAAGGAGCGCAAGCAGTTCGGCAACACGATCAGCCGCCTGCAAGCCATTCAGTTTAAGCTGGCCGACATGGCTACTGAGATTGAGGCTGCTCGCTTGCTCACTTACCGCGCGGCCGTGTTGCGAGAAGAAGGGGCCAACTGCAAGAAAGAAGCGGCGATGGCTAAAATGTTCGCCTCAGATGTGGCCATGCGCGTGACCACGGAGGCGGTGCAAGTGTTTGGTGGATACGGGTATACGCGGGAATATCCAGTGGAGCGGCTGTTCCGTGACGCGAAGGTGACACAAATCTATGAAGGAGCCAATGAGATTCAGCGGCTTGTCATTGCCAATGAAGTGCTTTCGTCCTGATAGGATTGTAGAAATCCTTGCTCATGGATATGGAAGCAAATAGGAAGGGATTTAGGAGAGCTATCACATGTGGCATCCACCATCCGGGCGTGTCCAAACAGGTTGTGGCCTCTTTCACATAGTTTTTTTGCGGACACGCCTTATAACAGAGATCAGGAGGGCAAAACATGCAGTTTCGATTGTCAGAAGAGCATGAAATGATGCGCAAAATGGTGCGTGAATTCGCTTTGCAAGAAGTGGCGCCGAGTGCCGGAGAGCGGGATGAGGAAGAGCGGTTTGACCGGTCCATTTTTGACAAGATGGGTGAGTTGGGCTTGACCGGGATTCCGTTTCCAGAGCAGTGGGGCGGTGCGGGGGCTGATTATCTCAGTTATGTGATTGCCGTGGAAGAATTGTCCCGCGTGTGCGGATCAATCGGAGTGACATTGTCGGCACACATCTCCCTAGCAAGCTGGCCCATCTACAAGTTTGGCACTGACGAACAGAAAGAACGTTTTTTGAAACCGCTTGCTGAAGGAAGCAAATTGGGCGCGTACGGGTTGACCGAGCCTGGCTCCGGCTCTGACGCTGCCGGGATGAAAACGACAGCGGTACGCGACGGGGATGACTATATCCTCAACGGAAACAAGATTTTCATCACCAATGGCGGAGAAGCGGAAATCTATGTCGTGTTTGCGGTGACTGATCCGACCAAGAAGCACAAAGGCATCACTGCTTTCATCGTAGAGAAGGGCACGCCTGGGTTTTCCATCGGCAAAAAAGAGAAAAAGCTGGGTATCCGGTCATCACCGACCACGGAAATCATTTTTGAAGATTGCCGCATTCCGGCCAGCCAGCGGTTGGGGGAAGAGGGGCAAGGCTTCAAAATCGCCATGATGACGCTGGACGGTGGGCGTAACGGCATCGCTGCTCAAGCGCTAGGTATCGCCCAAGGCGCCTTTGACGCGGCCCGTGATTACGCCAAAGAGCGCAAGCAATTCGGGCAGCCGCTGAGCAAACTGCAAGCCATCCAATTCAAGCTGGCGGATATGGCCACACAGATTGAAGCGGCGCGTTTGCTGACGTATCAAGCGGCTTGGTGTGAGTCCGAGGGACTTCCTTATGGAAAGGCTTCAGCCATGGCTAAATTGTATGCGGGGGATATCGCGATGCAAGTGACCACCGAAGCAGTGCAAATCTTCGGCGGATATGGGTACACCAGGGAGTATCCGGTCGAGCGGATGATGCGCGACGCCAAGATCACGCAAATCTATGAAGGAACCAACGAAATCCAACGTGTCGTCATAGCCAATTATTTATTGAAATAAGCGGGAGGAACGGCGATGGAGACATGGCTGACACAGATCAAGGAGGGAAACAAACGGCAGATCGCCCGCCTGATTAGCCGGATGGAGAATGGGGACCCCGAGAAAGAAAAGTGGTTAGACGCATTGTATCCCCATACAGGCAATGCCCAATTGATCGGCGTCACCGGTTCACCGGGCGCTGGCAAAAGCACTCTCATCGCCGCCTTGATTCGCCTGTTGCGCCACATGGGAAAAACAGTGGGGGTGTTGGCGGTTGATCCGACCAGTCCCTTCACTGGTGGGGCGATCTTGGGGGACAGGGTGCGGATGACGGAACACGCGTTGGATGAGGGGGTTTTCATCCGCAGCATGGGAAGCCGGGGGGGATGGGGCGGTTTGGCCCAGGCCACCTCAGAGGCAGTCCGTGTGTTGGACGCGGCAGGGTATGATGTCATCTTGATCGAGACCGTGGGCGTTGGGCAGGCGGAGTGGGACATCATGCATCTGGCTGATACCGTCACACTGGTGTTAAACCCGACGGCGGGCGATGTGGTGCAGGTGTTCAAAGCAGGAATCATGGAAATCGCCGATCTGTTTGTGATCAACAAGGCTGATCTCCCTGGGGTATCGCGCTTAAAGCAAGAGATACAAGATTTGTTGACTTTATCCAAGCATGACGCCCTATGGCACCCGCCGATCATTGAAACGTTGGCGACAGAGGAGAAAGGGTTGGAAGATTGGTGGGAAGCGGCGGAACGACACTATGCCCATCTGCGGGGGCATGGCTTATTGGTGCAGAAGCGGAGAGCGCGCATCGAAAAAGAAGTGAGCGACTTGGTTTTTTCCGCTTGGCGGGAACGTTTCAAGGCCAAACAACAGGCGCCCCGCTTCCGGCGGGATATCCAGGACGCATTGGATCAACGCATCAGCCCGCATGAGGTGGCGCGCCGTTGGCTAAAGGAGGAATTACGAATTGAAACGCAATTCCAAGCTGATCCCGTCGATGATTAAGGATCAGCGCCTGATCGCGGAGCGGCGGCGGCAGATCATCGAAGGGGCGGTACGGCTGTTTGTGAAAAAGGGATTTCACAAGACCACTACGAGGGAAATCGCGCGGGAGTGCGGGCTGTCGATCGGCACGATGTATGAATACATTCAAAGCAAAGAAGATGTGCTATATCTCGTTTGTGAAGACATCCACTCGGATTTGGAAAAGCGGCTGTTGGAAGTGGTGATCGAGTCCGATTCGGGGATGGAATCCCTGCGCAAAGGGTTGAAACAGCTGTTTCGCGTGATGGATGAAATGCGTCCGTTGGTGCTATTGATCTACCAGGAGACCAAGTCCTTGCCGAACGACAAGATGAAGTATGTGTTGAGCAAAGAAGAGGAAATCACGGGGCTTTTTGAAAGGATTTTGCATAAAGGGATGCAGGACGGAACGATCGGCATCGACCCATCTTCTATCAAATTGATGGCTCATAACATCATGGTGATGGGACAGATGTGGACATTCCGCCACTGGTCGCTCGGCAAGCACTATGACGTGCAGGAGTACACGGATCGGCAGATGGCGTTGTTGCTGGGTGAGTTTACCAATGGAGGGAAGCGGGATGGAAACAGAAGTGATTCGACCTAAACATGCGGTGCGCTTTGTGACGGCAGCCAGTCTGTTTGACGGGCATGACGCTTCCATCAACTTGTTTCGTCGCCTGTTACAGGCATCAGGGGTGGAAGTAATCCATCTGGGTCACAACCGTTCCGTAGATGAGATTGTGGAAGCGGCAATCCAAGAGGATGTCCAAGGCATCGCGGTGTCGTCTTACCAAGGAGGCCATATGGAGTTTTTCAAATATATGGTCGATTTGTTAAGGCAACGGGGTGCTGGGCACATCAAGGTGTTCGGGGGAGGCGGGGGCGTCATTATTCCCCAGGAAATAAAAGAGTTGGAGGCGTATGGCGTCGCTCGCATCTTTTCCCCGCACGATGGCCGCCAGTTGGGCTTGCAGGGGATCATCAATACCATGGTGCGCGAAACCGACTTTCCGACGGTCGGCGAGATCACATGGGAAATGGATGCCCTTTCTGAAGGGAACACGCAAGCGATTGCGCGTCTCATCACAGCAGCGGAAGAAGTGGCCGAGGCGGATGGAGGGCTCGATTATCTCCGCCAGGCGCTGGATGAATTGCGCCTCCAACCACCGGTGGACAAAGTGATTCCTGTGGTGGGGATCACTGGCACGGGGGGAGCGGGGAAAAGCTCTTTGACCGATGAATTGGTACGGCGTTTTGTTGAGGACTTCACTGATAAAAAAGTGGCGGTACTCTCAGTGGACCCCTCCAAGCAAAAGACGGGAGGCGCCTTGCTGGGTGACCGCATCCGCATGAACGCGGTTCACCATCCGCGCGTTTATATGCGGAGCTTGGCCACAAGGAGAACGCGTTCGGAGTTGAGCGCCGGCATCCGGGATGCCATCGCAGTGTTGAAACGAGCCGCATATGATTTGATCATCGTTGAAACCAGCGGAATTGGGCAAGGCAACGCCGATGTAGTAGGGATCAGCGATGTGTCCTTGTATGTGATGACCTCCGAATTCGGTGCCCCCTCCCAGCTGGAGAAGATTGAGATGCTGGATTACGCTGACCTGGTCGCCATTAACAAATTTGACCGCAAAGGTTCGGAAGACGCTTTGCGCGACGTCAAAAAACAATTCCGTCGCAATCACGGGCTGTTTGACGCGCCGGATGAAGCGATTCCTGTCTATGGCACCATGGCTAGCCGGTTCCATGATCCGGGGACAAATCGGTTCTACCGGGCACTGATTGAAAAAATCAATGAGAAATGTTCGCTCGCTTGGCAAACGACGTGGGATGGCACCGAGGATGATGTGACCAAGGGGCGCGCCATCATTCCGCCGGAGCGGACGCACTATCTGCGCGAGATCGCGGCTACCGTTCGCAAATACCATGCGGAATCCGAGGAGCAGGCTCAGCTGGCCACCCAATTGTACCAGCTGGAAGGAACCAAAGCGTTGCTTGCGGAAGACGATGATCTCAATGAGCGGCTCTCGGCCAAAATCAGGGAAATCGAAGAGCGGTTGGCGCCAGAGAGCAAAAAGGCGTTGGCGGATTGGCCAAAAGTGCAAGAGGCGTATCGGCAAGACGTGTTTATCACCAAAGTGCGGGATCGGGAGTTGCGGGTGCCCCTCTTCACGGAAACATTGGCTGGCTCGCGTATCCCCAAAGTGGCCCTGCCTAAGCTAAAGGATTGGGGCGACTTGTTGCGGTGGTTCCGCAAAGAGAACCTGCCAGGTCATTTCCCCTTCACCGCGGGTGTGTTTCCGTTCAAGCGGGCTGATGAGGACCCGAAGCGGCAATTTGCGGGAGAAGGAACGCCTGAGCGCACCAACAAGCGCTTTCATTACTTATCTAAGAATGATACAGCCAAACGCTTGTCCACTGCGTTTGACAGCGTGACCCTGTATGGGGAGGACCCTGCCGAACGGCCCGACATCTACGGGAAAATCGGGGAATCCGGGGTGAGCATCTGCACGCTGGAAGATATGAAAAAGCTGTATGCTGGCTTTGATTTGTGCGCGCCCAACACCAGTGTGTCGATGACGATCAACGGGCCCGCGCCCATCATCTTGGCTATGTATTTTAACACCGCTATTGCCCAACAAGTGGATCGATTCCGGGAACGGGAGGGCCGGGAACCGTCAGCGGAAGAGAGGGAGCAAATCAAAGCAGAGACGCTACGCAGTGTGCGGGGAACGGTACAAGCCGATATTTTGAAAGAAGACCAAGGGCAAAACACCTGCATTTTTTCAACAGAGTTTGCCTTGAAGATGATGGGGGACATTCAGGAGTATTTTATTGAGCATGGGATTCGCAATTATTATTCGGTCAGTATCAGCGGTTACCATATCGCCGAAGCGGGTGCCAATCCCATTACCCAGCTGGCGTTCACCTTGGCCAATGCCTTCACGTATGTGGAGTATTATTTAAGCCGAGGCATGAAGATCGACCAATTCGCCCCCAACTTGTCCTTCTTTTTCAGCAACGGATTGGATGCCGAATATTCCGTGATCGGCCGCGTCGCCCGTCGGGTGTGGGCGATCGTGATGAAGCATCTCTATAAGGGCAATGAGCGTAGCCAAAAGCTGAAGTATCATATCCAAACATCCGGCCGTTCACTGCACGCCCAGGAGATCGACTTCAATGATATTCGCACCACATTGCAAGCGTTGATGGCTATTTACGACCAGTGTAATTCGCTCCACACCAACGCTTATGACGAAGCGATTACCACGCCAACCGAGGAATCGGTGCGCAGAGCCATGGCGATCCAATTGATCATCAACCGGGAATTGGGCTTGGCTAAAAATGAAAATCCGTTGCAAGGCTCCTTCATCATTGACGAATTGACCGATTTGGTGGAAGAAGCGGTGTTAAAGGAGTTTGAGCGGATCAGCGACCGGGGCGGCGTGCTGGGAGCGATGGAAACGCAGTACCAGCGCGGCAAGATTCAAGAGGAATCGTTGTATTATGAAACGAAAAAGCACTCGGGCGAATTGCCGATTATCGGCGTGAACACCTTTGAAAATCCAAATCCGCCGGCAGAAACGGTAGAGATTGAATTAACCCGGGCCACACCGGAAGAGAAGCAAGCGCAAATCGACCGGCTGAGGGCGTTTCAACAGGCGCACCGCAACGAGGCGACGGAAGCGCTGGAACGGTTGAAGGAAGTGGCTCGAAGCGGTGGCAACTTGTTCGCGGAGTTGATGGAAACGGTGAAAGTGGCGAGCCTTGGGCAAATTACCCACGCCTTGTATGAGGTGGGCGGACAATATCGGCGAAACATGTAGATCGGTTCCTTTGCTTTCAGCCCTGTGGGCAAGAGCTTAGGTAGCCCGAGATTGAGAGCCGCGTAAGCCTACTTGTTTGCGCCCGGCATTCTTTGATGGATGCCGGGCTTTTTCCATGCGTAGGGATGTTTTTTAGGAAGATTGGTTGACTTCAACCGTTTTTTGGATAAAATAGTTGTACGAGAAACATAGGGATTTTGTGGACTTCGCCCTGAGGGAAGGATGTGTCCAGGTTGAATGACAACCTCGCTTTAGAAAAGATCAAAGAAACGTCGATGGTTGATCTAGCGTACGATCTGCTCAAACAAAGAGGCGACGCGATGCAATATAGAGACATCATGGCGGAAGTTGCGAAGAAAAAGGAATTTACCCAAGAGGAAGTTGAACAATATATCGCGCAATTGTATACAGAAATCAACATTGACGGACGCTTCGTTTGTGTGGGCAGAGGCACTTGGGGCTTGAGGGAATGGTATTCGACCGAGCAGGCAACCGATTCCGCTGTGGCCATGAACGTGAAAGACGATTATTTAGACGAAGACATGGATGAAGACTTGTTTGAAGCGGATGACGAGGATTACGGAAATGCCGGCCTGGATGAATTGGATGATATTGAGGTGCCTTATGCTGACAAAGATACGCCTTTTGACGGTGATGAGGATGCATTGCCGGACGAAGACGTGGAAGATGACGAGGAAGACGCGCTTTAATCCTTGACAAATAAAGGTACGTGAGATAAATTATTTTTTGGGCTCATTATGAACGGAAATGAAAAGAGCGCCCCTGCATTCGGGGGCGCTCTTTTCTATTTTGTGCGGTATTTTCAACCGCTACGACAGGCGGCCAACCTTTTTTCAGTGAGTGCCTCGTAAACAAGTGAAGCGATTGAGAAAAATGGTTGCGGGCCTGAACGCGAGATTTTGAAATGCTTTAAGCGAATAGGGGCATCCTTAGATACAGGAGGAAGATAAAACATGGCTAAATACATTTTTGTGACCGGAGGCGTGGCATCCTCCCTTGGCAAAGGTATCACGGCTTCCGCATTGGGAAGATTGTTGAAAAACCGGGGGCTCAAAGTGACGATCCAAAAGTTTGATCCATATATCAACGTCGACCCGGGCACGATGAGCCCATACCAACACGGCGAAGTGTTTGTGACCGACGACGGCGCGGAGACCGATCTCGACCTCGGCCACTATGAACGTTTCATTGATATCAACCTGAGCAAAAACAGCAATGTTACGACGGGGAAAATCTATTCTGCCGTCATCAATAAAGAGCGCCGCGGCGATTATCTGGGTGGGACGGTGCAAGTGATTCCGCACATCACCAACGAAATCAAGGATCGCGTTTTCCGGGCGGCGCGCGAGACAGGTGCCGATGTGGTCATCACTGAGATCGGTGGTACAGTTGGCGACATCGAAAGCTTGCCGTTCTTAGAAGCGATTCGCCAGATTAAGAGTGATGTGGGCCGTGAAAACGTCATGTACATCCATTGCACGTTGGTGCCGTTGATGAGAGCTAGCGGCGAATTGAAAACCAAACCGACGCAACACTCGGTCAAAGAATTGCGTAGCATTGGGATACAGCCCAATGTTATCGTCTGCCGCACCGAATATCCGTTGGCTGAAGAAATCAAACAGAAGATCGCTCTTTTCTGCGATATTGATCGTGAAGCTGTTATTGAAATGTGCGATGCGGAAACGTTGTATGAAGTGCCTTTGATGGCGCAAGAACAAGGGTTTGACCAAATTGTGGTCGACCACCTGGGTTTAGAATGCGGCCAAGCAGATATGACTGATTGGATCAAGCTGGTCAATAAAGTGAAAAATTTGGCGCATACCACCCGCATTGCCATCGTTGGTAAATACGTCGCTTTGCACGACGCATATATGAGCGTGGTGGAAGCGTTGCGCCATGCCGGGTTTGAGCGCGACACCGATATTGAGGTCAAGTGGATCAATGCCGAAGAAGTGACCGATGAGAATGCCGCTCAGATGTTGGGGGATGTGAACGGGATTCTGGTGCCGGGCGGATTTGGCGACCGCGGCATCGAAGGGAAAATTGCCGCTACTCGCTACGCTCGCGAAAACAACATTCCTTTCTTGGGCATTTGCCTAGGCATGCAGATGGCTTGCGTCGAGGGTGCCCGCCATGTGCTTGGGCTGGAGGGGGCCAATAGTTCGGAAATCGATCCGTCTACCCCTTATCCGATTATCGACATTCTCCCTGAGCAAAAAGAGATTGAAGAAAAAGGCGGTACCATGCGCCTCGGCCTCTACCCATGTAAGCTTACGCCGGGTAGTGTGGCTCACCAAGCGTATGGCACGGATCTGGTGTACGAGCGCCATCGCCATCGGTATGAGTTTAACAACGAGTATCGCGAAGAGATGGAAAAAGTGGGTTACCGCTTTTCCGGCACCTCGCCAGACGGCCGGTTGGTGGAAATTGTGGAATACATTCATCACCCTTGGTTTGTCGCTGCCCAATTCCATCCTGAGTTCATCTCTCGTCCTAACCGTCCGCAACCGCTTTTCCGCGGGTTTGTGACGGCCGCGCTAAACGCGAAACTGAAAGAGCATGTGAATGCCTAATTTCAACCGCCAAACGGGATCAGCTGATGATTGCGGCGCCGCAACCATCGGCTCTTTCCGCGTTCCAGGCGACAAAAACCCAGTCAAGCGGGATGTTCCCTGTTTGACTGGGTTTTTCTATGGTCAAGGCGCTGTTCAGAAGCTTAAGCGCCGTTTTAGATGCGGTTGTAACTTCAAATAAAGCGGGATGAAAATCGCGGTCACAAGTACGCCTTTGAGCAAGTTAAACGGGGCGATACCAAACATGATTAAGGCGAATTTTTGTGAACCGGATACTGTCCAATGGATCAGTTTGCTGTAAAGCGGGAAGAAGACATACCAATTGGCCGAAGTCATGACGACCGCGCTGATCACCGTGGCGGTGGCCAAGCCGTATATGAGCCCTTTCAATTCTCCCACTTTGCGAGCGATGATGGAAGTGACAGCGACAAAGACGCTGCCGGCGAGGAAATTAGACAGTTGCCCGACAGGGATAATGCCGGTTTCACTGCCGCTGAAGAGGAAGTGTAGGAAGTTCTTGAAGAACTCCACCAACACCCCGGCCAACGGCCCATAGAGAAGTCCTGCGATTAAGGCAGGGACTTCGCTGAAATCAATTTTTAAAAACGTTGGGAAGCCGGGCAACGGAAATTCTAGTTTTTGTAAGATAAATGCGATGCCCGCCATCAAAGATAAAAAGATCATTTTTGTCAGTGCTTGCGATCGTTGCATCAGAACACGCTCCCTTATTTGTGCTTCTGATGACAACGGGTACGAAGGCCTGAAAAAGGTAAGAAACCCCGAAAGATGGTGTGTCCATCTTCGGGGTATCAGAAAGAAAGGTGCAAACAACCCATTTTATTGTAAAAGGGCAGACTCCACCCTGGGTCGTGTACCTTGATTTTCGTACGCGTCATCATCCTTCTCCCATCCAGACTATACTGTCGGCTTCGGAATCACACCGAATCCACCGCTTGTAAGCGGGTCACGGGCTTAGGGAAACGCATTTCCCATCACCGCCGGTCGGGAATTTCACCCTGCCCCGAAGGATATCCCTATGTTATTGTCTTGCATTCCTCGTTTTTATATTATAAATGACTCCAACACGATCGGGAAGGGGATTCTGTTAAATACGCTTGCATCCATCAAGCGATCAGGGCGGATCATGGTGAAAAACCGGGGCATCCCGATGGATGATCATTTTTATCGCTTATGATTAGAAAATTCATTATAATGAAATAAAAAGGTGAAAAGGCGAGGTGGTTGGAATGGAACCGCAATTGCAGCCGCAAACCCAGCGGCCAGTGAAACCGAAGGAAAAACCGGAAACAGCATGGCGCTATGTCCTCTCGTTTGTATGGATGATTTTGTTCACGGCGATTGCGTTCATCGTGGTCGGCGGAGGACTGGTTGAATCCAAAACGGCCATTTTTTGGGTGCTGATCATTTCGGCTTCGATTCAGGTAGTGTTGCAGCTCTTTACATTCATGCACCTAAATCAAAAAGGGTATGGCATTGTCATTCTGTTCATGGGGGTAGGGTTGGTGATTGCGGTCGTGTCCGCCGTCGGCATGGTGTTAATGTAATGCCGGAGAGGGGCGCATGTTTGGTATGTTCTTTCTCCCTGGTGGAACCCTAGAGATAGATTCTGCGGGTTGAAGCGAGGGAGGCAAGATGCAACATGCGGTTAGTTCATGCACATTTGGATCAGTTGGATGAGATCTTGGAGATTTACCGGCATGCGACACGCAAGATGAATGAGCAAGGCATTACCCAATGGGCGGATGATTATCCCAGCGAAGAACTGGTTAAGGATGACATTCAGAAGAGAAATCTCTACACCCTGCTTGATGAAGATCGGGTGGCGGCTGTCGTCGTGTTGGATCAGGAATATGAGGATGCCTATGAAAAGGTTTCTTGGTCAGATCAATCTGGACGTTTTTTGGTGGTGCATCGATTGTGCGTCAACCCGGCCATCCAGGGAAGGGGAGTATCTCGCATCTTGATGGGGGAGATCGAACGGTTTGCCAAGGAGCACGGGTACACCAGCATCCGATTAGATACACAGATCAAGAATGAAAAAGCGATGCGGCTCTATATGGTGAATGAGTATGAGCAAAAGGGGATTATTTATCTTAGAGGTAGCGACGATCCGCACATGGCGTTTGAGAAGCAATTGGACTAAACACCGGCAACCTTCCGCTTTGTGAAGGTTGTTTTGTGCATCCAAACAAAAAAGCCCGCCCACGGGGTAAGTGATCGGGTGGGCGGACGGGACGGGTGTTATCTTCTCTTCGCTTTGACCACGTTGATTTGTTCCAATTCCCTCTGGGTGAGGGGTTGCGTATAAGCAAAGCTTTTCCTTGGGGCACTTTTGAGGAAGCCAGCTGCCGGTCTGGAGGAAGAGGTAGGTGGGATGGCAATTCTCAGCCCGAACGTCTGCATGGCGAATTGAATGGGGAAGCACAACGAACGGGTCATGTTGGAAGTGGACGAGTAATGAACAGCAGCGGCGAGATTGTTCGTTTCCCCGATCCAGACGGAACCGGAATCACCAGGGCCTCCTACGACGCCATCACCCCGAACGATGGTTTGGTTTTCAAACATGCCGATCCCGAATGAGTATTGGATGCGCGTTGTCGCGTTGATAGACTCTACTGTCCCTGTGCCGAAGCCCGATGTACGCCCCGTCTTCTTGAGGCGTGTTCCCACAGGGTAGCTGGTGAAATGACCCGACAACACAATCCGTTCCCCTGTGTTGCCCAACAGATAACGGGGATCCAACAGGCTATTTTGGTCGGCAATGGCGATGGAAGCGTCCAAGAAATTGACAGACGTCGTGCTGATAATTACCGATTGGAAGGTTCTGCCGATGCGGTCCGTTCCCGGCTGCCCACCATCCGATCGGCCCGGCTGAATCACTTCATGAAAAGAGGTGTCATTGGTCGGGTTGAGCACATGGGCGTTGCTCAGCACAAACAGGCGCGACGGATTGGGGAAATTGACGGTAATCACTCCCGCTGTGCCGGTGCCGGCAGTGGCCGTGCCCACGCTAACGCCCCCGGGGACAGGACGCAACCGGGTTTGAAAGATCGGTTGGGCTGCAACCAATTTGTCTGTGTAGAATCCTCCACTTCTGATGAAACGGATCGGAACGTTGGATGCGGCGCCGACGGTTCGTTCCATGCTAGCCTTCAAAGTGGCAAGTCACTTTGAAGAAATATTTCTCTCCACATAAACGATGGTGCCAGCTCCTTGGGACGGTTTTCGGGTTGGCATATCCCACACCAATCCCATGCACATCGCTGTGGCTCGACACTAACTTAGAAAGCTTATTTTTTTGCGTGGTAGCTTCAAAGAAAGTAGCCATATTTCTACTCCTTTCAATAGAGATATTCTAATTTATGAGATTAGTTCTCTATTTGATAGGAGTAGATGCACATTTTTATAGAATAAAAAGAGAGATTGGGCGCTGGATGTTGCCAATAAAAAAGCAAGCGTCTGCTTGCTAGGGCCTGGCGACTGAAACACCGTCCGTTTCCGCTTCCGCTACCGTTTGGGGCGTGACGGGCCAATCACATTGACTCGTGAAGATGTAATTATTTTTGCCACTAAGTGCCGATGGACAAGCGAAGAAGCCGCCGTACATCATCACTGGGTATGCCTAGCTGTCAAAATGGGCTTCCACGCGGATGTTCTTCATGAATGACTCAAATTGATGAGGAACGCTGTGTAGTCCCAACGCATGCCAACCGCGGCTGGGTTCCCAACGCAGATAAATCCGGGCGGCTTCCAGGATTTTGTTGCGATCTCGGGGGTCGATCACTTTGAGTTGTACGGTTTCAACAGGTGGGCGGCGTTTGGTGAAACGGGACTTGTATATGGACAGGAAATAAACGGTGTCCGTGGGCTTAATTTTCCCTTCCAATTCATATTTCCGCATGATTTGCCCCAAAAACGCATGGTCACGGTGATAATCATACCGGCTCATCGTTCTGAAAATGGCGTGGGGATAGCGGGACAAAAAGTAATCATACACCTGGCGCACAGCGCGTTCTGTAAAGCGTCCGTTGACCAGACTGCGCACATGTACGCGGTCGCGGGGAATGCCCAGTTGCTCCGCCGCTGCGTAAAACTCCCTCACCCGGTCGCGGGCTAGATCTTTTGGGCTGTAGTAGCCGTCGGGGTCATTGACGTCAAGCGCGCTGTGATAAGTGTTGTGCCAAACGCAATAGACGGGGATTTTAACCACTTTGCCTTTTTTTGTCACTTCGCGGAAGCCATTGATCACGAAGCGGGCTCCGCTGTGTTCGCCGCCGCTCATCAACACCAAGTGAACTTCGTAACCCATCCGTTGCCGATTGACGATATCTGGTGACATGGACAGGATTTCGTCATCGGCATGGGGCACAAAATAAATGGCTACCGGGCGCGGTTTCGGTTGGTTCGCGGGAGCGGAATGGGGGATCGGGCGGCTTTGCGCGGCTACAATCTTGCCCAAAAAGAAGCCAACCATGGCGAGATTGATCAGAATGAGGGTTAACCAGAAGATAACCTTGCGTTTTTGTTTCACTCCAGCAGCTCGTTTCATGCCCATCTTCCTTTTTCGCGAGTCAATGTCGAATTATGAAGATTCATTACTTCTCATCATAATCCATTTTAAGGAAAATGGGAATAGCGGCCTGATGGTAAAAACGCTCGTCATTTTAGCAGTGAAAAGACCAAGCAGACGGTGACACAATCGCTTCCGGCTCTCAGGTTGCGGGTGTTTGCATGCAAGAAAAAAGAGTCCCCTTTCAGATGTTGGGGACCCTCGTAGATCAATAATGCATGATCATCGATTTATCTCTAAAGTAAGAGTCGAATTGTTGTGGAACGCTATGGTAACCCAGCGCCAGCCACCCTTTCAGCGGTTCCCATAGGCTGTACACTTCTGCAGCGTGTTGCAGACGCTTTGCTTCGTCTTTGCCCATCGGCCCTACCTTTATTAACTCAACAGGCAACTTGCCGAACTTGGTGAACCGAGTTTTATAAATGGATAGAAAATAAGCCGTATCCGTGGGATCGATTTTCCCTTCTTTTTCATACTTCATAAGCACTTTGCCCATCATTGCATGATCAGGGTGATAATCGTACGGACTCATGGTGCGGAAAATCGCATGCGGATACCGGGCGATGAATTCATCGTAAATGGCGCGTAGCCCTTCTTCGGTAAATTTGCCGTTGACTAATTCATAGGTGTGGGTGTTTTCTTTGGGGATGCCCAAGCGTCGGGCGACTTCATAAAATTCGCGGATTCTCGCATCGCCAAACTCCTTGGTATCCAAATAATGATCTGGATCTCTTAGTTCATCAGCACTGTGATACGTGTTGTGCCAATGGCAGAAGACGGGATGCTTCACCTTCTTTTTCCCTTCCCACATTTCTCGGAAGCCGTTGACTACGAACCGGGCTCCACTGTGCTCGCCGGGGCTAGCCAATACCATCTGGATGTCATAGCCCATGCGTTGGTGGTTGACGATGTCCGCTCCCATGGAGAGCAATTCGTCATCCGCGTGTGGCACGAAATAGATAGCGACTGGTTTTGGTTTTGGCGTGCTGGTGTCCAAGATTTTTTGTGGCTTGTTTTCTGCGGACACGATGGACACCAAAGAACAGCCCAACAAGGACAGGGTGAGAATGGAGAAGGCAGCGAATAGTGAAAGTCGTAAAGTGTTTTTGCGTTTACACAAATTCATGCCCATCGTCCTTTATATCTAATTTTATATGTGATGATAACAGGTGGTTTTTATAGGAAAGAGGTAATGCCCTTGGGAAATGATATCTACTCAATCATAATACATTCTGAGCCGTCTAATGATGACAAGATAATGACAATAAAGAGGTTTATTGTCATAAAAAATGATAGATTGCGCGTAAGATTTAAAAGGGGTGGATGAAGGTCACACAGGGGAAGTTGGTTGGCATTGCGCCTGGGCCAGCGGGGATGTGAATGCCGAACTTCGGCAGCGGGCATGGGTGAGGGCGCAGGGGTGTCGCCATCCAGTACATGGGGCCCGTTGCCTGCGTTCGGCGGTGGATGTAGGAGGTTGGCTTATTGCTCTATTTGTTGCTTCAGACGTTGCAATTGTTTGACATGATGAAAGCGGGAAGGCAGGAAGGCGAACCATTCCTTTGGTTTTGACGCCGCTGTCCGAGATTGGACTGTGCACTTGAAGTGTAGGCGGCATTGCTTGGATGTCAGGGGTTCCAGCCGATAGATGATTTCTTCAGAGAGAGAACCTTTATTTATCTTCACCCCGTATATGTTCGGATGATAATATTCGATCACTTCCCCATCGAGCTCCAAGGTGTTTTTGCCTTGGCGCACGGTTTGGGTGAATCGAATGCCAACCGGATTCTCCGGATTGTAAAGCTCCAGCCATTTGGTCTCCAGCAGCTCGGTTTTCCACTCTTGTTGTTGTTGAGGGTCCACCAGCCAATGAAATACCTCTTCAATGGGTGCGTTAAATTCAATTTGATAGGTAAATTGCATGGCTTTCCTCCTTTATCGCTGCCAAGGTTGCGGCGCGAGCGATGTCGTCAGCGCGCTTGCCAACTATGAATAGAGTAACATGTTCGAGATTTGATAGAAAACCGAAATGATTGAAACCGATTTTCATGTTTTTTTGCTTCTTTGCAGGAAATAGCGTTGCCGATAAAAAATAATAGTCATACATATTCACTAAGATAAACTAATAGACCTAGGGCGTGTCTGACAAATCGCGGAAAAACCTTTTCCATGTGAGCGCCTCATCACGTGTGAAGCAAATGAGTAAACGGTTTAGAGCCGCAAAAAACGCCCGCATAAAACCCAGTTAGAGAAAAGCCGAGCTGAAGGGAGGGGATCGTCGCGCATGGATAATAAAAAAGTGTTGGTGGTCGACGACCAATATGGCATCCGCCTGCTGTTGAAAGAAGTGTTTTCAAAAGATCAAATCCTCTTCTATCAAGCGTCCAACGGCAAGCAAGCATTGGAGATTATTCAGATGGAAAAGCCGGATCTCATCCTGCTGGACATGAAAATGCCAGGAATGGATGGATTGGAGTTGTTGCGCCGATTGCGCAAGTTTGATGCCAAGGCCAAAGTGATCATGATGACGGCGTATGGAGAGTTGGATATGGTGGCGGAGGCGAGCCGTCTTGGAGCGCTGACCCATTTCACCAAACCGTTTGACATTGAGGAATTGCGTTCAGAAGTAATCCGGCATTTGGCTTCATGAATTCAACGCGGAGAGAGGGAGACAGCATGATAGAATCGAAGATCCGCTTGCGCCTTAGCCAAGCGGACGCGCACTATGGCGGGAATTTGGTGGATGGTGCCAAAATCATGTCGCTGTTCGGCGATGCGGCCACGGAGATATTGATCAGGCATGATGGGGATGAAGGGTTGTTTGTAGCTTACGATATGGTTGAATTTCTGGCGCCGCTGTATGCAGGCGATTTTGTTGAAGCGGTTGGCCGTTTGGAGAAAGTCGGCAACACCAGTCGGAAAATGACGTTTGAGGCGTACAAGGTGATTGAAGCGGGAACAGATCCCGCCCGTCCGTACGCAGCGCGCGTACTTGAACAGCCCCTTTTGGTAGCCCGTGCTTCTGGCACGTGTGTGGTACCAAAAGGACGATAGGCTGGTTTTTTTTGTGTTGGGAGGGGGATATACATCATGCAAAAGTTAGTGATCACAGCGGCTTTGGTCGGAGCGGAAGTAACCAAAGAGGATACGCCTCATTTGCCGGTGACTCCGGATGAGATTGTGCAGGCGGCGGTGGAAGCGTGCCAGGCTGGCGCCTCGATCATTCACCTGCATGTGCGGGATGCGGAGGGACGGCCTACACAAGATAAAGAGATTTACCGCGAAGTGATAGAGGGAATCGAACGACACACGGATGCCATCATCCAAGTTTCCACTGGTGGGGCGGTGGGTATGTCGTCGAAAGAGAGGTTGCAACCATTGTCACTTCGGCCTGAGATGGCTACGCTCACCACGGGCACGGTCAACTTTGGGAATGAGGTGTTCATGAATTCACCGGAGCAACTTCAATTGTTTGCGGAGGAGTTTGAGCGATACGGTGTCCGGCCCGAATTTGAAATTTTTGACGTGGGCATGGTGGCCAATGCGCTCCGTTTGGTAGAACGCGGCTTCTTCACGGGACATCTCCACTTCGATTTTGTGATGGGTGTGCCTGGAGCCATCCCCGCGACGCCGGAAAACCTGCTGCACTTGATGCGCCAGTTGCCGGAAGGAGCGACATGGAGCGTAGCTGGTGTGGGCCGCGCGCAATTGCCGATGGCAACACTTGGCATCCTGTGGGGTGGGCATGTCCGCGTGGGTTTGGAGGATAATATTTATTACAGAAAAGGGGAGCTGGCCACCAATACCCAATTGGTGGAACGGGTCGTCCGGCTGGCCACGGAATTGGGAAGACCAGTCGCCACACCGCAAGAAGCGCGGCAGATCTTACACCTCACCCGCAATAACTTTTATTGATGCGATTACCCAATTCGAATTCGTAGTGTTATAATGTCGAAATGACACAATAAGTTTATCTTTTTGAAGGAGGCTTTCACATGCCGCTTGTATCAATGAATCATTTTTTACCTCAGGCAAAAAAAGAAGGATTTGCGGTGGGGCAGTTTAACGTGAACAACCTGGAATATTTCCAGGCGATCACTGAGGCTGCTAAAGAGGAGCGCTCTCCGCTTATTTTCGGTGCAAGTGAAGGCGCCATCCGCTATGTTGGGCTGAACAACATCGTTGCCCTGGCGAAAGTGGCTGCGGAGGAATCCGGACTGCCGATTGCATTGCACCTTGACCACGGCAGCAGCTTTGAGATGGTTATGAAGTGTATCCGGGCTGGTTTCTCCTCCGTAATGTTTGACGGATCACACTATCCATTTGAAGAAAATATCCGTTTGACCAAAAAAGTGGTCGAAGCCGCCCATGCCGTCGGTGTTTCTGTAGAAGGTGAATTGGGTACCATCGGTGGAGTGGAAGACGATCTGGATGTGGCAGAAGAGGATGCGACCCTGGCTAATCCGGAACAAGCCATCCGCTTCTGGGAAGAAACCCGCGTAGACGCAATGGCAATTGCTGTTGGTACAGCTCACGGTATGTACAAAGGCGAGCCAAAAATCCGTTACGACATCATCGAGAAAGTGGCCAAAAACATCGATGCACCCATCGTGTTGCACGGCGGTTCGGGTGTACCGGATGAATCGATCAAGAAGGCCGTTTCCCTCGGTGTGGGCAAAATCAATGTGAACACGGAAAACCAAGTAGCCCAAGTGCAAGTGATCCGGGAACTGCTTGACAAAAATCCGGACATGATCGATCCGCGCAAATACTTGGGACCGTCCCGCGAAGCGATTAAAGAAGTGGTTAAAGGCAAAATGCGCCTGTTTGGAAGCTCCGGCAAAGCTTAATTTCACCCTGGGCCAGATACAGTTGGCCCGGGCTTTTGCCCAATCATTCAGTTGTTAACGAAGGGGATGGAGACATGAAGTTTTTCTTGGATACCGCCATCGTAGATGAGATTCGCCAAGTGAACGAATGGGGATTATTGGCCGGGGTGACGACCAATCCCAGCTTGGTAGCCAAGTCCGGCCGTGTATTTGAAGAAGTGCTGTCCGAAATCTTGACCATTGTGGATGGGCCGGTGAGCGCCGAAGTGATGAGCCGCGAGGCCCGGGGCATGATTGAGGAGGGGGAGAAACTCGCTCGCCTTTCCGAAAAGATCACCATCAAGATCCCCATGACCATTGAAGGGTTGAAGGCGGTTCATCATTTCTCTAAGAAAGGCATCAAAACCAATGTCACGCTCATCTTTTCCGCCAACCAAGCGTTGATGGCAGCACGTGCCGGGGCTACGTTTGTAAGCCCGTTTGTGGGACGCTTGGATGATATCAGCCAAGACGGCATGCAGTTGATTGAACAAGTATCCGCGATTTTTGATACGCATCGCATCAACACCGAAATCATCGCGGCCAGCATTCGTCACCCTATGCATGTGACCCAGGCGGCTCTGGCTGGCAGCCATATTGCGACAGTGCCTTACAAAGTGCTGGAGCAGATCGTTCGCCATCCCCTGACGGATCAAGGGATTGAAAAGTTTGAAGCCGACTGGAAAAGCGCGATGAAGAAGGGCAAATGAGCATGCGGAAGGCGGGAAAGGGATTCCCGCTTGCGGCCACTTCTGCTCAGAGCGGCCGTCTTTGGCGCGCTTAAAAGTCAGCCCAATCGCCCCGGAGCTTCCATGGGGTGTTTGGATAGGGGGGCGATTGGGCATACCATGGTTAAAGATGGGTTGAATTGAAAAAAGAAACATGTTTTTCTTGGAAAAGGATTTCGCGCATGCAAGGCGAAGATGTTTTGTGTACACTGTAGATTCACAAGTGAAACAAATGTTCATTAACATCTCTCTTCTTTTTTCTGCTAAAGTAAAGTAGTTGGGGGTACTGTTGAAAGAATAAAACGTTACCGGTTACTGGACAGAATGTTTTGTTTTCCGTCTGTCTCCATACAACCTGCCCTTCATTCTGAATTGTTCCATCGTTCTCCTGCGAACCATCTCCTCTCAATCGAAGTTGACGCGGGTGCGCCGCTGTCAATCATTGCCACTTTCCCTTTTCAGCGTGTATCTGCCACGTGGGTTGCATGCCGTGCGTTTGATTGCCACAGGGAGGAACCATCCTTCATCCTGTCTTTTTTCTTTCTTTTGCCACTTATTGTTTTCATACGGTGGAACCTTGTTTGTGACAACCGAACCAACTCGCGACCCAGCCTGTATATGCACGGATAGGCCGTGGATGGAGTATGACCTATCGGGTGAAATGTGATACTCTAATCCTATACATGTGACATACTAAATGAAGATGCGAGGGGATTACACATGGCAATGATGGAACGAAGTTTGACAATGGAATTGGTTCGTGTGACAGAAGCAGCGGCGATCGCTTCGGCGCGGTGGATGGGATTCGGGAAGAAAGATGAAGCCGACGGGGCGGCCACGGAAGCGATGCGCAAGGTGTTTGACACCATTCCGATGCGCGGCACGGTTGTCATCGGTGAAGGGGAGATGGATGAAGCGCCCATGTTGTATATCGGGGAGCGGCTCGGTTTGGGGTACATGCCGGAATTGGATGTCGCCGTAGATCCGCTTGAAGGAACGAACATTGTGGCCAAAGGGTTGTGGAACGCCCTCTCCGTCGTCGCGGTGGCTGATCGCGGGTGTTTGTTGCATGCGCCTGACATGTACATGGACAAGATCGCGGTGGGGCCGAAAGCAGTCGGTTTGGTTGATCTTGACGCACCTGTGGTTGACAACTTGAAAGCGGTGGCGCGCGCGTCGGGCAAAGACATGGATGATTTGGTTGCCGTGGTACTGGATCGTCCGCGCCATGCCAAGCTGATTGAGGAAATACGGAACGCCGGGGCACGGATTAAGCTGATTCCAGACGGAGATGTGGCGGCGGCCATTCATACGGGATTCCCAGATACGGGCGTGGACATTCTATTTGGCTCAGGCGGAGCCCCAGAAGGCGTGTTGGCAGCTGTGGCTCTTAAATGCTTGGGTGGGGAGATTCTTGGGCGCCTGATGCCGGAAAACGAGGAACAAGTTCAGCGTTGCCTGAAGATGGGCATTTCCGATCCAAACAAAGTCTTGCGCATGGACGATCTCGTCAAAGGCGACGATGCCATCTTCGCGGCGACTGGGGTGACTGATGGCGAATTGTTGAAAGGTGTCCGTTATCAAGGGAACTTGGCGAAGACGCATTCCGTTGTGATGCGCGCCAAAACAGGAACCGTGCGTTTTATGGAAGGTACCCATCGACTTGAGAAAAAACCAAACCTTGTTTTATAATACCCTTCTTCCTCTCTGTTTGGCGGAGGAGGGATGAAACTAGAATCGAGTGGTGATGGTACCCATGGAGCTCACCTTGAGCGAATTGGAGAATCGCCGGTTGGTCGACTTGTACAAACTGGCAAAAGAATATCAAATTCCTTATTATTCACAGCTGAAAAAGAAAGAACTGATTTTCGCGATATTAAAAGCAAAGGCGGAGCAAGACGGGCTGATGTTCATGGAAGGCGTGCTCGATGTCCTGCCGGAAGGGTACGGTTTTTTGCGGCCGATCAACTTCCTGCCCTCGTCGGAAGACATTTATATTTCCGCTTCCCAGATCCGTCGCTTTGACCTGCGCTCAGGCGACTTGGTATCGGGAAAAGTGCGTCCGCCGAAGGAAAATGAGCGTTATTTTGGTTTGTTGCATGTGGAGGCGGTTAATGGCGAAGATCCGAATGTCGCTGCCGAGCGTTTGCATTTTGCGGCGTTGACGCCCCTCTATCCAGAGCAACGCTTGGTGTTGGAGACGACGCCAGAGCGGATATCGACGCGGATGATGGACTTGATCGCTCCGGTGGGGTTGGGGCAGCGCGGTTTGATCGTAGCCCAGCCCAAAGCGGGGAAAACGATGTTGCTCAAAGAAATCGCTAACAGCATTACAGAGAATTATCCGGATATCGAGCTGTTTGTGTTGCTGATTGATGAGCGGCCCGAAGAAGTGACTGACATGCAACGCTCCGTCAAAGCGGAAGTGGTGAGCTCCACGTTTGATGAGTTGCCCGAAAACCATATCAAAGTGGCTGAGTTGGTGTTAGAACGGGCGCAACGGCTGGTAGAGCACAAGAAAGATGTCGTGATTTTGCTGGATAGTGTCACACGGTTGGCCCGCGCTTACAATTTGGTCATCCCGCCGAGCGGGCGCACGTTGTCCGGGGGGATTGATCCCGCTGCGCTCCATCGTCCCAAGCGTTTCTTTGGAGCTGCCCGCAACGTGGAGGAAGGCGGAAGTTTGACAATTTTGGCGACGGCCTTAGTTGAGACCGGTTCACGCATGGATGATGTCATCTATGAAGAGTTCAAAGGGACAGGCAATCTGGAATTGCATTTGGATCGCAAGTTGGCAGAACGCCGCATCTTTCCCGCGATCGATATTCGCAGATCTGGCACGCGCCGCGAAGATTTGCTCTTGAGCAAGACGGAGTTGGAAAAATTGTGGGCGCTGAGGAAATCGCTTAACGATGCGCCGGATTCCACGGAGGCGCTTGTCAAACGGCTGAAACAAGCCAAAACCAATGAGGAATTCTTAGGCTCCCTGGAGTTGAAATCCCCCCGCCAAACCACTCCTGTTTCATGAGCGGCACATTTCACTGACATATCGAGCGAGTGCCTCACATAAGATGAAACCGGGTGAATGTATACCCGACACTTTCATCTTTTTGTGAGGTGCTGACATGTCTTCCAAACGCGCATTGTTGGCTTCTTCCCTCGCTGTTACCACATCGGCTTCATGGATGTTCGGAACAGACAGACATCCGGTTGTCTCCGCGGAGTTGCTGGAGGGAGCGGATGGGGAACCTGAGCAGAAACAGATAGCCGAGGAAGCGATCTTTCAATATCTCAATCCGGTCATGGCGGTGGCCGAAGGAAATCTGGCCGCTAGGGTGGAGACCAAGCCGTTGGTTTACGAGGTGAAGCAAGGAGACACCCTGATGGAGATCGGCCAGCTATTTGGCTTGGACTATCATGAGATTGCCCAAGTCAATCGGTTGCCCGACCCCGACCGATTGCGTGCAGGGCAAAAGCTGACGATTCCGCTGACCAAAAAATGGATTCGCCTCAAGCAGAGCGATTCCGTCGCGCGGTTGGCCAAAGAGTATCAGACAGTGCCGGAGCTGATCCGTTATCTCAACCCGGAACTGGCCGACGCCGAACTGGCATATATTGGCCAATTGATAGCGGTTCCGGTGCGGATGGCCCCTCCGCCGAAGCGGGTCAAGGAAAATCGCGGAAATGCGGCGCGATTGGCGACAACACCAACGCGGCAATCGAGTGGGGAGTTTGTCTTTCGTTGGCCTGTAGCCGGACAGGTCACCAGCAACTTTGGCTGGCGTAATGGGCGGCAACATAAAGGGATCGATATCTGGAGCCCGGCGAAAGAGAAAGCGGAGATTCATGCATCGCTTAGTGGACAGGTTGTCCAAGCGGGGTATGTGAACGGATATGGGAATTTGGTGGTCGTGGATCATGGCGGAGGCTGGGTCACGTACTATGCGCACTTGAGCCGGATTACAGTTAGCAAAGGCGAGCAAGTCGCGACGGGGCGGGTTTTAGGCTTTATGGGGATGACCGGCAGGGCAACCGGGTATCACTTGCACTTTGAGGTGCGCAAAGGAGATAAAGCAATTAACCCATTGCGGCTATTGAGATAATTGGCATTCATTTATTTTTTGTGAACAGACACCGCCTTGCTTCCTGCTGTTAACCATGCTATAATGTTGCAGTGATTTTCTAGAAATCGTGCGAATAACTTCTCTGCATTTTGTGGGGAGTGAGTCACAGATGGAATGGCTAGGAAAAGAGGTGAAAAGCATGAAAGCAGGAGTTCATCCGGCATACAAAATGACGACTGTTACCTGTGCATGTGGAAATACATTTGAAACCGGATCTACCGTTGAGAACTTGAGAGTGGACGTTTGCTCCGAGTGCCATCCTTTCTTTACTGGTAAACAAAAAATGGTAAATGCGGGTGGTCGCGTAGACCGTTTCAAAAAGAAATACAACCTCAAATAATGAGATTGTTGGCGTTAAAACCTGCCAGGCAAGCCGATCGTTGGAAGCTTGCCTTTTTTGTTGCGAAGAAAGTCGATCCAGGGACATCCTGGATTTTTTTGTGCGGGAAAACTTGTAACTATCCGTTTTCGTCAAGATCGGTTAAAATGACAATTTGTAACGAACACGGACGGGAGGAACGAGAGTGAAAAGCGAACGGCTTTACATCAAGCGCCAGGGCTGGATCGAGATTATCTGCGGTGGGATGTTTTCCGGGAAGAGCGAAGAGTTGATCCGCCGGATTCGACGCGCCAAAATCGCCAAGTTGCAGGTGATGGCTTTTAAGCCGGCCATTGATGACCGTTATCACAGTGAAGCGATTGCTTCGCACAACGGTTTGATCGCCGATGCCCATCCGGTCAGCAGCGCAACGGAACTCATGTCGCTGATCACATCGGAAGTAGATGTGGTGGCCATTGACGAAGTGCAATTTTTTGAACCGGAAATTGTAGAAGTCTGCCAGGATCTGGCCGATCAAGGGAAACGCGTAATCTGTGCGGGACTGGATCAGGACTTCCGCGGAAAGCCATTTGGCCCTACCCCCCTCTTGCTTTCCGTTGCTGAGTATGTGACCAAGTTG
The DNA here is from genome assembly GCF_003003125.1 of Laceyella sediminis. Taxonomy (GTDB): domain Bacteria; phylum Bacillota; class Bacilli; order Thermoactinomycetales; family Thermoactinomycetaceae; genus Laceyella; species Laceyella tengchongensis. Next base: position 221,071 of record NZ_PVTZ01000002.1, on the reverse strand, counting down.
CAAGCGATCTGTGTGAAATGCGGGGCTCCGGCCAGCCGGACCCAACGCTTGATTGACGGCCGGCCCGCCGCCGTAAATGATCCCGTCATCCAAGTAGGGGCTTCCGAGCAGTATGAAGCGCGCTGCCGCCATTGCCATGAACTGGTTGTCCGCTGAATAAAAAAATCTCAACACAGCAATGCGCGTGTTGAGATTTTTTGCCGTTTGGCCCTTATCCAGCCAACATATAGAGCAGGCCGAGGGTGATATTGTAGGTTGCATGGATGACCATGCTCAACGTAGTGTTGACGCGTAGGCGAGCAAACGCCAACGCCAGCGCCACGAAGAAAATCATCAGGGTGGACAGGCTGAGCCCGTAGTTAGTGTGGATCAAAGCGAACAACACGCTGGTGTAGACGATGCCGAAGCGGGGCAAAAGTGCTCCGCGGAAGATGAGTTCTTCACCCAAAGCGGCCGCCAATCCGAGTGTGAGCACACCGGGGATGGAATCGAACAAGGGGCCTAGCATCTTGGTGGTCAGATCGTTCACATTTTGGTCCACGATCGGTCCGAATAGGGTTTCCACCCATGTCATCAAGGCTGGAAACAGGGTGAGCGCGGCGCCAATGCCGATCCCAGCAAGGACTTGTTTCAATGTGAGAGGGCGCACGCCAAGGCGCTCCAGTACTTCTTTCCCATTGCGGCGGGTCAGCCACCCTGTTCCGATAAAGGCGAGTAAGGCGAATAAAATGTTTTGCGACCAGATGGAGGCAAACGTATAGGACGCTGCCACGTTTGGTGCGGTGGCGTCATTGATCAGGCCGAGTCCGATGGCGACGGTGACGAAAAGTTGAACCCAGACCACCATGCTGAAAGATAACGCCATCGTATGTACCCGATGAGCAGGGTCGATCGGCAACACCTTTCCGGCCAAGAACCGGCGCAACGACGGGATGAAGACGAGCATGCCTACTAAGGACGGAATCCACAAGCTCATACCGATGGATGCATGCTGGCTAGCAAAGTGATTGACGATGCGTTCAGAATAGATGCCTTGGAGGGTGTGTGCCAACTGCCCGCCTTGGAAGTGGGCGATAAGGCCGAGCAAAAAAACGATGGCAAAACCGAGAGCCATCAACATATAAAGAACCAAGGCGAACTCTTTTCCTTCGCGCGGATGCTCTGGTGTGCGCGAACGCTCGGCGAGATTGACCAAGTAGAACAAGATGATGATCGGGCCAAACACGGTCAGGTTTTCAATGATTGCAGAAAGTGCTTCGTACATGTATCAGTGTTCTCCCTTTAACTTTTCTGTCATTTTCTATCATCATAACATTATCATTGGAACGGTGTCTTTGGTTTCTTCCAAAAAAGGTGCGGGATGTGGTACAATCAAATAACGTGTTTATAGAGTCGGATCTGCATGGGCGTTGGCGTTGGGTGGGAAAGCGCATCCATATTCCAACGGGTCGGCGATTTTATGATATGTGGGAGTGAGAACTGTGTTAGATCGTTTAGAGGCGATTCATCAGCGATATGAAGAACTGAGCCGCTTGCTATGCGATCCCGAAGTTATCAGCGATAGCAAGAAATTGCGGGAATATTCCAAGGAACAATCGGGATTGGAAGAGAAAAATCAAGCGTATCTAGAATATAAAAATGTGGTTGAACAATTGCGCGACGCAAAGGCGATGTTGGAAGAAAAGCTGGATGATGAGATGCGCGAATTGGTGAAGGCGGAGATCGAAGAATTGACGGCGAGCAAAGAAGAGTTGGAAGAACGGATCAAGATCCTCCTGTTGCCGAAGGACCCCAACGACGAGAAAAACGTCATCGTCGAGATCCGTGGTGCGGCCGGCGGGGAAGAGGCGGCGCTGTTTGCGGCAAACTTGTACCGGATGTACACCCGTTACGCCGAACGCCAAGGTTGGAAAGTGGAGCTGTTGGAAGCCAATGCGACGGGATTGGGCGGATTTAAGGAAGTAGTCTTTTCCATCCAGGGGCGTGGCGCTTACAGCCGGCTGAAGTATGAAAGCGGCGCCCACCGAGTGCAGCGCGTGCCGGAAACGGAGTCAGGCGGCCGGATTCACACCTCAACGGCGACGGTGGCGGTGTTGCCAGAAGCGGAAGAGGTGGAAATCGAAATCCACGATAAAGATTTGCGGATTGACACCTTCTGTTCGAGCGGCCCTGGCGGCCAAAGCGTGAACACAACGCAATCGGCGGTGCGGATCACGCATATTCCGACGGGGATCGTCGTATCCTGCCAAGATGAGAAATCGCAGAACAGCAACAAGGAAAAAGCGATGCGGGTTTTGCGGGCTCGGCTGTATGACCTCAAGCAACAGGAAGAGAACGCCAAGCTGGCCGACGCTCGCCGTAGTGCGGTTGGAACCGGGGACCGGAGTGAGCGGATTCGCACGTACAACTATCCGCAAAGCAGGGTGACGGATCACCGCATCGGCTTGACCCTGCACAAGCTCGATTTGATTTTGGATGGTGACTTGCAGGAAGTGATTGATTCCCTGATTTTGCATGAACAGACGAAACTGCTCAGCAAAGAGGCGCAGTGAGCGAGTTTGCCAAAGGAGTCGGTGGGATGCATAGGGAATATACGCTGAGAGAAGCCTATCGCCGGGCTTCTTCTTTTTTGCAGGACAACGGGGCGGAAGAGAATGCAAATTTTGAGGCGGAATTGCTGATCCGGCGTCTGGTAGGCTTGGATCGAACGCAATTTTTCATGCATTTGTCTGACCCGTTTCCGGCGGACTTGGCAACAAAGCTGGAGGAATGGCTCAGGCGGCGGGCGGCGGGGGAGCCGTTGCAATACATTGTGGGTGACCAGGAGTTTTACGGAAGGGTGTTCCACGTCAGTCCGGCTGTGCTCATCCCCCGGCCGGAAACCGAATTGCTGATTGAAGCGGTAATCGATGAGGCTGGGCGGCGTTTTGCTGAGGATGCGTTGCGTGTGGTTGATGTGGGGACGGGCAGTGGCGCGATTGCAGTGACATTGGCGCTGGAGAAGCCACAATGGCATTTGACGGCGATCGACTTATCGGCCTCCGCACTGGAAGTGGCTCAGATGAATGCTGCGAGGTATGGGGTCAGAGAGCAAATCTGCTGGCTTCAGGGCGACTTATTGGCGCCGGTGGGGGCAGGACTATCCGACATCGATATTCTGGTCTCTAACCCGCCGTATATTCCGTCTCAGACGGTTTATGAGCTGGAGCGGCAAGTGCGCGACTTTGAACCACACCTTGCCTTAGACGGTGGCGACGACGGCCTATCTCCCTATCGTCGCATGGTGAGCGCCCTAGCTTCGGTGAAAGCGGGTCCGAAGCTGATCTGCTTTGAGATCGGGGCCGACCAGGGGCGCGCGGTGGCAGAGCTTTTGGGCAATGTCTGCCAAGAAGTGACGGTAAAACAAGATTTGGCTGGCCTAGATCGAATCGTCGTCGGGTGGCGTTCTGCAGTAGGGTGAAAATTACAAAAACATGTATAAACGGGTTGCCCCCCTGTCCATACTTTGGGTAAGGACAAGGGGGAGGATTTAGATGTGCAAACGGACTATTTTTTTATTTTTGTTGAGCGGTTTTATCTTATGTTCTTTTGTTCGCGCGGAATCGTCCGCAGTGGTCTCCGGCCGCCAGGCGCCGGATCATCCGGAAAAGGGGATTCCAGAACAAGCGATACGGTTACGCATTTTGGCTAACAGCGACCAGCTGCGGGATCAGTGGTTGAAGCGCAAAGTGCGGGATGAACTGGTGAAAGAGATTGAGACTTGGGCCGAGCAACCGGGCGACATCGGTGAAGCCCGGCAGTTGATTCGATCCCGTTTGCCCCGTTTTCAGGCATTGGCCGAACGCACTGTCGCCCAACATGGATTTGATTATCCGGTCAAAGTCGATTTTGGGCGCGTGCCGTTCCCGACTAAGCTGTATGGAGAAAAGGTATATCCGGCCGGCAATTATGAAGCGTTGCGTGTTACGATCGGGCGAGGAGAAGGGGAAAATTGGTGGTGTGTGCTGTTTCCGCCTTTATGCTTTATCGACATGAGCAACGGTGACGCGGTGGAGCCACCCCCGGAGTCGTTGTCCGCTTCGCTAGAACCGACCCAACCGGCGCAACCTAAAGAAGAGAAAATCCAAGTGCGGTTTTTCCTGTTGGATAAGCTGTTGAAAAAATGAGCGTAGAAAGAGGATATCCTAACATAGAGCGCTTTGCTCTACCGATTTTTGTTCTACGCGTTTACCCCCTGTCATACCGTCATATTGTAGGACAAGCGAGACAGGGGGCAAGGTTGTATGTTCGTGATACGACGAGCCATTGAGCGAGACGTCTTTCAAGTGCGCAAATTGTTGAGGGAAGCCGGACTCAATGATAGAGGAATTGATGAGCATATCGATCATTTTTTTGTGGTGGAAATGCCCACGGATGAGGGAGAGACACCGCAATTGGCCGGGGCGGTAGGCATGGAGGTTCACGGAAAGTATGGGTTGTTGCGTTCGTTTGTGTTGGAGCGGGCGCCGTGGAACACCAAAGTGGGCATGAACATGATCCAAATCCTTCTGTCCTATGCGAGCAAACTGCGCTTGTCGCATGTGTATCTGTTAGCGGGCGCTTCCCAGGAATTTTTCACCCAATTGGGTTTTTCCGAAATTGCGTTTGACGAATTGCCGGCGGATATCCGGGAATCCGAACATGTGGAACGATCCCGGAACCAAGGAACGGCGATGGTGTTCTCCTGCGTCCCTTCCCATCAGCAATGACGACCGGTGTCTGAATTCTTTGCTCTATTGTGTTAAGATAGGTGGACAGATGTGACAGCGGATGAGGAAAAGGAGAATGGATTGTGGAATGGATAGAGACACGCTTGAGTCGGGTGGTTGATGAGGGAAAGGGAATCGAGGAATTGCGCGGTAGGGCGGAGATTCAGGAGGCGGCCAACATCCTCAAGCGAGGGGGATTGGTCGCTTTTCCGACGGAAACGGTTTACGGATTGGGAGCGATCGCCACCTCTGCGGACGCGGTGTCCAGCATTTACAAAGCCAAAGGGCGCCCCTCAGACAATCCGCTCATCATTCACTTGGGAGCGGTGGAGCAGGTGGGTGACTGGGTGGAGTCCATTCCGCCCATCGCCGCCGAATTGGCCCGCCGGTTTTGGCCCGGCCCGCTGACGATGGTTTTTCGACACAGAGGCAACTTGGCGTCCAATGTGACCGCCGGTTTGCCCACTGTTGCGGTGCGGGTGCCGGATCATCCGCTTGCTCAGGCGTTGCTGTTGGAAACGGGGATTCCCGTTGCGGCCCCCAGCGCTAACCGCTCAGGGCGCCCCAGCCCCACGGAAGCTCTTCATGTGTGGGATGACCTGCGGGGAAAAGTAGCCCTGATCCTTGACGGAGGCGCGACCGGGTACGGCTTGGAGTCAACGGTTGTCGATGTGACAGGGGAAGTGCCTGTCCTGTTGCGCCCGGGCGGGGTGACGTTGGAGCAGTTGCAAGCGGCAGTCGGTACAGTGGAGGTGGACCCCGGCTTGGTTCGTGACGATGAGTCTCCGCGCTCGCCAGGGATGAAGTACCGCCATTATGCGCCGGAAGGGGACGTGTGGCTGGTACGGGAGCCTTGGGCAGAAGTGAAAGAGGCGCTACAACGTGAAATCAGCCGTCAGCAGGGACAAGGGCACCGGGTGGGGCTGTTGGTGACCGAGGAACACAGCGACCTTGTTACGGCGGATGTGATTGTTCGCTGTGGATGGCGCCGGGACCCGCTCAGCGTGGCTCGCGGATTGTACCATGCATTGCGGGAGTTTGATGAGCAGCAGGTGGATGTCATCTTCGCCGAGACCTTCCCTGAGGAGGGGATATACCGGTCAGTAATGAACCGCTTGGCCAAAGCGGCGGCAGGGAAAACACTCGATTTGCGTAAGTAAAAGCCAGACGGATGAGTCGTCTGGCTTTTTGTCTATTCTTAGGGGAGCCAAATGGCCCCCTGTCGTTGGAGGCGCGCTGAGTCCCTCATCCCGTCAGTTCTTTTTTCTTGGACGAGGGCATACCATGAGACGAGGACTTGGACGGGAGGTGCGGATATGCCGCTGACGACTGTGGAATGGGGGCAGCTGTTCACCCTCTCCATGATCGCCCTTGCGATGGGGACAGATGCATTTTCATTTGGCGTCGGCATGGGCACGAAACGGCCCGCGGTCGGTACCATTTCCAAGTTGAGCGCATCCGTCGGTTTTTTCCATGTGTTGATGCCGCTCATCGGCATGGCGATCGGGCAGTTGCTGGGCAAAGTGATGAAAGATGTCGCAGTCATGGTGGGGGGCGGAATGCTGTGCTTTTTGGGCCTATCCATGCTGTGGCATGTGATCAGGGAAGGGGAAGAGGATGAGCGCTTTCGCATCTCCTCATGGGGAAGTATCCTGCTTTTTTCGCTCAGCGTAAGTTTAGACTCTTTGTCGGCTGGCCTCAGTCTGGGGCTGTTCGATGCGGATATATGGTTGGCCTTGTTGTTGTTTGGTTTGTTCAGCTTTGCCATGACCGGGATCGGGCTGGTACTGGGGAGATTCATGGGGGGATGGATTGGCACCTATGGCGAGGTGATCGGCGGAATGATCCTTATCTACTTGGGATGCAAATTTATGATATAAGCCCCCTATTGCCCCAAAATATTCCTTTGAGTAAAGTAGATGATAAGGATGTTTATTTTTAATTAAAATAAGTTTATCCACTAGTCTCGTCGGCAAAGAGACGCGGGACGCAAAAAAGGCGCTGGCGCGATGGCCGAAATGAGATGTCCGGTTGCCCCCGGGCGTGCGAGAATAGGTGGAAGCGAGGTGAATAAATGTGCGTAAGGTGTTGTTTGTCTGTACAGGAAACACATGCCGAAGCCCGATGGCCGAAGCGCTGTTGCGGAAGTGGGTTGAGCGGGAGCGGCTGGATGTGGATGTGAAATCGGCTGGGATATCGGCGTTGGACGGAGCCGCGGCGTCGGAGCAGGCGACCCAGGTGTTGGAAGAGAAGGGGATCGCTCATCGCCACGCATCAACCCCGCTGTGCAAGGAGTTGGTGGCGTGGGCCGATGTGATCTTGACGATGACCGCGCAGCACAAAGCGTTTATCATCCACGATTTCCCCGAGAGCGTGGACAAAATTTTCACGTTAAAAGAATACGCTTTCGGCGGTTCAGAGCAGGTTTCGGTACATCAAGCGTTGGATCGGTTATATGCGGAGATGGAAAGTCATCGGGCGGCGGTACAAAGCAGGTTTTCACTCAAAGCGGACGAGCCTTGGCCCAAAGAAGCAGAAGAAGCGTGGATGAAAGAAGTGGGCCCGCTATTGGCTGAGGAAGAACGGCTATTGCTGGAATTGAAACAGATGGCATTTCAGCAGGACATCGCCGACCCCTATGGCGGATCGGTAGAAGAATACCGGGCGTGCGCTGGGGAGATCGAGGCGGCGATCGAGGCGATTGTGACCAAATGGAGGGAATGACCGGAAAGGAACGCCCAATTCAAAGCGCCAGCAGGGGAAGCACTGCGTTATACTGGGGATGGATGTTTCCAAAGGAGGAATAAACATGCGTATACTACTTGGCTCCGACCACGGTGGCCTTCGGTTGAAGCAAGAAATCAAGGATTTGCTGGATGAAATGGGCATCCATTACAGCGATGTTGGCTGTGACTGTGCGACTTCTGTCGATTATCCAGATTATGCACGCCCGGTCGCGGAAAAGGTGGCTAGCGGCGAATATGACTTGGGTATCCTGATCTGTGGAACCGGTATTGGCATGTCCATCGCCGCTAACAAAGTCAAAGGCATTCGCTGTGCAGTGGTGAGCGATGAGTTTTCCGCCCGCATGAGCCGCGAACACAACAACGCCAACATTTTGGCCCTTGGGGAGCGCGTTGTTGGCCCTGATTTGGCCCGCTCGATCGTGCGAGTGTGGTTAACTTCTGAATTCCAAGGGGATCGGCATGCCCGCCGCGTGCAAAAAATCCACGAATTGGAAGGGGCTCTCCAGTCGTGAACGGAATGGAACGGCTGTCCGCAGAAGTGAAAGATGCCATGCGCGAGCTGGTGGCGGAAGCCGGTTTGACGGACAAGCATGTGGTGGTCTTGGGAGTGAGCACTAGCGAAGTGGCTGGGCAACGGATCGGTTCGCAAGGGAGTGAAGAGATTGCCGCGGCTTTGTTCGCCGGCGTGCGGGAGGTACAACAAGAAGCCGGTTTTCATTTGGCTTTTCAATGTTGCGAACACCTGAATCGAGCTCTTGTCGTCGAGCGCGCGGTGGCAGAGCGGTTTGGTTGGCAGGAAGTGATGGTGGTACCTGTCCGTCAAGCAGGCGGCGCGATGGCCGCTTATGCCTTTCGGCATCTAGCTGACGCGGTGTTGGTGGAATCGATTCAAGCCGATGCTGGGATCGACATCGGTGACACCCTCATCGGCATGCATCTCAAGCCGGTAGCTGTGCCGGTTCGTCCTGGGCGGAAAACGATCGGCGGCGCGCATGTGACCATGGCCAAAACCCGTCCAAAGCTAATTGGTGGCGCACGGGCGGTTTATGTACGGGAAATTGAAAAAGTGTCTCCTTAAAAACGAAAGATCTGTTAAAATGAGGATTGGAATGTTAAGTTTTTTATTCGAGGGGGCAGGTTGAATGGAACAGTTAAAGCGGAAAGACCCACAAGTGGCTGAGGCAATTACCAAGGAGTTGCGCCGCCAACGGGACAAGATCGAACTCATCGCTTCTGAAAATTTCGTTTCCGAAGCGGTGATGGAAGCGATGGGGACGGTATTGACCAATAAATATGCTGAAGGATATCCTGGCAAGCGTTATTATGGCGGTTGCGAACACGTGGATGTGGTGGAAGAACTGGCGCGGGAACGGGCGAAACAGCTGTTTGGCGCCGATCACGCCAATGTGCAGCCTCATTCAGGTGCGCAAGCCAATATGGCTGTGTACTTTGCGGTGTTGGAACCAGGTGACACCGTATTGGGCATGAACTTGGCGCACGGCGGCCATTTGACCCATGGTAGCCCGGTCAACTTCTCCGGCCAGCTGTATAAATTCGTTGCATACGGCGTTGATAAAGAGACACATCGAATCAACTATGAAGAAGTGCGCCAGATGGCACTTGAGCACAAACCGAAGTTGATTGTGGCTGGGGCGAGCGCCTATCCGCGCCAAATTGATTTCGCCCGCTTCAGAGAGATTGCCGACGAAGTGGGGGCGCGGTTGATGGTGGATATGGCTCACATCGCCGGCCTCGTGGCGACGGGCCATCACCCAAACCCTGTGCCGTATGCTGACTTTGTGACAACCACCACCCATAAGACATTGCGCGGCCCACGCGGCGGGATGATCCTTTGCAAAGAAGAATTTGCCAAAGCGATCGACAAATCGATCTTCCCCGGTGTCCAAGGCGGGCCACTCATGCATATCATCGCCGCAAAAGCTGTCGCCCTCGGCGAAGCGCTGTCCGATGAGTTCAAGTCTTATTCCCAAGCAGTGGTGGACAACGCCGAACGCTTGGCTGAATCGCTCAAAGGGCACGGCCTTGAACTCATTTCTGGCGGCACCGACAACCACCTGGTGCTCATCGATGTCCGCAACTTGGGCTTGACAGGTAAAAAAGCGGAGCATCTCTTGGATGAAGTGGGCATCACCTGCAATAAAAACGCGATTCCATTCGATCCGGAAAAACCGTTTGTCACCAGCGGAATCCGCATCGGGACGGCGGCGGTCACCAGCCGTGGCATGGGTGTGGAAGCGATGGAAGAGATCGCTGCGATCATCGCTCTGACCCTGAAGCACCCTGAAGACCAAGCGAAGCATGAAGAAGCGAAACAACGTGTAGCCAAATTGACAGGTGCATATCCTCTGTACCCGAACAAATAAAAAAGCGGAGCAGCTAGCCCCGGGAGCCAAGTGCTCTCGGGGTTTTCGCGTGTGTAGGCAGGTAACGAAGCGCGGTGAAAACCGCTTGGTTCGTTATGATCCATCCCCGAAGCGCCCTCTGCTAGGGCTTTTTTTGCGCCGTGGGAAATTTAACCCAACATGTGGCAATAATAATCTAAGAAAAGGTTGTCTCGCGGGGAACCTTATGGTTAACTATCATGGGAACAAAAATCGAAGACATTCAAGACAGAAAGAAGGGCGTTAACATGGGGAATGTTTATGTATTCGATCATCCACTTATCCAGCACAAGCTCACATTTATTCGGGACAAGCACACCGGAACCAAAGAATTCCGCGAGTTGGTGGATGAAGTTTCCGCACTGATGGCTTATGAGATCACAAGGGATATGCCGCTTCGAGAAGTGGAAGTGGAAACGCCAGTAGCCAAGGCGAAGTGCAAAGTCTTGGAAGGGAAAAAGCTGGGGCTAGTGCCGATTCTGCGTGCAGGATTGGGCATGGTGGACGGCATTTTGAAATTGATCCCAGCTGCCAAAGTGGGGCATCTCGGCCTGTATCGCGATCCGGAGACGTTGGAGCCAGTGCAGTACTATTCAAAAATGCCATCCGATATCGGTGAACGGGAACTGATCGTGATCGACCCGATGCTGGCTACGGGGGGATCGGCATCAGCCGGGATTCGCATCCTGAAGGAAATGGGCGCGAAACAGATCAAGCTGATGTGCCTGATCGCGGCGCCGGAAGGTGTGGACAGAGTGCAAAAAGATCATCCGGATGTAGACATTTATGTGGCAGCCATTGATGAGAAGCTGGACGAAAAAAGTTATATCATCCCAGGATTGGGTGATGCAGGAGATCGGCTGTTCGGCACCAAATAATAACAAGGCGGCGCCGGGGCCCGCGGTCAACTCGCAACATGCGTTTGCCTGCGCCCCGCGCATGAGCGACCTTAGGGGGTTGAAGCCGCATCTACGCACCCACTTGACTTGTTAGACACGCTCTAGCATGGGGATCAGCAATCGGATCTAGAGTTGTTTATGTTGCCATGTTGAGAAGAACGTCTGTGCATATGTCAATAGCGATATGGTGAATAACTTGTTCTGTGACGGCGTCAAAACCCATAAAAATGTAGTAACAGCAAGCCATTTTTCAAAAAAACGACTTTTTTGTCACATATGTTTTTGAGAAAACGTTGACAAAAAGGATGAGGCTTCGTTACTATAGGCAGGGGAAAGGGAAGTTTTCCTAAGATTCTCCGAACGAATTCCAAGCAACCGGAAGCTGTCTGCCCTTTTCTGAAATCCTTCCTACATATGGGGGTTTTTCATGAAAAATGACACGAATCTGTGGCGCATTGCCGCGATGGTCAGTTCAATTGGCACGGAGATCGTGTTGTTGACCGTGGGCGGGGCTTGGGTGGGGAACAAATTGGATGCCTTGTGGGGCACCAAACCTTTTTTGCTCCTCGCAGGTGTGTTGGTTGGGCTTGGAAGCGGTTTTATCACTGCTTTTTTCACTTTGAAAGCATTTGTGAAGGAATGAACTCCTCATGGATCCATTGCATACCATTCGCCGACGAGTGGTGATCCTCACAGCCGGATTCCTCGCGTTACTCTTAGTCCTATGGTTACTTACTCCGTATAAGAAAATGGTTGCTGGAGCAGGCCTTGGCTTGTTGGTCAGTCTGTATAACGTCTTGTACATGGCGCGTAAAGTGCGCCTGGCGGGAGAGACGACCTTAGCGACTGGTTCCACCAGACACAGAGGAACAGGCATGATCAATCGTTATCTCATGGTTGCCCTTGCGATACTCGTCGCTTTCAAATATCCAATGCATTTTGATGTCCGCACGATTGTCGTGGGGTTGCCAATCTGCTATATACTCATCATTGTATTGGAGTTTTGGGAGGTTCGAAAACTCCGAACCACGTCAGGAAAGGGGTGAAGCTGGATACATGGAAAAAACACCAAAGCTAGTGTTTGACTTAATGGGTTTGCAAGTAAAGCTGGACGTGACTGTGATGATCACCACGACGATTTGTTGCATCCTGGTATTCCTCATCGCTATGTTGGCCACTCGCCGCTTGGCAATGGTTCCGACGGGTATGCAAAACTTTGTGGAAATGATCATCGAGTTCACCCAGGGGATTGTCCGTTCCAACATGGATGCCAAAACAAGCGAACGCTTTTATGGCTTTGCTTTCACGCTCTTTTTGTTCATTTTTATCGCGAATCAGATGGGACTCATGTTTAACGTGGTGACCGAACACCATGAACCCATACCTTTCCTGGGAATTGAAGCAGCGGGAGAGCATCATGGTGAAGCGGGCAAGGAAGCGGAGCATCATAACGCCTACGCTTGGTGGAAATCACCGACTGCTGACATCAACGTGCCGATCGCGATGGCTTTAGCAATCACGATTGTTGCTCATTTCCTGGGCATCAGAAAGTCACCCAAGAAGTACGCATCCCATTATTTCCAACCATTCTTCTGGATGTTCCCGCTCCACATCATCGATGAAGTCGCCAAGCCTGTCACACACGGCTTGCGTCTATGGGCGAACATCTTTGCTGGTGAGATTCTGATTATCGTGTTGCTCAAAGGCGGGTTCTTGACCGAAGCACCGCTGATCGTATGGTTGGCGTACTCGGTCTTTGTCGGAACGGTGCAAGCGTACGTATTTACAGTGTTGGCCATTGTATACATGTCACAGAAGTTGGCTGACGATCATTAATCAACGATTCAAAAAACGATTTAATTTTTAAGGAGGATTTTATTATGGATTTGACGATTATTGCTGGTGCTATCATGTTGTCTTTTGCCGCTATCGCGGGTGCATTTGGTAACGCTTGGGTGTTTGGACGCTATCTGGAAGGGATTGCTCGTCAACCTGAAGTTCGCGGCATGCTGTTCACCCAAACCTTTATCGGGATCGCTTTGGTAGAGGCGTTGCCAATTATTGCTGTTGCTTTCGGCATCATGGCTGTACTCGGCATCATCGGCTAATGTCTTCACCAATGCAATGACGGGGAATATGTTTTTCTATTCCCCGTCTGCTTATGATTAAGCCTTTTATTCGTAATTTGCATACACAAGTTCCCGCAAGTCTGAAGGGAGTGAATCAAGTGTTAAGTATTGAATGGGGTACGATGGTATTCCAGCTTATCGCATTTATCATTTTAATGCTGCTCGTTTCCAAATACGCTCTTCGTCCAATGCTGAACACCATGAGGCAACGTCAAGAGCACATCGACGGCCAGATCAAGGCTGCTGAGAAAAGCCGCAAAGAAGCGGAGGATCTCATCAAAGAGCAACGCGAAGCGCTGGAAAAAGCCCGCCTAGAGGCGAAAGAGATCATCGAACGCGCCAAAGCGCAAAAAGAGCGTGAAGCGGAAGAGATCATCGCCAAAGCGCAAGAGCGCGCTGAGAGCATGATCAAAGAGGCGACCAATGAAATTCAACGCGAGAAAGAAAAAGCGCTTGCCAGTTTGCGCGATGAAGTGGGTGCCCTGTCCGTTCAGCTCGCATCCAAGTTGATCGAGAAAGAACTGGATGGCAAAGCCCAAGCTGAGCTGGTGGGTCGTTACCTTGAGCAGGTAGGCAGAGTGCAATGACCAGCTCGGTAGTAGCGAAGCGATACGCCAAAGCATTGTTTGAGGTCGCCGAAGAACAGAAATGCTTGGATGGCGTGGAGCGAGATCTAAAAATAGTGACGGCAACATTTAACGCTTCCCCTGAGCTGGTGGCGTGGCTAGGCCATCCTTCCACTTCCTCCGCCAAGAAGCGTGAAGTGTTTGACAAGCTGTTCGCGGATGTGAACCAATACACGAAGAACCTATTGTACGTATTGGCTGACCGTCGCCGCGAGAACATCGTGTTCGATCTGGCGCAAGCGTTTAATGAGTTGGCCAACGAAGCGAGAGGGATTGCTGAAGCGCAAGTGACGACCGCGTTCCCCCTCACTGAGGAGAATAAGGCGGAGATCGTCAAAGCGTTTGAACCGATTATCGGCAAGAAGATTCAAATCACCGAAAAAGTGGATTCCGACATCCTGGGCGGCGTGATCGTGCAAGTGGGCGACCGGTTGTTTGACGGAAGCCTGAAGACGAAGTTGGCCCGTTTTCAGGATGGGTTGAAGCTGGGCAGAATCGGATAGAACATACAGACGGAAAGATTGGGGTGAACCATTATGAGCATTAAACCGGAAGAGATCAGCTCTCTTATTAAAGAGCAGATCAAAAATTACCGTGCCGAAGTCGAAGTGACCGATGTAGGCACCGTTATCAATGTCGGGGACGGTATTGCCCGCGCGCACGGCCTGCAAAATGCCATGGCTGGTGAGCTGGTTGAGTTCAGCAATGGTGTGATGGGTATGACGCTGAACTTGGAAGAAAACCACGTAGGTATCGTTATCTTGGGCCCATATCAAGATATTCGTGAAGGAGACCAAGTGAAACGCACGGGTCGCCTGATGGAAGTACCAGTGGGTAAAGCGCTGTTGGGTCGCGTTGTAAACCCGCTCGGCCAGCCACTGGACGGCAAAGGTCCAATCGAAACCACTGAATTCCGTCCGATCGAATCGGAAGCACCTGGCGTTATTGACCGTAAATCGGTGCATGAGCCGTTGCAAACCGGGATCAAAGCGATTGACTCCATGGTTCCGATCGGCCGCGGTCAGCGCGAGCTGATCATCGGTGACCGCCAAACCGGTAAAACCTCGGTGGCGCTTGATACCATCATCAACCAAAAAGGCAAGGACATGGTCTGTGTTTACGTGGCGATCGGCCAAAAGGCTTCTACCGTAGCGCAAGTGGTAGAGAAGTTGCGTCGTTTTGGTGCGCTTGAATACACCATCGTCGTCGTCGCTGGCGCATCTGACCCGGCTCCGCTGCTGTTCCTGGCTCCGTATGCGGGTTGTGCGATGGGTGAATACTTCATGTACAACGGCGGACATGTACTCTGCGTATACGATGACCTGTCCAAACAAGCAGCTGCATACCGTGAGCTGTCCTTGTTGCTCCGTCGTCCGCCAGGCCGTGAGGCGTATCCTGGGGATGTATTCTACCTGCACTCCCGCCTTTTGGAGCGTGCAGCGAAACTTTCCGATGAGCGCGGTGGCGGATCGTTGACAGCCTTGCCGTTCATTGAAACCCAAGCGGGTGACATCTCTGCTTACATCCCAACGAACGTGATCTCCATCACCGACGGACAAATCTTCCTGGAGTCCAACCTGTTCCACTCCGGTGTGCGCCCGGCGGTAAACGTAGGTACTTCCGTATCCCGCGTAGGGGGATCTGCACAAATCAAAGCGATGAAAAAAGTGTCCGGTACATTGCGTCTGGACTTGTCCCAATACTACGAGTTGGCGGCGTTCGCACAATTCGGTTCTGACCTGGATAAAGCGACCATGGCGAAGCTGGAGCGCGGAAAACGCGTCGTAGAAATCTTGAAGCAAGGTGAGCATGAACCGCTGTCCGTTGAGAAACAAGTGGTGTCCCTCTACTTGGTAACCAAAGGCCATTTGGATGAGATCGCGGTTGAAGACGTTCGCCGTTTCGAAGCGGAGTTCCACGCTTTCCTTGACGCGAACCATCAAGATGTGCTGAAAGACATCGTTGATAAGAAAGAGCTGAAGGAAGACAACGAGAAGAAACTGCTCGAAGCGATTGCTGCGTTCAAAAAAAGTTTTGTGGCATCTAACTAAGCAGGAAGACAAGTTTTCACTGCCGACGCTCGGTTGAGCCGCTCACGTGTAAGAAAGCGGCGGCTCGACGAACGATCGGCAACAGAAAGGCGGTGAACACATGGGACAATCGATGCGGGACATTAAGCGGAGCATTAAAGCGAAAGAGGATATCAGAAAGACGACCAAAGCGTTGAAACTGGTATCTGCGGCCAAACTTCGCCGCGCACAGGAGCAAGCGCAGGCGGCGCGTCCATATGCGGAGAAGTTGCGCGATGTGATCATCAACATCGCTCAAAGCACGACAAATGCCAATCACCCGATGCTCGTTTCCCGTCCGATCAAAAAAACCGGTTATCTGATTATCACTTCGGACCGTGGCCAAGCTGGCGGCTACAACTCAAACCTATTGCGCATGCTGGTGTCTGCACTGAGCAAGCGCCACCAAAGCAAAGATGAATACGTGATCTTTGTGATCGGGCGCAAGGGACGCGATTTCCTACGCAAACGCAATTACCCTGTCATCAATGAAGTGACAGGCTTGTCCGATTCGCCAACGTTTGCCGATGTGAAAGAAATTGCGGAGCAAGCCGTTCGTTTCTATGCGGAAGAGAAGTTTGATGAGCTGTACCTCTTGTACAATGAGTTTGTCAACCCAGTGGTTCAGCGTCCGACGGAAAAACGCTTGTTGCCGCTGGCTGGGGATGACTTGGCGGGGTCCAGCCAAACTGGAAAAACCGTTTATGAGTATGAGCCATCCCAAGAAGAGGTGTTGTCCACTCTGCTTCCAAGTTATGCAGAAGCACTTATCTATAGCGCTCTTTTAGATGGTAAAGCGAGTGAACACGCCGCTCGGATGAACGCGATGAGCAATGCGACCGACAACGCTACGGAAATGATCGAATCGCTGAAGTTACAATTCAACCGGGCACGGCAAGCGGCTATCACGCAAGAGATTGCGGAGATCGTCGGTGGGGCAGCTGCGCTGGAATAGAACAAGCGATGATTTGAACGAAGCAACGATTAGCGGGTTGGCCATCCCGTTTTGATAGATGCAAATGCAGTTTAAGGAGGGAACGAGATGAGCACTGGACGTGTGCTTCAGGTAATGGGCCCGGTTGTGGACGTGCAATTTGAAAGCGGCCAATTGCCTGAGATTTATAACGCGATTAAAGTTAGACGTAACGATGGAAGTGAACTGGTGTTAGAAGCTGCCATCCACTTGGGTGACAATATTGTTCGTACGGTAGCGATGGCTTCCACCGACGGATTGGTTCGCGGCATGGAAGCTGTTGATACAGGTAAGCCGATCAGCGTTCCGGTGGGACGTCCGGGATTGGGACGCGTGTTCAACGTATTGGGGGAACCAATCGACGAAGCGGGTCCGGTCGTTTCAGACGAGTATCTGCCTATCCACCGTCCGGCACCGAGCTTTGAGGATCAATCCACCCAAGCGGAAATGTTGGAAACGGGTATTAAAGTCGTTGACTTGCTTTGCCCATACGCAAAAGGGGGTAAGATTGGTCTGTTTGGTGGTGCGGGTGTAGGGAAAACCGTACTTATCCAAGAATTGATCAACAACGTTGCCCAAGAGCACGGTGGTTTGTCTGTATTCGCAGGGGTAGGGGAGCGTACCCGTGAAGGGAACGACCTGTACCACGAGATGAAAGATTCTGGCGTAATCAACAAAACGGTGATGGTCTTCGGTCAGATGAACGAGCCGCCGGGTGCACGGATGCGCGTGGCTTTAACTGGCTTGACCATGGCTGAGCATTTCCGTGACAGCGAAGGGCAAGACGTGCTGTTGTTCGTAGACAACATTTTCCGCTTTACACAAGCAGGTTCTGAGGTGTCTGCGTTGTTGGGCCGCATGCCGTCCGCGGTAGGTTACCAACCGACCTTGGCTACGGAAATGGGTCAATTGCAAGAGCGGATCACATCTACCAAAACCGGTTCGATCACATCGGTGCAAGCGATCTACGTACCGGCGGACGACTACACCGATCCGGCTCCGGCGACCACCTTTGCCCACTTGGATGCAACCACCAACTTGGAGCGCCGCCTGACCCAAAAAGGGATCTATCCGGCGGTAGACCCATTGGCGTCCACTTCTCGTATTCTGACCCCAGATGTAGTCGGGGAAGAGCATTATCGTGTAGCTCGCGGCGTGCAACAAATCCTGCAACGCTACCAAGAACTCCAAGACATCATCGCGATCTTGGGTATGGATGAGTTGTCTGATGAAGACAAACAACTGGTAGCCCGTGCGCGGAAAGTAGAGAAATTCCTTTCTCAAAACTTCCACGTGGCTGAGCAATTCACCGGCCAACCAGGTGTGTATGTGCCTGTGAAAGAAACGGTTCGCAGCTTCAAAGAGCTGTTGGAAGGCAAACACGACGATCTGCCAGAAGATGCGTTCTACATGGTGGGAACCATTGACGACGCGATCGAAAAAGCGAAATCGATGGGTTACACCCGTTAAACCATAACATTCTGCCTGGCGGAGAGGAATCGGGTTTCTGCCAGGCAGTTTTCTTAGCTAGCCTCAACTCGAGATGGGGAGGTGAATCACTGCTACAAGGTACGTCGCTTGGCTGATACCAAGATGACACCCGAGGGAGTAGCAGGACGCCCACATGAGCAAAATTCAGTTGGACATTGTGACACCTGAAAAGGTCGTCTACTCAGAACAAGTAGAAATGGTCATCACCCGTGCGGCCAATGGGGATGTTGGGATTCTCCCAAAACACGCCCCCTTTGTTAGCCCGCTCAAAGGGGATACGGTGCGAATTAAGAAAGACGGTTCAGAAGAGGTCATTTCTGTCAGTGGCGGATTTATTGAAGTGCGCCCTGACAAAGTGACGATCTTAGCTAAGTCGGCCGGCGTATAATTGGCGTGGCGCTTAAAGAAGTCGCTGTGCTATTGGAGGGGATTTTAGTGAAGCTAAAGTCCTCTTTTTTTTACCCTGAAAACATAGGGAGGCGCGGGCGTTGTTGAGGTAATGATGAATGCAAAGAGGGGGCCAAGGCAAGGGTTGCTGTTCATTCCGCTTTTTCTTTCGGCATAAATGCGGGAAAATTCGCTTATGTTAGGAGTGACCAGGCCCAGGCTAGAAACAGCATTTCGTCAACGTAGAAAATGGGACAATTTTTCGTCGTTTTCGTCAACCTTCTCACAATTAGGAAAGTGTTGTATAATCAAACAATAGAAACGGGCTATTTTTTATGTATCTCTTTAAGTTTTATATATGAATGCGCCTGATACGTTGTGGTGTGTCTGACAAGTCCAATTGACACATGTGAGGCGGCGGAAACATCATTTCCCAATGAGCACCGATGGGCAAGTGAAGTGAATAGGGATGAGGTATTGCGCCGCCGGACATCTTCACCAGGCGCACTCTGGCATAGAAGGTGTCCAGAGTGAAGTTCGTTTGGTTTGTTAGGCGCGATTGCTTTTTTTTGGAGCAGGGTGGGTGCCCCCCTTTTTTTGCGCTGTTGCAGAAGGGAATCACATGCTGTGGCAGGCTTCCCTGAGGGGTTGTCAGGCCCGTGGGGAACCTCGGAGTGAGGGAAGTGTTCGCGGGGCGCTTTTTAGGCGGAATCCCCTGCCCGAATTTGATTGATGTAAGCGTTTTTACAGACGGATGACAGATCCGTCTCCTTCATTTTCCGCTAGGAGGGATAAATATGGCGCTTGATCCCACCCACTTGCAACTCGCTATCTTCCTTTTGATCGGCATCGCGTTGCCGATTGTGGCCTTGTCGCTGGGACGCGTGCTTCGTCCGCACAATCCCACCCCCGATAAGGCGATCACGTATGAGAGCGGTGTTGATCCCAAGGGTGACAGCTGGGTTCAGTTCAACGTCCGGTACTACTTGTTTGCGTTACTGTTTGTGATATTTGATGTGGAAGCTGTTTTCCTGTATCCGTGGGCGGTCAGTTATGATGTCCTTCGCTCGGATGTGGGACTATTTATTCTTGTGGAAATGTTGATCTTCATTTTCTTCCTGGTGCTGGGTTTGGCTTATGCTTGGAAAAAGAAGGTGTTGGAATGGGAGTAAATTTTGAACAGATGACGCCGTTTGAGCAACAGGAGTTGGAAAGAAACGTCTTGTTCACCAGCTTGGAGCAGGTGAAGGCTTGGGCGCGCTCCAACTCCATGTGGCCTCTGACATTCGGGCTTGCTTGCTGTGCTATCGAGATGATGGGAACGGGCGGTTCGCACTATGATCTAGACCGTTTTGGCGTGTTTTTCCGCGCTTCACCCCGTCAGTCGGATGTGATGATTGTAGCGGGAACTGTCACCAAAAAGATGGCCCCCTTGTTGCGCCGGCTCTATGATCAGATGCCTGAGCCCAAATGGGTGATCGCCATGGGTTCCTGCGCGACGGCAGGTGGACCTTACGTCAAATCGTACGCTGTGGTAAAGGGAGTCGATCAGATCGTGCCTGTGGACGTATACATCCCCGGTTGCCCACCCAATCCGGCGGCATTGATCTACGGCATCCACAAATTGCAGGAGAAGATTCGCTATGAGGCCAAGCATGGGAAGAGGGTGACCAGTCAATGAGTGAACAAGGGGACAAAAACAAGAAACCGGAAACCGGCCAAGGCATGAGCGAGATGGAAGCCAAGGGGACCGAAGCCAATGCGGATAAAGGTGCTCCCGCCGCTGGGGGGAAGACCGGAGAAGAGGCCCAAGGGAAAGCCAAGGCGACTCCGACAGGGCGAGCCCGACCGGCGTCCGGCGCTAGACCTCGTCCGGCCGGAGCCAAGAAAGCGGAAGAAAAGAAACCGGAGGAACCCTCTCCGATGCAGCCGTTGCTGGAACAGTTTGTCGCCCGAATCAAGGAGGGTTGCCATCCGGAAGCGGTGGTGGAGGCATATATCAACCGCCCCAGCGGGCATATCCCCACCTTGGTAATCGATCGGGCACATTGGAGCGAAGTTGCCCGATACTTGAAAGAAGACGAGGCGCTGGCGTTTGATTATATGCGCAATCTCTCTAGTGTGGATTATGAGACGCATCTGGAAGTGTGTTATCAGCTGGTATCGTTTGCACACCAACATCAAGTGGCCGTCCGCGTCAAGGTGGACCGGGAGGAAGCGGTGTTACCGACCGTTTCCCATGTGTGGGCTGCGGCTGGTTGGAATGAGCGTGAGGCGTATGACTTGATGGGAATACATTTCACCGATCATTCCGATTTGCGGCGCATCTTGCTCCCGGACGATTGGGTCGGTCATCCACTTCGCAAAGATTATGAACCGCTGGATAAGGAGGTGTGACCCTTGCTTCGAACGGAAGAGATGTTATTGAACGTCGGCCCGCAACACCCGAGCACACACGGGGTGCTGCGCTTGGTGGTTAAAATCGACGGGGAAGCCATTGTGGACGCGGAGCCGGTGATCGGTTATTTGCACCGTGGAACGGAAAAGTTGGCTGAGGATTTGAATTATACGCAAATCATTCCGTACACTGACCGTCTCGATTATGTGTCGGCGATGACCAACAACTATGCGATCGTACATGCGACCGAACAGTTGATGGGTTTGGAAGTCCCTGAGCGGGCGGAGTTTTTGCGCGTGATCGTGATGGAACTGAACCGCATCGCCAGCCATTTGGTCTGGATGGGAACCTACCTGTTGGACATCGGAGCGTTAAGCCCGTTTTTATACGCATTCCGCGACCGCGAACAGATTTTGGATTTGTTTAATGAATTATGCGGAGCGCGGCTCACCTACAACTACATGCGTGTGGGCGGCGTGAAATGGGATGCACCCCCTGGATGGATTGACAAAGTGGGAAGTTTTGTCGAATACATGCAAAAACAGATGGTGGAGTACCATGGGTTGATTTCTGGCAATGAGATCTTCAAGCAACGCACCAAAGGAATCGGCGTTTATGACCGCAAGATGGCATTAGATTACGGGTTGTCCGGTGCCAATTTGCGGGTGACGGGTGTCGATTGGGACCTTCGCAAAAAACAGCCGTATTCGATCTATGATCGGTTCACATTTAATGTGCCTGTGGGCAAAACGGGTGACTTGTATGAGAAGTACATGTGTCGCATGAATGAGGTGGTGGAGTCGCTCAATATCTTGCAACAGGCGGTTAATGCGTTTCCCGCTGAGGGCAAGATTATGGGCAAGGTACCACGTGTGCTTCGGGTACCGGAAGGTGAGGTTTACGTGGGGATCGAGTCGCCGCGGGGAGAGTTGGGTTGCCACATTGTCAGCAAAGGCAAGGATAAGCCTTGGCGCCTGAAGTTCCGACGCCCTTCGTTTTATAATTTGCAGATTTTGCCTGAGTTGTTAAGGGGCCAAAACATCTCCAACTTGGTCGCCATCTTGGGCGGAATCGACATCGTGCTTGGGGAGGTGGACGGCTGATGAATCCGTGGCTGGTGCTGGGTCCGGTGATCTTGCTCTTGATCGTGTTGGGGTTTGTTACATACGCAATCTTTTTTGAGCGGAAAGTGCTTGGATGGATACAAGGCCGCATCGGGCCCAATCGTGTGGGGCCGTGGGGGCTGTTGCAGACCGTCGCTGACGTGCTCAAACTGCTTCTCAAAGAGGATGTCACACCGAAAAAGGCGGATTTGGCCCTGTTTAAGCTCGCCCCTGCGCTGGCGTTTATTCCGGCGTTTGCCATCCTGGCGGTGATTCCTTTCACCGACACCATCCAATTTGCCGATTTTGCGGTGGGACTTTTGTATTATCTGGCCTTGTCCAGCGTTACCATCATTGCGATCTTGGTCGGCGGTTGGTCTTCAAATAACAAATACGCGCTTTTAGGCGGGATGCGTTCTGCGGCGCAAATGATCAGTTATGAGATTCCGCTGGTGATGTCAGTGGTGGGCATCATCATGACTGTGGGATCGCTCAACCTGAACGAGATTGTGGAAGCGCAAAAAGAGGTCTGGTTCATCTTCCCGCAGGCGATCGGGTTCGTCGTCTTTTTGATCGCTTCCATCTCGGAATTGAACCGAACCCCGTTTGACCTCCCGGAAGCGGAGTCGGAGTTGGTGGCCGGTTATCATGTGGAATATTCGGGATTCCGCTTCGCCTTCTTCATGTTGACGGAATATGTGTACATGTTTGCGATGGCTTCTTTGACCACTGTGCTTTATCTGGGAGGCTGGAATGCGCCGTTCGGCCTTACTTTTATCCCACCGATCGTGTGGTTTGTGTTGAAATTCGGGTTTATCGTATTCTTCCTCATCTGGTTGAGAGGGACGTTCCCGCGGATTCGTGTCGACCAGCTGATGCAATTCGCTTGGAAAGTATTGTTGCCGCTGGCACTGTTGAACATACTGGTGACGGCGCTGTTAAAAGAAGTCCCCTTCTTGGGGAAATTCTATTGAACGGGAAGGTGATTGGCGATGTTAGGACTGGTTAAAGGGTTGGGCATCACCCTAAAAAATATGGCCAAACCCAAAGTCACCTACAAGTATCCGGATGAGCCGCTGGTCATGCCAGATCGCTTTCGCGGAATTCAGCATTTTGATCCTGAAAAATGCATTGTCTGCAACCAATGTGCGCGCATCTGCCCGACGGATTGCATCACGTTGACGGGCAAGAAGCATCCAGATCCGGAACAAAAGGGCAAAGTCATCGATACCTACGACATTAACTTTGAAATTTGCATCTTGTGCGATTTGTGTACAGAAGTGTGCCCGACGGAAGCGATCGTGATGACAAACAACTTCGAATTGGCGGTGTACAGCCGGGATGAGTTGTTTAAGGATTTAAACTGGCTCCACAACAACAACACTCACATCCGTTCGGAAAACAGCACCAATCTCATGCCGAAAGCAGGGGGAAAAGCAAAATGAGTTTTCAGTTTTCCGGCGAGTTCATCGCGTTTTTCATCCTGTCAGTCATGGCGATCTGCGGAGCCGTATTCATGATTAATGCTACCCGCGTCATTCACATGGCTTTGTCGCTGGCATTTACTTTTTTCAGTATTGCGGGGATCTACTTGTTGCTGGAAGCGGAATTTCTGGCGGTGATCCAGATTCTCATATACACGGGTGCGGTTTCGATTCTCATGTTGTTCGGCATCATGCTGACCAAGCATAAAGAGGAAGAGCAACCATCCATTAGCTCCTGGCATAGCATCATCAGTTTTTGCGCGACTGGGGCGTTGTTCGGTTTGCTCATTTGGGTTATTTACCGGTCTCCACTGGTTAGCCAAGCGCCCCAAAAGGCAGCGGCCACGGTGGGACAATTGGGGGGAAGTGTATTTAAACAATACGTCATCCCATTTGAATTGACATCGGTGCTACTGCTGGTGGCCTTGGTGGGGGCCGTGATCTTGGCCAAGAGGGAGGGGAAAAAATGACGCTCACACTTACTTCTTACTTGGCTTTGGCGGCGATCCTCTTCGTCATTGGCTTATATGGCGTGCTTACCAAGCGCAATGCCGTGCTGGTGCTGTTTTCGATCGAATTGATGCTCAACGCGGCGAACATCAATCTTGTCGCTTTTTCCAAATACGGATTGTTCCCGGGAGTGACCGGTCAAGTTTTTACTTTGTTCACGATCACGGTGGCGGCCGCGGAAGCCGCTGTCGGTATCGCCATTCTCATCGCATTGTACCGCAACCGCGAAACGGCTGAAGCGGATCGTTACAATTCGATGAAAGGCTGATCGTCCGAAATGCGCCGTTTTCACGGTCAGAATGCAAAATACGTTCTAATCAGAACAAAAGAAGGAAGGATTCAATATGGGCACAAATGTTGCTTTGCTGATTCCCCTCTTTCCTTTTCTCGCCTTTCTGTTTCTGCTCATGGGCAAGAAATGGGCGAAACCTGTCATTGCGGGAATGGGGATCGTGGCGACCGGGCTCTCCTTTCTGTTGACGCTGCCACTGGTGTGGAACAGCGCGATTGGAGGGCCACTGTTGGCATGGCAGTTCCCCTGGTTATCCATAGAAGACCAAATGGTCCAGTTGTCAGTGACGTTGGGACCTTTGCAAGTATTGATGTTGTTGATCGTGACCAGCGTCAGCTTATTGGTTCAGCTTTACTCCTACGGTTACATGCATGCTGATGCGCGGTTTCACGTGTTTTACGCCTATCTGTCCCTATTCACTTGTTCGATGCTTGGCTTAGTGATGTCGGCCAATCTGTTGCAGATTTATGTATTCTGGGAATTGGTTGGGGTCTGTTCTTTCTTGTTGGTCGGCTTTTGGTATACGAAACCGGAGGCCAAAAAGGCCGCCAAAAAGGCGTTCATTGTTACGCGGATCGGAGACATCGGCCTGTTTATCGCCATCTGTCTGATCTTCTGGCGCGTGGGCAGTTTTGAAGTGGATGCGCTGGCGAAGGCAGTGAGTAGCGGACAACTGAACGCAGGCTGGCTGTCATTGGTCGCCATTCTGATATTTGTCGGTGCTGTGGGCAAATCGGGCCAATTTCCACTCCATACCTGGTTGCCCGATGCGATGGAGGGCCCCACGCCGGTCAGCGCGCTGATCCACGCCGCGACGATGGTGGCCGCAGGCGTGTACTTGGTAGCCAATCTCTTTTTTCTGTTTGCGGCATCGGACTTAGCCATGGATGTAGTGGCTTATGTTGGCGGATTTACAGCACTGTTTGCCGCTACCATCGGGATTGCGCAAACCGATATCAAACGCGTGTTGGCTTACTCCACAGTGAGCCAATTGGGCTACATGATGCTCGCGCTCGGCTCGGCGGGTTATACAGCAGGCGTGTTTCATTTGACCACGCATGCATTCTTTAAAGCGCTGTTGTTCTTGGCGGCTGGGGCGGTCATCACCGCGTTCGACCATCAACAGGATCTCCGTCAGATGGGGGGATTGTGGAAAACGCATCGCTGGCTGGGTGTGTGGTTTTTGATTGGCTGTCTGTCGATTGCGGGGATTCCTCCGTTTGCCGGATTTTTCTCCAAAGATGAAATTCTGGCGGCCGTTTATCAGGCAGGGAGAATGGATTTGTTTGTTATCGGCTTGTTGGCGGCGTTCTTCACTGCATTTTACATGTTCCGCCTCTTTTTCCTCGCTTTCGCGGGTGAAAGTCGCGGCCAGGCTCAGACCAAAGCCGTGCCTACCGTGATGATGGCTCCACTCGCTGTGCTGGCGGTCATGGCGACGGCAAGTGGTTTGGCCAATCTGCCCGGACACTGGTTCGATCATTGGCTGGCGCCTGTGTCGGCTAAGACCGGAGCTCCGCTCTGGTTGCCGGTGGTGGCCATCTTGGTGTCTGTCTTGGGAATGGGCTTGGCGACGATGATGTACGGCGTGCGCAAATGGGATGCTACCAAGTGGGCAAAAGCCGTACCATGGCTCCATCAGCTGGTGTTGCGCAAATACTATGTGGATGAGTGCTACCAAGTGTTGGTTGTCTGGCCGCTCAAAGGGTTCGGTTGGGTGCTCAACGGCTGGGACCGGTTTGTGATCGGTGGTCTCGTCCACTTGAGCGGCTGGTTCATGTCGGCGTTCGGCGGCCTTGGTTCCCGGTTGCAGACAGGTCAGGCGCAAACATATGCCTTGATTAGCGTGATCGGACTTGTCCTATTATTCGTCGGCTTGACAGCGGGGAGGTTGTTCCAATGACCCAATGGTTAAACGCACTGCCGACACTCATCACTTTCGCGCCCTTGATCGGCCTCGCCGTCTTGCTTTTCTTGCCCCAAGATAAGACCCGCGCCCACCGCATGGTGGGGATTGCGGGAACCTTGCCGTCATTGGTGCTGGCGTTGGTGATGTTTGGGCGGT
Source organism: Laceyella sediminis (assembly GCF_003003125.1). GTDB lineage: Bacteria > Bacillota > Bacilli > Thermoactinomycetales > Thermoactinomycetaceae > Laceyella > Laceyella tengchongensis. The sequence goes on along the minus strand of NZ_PVTZ01000002.1, from coordinate 194,748 downwards.
TTGACCCATTGAAGCAAGGGCTACAATGGGCGCAGTCGATACCGTGGTTTGACATTCCGCTGGGCTTGATCAATCGGCAAGCTCCGGCGACCAAGCTTGTGTTCAATTACAGCATGGGAGTGGATGGCCTGTCGATGCCGCTGGTGGTGCTGACCTGCCTTGTTGCCACATTGGCCGCCATTGCTTCTGTGTATGTGAAACAGCGTACCAAAGCTTATTACACGTTGTTGTTGCTGTTGCTTGTCGGGATGAACGGGGTTTTTCTGTCCGCCAACTTCTTCTTGTTCTTTATCTTCTTTGAAGTGACGTTGGTTGCGGCATTTTTCTTGATCGGTATTTGGGGATTCCTAGGGCGGGAGAAAGCAGCTAACCACTTCTTGCTCTACAACGGGCTGGGCTCTGGCTTTCTGCTGTTTGCCATGATCGGTTTGCTCTTGTTATCGGGTTCACTGGATTATGCAACCATTCAACAACAGGCGGGCGGGCTGGTCAAACAGGTCCATCTGTTGGAACCGCAACAGGTAAGCTTGGTTTGGTTGATTTTTATTTCGCTGATCGTGGCGTTCGCAATCAAGCTGCCGATGTTCCCTTTCCACTCCTGGATGTTGCGGGTGCATGTCGAGGCCCCCACTCCAGTGGTGATGATTCACTCTGGCGTATTGTTGAAAATGGGTGCCTACGGGCTGATTCGCTTTGGCGTCGGTTTCTTTCCTGGATTGATGGATAGGGCGGCGACGGTGCTGGCCGTATTGGGATTGGTTAATATCCTGTATGGAGCCATTCTGGCCTTTGTGGAGACGGAGCTGAAACGGGTGCTGGCTTATTCCAGCGTTAGCCACATGGGCATTATCCTGTTCGGCTTGGTTGCAATGAATGAGGCCGGCTTGAAGGGGGCAGTGTTCCAATCGGTGTCCCATGGGTTGATTTCGGCCTTGCTCTTCTTCATTGTCGGTAGCCTGTATGAACGGACCAAAACGACGGAGCTAAACGAACTCGGGGGCCTTGCCAAGCCGATGCCGATCCTGTCGGGTTTGCTTTTGTTCGGGGGGATGGCTTTGTTGGGGTTACCGGGATTGTCAGGATTCATCAGTGAATTCATGGCTTTCTTGGGATTGTTTCAAGAACGTCCGGTTGTGGCCGCGGTAGGGGCACTAGGGTTGGTGCTGGCGTCGGCGTATACGTTGCGCGCTTGCTTAAAAACCACTTTTGGGCCGCTCAAGGAGCGCTTTAGCGACATGGCCGACGTCAAAGGATGGGAAGTCGGCTCCCTGTTTACACTGGTGTTTTTAATCGTAGTCATCGGAGTTTATCCGGCCGTGCTGGCTTATCCGATGGAACAGACACTGGAAGTTATTTTAGCGGGAATAGGAGGGTAGAGGCGTGGAACAAATATTGCTCGATTTTGATCTGAGGGTGATGGCGCCCGAGTTGGTGATTGTCTCTGCCGCCGCCCTCCTTTCCATCATTGATTTGTTGCTGAAGGAATCGCGTTCGCGCAAAGTGATCGGCTGGTTTGGCTTAGCGGCGGTCGTGCTGGCTGGCGTGTTCGTGGCGATGGCGTTCGGGCATGAGCCATATCAGATTTTGGCTGATACTTATCGCATTGATTCATTTAGCTTGATGTTCAAAGCGATTTTGCTGGCCGGAACTGCCGGGGTCTTTCTGTTTTCCCTGGCGTCGGGGAAGGAAGAGTGGAAGTCGCGGGAAGGCGAATACTACTATTTGCTCCTTACTGCCTTGCTTGGGGCGATGGTGATGGTTTCCTCCGCTGATTTGATCACGTTGTTTGTAGGATTGGAACTCCTGAGCCTTTCCTCCTACATCTTGGTGGGCATCCGCAAAGAGCGGGGGGAAGCCAATGAAGCGGCTTGGAAATACGTGGTTCTCGGGGGAGTTTCCAGCGCGTTCATCCTGTATGGGATGTCGTTTGCCTACGGCCTTGCAGGTAGCACGAACCTGTTTGAAATCAGCCGGCGTTTCGCCGAAGGGATGGGCGGTTCAGGGCACTTGTTTATTTACTTGTCCCTCTTCTTGATGATGGTGGGATTTGGTTTTAAGGTTGCCTTTGTTCCATTTCATATGTGGGCGCCCGATGTGTACCAAGGGGCATCCACGCCAATAGCCGCCTTTTTGGCCATCGTGTCCAAAACCGCTGCATTCGCTTTTATCATCCGGGTGCTCCTTGTAGCTTACAGCCCGTTGATGTCCGACGCGAGCTGGATGGAAGTGGTCTCGTGGATGTTGATGATCGTCGCTGCTTTGTCCATGATTTTGGGTAACACGATCGCTTTGAGGCAGACCAATGCCAAACGGTTAATGGCCTATTCCAGCATTGCCCAAGCCGGATACCTCGTTGTACCGTTTGCCACGATTGGCTTGGTGCCGTTTGACCTGTTCCCTAGTATGCTGTTCTATTTGGTCGCGTATCTGTTTATGACCTTTGGGGCATTTGTAGTGATCGAATTCGTTACCAAAGACCGGGGGCATGGAGGCATTAGCGCGTTTGCAGGATTGTCCCGCCGTTCGCCGTGGTTGGCGGCAGCCATGACCCTGTTTCTGATTTCTTTGGCGGGGCTACCGTTGACCGCTGGGTTTTTTGGAAAGTTTTATTTGATTACCAGCACGCTGTTTAACAATCAGGAATGGTTGGCAGCGGTGATGATCTTGACGACCATTGTGTCGTACTACTATTACTTTGGTATTGTACGCCAAATGTATTTTCTCCCTCCCTACTCCGATCAAAAAGTGCCGGTGCCGTGGTTGGCTACGATCGCCATCCTGTTGGGAGTGGGTGGGACGATCGGCTTGGGTTTGTTCCCCGAACCGCTCTTGACGTTTATCGGTGAATTGGATTGGACTTCGGTGTTGTCCATTGCCTCCAGTGGCGCACCCCAGTGACGGTGCGGCCGCAAAAGAAACCCCCCGTTTGCCAAAAGCGAGCGGGGGGTTTAATGTTGATGACTTGTAATAAAAAATTCTTTGCTATTCAAGGCGTTTTTTTGTACCATGATACCATGTGCAGAACCTGCGATTGGGGGTGTGCATAAAATGAATGGAGTAGGGCAACTGGCGATGGAATCATTGGTGAACATCCTCATCTCCCTCGGTAGCATCGTGTTTTGCTGGTGGATTCTGACGGGAGTCCGTTGGGATGTCCTCATTCGCCCCAACCGGGTGATGCAGGCCAGACTGTTGCTTTCAGTTGTTTCGATTGTGCTGGGGCACGGTTTGGCATCGTTTGTGATCGACTATCTCGGATGGTCACGGTTGGTGGGCACCCTGTTGCGATAAAAGCGGAAGGTATAATCTTTGCCACGAATGCGAAAAATGGAAATAATGCCAATTCGTGGGAGAGGTTGAAAATGAAAAATTTGCGCCGAATCGAATGGGGCTTGCTCATTGTGCTATCGCTGCTGTTGCAAGGGGCCCAGATGCAACCGATCGAACCAGAACAGCGGTTGCTAGCGGCTTTGCACACCCTGAACGTTCAACCAGAAGTTTTCACGCTGCACCATGGGGGACGCTTGCGTCAAGCCATACAAGCACAGCAGTTGGAAGACTGGGTACAACGTTTATCGCATGGGCTGGGTACGGGGAACGTGCACAAGACCGTCGGCCGAGATGGGGTAAAATACACGGCTGTCGATCAACGCTATGGAAATACAGTAATCAAATTCATTGTAATTCATGATAGACTTGGAGATAAATATGTTACCCCATACGTGTCACTTCAATTGATGGGACGAGGGGTTCCGACGCAATCCTTTCAAGCACTGAAGAGACGTTGTACAAGACTGTTGCAATCATATGGAATTATTGCCGATTATCATTTTTCGATCCGAGGCAGAACATTGCATGTGACGACCGGGCTAGCGCAATATGCGCAAAAGGTGCTGACTCTGTTGGGAGCGAGGGAAGTGGAAGGGATGCGGACAGACCGCACTGTGAGCCTTTCCGCACGCTCCCCCGTGTTGCCCGCGGGTATTGAAACGGGCCGCGGCTCGATGAACCTGCAAGTGGCCGCACGGATGGATTCGGAAAGGCCCGCGGTTGTCCTGACAATCGGAACGCCCATCATAACCATAGAATACTAGAATAATGGGGGGAAGAGTTTTGGAAAAGATCATTGTTCAAGGTGGAGCGCGCTTAAAAGGTAGAGTGAAGGTGCATGGGGCGAAAAACGCGGTGCTTCCGCTGATCGCCGCATCTTTGCTGGCTTCACGTGGGGATATCACCATTTTGGACGTCCCGATGCTGGAGGACGTGAAGACGATCACCCAAATGATGAAGTGCTTGGGTGTGAAAGTCGAATTGAAAGAAGATCAAGTCACCATCAACGCGGAGAAGGTAGCCTCCACAGAAGCGCCTTATGAATTGATGCGCAAAATGAGAGCTTCGGTGTTGGTGATGGGTCCCTTGTTGGCACGGAAGAAGCATGCCCGCATCCCTCTGCCTGGCGGCTGTGCCATCGGTAGCCGGCCGATCGACCTGCATTTAAAAGGGTTTGAGGCGATGGGTGTGCAGTTTGAAACGGGACATGGCTACATCGAAGGGCGTGTTACCGACCGGTTGAGAGGTGCGACGATCTACCTTGATTTCCCGAGCGTGGGAGCGACGCAAAACATCATGATGGCGGCCGCTTTGGCGGAAGGTCGCACAGTGATTGAGAATGCAGCGTGCGAACCGGAGATCGTTGATTTGGCCAACTTCCTCAATGCGATGGGCGCTAAGGTGCGCGGCGCCGGAACGGACGAAATTCGCATTGATGGGGTTGACTTCTTGCGCGGAACGGAATACACGGTCATTCCTGACCGGATCGAAGCGGGCACCTACATGGTGGCGGCGGCGATTACGCGCGGGGAAGTGTTTGTGGAAGGAGCCATCTCCGACCACTTGGTGCCACTGATCGCCAAGTTGCGTGAAATGGGCGTGCATGTGCTGGATGGGGAGAATGGCATTCATGTCCGCGCGGAAGGAAAATTGAAGCCAGTAGATGTGAAGACGTTGCCATACCCCGGATTCCCAACAGACATTCAGTCACAGATGATGGCTCTCTTATTGACTGCGGACGGCAATAGCCTGTTGACGGAAACGGTGTTCGAAAACCGGTTTATGCATGTGGAAGAATTTAAACGGATGAATGCCCGGATCAAAATTGACGGCCGCACGGCAATCATTGAAGGAGGTCACCCCTTGTCAGGTGCCCAAGTGAAAGCGACCGACTTGCGCGCGGGAGCTTCACTGATCTTGGCTGGCTTGGTGGCGGAAGGGACGACCGAATTGACCGAGCTGCACCATGTTGACCGTGGCTATGTCGATATTGTAGGCAAACTGCGTGCGCTGGGTGCAAATATCACTCGCGTGAATGTAGTGGAAGAGGAAGAAAGTCCAGTGCATCAAAAAACATTTGCATAAGATAAGCCAGCACAAGCGGTATCCTTTGGGATGCCGCTTGTTTTGTTTCCCGTGGAAGCTGGCGTTTCTACTGGATGGTTGCTTGTGTCCGCTTCTTTTTCGATTGTTTTCTGTTATCTCGTTCTAAAGAGCCGTTTTTGTTTCATAGATTGGTAGCGTAGTCTTGTTGGAGCGGGGGATCAAGAAACGCATCTTTCATTGCTGCAGGCTCGCGGCAAGAGATCACGGGAGAAAGGATGACGGTTATGGGTTCAAGAGGGATACTCATCGGCATAGCAGGATTGTTGCTCGTGATCATGGGAATTCCCGCACTGCTGGTGTCATGGGTGGGAGCGGATACAGCAGATGCGGGGGACAAGCTGGGGAAGGAAGGGGCGGATCTGACGGGACAAAGCTCGCTTCAGGTTCGTGTTTATTTAAGCAAAGAGAAACGGGTGATTCAGCTACCTTTGGAATCGTATATTGAAGGGGTGGTAGCGGCCGAAATGCCGGCACAATTCCATTCGGAAGCTTTAAAAGCCCAAGCATTGGCGGCACGCACCTACATCGTGGGCCGATTGATGAAAGGGCAAGTGCTGGACGCCAAAGAATGGGGTGAAAAAGCCAGTGGAGCCCATGTGACAGATACGGTACAGCACCAAGCGTATGCGACAGACGCCGTGTTCCGCAAAAAATGGGGCTACAACTATCCCAACAATAAACGGAGAGTGGCCGAAGCGGTACATGCCACAGCGGGGCAGATTATCACCTACGGCGGCAAGCCGATCTACGCGGCCTTTTTCTCCACCAGCAACGGCCGCACGGAGAACTCGGAAGATTATTTCAAGGAGAAGTACCCCTATTTGCGCAGTGTGGACTCTCCCTGGGATCAATTGTCGCCCAAGTATATCAGCCGTATCAGCATGAAGCCGGACGTGTTTTTAAGCAAGTTGGAACATGCGACCGGCAAACGGTTGGCTGTTGCCACATTGCAACCCACAAGCAACCAGTCGTTTGCCGTCCTCAGCCGGACGCAAGGTGCGCGGATTGAGCGGGTACGGATTGGCGGGGAAGTGTTTAAAGGCAGAGAAGTGCGAGAAGCATTAAACCTGCCTTCGTCTGACTTCCAATTGCAGATGAAGGATGGTCAAGTCATCATCACCACAAAAGGTTACGGGCACGGCGTAGGGATGAGCCAGTGGGGTGCCAACCTGATGGCCGCGCAGGGCAAGTCGGTGGATGAGATCATCAAGCATTACTACCAAGGGGTGGAAATCAACCGCCTGCGCTTGGACTGAGCATCGCCAAGCGCAGGCGGTTGCTGCTCTGGTCGATCAAGTGATGTAACAGATTTCGGCGTTTGGAAAAGAAGCTTTCAACCAGGCAGGGATTTTTTCTTTTATTTCGCGCATGGGTTCATCGGGATACACATATTTCACTCGTCCGTATCGTCCCCATTTCTTTTTGCGTTCTTCCTCGTTCATCGCCAGCTTTGTTTTGGGATATCGCTCTTCGATGATGCGTTTGGCGGTCGCGGTGTAGCGGTGGGTAATCAATTCAAAAGTTAAGTCCGGCAGGTCAGGAGGCAGGGCTTCTGCCAACCGGCGGATCAGGGAGGCATATTGTTCCTCCCAACCGTCGAAGATCATGATCGGTGCGATAATAAAACCGAGTGGATAACCGGCTGCAGCTACTTTCTTAGCCGCTTCGATGCGGTCGGAAAGCGGCGAGGTGGCCGGTTCCATTTGGTTGATCACATAATCGGCATTTACGCTGAAGCGAAACCGGGTATGGCCGCGGTGATCCGCATCTAACAGGGAGTCGACGTGAGCGAATTTGGTAACGAAGCGCAGTCGGCCCAAAGGTTGGGTAGCCATAAATTCAATGGCTTTTTTCAGTGATCCGGTCAAATGCTCAATCCCCACCGGATCAGAGGTGCAGGCCGCTTCAAAGCGGGTGATCTCCGGTGCCCGTTCGTCGATGTATTTTTGCGCCTGGGCGAAAATCTCGTCCAAATTGACGTAGACCCGGATATATGGGCGATTGCCAAGGGTGGTTTGCAGATAACAATAATGGCAATGGCCCATGCATCCGGTAGCCAGGGGGATTGCGTACTCCGCAGACGGCTTGGAGGGTTCAAACTTCAGCGTTTTGCGGATACCAACAACCAAGGTGCGTTTGGCGATGCGGTATTTTTCCAACTCGGTTGATCCGGGAAGGTCGGTGATGCGATTGTGGGACGGGGTGATTTTGACAGGGGTGCCGAGTGCGCTGAACTTCTCATGCAATTCCTGTCCCAACGGGTATTTGAGCGCGTCGGGTTCAAAGTATACGAGATCTGGCATGAAAGGTTTCATGATACCATTCCTTTCTTCTTTCGTCTAAAAGCGGGTCCGGTGCGCGAAGATGAATCGCATGCGCGTCCGACGTCCATGAATTGACGAAACATTTACCAACTTGGGTATAAAAAGGAAATAAACCGTCGAGAATGGTACCTGAGGTGATACAAGCATGAGACCTGAGGAACCAAATAAAACAGTGACATCTCTTGAACAAGTCCAAAAACGGTTGAAGTGGAAAAAACTTTTTGCGAAGAAGTGGTTTTTCCCAGCGATTTATCTAGTGACGGCAGCACTGATTCTAACCATTGCTTGGTTGTACCAAGAACATGGGAGCCGCGTGACGGAGACGAACAAGCCGATCCCCGCCTCCTTGCCTAAAGAAAAAATGCCGGCCAACCCGACCGATGATGATATGGTGTTGCCCACGGCCAAAAATTCAGGCGCTGTCAAAACCATGGATTTTTATGATGAAGCCAAATCCAAAAAAGACCGGGAAGCGGCTTTGGTAGATTACGCCAATGCTTTCTGGCCCCATGCTGGAATCGACTTTGCTCGCAAAGATGGAAAAAGCTTTGAAGTAGTAGCGGCGCTGGAAGGAAAAGTCATCCGCGTCGAAGAACATCCCGTGTTGGGCCATCAAATAGAAATTAAACATGAAAGCGGCATTTCCACTGTTTATCAAAGTTTGGACGACATTCGGGTCAAACAAGGGCAAATGGTGAAAAAGGGCCAAGTGATCGGCAAGGCCGGACGCAACTTGTTTGAAAAAGAAGCTGGCGTTCACTTGCACTTTGAGGTTCGCGGACGCGACCAACAGGCAGTCAATCCGGCCCAATATTTGCCGCAAACGAAACAATAATCCAAGACAGGCACTCTTCTTGATGGAGAGTGCCTTTTTACGCGTTGTGGGCAATTCCATTTGTCCATGACAGGATTATGCGCGGCTTCGCGATCTTGTCATAGTTTATCCAAAAAAAAAGCTTGTTTATTCTTGTCCAGGCTTGTTTGCAAAGAATAACCGAACGTGCCTTCCAATATAATGTAGCAAATCATGACGAAAGGGGGCGCGGGGCGGGTGCATGATTATATAAAGGAGCGTACCATTAAAATCGGTAATTATTTTGTGGAAACGCGAAACACAGTAAGGACGATCGCCAAAGAGTTCGGCGTGTCAAAAAGCACAGTCCATAAAGATTTAACGGAGCGCTTGCCTGAGATCAATCCTGAATTGGCCAACCAGGTGAAAGAGATACTGGAATACCATAAGTCGATCAGACACATAAGAGGAGGGGAAGCGACAAAAATTAAGTACAAGCGGCGATCGCAACCAGAATGCCAAGAAGTTTCAATGAAAGTTTAAATTTTATTCGGGTTGTGGCACCGGTAGCATGACATAATATCCTTTGTATAAGTGATACACACCCCGTTTACACCCTTCTTCCGGTGCTATTTTTTGTAAACGAAACAGACCCGCGTCTATACGGTGTAAGTATAGACTTATGTTCATAGTTACGATATATTCAATTATGAATAGTGACAGACATAACTAAAGCCTTTTATATTGGACGAGCTTTTTTTTCAAACAAATTGGAGAAGTAAGCCTTTGGAGAGGAATGCAGATGAGTTACCCAGATAAAAACCAAGACAACAACAAGCGGGATCAAGTTCATCCCGCACAGCAGGAAGAGGCAAAAAGCTCGTTGACCGAAGCAACTCAGCAGCCAGAACCCAAAGAGCAAGAAAGCCCAAAACTCACCAAAAGCGCCAAAAAAGACACCTTGCCAGTGGGGATGCTGAAGTGGAGCAAAGAAGATGAATTGGTGCAAGACACCCATCTTAATTTGGATAAGAGCGGTGCCGTCGACAGAGAACAAGACCTTCAGAGTCCGGACAATAAACAATCATCGGTTCTTCCGCTTGCTCAAAAATCTGTTGCCGCTGGGCAAGAAGGCCAATCTGCATTGGACGAACCGGTTCAGGCCGACCAATCCCCGGCCCCCAATCAAGCTGAACGCAACCTTTCTCTAGAAGACACACTGACTCCCATCGATTTTAAAGAATACTCCTTGACTCCGGTTGACGAAGCCGATAAAGAGCCAGAGATTCAGTATAAACAACCCGCCTATACCGTTGATTTCTCCGAAGACATTGCCAAGGCCGATGAATCCGGCCAAGAGGCAGCTTCCAAATCGACGGAGCATGTTTCAAAAGAGGAGAAACGTGGGAAATATACAGAAGAGGTTAAGGGACAGGATGAGGCCGATGCGCGTCCGGCTTGGAAGAAAGTTGTAAAAATCGCTTGGTTGCCTGTTTCGTTGCTGGCGGCCTTGATTATCGGGTTGATTGTGGGTCACGCAGTGATCGGCAAACAACCGGCTGGCGACGTTTTTGATATGGGTATGTGGCAGCATATCTACGACTTGATCTTTAAAACGTAACCCGTTTGCAAGTGTAGGGCGGGGATTTTGCATTTATCTGATGGCGTGAGGAGGGACCCCGAATTGAATTTGCCCAATTTATTAACCTTGGCGCGGTTTTTTTTGATACCGCTGTATTTGGCCGTGTACTTCTCCGATATGGCTGGGCGCATGTATTGGGCACTTGGGATCATCCTTCTCGCAGGTTTGACGGATGTGGTGGACGGTTACTTGGCTCGCAAGACGCAACAAATCACCCAGCTGGGGATCATGTTGGACCCTCTTGCGGATAAGCTGATGATGCTGGCGGTCTTTTTGTCCTTGCTCATCTCAGGCAAAATCAGCCTGGGTGAGGCCGCAGCCATATTCTTGCGGGATGTGGCGATGATCGTCTACTCGGCGATCTTTCACCTTCAAGGAAAAAAGACATTGCCAGCGAATTTTTTCGGCAAACTGACGACGGTGCTGTTTTATCTTGCTTTATTTATGCTCATGCTGGATTATACCCAAGCGCATGTCTTCCTCTGGTCTGTTATTATCTTGTCCTATATCACGTCATTAATCTATCTGTTCCAATTGCGGGTGGTACCTCGCGAATGAGTGCGGAAAGAATCGGTAAAAATAGACCGATTCTTTTTTTATTAATTGAGATTTTGTATGATTAACATTTAGGGGGTGCGCAGATGACAGTACGCAACATCATTCGAACCATTATTGTGGAAACCCCGTCCAAACCGGGGAATCTTGGGAAAGTGGCAACTGCTATCGGAATGGCTGACGGGGATATCGGGGACATTACCACCATTAAAGTCGGCCCCTTGTCCACTGTCCGGGACATTACCGTTCATTGTGAGAGCAAAGAGCAATTAGATGCAGTGATTCAATCGATTCAATCATTGGAAAACGGAATCTACGTCCATGCCGTGTCTGATGACGTACTCCGTGCCCATGAAGGCGGAAAAATCCAGATGAAAAGCCGGATGGATATTCGTTCGCTCGCTGATTTGCGTCGCGTGTATACGCCGGGAGTGGCGGATGTGTGCCGTGTGATTCAGGATGATCCGGATAAGGCCCGTTATTATACAAGCATCGGCAACACGGTGGCCATCGTCACCGATGGAACCGCGATCTTGGGCTTGGGGAATATTGGTTCATTGGCTGGCATGCCGGTCATGGAAGGAAAAGCGGCTTTGTTTGACCGATTTGCGGGCATCAGCGGGATTCCGATCCTGTTAAATACCAGCGATCCGGATGAAGTGGTAAACACCATTAAAAAAATCTATCAAGGATTCGGCGGGATTCTGCTGGAAGACATCGGCTCGCCGCATTGCTTTGAAATTGAAGAGCGGCTCAAAGAGGAGTTGCCGATTCCTGTCATGCATGATGACCAACATGGTACGGCGGTGGTGACATTGGCTGCGGTGATCTCTGCTTGCCGCTCAACGGGCGTTGACTTGAAAGATGCCGTCGTGGGACAGATCGGCTTGGGTGCAGCTGGGCTGGCGATTTGCCGGATGTTCATGGCCTACGGTGTCAAAGAGATGTGCGGTGTTGACCGGCAAGAGGCGGCGCTAGAGCGGTTGCGTCGTTACGGTGGCACAGCGCTTCAATCCATCGAGGAGCTGATGGAGCATTGTGACATCATTATTGCCACGACAGGGGTGCCGGGCTTGATCAAGCCGGAGATGGTTCGCAAGGGGCAAGTGATTCTGGCCCTGTCCAACCCGAAACCGGAAATCACACCAGCAGAAGCGGTCAAAGCTGGAGCCGCGTTTGCAGCAGATGGGCGTTCCGTCAACAACGTGTTGGGCTTCCCGGGTATTTTCCGCGGAGTGCTAAATGCCGGAGCAAAAGAAATTACCCACTCCATGTTGGTGGCCGCTGCGCAGGCGATCGCTGATTGCACCGCATCTGGAGAATTGGTTCCCCATCCGCTTGATCCCAAGGTGCATGTGGAAGTGGCCCGTGCCGTGGAGCGAGTGGCCGAGCGGGAGATGGAGATGGAACCTGTCCTGTAAATCTTTCTTGGGCAATCGTGCATGGAATCATTGTGAATGTGCAGCCGTTGCGGGGGACAAGCCCTGTTGCGGCTGTTTTACATATATGAGCGGGAAACACCGCCAGCAATCTGGCAGTGGCTAGGGATTGTCATGAATCCGTCCTGATTTCGTTCTCATGTCAACATAGTTTTTTACCATACGTTTCGCTATAATGAGGACAAATGGTCACCGGAATCGTTTTGAAATGAAGGGAGAAGCAAACCATGAAATGTGATGTGAAACAGATTCAAGAAATTATTCCTCACCGTTACCCATTCTTGTTGGTGGATCGCATCGTGGAGTGGGAGCCGGGCAAGCACGCGGTGGGAATCAAAAACGTGACTGTGAACGAACCTTTTTTCCAAGGACATTTCCCGGATTACCCAGTCATGCCGGGTGTGTTGATCATCGAAGCCCTGGCGCAGGTAGGTGCGGTCATCGTGCTGGGCTTAGAGGAAAACAAAGGGAAATTGGCCTTTTTTGCGGGCATTGACAAAGTCCGTTTCCGCGAGCAAGTGAAGCCGGGCGACACGCTCACTCTTGAAGTGGAAATGATCCGCTTAAGAGGTAGCATGGGCAAAGGCAAAGGCATTGCGCGCGTGGGAGACAAAGTAGTGGCGGAAGGGGAATTGATGTTCGCCATCTCATAAGCGAATACATAGCGGCGGAAGGTCCCCATGAGCGGGACCTTCCGCCTCGTGTTACCTACCAACTCCATAGGTGCAGCATGCGCCACAGAAAATAAAGCACTCCCCATACGGGCAAGCTGATCAACAACCCGTTAAAAATGCCCAACATGGAATTATAAGCGTCACTGGCCATTTTTTGTCTTCTCATAAAAGATCTCTCCTGAATGGTGGATGTCTTTATTATCGACCGTTTTCGTGCAATCTATCTGCGTTGTTTGGCAGGAAAAAAATCCTACCCACGCTGCAAAGGATGTGATCACGATGGGCACCCGCGTACTGGTGGTTTCCCACATGTATCCAAATCAAGTTAATCCAATGGCTGGCATTTTTGTGCACAATCAAACAAAGGCGTTGAAACAGGCGGGAATGGATGTGCGTGTTGTTGTGCCGATCCCGCACTTTCCGCTTTACCGCAAATGGCGAGGTTATCGCCAATTGCCCGCGCGCACGGAGTTGGACGGCATTCCCGTCTACTATGTCCCGACACGGATGTTTCCGGGTGGGTTTTTCTTTTCCCAATACGGTAACCTATATGTAAATGCGTTGCGGAAGGTTTTGCCATCCATTTATGAAGAGTTTCCGTTTGAGTTGATCCATTGCCACACCATTTATCCCGATGGTTATGCGGGAAGTCTGCTGAAACAAGCGTTTGGCGTGCCGGTGGTAAGCACTGTTCACGGATCGGACGTGATGCTTTATCCCAAACGGAGCCGGCGCGTCTATGAGCGGACCGAGCAGGCGCTACGTGGCAATGATTTTGTCATTACGGTGAGTGAACGGGCGCGGCAAGAAGTGATCCAGATGGTTCCGGATGCGAAGGTGGCCACTATCTACAACGGATTTGACCCCAGCCGATTCCAGCCGATGGAGAAAAGCGCTGCGCGAAAAACATTGGATTTGCCGTTGTCTGGAAAGCAGGTGTTGTTTGTCGGCAACCTGTATCAGGTGAAAGGGATTCCTTATCTGTTGGAGGCGTTTAGAACGATTGCCGCTGAATGTGAAGAAGTGAGCTTGAATCTGATCGGTGAAGGGCCACTTCGCGCAGAATTGGAACGACAAGTGGAGCAGTTGGGATTGCAGGGACGCGTCACCTTTTTAGGCCGAAAGCCGTACGAGGAGATTCCGGTTTGGATCAACAGTGCGGATGTGGTGGCGTTGACCAGCTTGAGTGAAGGCTTGCCTTCGATTCTGTTAGAAACGATGGGATGCGGGCGGGCGATGGTCGCCACCGATGTCGGCGGCATCCGGGAAATCCTGCAAGACGGGCGCACAGGGTTGTTGGCCCAGTCTCAAGATGTGGACAGCATCACTCGCGCACTGCGCAAAATTCTCATTGAAGATGAATCGTTCATAGACACCATGGGCAAACAAGCATTAGAGGCGTCACGGAAATTAACTTGGGAACAGAACGCAGAGAACACCAAAGCGGTGTATGCGCGTGTGTTGGAAGAGAAACAGAGCTAGGGTGTGTCAATCCCTGAGACTGCGTTGCCAAGCGGGAGAACGTAAAACTTTATGACTTTTTAGATGCGGGGATACCCAAAAAATTTCAACTATGTTACAGTTGGTGATAGGTTTGTAATGTTCCTGTAACATACCTATGTGAATTAAATAAAACATTAATTGTAACAAGATGTTTGATAGATGAACTTGAATAGAAATGAGGGAGATTTGTGATACGCTTTGGAATTGTGGGCTGCGGCCATATCGCCAAGAAGCACGTTGCCGCGATTGACGCGGTGGAAGACGCTCAATTGGTAGCGATTTGCGACACCAATGAAGAGCGCTTGAAGGAGTTTGCCCGGGAAGGGGTGACCGCTTATACCGACCTCGCCGACATGCTGAAATCGGATGTCGACGTGGTGGCGATTTGCACGCCGAGCGGCCTTCACGCCAAACTGACCTTGCAAGTGGCGGAGGCCAAAAAGCATGTCATCGTCGAGAAGCCGATGGCTTTGACTTTGGAAGACGCGGACGCCATGATCGAGGCCTGCGAGAAAAACGGAGTCAAGATGGCTGTGGTGCATCCGAACCGTTTTCGCCCCGCTGTGGTGGAACTCCGCCGGCAATTGGACAGCGGAGCCTTTGGCAAAATCGGACACGCTAACGCAACGGTGCGTTGGAACCGAAACCAGGCATACTATGACCAAGCGCCATGGCGCGGTACCAAAGCGATGGATGGCGGCGTCCTGATGAACCAAGCGATTCACAATATGGACCTCTTGTTGTGGATGATGGGTGAAGTGGATGAGGTTTCCTCTTACGCCGCAACGCGGATTCGCGATATTGAGGCTGAAGACACATCCGTGTCCGTGATCCGCTTTAAAAACGGGGCGTTGGGCGTGTTGGAAGCGGCCGTTACCATTTACCCTAAAAACTTGGAAGAGTCGTTATCGATCTTCGGCGAACGCGGAACGGCCATCATCGGGGGGCCAACGGCAAACTGGATTAAGCATTGGTCGTTCGCGGACCTGAATGAAGAAGAAGCGGAACAAGTCAAACAACGTGTGGAACAAGATCCATTTGGCATCCCAGGTCATCAATGCATCATTCAGGACATGTGTGATGCCATCCGTGAAGACCGCGCGCCGATTGTGGACGGGGAAGCCGGGCGGCAAGCGCTCAGCCTCGTTATCGCGTGCCAAGAGGCCGCCGAGTCTGGCAAGCCGGTTAAAATGGACGACCTGAAGAAACGCGGTTAAACTCACAACACTTACGAAACAAGGAGCATGATGATCATGAAAAAGATTCCTCTGTTGGACCTTAAAGCGCAAATGGCACCGATTCGCGAAGAGCTCTTGCAAGCGGTGGCCAAGGTGTTGGATAACGGGCAGTACATCATGGGGCCGGAAGTGAAGGCGTTTGAAGAAGAAGTGGCCCGTTATGTAGGAGTGAAACATGCGATCGGCGTGGCTAACGGAACGGATGCCCTGTTGTTGGCGCTGGATGCGGCGGGTGTGGGTGCTGGTGATGAAGTCATCACGACGCCATTCACCTTCTTTGCCACTGCGGAAGTTGTTTCCCAGCTGGGTGCGACCCCGGTATTCGTGGATATCGATGAGAAAACATACAACATCGATGTCAAACAAATCGAAGCGAAAATCACTGACAAGACGAAGGCGATCATTCCGGTGCACATCTTCGGTCAGCCGGCCAACATGGATGAGATCATGGCACTGGCTGAAGCGCACAACCTGTTCGTGCTGGAAGACTCGGCGCAAGCCTTGGGTTCGGAATACAAAGGACGCAAAATCGGAACGCTGGGCCATGCAGCTACTTATTCCTTCTTCCCAACCAAAAACCTGGGCGGCTACGGAGATGGTGGCATGGTTGTGACCAATGACGATGAACTGGCCCAAAAAATTCGCATCTTGCGCGTACATGGTAGCAACCCCAAATACTATCACAGCATGATCGGCTACAACAGCCGTTTGGATGAGATGCAAGCAGCCATGTTGCGCATCAAACTGCGCCACCTCGATGATTGGAACAACGGACGGCGTGAGCGCGCGGCCCTGTACAATGAGCTGCTGAAAGACACTCCGCTCATCACCCCATTTGCGGCTGAAGATCGTAAGCACATCTACCACCTGTACATCGTGCAAGCGGATGACCGTGATCAGTTGATGGCTTATCTGAAAGAAAAAGGCATCTCCACCGGCGTTTACTATCCGGTACCGCTTCATCAACAAGATGTGTATAAGCCATTGGGATATGAGAAAGGCAGCCTGCCAGTGTCCGAATACATGTCCAACCGCACGTTCGCTTTGCCGTTGTACGCGGAGTTGGAGACGGAAACCATTCATATGATCGTTGATACCATTAAGGAATACTATGCAAACAACTAATGGGCAAAGGATGGAATGGATCGTGAGCGGAAAAACATTACTTACCAAAATCCAAGATAAAACGGCAGTCATCGGTGTAGTGGGCCTGGGTTATGTCGGCTTGCCGCTGGCCGTTGAAAAAGCGAAAGCGGGTTACAAAGTGATCGGCTTTGACATATTGCCGAACCGCGTAGAACAAGTGAACCAAGGGATCAACTACATTGGCGACGTCGTTGACGAAGAGCTGAAAGAAATTGTGAACAACGGTCAGCTCAAAGCGACCACCGATTACTCCTTGATTGCGGAAGTGGACGCGGTAGCCATCTGCGTGCCGACTCCGCTGGATAAATACCAACAACCCAACGTCTCTTATGTGGAATCTTCCGCGAAGAGCATCGCCAAATACCTGCATCCAAACATGCTGGTCGTGCTGGAGAGCACAACCTATCCGGGCACGAC
The DNA here is from genome assembly GCF_003003125.1 of Laceyella sediminis. Lineage (GTDB taxonomy): Bacteria > Bacillota > Bacilli > Thermoactinomycetales > Thermoactinomycetaceae > Laceyella > Laceyella tengchongensis. The sequence continues at coordinate 177,581 of NZ_PVTZ01000002.1, read as the reverse complement.
GGAAGAGATCGTGCAACCGATCTTGGAAGAGACAGGCCTGAAGGTGGGTCAGGATTTCTTCCTCGCGTACTCTCCAGAACGCGTTGACCCGGGCAACAAAGTGTTCAACACCAAAAACACCCCCAAAGTGGTGGGCGGGGTTACGCCGGAGTGTACCAAAGTGGCGGCCGCACTGTACCGCTCGGTGCTGGAAGGCGAAGTACATGTCGTGTCGAGCCCCAAAGTGGCGGAAATGGAAAAAATCCTGGAAAACACGTTCCGCAACATCAACATTGGATTGGCGAACGAAATGGCTATCTTGTGCAACAAAATGGGCATCGACATCTGGGAAGTGATCGACGCTGCCAAAACCAAACCTTACGGCTTTATGGCGTTTTACCCGGGCCCTGGTTTGGGTGGGCACTGCATCCCGATCGACCCATTCTATCTCACCTGGAAAGCGCGTGAATACAACTATCACACCCGCTTGATCGAAGTGGCTGGGGAGATCAACAACGAGATGCCCGACTTTGTTGTCGACCGCATCATGAAAATCCTCAACCGTTATGGCAAAGCATTGAACGGAGCCAAAGTAGCGGTGTTGGGCGTCGCTTACAAGAAAGACATCGATGATTACCGCGAATCGCCAGTGATGGAAATTGTAAAACTGCTGGAAAAATACAATGCTGATTTCGTCACGGTCGACCCGCATATCAAAAACTTCCGTGTGGACGGCAAAGAGTACGAAACGGTGCCATTGACCGATGAACTGCTCACTTCCGCAGACATTGTGCTGATCACCACCGACCACACAGCATTTGACTACGAAGCGATCGCAAGCAAAGCCAAAGTGATCTTCGACACCCGTAATGCGATGAAAGGTGTACAAAAAATCGAAGCGGATTACGAAAAACTATAAAGGCGGGTTTTTCATGAAAAATGTGGTGCATGAATCTGTGCGGATGGGGACAAACGTCTCCATCGGCTACTTTTCTGTTATTGAAGAAGGCGTAGTTTTAGGCGATAACGTGACGATTGGCAATAATGTGACCATTCATGCAGGAACTGTTATCGGATCGGACGTATTTATTTCAGATAACTGTGTATTGGGACGTTGGCCGAGACCAGCCAAATCTTCCACAGTGAAAGTGGATGCCTCCTTGGCGCCGCTGACCATCGGGGACGGGACGACGATCGGGGCTAACACGGTGCTGTACCGCGGTAGCACGTTTGGTCGGGAAGTGATGATTGGCGACCAAGCATCGGTGCGTGAGAAATGCACCATCGGTGACTGCGTGGTAATCGGCCGGGGCGTGGCGGTGGAGAATCAAGTTGAGATCGGTTCGTTCACCAAAATTCAAACCAACGCATATATCACGGCATACACCACGCTGGAAGAGCGGGTGTTCATCGCGCCGACTGTGACCACCACCAATGACAACTTCATGGGGCGCACCAAAGAGCGCTTCAAGTTTGTCCGGGGTCCGTTGGTCAAGCGCGGGGCGCGCGTGGGCGGCGGTTCGATCTTGTTGCCGGGGGTTACCGTCGCTGAAGAAAGTTTCATTGCGGCCGGAGCGCTGGTTAACAAAGACACGGAACCGAAAAAGCTGTACGTTGGCGTACCTGCCCGCGTGCTGCGTGATGTTCCGGATCGTGAACTGTTGGAAAATCAAGAGTAACACCGGTTAGAAGGTGTATGACGATGAAACAGCTCATTAAACGACTCTTCTCAGACTCTGCCGCGTTTGCTGTTGCAACGATGGGGAACAAGCTGGTTTCGGCCATGCTTGTCCCCTTTTATATCAAATATTTGACGAACGGACAGTTTGCTGATTGGGGCCAAACCAATACATTTACGCTGATCCTAACCTATTTGTGTGTGCTAGGGACGGATACGGCGATGGCCTTTTACTATTTTGACGCCAAGTCGGTGCAAGAGCGCAGAACGTATTTGTTCAACGCCATTGCTTTCAGTGTGACCATGTGTTTGATTTTTACGGCTTTCGCCTATTTTTTTGGTGCACCGTTAGCTGAAGTGGTATATGATCATAGTGGCGATTATACCTATTTATTGGCCGTGGCGTTTTTGGCGACGGTTGGCGCAATCATCATTCAACATTTGCTTGGTTACGCTCGCTATGCCGGTCGCGTATGGTTGTTCAATATTTTTAGCATGGCCTATGTGATTGGTTCCAATTTGCTGAGTCTTTATTTTGTGATCGTCCAAAAGGACGGTGTTATGGGGATTTTTTACGGACAGCTCGTCGGGCAGACGGCTGTGGCCGTGTTGCTTCTCATTATATTCCGCAAAGAGCTAGTATTAAAATTCTCCCGAAAGCACTTATCCGATCTGATCAAATACGGTGCCCCACTTTTGCCCACATTGATGGCATTCTGGGCGATGAGTTCCATTTCCAGACCCATGTTGTACCATATGTCTTCGATAAATGATGCAGCGATCTATGAAGCCATGATGCGGCTCGCAAGCATCATTGTGCTGGTGACATCGCCATTTCAATTGGCTTGGCGTCCTTTTTCGATGTCGATCAAAGACAGAGAAGATGCGCCTCAGCTGTATGGTTTGGTCGGCAGAGGGCTCTTGGTAGTGGGAACATTGGCCGTCATGTTGCTCGCTTTTGTCATGGAACCGATTTATCAATTGTTCACCACCGGAAAGCCGGGACTTGGCAGTGGTTACCTCTATGTTTGGGCGCTGTCGTTGGGTACACTATTCAATGTGTTGCATACTGTTTTTGGTGTGGGGCTGTTGATTAAGAAAAAGACCAAAATCATCTCGCGGGGATTCATGATCGCGGCGGTGGTCTATGTGGTCGGCTGTTTGCTTTTGATCCCCCTGTTCCGGATTTGGGGAGCGGTCAGCATGACCGTCGTAGCATATCTGATTGTGATCATCTATGTCTACACACAAAACCAGAAAGAATATCCGGTTGATTTCCGTTTCCGCGCGATGTTAATATATTTGACGATTTTCTTGGCCGCCATGATTGGTGTGACTTGGGTGCAGAGCAATGAGTTGCCGAACGCGTGGGCGTATTATTTGATCGCGCTTGGCGTCACGGTGGCCGCGGTCTTTGCGACGGGATTATTTTCGGTTCGTTCATTCCGACAGATCGGCCGTTTATTGCCGAAATTGGGTGGGAAAGGGTGAAAAAAAGTGAGTGAAATGTTGATTCCGAGGCAAAAGCGATTAGACACCCTGTTTTATTTGATGATTGCTTTTGCGCTCTTGGGACCAACGCTGGGGATTCCTTTGACTGAAGGATTTAATTTAACATTCTTCCGCATCGCATATGTACTGCTCGCCGGTGGGATTATCTTGCGGCTGGTGACGCAGAAGAATCTGGAAACATCTTATATGTATCCCGTCCGCTATTATGCGGCGTTTTTCGCCTTCTGGTTTATGTACGGGCTCCTCTCCCTGTCTTGGGTGATGAGCATGGGGGCAGCGCTAAAGTATTTGTTCTACATGGCGTTTATGTTGCCGCTCACGCTGTCGTTTCCTTTTTTCCTGCAATCGGAAGAAAAGCTGTGGAAAGCGAAGCGGGTGTTGTTTTGGGTGTTTGCGGCGATTATTTTTTACGCCGTGTTTGAGTCGATTACGTTGATTCATTTGCCTCCCTCAGCTTTCTTTAAAACAACGTCTGCATCGGTTACGTCGGTGTTTACCAATCAAAATGACTTGGCTACCTGCATCACACTGGGCTTGCCGTTTTTGACAACAGCTTTGTTTATGCTTGATCTGCAGAAAAAGCATAAATGGTTTATCTATATTACCGGTGTGTTGACGATCTATATATTGATCGCTACGGGTTCGCGCAGTAACACCGCGTTTGCTTTGCCGCTCGCTTCTTTGATGTTGATTATTGGACTGCCGTTTGCAGTTGAAAGGGAGAAGCTGACTAAGAAAAATATCGCCAAAGCTGTGGCCGCTATTGTGGCGGCGGTCATCTTGGCCAATGGCTTGAGCGCGATTTTCTTGTCAGAAGAAGCACGAAATGCGGCAAAAACGAAGCTGTCCAGCACACTTGGATTTTTGCAGGATATTAAGAACAGCGCTTGGCACGTGGAAGATGGAGATACGGGCATTGAAAAAATGGAGACGGGTGAAAGCGCGGGGGTTCGTAAATGGCTGTTGATCAACGGCTTTAAATTCTTGCAACAAAGCCATTACATGGGCATCGGAGCGGGCAATGTGGAGCCGTGGATGGCTAAATACGGCGTCAAGGTGAACAAAGTCAACCTGCACAACTGGTGGGGCGAGGTGTTGGTTAACTTTGGCGTGTTGATCTTTGTGCTCTATATGTCCCTCTATTTTTGGATGTTGTGGCGCTTGTGGAAGCTTGCCAACCGCAAGCATTCGCCATCGTTAAGCCCGATGTTGCGCTGGGCCGCGTATTCCACGATGGCCGCATTGACCGGATATTTCTTCGGTGGGATGGCGCCGAGTTCTGCCATTCATTTTACTCCGATGTGGATCACCTATGGGTTGGGACTGGCTGTGATCGCGCTCGGGGAAGCGAAGAAAGCAGAAAGAAAAGAATCCGTTTAGATCAGGCAGGAATTGGTAAAAGGTGCCTTTCTTCACAGAGAGGCACCTTTTTTGCATGATTGGGAAAGACTCGATAAATACTACATTTTATTGACATCCCGTTTGGCTGAAAGTGACGAACTGAGGAAAAGATCATTGAGAACATATCCATTTGCAACGTTTTTTTGTACTATGTAATTTAGAGAAAAGAGATGGTTGATTCGTGGATATTGGCGTAAATGAAAGGAGTACCTTTTAGTGGCGGCAAAAGTAATGATATTCAGTTCGGTTCATCCATACGACGATTCGCGTATTTATCATAAACAAGCCAAGTCCCTCGCGGAGGAGGGATATCATGTGGAGTTGCATGCCGTGGCCGATTTTGAGGAGCGGCTGGAGCATGGTGTGCGGATTGTCGGCGTCAAGCGGGTGAATAAGAAGTGGAAGCGGCTTATGAACGGTTGGGTGCTTTATCGGCGGGCGCTGAAGAGCGGGGCCGATATCTTTCACTTCCATGATCCGGAGCTGTTGCCATGGGGCGTATTGATCGCCTGGCGGACAGGGTGTCCCGTCATTTATGACTCACATGAGGACTTGCCAAAACAAATCCATACCAAGCCATGGATTCCCGCAGGTGTGCGCGGACCTTTGTCCAAGCTCGTTCACAAGGTGGAAAAGGGGTTGGCCCGCAAGTTGTCGGCGGTGGTGACGGCGACGGAGTCCATTGCGCGCCAGTTTGCAAGTGCCAAACGGACGGAAGTGATTAAAAATTATCCGTTGCCGATGCCCGCCGTGGAGAAGACGGAGGACGAGGGCAACAAGATTTTGTATGTGGGCGGGGTTTCTTATCTGCGCGGTTATCGTGAAATGATTGAGATGATGGATTACATCCCACCAGAATTGCAAGCGGAATTGCACATTATTGGTCCCCTGCAACATATTCGGCCGGAAGATCAGGACGAAGCAATGCTCAAAGAAAAGCGGGTTACCTTGCACGGACGTGTGCCCTTTGAGGATGTGAAGCAGTGGTTGGGCAAGGGCAAAGTGGGATTGGTGTGCCTGCATCCTATCGAGAACTATCGGGAATCCCTGCCGATTAAAATGTTTGAATACATGGCTGCCGGCTTGCCGCTGATCGCGACCGATTTTCCCATGTGGCGTGAGATTGTAGAGAAAAGCGGTTGCGGATTCACCGTTGACGCACTCAATCCGAAAGAGATGGCGGAGAAAGTGACAACCATTTTGAAGGACGAGCAATTGCGCAAGCAGATGAGTGAAGATGGCCGCAAGGCGCATGAAGAAGTGTATAACTGGCATGTGGAAGAACGGAAACTATTGGCCCTGTATGCCGGATTGCTGGGTACGCAAACAGCCACATCAAGTTGAACGAAGCAAAGGAACCCCCGTCTATGCGTTAGACGGGGGTTCCTTTTTTATTGCCCAACCGGTTGCCAGTTGATGTGGTGGGCTAGTTGGCGGTGGATGCGCTGTTGTTCACGTTCGCTCACTTGAAAATAGTACACACCGTTAATTTTGGTGTTTTCCCCATTGATTCCGCTGGAGCGGATTTGCTCTGAGGGTAGGTTGGCGTAAAGTCGTTGCAACTTCAGGATGTGAACCGGGGTAATGTCTGTTTTGACATTGGTGCCGAGGTGTTCCAAGACATCCGTCAACTGAGTAAGGGAACGGAGGGAAGTGCTTTGATGGATGATTCCGCGAATTAGCTCCTGTTGCCGTTTCATCCTGCCAAAGTCTCCACGGGGGTCACTTTTGCGCATGCGGGCGAAGGCGAGGGACTGATCCCCGTCCAATCGCATGATTCCCCGCTTGAACTGGTGTCCGTTGAAGCGAAACGACATGGGGACTTCCACTTCAACGCCTCCCAATTCATTCACGATGTCTTTCAGCCCTTGCATGTTTACTTTGACGTAGCCATCTATTGGAATATGGAGAAACCGCTCCACCGTTTTCCTTGTCAAGTCAATGCCACCGTAGGCGTAGCTGTGGTTGATTTTGTCCCGTTTGATCCGTCCGGGGATGTCGACCAGCGTGTCGCGGGGGATGTGGGTTAGCATCATGTTTTTTCGATGAGGGTTGATCGTAGCCACAATGATTGAATCGGCACGCCCCTGATCCCCCCGGCGTTCATCCACCCCCACAAGCAACAGGGCAACAGGGTCTTTGGCAATGTCCACCGCATGGGAGCGCAACGCCGATTTGGACTGGGAAGTTGGTTCATACACTTGTTCCGCTACTGACCAGATATGGTAACCAAAGTACGCGACGGCCCCCATGATTGCTAGCAGTAAAGTGCAAAGCAAGCGCAACAACCATCGTATCACAAGGACGCCCCTTCCGTTTCCAACATTTGGATAGGTATCATTATATGATGTTTCATACATTTGTTCAAATATGTTGCGGCTTAACTTGATAAGATAGGCATAAGGGGCATCTTCATGGCGGAGATCAGAGGAATCCGCTTGGCTTGATTTAGCTTTTTGCAAGCGCTTGACGGCCAAAAAGCCACTATCCGCCACTGCCTCGCAGTGAGGGAGAGTGACAGGCGCCTCTTTTGGCTTTGCAAAATGGATTCGCAGTGGGTTCAAAAAGAAAACAAGTCATCGCGTCTATGAGAGAGGGGTTCATCCAATGAAAGTGTTAGTGACCGGCGGGGCCGGGTTTATTGGCTCCCATATTGTCGATCAGTTGATTGCGCGCGGAGATCAGGTCGTGATTGTGGACAATCTTTCTTCCGGAAAAGAGAGTCAAGTCAACCCGGATGCCGTCTTTTACAACGTAGATATTACCAGTCCTGATTTGCATGCAGTAATGGAGCAGGAGCGGCCTGAGGTGGTTATTCACCAAGCGGCGCAAATCCATGTGAATACCTCTGTGGACAATCCGTCTCTGGATGCCAACATCAATATCTTGGGCTCCATCAATTTGTTGGAGGGTTGCCGTAAGGCTGGTGTAAAGAAAGTGGTCTACGCTTCTTCGGCGGCAGTGTACGGCACGCCTGCTTACCTCCCCGTGGATGAGCGCCATCCAATCGGCCCCTTGTCCGGATACGGCGTTTCTAAATACACGGTGGAGCATTACCTGTCGGTGTACCATCATCTGTACGGCTTGAATTACACCGTGTTGCGCTATGCCAATGTTTACGGTTTGCGCCAAGATCCGCGTGGCGAGGGTGGTGTGATCTCCATCTTCATCGACAAGGTGCTGGGCCGTGAACCGCTTACCATCTTTGGTGATGGTGAACAGACCCGTGATTACATTTATGTGGAGGATATTGCTCGAGCCAACCTCAGTGCGATTGAGCGCGGGGACGGCGAAGTGTTAAATGTGGGAACTGGGGTTAGCACTTCTTTGAATGAAGTGGTTCGCCTCTTTGATGAAATCGCCGGTGTGAAGCATGAGGTGAACTATGGTCCGGATCGGGCGGGAGACATCAAGCACAGCTATTTCAACAATGAAAAAGTGCGTCGGGTGCTCGATTGGGAGCCTCGAGTGAGCCTCAGGGAAGGATTGGCCAAAACTTACGCATATTACCAAGCGGAATATCGTAAAATGGACAAGGAACAGTAAACACTAATAAAGAACCCGCACACCCCATGCTTGAAAGAACGGGCCATGAAGATTTCATTTTTCACAATTCGGCTATTGTCAACGTGGAAAGATTACAGTATACTTGGTAACAGTAATCGGTTTGAAACATTGCTGTAATGTTACTGTCATTTTTGTAAAGTTAGTCGATAGCCGAAAATAATTGTGATTTGATACTATACACAGCAGGAGTGGTTTGCGGATGAGTTCAAAAGTAGCCTACGAGAGCAATTCGCGCGCATTCTCCGGAGAAATGAAAACGCCCGCCTCTTTCTATTTGGCATTCAAGCGCGGGTTTGAAATCGTGTTTTCCATTGGGTTATTGCTCTTCACTCTACCAGTGTTGATTTTGACGGCAATCGCGATCAAATTGGAATCACCAGGTCCCATCTTCTACAAACAGGAGCGGGTCGGTTTAAACGGCAAAACGTTTAACATCTTCAAATTGCGCTCGATGCGTACGGACGCAGAGAAAAACGGTCCGCAATGGGCTGCCAAGAATGATCCGCGCGTCACTCGTGTAGGCCAGTTCATCCGCAAAACCCGGATTGACGAACTGCCGCAGTTGATCAACATCCTGCGCGGGGATATGAGTTTGATCGGCCCGCGTCCGGAGCGACCGATGTTCACGGAGCAATTTGACAAAGAGATTCCAGGATTTAAGAAACGGTTGATGGTGAAGCCGGGATTGACGGGTTGGGCTCAGGTGAACGGTGGATATGAGGCGACCCCTGCTGAAAAGTTGGAGCTGGACTTGGAGTACATCAGAAATCAATCGTTTAAGATGGATTTTCAAATTTTGCTTAAAACCGTTTGGATCGTGATCTCCGGAAATGGGGCGCGCTAATGAGAAAACGGGTGGCTTTTGCTAAATCGAAGCAAAAGCCACCCGTTTTTATATACTCATCAGCCTGGTTTCCCAGGATATAGTCAGTTTGTTAATGGTGCGCCAACGATGTTGCCTCATTTAAAAAATCAGCTTTAGGCCGAAGTACAAGAGAAGCCACAATGGGATACTTAAACATGTCGCGTTCAACACACCAATCCAAAACGATTTTCCGACAACCGTGTATTCCATGTTGGGCACCTCCAGCAGTTCAATTTGAGGATCTGTCTTTATTATACGCCAGCGGCCGCTGATTTAGTGGGGAGTAGCCGTATTGTTATCTAAATGTAATCTCGTGGTAAAAATGTGATAAATCCGTGAACAAAAAACATTTCCTGTAACAATGAAAGGTGACATCGCTCCCGTGTGTGGATGGTTAAGATTTTCCAGCCATAAATAACGATTGACATAATGTCTTTTATTATGATAATTTATAACTCAATAGTTAATATGTTAATAATTGAATACAGCAACATTCTCTTATCAAGAGAGGGGTAGGGACCAGGCCCGTTGAACCCTCGGCAACCATCTGAGATCCATCAGAAAGGTGCCAATTCCTGCAGATTCGTTCTGACAGATGAGAGAAAGGTGTGTCAATAGACGTATCCCTTCTTGCCATCTTCAGAGCAGAGGGATTTTTTTATTGCTTAATAAAGGTGGTGAAGCCTCAATGATTCAGATTAAAGAAGTCGTCAAGACCTATCCGGCGCGCGATGGGGGTTCGGTCGTGACTGCGCTGGACGGGGTGACGTTGACGATCAACCGAGGTGACATCTTCGGCATCGTAGGTTATAGCGGCGCGGGCAAATCGACGCTGTTGCGACTGATCAACGGGCTGGAGATGCCGACAAAGGGTGAAGTCATCGTAGATGGGAAAGAGATTTCCCGTCTAAAAGAGAGAGAATTGCGCCAGGCACGGCAGAAGATCGGCATGATCTTTCAACACTTTCACTTGCTTTGGTCGCGGACGGTTCGCGAAAATGTGGCTTTTCCGCTAGAAGTGGCAGGGTTGCCGAAAGAGCAGATTCGCAAGCGAGTCGATCAGCTTTTGGAGCGGGTAGGACTAGCTGAACGTGCTGACGCTTACCCTTCCCAGTTGAGCGGAGGACAAAAACAGCGGGTTGGCATTGCACGGGCTTTGGCCAACGAGCCGGATATTCTCTTGTGCGATGAAGCGACATCCGCGCTAGATCCAGAAACCACAGCATCCATTTTGCAACTGCTCAAGGAGATTCATCGGGAAATGGGGATCACCTTGGTGTTGATCACGCACGAAATGAGTGTGGTGCGGCAGATTTGCAACAAGATGGCGGTGATGGAAAACGGCCGGGTCGTGGAAACGGGGATGGTCTCCTCCATCTTTAGCCAACCACAACAGGCGTTGACTAAACAGTTTGTCAAAGAGCTGCAGCCTAGTACCCAAGGCGATGACACGTCAGGGGAAGTGGTTGAATTGCCGCTCGGTGATGCGGATAAGTTGGTAGCATTGGCTAAGGAGCATGGGATTCGGTTCAGTGTTGTCAGCGGGGCCATTGCAGGAGAACAGGATGACTGCTTGCGCGTAAGAGTTGATGGGACAGAGGCGCAGATGCAGGCCGTGCGCCAAGTGTTGTGTGGAGGTGAGCGGGCATGTTGACCGGTATCGATTGGAACCAAGTGTCCGTTGCACTGGGGGAAACCTTGTATATGGTGAGCATATCCACTTTGTTCACCGCGCTTCTGGGAATTCCTTTGGGTGTGATGCTTACCGTCTCGGATCGCGGTTATTTTTGGGAGAATATGTGGGTGCAACGAACGTTGGGCACGATTGTGAATATCTTCCGCGCGGTACCGTTTATTGTCCTAGTACTTTTCTTATTTCCTGTCGCGGAGTTTTTGGTGGGAACCACGCTCGGGCCCACAGCAGCAACTGTGCCATTGATCGCTGGTGCGGCACCTTTTTACGCCAGAATGGTGGAGACCGCTCTCAGGGAAATTGACCGCGGGGTGATTGAAGCGGCGCAAGCGATGGGGGCTTCCCGTTTGAACATTATCTGGAAAGTGCTGTTACCAGAAGCGATGCCGGCCATTGTCTCCGGATTGACCGTCACTTGCGTATCCTTGATCAGCTTCTCGGCGATGGCAGGGATTGTTGGCGGAGGCGGTTTGGGAGATGCGGCGTTTAGGTACGGCTTTCAATCGTTCAATGATGGTATGCTGTATATTTGTGGTTTGCTGTTGGTTGTGATGGTGCAGCTCATTCAAATGGTAGGGGATTGGTTGGTTCGTCGCTTGGACAAACGGTGAATGAAGGGTAAGAGCCGGACTCGAAGCGGGGATTCCCCGTAGCAGGGCAAGTAGACGCAACATAATCCGCCTAATCGGATCGATTTTATTAAATAAAATGATGCATGGGAGGATGGCAATGATGAAAATGAAAAGATGGATTGCGACGGGCTTGGTCGCATTGGTCGCCGCGTTTGGCGTGGGTTGCGGTAAGAAAGATGAATCGGCAGTGTTGACGGTGGGGGCGTCGCCAATTCCGCATGAGGAAATTCTGAAGTTTGTTCAACCGGAATTGGAAAAGCAGGGAGTGGAGTTGAAGATCCAAGCGTTCCAAGATTATGTGTTGCCGAATAAAAGTGTGGAAGAAGGGCAGATCGACGCCAATTTCTTTCAACACATCCCTTGGATGGAAGCCACCAACAAAGAAAAAGGGTATCACTTGGTGAAAGTGGCTGGGGTTCACATTGAGCCAATGGGCGCGTATTCCAACAAAATCAAAAACATCAGTGAACTGAAAAACGGAGCCACGGTCGCTCTGCCTAACGCAACCAGTGAAATCACACGCGTCTTGCTTCTGTTGGATCAAAACAATTTGATCAAGCTGGACAACCGTGAAGGTGACAAAACGCTGAAAAACATCAAAGAAAATCCGAAAAACCTGCAATTTAAGCTGCTGGAAGCCGCGACGTTGCCACGTATGCTGGATCAAGTCGATTTCGCAGTGATTAACACCAATTATGCCTTGCAAGCAAAACTGAATCCGTTGAAAGATGCCCTGTTTATTGAAGGGAAAGATTCTCCGTACGTCAACGTATTGGCAGTGAAAAAAGGCAATGAAAATGATCCACGCGTTCAAAAATTGGTGAAGGTGCTCACTTCGCAAAAGGTAAAAGACTTTATCCTCAAAAAGTACAACGGGTCTGTCGTGCCGGCGTTTTAAAGCTGGAAGAGCCACACCCCATTTACAGGGTGTGGCTCTTCACTGTTTAACCGGTAGCGGAATCCGCGATAATGTCCCCACTTAGACGGTCTTTAAAGAGGTACATCTTTATATTCGGCTTCACCGAGCGATAGTACCGCCTGACCGTGGGTCCAGTTGGTTACTTGCTCAATCAGTTTTTGTTCTTCGCCTAGTGGCGTCCAAACGGCCCAACTCACTTTGTCGGCAAAGGACGGCGTTTCCAACAAATAACCGGTTCGATGCAATTCATGTTCCATTTTGCCCATGAAAGAATAATCAAATGTGATTACCACTTGTTGATGCATCATCCGTTTGACGAGCCCTGCCGCTTCAATTGCCGCCGCGGCTCCTTGGCTGTAAGCGCGCACCAATCCTCCTGCGCCAAGCTTGATTCCGCCAAAATAGCGGGTGACGACGACGGCGGTATACAAACACTGCTTGGCGTGGATCACTTCAAGGATGGGTCTTCCCGCCGTTCCGGCAGGCTCACCGTCATCGGAGGATTTCTGCGTGGTTTCTGTGATGTGATAAGCGTAGCAATTATGGGTCGCATCCCAATGCTTCTTGGAAACGTCCTGTACGAATTGGACGGCTTCCGCTTCGGTTGCCACATGTTTAGCACGACAAATGAAGCGAGATTTTTGAATGATGATTTCTGTTTCCCCATAAGGGGCAATGGTCAGATAGCTGTCTGGTTTCATCGTTCGTTTCACACCCTTCCACCTTATTATAGGGGAATTGGGCGAACAGGCCAAAGAGAAAGCGATGGTTCCGGGATGGCTGGCCATCGCTTTCTCTTTGTCACCGATTAGCAGGAGGTTCCATCTCTTCCCCTTCGGTCTTGTTGATCATGTCGTCATCAGGCTTGTACTCCAATTGTTGATGCAGAATTTGGCTAAGCCGTTGGATTTCCGTTTTGGGAATGATGACGACCGAACCGGAGCGGGCATACATTTTAGGATAGGCTTCAAAGGTGACGGTTTCAATTCTTTCTTTGGGAATTTCCCGATATGTTTTAATTAGAGAAGGGATTTCTTTGAAATGGAAGCTATGGTCAAAGTTATTGCCCACTGCCTTGGTGACTTCGTTGAACTTGGTAACGCCGTCGATGCTGGTCATTTTGTCAATCAATTGCGAGATGACCTCCCGTTGGCGTTCATTGCGGGCAAAATCTCCTTCGGCAAATGATTTGCGGTTGCGCACATATGCTAAGGCCTCAGAGCCGTTCAAATGGCGCGGACCTGGTTCGAAAACAATCATTTTCCCGCCGATTGCACGCTGCTTGAATCGCTGTTTCACATTGACATCGACGCCGCCTAAAGCATCGACAAGATCTTCAAAGCCTTGGAAGTTTACTTTGGCATAATAATCAATGGGAACATGGAAAATATTTTCTACCGTTTGTCTGATATTTTCTACTTCGCCGATCCCTTTAATCCGACCGTAGGCTGCGGCGGCGTTAATTTTGGTTCTCACTTCCGTATTGGCGATCTTGACATAGAAATCCCGGGGAATACTAATCAATTTGATTGACTTGGTTTTGGGGTTGACAGCAGCCAAGATCAAGACATCGGAACGCCAATTGTTAGGGTCGGTGCTACGCTGGTCCGTACCGATTAACAACACAGTGAAGGGGTCTTTTTCCTCGAGGACCACTTTTTCCGTCCGCCAAGTGGATTTTTTCAATGGTTTTCCGGTTTTGGCGAAGACGCCCCAAAGTTGGGTGCCAAAATATATTCCGACACCAACCACGATAAGCAGAAGAAGGATGGCGATGCGCTGAATTAGGCGCTTGCGGTTGTTGTGGGGGGGTGTTGTTTGTTTATCAAATGACATTGTCTGCTCCTTACATGAATGAATTGGTCTAGGTAACTTTAGTATTTAGATTTTATATATAAAAATGCATACAGAGAATTTAGATACGGGGAAAGATTATAACTTGATTATAGTGAAATTCTTTACAGGCGCAATGGACAGAGCGTTGAAGAAATTTGACATTCTTGTGATTAATTTGTTGCATCAGGTGAGGGATTGTCATCGGTTTGGTCGAGCCATTCCGCTTTCGGTTGATATTCCAATTGTTGCTGTAGCATTTTGCGAATCCGCTCTTTTTCAGGCTGTGGGATGTCAAGCATATCTGCGCTGCCGACTTTGATGTCGACCACTTTGATGTGGATGCTATGGATGTTTTGTTTGGGTATCTCACGATACACTTTGATCAAGGCAGGGATATCGTCCATCCGGAACCCATGTTGAAAATTTTTTCCAAGAGTGGATGTGATCTCTGAAAATTGGCTGATGCCGTCGAAGCTGACCAATTTGTCCAGCAACAGGCCGATGACTTCTTGCTGGCGTTCATTGCGGGCGAAGTCCCCACCGGCGACGTCTTTGCGATTGCGTACGTAGGCGAGGGCCTGTTTGCCGTTGAGGTGCATCATCCCCGGCTGGAAGACCGCTTTGCCTCCGCCGATCATCGCTTGCGAGAAGGATTGCTTCACGTTGACATCGATTCCGCCTAAGGAGTCGACAATGTCTTCAAACCCTTGAAAGTTGATCATCGCATAATAATCGACGGGAATGTGAAGCAGATTTTGCACGGCTTCCCGCGTGTTTTCCACCACGCCCACCCCCGATTGCCGACCGTAGAAGGGGGCGGCGTTGATGCGTGTTTTCACACCACCGGAGTTGGGGATGGTCATATAGACGTCCCGGGGAATGCTGACCAACAGGACGGATTGTGTCTTCGGATTAATCGCGGCCAGCATCAGCACATCGGTCCTAAAATCATTGGGCCGGTTGGTGCGTTGGTCGGTACCGATCAATAAGACGGTGAACGGGTCTTCTTTGATTTTTACTTCTTGGTCCCGCAAGGCTGAGGTATCCAAGCGGTTGCTGCTGTCGGCCAAGGCGCCCCACAGCAGTGATCCGTAGTAAATGCCGAAGCCAAACACCAACAGGGTGACTGCTACGGCCAAATATTTGAACCATTTTTTGCGCCGTTTGCGCTGGGCGCGGCGCTGATCCACTTTGTTCATGGCGCATACCTCTCTTTGCGGTATTTGCTGAAGCTGGGGGTCTCGGATAAGATAAAAGAAGGCGGAATATTGTGCCTAATCTGCCGGGACTAAAATCCCTTCGTATCGTTATCATTCCCTTTGTTTTGCGGTTTGTAAACGTGCTTCGTCTATTTGTGTTGCTGTCCGCATATGGATGGAAAAAGAAAAGGGAGTGATGGCCTCCCTAGTTGCCATCGCTCCCGCTGTCTGCCGTGCCGTCAACGTCACTGTTCCCATTATTCAATTGCCCTTCTTTGGGCTTGTACTCCAATTGCTTTTGCAATAGTTGTCTGATCCGTTGTTTCTCTTCTTCAGGAATGCGCAACACTGCGCCGGAACCAGGGACTTTATCGTCAAATACTTTTATTTGTATGGTTTCGATGTTCTGTTTCGGAATCCCTTGGTAAATCTTCACCAGAGCTGGGAAATCGGTGATATCGAAGCTGTATTCGAAGTTTTTGCCAACCGCTTTCGACACTTCGCTAAACTTTGTTACCCCGTCGAAACTGGCCAGTTTGTCGATCAGTTGGGAGACGACTTCCCGTTGCCGTTCATTGCGCCCCAGATCGCCCCGGGGATCCTCATGCCGTTCCCGCACGTAAGCCAGTGCTTTTTTTCCATTGAGGGTGTAAGTGTTTCCTGGGTAGAACTTGGCGTAGCCTCCACCGATCATCGCTTGGGTGAATTTGAACTTGGGAGTCACTTGGATGCCGCCCAATGCATCCACAATGTCTTCAAACCCTTGGAAATTGATGCGTGCGTAGTAGTCGATCGGCACATGAAGCAATTCTTCTAGGGTTTTGCGGACGTTTTCCACATCGCCCACACCAGATTGGCGACCATAGTAAGCAGCCGCGTTGATTTTCGTTTTTACACCACCGGAGTTGGGGATGGTGATATAGGTGTCGCGCGGAACGCTTACCACTTTGGCCGTTTTAGTTTTGGGATTGATGGCGGCCAAGATCATGACATCAGCCCGCCAATCATTGGGGCGCGTTGTCCGCTGGTCGGTTCCGAGCAAAAGCACAGTGAACGGTTCATTTTTGATTTCGACTTCTTTATCGCGCAGGTCGGACTTTTTGAGTTCTTTGCCACTGTTGGCGAAAACGCCCCAAATTTGCGAACCAAAGTACAGCCCGAATCCCAACACGAGGACAGTGACGATGGAAATGATACGGAATGTCCATTTTTTGCGCCGTTTTTGTTTGACACGGTCAATGCGGCTGTCGTTTACTCTTTGCATCTTTGAATCCCCACTTGCCGTTTGGTTTTAGTGACCTCTCCTGTCTTTCTTAATAAAAGGATATTTTTCTTTCTATTTAGAATGTTACTAGACTACAAACAATTAAATTCAAACTGAAAAACAATAATGAAAGCTGTTTACAATTAATTATTCTATCGGATTTATTCGACATATTCCACCCAATTTGTGGTGCTGTTTTTGAAAATAATAGGACTTTTTGGTGAGAGCGATGATATTTGTCCGAATGCTTGCGGGATCGATCTTTGCGATTGTATTTGTCATGGGCTCTGTTTCATCTGGCGGATCAGAACGGGCGCGGGAGCAGGCAGGTCAGCGAGAGCCGTTGCCGGCGCAAGAACCCGATGCGTTTCGGCTTTCGTTTCTGGATCAGATCAAAGCGCCGGAGGCATGGCAAGCGTTCATGCGGCGAAGTGGTTCGTTGGGGACGGACCCGTTGGTAGTAGCGGTCGTGGACACAGGAGTCGACTTGCAGCATCCCCTGTTGCGATCCTATTTGGTACCTGGAGTCAATCTTCGTTTCCCGGATGAACCACCTCACGACCGGATGGGTCATGGAACGAAAGTGGCAGGAGTAATCGCTTCCGTGTGGGGGGCGGGACAATGGCGAACGCCCATGGGAAAAGGCCGGATCATGCCGGTCAAAGTGATGGAAGATGGCAGTGATGGCCAAATGAGCCGCACCATTGCCGGCATCCGAGAGGCGATCTCACGTAAGGCCCGGATTATCGTGTTGGCTCAAGGGAGTTGGCGTCACCACCCAGCGTTGGCTGAGGCTGTCGCTGAGGCGGAGCAGCAAGGTGTGTTGATCGTAGCGGCGGTGGGCAACGCCAAGTATGATGAACAGGGGCGCCTGGCATTTGATCACCCGTTGTACTTTCCGGCGGCTTATCCCACCGTGTTGGCGGTAGGGGCTGCCACCCAGGACGGCCGGCACGATCCCACGTCCAATTGGGGGCCGGGAATTGACTTGGTCGCGCCGGGGGAAAATATTCGCTTGACACCCGAAGAAAATCCGCTCATGCAGAATGGAACTTCGTTTGCCGCTCCGCAAGTGGCTGCCGTCGCAGCCTTGGTATGGCAATTGCATCCCGAATACACACCGGCAGATGTGAGGCGACACTTGATGCAGACCGCCCGCCGTACTCCTTCTTCCGCTTGGCGTTGGGATGAGCAGATGGGCTACGGGCAGGTAGATGCCGCTCAAGCGATTCGCGGGACATTGCATCCGGATCCCTATGAGCCGAATGACCGCAAGGAGGAAGCTAAGCCCATCGCTAGTGGCTTAGAAGTGTACGGAGTGAGCCGGCGCGGCGATCCGGATATATTTGAGCAACCAATCCATGAAAAAGGATGGTTGGAACTGCAAGTGTCTGTGCTAGGGCCGGCTTCCGAGTTGTTGCTAGAAGCGTACGATGAGCGGGGGCGCACGCTCAGCCGCAGGCGAATCTCCCGGCAAGGAGACGTGCGGTTCCCGGTGGGGGCGGGCCATGTACAGATCGGAGTGGAAGGACTGGATGAAAGGGAGGCGCATTATCGCTTGATCAGCCAAGCTCGCCTTGGTCCCGATGCGATGGAGCCCAACGATGATGCCGACCAAGCAGCGGTAATTTCTGTCAGGCCGGGAATTCAGATCATTGAGGGTACCATGGATCGGCATAACGACCGGGATTGGTTGGAATTGCGGATCGCCGAGCCAGGTCGACTCACGCTCGAAGTGCGGCCGTTGACTCCGCGGTTTGACCCCGTATTGCAACATCCTTTTGCGGGGCGTATGGATGTGCAAGAAGACCAGGGGGACGAAGGGGAGCATGAAGAAATTCGGGTTAGGGTGCGTCCGGGAAGATATCGGATCTGCATTAGCGATTACGACGGCAATGTACCGGATCGTCCCTACCATGTGGTGATGCGGTACACGCCACAAAATAAAAAAGGTTGATAGGTCGCTTAACCGCAGGACGTGATGCCGCTTGCCCGGAGCCATGGCCAGGGTCTGTGTGCACCTTGCGCTGGACGGGGCGACGAGATGCACATAAATGTGTTGTTTTCCCATAGATCTTAGTTGTAATTGCGGGGCCTTTAGGTTATTCTATTGATGATGTAGAACTCGTCTCCTTATAACCAGATGAAGATGAAGGCAGAAGACTTGCTCCACAAAGTCTCGAGGATGTTATTAAAAGGAGAACATAGCACCTTTCCTCGATGGAAAGGGTTTTTTATTTGCGACTGATTGCGCGAAGGGGGAAAACCAATGGCAGAAAAAAAACGCAGCATATTCACTTCCGAGTCGGTAACCGTAGGTCATCCGGATAAAATCTGTGACCAAATCTCCGACTCCATTCTGGATGCGATTCTAGAAAAAGACCCAAATGCCCGCGTGGCATGCGAAACATCCGTGACCACCGGATTGGTGCTGGTAGCGGGTGAAATCTCCACATCTTGCTATGTGGACATTCCAAAGCTGGTTCGTCAAACGATCCGCGATATCGGTTACACCCGTGCCAAATTCGGATTTGACGCTGATACTTGCGCGGTGCTGACTTCGATTGACGAGCAATCCCCTGACATTGCGCAAGGGGTGGACCAAGCGCTGGAAAAACGCGAAGGGTCCATGACTGAAGACGAGATCGAAGCGATTGGCGCCGGCGACCAAGGTCTTATGTTTGGTTTCGCCTGCAATGAAACGGACGAACTGATGCCGTTGCCGATCTCTTTGGCACATAAATTGGCTCGCCGCCTGCATGAAGTCCGTGTGAACGGTACCCTGCCGTACCTGCGCCCGGACGGAAAAACCCAAGTGTCGGTGGAGTATGAAGACGACAAGCCAGTGCGCATTGACACGGTTGTGGTATCAACACAACATGCGGAAGAAATCAGCTTGGATCAAATCAAACAAGATATCCAAACCCATGTGATCAATCCAATCGTGCCAGCGGAAATGATGGATGAAGCCACCAAATTCTTCATCAACCCCACCGGTCGGTTTGTTATCGGTGGGCCGCAAGGGGATGCTGGCTTGACAGGCCGCAAGATCATCGTTGACACATATGGTGGATACGCTCGCCACGGCGGTGGGGCTTTCTCTGGAAAAGACCCGACCAAAGTGGACCGTTCCGGCGCGTATGCAGCGCGTTACGTCGCCAAAAACATCGTGGCTGCCGGTTTGGCTGATAAGTGCGAAGTACAATTGGCTTACGCGATCGGCGTTGCCCGCCCTGTTTCCATCCGCGTTGAAACCTTTGGCACAGGCAAACTGAGTGAAGAGGTATTGGTGGAACTGGTGAAAAAGCACTTTGATCTGCGTCCAGCCGGAATTATTCGCCAACTGGATTTGCGCCGTCCGATTTATCGCCAAACGGCTGCTTATGGTCATTTTGGCCGCACCGATGTGGAACTGCCATGGGAGAAAACGGATAAAGCGGAAGCGTTGAAAGCAGACGCCGCAGCTGTGCTGTAAGGCGAATCGAAAAGCCCAATGTCAAAATGACATTGGGCTTTTTCGTTTGCTTTGTTATCCCCTTTTTAATTCAAGCAGGGTGATCTCCGGCCGGCACAAGAACCGCAAGGGGAGGATGGTGGTACCGATTCCGCGGTTGGTGTACAAGGCAAATCGCTCATTAAGCCGGTAGAGACCTGCCGGATAACGTCGGCCCCCATGGGGAGTGATCGGCGCGCCCAAAAAAGGCAAACGGATTTGTCCGCCATGGCTGTGCCCGGACAATTGCAAATCGATGGGAGCTGTGCGATGGGTTGCTGCTGAGTCAGGCTCATGGGCCAGGAGGAGGTGGAAGGCATGGGGGTCATCCGGCAACTGGGCCAGCACTGCTTCCAAGTCGGGTTGTCCTTCCATATGGTCATCCAATCCGGAAAGGTAGAGGGTGTCCGAGCCTTTGACCAGTGGGTAGACTTGATTGATCAACACATGAAAGCCACCATCGGTAAGGGCTTGTTTGACCAACGCCACGTCCCCAAAGTAATCATGGTTTCCCAGTACGGCAAACTTGCCGAGCGGCGGGTTGCATTGTTGAAGTCGGCGGGCGATGCTCTTGGCTTCTGTGTTTGACAGCCGATCGTCGATCAGATCGCCTGTGAAACAGAGCAGATCTGGCTTAAGTGCCTCTACACGCCCGATGATGGCGTCCAACTGGGAGAGGTCGAAGTGGTGACCAAAATGCAGGTCGCTGATGTGCGCAATCTGCATACCGTCAAATGAGGTGGGCAGGCGCGGCGAGCGAAGAGTAAGGTGGGTTGTTTCCAGCCAGCTCACTTCAATGATGCCAGCATAAAGCGGCGCGCCGAGGCAGAGAGCGCCAAGGGCAAGGGACAACTTGAGGAATCTCCGTCGGTGAATGCGCGGTTCAGCAGAAACAGTATGTACATGATGAGAGGTCATGGGGATTCACTCCTGTCTGCATAAGTGATTTCAAGCTTTGAGTTCGGTTGGAAAATTTTGCTTTTTTGGCGGAGGGTGCATGAAGATAAATAAATGAGGGAAAGGTCTTGACGGGTGATTTTGTCAATAAGGGTTGACGATTGCTCACCTTTTCAGAATAATTACATCTAGGCTAAAAGTATGACATGGCGCTGAAAAATGCAATCGGTGAAAAGCCCGTGATGACACCCGTGGTAGCTTTGACGCCGAATGCAGGCCACAGTTGCCAGCGTCCAGCTGTTTTTTTGTAAAAACAACAGGGGGCTGGCAGAAAGGTCGAATTTTGAAAGCAAGGGGAAGCTGTTATATCTGCAATTTCCTTTGTTTGTGGTTGATCAGGGTTTCTTTGCAGTTTCTAGTTTCATCTTTTCGTGATAAAATTTAAATAAGAGCGAATATTATGAGAAGGGAGTGAGCCCTTTGCAAGAGAGGAAGCCACAGACTGGACATGGCAACGGGAATCGCCCCGAGACAGAACTGTCATTGCCGATCCGCGTATTCATTGCCGACGCGGATGCGGAGTACCGCCAAGCATTGAAGCAAGCGGTGGAAAATGAGAAAGACATGGTGTTGGTTGGGGAATGCATGGATGGCTACGATGTCCCCTTGATCTGCGGAACCACGGCACCCCATCTCGTGGTGTTGGATTTGCATTTGCCCCGCGTTGACGGGGTGGAAACGACGTACCGTCTGAGTCAAATGGCTCCTCACACAAAAGTCCTTATTTTGTCTGAACGCGCTGACCCGTATGCGCTAGAAACGATTCGCTCTGGGGCGTCAGGATATCTATTGAAGGATCTAAAGATGGCTTCCTTGATTGAAGCGATTCGCGTTATCGCTCATGGAGGCGTTTACATCCATCCGATCATGATGGGACGGTTAGTGAATGAGCTACGTCGTCTTAGCCGGATGGAGGGAGCGATGTATTATCACTACGCTTCGCTTCCTCCACTCTCATGGCAAGAAGTGTTGACATATAGGGAAATGGAAGTTTTGAGGTTGATGTCACAGGGAAAAAATAATCGAGCGATCAGTGAACATTTGTATATCAGTGAAAAAACAGTAAAAAACCATGTCAGCAACATCCTTTACAAATTAAACGTCCAGGATCGCACACAAGCTGTGTTGCTTGCGTTGAAGTATGGATGGGTACAACTGATTTAGCCTAGTCGTAGGTATGCACACAAACCCTGCCTTTCTCGCATAGAATGATCAGAAGAGGAGGGGCGATGTGATGGAACATTGGGTTCTATGGAGTGCAGCCCTTTGTTTCGCTGTCATTTTTTTGGTCAAAACGATTCCCAACTTTTATGGAAACACTTATCATAACAAGGCTGTCCATCTTGTGCTCATCACGGAAAACAGCCAGCAAGCGGTTGAATGGATGATCCGGTCATATCATGGTTGGAAGGATGCCAAAGGCAAACCGGGCAAGATCACTTGCATCGACACGGGCTCCACAGATGACACCAAGGCGATCCTCGAACGGTTGATACATCGCTTTCCCCATCTGGAAGTTTTGCACATAGACGAGGAGCACCAGACAGATGAGGCCATTTCAAAGTGGTTGCAGGCACAGGAACAGGGCAAGGAAAAGCTGGTGGTGCTCGATTTGCGCAAAATGGAAGCCAATGGTGACAATGAATCGGAACGGCATTTGGCGTGAAGCATGACGGCAGCTTTGCCAGAGCGATGGTCGGTATAAAGGGCAAGAGACGGGAGAGTTGATTCATTTTTCGGGTCATATGGATGACCTGCGCACAGGCCGATACGGCCTGTTTTTTTAATGCGCAAAAAAGGAAATGGCCCGTTTTTTGCAAAATAATGGTAAATCATGCCGATCAAAGGAGGTTCTGATGAAGATTGCCCTCTATCAGGTGGCAGGCGACGAGGAGTGGCGAATGAGCCTAGCGCCTGAAGTAGATGAGCGGCATTGGCGGGAGCAGGGCCGGCAGATCACTTGGCTAGGTGCAACCCGTTCGATTGGGCTGGCCGCCGCCTTCATCCGCAAACGAAGCCTGCCGCGCCATATGGAAACGGGGCTGGCACCACTACCAGCGCTTACTGACGGGGATTGGGATGAAGTGAAACAGACCGGACAGAAGTGGATACCGTTTTTGACAGGCAGGGCGCTACTGTTGGAAGAGATCGAAGCGTTGTTGCTCAAACATGGGCAAACAGACGCATCGGAAAGATTGCGGCGCGTGTTGCAATGGCTGATATTGAAGGGGGAATGCGATATGCGGCCGGGAGTCGACAGCGCCCGGCCAGCTTGGCATTGGCGATGCGAACGGTGTGGAGCAGGTGGGAGCACACTGGTGGTGCGAACTTGCGCTAGTTGCCAAGAACATTGCGTCGTCTGCGAAACGTGCCTGATCATGGGCCGCTCTCGAACCTGCGCGCCTTTTTTCCTGTTTACGAAGGTGCAGGGACGGGCTTTGGGCGCCGTTTCGTCATTTACTGAAGTGCAGGTCGGTGCGAGCCGACATTCACTGACTATAGCTCAACGGCGGGCGGTGACAGAGCTGAGGGGGCACTTGTGCGGTTCGGCGCGGCAGGTTCTTGTCTGGGCGGTGACGGGAGCAGGCAAGACGGAGATGATGTTCCCGTTGTTGGAAGAAGCTTTGCGGGCAGGGAAGAAAGTGGCATGGGTGACCCCGAGAAAAGACGTAGTGCTTGAGCTGGCGCCGCGTATCAGGCAAGCGTTCAATTCGGTTCGCGTCTTGGCGTTGCATGGCGGTTCGGCTGATACTTGGCTCACCGGGGAAGTGGTTGTCGCCACGGCGCATCAGATGTGGCGGTTTGCACAGGCGTTTGAATGGATGGTCGTCGATGAAGTCGATGCGTTTCCGTTGTACGGCCACCGTGCGCTAGAACAGGGGCTTCACCGAGCCTTGGCCCCATCGGGCAAACAAGTGCTGTTGACGGCGACGCCGCCAGCCGGTTGGCAAAGTTTAGCGAAACAAGGGCGGTTGCCAAGTGTCGTTTTGCCGGCGCGCCACCATGGCTTTCCCCACCCCGAACCCCGGTTGGCGGTGGTGTGGGGATTGTGGCGCAAGCTGAGGCGGAACCGGCCAATCCCTGTTGTGGAACAATTTTTGAAGCAGGTGGAGGCGCGATCTGGGCAAGCGATGTTGTTCGTGCCACGCGTGCAGGATGTAAAGGTCGTAGTGACGTGGTTGATCGGCCAGGGCTGGCCGCAGGAAGAGATCGCCGGCGTTTACGCCGCGCAGCCCGACCGGGAAGAAGAGGTGGCACGGTTTAGGGATGGCAGCCGCAAATGGCTGGTCACCACGACCATTTTGGAACGCGGGGTTACTGTGCCGCGCGTGCATGTGCTTGTGTTAGGTGCCGACCACCCTGTGTTTGACCGAGCTGGTTTGGTGCAAATTGCGGGCCGGGTGGGGAGGCGGGCTGACTATCAAGAGGGCGAGGTGTGGTTTGTGGCGGAGGAACGAACCGAGGCTCAGATCAAGGCGCTAAAAGAGATCAAGCGGCTAAATCATTGTGCGGCAAAAGAAGGATTTCTCCAAAAAGAGGCGTATTCACATTGAAGGAGTGGTGGTCGTTTCTGTTTCCGCCTTCATCCGCTTGTTGGTTTTGCGGCACTCCGATGCAGGCTCGTTTATTCGCGCCTCCGGAAAAGCGCCTTTGTCCAGTTTGCCTGGAATCGTTGCAGCCAATCAAGGAGCCAATCTGCCAAGTGTGCGGCCGCGGGTTTGATAAAGTGCCATCGGCGGGCGTTTGTTTCGATTGCGTTCGGATCGCTGAAGAGGAAAGGGTGATGAATCGAAGCCCCGTTACCTACACCGAACAAGTGGCGGCGTGGGTGCGGCTCTTCAAATATCGCGGCAAAGAGGGCTTGGCGACGCCGATGGGACGGTGGATGGCCGAAGTGGCGCGGGTGCATTACGCCAGGGAAAATATTTCACTCGTCACGTTTGTGCCTCTTCATGAAGAGCGATTGATCCAGCGGGGATTTAATCAAGCGGAGAAGCTGGCGGATGAAGTGGGACGTAGATTGAGGTTGCCCGTGTGCCCTTTGCTTGTGCGAAACAAGGATACAGCTTACCAGAGCAAGCGGACGCGCGAAGAACGGCTGTCAGCGCTGGGAGGAAGTGTGATCCTCGCGGACGGAGCGTGGAAGAGGCATGTGGCCAATCAGGTTGTTCTCATTGTCGATGATGTGTACACGACGGGGGCGACCGTACGAGAGTGTGCGAAACCGTTGCGGCAGGCTGGCGTGAAAAAAGTCTGTTCCGTGACGTTTGCTAGATAAAAGAGGTATAGAAACGATCAAACTCGTCAACACCTTATGATAGGCATTTTCATAGACAGTACCTAAATTGAAGGAGAGTTGAACATGAACAAAACGGAATTGATTGAACGTGTAGCGGAAAGCACGGGAAAAACAAAGAAGGAAGCGGGCCTGATCATTGACAGCGTTTTTCAAACGATCTCTGAAGCGCTGAGCGGAGGAGAGAAGGTGACCCTGATCGGCTTCGGCAATTTTGAAGTGCGTGAACGGGCAGCGCGGACAGGCCGCAATCCCCAAACGGGAGAAGAAATTACGATTGAAGCTAGCAAAGTCCCAGCCTTTAAACCAGGCAAACAATTGAAAGAACTGGTAAACCAGTAATTGAAGCAAACACCCTGGCCAAGGGTACACTTGGCCGGGGTGTTTGTTGTTTGTAGGGAGAAGGCGCCAAAGCGATTGAGGTAAATGGGTGTTTTGCATACTTATAAGATAGGGTGAATTGAATCGGAGATATACAGAAAGAGGAAAATGGGCATACGAAAAGGTTTATTGTGAAGTGATGAACATGAATGGAAAAGTCTTGTTATTGCATAAATAATCATTCAAATGTATAATAAATCCATTCAAACGACTTATTGGAGCACGATATTTTGCAATGATTAGATATTCATTATTAAAAAAGGAGAGATGGCGATGAGAAAAAAAGGGATTCTGTTCGCGGCGTTGGCAGTGATTCTGTCCGGTTTGCTAACCGGTTGCGGGGGGCAGTCGCAGACGAAAGCAGACAATGTGATTCAGGTTGGTACCAATGCCGAGTTTCCTCCGTTTGAATTTCAAGAGGGAAATGGGGAAATCAGCGGGTTTGATGCCGAATTGATTCGCGCCATTGGCAAAGCCGTGGGGATGGAAGTGCAAATCACTCATATGGGATTTGACGCTATTTTTGAAGGACTCAGCCGGGACAAAGTGGATGTCGGCGTGGCGGCGATTACGATTACTGATGACCGCAAACAAACCGTTGATTTTACAGCGCCTTATTTTGACGCCAAGCAATATATCCTGGTGCCGAAAAATTCAAATATCAAGACGCTGAAAGAATTGAAAGGGAAGAAGATCGGGGTGCAGGCAGCCACTACGGGAGAAGCAGTTGTCCAAGGAGTGTTTGGCAAGACGTATGAAGGGATTAAGGCTTACGACGAAACGCCTTCGGCCATCAATGATTTGCAGATCGGTCGCTTGGACGCTGTGGTAGTCGATAGTGCTGTGGTGGTGGAGTTCAACAAAAAATTGGGCGAAGGCAAATTCAACATTGTGGAGGACAATTCCTTGCCGGTTGAACAATACGGGATGGCCGTGAAGAAGGGCAACAAGGATATGCTGAACAAGCTGAATGAAGGCTTGAAAAAAGTAAAAGAGAACGGCGAGTATGACAAAATCTATCAAAAATATTTTGGTGATCACAAGTAAACGGCGTAAAACCACATTTACACACGGGGGACAAGCATTGAGCGGAGTGAGAACGGGGACAAATCCTCGTTCGCGCACCCGTGCGACGGTCACTTCAGTCGCTCCTATGCGCAACCCTTGCTTCTGTGGATAACTTGTTTATAAATTGTGTGGAAAGCCGCCTATGGACGTTGTGGATAATGTGGATAAGTCTGTTAATAACTGAAAAAAGGAGAGTTCAAGTGAAGGGGGTTGTGGATAACTATGGAGTGGAATTGGTCTGTCATCGTAGAATACCAGGAGTTGTTCATCCGTGGTCTCTGGATGACCATTCAACTAACCGTGGTGGCGGTCGTAGCGGGTTTGTTCATCGGACTTATATTGGGATTGATGAGATTATCGGACAAAGCGTGGTTGCGTCTGCCGGCGGTCGCCTATGTGGATCTCTTCAGGGGGACACCGCTTTTGCTCCAAATTTTGGCTGTTCATTTTGCCGTATTGCCGGCGTTGTTCCAAGATGTGCTCGGCCTCCCTGCGCCTGATGCCGCGACTTCCAGTTTTATCGCACTGTCGCTAAATGCTGGGGCGTACATCGCCGAAATCTTCCGGGGTGGTATTCAATCGATTGACAAAGGACAGATGGAAGCGGCGCGCTCGCTTGGGATGACTTATCGGCAAGCGATGAAGCTGGTTGTTCTCCCCCAAGCTTTTAAGCGCATGTTGCCGCCGTTAGGCAATGAGTTTATCGCCTTGCTCAAAGATAGCTCCCTGGTCACGGTCATCGCCGTCAACGACATCACATATGCGGCGTTCGCCACGGCCAAGAACACGTTTGTAAGATGGCCCCCTTACATTACCGCGGCTTTGGTGTACTTGGTACTGACCCTGGTGTTATCCCGTCTGGTGGGCTATATGGAAAGACGGTTAGATCCAAACGGACGGAAAGGGTGAGACAAATGATCCAGGTGGAAAATCTCAATAAGCGGTTTGGCGATCATCATGTGCTCAAAGACATCCATGTACGAATCGGAGAATCAGAAGTGGTTTGTGTGATTGGGCCCAGCGGTTCCGGCAAAAGCACTTTTCTGCGTTGCCTTAATCTGTTGGAGCGAGTGAGTTCGGGCCGCGTCGTGGTCGGCGGGTTTGACCTGACGGACCCCAAGACGGACATTAACCGCGTTCGCACGGAAGTGGGAATGGTGTTTCAGCAGTTTGAATTGTTTCCGCATAAAAACGTGTTGGACAACATCACGTTGGCGCCGATTCATGTGCGAAAATGGCCAAAAGAGCAGGCTGAGGCCAAAGCGTTGGCGCTGTTGGATAAAGTGGGATTGCGGTCCAAGGCCGAAGCTTTTCCCGGCGAGTTATCGGGCGGGCAGAAGCAGCGGGTTGCCATCGCCAGGGCTTTGGCAATGGAGCCCAAGTTGATGCTGTTTGACGAGCCCACCTCCGCTCTGGACCCGGAGATGGTTAAAGAAGTGTTGGACGTGATGAAACAATTGGCCGAGGAAGGGATGACCATGGTCGTCGTCACCCATGAGATGGGATTCGCCCGTGAAGTGAGCGACCGGGTCATCTTTATGGATGATGGTCGGATTGTTGAGGAAGGTTCGCCGTCTGAGATCTTCTCCCGGCCTAAACACGAACGCTTGAAGGCGTTTTTGAGTAAAGTGTTGTGATGACTACGCTGACTAAGGGCCTACGTTCCCATGCCATTTTCCATTCGCTTTATCTGACTATCGGCGCTCGTTTGAGCAAAGAGGGAGCCCGTTTGTAGGCTTAAAGTACTACCTTGACAGTATTTTTAGACAAATGGTATAGTTAAGTGGCATAAGAGTGCGTTCTTTATGCGATGACTACGATTTGAGAAGGGATTGTGTTTTATGCAAGGCAAAGTCAAGTGGTTTAACGCGGAAAAAGGCTATGGCTTCATCGAGCGTGAGGGTGGCGAAGACGTATTCGTACACTACACCGCTATTCAAATGGAAGGCTTCAAGTCGCTGGAAGAAGGTCAAGAAGTTGAATTTGAAATCGTAGAGGGTTCCCGTGGACCACAGGCTGCAAACGTTGTGAAAAAGTAATTCGCTTTGGAAACAACGAATGTCCCGCTCCCTAGAGCTTGCTCTGGGGGGCTTTTTAATTTCCAAAAAAAAGAAAGTCAGGCCTAACGCAAGTTACCCTTTTTGAATAATATTACAATTCTGTGTGTGTTTATTTAATATTTCCTTAATTTTCTTTTGTATTTTTGTAAAAAAAGAGGAGGGATTTCATCAAAATCGGGGAATAGAAGTAGTACAAAGCGGAAGGAGGATTTCTCTATGAGATATGTCATCCGTGGTCATAACCTTGAAGTAACAGATGCGTTGCATGAATTTGTGGAGCGGAAGCTGAGCCGCCTCGAAAGGTATTTTGAGGATGTCGGCGAGACTGAAGCCCACGCCGTTTTGGCTGTGATCAAAGATCAGCATCGGGTGGAAGTGACGATTCCCTTCCCTGGGGTGATTGTCCGTGCTGAAGAATCCAGCGAGGACATGTACGCATCCGTCGACTTAGTGGTTGAAAAGCTTGAGCGGCAGATCCGTAAGTATAAAACGCGGATTAACCGCAAAGCACGCCAGGATGTTAGCTTCCGCAGTGGTTACAAAGAGCATGCGCGGGAGATGGAAGCGGCTCCCGTGGCGGTGCAAGATGAGGAAGAGCTTGATCTCGTGCGAACAAAGCGTTTCGAGTTCAAGCCGATGGATGCGGAAGAAGCAATGCTTCAAATGGACATGCTTGGACACAACTTCTTCGTGTTCACCAACGCCGCATCCAACCAAGTGAATGTGATTTACAAAAGGAAAGATGGGAAATACGGGTTGATCGAACCTGAGTGATAAGAAAGCCCCCGCTATGAAGGCGGGGGCTTTTACTTTGCGCGCTTGAACCTAGGAAGTGGCATCAACTGCAAATGCTGGCAGCGCCCCCGTCTTCCCCAGCTTGAAGGCAACGACCCGATCGTTTTGGATGGCTCCTCACTGTTTTTTTGTTTGATAAGATGTCGTGGCGATTGTGGAAAAGTACCCGACCTGTGTTATGATAGCAAAGGACAGACAAAGATTCTCTCTATTCCGACTGGTGAGATGCAGGAGGTTTCAATTACATGAAAGTGTTGACTGTTGTGGGGGCGAGACCGCAATTCATCAAGGCGGCTCCCGTATCGCGCGTCATTCGCGAACGCGCGCAAGAGGTGCTGGTACATACCGGGCAACATTATGATAAATCGATGTCAGACGTTTTCTTTGAAGAGTTGCACATTCCTGTGCCGGAATACCATCTCCACGTCGGCTCCAAATCACATGGGGCCCAAACGGGGGAGATGCTGGCCAAAGTGGAAGAAGTCATCGTAAAAGAGAAGCCGGATTGCGTGTTGGTATATGGCGACACCAACTCCACCTTGGCAGGCGCGCTTGCAGCCAGCAAACTGCATATTCCCGTCGCCCATGTGGAAGCTGGCTTGCGCAGTTTCAATCGGCGGATGCCGGAAGAGATTAACCGCGTGTTGACGGACCATGTGTCTGAATGGCTGTTCTGCCCCACGCAGACGGCGGTGAACCACCTGCGCACGGAAGGCATCACCAAAGGCGTTCACTTGACTGGCGATGTGATGCTGGATGCGGTCCGTTACAACAGCCGCCTGGCCGATGAAAAATCGACGATCCTGTCCGACTTAGGTCTGGAAGCCGGTAGCTATGTGCTGATCACCTTGCATCGTGCAGAAAACACTGATGATCCGGCCCGACTCAGCCAAATCATCGGTGCCATCAACGAATTGCCGGTGCCGGCGGTATTGCCGCTCCATCCTCGTACCAAAGGCAAGCTGGCGCCGCTCGGCTTGGAAATCACCAATCCAAACGTGAAGCTGATTGAGCCAATCGGCTATCTGGATATGCTGCAATTGGAAGTGAACGCCAAGAAAATCTTGACCGATTCCGGCGGGGTGCAAAAAGAAGCGTTCTTCGCCAAAGTGCCTTGCATCACTATGCGCGACGAAACAGAATGGACCGAGACGGTCGAACTGGGCACCAATGTCTTGGTGGGTGCAGATCAAACCCGCATCTTGGAAGCAGTCAACGGATTTGAAGTCGATTTCTCCCAAGTGCACGAAGTGTTTGGCGATGGGCGCGCGGCTGAGAAGATCATGGATCAACTGCAAAAAGACTTGGGCAAATAAGCGAGGTGAACCGGCTCTTTCCGCAAGAGGGAAGGGGCCGGTTTTTTGTTGGATCGCTTGAGGTATGAGCGATCCCAAGCGGGAAATCATGTCATGAAGTGGGGAAGACGCTTATGAGTGGCGCGGCGAAATCTCGCTCCGCGCACCTGTCACGCCAATGTCAAACTTGACTATTTTTCAAAAGGGATACCCAAACCGAGACCATTTATGTTACAGTGTCACTAGTTTCTATTACGATGCTGTAACAAAGTGACAATAATATTACAATATACACAGTTTTTATGTTTTCGAGCCAAGCGTGCAGGTCCCAGATAGAAAGGCCGGGAAACGTTTTGGCTGTAGCAACCGCCTCGATGAGAGGCCTGAGATAGATTCAGCTATAATGGAGAAAATCGGTTGTACGAAAACATGACAGTGATCATAAATCGGAATGGATATAAGGAGACGTGAAGAAGTTGCGTATCTGGTTAGCCAATCATTATGCCGTTCCCCCGAATATTGCGGGAATTACGCGTCATTATGAACTGGCGCGCGAATGGGCGCAGGAGGAAGAGGCAGAAGTAACCCTGTTTTTGTCCAAATTTGTTCATCCGCGCCGCACATTTATCACAGAGGCTGAAAAAGAGGGAATCGAGAAGGTGAAAGGGCTGAAGTTGAATTGGCTTTGGTCTTTTCCCCACAAGCAGAACGATTTTCGCCGCATCATCAACATGGGAAGCTTTGCGGTTGTCTTCTTTTTAGCTGGTTTGTTGAAGAAAAAACCGGATGTGTTGATCGCTTCTTCGCCCCATTTGTTCACGGCTTTTGCGGGCTGGATGCTAGCTAAGCTAAAAGGTTGCCCGTTTGTGCTGGAAGTGCGCGACTTGTGGCCAGACTCCCTGATCAAGATGGGTGGATTGAACAACAAACATGTGGTCAAGTTGCTCACTTGGATGGAGTCGTTCCTGTATCGGAACGCGGACAAGATCATCGTCTTGACGGAGCATCAACGCACGTTTATCGCCGACAAGGGAATCGACCCGAACAAAATCGACTTGATCCCCAACGGGATTGTAGTTAGCTCTTGGCAGCCAAATCCGGAGAAGCGGACCGCTTTTCGGCGTAAGATGGGCGTGACCGAGGATCAATTTGTGGCTATTTACACCGGGGCGCACGGCCCGGCCAACGCATTGGAGTATGTGGTGAAAGCAGGGCGCCACTTGAAGCCGGATACAGCGATTGTCTTGATCGGGGACGGGCCTGAGAAGGAAAAATTGCAACAGATTAAGCAAGAAGAAGGGTTAGATAACATCCACCTGCTCGATCCGGTGCCCAAGTCGGAGATTTTCGACTACACCTATGCGGCCGATTGCGGGATCATTTCCTTGGCTGACAATGAGGTGTTCCGTGGGGCCCGACCCAACAAACTATTTGATTACACATTTATCGGCTTGCCGATCATCTCCACTGTTGACGGGGAAGTGCGTGAGATCGTGGAGAAAAACCAAGTCGGGGTTTTTGCTGGGGCAGAGAATCCACAAGGGCTGGCTGAGGCGATTGAACGCGTGCGCTCATTCAGCGACCAAGAGCGGGAAGAGATTAAGCGGCGTGGACGGGAGTACATTGACCGCGAAGGGGACCGCAAAAAATTGGCCCATCGTTTCTACAATATCCTGAGAGAGTTGGTAAATCGCAAATAGGGGTGAAGCGGGCCCCGGTAGCGGTCCGCCTCCTTTTTTATCACGGCGCAAGTGAAAAAGGTGCATAAATTTGATAAACTGAAATGAGTAGCCTTTTGACAATGTCGGTGCCGAAAATGCGTTACATCATAAAAAAACCAACTCTAAGTAGGAGATGATAAGGTGTTAGGTACCCTTAAGAAATTATTCGATCCACACGAACGGCAATTGAAGAAATTTTTCAGCATCGCGGATCACATCGACTCGCTGGAAGCAGAGTTTCAAGCATTGAGCGATGCGGAATTAAGAGGAAAAACGGATGAGTTCCGGGCCCGACTGGAAAAAGGGGAGACGCTGGACGACCTTCTGCCAGAGGCGTTTGCCGTGGTGCGTGAAGCGGCGAAACGCGTGTTGAACATGCGCCATTTCCGCGTGCAGCTCGTGGGGGGGATGGTGCTTCACCAAGGGGACATCGCTGAGATGAAAACGGGGGAAGGGAAAACCCTCGTGTCCACCTTGCCCGCGTATTTGAACGCGTTGGAAGGCAAGGGTGTCCATATCGTTACCGTCAACGATTATCTTGCCAAGCGGGACAAAGAGTGGATGGGCCAGGTGTTTGAATTCCTGGGGTTAACTGTGGGCCTAAATCTGCCGATGATGTCGCCAGAGGAAAAGCGGGCCGCTTATCAAGCGGATATCACCTTCGGTACGAACAATGAGTTTGGCTTCGACTATCTGCGGGACAACATGGTGTTGTACAAGGAACAATTGACCCAGCGCGAGCTGAACTTCGCGATCATCGACGAGGTGGATAGCATCTTGATCGACGAAGCGCGGACGCCGCTCATTATCAGTGGGCAAGCCAACAAGGCGACCGACTTGTACTACACCGCCGACAACATCGTGCGTCGCTTGAAAGAAGGCGATGATTACACGATCGACATCAAGACCAAACAGGTATCGCTGACGGAAGACGGCGTGAAAAAAGTGGAGAACTTCCTCGGTGTCGACAACTTGTACGACATGAAGCACGTTACGTTGAACCATCACATTCAACAGGCATTGAAAGCGCATGCCATAATGAAGCGCGACGAAGATTATGTAGTGAATGAAGACGGCGTCGTGATCGTGGATGAATTTACAGGTCGTTTGATGTATGGCCGCCGCTACAGCGATGGGTTGCACCAGGCGATTGAAGCCAAAGAAGGGTTACAAGTGCAGCGTGAAAGCATGACGCTGGCCACCGTCACCCTGCAAAATTACTTCCGCCTGTACAAAAAGCTGTCTGGGATGACCGGTACGGCAAAGACGGAAGAAGAAGAGTTCCGCAAAATTTACAACATGGATGTTTATCAGATACCGACCAACCGCCCGCAATTGCGCGAAGACTTGTCGGATGTGCTATACAAAACGGAAGAGGCCAAGTTTAACGCGGTGGTGGAAGAGATTGCTCAACGCCACGCCAAAGGGCAACCTGTGCTGGTAGGTACTGTCTCGATCGAAAAATCGGAGCGCCTGTCCCGGTTGCTGAAGAGACGCGGCATCCCGCATGAGGTGTTAAATGCGAAAAACCACGCCCGAGAAGCGGAGATTGTGGCGCAAGCCGGACAGCGTGGGGCGGTGACCATCGCCACCAACATGGCTGGCCGCGGAACGGACATCGTGCTGGGAGAAGGTGTAGCCGAACTGGGTGGTTTGCACATCATCGGAACCGAGCGGCATGAGAGCCGGCGGATCGACAACCAGTTGCGTGGACGTTCGGGACGCCAAGGCGATCCAGGTTCCTCCCAGTTTTACCTCTCCTTGTCGGATGATCTGATGCGCCGCTTCGGTGGGGAAAACCTCGAAAGCATGCTGGAGCGGTTGGGGTTGCCTGAAGACCAGCCCATCGAAGGCAAAATGTTCTCCCGTGCGGTGGCCAATGCGCAACGCAAGGTGGAGGCCAACAACTTTGACGCCCGTCGTTGGGTGTTGCAGTATGACGATGTCTTGAATCAACAGCGGGAAGTAATTTATAAGCAACGCCGCGAAGTGTTGGAAAGTGACGACCTCAAGGATGTCGTGCTCAACATGGTCAAAGCGGCGATTGAGAACATCGTGCAAGTCCACACCTCCGAGGACTTGGAAGAGGAATGGGATCTCGAGGCGATTGTGGAGTATGCCAACAATAACCTACTGCCCGAAGGTCGCCTGACAGAAGAAGATTTGGAAGGCAAAGATCCGTCGAAGATGGTGGACGACATTTTTGAAGAAGTGAAGAAATACTACCAAGAACGCCAAGAGGAACTGGGGAACGAGCGCTTGCAGGAGTTTTCCAAAGTGGTGATTCTGCGCGCTGTCGACCGGAAGTGGATGGATCACATCGACGCGATGGAACAATTGCGCCAAGGGATCCACTTGCGCGCGTACGGGCAAGACAATCCGCTTCGCGCTTACCAGTTTGAAGGCTTCGCCATGTTTGAGGCGATGATTCAGGAAATCCAAGAAGAGATTGTCAAGTATGTGATGAAATCGGTCATCGCGGAAGAAGAAGAGTTGGAGCGCGAAGAAGTCGCTGTCAATCCGACCGCCGTTTCCGGTAGCTCCGAGCAGGAAGCGGATGCGCCGAAGAAGGAGCCGATTCGCCGGGCGGATAAAGTGGGACGCAATGACCCATGCCCTTGCGGAAGCGGCAAAAAGTACAAAAACTGTTGCTTGAAAAATGGATAAGTCGTGACTGTCGGGCAACGAAAGGTAGGGAGTCCCTCCCTGCCTTTTTAAAGTGAGAGGTTTGGCGATATAATAGGCATAAACAGTCAGTCGAGGTGACGTGTAAAATGGAAATGAGTGAAATCAAACAACAGCTAGCGACTACAGCCAAGCGTTTGGCGGACATCAGGGGGTCTCTTTGACCTCGATCAAAAAAAGGCGCGCTTGAGTGAACTAGAGGAGCAAATGGCTTCGCCTACTTTCTGGGACAATCAAGAAGAGGCGCAAAAAGTGATCAATGAGATGAAGCATCTCAAAGATCAGATTGAAGTGATGACGGGGTTGGAAGAGAGTCAGGAAGAGTGCCAGCTGATGCTCGAACTGATGAACGAGGAAGGCGAAGACGCCGGCTTGCAGGAGGAGTTGGCCAAAGCGGTGCGCTCCTTGTCCAAAGAGATTGATGCGTTTGAGCTGGCGCTGATGCTGAGCGAGCCGTACGACCGCAACTCGGCCATTCTGGAACTCCATCCCGGCGCAGGGGGGACCGAATCGCAAGACTGGGCGGAAATGCTTTTGCGCATGTACACCCGTTGGGCTGAGCGGAGCGGTTACAAAGTGGAAACGTTGGACTACCTGCCTGGGGAGGAAGCGGGTGTCAAAAGCGTGACGCTTCTGATCAAAGGGGTTAACGCCTATGGTTACCTCAAGGCGGAAAAAGGGGTGCACCGGCTTGTGCGCATCTCGCCATTTGACGCTTCGGGCCGCAGACACACCTCCTTCGTGTCTTGCAATGTGATGCCTGAAATTGATAATGATGTGGAGATTGAGGTGCGTCCCGACGAGTTGAAAATAGACACTTATCGCTCCAGTGGCGCGGGTGGACAGCACGTGAACACCACCGATTCGGCGGTCCGCATCACGCACATTCCCACCGGGGTCGTCGTGACGTGCCAATCAGAGCGCTCCCAGATCAAGAACCGGGAAAAAGCGATGAAAATCCTGAAGGCTCGTCTCTATGAGCGCAAGTTGGAAGAGCAACAGAAAGAGATGCAAGCACTGAAAGGAGAACAGACGGAGATTGGCTGGGGGAACCAGATCCGCTCATACGTCTTCCACCCTTACAGCTTGGTCAAAGACCACCGCACGCAAACGGAAGTCGGCAATGTGCAGGCAGTGATGGACGGAGAGATCAATGCGTTCATCGAAGCATACCTGCGTCAGATGATGAACAAAAAGGGGTAAGAAGGAAAAATCGGCGCACGCCTAGAATGGGTTGTCAAGATGTGAGACAAACGGCGCGGTATCATGCCATGGGCGGCCGTGTCAATCAGCTCCCAACGGTATAAGGTTAGGACATCACCGTTTGAGATGGAGGGGAACCAACGTGACCAACTGGAAGCATATTGTGTGTGATCAAGGGGAAGGATGGGCTCAGCTGACCCTGTCCCGCCCTAAAGTGTTGAATGCGTTGAGCCGAGAAGTGTTGACGGAGTTGGATGCCGCAATCGATTGGGTGGAGCGCAATGACGCGGTGCGCGTGTTGATCATCACCGGTGCGGGAGACAAGGCGTTTGTGGCGGGTGCCGACATCACCGAATTGAACCAGATCGAAAGCAGTGAGGAAGCGGAGCGGACGGCGCTCCTCGGACAAAGGGTATTTGCCCGGTTGGAAGAGCTGGATAAGCCAGTCATCATGGCGATCAACGGGTTTGCCCTTGGCGGTGGCATGGAGTTGGCGATGTGCGGGGACATTCTCTTGGCCAGCGAAAAGGCTAAATTCGGCCAGCCGGAGATCAATCTGGGCGTCATTCCCGGTTATGGGGGAACGCAACGGCTCAGCCGTTTGGTCGGCAGGCAGATGGCGAAATACCTCTGTATGACAGGGATCATGCTGACTGCAGATGAAGCGGCCCGTTGCGGACTGGTGCAAAAAGTGGTGCCGCCAGAGGCGCTACTAGAGGAAGCGAAGCGTTTGGCTGAAACATTGGCGAAGAAAGCGCCCATTGCTCTCAAATACATCAAAAAAGCCATTCATCATGGGGTCGACATCGATCTTCCGTCCGGACTCAGATTAGAAGCTTCTTATTTTGGGTTGACGTTTGACACAGACGACCGCAAAGAGGGGATGGACGCGTTCCTTAACAAGCGGGAGCCCCGTTTTACAGGAAAATAAGCTTCGCCGCGGCCGGCTTACATCGCCGGTCTTTTACGTTGTATTCATTAGGGCGTGTCTGGCAAATCAAGTTGGTGGGGAAGAAGCGGCGGAAAAACCTTTTCTCGAGGAGCGCCGATGCTCAAGTGAAGCGAAAGAGAAAATGGTTTTGGAGCCGCTGGCCTATTCATCAGACATGCCCTAGACTGAGGCGGGCCTAGCAATTGAAGCCGACATCGGCGAGGTAGCAGGTTAGAATGAATCAGGCACGCCCTAATGGGAGTCTTCATGGGGACAAAGGAGGTTGAGTGATGGATATGATCATGATTGGCGGGGGCGCCGTCGTCTTGGTGGTGGCAGTGATCATCATCGTGAGCGTCATCGTCGGGAAGAAAAGAAAGCAAGAAGTGGAGGAGCTCGAAAAGATGTTTCCGGATGGAAGCATGTCGAGCGATAACATAAAAATCAGTGTGGAAAAAGTACGCCGGACAACCATGGAGCGGGAACGCCGTAAGAAACAGCGAATTCACCGAGAAAGACCCAAAGAAGGGCAGAAGACGTTACCATATGAGGATCAAGAAATTATTTATCGTGATGATATACAGGGTGGAGAGTTAAACAAAGACGTTAACGATTCGCAGGGTGAAAAAGAGACTGTTTCTGAGTCTAAGCGTTCTAGCCGCACGCGTTCCAACCTCTTCAAATCGCGCGGCAAGAAACAAGCCGACGATCTGGATAAAACCCAGGCGCAGGAAGCGGAGACGGCGCTGGATGGCGAAGGGGACAAAACGCTTGCCGTTCGCAAAAAGACCCGGAAAACATCGCGCGAGATGCCGGTCGTTGAAAATGAGCCGGCTGCCGAAGAAAATACCGACGCAGCCAAGAGCCGGCGTTTGTACAAGCGCAGTTTGTTGAAAGCGTCGGACGAGAACCGGGAAACCTCGCAGATCCCAAAAGCCAGCTTGATCGACACGCAGATGTATGTCGGGGAAGATGAACAGAAAGAGGAGCAAAAGTCCACCTTGTCCCGCTCGCAAGCGAAAGGCGGGCGCAACTGGTTTAAAAAATAGGCAGAGGTGATCACGCATGATGCCGAGCAAACAGCGGATGATTCTTCTCGCGGGAGTGAGCGCAATCGCCCTCGTGGTATCCGGTTGCGGCGGTAATAGCGCCAAACAAGAGCCGACCCAGTCCAAAGAGGCGCAAGCCAACTTGACAGCGGACAAAATCTATGCAAACAACTGTGCATCCTGCCACGGAGGCAATCTCCAAGGCGGGTTTGGACCGAGCCTGGAGAAAATCGGTAGCAAACTGAAGAAAGAGCAGATTGTGGAAATCATGCAAAAAGGCAAGGGCAGCATGCCTTCGCAAGGACATATCTCCAGCCAGGATCAAGAGAAATTGGCGGCTTGGCTGGCAGAGAAAAAGTGACGCTTCATCCATCGGGATGACCAAAAAGAACATGGGAAGTGAAGAGCGGTGGACGCACAAACCTGTGTGATTCATCGCTCTTTTTTTTTTATGCAATGCATTGAATAAAAATAAATATAGATGTATAATGATGCAAAACGATCCAATGGCATGTGACAAGTAATGGGGAGGCTAGTGATGAAAACAGCGGTTATCGGTTCGACGGGGTATGGCGGGGCGGAGTTGATTCGGCTAATCGAAGGGCATCCGCATTTGGAACTGGCGATGCTGATTTCCACTTCACAGGCGGGAGATGCATTGTCCCAGTCTTATCCACATTTGCGACATCTCGCCTACACTTTTCAGGAGCTTGATATCGCACAGATCGGCCAGGAGGCTGAGCTGGTGTTTTTGGCGACACCGCCCGGTGTGAGCGGAGAATTAACCCCTCAGTTGCGGGCGCAAGGGAAGTTGGTTATTGACCTGTCGGGGGATTTCCGCCTGAAAGACGGACGGAGCTATGAGGATTGGTACAACCGAAAAGCGGCGCCAGACAAGTGGCTTGCCGAAGCGGTGTACGGACTTCCGGAATGGTTTGCAGAAGAGATTCGTACCGCTGATCTGATCGCCAATCCCGGTTGTTATCCGACGGCGACGCTGCTGGGCTTGCTTCCCCTGCTTCAGCATCGGATGATTGACCACCGGGCTTTGGTGATCGATGCTAAGTCGGGTGTGACCGGCGCAGGGCGCAAGGTGGATCAGTCATTGCTTTTTAGTGAAGTGAATGAGAATCTACGCCCATACAAAGTGGATGGACACCAGCATATCCCTGAGATTGAGCAAGCGGCTAAACGGCTTGCGGGTGCAGAAGTGCGGGTGCGGTTTGTTCCGCATTTGGTGCCGATGAACCGGGGGATCTTGGTTAGTCTCTATGCACCGATGTTGCATAAATATACGACAACAGAGGTGCTTCACATGTATGAGGAAGTGTATGAGGACGCGCCATTTGTTCGCATCGTGGAGTCTGGCTGGCCGTCGACCAAAGCGGTACAAGGTAGCAACTTTTGCGATATCGGTGTCCATGTGGATGAACGGACGGGGTGGATCACGGTCTTGTCTGTGATCGACAATCTGATGAAAGGCGCAGCGGGGCAAGCGGTTCAAAACGCTAATCTGCGGATGGGTTGGGCTGCCACAGCCGGATTGATGCAGTCGCCGCTGTTTCCATAAAAAAGGGGGAGCGAAGATGGGGAAAGAATCAGGGGTTTTGTCACCTGCATTCACAGTGCAAAAGGAAGCGTGCATCACTTCGCCCAAAGGGTTTAAAGCGGCAGGGATGCATGTGGGCATCAAGCGCAAGCGGCCCGATTTGGGAGCGATCGTATGCGAACGGGAAGCGACGGCTGCCGCTGTTTATACAGTCAATGCCTTTCAGGCGGCGCCGATCCAAGTAACCCAAGATAGTTTGGGAGTGTCCGGGAAATTGCGAGGTGTGGTCGTCAACAGCGGCAACGCCAATGCCTGCACTGGACGGCAAGGGATGATGGATGCCTATGCGATGCGGGCGAAGCTGGCCGAAGAACTTGCCTGTCCGCAAAGCATGGTGGCGGTAGCTTCGACGGGTGTTATTGGTGTATTGATGCCGATGAACAAGGTGATTCAGGGCATTGAAGCGCTGGTACCGAAGTTAAAAGCGCCAGACACTTCGTTTGCGGAAGCGATCTTGACGACTGACACATGCACGAAGCAAGTGGAAGTGAGCGTGGAGATTGAGGGCAAACCGGTGACCATTGCAGGGGTGGCCAAAGGCTCCGGCATGATTAAGCCCAATATGGCCACCATGCTGGCGTTTATCACTACCGATGCGGTGATTGAACCGGAGATTCTCCAATCTTTGCTGTGGAAGACCACTGATCAGACATTCAACATGATCACAGTCGATGGGGATACGAGCACCAACGACATGGTTTTGGTGATGGCAAGTGGGGAAGCCGGGCATGCTCCCCTCGACATGCACCATGCTGATTGGTCCAAATTCCAACAAGCGTTTCAGTATGTCTGCCAAGAGTTAGCCAAGATGATCGCCCGTGACGGAGAAGGGGCGACGCGCTTGATCGAGGTCGTGGTTGAAGGGGCGATCCACGAACAGGAAGCGCAAAACATCGCCAAAGCGGTGGTCGGTTCCAGCCTGGTGAAGACGGCGGTGTTTGGCGCTGACCCCAATTGGGGGCGAATTGTGTGCGCGGCTGGTTACGGCGAGCCTTCTTTGCGACCGGAATCAATCGATGTTTACCTGGGACACGTGCAAGTGATTGGGGGAGGCATGCCGTTGCTATTTGATGAAGAACAGGCGCGCGCGGAGTTGAACCAGGAGAAAGTAATCATCCGCGTCAATCTGCATCGGGGCCAGGCCACGGCGACGGCGTGGGGATGTGATTTGACATATGAATACGTGCGCATCAATGCCAGCTACCGCACGTAACGGGAAGGAGAGGCTGATGGAACAGCTGATTGTGCTAAAAGTGGGAGGCAGTGTTCTGGAACGGATTCATCCGGCGTTTTTTGCCCAATGTTTTGACGCATGGCGCGCAGGAACGCAAGTGGTCATCGTTCATGGCGGCGGCCCGATGATA
Source organism: Laceyella sediminis (assembly GCF_003003125.1). Lineage (GTDB taxonomy): Bacteria > Bacillota > Bacilli > Thermoactinomycetales > Thermoactinomycetaceae > Laceyella > Laceyella tengchongensis. The sequence continues at coordinate 136,128 of NZ_PVTZ01000002.1, read as the reverse complement.
TCGCGATTGATGGAAAAGCAAGGGAAAAAGCCCTTGTTCATCGAAGGGCGGCGCGTGACCGATGAAGAGACGTTGTCGCTGGTGCAGATGGCTTTGTCCGGACATGTGAACAAGCAATTGGTGACGCAACTGATCAACCAACAAGTGGCGGCCATTGGCATAAGCGGGGTGGACTTAGAGCTGTTGAAGGCGGAACCCGCGGCCCCTGAGTTGGGTTATGTCGGCCGTGTCACCGACGTGAATGTGGAGGCGCTCGATCATGTGCTTAAGCAAGGCTGGATGCCAGTCATCGCCTCTGTGGGAGTGGATGGAGATGGTCAAGTGTACAACATCAACGCGGATGAGGCTGCGGCGGCGATTGCTGTTGCTATGTGTGCCGACCAGCTGATTTTATTAAGTGACGTTGACGGCATCCAAATCGGTGGCCAATTGCTCCAGGAAGCAGACCCCGCGACCATAGAACAGGGGATTGCGGACGGGGCGATCACGGGAGGCATGATTCCGAAAGCGAGGTCGGCTTTGCAATCGCTGGCGCAAGGGATTCCCGAAGTCCGTATTGTGAACGGCGCTCATGCCAATGGGTTTAAACAGGGTGCGGGTACCCGCATCGTCAATCAAGAGGTGATCGACCATGGGATTGTTTCCGACGTATCTCCAGCATGAGATTCACTTCGTTGATGGAACTGGCGCCGTGTTGGTGGATGAGTCTGGCAAGGAATATCTCGACTTTGCCTCTGGGATCGGCGTGGTGAACTTAGGTCACCGACACCCGCGGATTGAGCAAGCCCTCATCACTCAGGCGCAAGGAATCTGGCACACGTCCAATTTGTTTGCCAGTTCCTTGCAACAGGAAGTGGCGAACCTCTTGTGCAAGATGAGTGGATTGGGTGCCGTCTTTTTCGCCAACAGTGGGGCGGAAGCCAATGAAGCGGCGATTAAGTTCGCCCGCCGTTGGGCCAAGATGGTGAAAATCATTCAGGAGCCGGAAATCATCACTTTTCAGCGCTCTTTCCACGGACGGACATTGGCGACATTGACGGCGACCGGGCAAGACAAAGTGAAAGATGGTTTCTCCCCATTGCCGGCGGGATTTCGCATTTTGCCGTACGGGGACATTCAGGCGGTCAAGCAAGCCACAGGAGCGACGACGGCGGCGGTGCTTTTGGAGCTGGTGCAAGGGGAAGGAGGCGTTCGACCGGCTGATCCAGCGTTTGTCCAAGCGTTGGCGGCTTGGTGTCGGGAGAAAAACATCTTGTTGATGATTGATGAGGTGCAAACTGGCATGGGCCGGACAGGGCATTGGTTCGCCTATCAAAAGTACGGGATTGAGCCAGATGTGGTCACTTTGGCCAAGGGATTGGGCAACGGTTTCCCTGTAGGGGCGATGCTAGCCAAAGCAGCTTGGAAAGAAGTATTGGGACCTGGATCACATGGGACGACATTTGGTGGTGGTCGTTTGGCGATGGCGGTGGCTCGAGCGGTGTTGGAAGAGTTGTCGCAACCATCCATGATGGCTGAAATACGGGATAAAGGTACATGGCTAAGACAACTGTTGGAGAAAGAGCTGCGCGGACTAATAAGCGTACAGGAAATCCGCGGCGAAGGGCTGATGTTAGGAATAGAGCTGAACACTTCGGCCGGCCCGGTGGTTAAATCGCTGTTGGAGCAAGGATTGGTCACGCTGGTGGCCGGGGAGAACGTCTTGCGCTTGTTGCCGCCCTTGGTGGTAACGCACGGCCAGATTGTGCGTGCCGTTTCATTGATTAAAGAAGTAGTGCAGGAATGGGAATGGACGGCCCCGGTTCCAGCCGACTAGCGCATGCCGGATTCACCGATGGCGGCTGAAACCGTTTTTCCATGGCTGCTTCCGGGTGAGGGGAGCGTTCATGGAAATGGGCCGGCGAAGAACGAAATCGAAAGGGCTGAGGAAACATGATCGAAGCGCCTTTGGCGACGGAATGGACAGACAAGGATTTCATCGGTTTGGCCAATTGGGGGCCTGAGGAGGCGGAAGCGTTTTTGCAGCATGCCCTGCAATTGAAGGCCGACAAAGCGGAGTGGGTGAAGAAAGCCCCGTTGCAAGGAAAAAATTTGGGTATGATCTTTGATAAGCCGTCGACCCGGACGCGCATTTCGTTTGAAGTGGGCATGGCCCAATTGGGTGGTCACGCGCTGAATCTCCATCGACAAGAGTTGCAATTGGGGCGGGGAGAGACGATAGAGGATACGGCCCGCGTGCTGTCGCGGTATGTGGATGCGATTTTGATCCGCACCCATAGCCACGACTTGGTCACCCAATTGGCAGAAGCGGCCGACATTCCAGTGATCAACGGGTTAACGGAGCGGGAGCATCCCTGCCAAGCTTTGGCGGACATCATGACCCTGGCTGAGTGCAAAGGGGAGTTGGCCGGCCGTATTTGTTGCTATGTGGGAGACGGCAACAATGTGTTGCATTCGTTGATGCACATCGCGGCGCTGACCGGCATGCATCTGTCCATTTCCACGCCGAAAGGCTATGAACCCAGTCCGGCGATCTGGCAAGAAGCGGAGGCGATCGCCCGCGTCACTGGTTCTACCTTCTCCTTCAGTTATGATCCGGCGCAAGCGGTCAAAGACGCCGATGCCGTGTACACGGACGTATGGGCGAGCATGGGGCAAGAAGAGGAGAAGGAGCAACGGGCGCAGGCATTTGCTGGGTACCAGGTGAACCAGGAGCTGATGAGCCGCGCGAAACCAGATGCGATTTTCATGCACTGCTTGCCCGCTTATCGTGGCTTGGAAGTAAGCGCCGACGTAATCGACGGCCCGCAATCGGTGGTATTCCAGCAAGCGGAAAACCGCCTGCACGCACAACAGGCCTTGTTGCTCGGTTTGTTGTTATCATCATCGTGAGCCCCGGCCGGACGCTTCAAAAAAACGGAGCTTGGGGCTGATATACGTACAATTTCGCTGGCCAATTGGCCGGCTTTTTTCTTTGTGGCGAGTTGGCAACCAGAGGATTGATCAAGACAAAAATGGGGAAAAGTCATCGAAAGAAATGAAGGGTGAAACGAAGCATAGTTTTCTATTTCGTCACTCTTTTCATGATCTGGTTTAATATAATGAAGATATCGAACAGATCGTGATGATGAGCCAGCATCTGGTTGAGAGCAAAGGAGTTAACGCGTGATGTCTTATCAAATAGGAATAGAGCTCTCCGCCTCTTTTTTCAAACTGGTGGAAGTGAAAAAACGACGAAAATCCATGGAACTACAACAGATGGTGGTTCATCCTTTGCCTAGCATTTGGGCCAGAGAGCCGTACTTCCTGGAACGTGAAGAATTGATCCAAACCATACAGGAGGCCTTGCTGGGGCGGCGATTGCACACGGAGCGCGTCCGTATCGGCATCAATTGCCGGGAAGTGATTTTCAAAAGGTTGATGGTGCCGGAAATGCCGAAACGACAATACCGCACTTACATCAAAGAGCAACTGATTCCTCTGTTGGAGCTTCCGTTTCCCGATCCGGTGTTTGACTATCAGCTCATCGATCATGTGTGGGCGGATGGGGATCGCCAAGAGATCATGTTGGCTCTGATGTCCCGCTCGTACAGGGATGCACTGGTACGATGCTTCCGCTTTTGCGGCTTAGATCCGGTGCAGATCGATATCGCTCCTTTCTGCCTCTATCGCTGGTCCAATGCTTATCGTGGACTCATCGCCCCGCAGTCGCTGATTTTGCAAATTTCCAAACTGGGTGTGGAAGCGAGCTTTTTCAGCGACAATCAATTGATTGACACCCAAGTGTTTTCCCTGCCGGTGGCGGATTATATGGAGGGAGAGGATCGACCGCACCCCAATCCGCTTCATCCTCTGTTAGAGAGTAAGGAAGAGATCAATGCGTATGGGGAAGCATTGCTGGCCAAGCTGTACGGACTGATGGATGAGAAGAAGCAACGGATGTTTGCGTGTCCGCAAGCGGAATGGGTGCTGGCGGGCGAGGGATTGGATATGTTTTTATTGGAACATTGGCTAGAGCAGAACCAATTGGCCAAAGTCACCCAAGCCCCAGCGGCGGAGCTTGTCATGTCCGAAGCGCTAAAAGAGAAAGCGTTGCGCTTTGTGGGAAGCTCGCTTGCTGTCCCGCTCGGCTTGATGGTAGGCGAGAAGGAGGGGATGGGACGATGAATTTTTTGCCGCCCCAACCGCTGTCCCGCCGCTTTTTTTTCTGGTGGCTGGGTTTGATTTTGTTGGTCGTGGGAGCTGGGATCGGCGGTGTTTTATACTTCGATCGGGTGCTGGAGAAGAAAGTGGCCCGCTTAGAAGACGCCGTGATTGAAAAGCGGCGCGCTGTCAGCGAAGCGATGCTAGAAGAAAGCAAAGAACAGAAGTTTTACGACAAGTACCAAGCGTTTTTCACCTACCGCGACACCATTGAACGTGCTGAGGGGAAACGCCAAGCTTGGAAAGAAGTGGCGGAAGCCATTGTCACTACCATGCCCGCGGGTGCTCGGCTGTTTCAGTTGCAAGGGCTGGGCAATCGGCTGGATGGCTGGGCTTTGTTTCCCTCCATGCAAGAAGCGTCCGACTTTGTGAGCAAGCTGGCGCAAGAAGAGAACGAGCATTTCAGCGAAGGCTGGATCGATTGTGTCGGCGATCAATGCGCTGCGGCCAAAGTGAAAAAAGAAGCGGATAAAAATCATGTCATTGTGCGGTTTCACTTCACTCTGCAAAAGGAAAAAGAAAGTGTTCCGCCATCGCAAGGAGGTGACTGACCATCCGGCAACCCATCCCCCCAAAACGCTGGAAGTCGGGGAAAACATTGAGCTTTCTCTGGTGCCTGGGGTTGGTCGGCTTACTCGGGCTGGCTTACCATCAATTGCAACCGGACTATCTGGAGTACCAGCAATTGAAGCAAGAAGGCGAACGTCTGACGAGAAATTTAATGCGGTATGAAAAATACACTGCTTCCACTTACCAGTTGCCGATCGAACCTTCACAGGCGGAGTTGGCCGGATTGGAAAAAAAGGTCCCCGTCATGCAAAACCAGCCGGATTATGTGGTCCAGCTGGAACAAGCCGTCAATACGGCGGGCGCATCTTGGAAAAAAATAGAGCTGCTCGATGATATCAGCGAGCTGTTCAAGTCTCCCGCCCAAGCGAAGGACTCGGCGGCGATTCCGCCTGATACTGATGTGGTGAACGAACAATTAGGTATCGTTTCGTCCGAGGCTCTGCGGCCAATCTGGATTAAGCTAGAGGTTCAAGCCACCCAGAACCAATTCACCAACTTGTTGCACCAACTGCAACAAGGGGAACGCCTCGCCACCGTCGTCGGTTGGAATTATCAATGGACGGATGACACCAAAGCCGAGCCAGGCGTCGTGTATCTGGCACTGTACTCGTATCAGGATGAAAGAGTAAAGCAGCATCTAAAATAGCGAAACCCCTCATCAAAGGAGAGATGAGGGGTTTTATCCATATGGAAAGGAAAATGATTTTTAGCATTCACTAAAGAATGTCGCTATGGATGGAACACTGAAAAAGATAGAAGGTAGACATAGGTGTTGTGAATAAGATGCTAGGGTACTAATGGGCCAGTGTTTCCTGTTCCTTGGCATTGTTCGATTCGGGTTTCCCTTGTCAAAAAAACGAACCATTTTACGAATAGGATAGATAACTAGTTTATTTAGCATGTTCCCTCATAAGTATGATAGAATCCGCGTCTTTTGCAATTTGGGGAGGAATGTGGGAGAACAGTGGAAAGGGGAACCGTCAACATGAAATGGATGGGTTGGACCGCGGTAGGGTTGGTGATGGCTGCACTCGCTTATGGGGTGGGGATGCAGCTGCCGAAACCAATGCCATTTCCCGGGTATGTGATTATCATCGGGTTGGTGGTGATTGTGGTGATGTTTGCCGCGCTCCGATTTGGAACAGCGCTGGCGCGGCGCGAACGTGAGGAGGAGAAAGACGGAGCCGGTTGAGTTTACCAGGATCGTGGAGGATTGTCGGTCAGCGCCGGCATGAGTGGACGGGATGACCAGCCCGCCTGCATTGTTCAAGTGTCGGCTTGGAAATGCAGGCGGGATTTGCTTTGATGCGAACAAGATGGTCCGACAAGTGGGGGCAGACAGCATTTGAATGTGAACATATGTTCGTATATAATGAATAATAAACAACTCTTCTGTCCAAAAGGAGAGAGCAGAAGAAGAGGGGCCTACGTATGCATAAGGCCCCTGGCTCGGATGATCCCAATCAATGATTGCGGATAGATATGACGTTGGAAAGATGAGCTTGTCACGATAAATCAGCGGTGAAATCATATGTGTTGTCAGGGTTTAGCAGCATGTGCTAGCTTATTCATCTTGGGAGTGATCACAAATGGTAGGTCATCTTGAAGACAGCAATGCCAATGCAAAAACAACCCACTGCCACAGCGGAGTCCCAAAAGATGATCCGGGCGTGGATGTTGAGAGCCTGTGTGCGTTATTGCTGGAGACAAAACTCTTAACGCAAAAGGAAATCGACGAATTGATCCGCATTCAGCAGAGAATGCGCGGGTTGACCTGAACAGAATGTGTAAGAAGCTTCGGCTTTTCTATTTGTTTCCAATCAATCGATCCAAAATGGCGATGAGGATTTCCCTTATCTGGGTTTGATCTGCTTCGGGAATCGCCTTCCCTCCCCAAGTGAGGGGTTTTTCGGTCAGGGCCTGTCGTACCTCGCGTAGGTCGATGTGCGACTGAGAACGGAAGTCAGGGGAGGGACTGTCGGTGTGACCCAACAGGTAATCCACGGAGACGGAGAAGTGAGCAGCCAGCTGTTTGAGCTGGCTGGTGTCCGGCTCGTACTGGTTCCGTTCCCATCTGGAGATGGTAGCGGTGTCTACATCCAGGTGATTAGCGATGTCACCTTGTGTTTTTTTCTGTTTTTTTCTTAATTCCCTCAATCGTTCTCCTAACATACTCATGCTTAACACCCCGGTATTATGTCATGCACAATCTAGTTTATATTTGCATTATCTACAATTTATTGTATCATCCCTGAACCGTAATTGGTATATGTAAATCGGTTTTTTTGCTTATTGTGCAAAAAATGCCGTTATTTTTTTCGTTTTTGTATTTACATTTGCACTAAATGCAAATATACTTAAATTAAATAATTGCATTTAGTGCAAATTAGTGTTGCTGATGCGGACAGGAAGGTAGAACGCCACTTATGGAAAAAGGGAGGATGGCGGTATGGGGAAGGCGCAAGGCACATTATATGACGTATTGTCTTACTTGGCAGTGTGTTATGATGTGGAGCTGGTGGGCGAGTACGTGAACTTGAAGACGTTGTCCAGCCGGATTGAGGCGTTGGGTTCAAAAGGGAAAACGGATGAATTTATCGCGACCGTCAAAGCGTTGGCCGAGGAGAGGGCCGAATGAGGGGGAAACAACACAACCAATAGGCGGGCCCACTGGATATGTTGTTTCGGTTTGCTTTATTTCCCCTCTGACTGATTTAGCTTTTTTTTGATGATGAATTCAAAGGATTGTTTCAGGAAGGCAATGTCTTCTTCATCAAGGGTGATGTGATCGTATACAAAGATCCCATCAGCTAAAAAAGCTTTAACATCTTTTACTTTTCCCGAGTCATAAAGGTATTCTTCCCTTCCCAGCAGGTAGTCCATGGATACCTCATAGTAGTCGGCGAATTTCTGGATGAGGTCAAATGGGGGTTTGCGATAATCTCGTTCATAATTGGATATGGATTGATTGGGAATGCCCAAAGCCTGGGCCAGTTCGATCTGGCTCAATTTCCTTGATTCCCTGAGCAGGCGCAAGCGCTCTCCTAAGGTCATGGCTATCTCCTCCATCTAGGGTAGATTGAATGAACATGGGCGTGAGAACCATCGGTGGCTTCGCTTCTCTCCGATTTGTTTTTATTCTATTATATATTCTTCATTTAGTATAATCAAATAGGAGATAAAATAATTGATAATAAACGAAATGAAAAATTAGATGGGCTTTATATCTCCTTTTAGGAGAAAATTATTGTATAATTATTCATATAGAAAAATAGTGGTGCAGTTAAGGAATGGCTGAATGATGAAGTCTTATTTGGATCGGCGCAGTCTAACGCGTTTCGCCCGTGAACGCGGTGAAGGGTGTACCTTATGCGGAATTGGCCAAGAAAGTGGACAGGCCGTCGATTTGGTTTTCAGTGAAGAGCTAAACCAGCTTGTTTATCTGGTGTGTGTGTGGAAAGAGAGGTAACGGTAATGGATACCGAAGAGCAGGAAATATGGGCCGTAGCCGCCGAGTTTAACCTCGTTTAACAGGAGGGAAAGAAATGAACGTGACGATATCGCCGGACATCATGCAACAATGCAAAGAATGGGATATTAATTGCTTTCAACTTTGCTTGTTGATTTGGATCAAATCGTTGGAGCAGGAGCAAGAGGGAATGCGTCATTTTAACCAACGGGAAGTGGCTGCTAAACTGGGGGTGAGCCGGGAAACGGTCAATAAGAACCTGGCTGTGCTGCTTAAGAAAAAGTTGATCAAGAAGGTAAACGATCATCCGCATTTCACTGAGTTCGCGTGTATAAAAGAGGTATTGGAACCAAAAGGGAGATCATAGCAGACAAGCGCTCTTTTTTTGCTTATTTATTCTCCTTTGGGGAGAAATTGGTTTTTATGATTTCCTGTTTCGTTGATCACCGTGGAGTCAGCCTGCGAGCACAATAATGAGGTGAGGTGCGTTTCTATGCGAAAAATGGTTGATATGTCTGCCCATACCGAACAGATGGAGTGGAAAAAGGTGTTGAAATGCTTAGAAAAAATGTTGTACGAGTATCCCTTACTCAAAATTTCGTTGGAGAATGAGCGGGAATTGGAGCAGGAAGGGTTGTCCAACCTATTACCTTCCATAACTTCTTCTTATGAACATCGGACAAGCAAAGGTTATTCAGAATACCAGTCATCCACCGAGAAGTATGCGCTGTTGCGGGCGGCGAAGCAAATGAAGCTTCGACAGGTGGAGCGGGCGCTGGAGGTTTTGAACATGGAGGAAAAGGCCATTATTGAGGAAAAATACTTTAATCCGATGCGGCATTTTGACAGTTACATTTATGATAAGCTTGGTTTTTCCAAATCGACTTATCAACGCTTGAAAAAATCGGCGTTGAAAAAGCTGGCCGTCGCATTGAACATCATGTGAAGAATAGGGAGGTCCAGCCTCCCTTTTTTCATGCGGGTTGTACGGGCGGGCTTGTGAGGAACGCCGCTATGCGGAAAAAGTGAATCATGTTTGAACCATCGTTGGCACCTTCGGTGGGGAGGCTTGTGTTATCTTTAATACAAGGGATCGTGTCCCTTAAGCAGCCTCCACCGACAGAGAAATGAAATGGAAAGCTCCGATCTGGTTGATCGGAGCTTTTTTCATGCGCGGTGGCGCAAGCTGTTTGCAAGTATGATGGGTAGAAAGGGCGGGGATAGAAAGAAGGTGGTACACAATGACTGACCGATCAAAAGCCGGACGGCCGACGAAGTTGACCCCGGCGTTGCAGGAGAAGATCGTCACGGTGATTCGCGGGGGCAATTATATTGAGACGGCTGCTGCCTACGCGGGCATTTCTAAGCAGACGCTTTACAATTGGCTCCGCAGAGGGGCACGACAGAAGTCCGGGCAATATCGGGAGTTTGCCCTTGCTGTGGAACAGGCGCTGGCGGAAGCGGAAATGCGAGATTTGGCGTTGATCGAACAAGCGGCCCGTGACGGGAAATGGCAAGCGGCCGCCTGGCGTCTGGAGCGGCGTTTCCCCAAACGCTGGGGCCGGCAGGATTATTTGGATCTTCTCATGCAGGAGCGGCAGACGCAGGTGCAAGCGAAAAAGAAACAGATTAAGGTGCAGTTAAGCCCGTCGGCGGCAGAGGGGGAGTGAGGCATGCATAGGGATTTGTTCGCCCCGGATGGGTATGTGCATGAGGAATACCAGCTCTTTGTGCAAGATGAACCAGAGTGCGAAGAGACAATTGCAGGGTACCATGCCCATCCCAAACAACAAGTGTTGCATCAAAGCCCCGCCCGTTTTCGCATCGCCACTTGCGGCAGGCGGTGGGGAAAAACGCTGGCCTGCTCGATGGAGATGATGAAGTTCGCCTTGGAGAACGAACGCGCATTGTGTTGGTGGGTGGCCCCTTACTACCGTCAGGCTTGGATCGCATATCGCATTATCAGCCAAGCCATACGCGATTTTGTTGTGAACGACTTGAAAAGCTACATGCGGATTGAGTTGGAAAACGGCTCGATCTTGGAGTTTCGGTCAGCTGAGAATGTTGACGCTCTCCGGGGGGAGGGCGTTTCTTTTTTGGTGGTCGACGAGGCGGCCATGATCAAGCGGGAGGCGTGGGAAGAGGCCTTGCGCCCGGCACTGGCCGACCGGAAGGGCAAGGCGGTGTTTATCTCCACCCCCAAAGGGCGGAATTGGTTCTTTGATTTGTACATGCGCGGCCAAGACCGCGATTTCCCTGATTATGAATCATTTCGATTCCCCAGCGCTAGCAATCCGTACCTGCCGGCATCCGAGCTGGAGGAAGTGAAAAAGAGCTTGCCAGCCGATGTGGTGCGGCAAGAGTTTGACGCTGAATTCTTAGAGGAATCCGCCGGCGTGTTCCGCGGCATCCGCCATTGTGTCGAGGGGGAACTAGAGGCGCCGCGGGAGCACGGGGAATATGTGATCGGGTTTGATGTTGCCAAGCATGTCGATTACTCCGTCATCACGGTGATCGATGTAAACCGGAGGCATGTGGTGGCGTTCGAACGGTTCAACCAAGTGGATTGGAAGACGCAGATTGATCGCTTGGAAGCATTGGTTCGGAGGTATAACCACGCCAAAGTGTGGATGGATTCCACAGGGGTGGGGGATGCCGTTTGCGAGAGCGTTTATGACCGGGGGATTGATGTGGAAGGGTTCGTTTTTACCTCGATATCCAAGAAGCAACTGATTCAACACCTCACGCTTTTAATCGCGGAACGGGCGATCACCTTCCCCGATCTGCCGGAGTTGCTTCATGAGCTGTCCACATTCCAATTTCACCTCACCCCGACAAGACAGCTCTCCTATTCCCATCCCCCTGGGGGTCACGACGACTGTGTGATGTCGTTGGCGCTGGCCTGCTGGGGGCTCAAAGAACATCAGCCTATACAGCTTTTTATCTAATGTGGAGGTGAGTCGTATGTACGACTTGGAAACCCGCATCAAGCAGTTTATGGAGAAACAAGCGGATCGGCTTGAAGGGAAAGCGGCTTCTGTGCCGTCCTATATGACAACTTGGACGCAAGTTCGCACTAATCAACACTACGATTTGAGCCGATTGACCGATGAAGGGTACCGCAAGAACAGCATTGCTTCCGCCTGTATCATCATGATCGCCACATCTGCGCCAGAAGCGGAACTGAAAGTGTACCAGCCATCAGAGATGGGGCATGTCGAGGTGCCGGACCATTGGCTGAAACAGCTGATCAACCGTCCCAATCCCTATCTGTCCACCTATGAGCTGTGGGAATTGGTCCACACCTACCTCAACACCTCAGGCAATGCTTATATTTTGTTGCATCGTGATAAAAACGCCCAATTTGGCCCGGTAACGGAGCTGGATGTGTTACGCCCGGACATGGTTGTGCCGGCTTTCGACGAAAACAACAAGATTCGCTATTACCAATACTCCTTGAATGGCAAGCAGTTTAAATTTTTGCCGCATCAAATCATCCATCTCAAGTTTCCAGACCCGCTGAATGAAGTAGAGGGCTTGTCTCCCCTCGCGCGGGTGCTGAGGGAATTAAACATCGACAACCAGGCGACGGACTTCACCCGTACCTTTTTCAACAACGCGGCAGTTCCCTACGGCATCTTGTCCACCGATCAAAAGATGCGCGAAGAAGAAGTGGAACGCACCCGTGAGCGTTGGATGGATTGGTTTCGCGGCTCACGCGGGAAAAACCGCTTTAAGCCGGCGGTTTTAGGTCAAGGCCTTAAGTATGAGCAGATCGGTTTGTCGTTTCAGGAGATGGAGTTTGAGGCGTTGCGCAGCATGACCGAAACCCGCATCTGCGGTGCCTTTGGGGTTGACCCGGTGTTGTTGCCAAGCTGGGTGGGGATCAAATACGGCGGCAAATACAGCAATTACAGCGAAGCGCGTCGCCACTTGTGGGATGAGACCATCATTCCCGCCTTGAGACGGATTGAGAGCAAGCTGACTTCCCAATTGCTGGCCCACGAAGGGGTCGTCGCCCGGTTTGACCTCAGCAAGATCCAAGCCTTGCAAGAGAATGTGAATGCCAAGTTTGAACGGATTCAGGGAGCCTTCACCGCCGGGATCATGAAGCTGGACGAGGCGCGAACCCAGCTTGGGCTGGAACAGGACGAACTGTTGGGGGACCTGTATACGTTTCAACTAAAAGGCCAGCAAGGAAAGTCTGTAAAAGCTCTGAAATGAAATGATCTGAGAACTTGAAAAGTCCCTTAGGCGCTTGGTTAAAAGCGCCTTTTTCATTTTTCCAAGGGGGAAATGGGATGAACATCATTCAAGCGTTCAAAAGAAATCAAATCACATTAAATGAAGCACGGATCGGGTTGGGATTGCCACCCGATTCTTTATTTGGCCACAAATACTATTTTGAGCTTTTAACTTTCATGTCATATGAAGTAAAGGCTCAGACTGATCCGATTTTTGGTATTTTTTATGATCAATTGAGCGCGTTGCAATCTAAATACCAAATCGATTTTTCAAATCAATTTAAAGAGATATTGCATAAGTGGAGAACAAATGTGAATAGTCAGCCTAATAATCGACCTTTTGCGAGAGGGGAAAAAAAACGTTTTTATGAATATGTTGAAAATATGTATTCAGATTTGGAAAAAGAAATCATGGAAACACATAGGGAGGTGATGGCTAAATTAGTTGAGGAAGCAGGTTCACGCATGACCGAAACGGTTATCGCTTCAGATGAGGCTTATGATAAGGAGCACTTTGTTGACAATGAATTAGAGTCATTGTCTGAGCAATTCGCTGCATATGTAATGGAAAAATACAAAAATAAAATAAAAGAGTTTTATAACCGTGCTGAAAATCTGATAACACTACGGGATGAAATACTTAAATTTATTGACGATGCCAAAAAAGATGAGAAAACCATCAACTATGAAATGGTCAAAATATCTAACTTGGCTGCTGAAGATGCCATGAGGCAAGCGGGAATTGAAGAAAAAATGTGGGTTTTAGAAGACCATAGTCGCAGCTGCCCCTTTTGTCGCCGGATGAGTGAAGAGAATAAAAAAGTGGGAGAACCGTTTGCCAGAGAGGGAGACATCATCCAAATTGACGATAAAGTAATGAACATCAAAGAAGATGTGCTTGCTCCACCTATACATGCCAATTGCGCATGTTTTATTATGCCTGTAGGCATAGAATCACCATATAGAGAGTTTACACCGGCAACGGATGCGGAAATAGAGCAATTAAGACAACTGTTGATCAAATGGGGAATAAGGGCAGATGTGGCAAAGCGATGGGCGGAAGGTAATAAATATCCCAAAATTCATAAAAACGCAGGCCAAGTAAGCGACAAGAAAAATGCGAATGGCGCATACGAGGTCATTAACTATAAAGGGGAGAAAATTTCCCTCACAGGAAGGGAGTATTATGGAAAAACGAAAAAAGTTGTCATAGGGAATGACGAAACAGGATATAAGGAATTTAATGTGCAAGTGGATAAATTCCCTGACTTTACTCCATTTAAATATGATGAGTTTCAGCTTGCAGTCAGACACTACCAAATTCCTGAAAAAAGACAGTTCCATATTCTAAATATCATGGTCAGGGATAAAATAGATCGTGATCAAAAATATAGGGCCAAATTATTGGATCTTGCGTTGAATACGATCAAATACGGAGGGTCAAAAAACAGATTATGCAGAAAATATAGGGCATTTTTTGATAATTCAGGCATAAAGAGCACGTTGCAACAACATCTGCCTCACATCCAGAGCAACGTTCTGGAAGCGTACATTAATAAGGTCATACGCGGAGAGCCCTGCCCTGAATTATACAAGGAAATTGTGGCTCGTGATAAACTGAAGCAAGATGTTGAAAGCATTTTTATAAGTTGGGTGGAAAAGGGAAACGAGTATTTTGGGTTTACGTGGCACCATCACGAAGAGTTGGGGCGAATGTTATTGCTACCTTCCAATATCCATACCAATGTGCCTCACACAGGAGGAGAAGCGATATATTACGGAAACAGACACGATGATGATGAAGAGACAACGGTTCAAGTCAGATAACCTTAATATTATGGGAGGTCATGAAGAATGAAAGTTCCTACAGAAGACCAATATAAGATTTTGGATATATTTGAAAAAGAACGGGAAGCGATCATCCAGGCGATCAAACAGATTTTCGCTTTCCCTTATTTAGAAGAAACTCAGTTGGTCATGTTGGAAGCGGTGACGGATAAGTACGGGATCGGCTTCGATGCGTATCCCCACACCGCTCCTTTTGATCGGGCACCCATGTTTGAAGAAGATCGGGGAACGGATATCATCCGTGTGGAAGGCGTGGCCGGAGGATCTTTTTATTTCGGTGATGACTTCGATGTTGACGCGCTGTTAGAAGAAGATCTGTTGGATGCATATCTTTTGATTGGAGAGAAGCTGTTGGTCAAATGGCTGGGCAAGCGAATTAAAGAGGTGGAAGGGTATGACGCCTTTCCATATCCCATCTGCATTTGTTTTCAAGGGGATGAGCCGTATTACTATAATTTATCTACGGGTACAAGAGAACATATTTGATTTTCTCAAGACGCGCGCAAGGAGAAAGGCCATGATGCCGGACAGCCAGCTCGACAGGGCTGGTTTTTTCTTTTGCCAGGGCGTTGATGCTAAGGGAGAGGGGGAGTCGGTGTGAGCCTACTTGCGGGCGGTGTCTTGTCCGCAAACGAGCAAGCAGCTGTCTGTGCCGCACTTGCCGCACAACAAGATAAGGTAGATGCTGTGTTGAAAAGGCTTTTCACCCATTGGTATGCGGTGGAAACAAGAGTGATCCTTTTCCATGGAAAAGCGCATGATTTCGGATGTGTGGTTGATGTCCGGCCTAAAGATAAGCACTTAGGCGATGTGCCGCTCAGTTTTGTAGGCAATCGCCCGGTGTATGGGACGCTGGCATCGGTGAATGTTGACTTCGGCCTGAATATGGGGGAGAAAATGGGAGGCGGTGATGGCAACGACTGCATGGCCGCATTGTTGCTGCTATTTGCGCACTGGTTGGGGGTGCGGTTGCGGGAGGTGGGCGGCCAATCGTTCGCTTTCCCTTGCTTGATGACGTTTCATCGATATTTAGAAAAAGGGTACTACCATCTGCAAACGGGAAATGTCATCGAGTAGCTCTTGGTTGAGCGGTTCGGAGATGAACCTCCGCTGACCCTCTTGCGAATCCATTGTGAAGCATTGTTGGGAACCCGAAACCCGGGCAACGTGTTATTCTTAGTACAAGGATAAATGGCCTTGTGCCCCGTTAAAGCTGCTTATGGATGTGGCGGGGCGCGATGGATTGGCACCACTTGGCGCAGTTCTCCGCAAGAGCGGAGGGTTGCGCCTAACTTTTTCCACTGGAGGTGACTTTCATGGCTGAGACGCTGACCAAATTTACGCTAACCGCTGAGCAGGGGGAGACGGTTTACACCGACTGGATCGATGTGCGTCACGCGAGCCGGTTGCGATTGTTGATCGGGCCCAAAGAAGGGGGGCGGTATGCGGCGTCCATTTCCCAATCTACTGTCGATCCGGCCCAAAATACTCCGATTGTTTATTACAATGAACAATTCATTTGCGGCCAGACGGAGAACTTGGCTCTGATCCCACAATCAGAGATTTTTGTGCGCAAAGACCAACTGGGGGCCAACTTCATCAAAGTGGCTTTAACCAATGTGTCGGCTGACTTTCAATTTGATGTCTATCTTCTGATGGAAACCGAATCGCAAGGAGGTGCATAAAGGTGCCAGCGCTTGTCACACTGCAAGAAGTGAAGGAATATTTGAAATTGGATTTGATGTCCCAATTAGAAGATAAGGTACTCCAGCATTTGATCGCGGCTGCAACGGCTGAAGTGGAACAGAAGCACGGTCGGGGCCTTACGTACCGGGAAACGGTAGAAACATACAGTGGCACGGGGGATGGCAAGTTGTTTCTCCGCGCCTATCCTGTTGTATCCATCTCTTCGATCACGGTGAATGGGGCGGAGGTGTCTCCCAGTGCCTATCGGGTGGAGAAGCACACCGGCATTTTGCATGGGGCTTGGCCCGCAGGTGTGGACAACATCTCCGTTTCCTACAAAGCGGGGTATTGGACCGATTTCCAAAATCCGCCTCCGTCCATGGACATCCCTATGATTCCTATGGATTTGAAGCATGAATGCTTGGAGTTGGTTGCGTATCTTTATGAGAATCGGGGCGGAGTGCGATGAGTGTAAATGCTGGAAAGCTCCGCCATAAGATGGTGGTCCTCACTGCGGATAGCCAGTTGCGCCATCCGGGCCATTATTGGTGTGAAATCCGTACCCTGAACTGGAAAGAGGAAGGGGACGGCTATGTGCGGTGGCAGGATACCATTTATGAGATTCGGAGCCGATATTTTTCATTTGGGCCTGACCCACAAACCCAATTTGAACCGGTGGCTGGCAATATTTTGCGGATTGACGATAAGCACAATTATTTGATTAAAGCCGTGATCAATGTGGATGCCAAGCGGGAGGAGTACCGCTTTACATGCACCTATTTGGGGCAGGTATAGGGGGGAGTGATATGCCGATCCGGGTTGACATCAACACCAAATCGTATGAAGAGATGGTGCAGAACCAGTTGAGGGAACGGATGGAGGCGGCTATGGATCACGCCGCCGCTAAGTGCAAAAAAAGGCTCAGCCGTTCTAACGCAAGTGGGGCGAGCCCCTCGAAAGCGGGGGAATCTCCCAAGAAGGTGACAGGACAACTGATCCGGTCGATCAAGTCGGGCGTGGAAGTAAAAAAGGGAGTCGTGCACGGGTATTTGTCAGCCGACACTCCGTACGCGCTTCGGCTGGAATTCGGGTTTGTGGGGACGGACTCCGCCGGGAGACATGTGAAACAAGCGCCCCGTCCTTATCTGCGGCCGACGCTCAGCGAAGAGGGGAAGCAAATCGCTAACATCTTGATCGGCAAAAAGATTTGACTAGAGCGTGTCTGATGAATAGGCCAGCGGCTGCAAAACCATTTTCTCATTTGCTTCACTTGTGCATCGGCGCTCCTCGAGAAAAGGTTTTTCCGCCGCTTCTTCCCTACCAACTTGATTTACCAGACACGCCCTACTGGGAAAGGGGGTGATAACAGTGAGCGTAATCACGGATGCCGTTTACAACAAGCTCAAAGGGGACACCAAGTTGGTGGGTACCTACACCAATGGCGTCCCCAACAAGAATGGCTTGCTCTCTTGGGTAGGGGCCGGGGGAACGTATTGGGACCCGTCTCAGGGCAAATGGGTTTCCAACCTGAGCCCGGCGATCTACACGTATGAGCTGGACTTTTCGGAGATTACATCAAGTCATCCCGAATACCGGGATTTAAGGGGGTTTATCGTAACCACCGGCCATGTCACTG
The DNA here is from genome assembly GCF_003003125.1 of Laceyella sediminis. Lineage (GTDB taxonomy): Bacteria > Bacillota > Bacilli > Thermoactinomycetales > Thermoactinomycetaceae > Laceyella > Laceyella tengchongensis. The sequence goes on along the minus strand of NZ_PVTZ01000002.1, from coordinate 118,472 downwards.
ACACGTCGGATAGCGCGGCGTCCAGCAAAACGAAAAAGGCGCGGACGATTACCAAAGATATCCGCTGTTTTTACCGTCAGGATTTGGACAACGCCACACCAGACGGCACATTTAAAGAGGTGGAAGCCATCGCAGAAAGGGTGTATGAACTCTTTCACCGCCAGCCGCTGGTGATCCCTGATCCGGATGATCCGCTCAACTATGCCAAGTGGCAATCCGTCATGGTGACCTGCAACGGCCCGATTTACATTCCCGGTGAACAAGCCAAGTTGCTGACGCAGAAAATCGACGTGATGGTTGTCACGCTCCAGTTTACCATCCAAGAATTCAAGTAGTTCAGGCTGCATTGCCAACATACGGAAGACGCTCTCCTTGCGGGATGCGTTTTTTATTTTGGGGAGGAATCAATATGGGCATGAATGGGAGTTCTGTTTTGATTTTCGTATATGACAAAGACCATGATGGGGAAGGTCTATTCACCGACAAATACATCCTGGTTGGTGAACAGACCTCGCTATCCCAAGAGCAATCCGTCAACTTGGTTGAAGCGGGGCATAAGACCGTCGCTAATCAGCAGTATGTGTACGGCAAAGGGGAAGCCACCCTTTCCATCGAGGCCTTGGCTTTCATGCCGACCGATAAAGACCAAAAGGGATTGCTCGTGCTACAAAACAGCTACAAAAACAGGAAGAAAGCGTATGTCAAGCGGGCTGTGTTTGATGGAACGTCCACTTCTGACGTTGAATACGCGGAAGTGGTGGTGGAGAGCATCAGCTTCGAGTACCCAGACGATGATGTCTCCACCGTTTCCGTGGAGTTGAAAGCAAACGATCCATTCACAACGGAGCCGCCAACCATCGTGGACAGCGAGGTTTCTGGCTCGGTTACCGATTAAACCGATGCGCGGGCACAATTTTCAACAAGACAAAACTTGGGGGGAATGAAAGATGGCAACCAACGGAAGCACGGTATTGCTCATGGTGAAAGAAGGAACCAACTGGATCGCGGTGGGGGAACAGACCGGACTGTCCATCGAGGAGTCGGTAAACCTGATTGAAGCGGGTCATAAAGGGCTGACGACTCAACAATATGTGTACGGCAAAAAGGAAGGTAGCATCTCGCTGGAGGGGTTATATGTGAAGGACGATGCCGGTTATCTGGCCCTGAAAAACGCCTTTAAAAACCGGACGGCCATCATGGTGCGCCGCCAGGAAAACGGGGTCAATGTGGAAGATGTGGAATGTCTGATCGAATCCATGTCTACGGAATTTCCCGATGATGACGTCTCCACCATCTCAGTGGAACTCAAGATGAACGGCGAGTGGACGCCGGCGGGCTGACGAACGAGCTGCTGTGTGATTCGGTTGTAGGATGTGGAGATAACACCTGGCCGGGCCAATCCGTTTTAAAGGAAACTACGGGTTTGCCCGGCTGATTACGATGAAAAGGATGATGTGATGATGGCAAACAAAGTAAAAGGTCAACGCTCATTTGTCGCTGGCGGACAAACCTACACCGTCCATTTTGATTTCAACGCCTTGGCGGAACTGGAAGAAGCGACAGGATTGACTGTGCCCAAAATCAGTGAACAGATGCAGGACACGTCTCGCATCTCCATCAAGTTCATGCGGGCTCTGGCTTGGGCCGGGTTGCTGAAGCACCATGGGCTGTCTTTGACCGAGGCGGGAGAAGTGATGTCACAAGGAGACATGAATGAAATTTTCATGGCTGTTGGCGAAGCGTTCGCCACGTCGATGATGACGGAGGAGCAGATCAGGGAGCTGGAAGCGCAAAAAAAGACCGGTCAAAAAAAAGTAGCACCGCCGACGGAGCCGATGTCTGGGACTGGCATCAAATAAGGCGGGATGCGATTTGCATCGGCCTGTCGCATGATGAGTTTTGGCGACTTACTCCGGCCGAACTGCGGGAGTTGTATGAGGGCTACTTTTGGCGACAGGATCAGCTTCGCCAGTTTTGGGCGGCAATGACCGCTGCGACGATACAGCCGCACTCCAAAAAGCGGATCAAACCGACTGATTTATACAAACCGCTCGCCAGGGCGAAGCGAAGTGGACCGGTGCTTTCTGAAGCAGAACGGCGACGGCGGTTTGACGAAATCGTGAAGAAGATCGGCCCGGACGTGATTCCGGTGCGTTCTTCTTCTGAACAATAGACTGAGAAAGGAGGCATTCGATGGCACAGCAGTTGGGACAAGCGTATATTCAAGTGACTGCGGACTTCAGCCAGCTCGGACAGCAATTGGCGATGGCGACCCAACAAGTTACACAGAGCACCCGCAATATGATGTTGAATCTGGAAGCCGCCAAGAAGTCGTCAAAGACCTTGTTCAGCTCAATCAAATCGGGTGCTTTGGGCGTAGTCGGCTCGATGATTTCCGCTTCCACCCAAGGAGAGCAACTGAGTGAGGCATTTGGCAGGTTAAGCCAATTCACGATTGATAAAACCATTGGTCCCGCTTTGGAAACCATTGCGGGGGCGATTGAGCGTCTGGTGGCAAACATGTCCAAGTTTGGCGTGGTGGAAGGATTTGAGAAGACCTTTTCTCAAGAGACGAAGGTGGCCATCGTTGCGGTTGCGGGGGCCATTTTGGGAGCATTGATTCCCTCACTCATCGGATTGACCGCCTCACTGAAAGCAATGGCCATCGCTGCTTGGAGCGCGATGGCTCCTTTGTTGCCCTGGATGGTGGCCGGGGCGGCGGTGGCGGCGGTGGCGTATCTAATCTGGCAGAACTGGGACACGGTGTCGGGATGGTTACAAGCGGCCTGGAATTGGCTGTGGACGGGTGCGACGACTATTTTTAACGGCATCGTAGAAACCATTAAAACGATTTGGAACGGCATCACCACGTTTTTCTCGGAATGGGGGATGACCATCCTGGCGGTGATCACCGGACCGATCGGGTGGTTGGTCGGATTGATCGTCACTTACTGGGATCAAATCGTCGCGTTTACCACGACCATCTGGAATGGCATTATCTCGTTTTTCCAAGAGTGGGGCACGACGATCCTTACGGTACTCACGCTCCCGTTTTGGCTCTTGGTGGCGTTTTTCCAAGAGATCTGGGCATTGATCGACGACACAGTCAAATCGGTGTGGAATGGGATTGTGGCTTTCTTTACGACGATCTGGCAATCAATCGTCAATCTGTTCACCAGCTATCTCAATTGGGTGCTGAACACATTTACGTCCATTTGGAACAAAGTGAAAGAAGGCGTCATCCTTGTATGGAACGTCATTCGATCGTTCCTGTCTTCGGTGTGGAATGCGATTGTCGGGATCTTCGCCCCGATATGGAATCGGTTGGTGTCGACGATCACATCCGTGTGGGATCGGATCAAATCGATCACGATGTCCGTTTGGAACACTGTCAAAGGTTGGCTGTCTAGCATCTGGAACGGCGTGAAGAATATGGCCAGCTCGATCTGGAACGGGGTCACGTCCGCGATCACTGGCGCATGGGAAAGCTTGAAGTCCAAAGCGTCGTCCATCTGGGAAGGGATTTTTGGCAGCATTAAAAAGTGGATCAACAAAGCGTTGGATATTGTACGCCCATTTATCAATGGGTTTAACAGTGTCGTGTCCAAGATCAACAGTTTGACTGGTGCCAAGTTGCCAACCCTCTCGTTGCCAGGTTTGGCCAAAGGGGGGATTGTGACCAGCCCTACCATGGCCGTGGTCGGGGAAGGGCGGTACAGTGAAGCGGTTCTGCCCCTGTCCAATAAAACGTTCAGCGCTCTGGCAGAGGGAATCACCAGCAAGATGGCGGGCGTGGGCGGCGGCAATGGGTTCATGATCAATGTGGAGCAGATGCATGTCAGAAATGACCAAGATATCCGCCTGATCAGCCAAGAGTTGTGGAGACTTCACCAGCGCCAAGCGAGATCATTTGGGGGGAGAGTATGATGGGGTTCACGTTTGCAGGCATTCATAGTGAGCAGCACGGATTGCGGGTGTTGGATGTCAAGCGCCCCATATCTCCCGGAATCGCCGCGAAAACGGTGAAAGTCCCCGGTAAGGCGGGCGTGTATGACATGGGGATTGAGGTGGATGCGCTTCACATATCTGTTGAGGTGCTGTTGACGGGCCAAACCCTTTGGGAAATCCGGGATCGCGTGCGGACCGTGGCCGCTTGGCTCAGGAACGACGACCAGACGGGAATGCTTACGTTTGATGATGAACCGGACAAAGCCTACACCGCACGGCTGACCGATCAGACCGAGTTGGAGGAGATGGCTCTGACAGGGCAGGGAACGCTCACATTCCTTGCTGCGGATCCATTGGCTTATGCTGTGGAAGATGATGTGTTTACTAGCGAGTCGGGGGTGTTGTCGTTTCAGCGCAAGGGGACGGCTCCATCGCAACCGTTGATCGAAATCACTGGGGAAAGCGGCGGGATGGACGGAGGATTCGAAGTGGGACTGAATGGCAGCATGATGACATATAAAGGGCCGCTTGGATTTGGTGAACGATTGGTGATCGATTCCCGTCTAAAAACCGCTTATCTATTGAAAACGGATGGCACCAAACAAAGCGCGCTCAATGCCTTTGACTCACTAACCTTCCCCTTAACTCTCCCGGGCAAGGAGAACCAGTTGCAGGTGAGTCCGCTGGGAGCGGCGACGGTGGACCAGGTGAAGATTACGTGCCGCAGTTGTTGGTATTAACCCATGCAAATGGGCGGGCGGGGGGAATCCCGCTCCGCCTTGTTTGCATCAGAATAAAGGAGGCGAGAGTCAGTGGCCAAAACACCCTTTAAAAAACTGGGAAGTGTGGAGATCCTCTCTGCCCATCTCAATGGGATTCAACATGCTGTTAATAATATGGAAGACGTCTTGGGGATGAAGACGGCCCCAAAAGCGGGTGTTCAGCTGTTGCCGTACACGGATATGCCGGACCCGGGTTTGAGGTGCCGGATTTATGAGGGACCCGACAACAATTGGCTTTATGATCCGGAGCCAGTCATCAAGCGGAATGGACAAATTGTCAGCCCATCCGAATATGAGTTGCAGGCGGAATATGGAGCGGTGGTTTTCCATGTTCAGCAACAGGCAAGCGATGTGATCACGGCCGATTATACCCACATCACCAACCAGTCCGCCAAGATGGAACAGGTGGATAGCCAGCATGCCGCGCTTGAAGCGAGAGTAGCGGCGTTAGAACAGAATGGGGGAGGCGGAGGAGGTAGTTTCCTCGCTTATCTGGTAAAGCATTATCCAGGCACATACCGCTCCCACGGCATATCCCCGCAAAACAACGCGACAGGGGTGGCGGTGCTGGCAAACAGCATTGACATCTTTCCATTTGTAGCGCATGAAACCATCATCTGCGACATGATGGGAGGGCAAGTGTCGGCTGCCGTGTCGGGAGGATTAACTTCGTTTGCCGTTTACACGGATAACAATGGGTATCCGGGCACGCTGATCGCACAAACCGGTGCGGTGGATTGTTCGACCACCGGCTGGAAAGAGGCTGCGTTTACTACGGGGCCGGTCACGTTGCAAGCGGGGAACTACTGGATCGGTCGTTTTTGCAATGCAGCTCTTTCTTTCCACGGCTTGAGCCCGGCCGGTATCAATCCTGTGCCGTCGGCTCCACCGCTTGGTTCCGACAACATCAACAACACCAATGGATTAGGGGCGGGCGTGGGCGGCATCCGCTATTCGCTTGCCTTTGGCAATGGTGCGTTTCCGGAGACATTCCCAGCGGTAGGCGATGGCCCGCAATATCTGGAACGCAACGCTTACGGGTCGCCATGGATCAGAAGACAGCCATGATGGTAGCGTAGCGTGCTTTTGAAAGGGGTGGGACAAGGTGAGATATAACCGGTTGGGAAACGGGCGTTACAATCTGGACGGAGTGATCTACAACCAGCCTCTGGCGGCCGATGAGCAACCGTACCACAAGCTGGCGCAAACGCCCATCCTTGTATTGGATCAACAGCGCAGGCGCCTAGCGGTGCTGGATCATCTGACCGAATTGGTGATCACGGAGGAAATCAACGGCGAAGAGACGGTTGATTTATCCATCCCGTATGAGGATGCGAAGCGTGTTTTTTTGGAGAACGAAAACTACATTCAGCTGGGGCAACGGCTGTATGTGATTCGCCGGGTTCATCATTCCCGCAAGGGGTCGGGCAAGAGGGAAACGCAAGTCTACGCCGAGGCCATCTGGTATGACTTGCAGTATGCCGAGCCGATGGCCATAACCCAGTGGCCGGACGCGACGCCCTATGAAGTGATCCGCGACATCCTTACGGGCACAGAGTGGCGGGTGGGCCGGTGCGATATCGGCACCGTGCGCAGCATGTCCGTTGATGAAGGGCTGACCAACCGTTTGACTGCGTTGCGGGAGGTGGCCGACTTATGGGGAGGCTCCATCCGGTTCAACCCGCTGACAATGACGGTAGATCATGTGAAAGAGGGCGGATTCCGCGATCCTGGTATCGCCATCATCTACCGCAAGAACATGGATGAGATTGAGGCTGATTATGATACGACCGATCTGATCACCAGGCTGTACCCATACGGAAAAGGCAACTTGACCATCAAAGACGCCAATGACGGCAAAGAGTATGTGGAGAACTTCCAATATTCCCAACAGATTCGCACGCGCACATTTAAAGATGACCGCTTCACCAATCCTTATCAATTGAAGGAGAAAGCGCAGGAAATCTTGGACAAGCTGAGCAAGCCACGGCTGTCTTACCGGGTTAAAGCCAGCGATTTGTCCATGTTGTCTGGACTGGAACATGAAGCTTTCCGCATTGGGGACATCGTCCGCGTCTATGATGAAGAGTTGGGGATGGATGCAAAAACGCACATTGCCCGTTGGCAGTATGATGTGTTGGCCCCGTGGAACACCGTGTTGGAATTGGAATCGGCGGCCCCTACCTTAACAGACTTATTGAAAGGGGTCGCGCAAGCGGGATTCCTGCAATCGGAAGATTCTGTCGAGCGGACTGAGATGCTGGAATTGATGGTGTTTAACTATCTGCTCAACTCCAGAGCTGACGACGGTTTTGCCTACTGGGTGAACAACGGATGGGAAATCGATGCAACACGGGGTTATTCGGGAAATGCATCGTTCATGTGCCAAGGGCAGCTCGGTGTGGAGAAAACACTGACCCAGACGGTGGAACCTTCCCACCGGGATAGCTACACCGTGAGCATGCAGGCGGCGACGGAGAATCTCAAAAAAGGGCCGAATGGCAAAGTGGGCGTCGAAGTGGTGCTTCATTATGATGACGGGCAATCGGAGACGAAGTTTTTCCCATTGGCCTAAATGAGACAAGATGCGGGTGGCGCAAACCCTTAGACAGGTGAAGGTGGTGATCAACATGTCTTCATTTCAACCGTTTCAAAAAAGTTTTACGTCAAACAGCGGAAAGAATGTGAAGAAGATCGACCTGCGGTTGGTCGTTTCTGATGTGACTGGCAGGATTCAAATCACGGATGTGATGTTGCAAGGTGGTTCCATCGCCACTGTATGGACAGGGCATGCTTCAGAAATTCAATGGTCATTTGACGGGTGATGTGGATGGACAAAAAAGAGTTTTGGACCCGGTATTTTTTCACCTTTCAAGTGACGCCCAATCGGAAGGTGACCCGAATCGATTACCGCTTTGTGATGAATGATTGCGAAGGAACCGCCTGGCTGACCGATTTGATGCTGCAAATCGGACGCGCGACTTCTGGTTATGTTCCCGCCAATAAAGAGTTTTTGCAAAGAGAGAGGGACGGAGCGGGCACGGTGATCCGCCGCAAGCATTACAACGGGGTGATTCGCGGGAAACGGAAGATTGCTGTTCCCAATCGGGAAGCGGTTAGCAGGGAGAAAGACCTGGCCAAGCGGGTGACTGGTGGCGTGGATTTTCACCTTGCGCTGACCCGGAATACGCCACAGGAAGGAATCCGTTTTGCCCATCAACACGGGCAACGGCAACTGATCGTATCGCCTCCGCTCAGCGCCAACGATCGGGTTACGTTGAGCGCGACCAAGCGCCGCGTGGAAATCAACGAGCAGATAACACAAGAATACAGCGGCAATTTCCACACCTGTCCCGCCGGGTTTGGGATCTATCAAGTGGAGTTGGACGATGAACGGGGTGCGGGCCGCGGGGCGGGGCAGTTGGTATGTGAGGTTGACATGTGGCTGAAGGGAAGAGGAGGTGAGCGATTGTGAGTTCATTGCGAACACGCCACCGGGAGTTTTTGTCGTGGATCCGTACGAGCGAGCAGCTGGAAGTGGTAGAGCGGTTTGGCAACAAATTTTCTGCGGTCTGCCTGTTTTGGTTTGACATACAAGCGGACGGCTCGTTGACCGAGGCAATCAGCGATCTGGAAAAGGCGATGGCTCGCGCCCGGCAGATTCATGAGAAATGGCCGCACATCCGCTGGTTGCTGACGGTTAAGAACGATGGGGTGCCATCCAGAATTAATCCGGTGGTGTCCAATCATCAGGGGGCACAGGATCGGTTCATTCAGGAAGTCCACCGCATCCTAAACCAATATGCGTGGGTGGATGGCCTGGATGCCGACTTTGAGCGGTTGCCCAATGACCAAGTGGACAACATCTACCAGCTGTACGACCGCTTGTTTGCCGAAATCAAAAGCCGCACGGCCAACCGGTTTCTCCATCTCGATCTACCGCCGATGGTCGCAGCGCATGAAACCATCGGGCCTGAGAAGTGGTGTGACTACGGGCGGTTAAAAGACCGTTGCGACACAGCGCAGATCATGACTTATGGATTTGCGTGGGCTGGCTCGGCGCCAGGCTCTACTGCGCCGTTGGATTGGCAGCGGAGCGTGATCCGTTATGCTGTTAGCGCTTTTGATCCGATGCAGGTTTACATGGGGGTGGCGGCATACGGTTACCGCTGGGAGATCAGCAAATACCCGAAAACGGCTTCGCAGCCTTATCGCGGTTTCGGGGGCGGATTTCCCGATTTTTTGCGGTGGATGATCGGGGAGCTTTCGCATACCGACTCTTACCGGGGTGGGGCTGAAACGCAAGCCTATATCCCGTTTTTCTCGTATTTTGACGAGCAGGATGCCGTGCACCAACTCTTCTTGCACATCTATGATTATGTGGATGCTGGTGAAGACGCTGATACGACAAGCTTGAACAAGGGCAGGTTTGGGGATCGCTCCTTTTTGACCGCTTACGGCAAGGATCAAGTCGTTTCCTTTGATGGTACAGTGTCTGACCAGACAGTGGCCGACGCGGACGTGGTGCAGGGTGCAATGATCCGAACCGGCGCCTACGTGTCTCCGCGTAAGCCCGCCGCCGGGGAAACGGAAGGCTACGCCAAGTGGACATTTCATGTTCCCCAGGAGGGCGCCTATGATGTCGTAGCGCAAGTGGAGTATCCGTGGTTTGATCAACAGAAGTTGGTGGTGAAAATCGACGGGATTCCTCAGGTGGTCGGTGAAGTGCCCCAACATTACCCTTATCATCGTCAAGTGCATTGGACCAAGGTGGCTCGGCTGACCTTGACGCCGGGAGCGCATGTGTTTGAAGTGTTGGGTGCAGGAAGTCAGTATGGCACCATCTTCTACGGCTTTCGCGTATGCCGGCAGTTCCAGGAGAGCCGTGAAGCGGGGGAAGCCACCTTTACGCTGATGCCCCGCAAATTCCGCGACCGAAATGGGATGGCAGCCTGGCCTTATGAAAACAAGTTTAAGCTGACCTTGGAGGCGGTCAGGCGGCCGCCGGAACCGGCGCTCATCTTTTATGATGATTTTCGAGATTGGCAAAATCAGTTGCCTTCCGATAAGTACATCATCCATTCAGGTGCATGGAAGGTGAACAAAGACAAAAATGATCCCGCCCCCCGCCAGTATGCTTGGGTGTCTGGCTCCGGCAAATTCACACTCAACACTTCCCGCTTCACCAATGTCACGGTGGATGCCAATCTGCGCGTGGAGAAAGAGGGGATGGCAGGGGTGCTGTTTAAAGATCTCTGGTTTTGCCTCAATATGAACTACAAAGGTGGCCGATATGAATTGCATCAGGGAGGTACGCGCCTAGCAACCCAATGGCCAGGTGGCCCTCTCGCCCTGAACACGTATTACCGATTGCGGATGAAAGTGCGTGGACGGGAAGTGGTCTGTCTCCTCAATGATATCCCGGTCATCCGCCACACCTTGGCCGCGGAAGCGGGAGCTGGCGCGTGGGGGGTGCAATCAGATGTTGCTATGTCTTGTGATTTGCTAGTCGGGGCTGATTCCCACTGGCATTACCCGCAAGAAGCGATGGACATCATCCTGCCTGATGGGACGGAGCAGACGTTAGGCCGCATTCCTCGGTCAGGGATCACATGGGATGAGAAGTGGGGCTTTTTTTATTTGGAAAGCGGCGACGAGCTGGACACCCGCCTGGAACCGCCAGACGGGATGGACAAGCTGATCATCAAGGACTGGGATTATCTCCACTCCGCTCCGTTCACTTTGTCGGAAGGCGATTATCCGGTGAAAGTCCGGATGAGGGACCAGGGGATCTGGCTATCCCGTATTTATTTGGGGGATGCCGACGGATTTAGCATCGCCGTGTTCCCCTTCGCTGAGACCATTTTGCGGCAGGGGGACATCGCCGCATATGAGTTCAAAGCCCGTGGCATCGGGTTATGGTCCGTGGGACAGGAAGACCCGCAACTTTGGCACGTGCTGGTGGATCAAGTGGATGGTTAAAGGCAAAGAGGCGAAGTCCCGGTTATGCGGCAAGGGAAACAACCGCTGATGGACAACGAGAAAGTATCATTTTCCGCCATGTGCCCACTGCCGGATGGACTGTGGGCAGTAAATAGAAAGAAAAGGTGGTGCGATGTGAAAGCGATGATCAAACAATTGGCGCAGGAGAGTGTGACGATCAAAACAACGGTCGCAATGACGGGTGCCGCAGCCTCTTATATTTTTGGGGGATGGTCCACGGGATTGATCGTGTTGGGCATTTTGGTGTGCATTGACTTTGTGACGGGCCTGCTGGCCGGATTTTATGAGAAGAAGCTTTCTAGTCAGATCGGCAGCAAAGGCATTTTGCGGAAATTTGGCATGATCTGGGTGATTGCCATGTGCCATCTGCTGGATGTGCTGTTGGGGACCGAGAACTTGCTCCGGGATGGAGCGGTCTTTTTTTATGCTGCCAATGAATGCTTGAGTATTACCGAAAACGCAGGCCGGATGGGCTTGCAACTTCCAGGCCCTATTGAAAAGGCGATTCAGGTGTTGCAAGAAAAAACGGACAAGAAACAATAGGCATCCATGGTGACGAACACCAAATTCCGAGTGAAATGGAGGTTGAAACGATGAATATTCAACAACAATGGATTCCGGTGGCCCATCGACATATCCGCCCCCGCATCACCATGAAACCAGAGTACATCACGATCCATGAAACGGCTAATACCGCCAAAGGGGCGGATGCACAAGCCCACGCCCGCCTGTTGGCAAGAGGGAATACCCGAACCGCGTCATGGCATTTTACCGTTGACGACAAACGGATCATCCAACACATTCCGGAAAACGAGGTGGCGTGGCATGCCGGGGACGGGAGGAATGGCCCCGGCAACCGAAAATCCATCGGTATCGAAATCTGCGTGAACGCTGATGGGGATTTTGTCCGTGCACAAGAAAATGCCATCAGGCTTGTCAGAATGCTCATGAATAAGTACAAGATTCCAGTCAGCCGGGTGGTTCCCCATAAGCACTGGTCCGGAAAAAATTGTCCGGCAAATCTTCTTAAGCAATGGCCGGCATTCATTGCCCGGGTGAGACAAGGCGGTTCTGCGTCGCCGACAGCGGGAAGTGGCCTGTGCCGTTTGTTGAAGGTTACCCGCCCGATGATGCGGGGGGATGATATCAAAAAAGTTCAAGTGAGATTGGGTGTGCCGGCGGACGGAATCTACGGCCCGGTGACCAAACGTGCGGTGCAGGCCTTCCAAAAGGCCCGCGGTCTGGCTGTGGATGGCATCGTCGGCCCGCAAACATGGGGAGCGTTGTTCTCATAAGCGGGGCCGAGGGTGTGAAGGAATTGTCTCTACCCCGGGCGTTTGACCCGCTGTAAAATAAACGTATAGGAGAATATTTATATAAATTTAACCACATAGTTTATGTTTGTTTAAACAGGGTCTGCGCATCGCAGGCCAAATAACATCATTTAAGGAGTGAGCGAGATGTCTACTTATCCATTCGGAAGTACCCGTAGTTATTACGCTGGAGGAACCCCGCGGATCCACATTGGTTCGGGCAAGTACGCAGCTTTATCCCCTGCGGATGAGCAATTGCTGGACGCGATTCTCCACTGCAAAAGCTACAGTGAGGAAATCTCCCTGTCCGATCTGAAAATGATCGAGGCGAAAGCGGCTGGGGAATTGCCGGAGACACAGTGGGAGCCGGAATCGTTGGGCGCGCAGATCATAGACAAAATCCGTCAGCAGTCCAAAGTGCGCAATTACCACCAAATCTTTAATGCTCCCAAGGACCCGTTTGAGCTACCGGTAGTGGCCAGTGATTTCACTGCTTCGCTGATTGGATCGGAAGGGGAGACGGTAGCGTCCCAGCCGGTGAGTGACCACTACGGTAAGGTTGTTTTCAACCACCGCAAACTGATGATTACGGCGGAAGCGACAACCGAATTTGAAGAGGAAAACATCCCGGAAATAATGGCGTTTCTGAAAAACCAACTGGCGGTCAATCTGATGCGGGCGGAAGAGAAAATGCTGTTCCTAGATGATGCCACCCATGGCTTGCTAGCCAACGCTGCCGACAAGACTGCTGCCGTGCCAGGAGGGAGCTTGACCCCAGCTAACGCCGCGCAAACTGTGATGAGTTTGTTATCGGCGATGGGAGCCCCGTACAATTTGGACCCGGCCAACATCGTCATGTATCTCCATCCTGAATTGTATTGGAATCTGGTTCAAGCCGGGGAAGTGAAGACGCAAGACATGTATGGCCCAAGCGCCACGATCATCAGCGGAGAGCTGGGCAAATTTTACGGTATGAGCGTAGCGCCACTCACCACGTTGGACGCTGTTGACGGAACGACCCCCACTTATCCGATCATTTTGGCGAACCGGGCGTCGGTTTTGCTGTCCCAGCGCCGAAATGTAACGATACGGGTCTTTCCGCTGGAGGGTGACAAAAACAAGATTGAAGCGACGGTACGTACTGCCATCGCCTATCCACACAAGAGCGGTGGGTTTGCCGATGGGGTCGTCAAGGCACTGTTGAAGAAAGCGTGAGGCCGGATGCGGCCCCACGCTTCCTTTTGGAAAGGAGGTTCCCATGAGTCGACCATTTCCCGTCATTCATCGCATCCGTAAGGCCAAGGACGTCGAAGAAGGCGCGCTTCTGCTGGAAGGGTACGCCAGTACCTTTCATGAGCGGGATCGCCATGGGGATACGATTGATCCGAAAGCGTTTGACGACAGCATAGAACAATACATGAAGAATCCGATCCTGCTGGCATATCACGACCATAAAAAACCGATTGGCCAAGTGCTAGAAGCGCATCTGGATCAGCGCGGATTGTATGTCATAGCCCAAGTGAACCGATCGCCAGACCCCCACCTTGAGGGGATTCGCAAACAAATCGAGCAAGGCACATTGAGATCGTTTTCCATTGGCGGTTATTTTCACCGCCGGCAATTAGCTCCTCATCGCCATCTCATTGAAAAAATCGATTTGGTGGAAATCAGCGTCGTCAGTGTCCCCGCCAACCCGCATGCTGCCTTTCAAGTGCAGAAGGGAGTTCGGAACGCATGGGGCGCCGACGCGGACTTGGAGTACGGAACGCCAATTGCGTTTAAATCCCTGCTGATTCCGGAAGCGGGTAATGTACGCCAACAACTCCCTTCATTCTCCGCCAGCGAGCCGCTACGCATGCGCGTGTTTGTGACAGGAGCCAACACCGGGCGGTTCCTTCATTATCTGTTTGGCATGAAAGAGCAAAACCGCGTGTCTTGCGCGTTTGAGCTGGAGGGGGAGATGGGGGAGTTGAATCAGCGCCTGCGTGTAATCGAGCACTACGCCAAACGGACAGGGGTGTCTGTCGAAGTGGACTCCCCTTGTGCCTTCAGAAGGGGATAAAGCGGCGTCCCAGCAGAAAAAGGGAGGAATCACCATGAATAAGATTGTGTTGACTGTCGAGTTGGAAGAACCGGTGAGCGAAAAATTTGATGTAAACACCTACGCCAAGAACATCGCTTACCGTGCTTTGAACTGGAGCCGCGCGGTCAAGGTGACTGGCGCGGGTGTGAATGTATGCATGATCAATCAAACGGCTCCCGAGCAGGGGACGCTCAAACGAAATAAAACGTTGATGGCTTAGGGTTTTCAGGAACACAGGCTCAGGCATCAGCGCTGGCTTTTTGCCAACGAACTTACAGCTCCCGGTTTACGGGAGCTTTTTTATTTTCTCATCGTTCTTCTCGTATACGTCTTATTTTTCACTTGCCGTTACATAAGAGGCGACTTTGTGGCGTAAGTATGATATTATGTGAAAAAAGAATTGAAACTTACGAAATTCATCATGGGTTCTGGAAACATTGTCAGCTCTATCCATTGACGGAGAATAAGCCGTTGACTATGATAGAAGGGTAGTTCGCTAATGGAATACTTTCTCGTTTTGAATAAAGGGGAGTAGCTGGTACAGCAAAGTCGTCATTACGGGCATATGCCCCGGCTTTGTTGGCAACGTAACCGTTGTTGGCAAGACCTTTACTTTTCCAAGCGTGATTTTGAGTTTGGAAAAGTAAAGGTCTTTTTGTGTATTTTGCCAATGTGGAAGGATACTATTTTCGGGGGTGTATGATCAAACATGATGGAATTTTTTACAGCGTTGCTATCAATTGTGATCATTGACTTGGTGTTGGCGGGTGATAATGCGATTGTGATCGGGTTGGCCGCACGCAATTTGCCCAAGGACAAACAAAAACAAGTGATTATCTGGGGAACTCTCGGGGCGGTTGTGATCCGGGTATTGGCGACACTGGCGGTCGTCTGGCTGCTGAAAATACCTGGTTTGCTTTTGATCGGCGGGATTATTTTGACTTGGATTGCGTTTAAGCTGTTGATTGAGGAGAAAGATCATGATGTAAAAGCCGCAGATAGCATGTGGGCGGCGATCCGCACAATCATCATCGCCGATGCGGTGATGGGCTTGGACAATGTGTTGGCGGTTGCGGGCGCGGCTCATGGCGACTTTTTACTGGTCGTGCTAGGACTGATCATCAGCGTGCCGATTGTGGTCTGGGGTAGCACCGTCTTCCTCAAGCTGATGGACAAATACCCATGGATCATATATATTGGTTCGGGAGTTTTGGCGTTTACCGCCGCCAAAATGATTGTCGATGAGAAGTTGATCAAAGCGTACTTTGAAGAACCCTCTATCAAATACGGATTCATCATTCTGCTGGTTGCCGCGGTGCTCTTGCTTGGTCGCTGGTTCAAACAAAGACAGAGCAAAGCGGGCGCGCAAAGCTAAAGGTATCGAACCTAGTTGTATGTCAAAGTTGCGCGCCTGTCCGCTGATAAAAGGACCATTGCTGGCGTGCAAACCAAGTCAGATGTGAGAATGGGAGGAAAGTTGGGGGAGCGCCATGGTCAGATTGGAATATCGGCTGTGTGATGAAAAACAGGGGTTTCCCGGCCTTTTCGGTTATTCGTCCTTGTCGAATGGGGAAGTGTTGATGCGGTTTGCTTGCGACTACTTGGTCAAGGGAACCCGCGTCTACGAGAAAACATCCACCGCGATTGAAGGGGATCTGTATGTGATATATGTCATTGAAAGCCCCGATGAGGATGAAGCCCCATCCGGTCCCGTCTTCATGCCAGACTGGGTAGGGATCTGTATGGAGGTGCGCCATTTCCGCGAGGGGATGGACGATTATCCCTTGGTTCACCGGCTTCGTTTCTATGATCCGCAAGAAGCATTATTGCACTTATTGGGTGATTATCTGATGATTGGCGATCAAGAATGGGAGAAGACATCGACGGAAGTGGATGAAAACCGAAAAGTGTATGTGATTTACGCCAAGCCAACAACGGAAGAGTGAGGGGAAAAATGGGAGAGCAACAAGGGAAAAGCCAACGGTTGGTGAAGTTGTTTGCCGCTGCGATGGTTGCCGTGCCCTTGGCCGGGTGCGGCGATGAAGATATCGAGCTGTGTTTTGACGACAATCGGGATCGGCGTTGCGACGATGATGGTAGCTACTATGATCCAGACAATTATGTGGTAAAAAAAGGGAAGCGCTTCGCCTACATCAAACCGGATAGCCGCTTGGTTACCGAGAACGACGTCGATTTCAAAAAAGGGATTGGCCGGAAATCGGGAGGCTCCAGCGGATAAGATGCGACGTGACGATTATGCGCGGCGGCGGACGGAAATTTATGCTCCGATTCGGGAAGCCGGAATTTTCACATGGGATTGGGATAAAGATGATCAATCTGAATATGCATTGGCTACTGTCCATCCCATTAGCGAAGCGTTTCGCCAAGAGCTGGCGTTTGCCACAGAGCGCTTAGGCCAGATTTTCGCGAAAACGGCTCGCATCGTTCAGGAAGGGTCTGATGCCCTCTTAAGGGAGCTGGGCATCCCCGAAGCGGCTTGGGGAGCTGTACGCTTGTCCATCAATTCGTCGGCACCCACTGCCATCGGTCGTTTTGACTTTGCCCATACGCCGCAAGGATTGAAGATGCTCGAATTTAACAGTGACACTCCCACATGTATCGTGGAAGCTTTTTATGTAAACGGATTGGTGTGTAAGGCCTTTGGCGCCACTGATCCCAACCAAGGCGAACACCGCCGTTTCCGCCCGGTTTTCCAAGAACTTGTGGAACGATACCGGCAGAGCGGTTACGCCACCGAACGGGTGGTGTTCAGCGCGTTGGACTGGCACGAGGAAGACGCGGGGACAACCAAGTATTTGCTTCGGGAATCAGGGTTAGAGGCCGCATTCGTCCCGTTGTCGGAGCTGGCGGTCAAGGGGAGCCGCCTGTATGCACCGGATGGCAGCGGGTTTGCCCCGGTGGATGTGTTGTATCGGCTACATGCGTTGGAGATTCTGGCCGATGACGAGGATGAACATGGATATCCGACAGGAAAACATTTGTTGCGATTGGTTGCCGACAAGCACTTGGCGTTAATCAATCCACCCCAGGCGTTGCTGTCGCAAACCAAAGCCATGCAAGCGCTGATATGGAACTTGAGCGACTCACAGTTGTTTTACACCGCGGAGGAACGGGCGTGCATTCAACGCTACATGTTGCCTACCTATATGGATAATCCGTTTCATGGCAAGCGGGCATATGTCCGGAAGCCGATTTTCGGTCGGGAAGGCGGAGCCGTTACCCTGTATGACCGCAACGGCGCGATCATCGCCCATGACAAGGAAACGTTGTATTGGGAGCAGATGATGATTTATCAAGAATTGGCCGAGATGGAGCGAGTGGAAGTGGAGACATGGCGTGGTCCGTTCACTGGGGAGCTGCTGTGGAGCTCGTTTTTGATCGGTGGTCAAGCCTCGGCGATTGTCGCACGGGTGGACAAGCATATCACCGGCGATCGCTCCTATTATTTGCCAGTCGGTCTGCTGGGAGAGAGGGGAAAATAGATGAGTCAACTAGCATTATTCCAGAATTTTGCATTATACTTGGCCGTGACGATCCCGCTGGTCATTGTGGGGTTTATCGCCTTCTTATGGGCGACACCCTACAAGGAAGTGGAATTGATTCGGCAGGGCGCGAACACAGATGATCCCGCCAAAAAAAATGCGGCGGCTGCAGCAGCTCATGATCTGAGCGGCAAGATGCTCGGATTGATGTTGGTGGTGGCTTCGGCGATATTCCACTCGGTGAGCGTGGTCGACTTATTGATCTGGGGTTCCGTGGGGATCGTGTTTCAAATTATCATGTTCTACTTGTTTAACTTACTGGCCCCGTTTAGTGTGGTCAAAGAGATCCCTAAGGGGAATGTGCCCGTCGCCATTTTCGCATCGCGCTTGAGCGTTGGAGTGGGTTTGGTGATGGCCGCGTTGATCAGTTATTAAGGGGCGAGAGATGATTGGCACCGGTTCCCTATGTGAACAAACGAAGGCATGGATCAAAAGATCCATGCCTTTTTCATTTCAACACATCTTCCAGCTTCACAAAGCGGTATCCTTGTTTCCGCAGCAGAGGGATCGCCTGTTTCAACCCTTCGGCGGTGTCCCCTTGCGGCTGATTGAAATGGAGGATGACGATGGAGCCGGGCTTAGCTGTAAGTAAAGCTTGTTTTACTTGGCGGGCGGAGAAGGTGGCACCCGCGTCGCCGATTACATCGAAGTTGACGGGGCGTTCCCCCGTTTCATGGATGATTTTGACCGCCACATCATCATAATAGGCGGTACCCGAACGGAAAAACTTTGGCTTCTTTCCGGTCAACTCCATGATTTTGCGGTCATTGCCCAGCACTTCTTCCAATGCTTCATTCACGTTTGCCGTGCCGCGGATGCCGTAGATGGCGCGCCCATTGACGGAAAGGGGACGGTGAACCGTGCCGTGGTTTTCGATTTCAAACAGCGGCTGCCGCGCCAAGCGCAAGAAAATCTGTTCATTGCGTTCAATCCAGCGGCTGTTGATAAAGAGCGTGGCCGGAATCTGCTCACGCTCCAAGTATTGGATCAGCGGTGCGTCATAGCCGCTACCGTGCTGTCCGCCACAGGCGTCGAAAGTCAGGGCGATCAGTTTTTCCTGGGTCGGTAGGCGATCGATGACGCCGGGAAGGTGCTCTCCCCATTTGCGGGGCTTTTGGCCTTCGAATTTGGTTTGCACCCGTTGTTTGATCTCCTCTACTGAAGGCAATGCGGCTGTGTTGGTCGATGGCTTTGCGGTTGGCGCGGCAGTCGATTGGGTAGTGGGGCGTGCTTGGGGGTGATCGGTAGTGACCTGGGTCCCGGAGCACGCGGTTGTTGCCAGACATAAGGAAATGATTGCGGTCAGTGATTTGATTGACGATTGCATGGGCTGACTACTCCTTTTCAAACCAGCCTTTCTTGCGGAACCACATATACATGGCGACGCCGATGAAACCCATCAGGCCTAGCACGAAGAAATAACCGTAACGCCATTTCAATTCTGGCATATGCTCGAAGTTCATGCCGTAGATGCCAGCGATAAACGTCAGCGGCATGAAGATCACCGTGATGACGGTGAGGGTCATCATCACTGAATTCATCCGGTAGGAATTGAGCGAAAGATAATTGTCGCGGATGTCGGCTGTCATATCTCGGCTTGATTCCACCATCTGGCCAAGCCGTTCCAGATGGTCGTGGATGGATTTGTATTGGCGACGCTCTTCGATTGAAAGATGCAGGCGCTCTGAATTGAGGATGCGGTACAAAAGGTCGCGCATGGGCCAGATGGTGTGGCGCAATGCCAACAGTTCGCCGCGAATTTTGAACACTTCCTTCATCAAGGTGTGTAGCCTCGCATGCGGCCTACGCGTTTTCTCTTCCAATATGGTGAGCTGGTCTTCTAACCCTTGGACGATGGGAAAATAGTAATCGACGATTTTGTCGATGATTTTCACCATGATGAAGGGAGTCCCTTTGGATTGGACCATGGCGTCGGTTTTGACCCGTTCCCAGACTTCGTCGATTTCCTCATGCGCTTGGTAGTGGAAGGTAACGATGTAGCGGGGACTGGCAAACAGGTCAATCTCTTCCGGCTTCCACGTTTTGTTGTTCAAGACTTGCAACACATAAAAGGTATAGGTGTCGTAGTAATCGAACTTGGGGCGTTGCAGATAATGGAGGCAATCTTTGATCGCCAACGAATCAAAGCCCAACTTTTCCAAGTAAGTAGCTTCCTGCATGGTTGGGGCGTGAAAGTCGATCCAATACCATGCGGGATCAAGGGCCTGCACTTCCTCGATCGGCAGGTTTTCAATTATGCGGCCATCTTGGGTATATGCCAATGTGCGGATCATGCGAGTCCCCCCCTGTCGGGTTTGGGTGGTTTGTAACGAGAATGCAAGATTTAAATGATAACCATTGTTTATAGGTTTCCTGCAATGAAATGAGGCTGGATACGAGTTATATGATTTACCAAAGAAATAGAACGTATAGCTAATGATAATATTCAGCGACGCATAACGGAAAGGAAGGCAGGGAAGTTTCGTCAGATTGACATAAAAATTGTTGCTATCGTGACCGTCATCATCTTGCCGAAGTTGAATCATCCAGCGCATGGGGGCTGTCGTGATCCCGGATGCAGGAGGCGCTTCAGGCGGCGATGTGGGTTAGGGCGTGTCAATATCGTTTGCAACCACGCCTCTGCATAAACAAGCGTTTACTTATACACGTTTTTTCCATCATAAATTTTTTTTGTTTTGGCGGCTCCGCCTTGTATGGAGCCGTTTTTTTATTTCAGCCAATGTTTACCATGGGTAGGCATGGGTGGACTTTTTACGCATGTTATGTATAATAATTCATGATGATGAATTTTTATAAAAGGAGAGGGCGCGAATGAAACCCAAAGTGGTATTGGCCTATTCAGGCGGTTTAGATACATCGGTGGCTATCAAATGGCTTGGGGAAACGTACGGATATGATGTGATCACGGTGGCGCTCGATGTTGGGGAGGGCAAGGATTTGGCGTTTGTCCGGGAAAAGGCGCTCAAGGTCGGAGCCGTTGAGTCCATCGTGTTGGATGTGCGGGAAGAGTTTGCCGAGCGTTTCTTGAAGCCGGCCTTAAAAGCCAACGCGATGTACGAGGGAAAATACCCGCTGGCAACGGCGCTGTCCCGTCCCTTGATCGCGGAGAAGCTGGTGGAAGTGGCAGAAGCGCGTGGCGCCGTCGCTGTTGCGCATGGTTGTACAGGCAAAGGGAACGACCAAGTCCGCTTCGATGTAGCCGTGGCCGCGTTGAATCCCAACTTGCAGGTGATCGCGCCCGTGCGGGAGTGGGGCATGTCCCGCGATGAGGAAATCGCGTACGCCGAGCGCCACAACATTCCCGTGTCGGCCAACTTAGACAATCCATTTAGCGTTGACCAGAACCTATGGGGACGTAGCTGTGAATGCGGAGTGTTGGAAGATCCGTGGAACGCGGCTCCAGAAGCGGCATTTGAGTGGACGAAGGCGCTCGCCGATACGCCAGATGAACCTGCTGTGATCGAACTCACCTTCGAAAAAGGGGTGCCGACTGAGCTGGACGGCGTGGCGATGCCTTTCCATGAGATGATTGCCCGGTTAAACCAGTTGGCCGGCGCGCATGGGGTGGGACGGATTGACCATGTGGAAAACCGCTTGGTGGGAATCAAGTCCCGTGAAGTGTATGAATGCCCGGCTACGATCACCTTGCTAACCGCCCACAAGGAGTTGGAATTCCTCACCCACACCCGGGATATCACCCGCTTCAAGCCAATCGTGGAGCAAAAATGGTCTGAACTGATATATGACGGGCTGTGGTTTTCACCGCTCAAGCAGGCGCTTGATGCGTTCATCGAAGAGACGCAACAGCATGTCAGCGGAAAAGTGCGCCTTGCGCTGTTTAAGGGTCAGGTGACCGTTCTGGGACGCACCAGCCCCAGCTCGCTGTATGATGAGAAGCTGGCGACTTACTCCAAGGATGATCTGTTTGACCATACAGCTGCCGTGGGCTTCATCAAGCTGTGGGGCTTGCCAACGAATATTTATGCAAGCGTGCATAGAGGGGAGGGCACTCATGGGCAGCAAACTGTGGAGCGGAAGATTCACCAAGTCGACGCATCGGTGGGTGGAGGAATTTAACGCCTCCATCGCTTTCGATCAAGTGTTGGCGGAAGTCGACATTCAAGGAAGCTTGGCTCATGTGGCGATGTTGGGGAAATGCGGAATTTTGTCCTCCGATGAAGTGGCTCAGATCGAGCAGGGGTTGGAGCAGATCTTGGCAAAAGTGCGGGAAGGCCGTTGTGTATTCACCATCGAGCATGAAGACATTCACATGAACATCGAAAAAATGCTGACGGACGAGATTGGGCCGGTGGGCGGGAAGCTGCACACGGGACGGAGCCGCAATGACCAGGTTGCGTTGGATATGCATCTGTACATTCGCATGCAGACAGTGGAATTGGTCCGCTTAATCCATGAGCTCCACGGTGTGCTACTCAAGCAGGCATCGCAACAAATCGACGTCATCCTGCCGGGCTACACACACTTGCAACGGGCGCAACCGGTGCGGCTCAGCCACCATCTCCTCGCTTACGCCTCCATGTTTGAACGGGATATGGAGCGACTGATAGACAGCTACAAGCGTGTCAATCTCTGTCCATTAGGGGCAGGGGCCATCGCGGGCACCACGTTCCCCATCGACCGTGAATGGGTTGCTGAGCGGCTGGGCTTTGATGGTATCTACGATAACAGCATGGATGCGGTGAGTGACCGCGACTATTTGCTTGAATTTCTCTCGATTGCGTCGATTATCATGGTACATTTGTCGCGGCTTGCTGAAGAATTAATCTTGTGGAGTAGCGACGAATTTAATTTTGTGGAATTGGATGACGCGTTTTGCACCGGCAGTAGCATGATGCCGCAGAAGAAGAATCCCGATATTCCAGAGCTGATCCGCGGGAAGTCCGGCCGGGTGTTTGGCCACCTGATAGGTCTGTTGACCACGCTTAAAGCTTTGCCGCTCACTTACAACAAAGATTTGCAGGAAGACAAGGAAGGCGTGTTCGACACGATCACCACCCTGACCGGTTGTCTCAAACTGATGGCACCGATATTGGAAACGATGAAAGTCAACGCCCAGCGGATGCGGCAAAGCGCTGAGCAAGGGTTCGCCAATGCTACGGATCTGGCCGATTACCTGGTGGAGCGGGGATTGCCCTTTCGGCAGGCGCATGAAGTGGTCGGCCGGATGGTCTTGCATTGCATTCGCGAAGGGAAAGGGCTTGCTGACTGCACCTTGTCCGAGTGCCAAGCATTCTCGCCGCTGATCGGAGAGGATGTGTATGCGCGACTGGGGTGTGAGCAAGTGGTGGAAGCCCGTCGGAGCGCTGGGGGCACGGCGAAAGAGCAAGTGTTGTCCACCCTAAGCCAAAAGAAGGAAAAGTATGACAAAATTAACCAATGGATTAGCGGTGTTTGGAAATTTACAGCGTCAAAAACCCCATGACACAGGTTCTGGGGTTTTTTGGCTTTTTGAATAAAATTTGATTTTGAAAAATATTAACCTGGCTTGCTGAAAAGATGATGTTATAATAAGTAAGAGTTTAGCTGGGGAAATAAGGCGATTTCTAGTTTTTTTGGATGCCCGATGAATGTATTCTCATTTTTTGATACTATTAAGCAATGCAGGAGTTTAATAGATTGAGAGACTAATAATAAGAGAAAAATATGTGTTCCTGGGGTGAGTTTCGTGATTGAAATGCATGATGTGTGGAAGGTTTATCCCAATGGCGTAGAAGCTCTCCGCGGCATCGATGTGCGCATCGACTACGGCGAGTTTGTCTATATTGTGGGGCCGAGTGGCGCGGGGAAGAGTAGCTTCATCAAACTAATGTACAGGGAAGAGAAGCCGACACACGGCGTCGTATTGATCAACGGCGTCAATGTCAAAAGGGTTCGCGACTGGAAGATTCCCCATGTCCGCCGCAAAATCGGCGTCGTCTTCCAAGACTTTAAGTTGTTGCCGCACATGACGGCATTCGAGAATGTCGCGTTTGCGATGGAAGCAATTGAAATGCCACGCCGTAAGATCAAACCGCGTGTGGAGGAAGTGCTGGAGTTGGTAGGATTGTCCGACCGGATGCACGCTTTGCCGTCGCAATTGTCCGGCGGTGAGCAACAACGGGTGGCGATTGCCCGGGCGATCGTCAACAACCCCAGCTTCATCATCGCGGACGAGCCCACGGGTAACTTGGACCCGGAGAACTCCTGGGATATCATGTACCTGCTCGAAGAGATTAACCAACGCGGCACAACCATTGTGATGGCGACGCACAACAAAGAGATCGTGAACACGATGAGACAACGCGTCATCGCTATCGAGCAAGGGGTTATCGTGCGTGATGAGTTGGGAGGTGAATACGGTTATGAAGATTGAGACTTTATTTCGCCACATGCGGGAAGCTTACAGGGGCGTGAAACGGAACACCTGGATGAGCTTTGCCGCGATCAGCGCCGTGGCGGTGACGTTGTTCATCTTCGGTATCTTCTTGATTTTTGCTTTTAACGTGCGTTACATGGTGGCAGAGTTGAACAAACAATTGGTGATTCGCGCTTCTCTGGAAGAATCGATCACCAATCAGGGACAAGAAGAGCTGTTGAAGCAGGTCCGAGGGATCAGTGGTGTGAAAACGGCGAAGCTTGTGCCCAAAGAAGAGGGATTGAGACGGTTCAAGGCCGACTGGGGTGATGATGATGCCGAGAAGCTGTTTGAAGGCTTCGACAAGGACAACCCATTGCCGGACGTCATTGAAATCGAACCGCAAAATCCTGACACCATTAAACAGATTGAAGAGAAGGTGAAAGGGCTCCGGGGGGTAGCAGAAACCACTTCCGGTGACCAAGTGACGGACAAGCTGGTCAGCCTGTCCAGTTTCACTCGTAACATTGTGTTGGTATTCGGTCTGGGTTTGGCGGTGTTGGCAGCATTCTTGATTTCAAACACAATTAAGCTGACGATCATCGCCCGGAAGCGTGAAATCGAGATTCAGCGTTTGGTGGGAGCCAGCAACTGGTTCATCCGTTGGCCGTTCTTTATCGAAGGGGCGTTTATCGGGATCGTTGGCGCGATTGTACCTACCGTGATCGTGTTGACCTTGTACCAAGTAGCTTACACCACCTTGGGCGCAGGGGAAGCCTCTTCCGTCTTGAAAATGATGCCGCTGTTGTCGCTGGGGACATATGTGGCATTGAGCATCTTTGCGCTGGGCGCGGCGATTGGAACCACGGGAAGCTTGATCTCTGTTCGTCGTTTCTTGCGGGTCTGACCGTCAGTGGGACGATCGGGCGTAAGGAGGAGAAACGTGAAACGGAAAATCCTAGTCGGAACCTTGCTTGTGGCACTCGTTTTTTCTTTAATGCCCCAGGGAATCGGTTTGGCGAATCCCACTTCCTCAAGCATTGAACAGCGTAGACAAGACATCAAGAAAAATGACAAGGAGATCCAGAAATTAGAGAAAAAGAAGCAGTTGGCCAAGCAAGACGAACAGGCGATTTTGGCTGAAATCGACGCGAAAGAGAAAGAACTTAACCGGCTGGAGCATCGAGTGTATGAGACCGAAGAACGGATCAAAGAAGGCCAGCGACAGCTAGACGAGATTGAACAATTGATGAATCAGAAACGGCAATCCTATCAAAATCGCCTACGTACCGTCTATTTGCAGGGAAACATGTTTTATCTGCAGATGTTGTTGAAGTCCGCATCATTCGGCGATTTTCTGGAGCGGATTGACATGATCACGATGATCAACCGCTCCGATCGCCAATTGCTGGACAAGTACAATCAAGAGCGGCGCAGACGGGCCCAAGTCCAAGCCGCATTGAATCGAGAGCATAAACGGCTGGAAGTGCAGAATCAAGAAGTCAAACAGTCGTATGATGAATTGCTAGCTCGAATGGATGAACATAAGGAATTGATTGCATCGATCGATTCCAGCTTGCAAGAGTTGGAAGAGAAAAACCAAGCGGCCAAACGCGAGTTGAATCGTTTGGTGGCCGATGCTGAACGCCAGGCCAAAAAGCGTGAACAGCGACAATACGTGTCGGCCAACACGCACGCCAAAGATGGCCTGTTGTGGCCAGTTCGCGGGGGAGTCCTCACTTCTCCTTTTGGCCCGCGTTATCATCCCATTCGTCATACAACCCGCATGCATGAGGGCATTGACATCGGGGCCGCGATGGGCACCCCGATCATGGCTGCGGCACCTGGCGAGGTGATTGCGGCCCGCCCTTCCAACGGTTATGGATACATTGTGGTGATTTACCACGGCAACGGACTGTCCACGCTGTATGCGCACATGTACGCAAGCACTGTCAAAGTGCGAGTGGGCGATCAGGTGAAGCAAGGGCAAGAAATTGCGGCTGTGGGCAGCAATGGCTGGTCGACCGGCCCGCACTTGCATTTTGAAGTGCATGAGCATAGCAACCCTGTCGATCCAATGAAGTACTTCCGCTAAAGGGAGAGCGACAAAGGAAGGGAGCATCGGACATGATACGATCTTTGGGTATCGGTCTCCTGGCGGCGGCCGCCTTGATTCTCCAATCTTGGCCTTCCGGGGTCTGGGCGGAAGGCACCACGTCAGACACGAACAAGCTGAAACAGATTCAAAAAGAAAAGCAGCAAGCGGAGAAAAAAGTGGATGTCGCCCAATCGGAATTAAGTGCGGCCAAAGAGAAAGTGGACCAAATCGAAAAGGAAATCGGCTCAATTGACGACCAGATAGCGAAACACAAAGCGGATCTTCAGAAGAGCCAGCGGGAATTGAAGCAAAAGCAGGAAAAGTTCAACACGGTTGTTGCGCGGATGTACCAGCAGGGCCAATCCCATTACCTTGCATTCATGCTGAACGCAGACAGCTTTAACGATTTCTTGGCCCGGTTCGAGCTGGTGCGCATTGTGCTGAAACGGGAAAAAAACGTGTTGGACGGTTATAAAAAAGCGCAGAGCGACATAGAGAAGCAAATCAAGACCATTGAGCAAAAGAAAAAAGAGAAAGAGCCTTATCTCAAAAAGGCCCAGGCGGAATTGGCCAATTACACCGCCGTGTATAATCAGCACGCATCTAAGCTGAAACAGCTGAAACACGACGAAGCAGTGACCAAAGAAGCGATAGAACGCAAAAACCGCGCTGTCCGCGCGGCCAAGTCATCCGGCACCAGCTACGGCACGGGCAAATTGGCTTGGCCGCAACCGGGTGGCACCGTCACTTCGCCCTTCGGTTATCGGAGTGGGCGCATGCATGAGGGGATCGATATCGGTAACAGCATCGGCTCTCCGATTTTGGCGGCGGACAACGGCGAAGTCGTGCTGACCAAATCCGATCCCGGCGGTTATGGATATTATGTGGTGATCGATCACGGCAACGGATTGAAAACCTTATATGCCCATATGTATCCCAGCACCGTGACCGTCAGTGTGGGTGAACGGGTGCGGAAAGGACAACGGATCGCTTCAGTTGGGAACAATGGCCGTTCCTCTGGACCGCATTTGCATTTTGAAACGCACAAAAACGGCACACCTGTCAATCCGATGAAGTATTATTGACGGGTGAAGAGTGATAAGATAAAGGGTTGGCGGTCGATCTAATGATTCCCACGAGGAATGGTTAGATCGACTTGCCATTTACAGGGCAAATTTGTCCAAACCTTGACGGGGAAATGATCAATAGAGCAAAAATTGAGGGGGGCTACAAACAAATGAGGAAAAAGCTGGTTGCAGTGGCGCTCACGGCTTCTCTCATTGCGACCGCCATGCCGCTACAAGCGGGAGCGGAGATTACGCGGGAGCAAGTGCAACAGCAGCGCGAGAAAAAGGGAGAGTTGTTGGAAAGCAAAAGCAAATATACCGCAGAAATCACTAAATATAAACAAGAAATCGCCAAAATGACGGAGGAAAAGAAAAAGCTGGATGTCAAATTCGCTCCGCAACAAAAACGGTTGAAAGAGGCACAGGATCAGCGGGACAAAGCGTGGGAAGAGTATAAGAAGCTGATCACCCGGCTGTATCAACAAGGCGAAAACCAATACATGGCGATGTTGCTGTCTGCCCGTTCCTTTAACGATTTTCTGCACCGGTTTGAGATCGTGCGCATCATGGCCAAAGCTGATTTTGCAACAGTGGAGAGATACCAGGAACGCCTGAAAATGGTGAAGAAGGAAACAGGCGTATACGATAAGCTGGTCGGCGAGATCCAGAAGAAACAAGATGAGATCAATGCCAAAAACGCTAAACTCTTGGAGTTGATGAAAAAAATCGACAGCAATTTGGAAGCGATTCAGGATTGGGAAGAAGCGAACGAAGATGAGATTTTGCAGATCAACTTGGACGATTGGAAGAACGGGAAGTTGCGCTTCCCATACACCGGGCCGCTCTCCAGACCGACTAACACGAGAAAGACTTCTGGTTTTGGCGGAAGGTTCCACCCGGTGCTAGGGAAGTACAAAAAGCATGAAGGGATCGACTTCGCCGGACCGTTGGGCACGCCGGTGCGAGCGGCGGCCGACGGGGTGGTTGTAGCAAGCCGACCCTCTTCTGGTTATGGTTGGTTGATTACCATATACCACGGACAGTACAATGGCAAACCTTTCTTCACACAATATGCACACAGTTATCCGGGACAAGTCAAAGTACAGTTGGGACAAGAAGTGCATCGTGGAGAACAGATCACTTCTGTCGGAAACAACGGCCGTTCCACGGGTCCCCACTTGCACTTCGAAGTGCGCATCGGTCATGGTGAACGCCCGCCGGCCTATAATCCCGACAATTATATCAGTTATTGATGCAGGCTGTTTTTAAGTGATGGCGATGATGGTTACGAGTTGGTCATTTCGTTTAGGGTGTGTCTGGCAAATCAAGTTGTGTGGGGAAGAAGCGGCGGAAAAACCTTTTCTCGAGGAGCGCCGATGCACAAGTGAAGCGAATGAGAAAAGGTTTTTGGAGCCGCTGGCTTATTCATCAGACACGCCCTAGAAAAGATGGGTTGACACCAAGGGAGGACAGCGCATGAATGCCAAGCGAATAGCCGCCTTGCTTTCGATCGCGTTATTGGCGACGGCGTGCATAGCCCCGCAATCGGCAGATGCGGAAGTGACCCGTGAGGAAGTGCAGAAACAACGGGAGAAGAAGGGGCGCTTGTTACAAGATCAGAGCAAGATGACAGATGAGATGCGACGCCTGGAGAAAGAGATCAATGACCTGAATGATGAGATTAGTCGGCTGTCCAAAAAG
Organism: Laceyella sediminis; assembly: GCF_003003125.1. Lineage (GTDB taxonomy): Bacteria > Bacillota > Bacilli > Thermoactinomycetales > Thermoactinomycetaceae > Laceyella > Laceyella tengchongensis. The sequence continues at coordinate 89,538 of NZ_PVTZ01000002.1, read as the reverse complement.
TTTGCGCCACAACAGAAGGCGTACTTGAAAGCCAAGCAAGATCTTGAAGTGAAGAAAAGGGAGTACCACAAATTGATCCGCCGCATGTATGAACGAGGAGAGAACCAGTACATGTCGATTCTGTTGTCCTCAGACTCGTTCAATGACTTCTTGCATCGGTTTGGTATGGTGCGAATCTTGGTAAAGTCCGATTTTGCGAAAGTGATGAAATACAAAGAGGCCTATGAAGTGGCGAAAGAAGCAAACAAAGAGTACTTGGCGCTTGTGAATCAAATTGAGGACAAGCAAAATCAGATGAAAAGCAAATTAAAGCAGTTGACCGAAGCGACCAAGAAGATCAACGGGGATTTAAAGGCGATTCATGATTGGGAAGATGCCAATCAGGACGCAATCCTGGAGATCAACTTGGACGATTGGAAGAACGGGAAGTTGCGCTTCCCATATACCGGGCCGCTCTCCAAACCGACTCCAGGGCCCAAGACATCCAATTACGGCATGCGCCTGCATCCAGTGCTCCACTATTACCGCTTCCACGCCGGGGTAGATTTTGGCGGCGGGTTCGGCAAGCCCATCTATGCGCCAGCGGATGGAGTGGTGGTGTCCAGCCGTCCGTCTTCCGGTTATGGTTGGCTAATAACCATCTATCACGGCCAGTACAATGGCAAACCTTTCTTCACACAATATGCACACAGTAGACCGAGCCAAGTGAAAGTGGAGCCGGGCCAAGAAGTGCATCGGGGGGATCAAATTTCTTCGATTGGGGACTATGGGATTGGCAGCGGGCCGCACTTGCACTTTGAGGTTCGCATCGGTTATGGTGAGCGCCCCCCGACTTATAACCCATTGAATTATATGCGGTAGTGCAAAGCACGATTGGACGACTAATTTGTTAATGTGTATCATAGATTGGAGAGTGTACAAGTTTCTCCTTCGGGCGAGTGGCCAAAAGGTGGTGTATCCGTGGTATTTAAAGGAAAAACCGTAGCGATTATCGCAATTGTCGCGGTGATATTCAGCAGTCTCGGCACAGCCCTGATTGTGGGCGAGGGTGGCCTGATCGACCAGTGGGAAGCGGGAACGCTACTCTCCGGCAATTTTTCGCAAGATGCGTCGTTTGAAGAGCATGTGGATAAGCTGCGTCAAGCGTACAGTGCGATCAAAGGGAATTATGTCCATGAGATCAACGATCAGAAGCTGATCGATGGAGCGATTCAGGGGATGGTCAGTTCATTGGGTGACCCCTACTCATCATACATGACCCCCCAACAATCCAGTCAATTTAAAGAAGACTTGCAGTCTTCGTTTACCGGCATCGGTGCCGAAGTGTCCATGAAAAACGGCCGTTTGACCATTATTTCTCCGATTAAGGGATCTCCTGCTGAAAAAGCGGGCATCCGGCCGAATGACCAGGTGCTGAAAGTGAACGGAATCAGCCTAGAGGGCATGGATGTGAATACGGCTGTGAGCAAAATTCGCGGCCCCAAAGGAAGCAAGGCCAAGCTGGAAATTGTTCGGCCAGGCGTGAAGGAAGTACTTCACATCACCATTATCAGGGATGAGATCTCCCTGCAAACAGTTGAGGCGACGATGTTGCCAGACAAAATCGGACGCATAACCGTCTCCCAGTTTTCCGAGAACACAGCCAAGGATTTTGCCAACGGCTTGAAGAAGCTGGAAGGGGAAGGCATGAAGGGGCTTGTCATCGATGTGCGTGGCAATCCCGGTGGTTTGTTGCCCGTTGTGCTGGAAATGTGCGATCAGTTGGTTCCAGGCAAAAAAACGGTGATGATGACGGAAGACAAAAACGGCAAACGCGAGAAGTACACGTCCAAATTGGATGAAGCGAAGCCGTATCCTATCACGGTTCTGATTGACAAAGGCAGTGCGAGCGCCTCCGAAATCCTTGCTGCCGCATTGCAAGAATCGGGCGGGTATCCGTTGGTGGGCGAAACCACGTTCGGCAAAGGAACCGTCCAGACGACGAGAGATTTCCATGATGGCAGCAACATTAAGCTGACCATTGCCAAATGGTTGACACCGAAGGGCAATTGGGTGCATCAACAAGGCGGCACCAAAGGGATCAAACCAGATGTGAAGGTCCCATTGCCCGCTTACATGCATGTGACGCCGTTCCATGTGGAGAAGCCGCTTGGCCGTGATCAGAACTCTACGGAAATCAAAAGCATGCAAACCATCCTGGATGCGCTCGGTTACAACCCCGGCCGTCAAGATGGTTATTTTGACGAACGAACCGAACAGTCGCTTAAAATGTTCCAGAAAACCAAAGGGCTTCCGCAGACAGGCAATCTCGACCAAACAACCGCCGAGGCAGTGCAAGCCGCTTTCATTGACTTTGTGAGCGATCCAAAAAACGATGTCCAGTTGCAAGTGGCTGTCGAATTGTTAAAGAAAAAAGCGAAATAAAGGATTTGCAATGAAATTGTAGAAGTAACCCCAGATATTACCAGTTTGGGGTTACTTTTTATTTTGGAGGAATGCTTGTGGATGCAGTCTGGTCTTCGGTTTGGCAATGGACAAGTGCGTGGGGGCAGTTGGTGATCCATCCGGGGAGTTGGCTGGCGCTGATCTTTTTGGCGATGCATACGGCGGGGCTAGCGCGGTATGAGCGCAAACGGTTTGCGACCCGCTTGACGCCGCCTTTTCCCCTAGCGCTAAGGGCATGGGGGATGGGGCTGGTATTGGGCGCAGGGGTTTCTCTCTGCTCGTTATGGGGCCAATGGGTGATCCGTCCTGCCGATCTCGCCTGGATTTGGGGCTGTACCGCGCTACTTGCCATCATGCGCGCCAGGTGGGCGTGTATCGCCTATTCGGCGGGCTTGGTCGCTTTGTTACAATGCGGGGTGACCATTGCACCGGTCGCGGAATTGCCTGTGGCATGGCAACCTTACGTGCGCAGTTTGCTGGAAGTGCGTGTGTTGGATTGGCTTTGGATCGCCTGCCTGGCGCATCTGGCTGAATGGCTGTTGATTCGGCTGGATGGCAGCCAAGGGGCCCGACCCGTCTTGGTGAAAGGAAAGCCCGCACTTCAATTTCACAGGATTTGGCCGTTTCCGTTGGTGTTGGGGTTTGCGCCCGTTCCCCTGTTGCTCGGTTTTGGTTGCCTTAATTATGACAAGCCGTTGGAGCGGGAAAAGCGGTTGGCCTCAACAATGACGTTGGGCTATACCTTGATTTTGGCAGGGCTGATCACTCTGGCGGAAGTGTGGCCGATGGGGGTGTGGGCGGCAGCGGCCTTTTCCATCGCAGGGCATGAAGGGATCGCCATATGGAACCGCCTCCGTGTAAAGCGGCTTAGACCTTATTATGTTTCAGATGGCAACGGGATCAAGGTTATTGCCGTGATGCCGGGAAGCCCGGCCCAACAGATGGGTATTAAGCCGGGGGACGTGGTACATCGTGTCAACGGCAAAAGCGTCCCTACCATGGCCGCACTTTTGCAAGTGACAGAGAAAGCGGCTTTTTGCAAGCTGGAAGTGTTGGACGAGCAGGACGACCGGCATATTATGCAAAAAGCCCTGTATGAGGATGACCCGCGTCATCTGGGGATCATCGGTTCATCCGGCGCTGGGCTGAGCATACCGCAAACGACAGCGACACGGCCAGGGGCGACAGCGTTGCAATGACCGTATATCACAAACGCTAAAGTGGCAAGATTGCCGTGGCTTTGTCCCAGGCCGGCGGAACTGCTTCCAGCGACAGCGGAACGAAAGGAAACCATCGGTTCCGGGCCATATTGCCAATCCGCATAAGAACCTCTGATGAGCGAGGTTCTTATTTTATGTGTTTCAGGCAATGCTGGAGATACACAAAAGTGACATAAAGCGAGAAAGGAACGGATGTTCCCCGGTCGAAATGGTTTATGGTATAATACCCTTTAAGTGAGAAAAGAGGTGAATGCGAGGATGGAGAAGAGATTTCAACTGGTTTCAGAGTTTCAACCGCAAGGTGACCAGCCACAAGCGATACAAAAGCTGGTGCAGGGGATTGAACAGGGTGAGCGCTATCAAACATTGTTGGGGGCCACCGGAACGGGAAAGACATTCACCATCGCCCAAACCATCAACCGAGTGAACAAACCGACGCTGGTGATCGCGCATAATAAAACCTTGGCGGCGCAATTGTGCGGGGAGTTAAAGGAGTTTTTCCCCCACAACGCCGTCGAGTATTTTGTGAGTTATTATGACTATTATCAACCGGAGGCCTATATCCCGGCCACCGATACGTATATTGAAAAGGATGCTTCCATCAACGATGAGATCGACAAGTTACGCCACTCGGCCACGAGCGCGTTGTTTGAGCGTTCCGATGTGATCATCGTGTCCAGTGTTTCTTGTATCTACGGTTTGGGTTCGCCGACCGAATACAAGGAAATGGTGTTGTCGCTTCGGGTGGGGATGGAAAAAGAGCGAAATGAAGTATTGCGTAAGCTGGTCGATATCCAATACGAACGGAATGACATCAATTTCACGCGCGGCACGTTCCGCGTGCGCGGCGACGTAGTTGAAATCTTTCCAGCCTCTCGCAGTGAACAGGCGGTACGGGTCGAATTTTTTGGAGACGAGATTGAACGGATTCGCGAAATCGATGTGCTGACGGGAGAGATCCTCGGCGATCGGGAGCATGTCGCCATTTTCCCGGCTTCCCACTATGTGACGAGACAAGCTCAATTGGAGCGGGCTCTCACTTCGATTGAGGCTGAATTGGAAGAGCGGCTAAAAGAGTTGCGGGATGCGGGCAAGCTGCTGGAAGCCCAGCGCCTTGAGCAACGGACGCGTTATGATATGGAAATGATTCGTGAAGTTGGTTTTTGTTCCGGGATTGAAAACTATTCGCGACACCTCGTGGGGAAACAACCAGGGGAAGCTCCTTACACCTTATTGGATTTTTTTCCTGATGATTACCTGATCATCGTAGACGAATCACATGTGACTATCCCACAGATCAACGGAATGTACAATGGGGACCAAGCGCGCAAAAACATGTTGGTGGAGCACGGATTCCGATTGCCGTCGGCGAAGGATAACCGCCCGCTCAAGTTTGCCGAGTTTGAAGAGAAAATCAACCAGATCGTATTTGTTTCGGCGACTCCAGGGCCGTATGAATTGGAAAAATGCCCCACGGTGGTCGAACAGATCATCCGTCCGACCGGTTTGCTAGACCCTGTGATTCACATTCATCCGATTCAGGGGCAAATCGACCACCTGATCGGAGAGATCAACAAGCGAATTGCCGAAGACGAGCGGGTATTGGTAACCACCTTGACCAAGAAGATGGCAGAGGACTTGACCGATTATCTCAAAGAAATTGGGATCAAGGTGCGTTATTTACATTCAGACATCAAGACGATTGAGCGGATGCAAATTCTGCGCGATTTGCGTTTGGGTGAATTTGATGTGCTGATCGGGATCAACCTGTTAAGAGAAGGGTTGGATCTGCCAGAAGTCTCGTTGGTCGCCATTTTGGACGCCGATAAAGAAGGGTTCCTGCGCTCAGAACGCTCCCTGATTCAGACGATCGGCCGGGCGGCGCGAAATGCCAGAGGGGAAGTGATCATGTATGCTGATAAGATCACAGACTCCATGCGGCGAGCGATAGAGGAAACCGAACGCCGGCGCGAGATTCAGATGAAGTACAACGAGGAACACAACATTACGCCGCAGACGATTCGGAAAAAGGTGCATGATGTCATTGAAGCGACCAAAGTGGCTGAAGACCAAGCAGAATACAAAGTGGACAAGGAAATGAAGAAATTGTCCAAGGGTGAGCGATTGAAGCTGATCGAGCAGATGGAGAAAGAGATGAAGCAAGCTGCCAAGGAGCTCAATTTCGAACGAGCGGCCGAATTGCGCGACCTCATCTTGGAGCTTAAAGCGGAGGGTTAAGTGATTATGGCACAAGAAAATATTGTGATTCGCGGAGCGCGGGTTCACAACTTAAAAAACATAAATATCACCATTCCGCGAGACAAGTTCGTGGTGGTGACGGGACTGAGCGGATCGGGCAAATCGTCGCTCGCTTTTGACACCATCTACGCCGAGGGGCAACGGCGGTATGTGGAATCGTTGTCCGCGTATGCCCGACAATTCTTAGGGCAGATGGACAAACCCGATGTGGATGCGATTGAAGGTTTATCCCCCGCCATTTCGATCGACCAAAAAACGACCAGCCGCAATCCGCGTTCTACCGTGGGTACCGTGACCGAGATTTACGATTACCTGCGCCTGCTGTTTGCTCGGGTCGGCCATGCGCACTGTCCTGAGCACGGCATCCGCATCACCTCGCAAACGGTGCCGCAGATGGCTGACCGCATCATGGCCTTGCCAGAGCGGACGCGGATTCAGATCATGGCACCGCTGGTAAAAGGGCGCAAAGGAGAACATGTCAAGTTATTGGAGGATGTTGCCCGCCAAGGTTATGTGCGGGTGCGGGTCGACGGGGAGATTCGCGATCTGTCCGAAGAGATTCGGTTGGAGAAGAATAAAAAGCATACGATTGAAGTGGTTGTCGACCGGGTGGTGGTAAAGGAGGGGGTGCAGGCGCGTTTGACCGACTCCTTGGAAACTGCCCTTTCCTTGAGCGGAGGCGAAGTGCTGATCGACGTGATTGACGGAGAAGAGCTGTTGTTTAGCCAAAACCTCGCCTGCCCAGAATGCGGTTTTAGCATTGATGAACTGTCACCGCGGATGTTTTCCTTTAACAGCCCGTTCGGCGCCTGCCCGACTTGTGATGGGCTGGGGTCGCGCATGGAGATCGATCCCGATTTGGTCATCCCCAATCCGCAGCTGTCGTTGGCCGAAGGGGCGATCGAGCCTTGGTCTTCGGGAACGAGCAGTTATTATCCACAGTTATTGGAAGCCGCTTGCCGCCACTTCGGCATTGATATGAAGATTCCGTTTGCGGAGTTGGACAAAAGGGACAAAGCGATTATCCTGCATGGATCGAAAGAGCGTTTTCCTTTCAAATACACGAATGAAAACGGCTTTACCCGAGAATCGCAAGCGCTGTTTGAGGGAATCATCCCCCATCTGAACCGTCGTTACCGAGAGACCAGCTCTGAGCTCATGCGCGAACACCTAGAAAACTACATGAGCAACAAACCTTGCCCAACGTGCAAAGGGGCGCGGCTCAAAAAAGAGATTCTCAGTGTGACCGTTGGCGGCAAAAACATCGACTATGTGACCAATCTGTCAATCAAGGAAGCCCATGAGTTTTTTGCAACACTGGAATTGTCGGAGAAAGAGATGCAGATCGCCCGCCAAGTGTTGAAAGAAATCAAGGAGCGGTTGGGATTCCTCGTCAATGTCGGCTTGGATTACCTGTCATTGAGCCGCTCGGCGGGAACCTTGTCCGGAGGGGAAGCCCAACGGATTCGCCTGGCGACGCAAATCGGTTCCAGCTTGATGGGTGTTCTGTACATCTTGGATGAGCCGAGCATCGGCTTGCACCAACGCGATAACAACCGTCTCATTTCAACGCTTAAGAAAATGCGCGATCTTGGCAACACGCTGATCGTGGTGGAGCATGATGAGGATACCATGCTAGCTTGTGACTACATCATTGACATCGGGCCAGGTGCCGGAGCACATGGCGGGCGTGTGGTGTCGGCCGGAACGCCTGCCGAGGTGATGGCTGATGAAAATTCATTAACCGGGCGGTACCTCAGTGGGCGCAACTTTATTCCCGTGCCGGAACAACGAACCAAGCCGGGCGACAAGTGGATCACCATCAAAGGGGCCAAAGAAAACAACCTGAAAAACATCGACGTCAAGTTTCCGTTGGGCGTGTTCACTTGTGTGACTGGGGTGTCCGGCTCCGGCAAGAGTACGCTGGTTAATGAGATTTTGCTTAAGGCGGTGGCGCGCGAGGTGAACAAAGCCAAAGCGGTGCCAGGCAAACACCGCAAAATCGAAGGTATCGAACACATCGACAAAGTGATTAACATCGACCAGTCACCCATTGGTCGGACGCCGCGTAGTAACCCGGCTACCTATACCGGTGTGTTTGACGATATCCGTGAAGTGTTCGCTTCAACCCAAGAAGCCAAAGTGCGTGGTTACCAGAAGGGACGCTTCAGCTTTAACGTCAAGGGCGGTCGGTGCGAAGCGTGCCGCGGGGATGGCATCATCAAGATTGAGATGCACTTCCTGCCCGATGTCTATGTGCCTTGTGAAGAGTGCAAAGGCAAACGCTACAATCGCGATACCCTGGAGATCAAGTACAAAGGCAAAAACATTTCTGATGTGTTGGAGATGACGGTGGAAGAAGCGCTCGACTTTTTCCAAAACATCCCACGCATTAAGCGTAAAATCCAAACCCTGTACGACGTCGGCCTTAGTTACATGAAGTTGGGCCAACCAGCAACCACCTTGTCGGGTGGGGAAGCGCAACGCGTGAAGTTGGCTTCGGAGCTGTACAAACGGAGCACTGGGCGAACATTATACATTTTGGACGAGCCGACGACTGGCCTCCACATTGACGATATCGCTCGTTTGTTAAAAGTGCTTGGCCGGTTGACTGCAAACGGGGACACGGTGGTCGTCATTGAACACAACCTAGATGTGATTAAAACAGCGGACTACTTAATCGACTTGGGGCCTGAAGGTGGCACCGGCGGTGGAACGATTGTAGCCAAAGGCACTCCTGAGGAAGTGGTTCAAGTGAAGGGCTCCTATACAGGCCAATTTTTGGCACCAGTGATGGAACGGGACAAAGCGCGGATGGCCAAACGATTGGCCGCACAGGAGCAACCGACTCCGGCGACGACGTGACTCAAGCACGGATGGCATACGTTTCCGCTTATTTCCGGCATAGAGCGATGTAGGACAAAGCATGCTAGAAAGTAGGCAAGACGTCTTTCATATCCTACAGACAAGGGAGTGACGGGACATGGCGAGAAACAACAAACTGTTGGTTCCTGGCGCGAGCGCTTCACTTGATCAGATGAAGCGGGAGATTGCGAACGAGTTTGGTGTTGAGCTGGGTGCGGACGCAACCGCCCGTGCGAACGGTTCTGTAGGCGGTGAAATGACAAAACGTCTTGTTGCTATGGCTTCGCAGATGTTGAAGCAGAAAAACGCGGGGGAATAATCCCCGCGTTTTTTGTTGTGTGAGAGAGCTTTTGATGATTGTGAGCGTTTGATGGCGAGATGTGATTGTTCGCAAAATCTTAAGACGCGGTCGGATTGACAGTTGGCGCCATGAGCCATACAATGCCAATATGACCAATATAGGAATCATTCTTATTTGGTTGCATAGTTTAGGTTATAGCAAATGAATAGAGATAAGCTGGTAAGATGCATGATTATGCGCTACATTCCCTATTAGATTTGGGAATTAGTTGATTATAAACAGCCGTTTTCTCATACTAATTAGGAATAAAACATATTTAGGAGGGTGAAGATGGGTCGGATTCTCAAAAATTATTACCCTGAATTGACAGGGGTGTTTGTCTTGGGGCTGATCTTCTTCTTTGTGACCACGGGAGTCCCCTTGCTTGCCCCATTCACCGAGGTCACGCGCGAGTGGAGTAGCGGGCTGTCAAGTGAGTTGCACAATTTCACCACCATTTTCCTCAGCCTGTTTATTGAAGGCTTGCCATTCATCCTGTTTGGCACCTTGTTGTCCAGTTTTGTACATGTTTATGTGAAACAGGAGACCTTGTGGCGGTTTTTGCCCAAGCATCCGGTGCTATCGATTCCGTTGGCCGCCAGTTTCGGCCTGTTTTTGCCGATTTGTGAGTGCGGCATCGTGCCCGTGGCTCGGCGGTTGGTGCAAAAAGGGCTTCCCAGCTATGTCGCGTTCACCTTTTTGCTTGCCGTGCCGATTGTGAATCCGATCACCATCGCTTCTACTTATATGGCGTTTGGCGATTCGTGGGAGATGGTTTGGAAACGCATTGGTTTGGGAGCTGGTATCGCCATTTTTATGGGAGTCATGTTTTACCTGTTTTACAAAGGCAGACCCGTGTTGAAAGAGGAAACGGGGGGACAACGGACGGAGGGTTGTTGTGGCGGAGCCCACGACCATGACCACGAGCATGGGTCTCATTGCGCTGAGCGCTCGCATGAAGGGCAAAGCCGGCTGATGCACGCCTTGTCCCACTCCGTGTTTGAATTTATCGACATGGGCAAATACTTCTGCTTGGGCGCGTTGATTGCCGCGGGCTTCCAAACCTTTGTCGGCGTAGCCGCGATCAAACAGTTGGCCCAATTCGACGGCTTGGCTTTAATCCTGATGATGGCGTTGGCGTTCAGCTTGTCGATTTGCTCTTCGGCAGATGCTTTCTTGGCGGCTTCTTTCCGTTCGGTGCTGAGTCAGGGGCCGCTGTTGGGCTTTTTGGTGTTCGGGCCGATGGTAGACATGAAAAATGTGTTGATGATGGCTGGTGGTTTCAAACGGTCGGTGATTTTCTTCTTCGTCGGTTGTACCACGTTGGTTACCCTACTCACTCTGTGGATTTTCTTCTGATATAAAGGAGGGAATGGTGTTGAAAGCTTGGTTGCGTGTGGGGATTTGCTTGGGTATGTCGGTTTTGCTGGTGCAACTGATCATAACCGGTGAGCTGTCGTTGTTTGTCAATCCTCGGTTTACGTGGTTGATCGTTGCCAGCGTCTTGATCCTGGTGCTGCTGGGATTGGTTCAGCTGTGGAACATGAAGGGGAGCGAGTTGCATCGGATCGGCGCTTGGGGGTACTTGGTGTTGCTGTTGCCGATGGCGATGTATCTCTTGATCCCCCCAAAAGCGTTGGATGCATCCATCGCGAGCAAAAAAGGGGTGAGCTATTTATCGGCCAAAAGCGTGAATGAACAGCAACAAAAGAAATCCGCCCCATCGTCTGCATCAGATACCAACGCGGATCCTTTGGCGGTGCCAGAAGACCCCTACAAAAAATTTATTCCGCAGTTGCAACGCGAGCCTGTGATCCATCTATCACAGGAAACGTATGCCGATTACTACAATACGCTCAACTTCTATCCACAACAATTCAAAGGGAAGAAGATCAAGCTAAAAGGGTTTGTTTACCGCGATGACACGATGAAAAAGAACCAGTTGGTGGTGGGTCGCTTTTCAGTTACCTGTTGCACGGCGGATGCGATTGTGATTGGGTTTTTGACTGAGGGGGCGAAGACCGCTACTCTCAAAGACAACGATTGGGTGGAAGTAACCGGGTCGCTGGATGTGGGGATGTATGATGGAGTTGACATGCCGGTAATCAAATTAGAGGCGGTAGAGAAGGTCAAACCGCTGAAAGACCCGTATATCTATTTTACATATTAGAGCGTAGGTCGATAAGCGGCGAAGGGAAATCAATTACCACCCGGCGCCGCTTTTATGTTTGAACAAGGAATGGTTTTAGTCTGATTGCACACACTCCTACCGGCCCGTCGCAAACAAGAAACGGTGAAATGCAATAGCATACAGAAGGCTCATTTCCCTATGAGCTTCGCCTAGGGCAGGTTTTAGCGCCAATCGGTTTTGTACCATGTAGAAACAGGTTTTAGAACCTGCTGACGTGGTATGCTATTGCTAAGGTGTGCAAATTTGGTTCAGAACATGTAATATATGTAGCGATGAATTGAAAAAGACAGGGAGATGGGACAAATGGGTTTATTGGTGCGTTTTTTGGCCAGCGCAGTCGCAGTGGTCGCCGCGGCGAAATGGATTCCCGGTATTGAGGTGGCAAGTTGGGGAACGGCATTCATGGCCGCTTTGGTGCTGGGGCTGATCAACTTGATTGTGCGCCCGTTAGTCATGTTGTTAACCTTGCCGATCAACCTGCTGACATTGGGTTTGTTTTCCTTGGTGATCAACGCGATTCTGTTCTGGTTGACTGGGGTGTTGGTGGACGGTTTAGAGGTCAGCGGCTTTGTGCCTGCATTTTTGGGTGCTTTGCTGGTGGCTGTGGTGACTTGGGTGGCTGATAAGTTTGTTGATTAGGGTGTGTTAGACATCACGCGTGACGAGATGTACCAGACACATCCCTGACGTATGCCCGCTCGTTCTTCTGATAAGCATGGCAACGATAAAGGAGTGCTTCCATTGGCAGAAGCACTCCTTTTTATGCAGATGATGGGTTTGCCTTGTCGGGCTTGATTTCAATCAATTCTGCGCGAATGATGTAACGGTCGGGGGCGTCCCCAATGTAATCAAACGGGTAACAGGTAGTCAAAGTCAACACGGGCCGTGGTATAGGTACGATCACCGTCCGGTCGTCAGCATGGGTGATCCAGTGTTTGCGAAACTGATAAGTAAAGATGTTTCCATTGTACCGGATATACAACTTATCACCGGCCTTCAGGTCGCCCAATCCGCGAAAAACTGTATCACGGTGTCCGGATAGAACCACATGTCCCGTCTCGCCGGGGTTGACTGTGCCGTAGCCTTCATAGAGGCCGACCCCTTTTTTAAGGGATTGATCATCCGTTCCCTGGACGATGGGCAAGATGGCTCCCATTTTGGGGATAACCAGCTCCCCGACTTTGACACCATTTGCAACTTGTGCGCTGTCATCTTTCTTGCCCTGCGGCAGGGCCGGCGCCTTGGCGGTTTCGTTCCAGTCATCCGATATGGACATGGCCAACTTGGGATCGACCACGGCGATGCTGATTTCGTTCCACCAATGAAAAGCGTTGTATCCTAAAATCAGCGCACCAGCGATCATCAAGAGCCAAGCCGCTTTCTTGGCCATGTGTATCACTCCTTTGTGAGGTGCATGAATCTGATGTGTAAAAGTTTCGCGTTGGTTCATTCGTTTCCTTCACTATATTTATTCGTAGGACAAGGGCGTTTTGTGTCTGTGCGGTTGTTGTGACGACAAGGGCGTTTTGCCCCGCTTTCATATCTCCGCCAAAAACGATATCCTAACATTGTCGGACAAAAGAGCGGACAAAGGAGTGACATCGATGCATGCGTGGGAAAGGGTGAGGCGGATTGAACGGATTCTTGGCGTCCGAGCTAACCGCGTAAAGCCGTCGCGCCCTGCGCCGGGGGAGACGGCATTCCAACTTTCTTCAGGAGAGTGGATTACCTTTGGCTTGGCATTGACAAAACGGGAACAAGCGTTGATTGAGTGGTTGCTAAATGAAGAAATGAAGCCAGCGAAGCGCCTGGGGTTGGAGGAATGGATCAAAGGCGTGTTGGACGGTGGGCCACCCGCACCGGTACCGGCGCATCTTAACCATCACCTTCCCGGCGGGCGGATGCCGGCGCTATTGATGTTTGAGCAAGGGCGCCCTTTTTTCGCCAAAGAAGATTTGTCTGTGCTGTTGGATACATACTTTGCCGGGAGTTCCCCGTGGTTGGTGGGTCTAAACGAGAGTGACTGGTTGCTGTTCGTCCCGTTGCGGGAGTGGATCGGTGAGGAGAAGTTCACTTTGGAAGCAGAAGAGCTGTTGCTCGAAGCGGCATCTGGATTGCAGGAGGCTTTAGCCGATGAGTTGGGGCTGACAGCGAGCATGGTGCTGGCTCCGCCGATTGTTTCTTGGGAACAACTCCCCGGCATGTGGCAGCGCATGGCACAGGTGCGGGAAGCGGTGCGTTCGTTCCGCATGGAAAAAGCCGTCTGGGTGACATGGAAACCGCGGTTGGAACGGCTGTTGACGCAATTGGACGATCAGGCGGTCAAAACCTTTTTGGCAGAGATGCCGGGCTTGGCTTTGTTGCGGGAAGAGGAAATGCGCAAAACGATTGAGGCCTTCTTGCGGTTGGATCTAAATATCAGTGAAACGGCCCGCCATCTGTATGTGCACCGCAACACTCTTTTATACCGGTTTGACCGGGTGAAACAGGAAACGGGACTCGATGTGCGGCGGTTTGCGGATGCGATGCTGATCAAGGTGGTGCTGTTGCTTTTGAACCATCAGGAAGGCGAAAGGTGAAACCATACAGAGCTTTTTGTGACCTTTGCACAATGATTCATCGCCCAACCTGTCATAGAATGAAGCTGAGGGATGTCCGGAGAACGAGGCGGACATGCATTAGATCATGCTTCGGGAGGGTGTATGACAATGGCGAAAGTGTGTCTGAACCATGTGTATAAAAGATATGGGGACCATTTGGTGGTGAAAGACTTTAATCTTGAAATTAAAGATAAGGAATTCTTGGTGTTGGTGGGGCCGTCGGGTTGCGGAAAATCGACTACTCTGCGCATGATTGCGGGATTGGAGGAGATTTCGGAAGGGGAATTGTACATCGGCGATCGCTTGGTGAACGATGTGGCGCCGAAAGACCGCGACATTGCCATGGTGTTCCAAAGCTATGCATTGTATCCGCACATGACCGTTTATGAAAACATGGCGTTCGGATTGAAGTTGCGCAAGTTTAAAAAAGATGAGATTGAAAAGCGGGTACGGGAAGCGGCTAAGATTCTCGATATCGAGCATCTGCTTGACCGCAAGCCCAAGCAACTTTCCGGTGGCCAGCGGCAACGCGTTGCACTTGGGCGGGCGATTGTCCGCGAACCGCAAGTGTTTTTGATGGATGAGCCGTTATCCAACCTAGACGCCAAATTGCGCGTGCAAATGCGCACAGAGATCAGTAAATTGCATCAGCGCCTTGAAACCACCATCATCTACGTCACCCACGACCAAACCGAAGCGATGACGATGGGCGACCGCATCGTAGTAATGAAAGACGGAGTGATCCAACAAGTGGACACGCCCACCGAGATTTACAACAACCCGGCGAACATGTTTGTGGCCGGTTTCATTGGGTCGCCAGCCATGAATTTCGTCGAAGGGGTTCTCAAAGAAGAAGACGGCGAGATTTATTTCCAAACAGAGGGTGCAAAAGTGAAGATCCCGACTGGTCGGGCCCATGGTTTGCGTGAACAGGGGTATGTAGGCAAAGAGGTCATTTTCGGCATCCGCCCGGAAGCCGTTCACGACGAACCGGTCTTCATTGAGGCGTCGCCGGACAGCCGTTTCACCGCCAAGGTGGAAGTAGCCGAAAACATGGGTTCGGAAATGTACCTGTATGTCAGCGGCTTGGGAGACAAGTGGCTGACCGCCCGCGTCAACGCCCGCACCCAGTACGTGCCAGAAGCGCAAGTTACGTTGGCGCTCGATATGAACAAGGCACACATCTTTGACAAAGAAACAGAAAAAACGGTACTGTAGTGGTAATAAAGACGAGAGCGGCTGGATGTCAGTCGCTCTGTCGCATATGCGACGGTAGGAGAGTGCCAGATGAGCAAAGTGACGATTAAAAGCATCGTTCAACAATTCGACTTGGAAGTGATCTCTGGTTGGGATCAATTAGACCGGCGCCGGGTCACGGTCGCGGACTTGTACCGCCCGGGCTTGGAATTGGCCGGCTTTTTCACGTTCCACCCCGTTGAGCGCTTGCAGCTGCTTGGAAAAACGGAATTGTCCTTCATTGAAGGATTGACGAAAGCGGAACGACAAGAGCGGTTTGACCGATTGTGCCATCCGGAGATTCCCTGTTTCATTTTGACGCGGAACTATGACGTGCCTTCGGAGTTGGTTCAAGCCGCCCAAGAGAAAAAAGTTCCGATTCTCAGAACCGAGATGGCGACCACCCGTTTTGCGAGCAAGCTGACCAACTATCTGGAAAAGTTGCTTGCCCCCACCACCACCATGCACGGGGTGTTGGTTGACATTTACGGGATTGGCGTGCTGATCACCGGCTCCAGCGGCATCGGGAAAAGCGAAACCGCTTTGGAACTGGTAAAGCGCGGTCACCGTTTGGTGGCGGATGACGCGGTGGAAATCACCCAAACGGAGGAAGGCAGCTTGGTGGGGCACGCCCCTGATTTGATTCGCTATCTGCTGGAAATCCGCGGTTTGGGCATCATCAATGTGATGACTTTGTTTGGGGCCGGTGCGGTCAGGGATAAAAAGCGGATATCGTTGACGATTCATTTGGAAGCATGGCAAGAAAAAAGGCAGTATGACCGACTGGGCTTGGATGAGGAGAAAGTCCGCATCATCGACACGGAGCTTCCCAAGCTGATCGTCCCCGTGCGTCCAGGGCGGAACTTGGCTGTTATCATTGAAGTGGCGGCGATGAATTTCCGACTGAAGCGACTGGGCTATCACGCGGCACAACAATTTGTGCAAAAGCTGGGAGAAGTGATCGATGAAGGGGACGAGATCGATTAAGGGATAGGGGACAAGCTTAGGCTTTCGAGGGCGGAACCTGGCATCCGAAGCCGCCGCCAGCCATGGGCATCCCCACAAGACTCTTTTAGCGACGGCTCCGTAGCAAGTCGTTGATCATGGATCGAAGTCGTTCATAAATGGGAAAAAAGGGCGGCCTTGGCGGCTTGCTTTGGGCTTGGGCCAGTGCGGAAAATAGACGAACTGGATCGGTGTGTCCCGTAGGCATCCCGGTGTGAGGCATGTCCCTTTCCCATTTTTGACGCTTACGCTTGCCAGCTTGTTACATTCTAAGCAATCGTAGCGTTCGTTTATTTTATTATCAGAAAAATATATCGGATGCAAAATAAATACCTCCGAGGCGTGTGTAACCTATTTTAATAAATCAGACATTTTGTGTCTATGGATGAGATGTTAAAATATGGATGAATAAACAAATTACGGGGATGAAGAGAAGGGTTTTTCCTGATTGCTCTTAATCCCTTTTCCTATCTGAATCGTTTGCGATAAAATACAAGGGATAGTGGATGCGAAGGGAAGAAAGGAGTGTGCGAACCATGTGGCAAGCAGTCATTGATCCGGTTGCGTTTAAGCTGGGTCCATTTCAAGTGCATTGGTATGGTGTCATCATGGGGACAGCTGCGTTGCTGGGATTGATCCTGGCCGTTCGCGAAGGCGAGAGGCGCGGGCTGGACAGTGACACGATTCTTGATATGATGCTGTGGATACTGCCCTCAGCGATTGTCGGCGCCCGCCTATATTACGTTCTGTTTGAGTGGGAATACTATGCCATGCATCCTGAGGACATCGTAGCCGTCTGGAAAGGCGGGCTGGCTATTCACGGAGGCTTGATTGCCGCTTTTCTCGTCGGATACATATTTGTGAAGAAAAAAAACATCGATTTCTTGCAGTTGGCCGACATTGTGATTCCTAGCGTGCTTTTGGGCCAAGCGATCGGACGATGGGGCAACTTTATCAACCAAGAGGCCCACGGCGGTGAGGTGAGTCGGGCCTTTTTGGAAGGTTTGCATTTGCCGGATTGGATTATCGAGCAAATGAACATTCAAGGGGCTTACTATCATCCGACGTTCTTCTATGAATCGATGTGGAATCTGGTCGGGTTCGGCTTATTGTTGTTGATCAGGCATTTTAACCCACGCCGCGGCGAGGTGCTGTTTAGCTATATGATCTGGTACTCGCTCGGGCGCTTTTTCATCGAAGGATTGCGTACCGACAGCTTAACCTTTACCGGCCCTGACTGGTTAGTGTCGGTGATGGAGCTGTTATGGTCTCCGATGTCGCTCATGTTTGACCCGGGGATGATGGATGGAGGGAACGTGCGGATCGCCCAGCTGGTGAGCTTAATCTTAGTCTTGGTAGGCGCTTTTCTCATCATTTGGCGTCGGGCCACGGGAAGAGCCACGGCCTTTTATCGGGATGAAGCGACCATAGAGGCGCCAGCCACAGCCAGTGCACAAGATTCCGCCGAAAAAGAACCATCGGCATCGCCGGCGGAAACGAAAACCAATGCGCAAGCGGAGGAGAAAGAAGGCCAGGCAAAAGCGTAGAGCTAGCACCATCGGGAGATCGGAAGAGGTGTCTTCCATCTCCTTCTTTCATGCCAAAAATGAGGTGACAATGTGAAATACACAGTGATATTGTTTGATTTGGACGGAACGCTGATCGACACCAACAACTTAATTCTTTCTTCATTTATGCACACGCTTGAGACGCATTGCCCGGGAAAATACACTGAGCAGGATGTGCTGGCATGCATGGGTGAACCGTTGCTTGACCAAATGCGCCGGTTTGACCCTTCTCAAGCCGAAGAGATGGTCAAAACGTACCATGCCTATAACGTGGCCAAACACGATGAGCTGGTGGCATCGTTTCCCCATGTGCGCGAAGTGTTAACTCAGTTGCATGAAGCGGGAGTCGTCTTGGCTGTCGTGTCCAACAAGCGTCGCCTGGTTGTGGACATGGGCTTGAAACGGATGGGGCTGGATCACTTGATGTCAGCTGTCGTCACCGTGGATGACGTGAAACGGGGCAAACCGGAACCGGACATGATCCATCTCGCGCTAGACAAGCTGCAAGCCACTGCCGAGCAGGCATTGATGGTGGGTGACAGCCGCTATGATCTCATGGCCGCCGAAAGAGCCGGTGTGGCCGCGGTAGGGGTGGCTTGGAGTTTGCACGCCGATGAGTTGAAACGGCTGGCTCCCGCGTATTTTATCGATGATATGCGTCAACTGCTTGACATTGTCCAGATCCAATCGGCCAGGGGATGATGGAGATGAGAAAAACAGAGCGCTTCCCAGTGCAAGGAAGTAATGCATTATGGCAACTCTATCAAACGATTCCCTTTTGGAAAGTGTTTTGGAACACCTTGATCATCTTGATTGCTCGTTATGTTCCCTTTTTGTCGATGAAACGGTGGTTGTACCGCACCTGCTTGCGGATGGAAATCGGGGAGCAAACGGCCGTGGCACTGATGGCCACGATGGATGTGCTGTATCCTGAAAAAATCCGTATCGGTAAAAATACCATCATCGGGTATAACACAACCATCCTGACACATGAATACTTGATCCACGAATACCGACTAGGTGACGTGGTCATTGGCGACCATGTGATGATTGGCGCCAACAGCACCATTTTGCCCGGTGTCACCATCGGCGATCACGCGATGGTGGGAGCGGGGTCGGTGGTTACCAAAGATGTGCCACCCCATGCGCTCGTAGCCGGAAACCCGGCGCGGATCATACGCGAGCGGGCCACCGAAGGCACATGATACGGCATCTGCCACAGGCATCTGATTTTTAATATCAGATGCCTTTTTTACGTTTCTAGCGCGGAAAAAGAGTGAACCGCCCTCAGATGGCAGACAATAGGAATAAATGGTGTTGGGGGCGGACAAAAGCGCTGTTGGGCTAGGAGTGTGACCAGGTTGTGACGGGAAGGCCATTTCCCGGGGAATATTCACAAATCAGAAATTGACTCAATATATACTGTTCGGTAATATTGGGGTGATTTAAGGCCGGTTTCGAAAGCGAAAACAAACATCGAACGCATCAACGTTCAGGGTTTAGCTCATCATGTATACCCTGGTGCAAAGGAGGATCCAAGTGAACTGGCTGACACGATTTTCTGTTCGCAATGTCGCCGCCGTTTTGATTTTGACCCTTCTCATATCTGGCGGAGGACTTTATACAGCGACACAATTGAAGATGGAATCGATGCCAGACATCAGTTTTCCAGTGGTAGTGGCGATTACGCCTTATCCTGGCGCTTCGCCAGAAGACATATCTAAAAAGGTGACCGATCCGATCGAGAAGGCGGTTCGGGGGATGAAAGGCTTGCAAAAGCTGAATTCCGTCACCGCTGACAGCACCTCGGTGATTGTTGCTCAGTTTGATTTTGACGTAGATTTGGACAAAGCGGAACAAGAGATGGAAAGTCTCATCAGCAAAGTTCGCTTGCCCGAGGATGTGCAAGACACCGTGTTCAACCGTTTCGGTTTTAACACGACCCCTGTGGTCAGCTTGTCCGTTTCCAGCAAGGACAAAACGGCTGCGCAATTGGAACGGTTGATCAATGACAAAGTGAAACCCGCCCTGGAGGGAGTAAATGGGGTGGGGGAAGTGCAAGTGAAAGGGGAAGGACCCAAAGCGGTTTACATCCGCTTGAAGCCGGAGCAACTAAAAAAATACAACCTTTCCGCTCAAGCCGTCCAACAGGCTTTGCAAAGTGCCAACATGTCGTTGCCGTTGGGTGATTTGAGCACGGACGGTATCGAGTTGCCGGTGCGTATCGATCAGAAAATCACGAGTGTGGATCAGTTGCGAAATTATGAACTGACCGTTCCGCCTAACCAGATGGAAGGCATGCAACAAGCGTTTGACCAAATCGGCCAAGGTTTTCAGACGATGGGCCAACAGATGGGCGCACTTGGCCAGGCTGTCGGTGGCTTGGGCAATGCGGTCAACGGAATTGGCCAAGCGGTAAATGGATTAGGGCAAGGGGTTGCGGGCCTGTCACGGGCGCAAGCGACCCAGGCTGATTTGGTGGCCAAGCTGATCGGCTTGCAGATCGCCTTGAACAATGAGATGAGCAAGCCGGAACCGGACATGAAAAAAGTCGGTCAATTGTACGGTGCGATCAATGGGGTGAAAACCGGGCTTACCCGGCTTTCGGATCAACTGTCCAAAGTGAAGGGCCCGTCCAGCAAGAAAGTGCCGGGCATGAAGATGCCTAAAGGCAAGGCGTCTACCCCGCGCCCAGCTGGCAAACCAAAGCAACCGAAGCTCGCCGAAGCGGAGATCAAGACGGTGAAGTTGGGGGACATCGCCTCCATCACCGAGTCGGCTGCTGAGCAGTCCCTGATCACCCGCACCAATGGCAAGCCTTCTGTCAACATCGATATCATCAAAGATCAAGATGCCAACATTGTGGAAGTGGCCGACGGGATCTTCGCCAAGCTGGGGCAACTCACCAAAGAACACCCCGAGCTGAAGGTTATCACCTTGTATGACCAGTCCAAAAGCGTTAAAGCCTCCATTCATTCCATGGTGCGCGAAGGGCTTTTGGGTGCGTTGTTCGCTTCGGTCATCATTTTGATCTTCTTGCGTGATTTCCGCATGACCCTGATTTCCATCGTCTCCATCCCAGTGTCTGTGTTGGCGACGTTGATCTTGTTGAAACAAGCAGATATCACGCTCAACATCATGACATTGGGTGGAATGGCGGTCGCGATCGGGCGAGTCGTGGATGACAGCATTGTCGTGATTGAGAACATCCACCGCCATCTGATGCGCAATGCGGATCGCAGTGTGAACATTATTCAAGTAGCGACCAAAGAAGTGGGCGCGGCCATCACGTCGTCCACCTTGACCACTGTGGCGGTATTCATCCCGCTCGGCTTTGTGACCGGCATTGTCGGTGAAGTGTTTTACCCATTTGCATTGACTGTGGCTTTTTCGTTGTTGTGCTCATTGGTGGTGGCAGTCACGGTTGTGCCCGTGCTGTCCAAGCTGATGCTACTCCGCGGCACCCCGATGCGCCACAAACGGGCGGAAAGCCGGATGGCCCACTGGTACCGGAAGTCGTTGGCGTGGGCGCTGAACCATAAAGCAACCGTGATGAGTCTGTCAACGGTGCTACTGGTGGCCAGTCTCTTCTTAATTCCGTTGGTGGGAACGTCGTTTTTGCCAGCGGAAAAGGATAAGGCGTTGCGCGTGACAGTAGAGCTACCGTCGGGCACAGAGTTGCAACAAACCGACAAATTAAGCAAGCAGATCGAGCAATTGTTGCGGAAGCATAAAGAAGTGGGAGTCATCTCCACAACGGTCGGTAGCATGGCTGGCCAATTGGGCGCCGATGGCAGCATTGGCAGTGCCAATCGGAGTACGATGGTAGTGATCCTGGATGATAACACCAACATGGAACCGTTCTTGGCTGATGTGCGCAACCAAGTGAAGCCGTTGGCAGAGGAGCATAAGGCTGAAATCAACGTAACCGAGATGAGCAGCATGGGCGTGCATGGAGGCGGGATCAACGCCAGCGTTCGCGGGGACAACATGGCAGACGTCAAGCGGGTGACTGATGAACTGACCGCAAAGCTGAAAAGCGTTGATGGGCTGACCAATGTGTCCAACAACTTAAGTGCCCAAAAAGAAATCGTCACTCTGCAAGTGGATGAGGCCAAAGCGGCCAAAAAAGGACTGGTGGCCCAGCAAGTGGCCATGTCGGTACGCGGCCTGCTCCAGGCGGACAAAGTGATGGATATCGAGCAAGGTAACGAAGCACAGGAAGTGAAATTAGGCTTAGAGAAAGAAGGGCTCGCCTCGGTTGAGCAACTGAAAAAGGTGGAAATTTTGTCGCAGACGGGAGACATGATCCGCTTGGATGAAATCGCCACCTTGAAGGTTGAAAAGGGACCGGTGAGTATTCAAAAAGAAGACGGCCAATTGTATGCCTCCGTCACGGGAGATGTGATGGTCAAAGACACCGGAGCGGTTTCCCGAGAAGTGATGGACATCATCTCCAAAATGAAGAAGCCGTCCGGCGTTACCATCAAATTGGGCGGTGACACCGAAGAGATGAATAAAAGCTTCGCCCAGTTGGGAGTAGCTATGATTGTCGCCATTTTCGCCGTCTACTTGGTCATGTTGATTGCGTTTGGCGAGGCGACGGCGCCTTTCACCATTCTGTTCTCCTTACCGTTTGCAGTGATTGGCGGTTTGGTCGGTCTTTATGTGGCGGATCAGCCGATTAGCGTGTCGGCGATGATCGGGGCGTTGATGCTGATTGGTATCGTGGTGACCAATGCCATCGTCTTGATTGACCGCGTCATGCAGAAACGCAAAGAAGGCTGGGAGATCACAGAGGCTTTGCTGGAAGCGGCAGGCACCCGGCTCCGGCCTATCTTGATGACTGCCTTGGCGACCGTGTGCGCGCTCCTGCCACTTGGATTGGGTTATGGAGAAGGGACGTTGTTGTCGCAAGGGCTGGCAGTGGTGGTGATCGGCGGATTGCTTTCGTCGACGCTGTTGACGCTGTTCATCGTGCCGATCGTGTACCAGCTGTTCGCAGGGCTACAAGCGCGGTTTGGCGGCAAAAAGGAAAAAGAGGCATAAAATCAAAACAAAAACATCATCCCCTGGCGAGCATCGGTTGCCAGGGGATGATGTTGTATCACAGCCAATCAACATTGATTAATTGGGAGAAGCTGATCCGTTTTTTCCATTCACCATTGGCGATGATAAACCATTCTTCAAAAGGCTGGATTTTGGCGACCCGCCCAAAAAACTGCAATGGAGAAAATCGACCACTATAGGTGACCAGGACAGGCCGTTCTAAATCATATGCTTCTTCTAACAGAAAACCCATATACTCGCGCTGTTCCTTTGTAAGTGGGGGTGGCTGGTATGATGGGAGTGTGTCTTCAATGTGCTTAGTCGGTTGCGTAAAGGCGGATTGGGCCCGATGGTGTTCATACCACCGGTGAAAATGAATCGCGTTCATGGTTGATCTCACCGTCCTTTGCTTTTGATGATATACGAATATATGTTCGTATTGCAAGAGGGGAATTTCAGTTAATTGATGATGAGGCGCGAAATGATGTGCAACAGGGGGAGGATTTTTCGAGATTAAAGGGGAAATGGGAAGAAAACAGTGACTGAAAAATGGGGTGAATCGATGAACAATGTGCAGGACTTGTTTTTGCAGGAAGTGATGGACAAACAATTGCCGGTAACCCTGTTTTTGGTAAATGGCTTTCAGTATCAAGGGCGGATTCGGAAGTTTGATAAGTTTACGGTTTCCATCGAAGTGGATGGTAGCGAATTTTTGATCTTTAAGAAGATGGTCAGCACTGTGCAGACCGCGGCGCCTTTGCAGTTGGATTGGTAAGAAAAAAGCGGAGTCCCATATGGGCTCCGCTTTTTTACCGATGCGCCGAACCGACGGCTTCCTTCACGCTGTTGAATCCCTCTTGTTCCAGCAAGCGCAATAGCTCTTGGTTGATCCATTTGGCAATGGAAGGGCCGCGATAGATCATGCCTGTGTATACTTGCACTAAGTTGGCGCCGGCCTTGATCTTATCGAGGGCGTCTTGGCCAGTGAAAATGCCACCTACACCAATGATTGGCACCCTGCCTTGAGTGAGCTGGTAGACATGGTGAATAAACGCAGTGGATCGGGATGTGAGTGGCTTCCCGCTGAGTCCGCCCGTTTCTTTGCGGTGGTTGGCAGTGAGACCGTCCCGGGCCAATGTGGTGTTGGTCGCGATGATGCCGTCAATGCCGAGTTGGAGGGCGGCGTCGACGATTTCTTCCACTTGCTCTTCTGTCAAGTCAGGAGCGATTTTCAATAACACCGGGCGAGTTGTTCCATGCTCAGCCGCAAGCTGTTCCCGTTTGCCGATCACCGCGGACAGAAGCTCTTTCAAGGCGGTAGCATGTTGTAGATCACGCAAACCAACGGTGTTGGGGGAACTGATGTTAATTACAAAGTAATCGCCATGGATATAGAGGGCTTCCAGTCCCTTCTGGTAATCGGAGGCCGCTTCTTCATTGGGCGTGTCTTTGTTTTTACCCAGATTGATGCCGATGGGGATGGAAGGGCGCGTCAATGTTTCAAATGCGCGTTTAGCCTGTTCCACGCCATGGTTGTTGAAACCCATGCGGTTGATGACAGCTTGGTCTTCGGGAAGACGAAACAGGCGCGGTTTGGGGTTGCCGCTTTGGGGACGGGGGGTCAGGGTGCCTACCTCGACAAAACCGAATCCGAGCGCCGCTAGGCCGGGGTAAACAGTGGCGTGCTTGTCAAAACCGGCTGCGAGTCCAACTGGATTGGGGAAGGTTGTGCCAAGGCAGGTGGTTTGAAGGCGGGGATCGACCACGGTCATGCTCTTCTGGTACAAATGGCGAACGGGTGGTGTGTTTTGCAACAATTGCAACCCTTTGATGGTCATTTCATGGGCCGTTTCCGGGTCCATCTTGAACAGCATTCGGCGAAGTGCAGAGTAAATCATACCGATAACTTCCTTTCCGATATCCGCGCATAGGACGAGATTTCTCTAACCAACACACCATTATAGCAATTTTCCCCCAAAAAGAAAGCCGGCTATCCAAATAGCCGGCGTGGGATTACTTGATGTAATGCGGTTTGGTAAAGATGTTGGTTTTGAAGGATTCTTCTTGGCCAACGTACGCTGTCAAAAACTCTGATGACTCTTTTAACGCAGTGGCGAGTGCGGCTTTTCCTTCCGGAGTGGTCAGGGTGCGTTGGAAGGACTCATAGCTGGCGAAATAAGTCTCACCCATCAAGAAGTAATTTGAGTCGCCGCTGACTCGCGTGGAGTGAAGTCGGGTCACCTCCACTTTCAGGACACCGGGAATGTTGAGCAACTGAGGTACGACGACATTGGTGTAATAGTCATAAAATTCATCTTCATTATCCATTCGCTTGTATAAACCAACGGTTTTATACATGATGGGATCCCTCTTTCGTTATTGGAGAAGTATAAGGAAAATATAAACAGATAAGTTCTGTGTATATATGAATATTTTTATTTTATCATCCAGTATATATTTATGGGTAAAAAGTGTAAACTGTCATATAGATTTCAAGAGGTTGTCTAAATTTCGAAAGTAGCAACCGGTTTCAGTCCCGCTTGGCCACGTGTCATTGGGAGTGTTTGCTGGGTTGTCGGCCTTGGCGGCGCATGCTATTTTGGGAGAATGCGTTGATATAGAAGTCAGATAGGTTGATTGATTATGTGTCTCTTGCAGATGATGGTGGACGTCGCATCTGCAACTCTTACCCACGGTCATCTTCGCTTCCTGCCATTTAATGGCTTAATATTATACGTGATAGAATATCAATAAATCATTTCAACAAGGACTCTTCAAGAGATAGCAGCTAGGGGGAACGACCTTGAAAATTTTATTCGCGACACAGAACGAAGCCAAATTAAAAGAAGCGATGGATGTTTTGGCGCCCATGGGGATCGAAGTGGAAAGCCTGCCAATCGTCCTGCACGAACCGGATGTGGGGTCGATGGCGGAGGTGGCGGAAATCAAGTTGAAGCAGGTGTTGGAGCAGGGATATGACACGGTGATGGTAGATGATGCGGGCATCTTCTTCGCCGCGTTCGATTCGTTTCCAGGCGTGTTGACCAAGCGCGTGTTTGACCGCATCGGTTATAAAGGAATCCGCAAGCTTTTGGAAGGGGAAGTACGGGATGCTTGGTTTGAAGGGGCGGTCGCCGTCGCTTGCAAGGGGCAGACGGCCATATTCACGGCCAAGACGCACGGGCGGATCTGTGATCAGATTGATGATGAGATGATACCCAACCGGGCCATTCCGTTTGACCGCATCTTCATCCCTGACGGGGATACGCGAGTGTTACATGACGTGCCATTGGAAGAGCGGCTCCGCTATTCTTATCGGCGCAAGGCGATGGAAAAGATGGCGGAGTGGTTGAAAAAATTACCGTAAATAACAGTGGTCAGACATTCACCTTCATGTTATAATAACGAAAACACTTTAGTTTGGTAACGTGATAATAAGATGAAGCGCGAAGGAGAGACCGATGGAAAAACCGCGAGAGTTTGAAAAGCCCATGGGATTCCGGGACTTGCCGCCGAAGCTGGCAGCGCGGAAGCGGCGGTTTGAAGAACGAGTGCACGCCCGGTTTTCCGCATGGGGTTATGAGGAAGTATGCACCCCGACACTGGAGTTTTTTGAGACGGTCGGCCGCGCGAGTGCGATTTCGGAATCGCGCATGTTCAAATGTTTGGATCGGGAAGGCCATGCATTGGTGCTGTGTCCTGACCAGACTGCTCCCATCGCTCGGATGGCGGCCAGCTTGCTTAAAGATGAGCCATTGCCCCTGCGCTTGTGTTACCATGCCCGCGTGTTCCGAGCCCAAGAAGTGGAAGCCGGACGGCAAGCGGAGTGGTTTCAATCGGGCGTGGAGTTGGTAGGTTTGGAAGGGCCGGCAGCCGATGCCGAGGTGATGGCGCTGGCCCTCGATTGTATGCGGGCATGCGAAGTGGAAGATTTCCAATTGGCGTTCGGTCACACTGCCCTGCTGGACGGTTTCTTGCGGGAGCGGATATCTGACGAGTCGGTATTGGAACAATTGAAAGAAAAGTTGGGGGAGCGGGACTTAGTCGGGTTTCAGGAAATTGTGAACAACAGTCCACTTCCGCAACAGGCTAAGCAGGAAGTCCTTTTTCTTCTGCATGTGGATAAAGGTTCCGAGGGGATGAAGGAACTGGCGAAACGAACCCGAAGCGAAACAGTTTTGCAAGCAGTCGCTTACCTGGAAGCGTGCCGCGCATGTCTGGAAGCCTACGGGTTTGGCGAGTATTTGGTGTTTGACCCTTGCTTGGTTGGGAACTTGGGGTATTATTCCGGCGTTTATTTTGAGGGCATGGGGAGCGGACAGGCGTTTCCGTTGTTTAGCGGCGGTCGGTATGACAGATTGTATGAGCGTTTTTCCAAGCCGATGCCCGCGACGGGATTCGCCATCACGTTGGACCGATTGATGGCCAGCGGCAAGTTGGAAGTTCCTGAAACGAGGTGCGTGGGCGTTTTGTATCCTCCCGCCGCGATGCGCCCGGCTATGGCCCTTGCGGAAAAATTGCGCAACGAAGGAAACCGGGTGATCGCCGAGGTGTGGCGAAGCGAGCGGGACGAGGCACGGATGCGGCGGAAAGCGAAGCAAGTCCTGCTATTGGATGAGAAGGGGGGCGTGCGACGTGTTGACGATTGCTCTGCCTAAAGGGCGGGTGTTAGAAGAATTGATTCCGCTGTTTGCGAGAGGGGGCTATGTGTTTCCAAGCGAATGGTTCACATCTTCACGCAAGTTGGTATTTGCCTTGCCTGAACAGGGGTTCACCCTTTTCTTAGCCAAACCGATGGATGTGCCGACTTATGTGGAATACGGTGTGGCCGACTTGGGGATCGTGGGAAAGGATGTTTTGCTCGAAGCTGCCCGGGAAGTGTATGAACTCCTCGATTTGCGCATCAGCCCCTGCCGATTGGCGGTTGCGGGCAAACCAGGTGCCGAACCGGCGCTTTACCCACGGGTGGCGACGAAATACCCCCGCATTGCCGAACGTTATTTCAAAGAGCGGGGGCAACAGGTAGAGGTGATCTTCCTCAATGGTTCGGTCGAATTAGCGCCGCTGACGGGGTTGGCAGAGCGGATCGTCGATATCGTGTCGACGGGCAAAACCTTGAGGGAGAATGGCTTGGTTGAGCTGGAGCGAATTACGGAGGTTACGGCGCGGCTAATCGCCAATCAAGTGAGCTACCGTTTGAAGCGGGAAGCTATTCAGACGTTGGCTGAGCGGTTGGGCAAAGCTGTGGAAGGGGAGGTGTCTGCATGATAGAAATAGTGGGGCGCGAGGCGCTTTTAAGAAAGCGGAAGCGGGCGGAATTTAGCGATGAAGAGGTTGCAACGGTGCGGAAGATCATCACCAGCGTCAAGGAAGAAGGGGATCAGGCACTGGTGGCGTTCACCAAACAATTTGACGGGGTGGAGTTGGATTCGCTTCATGTAGAAGAAGCAGAGCTTGCCGAGGCTGTACAGGCGGTGGAGCCGAAGCTGATGACCGCGCTTCGCCACGCCGCAGAGCGGATTCGCCGTTTTCATGAGAAACAGCTGACTGCCTCGTGGATCATGGAAGAAGCAGATGGCACGATATTGGGGCAACGGGTTCACCCACTAGAACGCGTGGGTGTCTATGTGCCAGGCGGCCGGGCGGTTTACCCCTCCACGGTGCTGATGAATGTGATTCCGGCCGTGGTTGCGGGAGTGAAGGAAGTAGTTATGGTGACTCCGCCGCAACCGGATGGCTCGATACCAGCAGCCACATTGGCCGCAGCCACGGTTGCCGGTGTGAACCAGGTTGTGAAAGTGGGTGGGGCTCAAGCCGTGGCCGCTTTGGCCTACGGAACGGCATCGGTACCAAAAGTGGATAAGATCGTGGGGCCGGGCAACCGCTTTGTCGCACTGGCTAAGCAACTGGTCTTTGGGGAAGTGGACATCGACAGCGTCGCCGGGCCAAGTGAGATCGTGGTGATTACCGATGAGACGGCAGACCCTGTGTTTGTAGCGGCCGATCTGCTGTCGCAAGCGGAGCATGGGGAGGATTCCTCCGCTATTTTGATAACCACTTCTGCTGATTTGGCTACCAACGTGCAAACCGAGGTGGCGCGTCAATGCAAGCGGTTGGAACGGGGCCGGATTGCGCAAACGGCACTGGAGAAGTATGGGGCGATCACTGTTGTCGGCGACTTGCAGGAAGCGACCGAACTAAGCAACCAGCTGGCTCCAGAGCATCTGGAGTTGATGGTCGCTGACCCATGGGGTCTATTGGGGCGGATTCGGCATGCCGGAGCGGTTTTCCTCGGCCCTTACAGCACTGAACCGCTCGGGGATTATGTGGCTGGGCCCAATCATGTGTTACCGACGGCGGGTACGGCTCGTTTCTTCTCCCCGCTGGGCGTGGATCACTTCCTCAAGAAATCCAGTTTGCTCTGTTATGGCAAAGAGGCGCTTCTGCGGGACGGCCCGCAGGCAATGGCATTGGCTGAAGCGGAAGGGTTGGGAGCCCATGCCGCGGCGATCCGAGTGAGGTTGGAACGGGAAGGGGCGAAAGGCAGATGAGTGAACGGCAAGCGCGGGCGGCAACGGTCACCCGGACAACGGCTGAGACGGACATTGCCCTGACATGCAACCTAGACGGTCAGGGACATGTCAAACTGGATACAGGAGTTCCATTTTTAGAACACATGTTGACGTTGCTCGCCAAACATGGGCAAATGGACTTGGAAGTGAAAGCGCGCGGTGATTTGGAAATCGACGCCCATCACACGGTCGAAGACATCGGCATTTGCTTAGGGCGGGCAATCAGGGAAGCGCTCGCTGATAAGCGTGGAATCAAGCGCTACGGTGCGGCGTATGTGCCAATGGACGAAGCCTTGGCGCAAGTGGTGCTTGATTTGTCCGACCGCCCGCACTTCGTTTTTCGTGGGGAATTCCCACAACCGCGCGTAGGGGAGTTTGACACCGAATTGGTGCATGAGTTTTTTTGGAAGTTGGCACTGGAAGCGCGGATGACGCTGCATGTGATCGTTCACTACGGCCGGAACACGCACCATATGATCGAAGCGTGCTTCAAGGCGTTTGGCCGGGCCTTGGATGAAGCGTCCAGCTACGATCCGCGCGTCCAGGGGGTGCCATCGACGAAAGGGGTTTTATGATGATTGCCATCATTGATTACGGGATGGGAAATTTGCATAGTGTGTCCAAGGCATTGGAGCGGCTGGGGCATACCTGCATCATCACCTCCGATCCAGATGAAATCGAATGCGCATCCGGCGTCATTTTGCCCGGAGTGGGCGCGTTTGGTGATGCGATGCGCGAATTGGAGGCGCGCGGCTTAGTTGCCGCCATAAAAAAAGCGGCGTTGGGGGGCAAGCCATTGCTGGGGATTTGCCTCGGCATGCAACTGTTGTTCACAAGCAGTGATGAGCATGGCTTGCATCAAGGGTTAAATTTGTTGCCGGGTCATGTGGTTAAGTTCACCGGTGATTATCGGATTCCTCACATGGGCTGGAACTGGCTGTCGTTTAAGTTTCCCCATCCCCTGTTCCGCGGATTGGAAGAAGGGCATGTGTATTTTGTCCACTCCTTCCACGTCAAGGCGGCCAACCCGGAGGATGTGATCGCCACTACCGATTATCACCAACCCGTCACGGCGATCATTAACCGCAACCAGATTTACGGTATGCAGTTTCATCCGGAGAAAAGCGGCAAGCTTGGGTTGGGGCTGTTGGATCGGTTCGCCCGGATCGCCAATCAGGGGGTGCATGTGTAAATGACTTTTACCATCTATCCAGCCATCGACATTCGGGGCGGGAAATGCGTCCGCCTGATTCAAGGGGATTACGCGCAAGAAACCGTATATGGGCATGATCCGCTGGATGTGCTGAAGCGCTTTGTCGACGCGGGGGCAACGTGGGTACACGTGGTTGATCTCGATGCGGCCAGAACCGGAGAATTGGTCAACTTTCCGCTCATTCACGAGTTGGTAAAGCAATCCCCCATCCCAGTGCAAGTGGGCGGTGGCATTCGGGATGAAGCCAGTCTGGAGCGTTTGCTCGCAGCTGGGGTCGCCCGGGTGGTGATCGGATCGGCGGCGATCGAGCAACCGGCGTTTGTCAAAGCCTCTCTGCGGCGCATGGGTTCCAAAATTGCTGTTGGGTTGGACGCACGCGGTGGCATGATCGCCACCCATGGTTGGCTGCGAACCCAGACGGTGACAGCGGCCGAATTGGCGCAAGAGATGGCAGAGCATGGAGCGGAGACGTTCATCTTTACAGACATTGAACGGGATGGCATGCTGTCGGGCACCAATCTCACTGCGGTGCGAGAATTGGCTCGGGCCACAGGCAAAGCGGTCATTGCTTCTGGTGGCGTTCGCTCATTGGCGGAGCTGAACGAATTGAGAGAGTGCGAAGCGGAAGGGGTTACCGGAGCGATCGTCGGCAAAGCGATTTATACGGGGGCAATCCCATTGGCGGAGGCGTTCCGCGTGACACGAGGGGGGGTAAGGCGAAGATGCTGACGAAACGGATCATTCCATGTTTGGACGTGAAAGACGGCCGTGTGGTCAAAGGGGTTTCCTTCAATCATCTGCGGGATGCGGGGGATCCGGTAGCGTTGGCGGCACAGTATGATCGGGAACAGGCTGATGAATTGGTGTTTCTCGATATCTCTGCCACCGTTGAAGGACGCAAGACGATGCTCCATGTGGTTGAACGGGCGGCGGCAGAATTGACGATCCCGTTCACCGTTGGGGGCGGGATCAGTAGCGTGGAAGAGATGACGGCCCTGTTGCGGGCCGGCGCGGACAAGGTGTCCATCAATACGTCCGCTGTCTTAAACCCAGATTTGATTACCGAAGGGGCAGCTCGCTTTGGAAACCAGTGCATCGTCGTGGCGATCGACGCCAAATATGATGACGAGTGGCGGGATTGGGTGGTATACACCCACGGTGGGAGACAGAAGACCGACATGCGCGCGGTGGATTGGGCTCAAGAAGCGGTTGCCCGCGGGGCAGGGGAAATCCTGCTTACAAGCATGGATCGGGATGGGCATAAAAACGGGTTTGACGTGCCCCTGTTGGATCAAATTTGCCAATCGGTCAACGTTCCCGTGATCGCATCCGGAGGAGCGGGGGAAACCGCGCATTTCGTGGAAGTGTTTGTCAAAACCGATGCAGC
This sequence comes from Laceyella sediminis, assembly GCF_003003125.1. GTDB lineage: Bacteria > Bacillota > Bacilli > Thermoactinomycetales > Thermoactinomycetaceae > Laceyella > Laceyella tengchongensis. The sequence goes on along the minus strand of NZ_PVTZ01000002.1, from coordinate 57,588 downwards.
GGCGGCATTGGCTGCTTCCGTCTTCCACTTCCGGGAACTTACAATTTGCGAAGTGAAACAGGCGCTTGTGGAGAAAGGGGTGGAGGTGCGGTGTTAGTCAATGTGGATCCGAGCGAGTTAAAATTTGGCACGGACGGATTAATTCCGGCGATCGTGCAGGATGGGCGCACCAAGCAGGTGCTCACCTTGGCTTATATGAACAGGGAATCGTTAGACAAGACGCTTGAGACCGGGGAAACATGGTTCTTCAGCCGATCGCGGCAAGCGCTATGGCATAAAGGCGCCACATCCGGACATACGCAAAAAGTGATCGCGGTAAGTAGCGATTGCGATCAGGATGCGCTGTTGGTTCAAGTTGAACCGCATGGACCGGCCTGCCACACGGGAAGCGCCAGTTGTTTCGGAGGAGAAGCGGACAAGCCGGAGCCCGAATCGATTCTCACCCAGTTGGAAACAGTGATCGCCGAGCGCCAGCTGGAACGTCCGGAAGGCTCTTATACGACTTATTTGTTTGATAAAGGGATCGATAAAATTCTGAAAAAAGTGGGTGAGGAGGCGGCGGAGGTGATCATTGCCGCCAAGAATGAAGGGCAGGCAGAGTTGCGATATGAAGCCGCCGACTTGCTGTATCATTTGCTTGTTTTGTTGCGAGAAAAAGATTTGCCGTTTGGCGATGTTCTGGCGGAATTGCGTGAACGGCACGGAAAATGAGGCCTGGCGGCGCTGATCGTTTATGAATGGATTGCCACTCTATGCAAGGAGTGGCTTTTTTTATGAAATCAACCGCAGAGTTTGCCAAAAAAAGGCGAGGGATGTGAACAGGATGTGACAAAAAGACCAAGTGGGATGAAATATGTGATAAAATAATTTTATGAATAATGTTTTTTTTATAATTTATTAATGGGATGTGAGGGGGGCTAGGGATGGAACCGTGGTATCTCAATTGGGAAATGTGGGGAGCAATCGGGCAATGGGCTGGTGCGATAGCCACCGTGGCGGCTGTATGGGTGGCGTTGCAACAAACCAGAGAAGCGCGTGATGCGATTAGGCCTTCATTAGAATTAGTTTGGACCTTGATCGAAGAAGAGAAGGAGTACCTTGTGGTGCGGGCGGTCAATCAGAAGCCGATCTCCATCTACGTCATGAATGTGCACAGTCTGATCATTTTTGAGAATGATCATGGTTCCATTCGTGTGCCTTTGCCGCAGACATTTATGGAAAGTGACATTCCGCAATCCTTGCCGCCGGGAAATTTCCTCATTTGTAAAATTTCATTGACTGATTTGGTACTGATGCTCAAAGATTATGGACTAAATGACAAAAGCGGCTTTTACTTACGCGTCATTTTCCGCGATTCTCTCTACACACCGTATACCTTGAACCTGTTGGGGCAATGGTTTGATGATGGGGAGTATGTGGGGATGAGAGTGTGGGAGCAGGTGGGCCGAATTAAAGGATACAAGCCTGAAAACGCTGACAATGTGGTCAAAGTGGTGAAAGATGAGTAAAGGATTTTTGATGTATCAAGCTGACCGATCGAAGCGGCGAAAAAACCTTTCCTGATGGGCGCTAAGAGGCAAGCGAAGCAAAAGAGGGATGGTTTTGGAGCCGCTAACATGTTTTCCGCGCTAAAAAGAGCTTGGGTTCATCATGTCCAGACGTAGGGCGAGAAGTGGTTCGAAATGTAACGCCAAACACCGACCAAACGGGGTTCTTTGGCGAAGGGGGAACGTTCCCGTCGTATTTGCCGTCGACTTGGGTTATAATGTTCCTGAACCCAAGAGATTGTCCCGGCGCACCCGTTTTGCGCCAAATAACGATGCTCTGGCGCAGGCGTCAGACCACCAGCTTTGACAGAAGTGCTGGTTGGAGGGAAAATATGAAAAAAACACAAGTTGGCTTAAATAAAAAAGTTGTTCGTTTGAATATGGATGCCGGATTCTTTTTTGAGCGGGCGGTGCGTTCGTTGGATCGCCACCGGTACGATCGCGCGGTCAAGTATTTCCGTCTGGCGATGGAGAAAGAACCGGACAATCCGATTAACCACTGCAATTTGGCGGGGATTTTGTCAGAGTTGGGCCGCTTTGAAGAGTCGAATGAAGTGTTGGAGCATGTCCTTAACACGGTTGCGCCTGACCTGCATGAATGCCTGTTTTATATGGCGAATAATGCGGCCAACATGGGAGATCTGGAGTTGGCCGAAGATTATTTGCTCGAATACCTCCAGCATGATCCCGATGGGGAATTTGCGGAGGAGGCGGAAGAAATGCTGGTGATGTTGGCGCAGGAATTGGGGCGTCCACCCCGGGAGCCGTTGCCACCCCATCAGCCGATTCATGTGCAACAACATGAAGAAGCCCGCCAACATCTAGAACAGGGTCGCTTTTTGCAGGCGATTCAAATGATGGAGGATATGTTAGAGGAGTATCCTGATTTCTTGGCGGCCCGCAACAACTTGGCTCTCGCGTATTATTATATCGGGGAGATGGAGCAGGCCTTGGCGGCCATCAGCGAAGTGCTGGAGATGGATCCCAACAATTTGCACGCCCTATGTAATTTGGCGGTCTTGTCCCAACATATGGGGGAGACGGAAATCAGTACGTTGATCATCGACATGTTGAAGAAGCTGATTCCCCTGAATCAAGAACACGCCTGCAAGCTGGCGACCACGCTGGGGATTTTGGGCGAACACGCCGTGGCTTACGAACTGTTTGCGCGCTTGGTGAAATATGATGACGCGCAGACAGTCAGCTTGTACCATTATGCCGCGGTGGCTGCCTGGAACAACGGGAACCCGACGCGGGCTTTAAGTTACTGGCGTCGCGCGGTTAAGCTGGCCCCAGAAGAGGATGTTCCTGCTTTTCATCTTATCCATGCCCAAGAGTTGATTGATCAGGAGCCGTTGCCCAAACTCCAATATCATTATCAACTGCCGTTTGAGGAGCAGTACTTGCGCTTGCAAGACTTAGCTTCTGATCAAGCGTTGCTGGAGCAGTGGAAAGGGAACCCGCTGATCCGCTCTTCTTTTTTCTGGGCCTTGAGTCGTGGCGACTTTGAAACCAAACGCCAGGTGCTGAATCTGCTTGGTTGGATCGCCGACGAAGAAGTGTCGCGCTTGTTGGAGCAGTTCATACGACAAGAAGGCCTAGAGCCAGAGCTGAAGAAGTTGGCGGAGGCGATTTTGTTGCGGCTAAAAGGGGACGTGCCCCCGCGAGCAGAGGCGGGTCGGCAGATCTTAGCATGCTGCTTGTCCCACATGTCCGATGCATCTGCAGAGATGAAACAAGCTGTGGAACGATTGTGGATGCTGGTGCGGGATGAACATGAAGGGCAATGGCGGCAGTTGCGAAAAGCCGAAGGTTGGGCTGCTGCGCTGGAGTACTTGGTGTCTAAGCACTTGGGCGTTCGGATCACGCAGAAAGAAGTGGCTGAGAAGTATCAAGTCTCGCTTTCATCCGTGTCCCGTTACGTGAAGTTGCTGGGTCCATTGTCGCAACGCTGCTTTGATTAAGGAGGAACATGGGATGCAAAAATTAAATCAAGAAAGCTTTGCTGACTTTATCACGGAAGGCAAGAAAGTGGTTGAGTTTAGTGCAGACTGGTGCGTGGATTGCAAGCGGGTTGCGCCGGACATGCCCGAATTGGCACAGAAATTTGCCGACCACATGACTTTTGCCGAAATCGATGTGGATGAAGCGCGCGAGGTTGCTGAAGAATACGGCGTGAAAGGCATTCCGACTTTCATCGTGTTTGAGGGAGGCAAAGAAGTGGGGCGGTTGCCGAGTCGCTTTGCCAAAACGAAAGAACAAATCGATGCTTTCTTGCAAGACTATATCGATGGAAAATAATTTTAACCAATTATTAAATAAACAAACACACAGAACACAAATGCAAGCATTAAGCTAAAAGAGCAAAAAGCCCCCTTGAATATAAAGGGATCACTGCGTTGAAGCCGTTGACCTGGGCGATGTCAGCGGCTTTTTTTGTGTCGAGAAGTCCGCGGGTGCGGCTCCCCGATTTTTGTGTTATTCTTATCGTTAAAGGTGTAAACGGATTCAATTTTTGTTGAGAAATCACGGAATCAATGTTAAAATAGATTATTTTCGAACAACAATTGAGGTGTCAGCAATGGGAAAACGATGGATTGGCATTGACCTCGGTGGGACAAGCATGAAACTGGGGCTGGTGGACAGTCACGGCAACACGGTGTTGGAAATGGAAAAACCCACGCTTGCGCAAGAGGGCGTTGACGGCGTCATCGGCCGGATGGTTTCCCATGCGCGCGAATTGGCTAAGGAAGCGGGACTCCGCTGGGCTGATGTAGCGGGAGTGGGTGTTGGCCTGCCTGGATTTTTGGATGTGAAGGCGGGTGTTGTCAAACAGCTGACCAATCTTGGTTGGCATGAAGAAGTGCCGATTCGCCGGTTGCTCGAAGAAGCCTGGCAAATTCCGGTCAAAATTGACAATGACGCCAATGTGGCCGCTCTGGGTGAAGCTTGGTGTGGAGCCGGTGCCGGCGTGGATGATGTGGTGTGCATTACCTTGGGAACCGGAGTAGGTGGCGGCCTTATTCTGGATGGCCAATTGTTGCATGGCAGATACGGCTTTGCAGGGGAAGTGGGGCACATGACCATCGACCCTGAAGGCCATCCGTGCAACTGCGGCATGCGGGGATGCTTGGAAACCTTCTCTTCCGCCACGGGGATGGTACGCATGGCCAATGAAGCGATTGTAGCCGGACGGAGCACGGTGTTGGCGGATGTGGAGAAAGTCGGAACCAAAGAGATTTTTGCGGCGGCGGCAGCCGGGGATGCGGTGGCGCTGGAAGTGAAGAAACGAGCGATTGATGCTTTGGCGCAGGCGATGTCAGCCTTGTCCGTGGTGTTAAACCCGGCGCGTTTCATCATCGGAGGCGGGGTTTCCTATGCCGGAGAAGCGCTGATACAGCCGCTTCGCGAAGCGTATGCTAAGCGGACGCAGCCCAATGCCCGACAAGGGGTGGATGTGGTGTTGGCTCAGTTGGGGAACCGGGCCGGTTACATTGGGGCCGCCGGACTTTTAGCACGCGAGCGAAAATAAGGTATAATAGATGATAACCAGTTGAGATGGAATTAGAGGTGATGGCTGTGAATAAAAGCAAAGAAGGAAAGCTTGTTGTCATCACCGGGATGTCCGGGGCGGGTAAATCCGTCGCGATGCAAAGTTTAGAGGATAATGGGTTTTTCTGCGTTGACAATCTGCCGCCTGTCTTATTACCCAAGTTTGCGGAGTTGTTGGAGCAGTCCCAAGGGAATTTGAACCGGGTGGCCTTGGTGATCGATTTAAGAGGGAGGGAATTCTTCTCCTCCTTGTTTGAAGCGTTGAACCAACTTGAACAATGGCATGGCATTCAGCATCAAATCTTGTTTTTGGATGCGGATGACCAGACTTTGGTGCGAAGGTATAAGGAGACGAGGCGCCGCCATCCGCTCTCGCACAACGGCACGCCCCTTGAAGGCATTCTCCAGGAGCGCAAGCTGTTGGAAGAGCTGAAGGGCAGGGCGCATCAGATCATAGACACCAGCCGGCTCAAACCGGCCGAATTAAAAGAAAAGATTGCGAGACGCCTGTTGCACATGGAATCCAACAACATGGCGGTCACCTTTATGTCGTTCGGTTTTAAGCATGGTATACCGATCGACGCCGATTTGGTGTTTGATGTGCGTTTTCTCCCCAACCCCCACTATGTGGATGCATTGCGTCCACAAACCGGCAAGGACGCCGCTGTGGCAGAATACGTCATGAAGTGGGCTGAAACCAAGCAATTCATGGAGAAAATGGAGGATTTGTTTCAGTTTTTGATTCCGCAGTACCAACGTGAAGGCAAGCAACAATTGGTTGTTGGGATCGGTTGTACAGGAGGGAAGCACCGATCTGTGGCATTGGCTGAAGCGTTCTGCGGGAAATTTAAAGAGCAAGTTCATTGCCGGGTAGCCCATCGAGACATCGAGAAAGGCGGATAAGCGTGGCGAGCAAACAGAATTTCAATGGGGAATCGTTCACCCGCCCCAAAGTCGTATGCATTGGAGGGGGAACGGGCCTCTCTGTCATCTTGCGAGGTTTGAAGAAATTGCCCATCGATATCACTGCCGTGGTGACGGTCGCTGATGATGGGGGGAGTTCCGGGCGTTTGCGCAACGATTTGCAGATGCCCCCTCCCGGCGACATTCGGAATGTGCTCGTCGCCCTGGCCCAGACGGAACCTCTTTTGGAAAGCGTGTTGCAATACCGGTTTGAAAATGGAGAAGGATTAAAAGGGCACGCACTGGGGAATTTGATGTTGGCGGCGATGACCGAGATCACTGGTGACTTCACTAAAGCGGTCAATGCGATGAGTCGCGTGTTGGCCGTGCGGGGACAAGTGTTGCCGGCTAGCGAGCAGGATGTTGTCCTGATGGCGGAGATGACGGATGGAACGATTGTTGAAGGCGAGTCGCAAATTCCCAAAACGGGTAAACGTATACGCCGGGTGTTTTTAAATCCGCAGGACCCCAAACCTTCGGACGGCGTGTTGCGGGCGATCGAAGAGGCGGATGGCATCATCGCAGGGCCGGGAAGCCTTTACACCAGCATATTGCCCAACCTCTTGGTAAAGGATGTGAGCGAAGCGATCCGCGCTTCCCAAGCGTGCAAGGTGTATGTGTGCAATGTCATGACCCAACCAGGGGAAACGGATGGCTTTATGGCCAGCGATCATTTGCGGGCAATTTATGATCATGTCGGCGAGCGCTTGTTTGATGTTGCCATCATCAACAACGAGGTGCCGCCACTCAAGATTCAACGGCAGTACGCCAAAAAGAAACAGCGCATGGTGATACCCGATATCGAACGGATCAACAAATTGGGTTGCCATGCCGTCGCCGATAATCTACTTTTATACCAGTCTGTTTTGCGTCATGATGCAGACCGAATCAGTGCTCATATCCTTCGTTTGATTCGCGAACGCATGGCTCAGCGGCAAAGCGGATAAAGAAGGGATGCTGTATGTCGTTTACTTCCACCATAAAAAAGGAATTGACTCAACTGGAATCAGATGATTGCTGTAAGCGTGCCGAGCTGTCAGCCTTAATCAGAATGAACGGTTCCGTGCACGTCAAGCAGAAAGCGTTGGTGCTTGATCTCATCACTGAGAACCCATCGACAGCGAGATATGTCTTCTCTTTGATCAAAAAATTGTATCAGTTGCAGCCCGAAGTGCTCGTCCGCAAAAAAGTGCGCCTCAAAAAGAACAATGTGTATCTGATTCGCTTATCGACCCGTACAGAAGAGATTTTGGCTGATCTCTGCATTTTCAAACAAGGATCGTGGGAGCGGGTGACGGGGATTTCACCGGACCTGTTCACGGAACCTTGTTGCAAGCGGGCGTATTTGCGGGGGGCTTTTTTGGCGGCAGGTTCGGTAAACAATCCGGACAGCGCCTCGTACCATCTGGAGATTGTGTCCACGTATTATGATCATAGTGAAGCGTTATGCCAGTTGATGAATGATTTCCAGTTGCACGCCAAAACCATTGAGCGAAAAAAAGGTTTTGTCGTTTATATCAAAGAAGGGGACAAGATTGGGGAATTCCTTAATATTATTGGAGCCCACCCGTCACTCTTGCGTTTTGAAGACGCAAGGATTTTGAAGGATATGCGGAACTCAGTCAATCGCTTAGTCAATTGTGAGACCGCCAATCTCAACAAAACGATTCAAGCGGCCATGCGTCAGATCGAGAATATCCGCCTGATTGAAGAGGTACTGGGACTGGATCATTTGCCCGACCGTTTGAAGGAAGTGGCGGAGACGAGGTTGAAGTATCCCGATGTGAACTTGGCTGAATTGGGGCAGCTTCTTCCGAGTGGGAAAGTGAGCAAATCAGCGATCAACCACCGTTTGCGCAAGTTGGATGAACTGGCTCACAAATTGCGCGAGGCGGAATGAGTAACCATAGGAGGAATGTGTGATGGTAGAGAAAAAAGTAGTAGTGCAATTGGAAACGGGATTACACGCCCGCCCTGCGGCGCTGTTTGTGCAAGAAGCGAACAAATTTGCCTCCGATGTATTCGTGGTGAAAGGCACGAAGAAAGTGAATGCGAAGAGCATTATGGGTATCATGAGCTTGGCGGTGTCCCGGGGCACGGAAATCACGATCATCGCGGACGGTTCCGATGAGGAAGAAGCGGTGAAAGTGCTGGCAGAAATGGTCGGCAAGTCAGAGTGAACACGTACGTGCCTTCCAAAGGGAGCGCCATCCATGCTTGAAAGGTCGTCCGCACATGCCGGTGGGGACGACCTGTGAATGAAGAGGCCCGTTGCGACGTCCGACAAAGCGGATGAGCGGATAGCAACGAAGCAATGGGCCGCTTTGCTTTGCCTGTAGCGCCTTGAAGAGCCGATGATTGGCTCTTTTCTTCCGATTGGGCCGATAAAGACAGACACGCCTATGCCCAAACCGTATCAATCATGTCACAATTGGCGCGGTCACGGGGGAGCCTTTTTTTATAAGATGGAAGTAACAGAAGAGGAAAAAAGTACAATTTGAGAATGTACGTTCCATTGGAGGAAATTATGGACGTTTTTCTGTATCCGATTCTTACGGTTGCCTATATTGCACTTTTTATTTGGAGTTTTCGTTTTATTCGCGAGTCGGCCTATTGGGGAACCTACTGGCTGATGTTTATCACACTGGCGATGATCTACGATAACGCCATCTTGGCGCTCGGCAATTGGATTGGCGAAGGTGATATGTTGGAAGGCCTGAGTTTGGTTCGTTCCTTGTTCCATGTCTTGCTCACACCAACATTGGTGTTTGTTGCGTTAGATATTGTGCGCCGTTTGCGGCTGGAGTGGACAGAGAGTCTGCTCGTACAGGTGCTGTATCACTTATATACCTTTGTGGTGACGGTGATGGGCATCTTTATGGAGATCTTGTGGGTTGACATGGAGCCGGTGGTTGAACGCGGCTTGTTGCGTTATGCGCCGGTGCAACCCCAAATTCCGTGCGCAAGCGCATTGGTGCTGGTACCGCTTCTCATATCGGGGATATTGGTATGGCGCAAACTGCGATGGCCCGTGCTATTGATCGGACTGTTGTTAGTCATGATCGGAGGGGGCGGTGCAGTTTTGCTCGGCCAACCGGCGCTGTCGGCGGTGTTCGTATTCATTTTCATCTGGGTGCTCGTACTAACGGAACAAATGCTACTGCCAGAGGATTATGGTCCAATCAACCGGGTGTAGAAAGTCGCGGCGCAAAGCTGCGGCTTTTTTTGCATAAACGGCTCACCAAGTCAAACACTAAGGCTGGAGGTGAGCACATGAGGAAAGGTTGGATCTTTTTGTGCATGGTTGTGCTGGTGCTGACAGGATGCCAACGGTTTGAAAAGCCGACGGAGCGCACTGGACTTGATAAAGATAGCCACTCATACAGCTACGTCAGTTTCCAAGAAAGCAAATTCAAGCAAATCGCGATGAACGTGCCGGGCGTTCGCGATGTGCGCATGGAGTACGATGGACGCAAAGTGATCTTGATGGTTTTGCCGGAGAAGGGATGGCGTCCGGAACAATACCGAATATTGGCGAATCGGGTTTACCACAAGGTGAACATGGGTTCACCGGTCACCCCTGTCCATGTGAAAGTCATCGCCCCGGAAAATTGGATACAAACCCCGTGACAAAGAAAATCAACACCTGATCTCTCTCGGGAATCAGGTGCTTTTTTGGGCTGATTGTATCAATCAGTGGAAAAGCTTGCTGAGGAAGGACAAGCCCATAATGGCGGCGATCGCCATGCATACCCAGAATAAAGCACGGTCATGACGGTTTTGCATCAGGCATCTCCCTTTCATTTGGTGTCCACTCTATGATAAACGAAAAAAGGCCCGGGGGAGGAGAATCCCCACAGGCACTTTTTACCGTTGGTTGGTAGAAGTCAAGATTTTGTCAACCAATCCATATTCGAGCGCTTCTTGCGCACTCATGAAGTTGTCACGGTCTGTGTCGCGCTCGATTTTCTCCAATGGTTGGCCTGTGAATTCGGCCAGTTGGCGGTTGAGATTGTCACGCATGCGGATGATGCGTTTAGCGCGGATCTCAATATCCGAAGCCTGCCCTTCTGCTCCGCCGAGCGGTTGATGGATCATTACTTCGCTGTTGGGCAGTGCGAACCGCTTGCCTTTGGCACCGGCAGCTAACAAGAAAGCGCCCATGGAAGCTGCCATACCGACGCAGATGGTGGAGACGTCAGGTTGGATGAGTTGCATGGTATCATAAATGGCCATCCCGGCTGTAATGGAACCACCCGGCGAATTGATGTACAGGGAAATATCTTTCTCCGGGTCTTCGGCAGCCAAAAACAGCAATTGGGCCACAATCAGGTTAGCCACATCATCGGTTACAGGGCTGCCGAGGAGGATGATCCGGTCTTTGAGCAAGCGGGAGTAAATATCATATGAACGTTCACCACGATTGGATTGCTCTACTACAATAGGGACTAGGTTCATTTGTTGTTGGGTGACTGTTTTAGCAGAACAGCCCCCTTCCCCCTTTCTTTCGCAAATTGGTGTGTAACCTTATCATACTCTATTGGTCAAAAAAGGTCAAATGAGAGAGGGCCAGATTATACATGGCGCCATCCCCGCGAGAGGAGTGGGTACCACACGCATAAAAAAGCGGATTGCCTCCCAGCAAGGGAGCATCCGCTCTTTCAATAATGAATCTTTGATTGTATTTTTTATGGAGATAATTGGATGATTAAGGCAAAAATAACGAGATAAAATACCATTCTATCGACACGCCGATCGGGATGAGCAATAATAAGGCCGCACAGGCCAAACCAAATTTTTTTATCCAACTTGCCATTGATGATTCTCTCCTGATGATATGATTTTTGTTGGATACATTGAGATATTCTATCATATTGGTTGTAAATGATATTTGAACACCATTGTTCAATTGTGCGGACGATTTGTGAAAGCGGCCTCATCCGAAATGTGGCGTGTTCTTCTCGTTATCTCTCCTTGGTGCAGGTAAAAGGGAAAAAGTCTGTAACCCATTTGCAATGGTGCGGCAGATGGCTTACAGGCTTTCTCAATTGTAGATCTGGCTCACGAAGCGCTGGGTTCGTTCTTCTTGGGGCGCGCCAAATATCTGTTCTGGTGTGCCTTGTTCAATGATGCGCCCTTCGTCCATATAAACCACTTTATCGGCCACTTCGCGAGCGAAGCCCATTTCATGCGTGACCACAACCATCGTCATTCCGTCTTGAGCTAGCTCTTTCATGACGGAAAGCACTTCACCCACCAACTCGGGGTCCAAAGCGGAAGTAGGCTCGTCAAACAGCATGACCCGTGGTTGCATAGCTAAGGCGCGGGCGATGGCCACCCGTTGTTTTTGTCCACCAGACAGTGAATGGGGATAGCTGTGCATTTTATCAGCCAGTCCTACTTTCTGCAAGAGCTCTGTCGCCAAGCGCTCCGCCGCGCGCCGGTTCATCTTCTTCACGTGGATGGGGGCTTCTATCACATTTTCGATCACCGTCATGTGCGGAAACAAATGAAAATGTTGAAACACCATGCCGACTTGTTGCCGTAGCTGGTCCAAGTCTTTGTCTGTCTGGTTGATCTCCCGGCCCAGGATGTGAATCTCCCCCCGATCGGCGCGCTCTAAGCGATTGAGACACCTGAGCAGGGTGCTTTTACCCGATCCGCTGGCGCCGATCAAGACGACCACTTCTCCTTCATCCACCTGCAAGTTGATATCACGCAAGACGTGCAGGGAGTTATACCATTTGTCCAATCCTTTGATGGAAATCATCCTTGTGTCCCCCTTTTCTCCACCTGAAGGCGCCGCTCTAGTTGCCGTAGCAGACCAGTGAACAGCAGGATGAGTGCTAAATAATACAAGCCGTTAATAAAGTACGTCTCAAATTGCTTGAAATTGTCGGCAGCAGCTCCCAGACCGGCTGACCATAGTTCGGTGCCGCCGATATAAGCAACGAGTGAGGAGTCCTTCAAGCCGATGATAAACTGATTGCCTAAGGGGGGAATGGATCGTCGGAAAGCTTGGGGCAAAATGATGAGGCGCATGGCCAGCGAGTAACTCATGCCGAGAGAGCGGGCCGCTTCCATTTGGCCGCTGTCAACAGCTTGGATGGCGCCGCGAAAAATCTCAGCGATGTAGGCGCCAGCGTGGATGGCCAACGCGAAGACCCCTGCGGTAAAAGAGTCCAAGACAATAAACTCGGCCAGCCCGAAGTAGATGGCAAAAATCTGGACGATTAGGGGAGTGCCGCGAATCACGGTGATGTACAATTGGGCGAGGCCGTTTAATAACTTGTTGCTTGATATTTTGCAAAAAGCGAACACAAGGCCGATCGCCGTTCCGACCAGCAACGACCAAAAAGTGAGCAATACCGTTTGCCAAGCGGCCTTGCTAAAGCCGATGAAGGTGGTTTGGAAAATCTCCAACAAAGTCATGGTTTAGAAATGGCCTCCTTTTCGGCATTAGATGACAAAATATTTCGATTAAAATACTTGCGGCTGATTTTTTCATATGTTCCATCTGCAATGATCTGAGCTAGTGCTTGGTTCAGCCTTTGTCGCAAGCGTTCGTCTCCAGAGTGCACGGCAATGGCCATGTTGTCTAGCGTCAGAGGCTCTCCAACCGTTTGAATAGGGAATTTCATTTGCTTCATGGCGTACAGCCCCACCGCTTGATCGGTGATGACGGCATCGATGCGTCCCGTCGGCAAGTCTTGCAAAGCCGTGATGTCGCTGGTGTATTCCACGATCGATGGGGAGTGAGTCAACGCCACATCTTTGAAGGTGCTCGCTTTCACCACGCCGATGGTCTTGTTTTTCAGATCTTTGATTGACGTGATAGTGCGATTCTCTTTTTTCACGAAGACCTGCGCTCCCGACCGGTAGTAAGGGTCCGTGAAGTCCACCGCTTGGTCGCGCTTTTTTGTGATCGCCATGCTACCTAAAATCGCATCGTATTTGCGTGCCTCCAGCCCGGCGATGATGGTTTCCCAAGGCGTGGTGACGGGGCGTGGTTTCATACCCATTTCTTTGGCCAACGCATAGCCAATCTCCACGTCAAACCCGCTGATTTTCCCGTTTTGCTGAAAGTCTCTGTAACTGAACGGTTTGTACAAGCCGCTCATCGCAAAGGAGAAGGTTCCCTTTTCCAGCGTCAATTGATCGGCAGGCTTGGCGGGGGAACAGCCGATGGGAATGAAACAGAAACACGTCAGAAAAAAATAGATGAAACAGTTGCGAAACATAAAACCCTCCTTTGCTTCGATGATTGAGCAACCAGGAGCGAGGTTTTCCGGTTTGAAAACAGTTACCCTTTGTCAGCGACGATGAAACGGAAGATTTCTGCGCGGACAATGAAAAAGCCGACTGGCCATTTTTGTGGCGCCAGTCGGCATGGTTGCCCTGTACGGGATGTTAATAAGATATCGCGCGATAGGCATTGACACGCCCATGTGTCCAGTCGGTGCCTGTGCCGGGCACTTTATCGGCAGTGTTTTCAATCGCAGCACGGATTTGGGCGTTCGTCCGGCCTTGGCCAGCTAACAACCCGGCAATACCTGATACGTGGGGGGCGGCCATCGAGGTGCCGCTGTCGTATGCGTACCCACCTCCAGTTACGGTTGAGTAGATGTTGCCTCCAGGTGCGGCCACATCCACCCAATGTCCATAATTGGAAAACCAAGAGCGCTGATCGTCAGAATCGGTGGAGGCGACAGCCAGTGCCCGACTGTAATAAGCCGGATAGCTGGGTTGATCGGTGCTTTCATTGCCGGCGGCGACCACGACGATCGCCCCTTTGTTCCAAGCGTAATCTATTGCATTTTTAATGGTGAGGCTGTTCTCCGGCCCGCCCAGGCTTAGATTGATCACTTGAGCTCCCTGGTCGGCGGCGTACTTGATTCCGTCAGCGATGTCGGCGGCAGTTCCTTCGCCTTGCTCATCTAACACGCGTACGGGAAGCAACTTGGCGTTGGGAGCTAGGCCAGCGATTCCAATTCCGTTGTTGGATGTCGCGGCGATGATGCCGGCGCAGTGGGTGCCATGCCCGTTGAGATCCTGTTGGGTATTATCGTCATCTACAAAATCCCAGCCCCTTAGCACCTTGCCCCGCAAATCAGGATGATTGGGTTGGATGCCCGTATCGACAACCGCGATTTTTACGGTTTTGCCAATCGGAGCCGTTTGCCAAGCCAAGTGAGCCTGCACGCGCTTGGGGCCCCATTGTTTGTTCCAAAAGTAAGGGTCATTAGGCGTGATAGAGAACCGGGTTTGCCATGAGCGGATATGCCGCGCGGAGGGTAGGACGCTGGCGCGGTAGACATAGTTGGGCTCCGCATAGGCTACATCGGGATGTTGCTTGTATTTCCGTAACAACGTAGCCAACGAACTGCGTTTCACCTTCACCACTTGGTGGCCAAGAGTAGAAGTTTCTTCCACCTCCGAACGGATCTCGGCGTGGATGGCGGCCATTTTTTTCTTGGAGGTGTGTGGTTTGAATTTTACAATGATTTCTTCCGTCGCTTTGTCGGGAGTGAGCGTTGGCGCCGCGCTAGCAACCGTGGACCACGAAGCCACTGTCAGTGCGACGGTTAGGGCAACGAAGCCTAAAATGGGTTTCATGTGTACCTCCCGTAGGTGGTTTGTTATATTTAACAGGAAAGTTAGTGTTCATCAGCATGAACGAGATCATTATATATTAAAAATAGATATATGAAATGTAAGGAAACATGGCAATAAAACGAAAAAACCGTCCCTCACAAGAGGAACGGTTTTCAAACGCGCAATATAATGCGCCTAATTAGTGATTTTTAGCGGATTGCTCCGCTAATTTTCCCAACGCGTCCTGCGCCTGCTAAGCGCTAACCACAAACAGTACGACATTTTCCAATTTTTTCTGCATGTTATTTAGTCGGCGTTCGTGTTCGCTTGGCGGATCGACAGGCGAAAATAGCACGTCCTCGGCCTGCTTCTGAATGTCTTTCACAATGCGCTGGTAATCGCGCTTGAGTTTATGAGCAAGCTGTAGCGCTTTGTGTTCATAGTCCTTCGAGGCTTTTCCTTGTGCTTCAATTTCCCGTAAGGGATATATAATACGTTTCAATTTCTGCGTATTTTTGCCTGGCTTCAATAACGCGCCCCGTACCTTCGCTGTGTCTTCACATACAAGCACTTCTGCTAGGGCGTTCACTTTTTCATATCATCAGCAATAGTGCAACTCATGTATGAGCAGCTGGCGTAAATTCTCTGACACGCTTGTGGATGCTAAAAGCATCTTCATAAAAGAAAGGACATCTAAAGGTAAGGCCTCCTATATTTATTAGATTCTTATGGATTCTCGTAAAACTGCTTAAGTGTATGTATAATATGTGTAGTATTAAAAATATTTCTTTATATAAAAAATGTTCTAAAGAGGGTGTTTATAACGTGGGCATTGAACTACTACCTAAACATATTACTGATTTGTATGAAGTACATGAATGGCGCCATGCTTGCGCAATATTAAAAAATGATTTTCCAAACGAATGGGACGATATTCTTACTGTTCTAGAAAATTTTCGATTACCAAAAAGTAGTATAGTAGATGGAGGGGGCAGAAAGTCTAAAGTTTCCAATATGATTGATAAACACTTTTATAGCCTTGGTTGGGAAGAGAGGTCTTTTAAAACACAAGTAGTTATAGACGACAATGCTTTTGATTCACCAACACATAAGGTTGATTGTTATAAGAATAAGATAGCCTTAGAAATTGAGTGGAACAATAAAGACCCTTTTTTTGATCGTGATTTAAATAATTTCCGTTTGTTGTTTGAGTTACAAGCAATAAGTGTTGGTATTATTATAACTAGATGCGACCACTTACAAGAATTATTTAATAAACTTGGAAAAGGAAGTAAGTATGGCACTTCTACTACACACATGTCAAAATTATTGCCCCGCATCCAGGGTGGAGGGGGCGGAGGTTGTCCATTATTAGTATTTGGCATCTCTAAAGAGCTCTATGTAGAAGATAATTAAGTCATTGGGTTTTAGCTATCACTAGACACTCTTTCACGTCTCTGCTTTTATCTTCTCTGCGCCCCATCGTACTATGTTGGTAGTCAAGTAGCCTTACATCGATTTGATAAGCAGAACCTAGAATTTTTTGGGATAACTTTAACAATTTTTCTAAATCAATCATGCCTGTGTTACTGTAACTGAGCACTAAGTTAGCCTCTTTTTGCTTAATCTTACTAAACATGGCTTCAAATGCGCCTGCTACCTGAGTACGAATGCAGAAAGGGGACTGGTGTCGATCAGTTCTGTATCTGCCTTTATACTTGACCTCTGGATAGTCGTATTTTACAAGTGTCTCAATTGCATGATAGAAGCGGGAATAATGTACAAAACAGTAGGGTGGGTCAGCATAGACAGTTGCTCCAGATGGAAGAATATCTAGGCAGTCTCTGTAATCCATCGAAACTATTACATGCTTTAGCTGATTCCGCCCGAACTTTTGCTTAAATTCTTCCATTTTACGTATAAAGAATGGAAGTATTTCTTTCCTACGATAAATTAGAATGTCGTTCATTGACGCAACGGACGTAGCATCTCTATATTGCGCATAATGCCCTGTACTTTGAGAATTGTACGACATAGCAAACATTAGGCTAGAGATAATAGCATAATAATAAGGTGTACCTTTGTAATCATCAGCTACCGCTCTAATAGAATCGATCCATACACATTGGTCGTAAGACCAATACCTTCCTGAATAGTTTTTTGTGAAAAGGTGATAAGGGAACTTAGAAAAGTCCTCATTTACCAGCTGGCGCTGCTCTTCTTCTAGCTTAATAAACTCATCTAATGTAAAAGGGCGATCATAATCAAAGTATAAATACGGGTAACTTTGCTTAAACTGCTTTACAATCTCAGATGCTTTACTCACAACATCCTCAATTAGTGTTGTATTGTCGCTCCACTTATAATCTCCTAGGTATGTCTTAGCCAATACCGCAGAATACTCCTGAATATCGTTAGACAGTATAGGAACCTGATCTCTTAGAGCGCCTGCTAAGACGCTAGAGCCTGCAAACAAGTCGCAAACTACTCCACCCTTATATACTTCTGAAATGCCCTCAACTACAAAGCCCATTAAGTTTCGCTTTGACCCCATATACTTAATAATGTGTGGTACATCCTCGTCATAGTTTAAACGGTAATAGCTACTTAAGTCTAACTTATTTGTAGCAGTCATTTTCACACATCCTCACGGCTTAAGGTGATTAAAGCCTATAATAAAGGCTACCATTATTGTTGACGAGCGTCAACTATTTTTAGGTCTACCCACTTTAGGATTGTAGCTAGTTCTTACGTAATCATGTAGGTCTTCCTCTGTTATAATAAGTAAGTTATTAGTTCCTACTTTCATGTGCCTTAGAGCACCGGTACTACATAGTTTATGGATATATTGCTTTGAGTATGGCTTGTCACGTCCGACTATTTCCGCCAATCTTTTACCTGCTTCTGAGGAGGTATATGCCATTTTATCACCTAGTTTTTCCTCTTTGCTTTATAAGTTTATCTGACCTTCCGTTAAAATAAAAGCGGCATTAAGAATCTGCGATACATATAAAGTTTACCAGTCTTATAATACTTATAAATAATATTATTCACATAGAAGATGATAAGACTTCAATCTTTTGCATTGTTATATTCTACAGTCATTTGAATTAGATTTAATGCAAAACGGATACAAAGAAATTCCGCGGCGCAGGAAACACCCTTATATCAGGCAAAATTTCCGTCTGCTGTCCCTTAATTTTCCATAGCAATTTCCTAAGTTACATATTCTATACTGAACCCCTCAGACCAGTGGATATTTCAGCATGTTCTGCAATACGTTGTTACGTGAATATATCGCCACCGTTTAGAACATATGGCGGAATAAATGCGAGCTTACTCGTTTTTCGATGCCTGCTTTTTCATTATAAATGAGCAGGCGGCGTCTAAATGAATTAGGGTTATATTGAGTGCTGCAGTTAGACAGGAAGACATATTTTGTATCAAAGTGCGCCTTGTTTTAGGTTACAGGCTCTAACAGCAGCTTTACTACGTGGATAGATAATGTTATGATTCGTAGCTTTCGGTTCTTGTTCTTGTGTGCGGGCAGAATAAAAGCTCGTGTTTTAAAATCAATGTCTTGTAGCTCTAGGTTGCAGATATCGGAAATACGCATGCCTGTGTCCAGTATCAGGTACATAATTACCAAGTCCCTGAATTGCGCTTATTCTCTGGTATTTGTTAACGGTGGTAAATAGAAAGCCCTTTTTCGCGTCTGCTTGCTCGTTATAGCGATAATTGCTTAGGTAAATGGTGTAGGCGCGAAGTATGGCGGCATTAATTGGTTTATGGTTTTAATATCGGGGTAAGTTTCGTTAAGCCGTTGAGGAAATTGCCCATAAGCATGTGGTAATCGCTTGTATGCTCGCGGACGCCTTCGTTTTCTTCAAGTTAATGAAGTGGTTAAAGGTCTATTATAGGAAGGTCAATAATGGGGGATAGTTTCGTGAAGTCTCTGCGTCTGGTTATAATGTGCTTACCTTTTTAGACATGAAAAACACCTCCCAGCATGTTCTGATCCGCTAAGATACAGAAACACGCTAGAAGGTGTTGTGCAAACCGGCAGTTTATTTGCGGTATTAGACAAGCGCTCATAAATTGCGGTGATATCTGGTTTTGGTGCGCCTACCAGGATTCGAACCTGGGCACCTGGTTCCGGAGACCTAACGAGTCCCCAAAATGCGCTATATCAGGCGATCAAATGCCGAAATATCAGTCGTTGTGCTAATCGAAGCCTTTACCGTAGACAGCACACGTTTTCATTCCGTCTAACGGTCTTGTGCTTAGCGATATTGTCGGTTAAATTATAATCTCTTACAGCCCTTTAGCGCAATATCTAGGAAAGCCTTCTTTTGAAATAATTTTATTCTGTTTGAGAAGCGATAATCGTCAGGGTGTCGCGGTCATCTTTAAGTTTTCGTACCTCAGACTGTATGCGATCTAAAAACCGTGGTGTAGCATAGTCTACCGTTAAAACATAATCCAATCGAACATCTCCCTTTTCTCGAGCATTTCTCTCCAAGTTGCTATACTGATTAAAATAAATAGCACACTTAATCTTGTCATCAAAACTTTTCTTGAGATGTTTGAACAGCCGAAGAAATAGTTCTGTTTTATGGAATGTCCCTTCACCAAGCACGGAAAATTTAATTTTAACATCCCAAGGCCCAACAACCGGAGAACTGAATATTGTTTTGCCAACATACTCATTAATAGCTTCGATAATACCGTTTGTTGATTCATCGATCTCTCGATATTTGGAATAGTCAATGATACCGTCTTTATCTTTTACCATAGCAATACCTCCGTTTTGCTTTTTATTATTAGGAACATCATTTGTTCCTTGATCAGTATCTGTTTTCTAAGCGCAAGCACCTTAGAGACAGGGACACAAGAGATAAAAATTTTTTTGTTGTGTCACCCTAAGTTAATCACTTATATTAGCGCAGCCACTTTCTTAAAAAGGACATTCTTACATTCAACAACATAAAAAAAGTGGGGCGGTTTTTATTCCGCCCCTAATTCGTTCTTTTGTCTTTGTCTTTCGCGTCTTTCCCGATCAACCAACCGGCTACAATGGATGCACTTTCCCTTGGTATACTTCGTAAATTGGTCGAGTGTTTTAACCGTACCGCATCGGGAACAGTATTTCCCATACCGAATGATTCCGTCTATTTCGATTCGCAACACACGAGGTAACGCAATCATTTTCCTTCTTCTCCGCTTTCTTGAATTTCCAGCAGACGTTTAACCCTGCCGTAAAGTACGCGATAATCTAAATTGCCACCGGATCGGCTAGCTGCATCATATAACCTGTCTTTCAGTTCTTTCGTCACTTTTCCGTTATTAACTGCTTCCTTCGCTTCTGCATATACCGCTCTGATATTCATTAACGATTCCCCCTATTATAATACTGTTGGCTTTCGTTTAACATCGCTTGGCAATTGACCGCGTTCAATCATTTGTAATTCCTCATCGGTGATTAGTTTGGCTAATCCCAATGACAGAACTGGGCCCATAACAACCCATGAGCCTTCTTCATTTCTCACGTCACCTATTTTGTCTTTGACTTCTTTGTATTTCTCATCGTAAAGGTCAATCATCTTCAACAAATCGAGAAGTGAATTGTAATATTCAGATCGTGCTTCTTCAATTCGTTTTAAAATAGGTTCGGCTTGCTTTCGAACACTTTCGGCATACTCACCATGCCAGGAACGGATTAGATTAAGCCTCGTTATTTCGGCTTTTTTGGATTGGCTAATGACCGAATTTGCCTGGTCGCGTTCTTCGATTGCATGATTAACGGCTTCTTCGGTCTTTTTAATTTCGGCTCTAAGTTTTTCCTTTTCACCGGATAAATCTACTTCCTCAGTCACTTCCCGATAAATGACCGCTTTTAATTCGTTATGAAGGCAGGATAATTCGTCTTGGGTTTCCTGCACCTTCTCATTAAACCGTGAAGATGCGCGAGCTAATTTAGATTGCTCTTTTTCAAATTCCTCCATAAGTTTCCATCTTAGAACTTTGAACTCACCCATAACCAAAATCTCTCCCATCTCGTTAAATGCTCCGTTTCCTTCGTTACAAGAAACAAAGACTGTATAGCTTCGAACTCCCTTGTCGCGGGATCAAACAACTTATACAGCCGTTCAAACTCGTTACAGGGGAGAAAGTGAGCGTGTAATCCGACTATCGGCAATGCTGTTTTATACACTTCCTCGCTGTCTGTTCTGATCTCGCAGGATTTCGATAAATCGTGTTGTACGATCAGGTCAACCAACAAATCAAGAATAGACGAATCTGCTTGGATTTCCCGAACGTTGGTGTCGATATGCCTTCCGTCTTTGAAAACATGAGTGGCAATGAACTTTTTTCCTTGTAACTCTGTCGTGATCGCTTCGATAATGTCCATATTAGACACTCCGCAATTGCTCCATGATCTTGCGCAACTTTGCCAGTCGGTAGTCACTGAGCCCTAACCGATTCCGTATGTCGGTTTCACGATCTTTCGGGATTCGGCATTCATCCCTTTCAATAAGCGCCACATATGGGTAACTGATTTCGAGACGGTCGGCAAGGTCTTGGCGTGTAAGACCATGGGCAAATCGGTATATCTGTAAGTCCTTACCGGTTAATTCCATCGTACAACCCCCTTTGCGAAATTAGATACAAACAAAAAGACCGCCCAGCATTGGACGGCCAAAAGCGGAAAGGAGAAGTTTAGAAGAGCAAACAGGAAGTAAACCAAGAAGTTTAACGAAAGGACAAGATCGCTAATCATCGTCCCCTCATTCATAATTAATAGCTGAGAGTCTGATTTTTGTATTTTCTACAACACTAATCACCGGAATAATAATAGTTTCGGATGTAAAGTTTATTAAGACCACGCTCCACAAGTCGATTACTAATCTCTATCGGGCGGAACGGTATTATGACTGGCGGCGGTGGTCTTTTATTATTGTCTTTTAACGGCCTTTACTTTTAACGGCAGTGACCTTATCCCTTATTCCGAATAAAAAGTAATCGTAATTAGATAGATATAAATGCCGCTAACAAGTACAGTCGCAAGACTGGGCTTGTAATCATTAATTCTTGTTCTTTAATTCTTGTTTAGTAATTCTAGTTTACCGTCAATAATTGACTATCCCTCTTTACGATTTTTGCACTCCTCTTTTTTAAAAATCACAGAACCCTAATACCATTAGCTCTTTCTAATTATTTTTGTATGGTTGAAGTTTCATTACTCTGTCTATTGCAGTTCTAATATCTTCGTCTAAATTCCGTCTCTCTTTTGACTTATCTAAAGATGTCCATAGAAAAAATTCATGTGTTCCTTTATTACCGGTAACTGGACTATGAGTAACACCTAAAGTATTTAAACCAAACTCATCGGAAAATTCCACGAGGTCTTCTAATACTGCCTTATATTGGTCTGGACTTTCAATTTCTCCAGTTCTTCTAACTTTGGAGTCCTCAATTTCGAATAACGGTTTTACTAAACATAACATTTCTCCATTTTCATCTAACAGTTCACTAATAATTGGTATCGCCTTTTTCAAGGAGAGATAAGACAAGTCAACTGTAGCCAGAGATGGACGCGGAGTTAGATGTTCAACCTTAACATCACCAATATTGGTTTTTTCCATGTTTACAACTCGTTCATCCTGTCGTAGTTTTCCAGCCAGTTGACCAAATCCCACATCAATTGCATATGTACGGCTGGCTCCATGCTGTATGAGGCAATCCGTAAACCCGCCCGTAGATGCTCCTGTGTCCAAGCAAACCCGTCCATTTACATCAATGCCAAATTGAGCGATTGCGCCTTCTAATTTAAGTCCACCTTTACCAACATATTTCAGGTCAATTCCTTTAACTTGGATATTTGCATCTTCTTTGACCATTTCACCAGCATTAGAAGCACGTTGTTGGTTGACAAGAACTTTACCCATCATAATCCAACTTGTAGCAGTTTTCCGATCTTCAAAGAAACCTCTATCAATTAGCGCTTCCCAGAGAGGTTGCTTCTTTTTAGCAGCCATAATCAATCTCCTCGCTATGTTTTAAACTAAATCGTTCATGTGCTTGTTGAACGATTTCTTCAATGTGTAAATCAATCTGTTCTTTTTCATACTGAAATTTACAGTAGGCAAGGAATTCAATATTCCCTTCATTACCTTGAATTGGAGAAGGAGCAAGTTGAAAAGCAGTAAAACCATTTGATTGAACTATCTGAACAAAACGT
Organism: Laceyella sediminis; assembly: GCF_003003125.1. Lineage (GTDB taxonomy): Bacteria > Bacillota > Bacilli > Thermoactinomycetales > Thermoactinomycetaceae > Laceyella > Laceyella tengchongensis. The sequence goes on along the minus strand of NZ_PVTZ01000002.1, from coordinate 34,689 downwards.
TCCAAGACTTGCTGATGAATATGCTTGTCTCGAACAATCCCGCGATTTCCTACTTGATGTCGTTCAGCTTCGAATTGTGGTTTCACAAGTGAAACCACTTCTCCATTAGGAAGTAACAATTCTCGTAGTTTTGGGAAGATAAGGGACAGAGAAATAAAGGAAACATCGATTGTCGCTAAGTTTGGCGGCTCACCTGTGAGGTCTTCTTTTTTTAGATAGCGGAAATTTGTCCGTTCCATCACGATAACTCGGGGGTCTTGTCTCAGTTTCCACGCTAGCTGTCCGTATCCTACATCAATGGAATAGACCCGCTTAGCTCCACGTTGCAAAGCGCAATCCGTAAACCCGCCCGTAGATGCACCAATGTCTAACATTACGCGATCTTCCATATGTACGGGAAAGACCCGAAGTGCTTCTTCTAGCTTAAGGCCTCCCCTACTCACATACTTTAGATTTTTAAGTTTTAACTCTATAGAGCTGTCGATTTTGATTTTAGTCCCTACATGTTGCATTCTTTCCTGATTAACAAAGACATAACCCGATAAAATCATTCGTTGAGCAATGTCTAGAGTAGCGCATAGGCCTTTTTGAACAAGCAAAACATCCAAACGTTCCTTTTTCATCACAGACACCACAATTCTATACTTTCAGTAATATTAGAATATATTATAGCGGAATTATGCAGTTTCTTCCACAAGTATAATGCTTTCCTCTTTTAACAGTTCAATGACTTGCAATATATCTGCTTCAACCAAATCCGGCTCACAATCATAGTATTTTTGAAATGACTGGATAAGTTCCTGAACTGTTACAGCCTTTTCAATTAATATTTGCCAAATAAATTCGCTTGTTTCATTGCAAACGAAATATTTTTCGTTTTCTGGGCGATAAATGACCAACTGCCCATCAATTCTAGTCCATCCCACTTTAGCCAAATTCACTTGAATGCGCATATTCTTTCTCCTTTCTAAAAAAGGCGGGGGATTTTTAATCCCCCTAGGGTATCAGCGAATAAGCTATACACAGCAAGTTCTGCAACTATTCGAAGACTTCCCAGTGAACGCCACTGCTTCCACAACACCATAAGGGCGAATAACGGGTTTCACATATGGACGTTTGACCGTCGCGGTCGTTTTGTTCGCTTTTATCGGAATCACCTCCCTTCAATCACATTCGTGGCTTCAATCCTAGGTTTCTCGTTCTCCTTATTCCGGCAGGTTCGAAATTCTCGTTTCTTAACTTCATGCTTGTTGCTGTCTTGTTGCAAGTTGATGGACCGGCAATATCGATCACTCCCCAAGCACGGTAATTATTAGCCATACATTTCGGACAGTCCTTAAAGGCATCGCATGTCGTACAGATTGTTAAGTCTCGTGCTGTAATCGAACGGATTTTTTGAAACATTGGAGATTGATTCCAAATCTCTTTAAAGGATTTTTCTTTGATATTTCCACAGTTTGCGGATGGTCCATTGCCGGCCCATGATGTAGAGCTACTACTTTCTTCACCCATTCCAATTTTGAATTGGAGACAAGGATATACATTTCCTTTGGCATCAATAAAACAGAAGTTACGACCTGCGCGGCATAGTCCATCTGAATCAGGATTCGGGTCGAGGTTTGCATAATCTGGAGGGAACATTAGGAGACTTGAATATTGCGGAAAATCGACCCAGAACTGCTTCATGTCCTCATAGGTGAGAGAAAAATCATCAGTTGGAACAAAGGAACCTTCGTAAGTGGGTGTAATATCGACATCTACATTCCATTCAAGGCTAAGTTCTTGCAGGAGGGATTCTAATTTTTTCAAAGAAGGAAGTGCTTTTCTTGTAACCGGGGTTTTTACAAGGACTTTCGTACCATTGGCGTGGATATTCTTGATTCCTTGGAGTGTCTTATAGAAGGAGCCTTTTTTTCGGGAGAGTTCATCATGAATTTCTGAATCGCCAGCTAATATGCTGATCTCCACTTCTGCAAACATCCGTGATACTTTTTCTGCTATTTCTGGATCAGCTAGTTTTTCACCGTTGGAGTACAGGCAAAGAACTATTCCCTTTTTCTTCGCATACTCAGCAATCTGAAATAAATCTTTTCTTACTAAAGGCTCACCGCCTGTTAAGATAAGTTTGAGAGTTCCCAATTCACTAAAATCATCAATAACACGCTGAATTTCTTCTGTACTTAATACTTCTGTGATATGCTCATCCTGGTAGCAAAATCTACAGTTCCAGTTACAGCGTTGAGTGATTTCCCATTGAACAATCATTGGAATCAGTTGTTGACGGATCTTCTTAGCAATATGCACGTCTTGTGGGACTTGCTCTTGCATTTTACCCCTCATTTCCGTCTATAAGGTAAAAATAAATAAATTTTCATAATTCATTATACCTTATAGTTGTTTTCATTCGCATTGTTTTTTCAGTATTTCATTCACTTTTTCAAGAAATAATAACAAGCAACAGGAGCCGAATAAGCAGGGGAGAACACAATGATAGTTAACGAACAAATCACTGACGAAAAACTTCTCAAATATTATCTGGATTCAAGACAACCCGAAGCATACGAATGGAACATTTCCCCGCAAAATCTTTACATCGAATCAACAATTCGAGATTTTGTGCAAAAGCATCTTAATTTATTTCCAGGAATCCAAGTTTGCAATGTGGGAATCGGATCGGGGGAATGGGACGATTTTTTGGGTTTTTGGCTAAATGGAATGGGTCAACTCACGAGTATAGATAAAAACAAAGATATTTGTGACATATTTCGTTATAGACAATCCAAAGAAAACCATCCCAATCCATCGAAAGTTATTTGCGAAGATGTATTATTCACAAGTTTAGACAATGCGCAGTTTGATATTGTTACTGTTATTGGGTCAACAGTGAAAGAATCTGGAGCATATGACGATATACTAAACCAGTGTTTCAATTTGGTTAAAAAGGATGGTCGCATCCTTTATATGGACTTTGTAAGATACCACCATCCAAGACAATTCGAAAATTACATTTATGAATCCAAATACACTATTGAGAAAGTGTACATGGATAATAAATACCCGGAGCTTTCATTTTATATCTTTTTGGCAGGTAAATGAAATCAGAAAAAGGGTTGACAACAAAAACATCTTCATTTATGAGCCGAATAATATCGGCTCTTTTTTTCGTCTACTACTTTAAAAGCCTTGGTGTTACTTTACCCGAAACAGAAATAACATCACCGATTCTAAGGACACTTCCCCGCAACAATGCAAATGTTAAATCTTTTCCATCGGGAGTTCCAAATGTAACAGTGATCGGCTGATGAATCACGTTTAACGGATAATATTCGAAGTGACAAAACGATCTCACATCACCGTTTTCCAAATGCTCATCCTGGTACGGTTTTGACGTAGCTTTCACATTATGTTGTGGAAGAACCGAAAAATCGCGAATGAATGTCCTTACCTGATTAGCTGGCCCTTCTACTCGAAGTCTTAGCATTTGCTAACCTCCTCAAGTTCACCAAGTGCCATTTTTAACTTTCTCCAAGTTTCATTGACTGATTTTGTCTTTCCTGCATCAGATGTCGCTACGGTAGGCAAAAGTTTTAAGCAGTCTGGGCATCGATAAGCAGATACTTTCAGATCAATTTTGTTTCCGCAACAACACACTGCCACGTTCATGCCATTCCTCCTTCTCCAAAGCAGTAGATTTTGATTGATCGGAATTCCTTGATAATTAAATTATAACCTTCCATTTTTTAGCTTTGTTTAATGTTTGAATTGAAATCGGACCCAGTAAAATACTGAAACACTCGTTTATGCTGTTTTTGTCATCTTCTAATCACATAAACTTTAAAATTCGGCCTTAAGCTAAATATGTGTCTATGGTCATTAGACTTTATGCCATAATATAATTATCAGAATTGAATGAAGGTGGATAAAATGAACAATCGAGATGAAGTTTTAGTTCGGTATGTCGTTAAAAAAATGAGAAAAGCGCACGGACTTCGTCAAGAAGATATTGCTGGCATATCAACTGCTACGGTAAGTAATATTGAAAATGGAAAAATCCCAGTCACAGATGATACTTTCATTCACTTTTTGAAACAGATTAACCTTTATCCTGTTGAAAAACTGCATCAAGAGGTAAAAAAAGAAAGAGAGAAAATGGAGGACTTAAATCTTACTCTTAAAAGTATTGAAGCGATTATGGAGAAAGGGAACGAAGAGATAGCGATGGAACAGCTAAAAAATATTGAGATTGAAAACTTTCATCCACTTGCGCTGTCCATTCGTTATTTGGAGGGAAGATACTACCGCCTTAAAGATGATTTAAAAAAAGCCAATGATATATTCATCAATGTAATTAGGCTTGCCGAAAAAAACAACATAGACCCGCCAACCAATGTTTTGGCCTATTGTTATAAAGAACTGGGCAATAATTCGTTTCTGAAAAATGATTTAACCAATGCTCTTCACTATGTGAATAAGGGATTAGAGGTATTTGATGAAAATAAAGGAAGAAAAGAGGTTAAGCAACGTTTACAAAGCAATAAAATACAATATCTTTTGAAAATGGGGCAGTCTGATCACGCTGCTCAAATCCTTAATGACCTCTGGCAACATCTTTCGGAAATCGAAAATATTCGTGTTGTTCTCAACATATATCGTTTTCGTGCTGCTATCTTAAGGGGAAGAGGGGATTATGAAGAAGCGATTAAAGTCTGTCAAGAAGGAATCGAAATTGCTGTAAGAAATGACATTAAAAACCGTCACCTTGATTTGTTAAATATATTAGGGACAGTTTATCTAAAACAAAATAGATATGAAAAAGCCCGAAAATGCTTTCAAATTGTCCTTTGGATGGACGCAGGTAGCAATTATCCCCGTAGAAACATTGATTCTCTAAGTAATCTTGGGACTCTTTTCATCCAGTTAGCCGATTGGAAACAGGCTGATGTACATCTGGACGAAGCTATCAGGATGGGGCGAGAAGTTGGGGATTCTTACCGGTTGGCGAAGGCTTTAATTGTTCGAGGGAATTATTTCTTTTATCAAGGACAATATAATAAGGCGGTTCCCTTTTACGAAGAAGCTGCGGAACTACTGCGAACACACGGCTTTAAACAAAGGCTTAGTACGGCTTTATTGATGTTATCTCATTGTTTTGATAAGATGGATAAAAACGATGACTTGGTTCGATGTTATAAAGAGTTGCTTAAAATCCAAGGCGACATCGACTTGCAAAGCGAGGAGGAGCTTTATGATTTTTAGTTTATCTATCCGGTTGGGTGATGACGATAGTGATGACGATTAGCAAGTAAAGTAATCGTCCGGATGGTATCACAGTAATAATAAGATTTTAATGATTGGTAATAAAAAAGAGCTTTCGGGCATTCCGAAAGCCTTTTTAATTTAAATCGGATTATTTACGGTCTTTAAAATATGTTATCTCTTTATCGTCCTTTACTTTGTTTTAACGGCAGTAACCTTATCCCTTATTCCGAATAAAAAGTAATCGTAATTAGATAGATATAAATGCCGCTAACAAGTACAGTCGCAAGACTGGGCTTGTAATCATTAATTCTTGTTCTTTAATTCTTGTTTAGTAATTCTAGTTTACCGTCAATAATTGACTATCCCTCTTTACGATTTTTGCACTCCTCTTTTATAAAAAATGCTGAACCCTAAAGCCAGTCCAACATTTCCTTTAGTGTCATAGGCTGTTGTTCTTGGTTAACTACACTTTCTTGATTATCTACACTCCTAAACTTTCTTTTTGCCTTGGATCGCTGCCGTTCTTTCTCGACTTGGGTTTCGGCTTTCTTCCGTTCTTCCATTGCTTCGGGAAAAACTCCGTAAAAATCGGCTTCCTTTAGTGGATAAAGCGGGCGATAAATGCTTGAATATCCTTCCCTATGTGTGATTTCTAAAAGTCCAACAGCTTGAAGTACCTTTAAATGTTGCCGGGTTGTTCCCTCATTTCTTCCATAGCGAATAGAAAGCGTTCCAACCGAAGGGAAAGCATAACCTTCTTCACTGTTGTAGTAATCGGAAATCAACGCATACAAATAAATCATTTCGGGACGAAATTCAGGGATATAGACATAGTGTTCGATCTCTTTGGGTAGTCGGAAAAAGATCGATTCTTTTTCTTTCGTCTTGTCATAGACGCGTTGTTTCGGAATTGACCGTCCGTTTAGTCGTTCTTTTATGCGATTTCCTACGGTTTCATTTGCCATTCCGATTTCCTCCTGATTGTACTTCAGTAATCTTTGACGGGGTAACACTCGTCTTTTACAAAAGCGCATAGGAGTAACCAAAAAAGGACACAAAAATAAAAGTCGGAATCATTTTCCCGATAGCATGCATGAATAGTAATCGGAATCTTTAAAACGATTAACCCCTCGGTTTGAAAATGGTATGCGTGATCTTTGACAGCCAGCCGAAGCCATAATCAATACCCCCTTTGGGGGGTGTAATTATCCGAAAACTCATAACAGGAGCCGCTTATTCTCATTTTAAGACGGTTAAATTTCAGAGAAGGGAAATTATCATAAGAACAAGTTAAAACCCTACAGAGCGCGAATAAATGGCACTGAGATGCGTTCCTAACGTTTATCCTTTTAATTTTGTTGACCAAAACAAAAAAGAAAAACGGTTCCTTGTTATCTCCTTTGTATTCTTTTCATGCAACAATTAATGAATAACGAAAACATTGAGAATGAGAAGAACGAAACAATTAAAGCCATAGCCGTTAGATCGTATCTATTCGCTATTGGTTCGTCAGTCTGATTCTGTTAAGTCAAAGAGTATACGACCATCTCCCGCTATCAATCTTCTAAGAAAGAATAGAACAATTAGCCATGCTCTCTTCATAGAATAGGCGTAAGACTATGTAGACGGGTGGGGATGATAAGAATCCCTATAGACGTTACACTGTGGGAGTATGTTCCGGTATGTTAGGGTATCGGCCAATAAAAAAGCGGTAGACCGTATGTCTGCCGCCTTATAGTTTGAAGTTAACGAGTGAGTTTTCGATTTCCTCCGCGGTGATCCCGATATATCTAAGCGTTATGGACGGATGCCAATGATTTAGGATTTCCTGGAGTTTTGCTACGTCCTTTGTCTGTTTATAAAACCAATATCCGAACGTCTTTCTCATCGTGTGCGTTCCGATCGAATCAACTTCCGCCATGTCTGCCGCTTTTTGCAGTTGGCGGTATGCTTGCGTTGTGGTGATCGCTTTGTTTCCCTTGCGAGACGGAAACAACCAGACGGAATCGATTGTTTTTATGTACTCTTGGATTTCATCGTATATGTTAACGAGACTGATTGTTCGAGGTTTCCCGGTTTTACCCTCTTTAATAACGATTCGCTTTTTTCGTCTAACATCCGATACTTTCAGCTTTAGCAAGTCTCCAACTCGTAGTCCCGTATTTATCCCGATTAAAAACAGAATGTAATCCCTTTGACTACAGAACTTTTTTAATGCCCATTTCATGTTTTCGATTTTCTCGAGGTCGCGGATAGGTTGAAGTTCGGCTATCGATTAGCACCTATTGAAGTTTGGAAAGGATCGACATTTGAACGTTCTTTCTCGAGTAGCTTAGGATCGGCGGTTTTTGAACAAATCGGAAGAATTATTGCAGAAGGTAGTGGTGCATATGCAAAGAATCAATATAAAACCGAACTAACTATCAATTCTTGGCGTATTGATGAAATAGAAAGATTAGTCAATAACCCCAAAAGGACTCAAGGCAGAAGAAAAGAATTTCCTGACTTGCAGGCAGAATTGGATAAGATCATTAGTCTTGATATTGACAAATACCAGCAGGTTAAGGTGATCTCCGACCTTTATGTCCGTCGCCCAGATGGTCATGAAGAGTATTATTCATTCAAAACAGTAAAGCCAAATAAAGACCAAACCAAAGAGGCAAAAAGAAACCTCTTGTATTTACGCTCTACCGATCCGAATTGTGAGGCCTTTTTTGCGCTTCCCTATAATCCATCAGGAGAAGGAAAGCCATATAGAAAAAGCTGGACAGTTCCTGATCCGTGGTTCGATATGGAAGACGATAGATTCGTTTTAATTGGTTCCAAACTTTGGAATAAACTTGGCAACGATCCTAATACCTACGAAGAACTCTTAGATGTTTTTGCTGAGGCTGGAAAAATAACATCAGCAAGAATTCGAAAAGAATATTTTTGTTTGTAACATCTCTAACTAAATACACGTCTCATGGGAAAGTTGCCAAACCCATAAGATTGCGCAATTGATCTTCTAACCGCAGCCGCCTGTTCTTCCGCAACTGCTTGGAATACTTGCGAAACATGCCAATATAACAATGCAAAGAAATCACGAGCCTTACCCGTCTTCTCGGCATTAACAACTGCTTTAATCCTGCGAACTAATTGATCGAGTATGTATTCGTTATGAGCTAAGATATGGTCTAGGCTATACACGTCCTTATTCTCGATGTGGCTGTTTTTGAACGCTAACCGAATTTTAGACCATATCCGATTAATAACGTTAGCTTTGCGGCTAATGGGAACTAATGCCCGAATCACTTCTTTCGGAATCGTATTGTCTGCGTAAGTTTCGTCTAGGTCGCCGTCTACGTTAATATCTGTTTTTAAATTAATAGATTCCCTGCTAAAAAAAGAACTTGATAGGGACGCGCTTTTTGTTGCATCGTCTTTTGATTCGCAAGGGTTTTCGACTTGCTGACGGCTCCCGAAAGACGGTTCCCGATGCGGTTCCCGTTTAGATTCGTTATTTGTTCCCTGCCGTTTATTTTTGCCTGGTAGCTCTAATAGATCATCCATAGGAACGAAGACAAAAATGAGATGGGCGTCTCCGCCTGACTTCTTTTTACCGCCTTTAGGCGATTGAGCGCGTACAGTGCGAAGGAATCCCCGTTTTCTGGCATAACGAAGAAAGTCGTCAAGGCTCGTTTTGCCGCATTCGGCTCTGGTTGCAAGTTCCATTCGACGAAAAAAGGTTACGCCGATCAGTTCCGCCGAACATTGGAATAGTTTGTCCAGAATGCGAACCCATGTCGGGCGTAATTCACTGATAATCGTTAGTTTTAGACGACGATAGTATTTGTTAAACTGATCGATGCTTTCGAATAAAGAAAGTTCCTTCATTGCGGTTTTGTCCCCTGCATAGATGACCTTTTCCATGATGCGAATCTCCTCTTTATAAAGACACACCCCGAAGGAACGCACGTTCTATTTGCTTCGATAACGAACTAAGGCTTGCATGTCCGCCTTTTTTTGGGTACGATGGTTTTGGGTAAGGGTGTACCTTAGAGGCGGACTTCCAAGCGGAGTTCCTTCGAGGGTATGCCTTTTCTTTTTCCGTTAACTACTTGAATTTTTTTCTAATCCTTAATACAGGACTAAACTGTGCATGTTGATCCTTGATTGCTTTGTCGTCCATTTGAACATATTTGCGAGTGGTTGATATATCGGCATGTCCTGCAATTCGTTGTAATGTGAACACATCTCCACCATTTAAAATGTAATTCCGACAAAACATATGACGGAATAAATGAGGGCTGACCCTCTTTGTGATTCCTGCGTTCTTTTTATAAATCAGCAATCGTTTACGAAATGAATTTGGATTGTACCGAGTTCCACAGTTGGAGACAAATACGAAATTGGTATCAAAATGAGTTTTATTCTCTGTGACTAACTCCATTAGGAGCTTTAAAACGTGATTAGACAAAGGGAGTATCCTTGGTTTGCGATTTTTGTTTTTATGTGATGGAAGGATAATTGCCCTTGTTTTAAAATCGATCTCGGAAACCTCTAAATTGCACACTTCGGAAATGCGCATACCTGTGTCCAACATCAAATACATGATGACCAAATCACGGAATTGGGCATATTCGCGGGTATTTGGTGCGCCAAGTAACCTTTCAATTTCATCGTCCGTTAATGGCTCGAATGTGTCCTCATTCACCCGCATTAGGCTTACTCCCTCACACGGATTTCTACGAATGATTTCCTCACGGTAAAGCGCATTAAAGAATGCTTTTAAGAATCTGATGCGAACGTTAACCGTGTAAGGTGATAGTCCATATTCCCCTGTCTGCTCGTTAAATCTTTCTTCGCTCAAATAGATTATGTATTCCCGGATCGTTCCTGTGTTGATGTTTTCGATTCTTTCGATAGAAGGGTGTTGTTCGTTTAGCCACTCGGTAAAATAACCCATTAACATGTAATAATCGTTAATTGTACGCTGTTTTACTCCTTCGGTTTTCTTTAAATTAACGAAATAATCAAATGCCTCTTGAATCGTCATATCGGAATCCGTCGATGTTGGTTCAATAAACTCTCTGCGTCTAGTTACGATACGCTTTCCTTTTCTGGACATAACAAAAGACGCCTCCTTTCGTGTCATCGCTAAGCGCAAAAACACGTTAGAAGACGTCTCCCGGTCGCCTTTATTATCGAGCAGAAACCGTGTGCTATCGGTTAGCCTGACGATCAGACAATCGCTTGATAATATCGGCATTTATTAGGTTTTGGCGCGCCTACCAGGATTCGAACCTGGGCACCTGGTTCCGGAGACCAGTGCTCTATCCCCTGAGCTATAGGCGCAAGTCAATATAGCAATCCGACAAAAAAGATTATAGCATGTTCAATATCCGTGTGCAAGTAAAAAGTGAAAAATATGCGATTCTCAAGTGGGAAAGTTGTTGGAAAAAAAAGAATCCAAAGCTGGCACAGGGATTGTGATAAAATGAAATTAATAAGAACTGACATGGAGGTTCACACTTGCCCTGATCTTACACGGCAGCGGAGGTGGGAGGGGAGAATGGCTTTACAAATGGGTTTTAGCTTGGTGCAAGAGCAACGGATGAAATTGGTGATGACGCCGGAATTGCGCCAAGTCATTCAGCTGTTGCAATATTCCGCGGCGGATTTGCAGACGTACTTGGAAGAACAGTTTGCAGAGAATCCGGTTCTGGAACTGGAGGATGCCGCATTTGCCGAATTGGAGAAGTGGCTGAAGCGTCTGACGGAGCATCCAGAGCCCAGGCGTAAGGGTTACAGCCGAGAAGAACGGGCAGATGCGAGGGATTATGCGCGGGCCCAAACCGGAACGCTTGCCGATGAGCTGATTATGCAGTTGCGAGAGATGCGTCTTCCCAGGCAAGAACGGAGCATTTGCGAATACATGATATACAGTTTGGACGAAAGAGGCTATCTCGATCTGGAGCTAGTAGAGATATGTAAGCGCTTTCAGATAAATGAGAAATTGGCGGTGAAATGTTTATCCATCATTCAGGGAATGGACCCGATCGGTGTGGGGGCCAGAAATTTGGGAGAGTGCCTCGAAATTCAACTTCGCCACCGTGACACGCCTAATGAACTAGCGATTCGCATTGCTCGAAGCCATTTAGAAGACGTGGCGGACGGCAAATGGCGCAAAATCGCCCAAGCTTTGGGGGTGGATGTGCCTACCGTACAGGCGGCGGTAGATGAAATCAAATCCTGCCACCCGCGCCCGGGGGCAGCATACGCATCGGAACCACCGCGATATGTGGCTCCCGATGTGGTGGTGGAGAAAGTGGATGGCGAGTATGTGGTGCTACTTGAAGAAGGAGAGGCTCCCCGCTTGACTATCAACGCCGCCTATCAGCGGTTGATCAAACAACGGGAACGGTTGGATGAAGATGTGGCCCAATACCTGAAAAATTGGGTGCAGTCAGCCATGTGGCTGATTAAAGGGATTGAACAGCGCCGGGACACCATCATACGGGTCGCGGAAGCCATCGTGTCAAAACAAAAGGCCTTTTTGGATCACGGGGTGGATTATCTGCGGCCGCTGACGTTAAAGCAGATTGCTGAGGATGTAGGGTTACATGAATCGACGGTCAGTCGGGCGACCCAACATAAATACATTCAGACCCCCCGGGGGTTGTATCCTTTTCGCTTCTTCTTCCCGTCAGGCCTTTCCACGCATTCGGGTGAAGGCATGTCACAAAAAACGGTACAGAAAAAGATTAAGATCTTAGTAGAAGGGGAAGATAAGAAACAACCGCTGTCCGACCAGAAAATAGCCGATTTGTTGAAAATGGAAGGAATCCGCATCTCCAGAAGGACCATCGCCAAATATCGCGAAGAGCTGGGGATTGCCTCTTCAACGGGACGTAAGCGTTTTCTGTGAATTTTCAATAAAACGGGCCGACGAACTTGTCAAAGAAACTTTATTTAGGCTAAAATGAAAGTGATCCCGATACGGGGATTTTTTTTGAACGGATCGGGACACTTTTGTCTTATGCGGGACATAATGTGTCCTACGATGGGGGATCCGATGGAAAAGATCTTGAACTTACAAAAGCAATTATTGCCTGATCTGTTACAAACCATGCAGAAAAGATATGACATCTTGCGTCATATCCAGTTGATGCAACCGGTAGGACGGAGAAGCCTGACGTTCGAGTTGCAAACGACTGAGCGGGTGTTGCGGGCGGAAGTGGATTTCCTGCGGGCGCAGGGATTGGTGGCGGTCGGGTCTGCCGGGATGGAGTTGACCCAAGAAGGCATCGATCTTTTGTCCGAGATGGAACCGCTGATGAAAGAGTTGTTTGGTTTGAACCAGTTGGAAGCGGAGTTAAAAGCGTTCCTGGGTGTGAAGCATGTGGTGATTGTGCCAGGAGACGCGGATGCCTCTGACTGGGTGAAAAAGGAGATGGGCAGAGCGGGCGCCCGATACTTGAAACAACAGGCCGCGCCAGAGCAGATCGTCGCCGTGTCAGGTGGAACCACCATGTTAGCGGTCGCTGAGATGATGATGCCGACGCCGGCGTTCAAACAAACAACCTTTGTGCCGACGCGCGGTGGTGTGGGGGAGGCGGTAGAGTTGGAAGCCAACTACATCGCCTCGCTGATGGCCAAGCGCACCGGCGGAACGTACCGCATGTTGCACATCCCCGATGAGCTCAGCGATGAAGCTTACCAAACCTTGCAGAAGGAGCCTCACATCAGGGAAGTGTTGGATCTGCTCCGATCGGCGCGCATGGTAGTACACGGGATTGGAGACGCCAAAACGATGGCCATCCGCCGGAAATCTTCGGCAGAGGTACTTGCCAAGCTAGAGGCAGGAAAGGCAGTCGGGGAATCGTTCGGCTACTATTTTGACCGGGACGGCCAGATTGTACATCGCGTCCGCACTTTGGGATTGGATTTGGAAGGATTGGAGCGCGTTGAACAGAAAGTTGCCGTCGCTGGGGGTGCCAGCAAGGCGGAGGCGATCGTGGCTGTCTGTTCGCTGGTTTCCCAGGATACGCTCATCACAGATGAAGGGGCGGCGAGAGCCATCCTGAAAAATGCGATTGTCCATCAGGAATGAATGGCGCATTCAATCGGTGATAATACAACAAGAGATTAAGAGGAGGATTTTAATCATGGCAAAAGTGAAAGTGGGCATCAATGGTTTCGGCCGCATTGGCCGCAATGTGTTTCGGGCAATGCTTAATCATCCCGAATTGGAGATCGTAGCAGTAAATGACTTGACTGACTCCAAGACACTTGCCCATCTGTTGAAATATGACTCCGTCCACGGCAAGCTGGACGCTACCGTGATTGCAACGGAGGATGGCTTCACAGTAGACGGTCGCGAAGTAAAAGTGTTGGCTGAACGTGATCCGGGCCAAATCAAATGGGCTGATTACGGTGTAGATATCGTGGTTGAATCAACTGGTCGTTTCACCAAACGTGAAGATGCGGCGAAGCATATGAACGGCGGAGCTAAAAAAGTGATCATCTCCGCACCGGCCTCCAACGAGGACATCACCATTGTGATGGGCGTAAACCACGAACAATACGACGCTTCCAAACACCATGTCGTATCCAACGCTTCTTGCACCACCAACTGCTTGGCTCCATTCGCCAAAGTGTTGCATGAGAAGTTTGGTATTGTACGTGGTCTGATGACAACCGTTCACGCTTACACCAACGACCAACAAATCCTTGACTTGCCGCACAAAGACTTGCGCCGTGCGCGTGCAGCTGGCGAGTCCATCATCCCCACCACCACCGGTGCAGCTAAGGCGGTTTCTCTGGTGTTGCCGGAGCTGAAAGGCAAGCTGAACGGTTTCGCAATGCGTGTGCCGACCAAAAACGTGTCTGTTGTTGACTTGGTTGCTGAGCTGGAAAAAGAAGTAACGGTTGAAGAAGTGAATGCTGCACTGAAAGCAGCGGCTGAAGGCGAGTTGAAAGGTATCCTCAATTACACCGAAGAGCCGCTCGTATCGATCGACTACAATGGGGATCCTCACTCCTCCACCATCGACGCCCTGTCCACCATGGTGATGGAAGGCAATATGGTGAAAGTCGTTTCTTGGTATGACAATGAATGGGGTTATTCCAACCGTGTTGTCGATCTTGCAAGCTATATCGCAAGCAAAGGCCTATAATGTTATACTAATGTAAAATGTGTTATCCTATTTCTCGGGTAACCATGAGTATAAAAGAGGAGAGCTTTTCTCCTCTTTCTCATGCTCACAGGCGCGGGTTGATGAGATGAACCGCCTGTGCTGAACATAAGGAGGAAGGGCCATGCATAAAAAGTCGGTCAAAGATGTTGATGTTCGCGGTAAACGCGTGTTTTGTCGGGTTGATTTCAATGTGCCGATGGAGAATGGGCAAATCACTGACGATACGCGGATTCGCGCCGCATTGCCCACCATCCAAACATTGGTGGAGCAAGGGGCTAAAGTCATCTTGGCTAGCCATTTGGGGCGTCCCAAAGGAAAAGTGGTTGAAGAAATGCGGCTCACGCCGGTGGCGACACGCCTGTCAGAGCTATTGGGAAAACCAGTGGCCAAAGTGGATGAAGTGGTTGGAGCCGAGATGGAAGCCCGTGTGTCCGAGCTTGCTGACGGCGAAGTGTTGTTGCTGGAAAACGTCCGTTTCGAACCGGGTGAAGAAAAGAACGATCCCGAGCTGGCAAAAGCATTTTCCAACCTGGCTGATCTGTACGTGAATGACGCGTTTGGTGCTGCTCACCGCGCGCATGCATCCACGGCAGGCATCGCAGAGCATCTTCCGGCCGTTGCCGGTCTGCTGTTGCAAAAAGAGCTGGAAGCTCTCGGAACGGCGCTTGCCAATCCAAAACGTCCCTTCACTGCTATCATCGGTGGGGCGAAAGTGAAGGACAAAATCGGCGTGATTGAAAACTTGCTCGACAAAGTGGACAATTTGATCATTGGTGGCGGATTGTCTTACACCTTTATCCACGCGCAAGGCCACGGGATCGGCAAATCCCTGTTGGAAGAGGACAAAGTGGAGTTGGCAAAGCAGTTCATTGCGCAGGCTGAACAGAAAGGCGTTCGGTTGTATTTGCCAATCGATGCCGTCGTCATCGACGAGTTCGGTCCCAATCCTTCCATTGTGAAAACCGTGTCCATCGATCAAATCCCAGAGGATTTGGAAGCGGTAGATATCGGGCCGAAAACCAGGGAATTGTTTGCTGATGTGGTGAAAGCGTCCCAATTGGTGATTTGGAATGGACCGATGGGCGTGTTTGAATTTGAACAGTTTGCTAAAGGGACGAATGCAGTCGCTCAAGCGTTGGCCGAATCCACGGCGTACACGATCATTGGTGGCGGGGATTCCGCGGCAGCAATCGCCCAAGCGGGCATGGCCGACCGGGTGGATCATATCTCCACTGGCGGTGGGGCTTCGCTGGAATTCCTGGAGGGCAAAGTGCTGCCGGGTGTAGCGGCTTTGGATGATAAATAAGTGAGGAGGAAACCGCATGCGTACTCCTGTCATTGCGGGTAACTGGAAAATGCACAAGACGGCGGCGGAGGCCCTTTCCTTTGTTGAAGAAGTGAAACGGACCACGTTGCCAGCTGATGTGGAAGCGGTGCTGTGTGCTTCTTATCTCGCTCTTCCGGCATTGGCCGAAGCGACCCAAGGGACAGATATCGGCATTGGAGCGCAAAATGTCCATTGGGAAGAGCAAGGGGCATACACCGGTGAAGTGAGCGTGCCGATGCTAAAAGCGGCCGGTGTCCAATATGTGATTATCGGTCACTCCGAACGGCGCGCCTATTTCGCGGAAACGGATGAGACAGTAAACAAAAAGACGCGGGCGGCACTGGACGGCGGGTTGACCCCTATCGTGTGCGTGGGTGAGACGCTTGCCGAGCGCGAAGCTGATAAAACCAAAGAAGTGGTGCAAACGCAGGTGAAAGCGGCTTGCGCGGGGCTGTCGTCGGCGGAGATGAAGCGGACGATCATCGCCTATGAACCCGTCTGGGCCATTGGCACAGGCAAAGCGTCAACAGCGGCAGATGCGGAAGAAGTGTGTGCTTACATCCGTAAAACCGTGGCTGACCTTTATGATCAACAGGTGGCTAATGAAGTGCGGATTCAATACGGGGGCAGCGTGAAACCGGAAAATATCCGCTCCTTCATGGCAGAGCCCAACATCGACGGCGCGTTGGTGGGCGGAGCCGCCCTCAAAGCGGATTCGTTCATTCAGCTCGTACAAGCAGCAAGTGCAGGTGAATAAAGATGAGCAGACCAAAACCAGTTCTGTTGTGCATCTTGGACGGGTTTGCCCTGCGTGGGGAAACGGAAGGAAATGCCGTTGCCCAAGCGAACAAGCCCAACTTTGACCGATATTGGAATACGTATCCCCACACGACGCTGACCGCCAGTGGAAACGCGGTGGGCTTGCCGGAAGGGCAAATGGGGAATTCAGAAGTGGGACATCTTAACATCGGGGCCGGTCGGGTGGTTTATCAAGACCTTACCCGCGTGACCAAATCTATTGAAGATGGAGAGTTCTTTCAGAACGAAACCTTCTTAGGTGCGATAAAGCATGTCAAAGAACATGGTTCCGCCCTCCATCTTTATGGGCTGTTGTCTGATGGTGGCGTGCACAGCCATATCCGCCATTTGTTCGCCTTGCTGGATTTAGCGGCGAAAGAACAAGTGGAGCGCGTTTACGTCCATGCCTTCTTGGACGGGCGTGACGTAGCACCGGACAGTGCCGTTACCTACATCAAACAACTGCAGGCTAAACTGGATGAAGTGGGCGTTGGCCAAATCGCTACCGTTCAAGGCCGTTATTATGCGATGGACCGCGACAAGCGCTGGGAGCGCACGGAAAAGTCCTACCGGGCGATGGTTTACGGCGAAGGGCCTACATATCGCGATCCTGTGGAGGCGGTGCAAGCCTCTTATGAGCAGTCAATCTATGATGAATTTGTGATGCCGACGGTGATTGTCGATGAGCACAATCAACCGGTGGGTACGATCACAGACAATGATGCTGTCATTTTTTACAACTTCCGTCCCGACCGGGCGATCCAGATCTCGCTGGCCTTTACCAACGATGATTTCCGCGGATTCGACCGGGGGCCGAAACGGCCGCAACATCTGTATTATGTCTGCTTGACCAAATTTAGCGAGACGGTGGACGGTTATGTGGCGTACAAGCCTACCGACTTGGACAACACCTTTGGGGAAGTCGTGTCGCAACAAGGATTGAAGCAACTGCGCATCGCTGAAACGGAAAAATACCCTCACGTCACCTTCTTTTTCAACGGCGGGCGGGAAGAGAAGTTTCCAGGGGAAGAGCGCATCCTGATCAACTCCCCCAAAGTGGCTACCTATGACCTCAAACCGGAGATGAGCGCCTACGAAGTGACGGAAGCGCTTCTCAAAGAAATCGAAGCTGAAAAGTATGACACCATCATCCTCAACTTCGCCAACCCGGATATGGTCGGCCATTCGGGTAAGTTGGAACCTACCATTAAAGCAGTAGAAGCAGTGGATGAGTGCTTGGGTCGCATTGTTGACCTGGTGATTTCTAAAGGTGGCGTCGCCGTAATAACCGCTGACCACGGCAACGCGGATATGGTCATCGATGAGAATGGTCGTCCGCATACGGCACACACCACCTTCCCGGTACCGTTCATCGTGACCAAGCAAGGCGTCACGTTAAGAGAAGGCGGCATCTTGGCGGACATTGCGCCGACCATGCTTGACTTGCTGGGGTTGGAGAAACCTGAAGAAATGACTGGTAACACGTTGCTCAGCCGTTCGTAAGACAACGATTCAATCACATTTTGAGGAAAGAAGGAATGTTCCATGACGACCATTATGGATGTATATGCTCGCGAAGTGCTGGATTCCCGCGGGAATCCGACTGTAGAAGTAGAAGTGGTGCTTGAATCGGGTGCCATCGGCCGCGCCATTGTGCCATCTGGCGCTTCCACCGGTGCGTATGAAGCTGTGGAATTGCGCGACGGCGACAAAGGGCGCTATATGGGCAAAGGTGTGCTCAAAGCCGTGCAAAACGTAAACGACGTGATCGCTCCTCACATTGAAGGGATGGATGCACTGGATCAAGTAGCGATTGACCATGCTCTCATTCAACTTGACGGCACACCGAACAAAGGCAACCTGGGTGCCAACGCGATTTTGGGTGTCTCCATGGCGGTAGCGCACGCAGCTGCTGATGCTTTGGGAATGCCGCTTTATCTCTACCTGGGCGGATTTAACGCCAAAGCGATGCCGGTGCCGATGATGAACATCTTAAACGGTGGCGCACATGCCGACAACAACGTGGACATCCAAGAATTCATGGTGATGCCAGTTGGCGCTGAAAACATGCGTGAAGCGATCCGCATGGGCGCAGAAATCTTCCACAACCTCAAATCGGTATTGAAAGCGAAAGGATACAGCACTGGCGTGGGCGACGAAGGTGGGTTTGCGCCGAACCTGAAGTCCAATGAAGAAGCCCTGTCCACCATCGTGGAAGCAATTGAAAAAGCGGGTTACAAACCGGGCGTTGACGTCATGCTGGCTCTGGACGTGGCTTCCACTGAGATCTACAAAGATGGGGCTTACCACTTCGCAGGCGAAGGCATCACCCGCACATCCGCTGAAATGATCGACTTCTACGAAGAACTGACCAACAAATATCCGATCATCTCCATCGAAGACGGTCTGGCTGAAGATGATTGGGAAGGCTGGAAGCAACTGACCGAACGCCTGGGCAAAAAAGTGCAGCTTGTCGGTGACGACCTGTTTGTAACCAACACCGAGCGCCTTGCTGAAGGGATCGAAAAAGGCGTAGGTAACTCCATCCTGGTTAAAGTGAACCAAATCGGTACCCTGACCGAAACGTTTGACGCTATCGAGATGGCGAAGCGCGCTGGTTACACCGCTGTCATCTCCCACCGTTCGGGTGAGTCCGAAGACACCACCATCGCCGACATCGCTGTGGCGACCGGTGCTGGCCAAATCAAAACCGGTGCACCATCCCGCACTGACCGGGTGGCTAAATACAACCAATTGCTCCGCATTGAAGATCAATTGGGTCACACTGCCCAATATCCTGGCCGCACCGCGTTCTACAACCTGCGCGGCTAATAAGAAGAGACGCCGTTTGGCAGATCGAGATAAGGGAGAAGGTTCTCATCGTACATTGCGACGAGAACCTTCTCTTTTTTAAAAGCGGCGATTGGATGGATGGGTACCGTTTGTTTTTCATTGAAAACAAGCGTCAAATGTGTTAAAGTCAATGCAGTGGAATAGAAGCAAGGAGGGACGCTTGTGGAACTCGCAGCAAAAATTGTCCTTGCAGTCATCAGTGTGATTCTCATCATTGCTGTATTGCTCCAATCGGGTAAGAGCGCGGGATTGTCCGGAACCATTGCCGGTGGGGCGGAACATGTGATGGGAAAAGCGAAAGCGCGCGGTTTTGATGCTTTCCTCGGCAAAGCGACGGCTGTGCTGGCTTTCCTGTTCATGGTGATGGCGCTGGTGGTTGGATATTTCGTAAAATGAAGCAATACAGCCGATGTTTTTGGTCGGCTGTTTGTTTTGGGGAGAAATTTTTATAAAAACCTCTTGCATTTTTCGTAGATGCTTGTTATTATAATCAATGTAAGATGTCTGGTGATGATGGCGGAGGGGATCCACCCGTTCCCATACCGAACACGGAAGTTAAGCCCTCCAGCGCCGATGGTACTTGGGCATGAGCCCTGGGAGAGTAGGTCGTTGCCAGGCCACAGAAAGCCGCTCAGTGTGAGTGGCTTTTTTATTTTTTATAACTGGACCAAAGCTTCAGGGTGCTGTGATTGGCCCTGAAGCTTTTTTTGTTTTGGCAACAGCTTGGTGTTTGGGCCGAATGGGAGGGATCACCCGGGAGAAATGGGAATGAACCGTTATTCCCTGCGAAAAATGGGTAATTTTTATAATGAGGACGTGCCCGTAACCGTAAACGGGAAACGTAGTGTTGCAAATTGGCGGCGGTGTGCTATCGTTAAGATGATCTAGAAACATTCATGCAAATCGAACGGTGGGGAACGTCAATGAAGACTGTACAAAGATCTCCAGAACCTTTTTTTTATCCAGGAGGAAAAACGGGCATTCTACTGTTACATGGGTTTACCGGAACTCCCTCAGAATTGAGACCGATGGGGCAATACTTTAAAGACCGGGGTTACACTGTCCATGCGCCGCTTTTGGCTGGCCATGGCACCAGTCCGGAGGAGATGGAGCGGACCGGTTGGCGCGATTGGTGGCAAAGTGCTGTAGACGCGTATGACAGGATGCGTGCGGAGCCGCTTGAGAAATTGTATGTGGCTGGATTATCGATGGGTGGTTGCCTGTCGTTGGCGTTGGCGGCGCAAAAACCAGTAGACGGCGTGATTCCGATGTGTGCCCCTATCTATATCCGGGATCGGCGTGCGTTCTTGGCTCGGGTGGTGGCTCCTTTTTATCGTTATAAAAAACGGTCCACTCATCGCGACCCACATATTGAGGCGCATCTGTGCCCATATGACCGGACGCCGGTGAGATGCGTGGCCGAACTGACGCGGTTGATCCGCCATGTCAAAAGCCAGTTGGCGGAAGTGAAGGTGCCAGCGCTGATCGTGCAGGCCGGCAAGGATGAACTCATTCTGGAGAAAAGCGCCGATTACATCTACGAGCATATCTCATCAACGGATAAAGAGATTTCGTGGTATGAGAGATCCACACACATCATCACCGTGGATCGCGAGCGCAATGAGTTGTTTAAAGAAATAGAGCAATTTATCTTGGAACGATCGTCCTAGACGAAAGTGAGGTGGCAGTCTGCCTTTGGGGCCTTGGTAGGCCCCGGGGGCGGATGAAGTGATGTTGACTGAACAGCAGATTCGGCAGTTTATGCTGGAACAAGCGTACAAACCGCTCACCCTGGCTGAATTGATCGATCAATTCCAGGTGGCGGAAGAGGAGCGGGAGGCGTTTGCCGAGCTCTTAGAGACCATGGAGGCGGATGGGAAAATCGTTCGCACGCGCACGCAGCGGTACGGCGTGCCGGAGCGGTTTAACCTGATCCGCGGCACCTTGCAGGGCAGTTCCAAGGGATTTGGCTTTGTCATCCCGGATACGCCCGGCAAACAGGATATTTATATCCATCTCAATGATATGAACGGCGCGATGGACGGCGATTTGGTTTTGGCGCGAATTCACAAGAGCAAGACAGAGAGCCGCCGTCCAGAAGGGGAGATCATCCGTGTCCTGAAGCGAAAACGGGACAAAATCGTTGGGACGTTTTCCCGGTTGTCCTCGCACTTCGGCTTCGTGATTCCGGACGACAAACGCATTGCCGCTGATATCTTCATTGCTCCCGAATTGCAGATGGATGCCCGTGATGGCCAGAAAGTCGTGGTGAAACTACACCATATCACCGGACGTCATTCGGCCGAGGGGGAGATCATCGAAATTTTGGGTCACCGCAATGATCCCGGCGTTGACATTGTGTCCATCATCCGCAAGCACGGATTGCCGGAAGCATTCCCGGAAGCGGTGATCGCCGAAGCGGAGGCCATACCGGAAACGATCAGCGAAGAAGACCTGAAGGGACGGCGCGACCTGCGCGGGCGAAACATGGTGACAATTGACGGCGAAGACGCCAAAGATTTGGACGATGCTGTGTCAGTGGAGCGGTTGCCCAACGGCAATGTGCGTTTAGGCGTCCATATCGCCGATGTCAGCTACTATGTCCAGGAAGGGTCTGCGCTGGATCGGGAAGCATATGAGCGGGGATGTAGTGTCTACCTCGTCGACCGGGTGATTCCGATGTTGCCTAAGCGCCTTTCCAACGGCATCTGTAGTTTGAACCCACAAGTGGATCGCCTGACCATGACCTGTGACATGGAAATTGACCCCACAGGCGATGTGGTCGACTACGAAATCTACCCCAGCGTCATCAAAACCAACGAGCGGATGACTTATTCCGACGTTAAAAAGATTGTCGTCGACGAAGATCCGGAATTGATCGAGCGCTACCGGCCGCTTGTTGATGATTTCCGCCTGATGGCTGACCTGGCGATGCTTCTGCGCAAGCGGCGCCTTAGCCGGGGAGCGATTGACTTTAATTTCACCGAAGCTAAAATCATTGTCGATGAAAAAGGGAAGCCGGTAGATGTGGTGAAACGGCCCCGCACCATTGCCGAGCAACTGATTGAAGAGTTCATGCTCAAAGCCAATGAGACAGTGGCGGAACATTATTTCAATCTGCAAGTGCCGTTTGTCTATCGGATTCATGAGAATCCCGATGCTGAGAAATTAAAGAATTTCTATGAGTTTATCACCAGCTTCGGTTACTCGGTAAAAGGCAAACCGGATCAGGTCCGCCCGCATGCCTTGCAGAGCTTGCTGGAAAAAATATCCGGAAAGCCAGAAGAGCATGTGATCAGTACCGTATTGTTGCGTTCGATGAAGCAAGCCAAGTATGCGACGGAAAACGTGGGACACTTTGGCCTGGCGGCGCCCTTCTATTCGCACTTCACGTCGCCCATCCGCCGTTATCCCGACCTGTTGATTCATCGCGTCATCCGCGAAATCGTGGAGAAAGGGGCGTTAACCGTCGAGCGGATCGACGAATTAAACGCCTATTTGACCGATGCGGCCCAACAATCTTCCATCCGTGAGCGGGTCGCCGTTGACGCCGAGCGGGAGACCAACGATCTTAAAGCGGCTGAGTTCATGATGGATAAAATCGGGGAAGAGTATGAAGGCATCATCTCCAGCGTCACCTCGTTTGGGATTTTCGTGGAGTTGGAGAACACGATTGAAGGATTGATCCATGTCAGCTTCCTGACAGACGATTATTACCGTTACGATGAATCCCATTACTGCCTGATCGGGGAGCGGACTGGCCGCATCTTCCGGATTGGGGATCGCGTGCGCATCAAGGTCAGCGGTGTTAACATCGACGAACGAAAAGTGGACTTCGAACTCTTGGAGCACTTCTCTGATGAGCGCTTTGAACGACCAGCCAAAGGAAAGAAGAAAAAATTTAAGCGCAACAAAGATGCTGACGCCGCTCGTGCCACCAAAGGTAAAAAAGGCAAATTCTATGAAGTAAAATGGGAAGATACTGCTGTCAAGAAAAACGGAGACAGCAAGAAAAAAGGGAAAAAGAAAAAGAAGAAAACCTATCGCAACAAGAGCAAGAAGAAATGACAACAATAAGGAAAAAGCCAGGCTTGCGGGCTTTTTCCTTTTCCCGCTGTGCTTTGCCATGGCCATCAAGCATTGACTCTTTCCCAAACTTTTTGATAAAATATAGGTTACACGACTTTTGAGGGCTGAGGTGAAAACGATGGGAAGCAAATCATCTAAAATCATTGCCAAGAATAAAAAGGCATTTCATGATTACCATATCGAAGAACAATTCGAAGCCGGCATCGTTCTCACCGGGACGGAGATCAAATCGATCCGCCAAGGCAAAGTGCAACTCAAAGACAGTTACGCCCGGATCGACAAAGGGGAAGTCTTTATCGTTGGCATGCATATCAGCCCCTTCGACAAAGGCAACCGCTTCAACGTCGACCCTACCCGCACCCGCAAATTGCTCATGCACAAGCGTGAGATTGACAAACTGCTGGGTATCACCAAGATCAAAGGGTTGACCTTGGTTCCGCTCGACGTGCACCTGAAAAACGGTTTCGCCAAAATCCAGCTTGGACTGGCGCGCGGGAAGAAGCTCTATGACAAGCGGGCGACCGAAGCGAAGCGCGAAACGGATCGGATGATTCAACGGCGCTTGAAAGAACAAAACATGCGATAAAAAAATGAAATAACCCCTTGCATAATGCATGGAACCCTGCTATAATCTAAAACTGTGATCGACATATTCGTTCGACAAACAGTTGAATTCCGGGGGCGTTCTTGGGATTCGACGGGGATAGTTCGAGCGTCAGTAGCGAGCCGAGGGGTTGCGTCTCTCGTTAAACACGCAAATGCCAAATGTAACTGGCAAAAACGAAAACTTTGCTCTGGCTGCTTAATTAAGCGACCAGGATCCGCTTCTCCATCGCCCATGTGGAGCTGTCGGGTCTCATACCTTAGTGGGCTAGCTGCCTGATCGGCCACTGGTCAGAAAGCGAATCTCAAGTGGCTAGTCTCTATAAACGCCTGTCACTGGGCAGTTATCGAGGCGAACACTCAATACAGTGACTGCGCTCGGAGAAGCTGGCGTGGCGATGTCTTCGGACAGCGGTTCGACTCCGCTCGCCTCCACCAACCAATACAATATGCTGATGTAGCTCAGCTGGTAGAGCACTTCACTCGTAATGAAGGGGTCGCAGGTTCGAATCCTGTCATCAGCACCAAACCTAAGCCCGAGATGTCGGGCTTTTTTTGTATAGTTAAGAATGGATGAGGTGTTTTCGTTTGTAAGGGGGAATTTGATGCTAACAGGCATTCATATCCAAAAATTAGTTTATAAATACATTGAAGTCCATAGCGGTTATTTAGGTGATTTTTCTTATAAAACTCATGCTGAATTTTATCCATTATATTGTGATCTAGATATTGATCCATATGAATATGAAGGTACAACAAAAGAACGCTTTATTTCTATACTTAAGAGTAGTAATGCTTCAACACAAGCCAAAATAATTAGAGGAATATTTGAAAAGTACCCTTTAAGTTACTTTGAACAAAAAAACTATACTAAGGAGGAAATAGAAGAGAAAAGAAAAATATATGAGGAGTTCCAAGATGTAATAAAAGATCTCGAGAATGAGGTTTATTTACAGCCTCTCGACTTAAAACAATACAATGATCTTGTGGAAAGGGCGCTAGATGAAGCAGAGACATTAATCAAAGAACATGATGCAACTAGCGCTTTAGATCGAACTCATACTGCAATGCATGGATATCTTAAAGAAATATGTAAAAATGCGAATTTACAATGTAAAAAGCATGATTCCATAACTAATCTATTCAAATTAATAAAGAATGAGCACCCAGTATTTCTAAATGAGTTAGAAAAAGATGAATATGTTAAGGCAATCATAAATTCTATTTCTAATGTTCTTGATAAATTAAATACTATTCGAAACCGCTCGAGTTTGGCACATCCTAACGAAAAATTACTTAAACCGGAAGAAGCAATGTTTGTAGTTAATATTTCTAGAGCGGTTCTATATTATGTGAAAACTAAATCAGATGGAAGTAGTTAATAGGCTAAGAAGAACATAGTTAAGGAAGGAAAAAATGCTAGTTTTGCGATTATGGTATTAACGCATATGTAATGAGAGAAAAATAAATAGAGATAATTGCTTTATTTAGATAGTATTGATAGGAGCAATATGTTGTTTTAAATCAATTAGTGAAGGCAACGGAATATCCGTTGCTTTTTACTTTTCAACTTAAAATATTTCCTTCTATTTCCAGTTGACATAAAATAGGGTTGTAACAAAAAATAACCGGAAGGTGAACGCCTATTGAAAAAATTTGTAAGTAGAATGGCCAGGGTACTGCAGAGTCGCAAAGGGTCGCCAACAATGGAATATGTGGTGGTCATCGCCTGTGGAGTTGCGCTGGCTTTATTGTTAAACCAAGTGATGGCCTTTGCAGAGGTGCAAGGAGCACTGAAAGATAAGATCATGCAAGTGATCACAGGACAAAACATGGTTGTCTCAGTGGATGAAGACTCTAAAGAACAATCATTTGACGAAAGAAAAAACGATTTTTTTAGAAGGCCAGAATGGATAAACGATCTTGCATCTGGTTATCAAGCATTAAAAAACAAGTTCAAAGAAGGATTATCTGAAACCTGGGAAAATATAAAAAACATCGAGTTGGGGGAAGTCGCCCAGTCTTTATGGAATAACACTGCCAGTGCTCTAGATAGCGTATGGCAATGGGTGAAGGAAAATAAAGAAGTGGTTGCTTCAGCTGGGGTGATCATTGCTGGAGTCGGGCTCTTACTCATTCCGGGATTGGAGCCGTTGGGGCTCATGCTATTGGCGAACTGGGGTCTTTCACTTGGCTTCGGGGCGTTACTTAATGGCGGCCAAGTAGACAAGACGGTGCTGTTGGGAGCGGCTATTGGTGGAGCGGCTGGAGCCATTGGTGGTGGAGCAGCGAGTGCGCTCTTTTCCGGTTTGGCAAAGTTTGCGCCAGGGCTTGGAGCCGCTATAACAGGATCGCGTTTTCTAGGTCCTATTATCAGTGGTGGGAAGCAGATTCTTGGTAAAGCTCCCGCTTTTGTCCAACGCATGGCCAGCGGACTCTTTAGCAAAATGGGTGCCATGGCGGCAACAGAAGGGGCTATCACCAGTGGCGTAGATGACTGGTTAAGAGGGAAAGAGCTAAATTGGAAACGAGCTATTCTCTCAGGGTTGGCTGGAGCTACATTAGTTGGTTTTGCTTCAGGTACGTATCCGCTTGTGCAACCGCTGCTTAACAAAACGACGGCTACGATTGAAAAACATGCTGGCCCGGTTGTGGCTAAGATAAAGCCGGTTGTTCAAAATGCAGGAAAATGTTTAGGTTACCAGCAGACTCCGCGATATTTTGCGTTGATTAAACTTGGCAATGGGAACTTTATTGAGTGTTTGTATGCACAAGCGGATCGAGGAAGTGGTGGGGGGAGTAGTAAAAGCAGTAATGGAGCAAAAGTAACTTCAGCTCAGGGATATGCTACCCTAGTCAGTAACCGTACTCAGTTAGCAGGGGATTATAAGGAAGGAACACAGGCATCCGTTATATTGCGTGAAGAGCTCAAGAAGGCAGGTGTCGAAACTCCTCCTTATCCTAATGCCGCGCATCATATTATCCCTTGGAATGATCCGAGAGAGCGAGAAGCTCAACAGCTGATGAGGGAATTCGGCATAAACGAAAACTCTGCAGCGAATGGAGTGTTTTTGCCTTACGTTGACAGTAAGCATCCACAAGGAAAGTATGTTGGGAGCGAGTCATTGCATCGAGGAAATCACTCTGGCGCATATATTGAATATGTCACTAATCGTTTGATAAAAGTAAGAGAAACTGGTGGGACAACTGCTGATGCTGTAGATGAGTTGAATGACATACGGGCTAAGCTTTTAAATGGATCGTTGTCATTGAATTGATGTTCAAAAAAAGTGTTATACTGTTTTTAACATTAGTAATGGAGGAACGAACGTGAAAATATGGGAGTTAAAGGCGTCTTTGGATGAACGTTTTGAAACAATACAGCTAGTGAATTTCGATCAAGATTATGAAAAATATTTTAAGGAAAGGTTTAATTCCATTACTCCTTTAGAAGATGTCTGGGAAGAAGTTAAAATATATACATTGGAAGAAGGGGAGTCTAGCGATTGTCCAAAGTTTTGGGGTCATTCAGCTGCACCTGTTTTCAGTGAGAGAGCCCTTGATGTAACCCAAGATTTTTTGAAGGATAAAGTAGAGGTATTGCCACTTGCCCATCCAGAAAAAAATTATTTTGCTATTCATGTTATGAATGCAATTGATGCAATTGATTACAATCGTGCAGTTATCAGACAATTGAGATCTGGGCTTAGAGTAGGATTTGAAAAGTATGCGTTTATTAAGGAAAAGGTTAAAGGTGAACACATTTTTCGTATTTTCTTAGATGACCGGATTCGCTCGATGGTGTTTGTTTCTAATGAGTTTAAAGAAGCTGTTGAGTCTAATGGGTTGGTTGGATTTCAGTTTAATGAAGTTTGGGATTCAGAGAAAGAATAATTTCGAGGAAATATGTTATAGCGGTTTTTTAGCTAATGGCTTTTTACTTTGAATATTTTTTGTCTGATTCTATAAGGATTGCTTTATTTTGCATGATAAGGTCCACTCCTACTCTTCAATTGGCCTTCTAACAAATCTTCTAATGAAACTTCTAATGTGCGGCATACTCTGGGGTTTCATCCGGTTTACTAAAATCGGCGGAACCTTTGATATGACTAGGGTTTATTTGCTTCTAATGCTTCTAATTTACCCTATGCCTTTCACTCGTAATGAAGGGGTCGCAGGTTCGAACCCTGTCATCAGCACCAAACTAAAGCCCGAAATGTCGGGCTTTTTTTGTGTTTGAAATTGCTCATGAAATATGGCGGGTTGCACCGTAGCCATATTATAAAAATCTAGCCGAGCAACTCTTATATTCTTTGTTGAAATCAGAGGATATAGATTAACATTAGTTTCTTGAAAATGAAACGGACGAAGTAGCCCCCCTTAGTTTCAGGGGGTATAACTTACTAATTTTATTGTCCTTATTCTTTCAAACCAATCCACAGCTTCCTGTTGCATGTTGGTAAGTACATGGCTATAAATTTCCATTGTGATCCGGGTATCTGAATGGCTCAACCGTTGCGCGATTTCCGCGCTTTTTTTGATGCTTCAAAAATAAGGTGATGAGTTGTTCAGGATGAACCGCATGTTACCTAAATTACGTGACCCCAAGGTATGGGTTGTTATTCGCTTTTGTAAAGGTATTTTTAGACGCGCTGCACGTCAATATTGGCCCTGAAGAGTGGCTACTGTGGGAGGGCGTTATTAACTCCGCTTGCAGCGTTGCAAATGGCAGAATTAGTTGGAGAAAAGTTCAATGACTATAAAGGGGTGGCAGTTATATTCCCGCGTAACAAAAATACCTCATCCTCATATCCGGGGCCGCCTGAAGGACTCCGCAAACGGATCGCTTATGCGAATAATAAAAATTCTAATTTTTTCCTGTTTCTGCATTGCAATGCAGGTGGCGGTGGCTTTTAGTCCTTTGTGGCCCAAAATGCACCGGCTCGGATCAAGCAAATCCAAAAAGCAATTAACAAGGTACTGCTTTATCTCAAAGGCTACGGCTTTGGGCCACATGGGAACCCGGCAAAAGTTGATAGTCAGGCAGCTCGTTCCGGGATCGCGGTTCTCCGGGATACCAAAATGAGTGCCGTTTTGCTGGAGAACCTTTTCATCGACAATCTGAAGGAAAACAAGATGTTGCGTGATCGTCGATTCTTGGATGGGCTGGCATGGGCCATCGTTAAGGGAATAGTTTTTGCTAAGAAAAAGTGAACAAGCCGAAGCCGATGTACAGAGTGATGGTGGTTGGGAAGGAGTTTTTTGATACGGCTTATGTGGCGAAGAGTTGAAAAGGCGGTCAAAAACAACAGAAAAGAAGTTAGCATCAAACGGATTTAACAACTTTCCCAAAAAAGAAGAACCCATTTATTTTTAGATGGGTTCTTCTTTACATAAATAATTGTGTATAGCATTTAGTCATCGGGGGGCTCTGGCTGGAATTCCCTTTCAGCATGTGTATTATTGGAATAGCTTTGGTGCATAGTTAATTCACCTCCATTCTGGGATTTTATACTGAGCTCATAAAAACGGGAAAGATATTTGTTGTATTTTACTGTGTCCCTTTTCTCATAGCACTGTGCTAATTTTAGCATAATATCTTTTTCTTTTTTAGTAAAATGCCTTTCGGCTATTTTACCAGCTTCATCAAATTGTTGAATAGCCTCAGTTATTTTGTTCTGCTGAAAAAAACATTCACCTAAAGCAACTTGGGCCTCCAATTGTTTAAGTCCATTATTTACTTTTTTACTTAATTTAACTGCAGAGGTTAGGTATTTTTCAGCAAGTTCCATATTGTTTAACTGTTTGTAGAGTTTCCCTAATTCTGTGTAGTTATATGCTGGTAGCAAATACTTGTCTCGAAGCTTATTTTTAAATCGGTATGCTGTGTTGAAGCAGGTTTTTGCTGAATCAAAATCGCCTAAGTTCTTATAAGAAACGCCAAGTGTCGTCCAAAGCTCAAAACAATGGTCGAAGTGTTTAGAACGTTGAGCCATATCAATAGCTTTATTGATACATAATATTGCTTCATCATGATTCTTAAGTTCGTTGTGAAGAATCGCTTGAAGACTATACATAGTTAATTGGGTTTCAGTGTCCATCTCAGATAAGTAAGTCCACATTCTTTCTAGTGCTTTCATAGCGGCATTTGTAAAGCCTAATTTACTTAAATATATTGCTTCACTTATGAGAAGGTAATGTTTGTAGTAATTTCTTTCTCCTTCTTCTTTAAGAGCAGTTAGTCCTTTTTGAAGAAGTTTTAACGCTTGCTCAAGATTGTTTTTGCGATAGTAAACTCTCGCTAGTCCATAAAAGCAGGCTGATTTCAGATTAGACTTGGAAAGCTCCTTATGTTCATCAAAGAGGCGAATACACTCATTGTAATGTTCTTTAGACTTATCCCATCTCCCTTTTTTATAAAAGCATTTTCCCTTTAAATATTCGACGGTTGCATGGATATATGGATCGTTTGGAAGGTCTAATTTCTTGAGTCTTTTTATTGCAAAGTCAGGGCTTACACAAAAAATGTCATTTTCAATTGACTTCAGGCTTAACTTTAGTTTGGAAATATAGTCGAGTTCTTTCTTTTTAGTTTCTTCTATGTATTGTGGAATTTTTTCTAGTTTCCAGTTTAGCTTTTGGCAGTAGTAGGAAATTTTTTGTATCCCTACTTTTTTCTTTCCTAGCTCGATATTGCTAATTGTCGCAGATGTTAAAAGATCGTCAACTAAGTCTTTTTGTTTAAGTCCAAGCTCAATTCTTCGTTCTCGAAGGATTTTACCAAGCTGCTTTCGATCATCTAGATACCACATAGCAACCCTCCTATTAGCGAAATGATAATTTATTTTTCTGAATTTATCAACTCGCCTCACTGGAGAAGATGCCTTTTTTGGTAAAACTATTCTTGGTTTAGGTTTAATTCAACTGAATTGTTTGGTCTAAACTGAATTTAAAGGGAAGAATTAACCTAAGCAAACGGTTAAAATAGTTAAAATTTATTGATTTGCATGATTTTTTACCTTGTTTTATACTGCGTATACAACCAAAAATAACCCCGAAGAGGTGATTGGAAGTGTTGAAACTCCAAGTTGAAGGCAACGCAAATCAAGTTCAACCATTCCTGCTAGATTTGGATCGTCGCTCAGATCTTGTTGTTAAAAAATACGAAAATTTTATCGCAGATCTTCAGCCGGAAGACAAGGTTTCTGTCACTTGCTACGTTGACCGGAGTCCAAATCCACGGCGGCGAATGCGAATTGCCCAATTGCTTTGCCAGGATGGAGTGGAAATTCAGATTCCGCTTATTGATGTTATCGAAGCTGATATGATGAATGGGATTCGGCTGATAACAGGGAGATCATACGACATCTTTGCAGACAAGAAAAAAAGAGCCATATAAAAATGGCCCACACAAGTAAGTAGATTATCTCCATTATAGCATAAATGGAATTGCCAGAAAGGGGTTCCTAATTAATGGAGGCAGTAGCGATCCGCTATTGGCACGATGAATTAACAAACCAGTTACATGTGATCATATTCTGAGCGGAACAACAAAAAAATAAAAGGCAGAAAAAAAGTTTATCGCTTTTTACAGGTATATCAGGTCACAAGAGACGATAGTAAGAGGGTAAAATGTGGGGACGATCGGTTGGGACTGTTTAAAAGAAAGTGGTTAGGTAAGTGAAGGGGTAACGGAAAAGCAGTATAACACATGATTGGATACTTGAACAGAGGCCGAGTATCCAATCTCTCTCTGTCGAAGAAATGTGTGGGTGAATGCAATGAAGGATATTACCTCGAGTTGAATGGGCGCAAACTCACCATGCTGTAGGGCATTTAATAGAGGGTGATTTAAATCAACTCTTATATCATTGGTACTGGAAAGATAGAATGATGCTTAATCAAATTGCGAGTGAGCTTTTATGTTAGTGTATCCACTGTTCAAAGAATATTTGTTCTATTAGGAATGCCAAAAAGGCTACGCGGCAGGACAGGCAATTAAGTATGAGAAAGATTGTCCAAATTTATGAGACAAGCTCAACAACAATTTTTATGTGGTTACATCGATTTAAGATTCCAACACGGAGTCGACGAAGTAATCAATAATCATTGAAGATAAGCGGTGTGGTTTTATGATCAGACAAACTGATGAAGAATGGTACAGGGAGATGCTAGATAGGTATCGTAATTTGAAGAAGGTAACATTTGAATGTCCCAATTGCGGTCACCTTCAGTCTATCGAAGACTTTGTAACTCTTGGACTTGATGCAACAAGAGCATATCAAGATTGTTTGGGACGGTACGTGGATAACTTGGGTTGTGAATTTTCAGTGGATAATGGAGAGTGTTTGCTTGATAAGATACGGATCATTGTATTGCAAGATGGAAGTGAACGTAAGGTATTCCATTTTGTTTAGAAGAATGTAAACAAACGGGTGGATGTGCATCATCATTATACCGATAATTTAGAATTGAATAAATGTGCATCCATCTGTATTATATAGTGAGGTGGATTCCCATAATAGAATCTTACATTCCGGTGTATGTGGATAAAACTAGTACACTGCGTGTTAAAATCATTGATGCTTGTGGAATGACTTGTAGCTTTTGCCACAATGAGGGGACACCTGTCACGATTGATAATCTAAGCCGTGAAGTGGGCAATTGGACAAAAGCAGGTTCATCGGGTCGGGTGTCGATCTATTCGACTACAAATGGGGTAAGGTTTCTACCAGTTACAGTGTTGCCTGATAAAGAATTTGCTCAAACAATATCTTTGCTTCGTGAGACTCTAAATGTAGAAGAGTTACACCTTACCGGAGGAGAACCAACTCTTCACCCCCTGTTGCCAGAGATCATTAGAATGGCTACGGAAAGCGGATATCGCGTATGTATGACTTCTAACGGTGAAAATGGAGAACGTGTCCTTTCGGCTTGCGCAGATGCAGGACTTGATCGGGTAAACTTTTCCATCTTTGGCACGACTCCTGAAGAACTTGTACAGGTTCAGCATAAGAAGTACCAAAATCGGCAGCTTGCTGAACGTAAAATTAAAGCATTACAAAAGTCAGTTCAGGTTGCGATTAATCATGGGATAAAGGTTAGTGCAAACATTGTAGTGCCCGATTATAAGCACTCTCCACGCGTTCGACGGCTCATGGAGGAATATGCACCTGAGTTATCTGTGCGTTTACTTAACTCCCTAGACGAGGGTAAATGCTCCATTGATGCAATCCACCAAATTCTAACCGAGCTAAAGGCAGTGCCTGTTGCGGAGTATATTACATCCGGGGTATCAGGGAGTAAGATGGCATATCAATTACCATCTGGACGTATGATCTTCTTCAAACAAATACGACCCATACGTTTGCCCAAAACTTGTGTTGGATGTCGCTTTAATAATGACATTGACTGTCAAGAAGGATATTATGGCGTAAGACTCTATCGGGATCAAAGCGGAAGGTATCAGGTTGGGGTTTGTATTCAACGTATGGATCTATGTATGCCAGTAGAAGACTTTGTTGTCAGTGACCTGTGTAATGAAATCGTAGAACTTCGTGAAGCGGAATATGATGCTCTTATTAAGGGTTTATGAACTAAATAAAGGAGGAAGCAACCATGACAATTGAGTATGAAGCCAAAGTTATTAACGTTGATTTAGATGAGATTGTGGAGAAAATCAATGCTTGTGGGGGACGGAAGGTTGGCGAGGCGTTCATGCGGCGTTATGTTTACGATATCGTACCGGGAGATAAGAGCAAATGGATTCGGCTACGTGATACAGGGAAAGAAATTACACTCACAGTTAAGAAAATTGTTCATGATGGAATTGATGGGACTCATGAGGTGGAGATTACTGTGGATGACTTTGAATTGACAAATAAGCTACTCAATCAATTGGGCTATCAACCAAAGAGCTATCAGGAGAATCGTCGTACCAGCTTTACACTCAATGGCGCTCGGCTTGAGATTGATCAATGGCCGCTGATTCCTCCGTATCTAGAGATTGAAGGAGATTCTCGTGATCATGTGATACAAGTAGCATCCTTACTTGGCTTCGATGAAGTTCAACTGACGGGAGAAAACACTATCAAGACCTATGCTCGATATGGAATCGATCTGAATAGTATTAAGGAGCTTCGCTTTCAAGATCAGGATTGAATCAATAAGCAACGGAGATTCCGTTGCTTATTTTGACCGGACAAATTTACCGCTCAATTCAACATATTACTAACGAGTAAATATGATATTTCCGTTTCAGGATTATAGTTTAAGTTGCTGATCAACGAGCCTTTGCTCAAGAATTCCTTCTTTCACTAGCTCTACATACAACTATACACATTATATATTTATAAGTAGATTCATCAACGGATTAATAAAATAATGCATTCGTCAGTTTTGGGAGAGATAGTTATGATGATATACCAGCGAACGGGCGAAGATAATTAATAGGTAACCAGTAGGGACAGGAAAAATCAAAGGGCGGATTAACCCCTTAATTTTGGACAGAGTGTATCTTAAGCTCGCTTTTTCACCCTTTTTCAACTAAACTCGAACGGTTGAAGTCAAAATCAAATG
>NZ_PVTZ01000001.1 GCF_003003125.1 Laceyella sediminis | reverse complement strand
TGAAAGCATCTAAGCGCGAAGTCCCCCTCAAGATGAGATTTCCCATTCCCCTGTGGAAGTAAGACCCCTTGTAGATGACGAGGTTGATCGGTTCGAGGTGTAAGCGCAGCAATGCGTTTAGCTGACGGATACGAATCGGTCGAGGGCTTATCCTACTTCATCTCTTCATCTTGCAACACGCTTTATTCCATTCTAATTTTCAGGGTGTGGTTCACACCTTGAATAACAACATAACGTCTGGTGATGATGGCGGAGGGGATCCACCCGTTCCCATACCGAACACGGAAGTTAAGCCCTCCAGCGCCGATGGTACTTGGGCTTAAGCCCTGGGAGAGTAGGTCGTTGCCAGGCCATACAAAAAAGCCTTAAGCAATCAAGCTTAAGGCTTTTTTGTATGCACAAATAGCAAACAAAGGTTTACGTAATACACGAACCAGGCATGGGAGGGACAACCATCAGCCGGCGAATTGCCTTTGATTTGCGCGAAAAGTATCCAACCGTTATTCTGAAACAATATAGGCTGTTGGATACGGCAGACAAAATTGTGGAGCTATATGATCAGACGAAAAAGACGATTTTTGTTGTGGCGGAAGCCCACCAGTTCAGCCGAGACAATATATATGAGTTATATGATGCAATTAGGAGCCGCACCCGGCCGGTGGTATTTTTGGTGGTGCAACGGGGATCGAAAAACGAATTGAAAAATATAGACCACAAAAAAAGATTGTATACCACTATCCTAAATCTCAACGAAACCAATGAATTCTTGAACGAATACAGGAGACATCTTGAGCGATATGATGATCTGGAGTTAAAGCACAAGAAAAAAATGCGCTAGAACAAATCAGGCATTCAAATTCTCCGGCGTTGCGGAATCCATTTTACATCGGATTGGTTACGTTTGAGGAGGATTTCCTGGGACTGTCCGATTATATTGAAAAGTTTATCAGCACGATTCGGACAGAAGAGCAAAAGAAAATTCTCATTTATATCGCCTTGTGCTATCACTTTGAACAAAAAAGCCTTCCGACCAATTTGTTTGACCCTCCTTAATAAAGCTGGAACTGATAAAGTGTCAGAATGGGATAAAGTTGATTTGAAAAAGCACTTCAATTTCAATCTGGAGTCATTGTTGATTAAGGAGAAATACGGCAAATTTACGCATTGGCGGCCACGTCACTATTTGTATGCAGAAGAGCTGTTGCGTCAATAGTTAGGCAAAAAAGAGGAAGTGGATAATTTTACGTACAGAAGCAATTTGGCTCAATATTCGCTTGCTTTTTTGGAAGACACGTTTTCTGAGTATGGAGAGCAGCCAGAGTATATCATGGAAATTTTGTTCGACTTGTTCATCCGCCGAAACAATAAAGAGATGGGAGAAGAGAAGTTTGCTCGATTGATTACCGAGATCAAAGATGTCAAGTGGCAAGGGGATATTCTACGTAAATTGGTTCACTTATATCTGGAAGAACCGCATTTTCCGGCACATTTGGCACGGTATTATCTATATATGGCCAAGAATCTGGATGAAGCGAACAATGCGGCAGATAAGGCGAAGGTAAAGTGGACTCCCTGCTTTATCACATCAAAGGATTGTGCATAAGAGAGAAGTTAAAAGATAAGCTAAATGCACTGAAAGCGAAGTACACAAAGTAGCCCAAGCTTCTTTCCGGGGAAGAGTTGGAAGAAGTAAAAGTGTTGGCGAACCATGCGGGGAGTTGGTTTAAACGGTCCCGTGACCACAACAACTTGTTGCATGGGTCCATCTCCCATGTTGAGATGATCATACACATGAGTGACGATGTGGTTAAAATCTCAGGACTCACACATGCAGAATTTTTTAAGCGCCCAAGTA
The DNA here is from genome assembly GCF_003003125.1 of Laceyella sediminis. Lineage (GTDB taxonomy): Bacteria > Bacillota > Bacilli > Thermoactinomycetales > Thermoactinomycetaceae > Laceyella > Laceyella tengchongensis. Next base: position 512,363 of record NZ_PVTZ01000001.1, on the reverse strand, counting down.
ACCAGTGGTTTTTGGCTTGTCTGTATTTGGCTGAAGGCCTTTTGGAAAGCGTGAAACAAACACATATTGAAGAGGAAACCAACTCCTATATCACGCATTGTGAAAGTGATTTAAAGAAACTGTACATGGATTTGAACATCGTGATACAAAACTTGAACAACTTATTGCCGTCGATCTCTAACAAACCGATGATCCGTCGGCAAATCGTTCGCTTGTACAGGGAGAAATTCAAGGATTTCAGCAAAATCGGCACAAAAAATCTCAATTACATCATGGAATTGCTGAAAGACAATCTCATGGAAGAGCCGGACAATGAAAAAAACATTTATTTATGGTTCCAAGTGGCACGCCATCATCCCAATGTGACTCTCGATGATGCGATTGAATATTTGTCTGCTTGGAGTAGCAGAACCAATCAGGTGCAGGCTCTTTATTATTATTATGTCCTCATGGTATTGAAAGGGATGGAAGGATATGAGTTTGAGAAAAGCAGGGCGAAGAGATTAATTGAAGCTTGTGCCAAAGAAGCAGAAAAGTCCCCCTACAAGACCTTTTGTTTTGAGTGGTTTGGAATAGGAGAGGGATTGCAGTCATTGGTTCATCATCGGATGATTGATGAAGCTGGGGGAAACCAGTTGCGGACGGTAAGAGGGATTGTGACGGAGTATAAGCATCCCGGCAATGGAAAAATCGAGGTCAATGGATTTGAGGTATTTTTCAAGCCAGGGCAAGCGAAAGGAATTACAAAGGATTCTCTCAACAAAGAGGTTGAGTTGCAATTTGGATTTAGTTACGACGGGCTTCGGGCCAAGAGTAAAAGTGTCAGGGCACTCGACTACCTCGAAGAAAACATGCCAGCAGATGATAAGAAAACGGCTCACAAAAAGACGCAACAAGCCCAAGAAGAGACCGCTTTTGAACTTGCTTACAAAATAAAGGGAAAAGCCGCCATCAGGTGGCTTTTTTTATCAAGATGACCTCATCCCGCCACATGGAATGAAGGAGTGTTTGGGGAAAATTTATAAAAAGGGGGTTTGCGATGGAAGGAAAATGAAAAGAATGAAGAGAGAGGGAATATCTGCTTCCTGATGAATAAACTAACATTAAGATGCGGGTTGGAGGGATTTGATGGAACCAACGCAAATTCAAACCAATTTGGAAAGAATGCCACAGCGAAACAAAGAAGCGCAGATTGCATTGGTGTTGGGAATCGTCGGCTTTTTTTCAGCCTTTGTGTTTGCGCTGGCCGGGATTGTGTGCGGAGTGGTCGGATTGGTGCTGGGGTTGAGGGGTAGAAGATCAGAAAAAGGGAACTTGGCGAGCGTGGGGATGATGTTAAGCGGATTGGCGATTGGGTTCAGTTTTATTCATGCGCTGTTAAAAGCGGTGTTGATGACCGCACTCCTTTAACGCAGATAGCAATCGGTTGCGGAAAAACGAAGTCAAATCATATCCAAGCGTGCGGGAGTGGCAACCAAATAAATTCAGAATAGAATTAAATTAAAATTCCCGTTGACAACATGAATGAACCAGTGTAATATATATTTTGTCAGCGAGATGAGCTAACGAAAATGAAAACTTAACTTCACAATACGGAGAGATGTCCGAGCTGGCCGAAGGAGCACGATTGGAAATCGTGTAGGCGGGCAAAACTCGCCTCGAGGGTTCGAATCCCTCTCTCTCCGCCATTTTTGACAAAAACGATCATCTATGTTATAATAATCAAATGTGGCTCGGTAGCTCAGTCGGTAGAGCAGAGGACTGAAAATCCTCGTGTCGGCGGTTCGATTCCGTCCCGAGCCACCACGCTGGTGTAGCTCAATTGGTAGAGCAACTGACTTGTAATCAGTAGGTTGGGGGTTCAAGTCCTCTCACCAGCACCATACAGGGGCGTAGTTTAGTGGTAGAACAGAGGTCTCCAAAACCTCCAGTGTGGGTTCGATTCCTACCGCCCCTGCCAATTATCATGGCGGCATAGCCAAGTGGTAAGGCAGAGGTCTGCAAAACCTTTACCCCCGGTTCGAGTCCGGGTGCCGCCTCCATATGAAGTTTGCGGACGTGGCGGAATTGGCAGACGCGCAAGATTCAGGTTCTTGTGGCCGCAAGGCTGTGGGGGTTCAAGTCCCTTCGTCCGCACCAATCGCATATGTGCCCTTAGCTCAGCTGGATAGAGCGTCTGACTACGGATCAGAAGGTCGGGAGTTCGAATCTTCCAGGGCACGCCATATAAAAAGTAGCCGGCTTTGAAAAAAGTCAGCTACTTTTTTTATTGGCTTCAATTGGTTAAATCTCGCAATATTTCTGCCAACTTTTTTTTAGTAGATTTTGTCGCTTCGCAGGCCAGATCGCATGTGGGCGTATTTTGCTGTGGTTTTTCCTTCTGTACAACGGTTGTCTCTGAAGGTTTATTATGTATGTCTGAACTTGGTGAAGGGTTTTTTTCATATGAAGGCGTCGCGCTGGCCACTACATTTGAGGAGGCGTGAAAAATGTTAAGCGGATCCCGGTTGTCGTCATTCCCGATGTGTGAGGGTTTGTTCGGAGATTGGTTAGGGTGAGCCGCATCTGGGGTTGGGTTGGCATCTCCGTCAACCATGCCGGGAAGATGTTTTGCCGGGTCGCTGGGTTGATGGCCATTGTCCGACGAATTCGCTTTTGTAGCGGTGGATGCGGACTGGCTTGACCTGTGCAGTTTTTGTTCCGTCTCTGGGGTGGGCCGTTTCGTTTGCTTGGCGGTGACTTCGTTGTTGTCAGTTGACATAGACCCAGTTGAGTTGGTGAAAATGGCGTAGGAAAAGACGGAACATGCAATGCCAGCACCAATCAGAGCGATGGTTTTTCGTTTGATTTGCGTGCTGTATTCTTCGGGAGACAGGTCGTCTGTGTCAAACTCAGGGGTGGGTAAATACGCTTTGTCCTTCAATGCTACAATCCCCCTTTATACTATGAAACTCGACTTAATGCTACTCTATTTTCCAATATTTGAATAGTAGACTAAAGTCCCGTTTTCGGTTGTGCCATAAAACGGAAACATTTTGGCAGCCAAAAGAAACAGTGTGATAGAAGTTTGCTGAACGATGTCGAGAGAGGCATCGTAAAAATAAGGTGCGGCTTTCTTGATTCAGCCCTGTGGCCGTTCAAGAAAACCGCCCAATGCTATTTTATGTTAAAAGGTGCTGTCAATAATGCCCCCACCTAAACAAATTTCCTCATCATAGAAAACCACGGATTGCCCCGGGGTGACCGCCCGTTGTCGTTCGGCGAATTCCACGCAGAAAGTGCCGTCCGGTTGCGGAAGTACGCGCACCGGTTGGTCTTTTTGACGGTAGCGGAATTTAGCGGTGCATATAAAAGGCTCGTTTGGAGTGTCGCCTTGGCCCAACCAATTGATATCGGTGGCGATGAGCCCACCGGAGTACAGTGCTTCATGGTCATGGCCTTGCGCCACATAGAGAATGTTCTTTTCAATGTCCTTTTTCACGACAAACCAAGGTTCGCCTGTTCCGCTTCCACCGATCCCCAATCCTTGACGTTGGCCCAACGTATAATACATCAAGCCGTCGTGCCGCCCTTTCACTTCCCCATCTAGGGTATGGATCTCTCCAGGTTGTGCAGGCAGATAGTGGCTGAGGAATTCGCGGAAATTCCGCTCGCCGATGAAACAGATGCCGGTGCTGTCTTTCTTTTTGGCTGTGGCCAAACCGACTTTTTGCGCGATCTCGCGCACCTCCTGTTTCTGCATGTGCCCAATGGGAAACATGGCCTGTAGCAATTGCGGTTTGTTGACGGCGTACAAGAAATAGGTTTGGTCTTTATTGGGGTCCGCGCCACGGGCTAGGTACTTTTCTCCGTTTTTCTCGATGATTTGTGCGTAATGGCCCGTTGCGATGAAATCGGCCCCTAGCTGTTTCGCTTTGTTTAAGAACTCGCCAAACTTGATTTCCCGGTTGCACATGATGTCCGGATTGGGGGTTCTGCCTTTTTTGTATTCATCAAGGAAATACTGAAACACTTTTTGTTCATATTCCTTTTCGAAGTTGACAGAGTAATAGGGAATGCCAATCTGTGCGCAAACGCGACGCACATCTTCGAAGTCCTCCGTGGCTGTGCAATGGCCGAATTCATCGGTGTCATCCCAGTTTTTCATAAACAGCCCGATAACCTCATAGCCTTGCTCTTTTAGCAACCAGGCGGTCACGGACGAGTCCACGCCGCCGGACATGCCGACCACCACGCGTATATGTTTCTTGCTCATTTGCATCACTTCCAGTGTTCGGTTTCATACCCTTGTTTCGATGGCATGTCTTCATTATAATCGAAACCAAATGTTTTCAACAAATCCGTAGGCAAACGATCTGATTGATTAGAGATTGGTGGATGTGCAAATATGGATCAAAAACAATTGTTGCAGAGCAGGCTCACTTCGACACAAATTTTGGTGCTCGGGTTTGCTGTGACGATTTTGATCGGGGCGTGCTTGTTATCTTTGCCGGTGGCCACAGAATCCGGACAGGGATTGCCTTTTATTGACGCATTGTTTACAGCCACCTCGGCTGTATGCGTGACTGGGCTAGTGGTGGTTGACACAGCTACAACGTTTAACACCTTTGGCGAAGTGGTCATCTTGTTGCTCATTCAAGTGGGCGGATTAGGTTTTATGACGTTCGGCACGTTTTTCGCATATCTTGTGGGCAAAAAAATCGGATTTCGGGAGCGGTTGGTGTTGCGGGAGACATTCAACCAGTTCAACATGCAAGGGGTAGTCAACCTCGTGTTGAAAGTTCTCAAAATTACCTTCATCATTGAAGGAATCGGATTTGTATTGTTGAGCGTGCGTTTCGTTCCCGAATTCGGATTGGAAAAAGGGCTTTATTTCTCCCTTTTTCATTCCATTTCTTCATTTAATAGTGCCGGGTTTGATCTGTTTGGGGAAAAGGAAGCGTTCAGTAGCATCACCCATTATGTTGAAGATCCGTGGATAAACCTGGTTGTTTCCTCCCTTGTTATTTTGGGAGGGATCGGGTTTGTCGTTATTTTAGAATTGCTTCATTATCGGAAGACCAAACGGATTAGTTTACATACCAAGATTGTTTTGACCATGACGGGAATCTTGATCGCTATGGGTATGCTGGTGATTTTGGTGGTGGAATGGGCCAATCCCAAAACCTTGGGCGGGTTGTCGTTTCAAGGAAAAATCATGGCATCTTTTTTTCACTCTGTTACACCGAGATCAGGCGGCTACAACACACTTAGCATGGGGGATATGTACTCAGCGACATTGTTTTTCACTGTGTTGCTGATGTTTGTGGGGGCCTCCCCCAGTTCCACGGGCGGGGGAATCAAGACGACCACCTTGGCTACCATTCTGCTGTCGGTCTGGTCGATGATCCGCGGACGGGATGATGTCATCGCATATAAGCGCCGCATTCCCCACGGGTTGGTGTACAAAGCGCTTACCGTGACTGTGGCGGCGACCACGCTGGTCATTTTGGATACGATGCTGTTGACGATCACTGAGCAAACTGATCTGTTGACCGCTGGGTTTGAGACGGTTTCCGCGTTTGGCACAGTTGGTTTGACCATGGGATTGACCCCGACGCTGTCAGTGCCAGGTAAAGTGATCGTTCTGCTCACGATGTTTGCCGGTAGGTTAGGGCCGCTCACCATTGCTTTTGCTATCGCCCACAGTCAGAAACAACCGCCTTACCGTTATCCTGAAGACAGACCGTTGATCGGTTGACGAACGGGTTGGACAGGGGGTGCCAGTTGCCCACCCAGCATGGCAAGCGGTTGATCGGTCTTTGAAGTGGGCATGCTGGTAAGGAATGTGGTGTGACGGAGTTGGCTAAAAAATCGTACTAAGATTGTCGAAACGCCAGGCTTAAAAGCGGTTGTCAAAGCAAAGTGGTTCCAGTAAGCTATTTACAAGCGCAATGGCATAGAAATGAGTATCATGTAACCACTTTCAGTAAGGAGGGGCTTATGCGAATCACAAAAAAAGATTTCTTGCCATCGGCTCTCCTCTGCTGCAGTTTCCTCTTCTTAAGCGGTTGCGCCACCGTGATAGAAAAAATTCAGCATACGACTGGAAACCAAGTTGAAAAAGTAGAACAGCTGGCAGTAGACGATATTCAGAAGCAAGAGACGGAAGAGATGCCGAGACAAGAGGATACATCGGATTTGCCCAAGAGCCCGGCTCCACATACGGAGTTAAATGATATTTTAAACGATGAAGGAAAAGGGGAGTACGCCGGCGAGAAGTTCAACCGGGGTAAGGTGGTTCAAGCTTTGAACCAGATGCCCAAAGGATTGAGCGATGACAAGGCGTATGCCTATTTATTGGGTTTAGTGGGTGAGAACTACCGGAGCGATGTGGATCGCTTCAAAAATCTAGAGGAAGCCGATTATGAAGAGATGGTCGATGTTTGGGTGGCGGCGCGCCACAAATACCCCAAGCCGACACCTGCTTCCGCTTCCAAGGATAAGCCGTCTTCAGCGCTTACACCTGAACAGCCCAAGAAAATGAACATGTCCGTCATGCTTGACGCCAGCGGCAGCATGAAAAGTCAGTTGTCGAATCACAGCAAGAGCAAGATGGACAGTGCAAAACAGAGCATTGAGCAAATGGCTGCTGCCTTGCCTCCGAAGCGCTCCCTGTTGCAAGTGAAAGTGTACGGCCATGAGGGAACCAGCGCGCAAAAGGACAAAGAGCGGTCATGCCGAAGTCAAGCTAAAATTTACGCCGGGGATAAATGGGACCGAGAAAGACTGCGTAAAGCGCTGAGCCAAATTCATCCGGCCGGATACAACCCATTGGCGCTGGCCATGGGTAGCAGTTCCAATGACATGCAAAAAGGGGCTCCGGCTACCGTGGAAAACCATATACTCATCATCAGCGATGGGTTTGAGAATTGCGGCGGGGACCCGGTACAAACGGCTAAACAGTTGCATCGCGAGTACATGGCCAACATTCATGTGATCGGTTTGGATGTGGAACCGGAAACGGAGCGGCAATTGCGGGAAGTGTCCACCGTTACGGGAGGCGCTTATCAAACAGTGACGGATGAAAAAGAATTGAAGCAGGCCGTAAAAGAACGGGTGCAGATGGTGAACCGACTGAACGATCCATGGCAGATCCGGGCACTCCAAACTGCGATCAATGCGCATCACCAAGACGAAAAAGAACTGACTAAACATCATCAGAAGATGAAGAAGAAAGTGGAAACCGAGCACCAGCGTTTGAATGAGGCCAATTTGTATATCAAGAAAGAAGGAAAAATTGACAAAAAGACATGGACGGAAATCGATACGTGGATTGACCAACGCTGGCAACAGCTTGAAACATTCACCGAAGATCGATATGGGGAAGTAGACTCCCTGTTGGATTCCGAGTTTCAAGAAGAGACACACCGCTTGATGAATGAATGGGAAAAAGATGGCGGCAAAAAGGAAGAGTTTCAGAATAAAGCCGTGCAACTGTTAAAAGAGGATTTGCTGAAGAAAAAAGCGGAAGAGGCTGGCGGGCTGACGGACCTGTCGAATCAGCAGAGCGAATGAGGTTGAATGTTATGTCAGAGTGTCCATTTGCATTTGTGTATGATGAGCGTCTGGGATTAGCTCGACCCGTTCTTTATGTCGAATATGAAGAGCTTTCCCAAGAGAAGCAAGATGAATTTGAATTGAAATGCCAAGAGTGCTGTTCGTATATCCCAGAACGGATTAAGGAGATCGAGCAGGACTATTTGCAACGGTATGAAGCACTAGCAAATACGGAGGATGAAACGGAATTTTTGCGGTTGAACGACGAATTGAACGAGTTGTCCAAGCGCATCTGCGAATTGAATTTGCTGTATTTGCAAATAGAAGGAACCTATTTGTCTGCCAATGTGCATGCATAGATCAAAGGTTGGGGTGTGGAAACATATCCCAACCTTTTTTATTACTATAAGACTTTACCATACTAATGTATTAGTGTATCATCAAACAATAGTGATACAATGTACAGAAAGAACATGCGTTTTAGGAGTGGAGAAAATGAAACAGAAACAATTGGGCTTATTCTCTTTGATGGCGGCGGTCGTGGGGACCATCGTCGGCGGCGCCGCCTTCAATTTGCCAAGTGACATGGCGGCTGCAGCGGGAAGCGGTCCGGTCATCTTGGCTTGGGTGATCACCGGCTTGGGCATGTTAGCGCTGGCGATGGTTTTTCGAAATCTTTCTTTGCGGAAGCGGGAGTTGAGCGGAGGTATCTACAGCTATGCTAGGGCCGGATTTGGTCCGTTCATCGGTTTTAGTAGCGCTTGGGGTTATTGGATTGCATCGATTTTGGGGATTGTCGCGTTTGTGACTTTGTTTTTCCAGACACTTCGCTTTTTCTCTCCGTTGTTTGGTCAGGGGGATAATCTGCCTTCCCTGGTGGGAGGGATTGCGTTTGTGTTGTTTTTCCATTGGTTGGTGGCACGTGGGATCAAGGAAGCAGCCATTATCAATATCATGACGACGGTGGCCAAGCTGATCCCGATCCTGATATTTTTAATCATTGTAGCGGCGGCATTTAAGCGCGACGTGTTCATGGCCGACTTATGGGGTTCGGGGAGCTTTTCTTGGCAGTCGGTCGGCCAACAAGTGAAAGACACGATGTTGGTCACTTTGTGGGCTTTCGTAGGAATTGAGGGTGCCATTGTCTTGTCGGGTCGGGCTAAACGTGCAAAGGACGTGGGTGTAGCGACCATTGTGGGATTGCTGGGAACTTTGGCAATTTATCTACTGATTTCCGTACTGTCTACAGGGATTTTATCACAATCTGAGCTGGCTGCATTGCCGGAACCGTCCATGGCCTATGTATTGAAAGCGATCGTGGGGCCCTGGGGGGCGGTGTTGATTGTGATCGGCCTTCTGGTTTCCATCTCGGGGGGCATGCTCAGTTGGTATTTGGTGACGGTTGAGATTCCGTATGTGGCGGCGCAAGATGGCGTGTTTCCGGACCGATTTGCCCAGGTGAATCGTCAAGGTACACCGATGGTATCGCTGTGGTGGTCGACGGGAATCACTTTGCTCTTTACCGGTTTGGTGTACGTGTCGGCGTCCACTTATCAAAAAGTATATTCAATGGCCAGTGTTGCCATATTAATCCCATATCTATTGTCAGCCTTGTACCAAGTAAAATTGGCCTTGGTGGGGGAAACTTACCTAAAGGATGGACGGAGAACAAGAGATCTTTTGATCGGCGCGTTGGCTACAGGCTATTCGCTATGGACGCTTTATGCCGCTGGCCTGACTTATCTGTTGATGGTTTCCGTTGTGTACGCGGTGGGCATGGTGCTGTATCTCTGGGTGCGACGAGGGCAGGAGCAGAGCATGCGCAAGTGGGATTGGATTGTTGCCGGAATCATTGTGGTGGCGGCTTTGGTAGCACTGGGCGGCGGAATGGTGTAAATTGGTATATTAATTTTTTGTAAAGGCGAAATTAATATATGGTTAAATGTGCGTCCAAACTCTGTTCAATCCCATTTGTTAAGTCTATGATTATTTTTGGTTAAATAATGGTTAACTAGGAGGAATTGAACGTGCTGTTTAACCGCTCAAAAGACCGCCTTTTTTTCAAAATAATGGTCGATGCAACCACCAACATCGCGGAGGCCGTCCAGCTTTTCCGTGAAAATGTGGAGACGCTGGAAGAAAAGGAAGCCTATGCGGAACGCCTGAAAGAACTGGAAGACAAAGGGGACGATTACACACATCAGCTCATCAGAGAGTTGAATCAAACCTTTGTTACGCCATTAGACCATGAAGATATCCTCAAGCTGGCCTATACGCTGGATGACGTCATTGACGGCGTGGAAGCCTGCGCGGCTCGCTTTGTTTATATGCAGGTGGATAAAACCAATTCCTGCCTGATCAAGTTTGGAGAGATCTTGGAGAAGAGCGCCCGCCATCTCCATGATGCTTTCATCGCTTTGGAAAAGCGCGACTATGAGTTGATCCGCAAGATTTCCATCGAGATTAACTTGCTTGAGAATGAGGGCGACCGGTTGATGCGCGAAGGCATCATGGAGTTGTTTGCCGATCCGGTGGATGTGGTTCATCTCATCAAAATGAAAGAGATTTATGAGAAACTGGAAGATGTAACGGATGCTTTTGAAGATGTGATGGACATCATGGAAAGTGTGGTCATGAAGTATGCTTGATCCATTTTGGGTTTTAGTCGCCGTCGTCGCATTGGCCCTCGTGTTCGACTTCACCAATGGATGGCATGATACGGCTAACGCCATTGCCACTGTTGTGGGGACACGAACACTTTCTCCGGCGATGGCGATTCTGATGGCTGCCTTGCTCAACATAGCGGGGGCTTTTTTTTCGACGGAAGTGGCGAAAGCGATCGGGAAGGATATTGTCGATCCAAATCACGTGACATTGATTGTGCTACTGTCGGCGTTGTTGGCGGTCATCTTGTGGAATATCATTACGGTGATGCTGGGGTTGCCGACGAGTTCGTCCCATGCCTTGATCGGGAGCTTGATTGGCGCCGCCGTCGCTTATAAAGGTACTGCGATTCTGCAAACTCACGGTATCCTGATGATATTGGTCGCTTTGCTGATTTCACCGGTGTTGGGTGCGTTGGTTGGGGCTGGTCTCATTAAACTCATTCGTGCGTTATTCAGCAATATCCCTCGTTCCAAGGTGAAAAGAACGTTTAAGCCGTTGCAGATCTTTTCTTCCGCGTTCATGGCGTTCAGCCATGGTGCAGCCGACGCCCAAAAGGCGATGGGGATCATCGCGATGGCATTGGTTGCGTATGGCTCCCATACCGAGCTGTATGTGCCCGATTGGGTGAAGATCGCAGCCGGGCTCGCCATGGGTTTGGGTACAGCGATGGGCGGTCGGAAAATCATCCACACCATTGGCTCGCGTCTGAGTCGCTTGGAAACACCGCAAGGTTTTGCTGCTGAGACGGGAGCTGCACTGTTGTTGGCGACAGTGGCGAAAATCGGGATTCCGGTGAGCACCACGCACACCATCACGGGTGCCATCATGGGCGTGGGTGCTGCGGAACGGGTACGTAGCGTCCGCTGGAGTGTCGCTACCAAGATTGTGTATGCTTGGATTTTGACATTGCCAGTTACAGCCTTGATGGGCTATGTGTTTTACACCATCTTCAAAGTATTAGAAGGCTAAGATGACAAAGCTTGCGTTCCGTTTGTTAATCGGATGGGCGTAAGCTTTTTTCGTTTGTCAGGGGAGCTTTATGTAAATGGTGAGGTTTACCGTGTGTTAGGGAAAGGGCCTCGTGGCAAAGAAATGCGAAAAAAACCCAGTGGAAATCCACTGGGTTTTGATTGGCGTGCCCTGGAAGATTCGAACTCCCGACCTTCTGATCCGTAGTCAGACGCTCTATCCAGCTGAGCTAAGGGCACATATTTGGTTGGTGCGGACGAAGGGACTTGAACCCCCACAGCCTTGCGGCCACAAGAACCTGAATCTTGCGCGTCTGCCAATTCCGCCACGTCCGCATGAATGGTAGTGGTGAAGACAGGTTTAAATATAACATCATCTTAGAGAGATTGCAATCATTTTTTTGCAACAAAATCATATTTTTAATATTCGGCCCTTTTTTGATAAATTGACATGGCTTTTTTATCCGGTTCGGGAACGTGGCACAGGAGTGGCGCGGTGTTCCTGCTATTTATGGATTGTTTGATTTTAAAAAAATTTGGTCGAATGTTTGGCCGCATGGTATAGTAAAAGCAGTCAAACTTCAATGAGCGGGGGGTTACCTACCCCTTATCTTGCAGGTGAACGCCTTAAGAGGGCGGCTTACTGGCTCCCCATTGCAGGGTGGGGAGGTTCGCAAAGAACATAGCAACGGTATGTATACATCATCGCGGAAATAGAGACTGAACAAAAGCAGGAGGAATGACCGATGAGTGAGATTCGCTGGTTGGACGAAGTGGAAAAACGCAAAGAAGATTTATTAAAAGATCTGGACGGGTTGCTTAGAATTGAAAGCGTGCTCGATGAATCCACAACGGGGGAGAAGGCGCCATTTGGGCAAAAAATTGCCGAGGCGTTGGAATATATGATGCGGTTGGGGGAGAAAGACGGGTTCATCACCAAAAATGTGGATGGGTATGCAGGTCACATCGAATACGGTGAAGGCGAAGAACTGATCGGTTTGATTTCCCATATCGATGTCGTTCCGGCAGGCGAAGGGTGGACTTCCCCTCCTTACGAACCGGAAGTGCGCGATGGCAAGCTTTATGCTCGTGGCGCAATCGATGACAAAGGGCCGACCATGGCTGCTTACTACGCCTTGAAAATCGTTAAAGAATTGGGCTTGCCCCTCTCAAAGCGCGTGCGGTTGATCATCGGTACTGACGAAGAATCGAAGTGGCGGGACATGAAGGCTTATTTTGCGCGTGAAGAGATGCCGACAATGGGATTTTCGCCGGATGCTGATTTTCCGATCATCGCCTCTGAAAAGGGGTTGTTGGATATTCTGCTCACTGGGAACGGACAGGGGCGACCAGTCGACGGGGATTATTGGACACTGGCTGAATTCAAGTCAGGCCAGCGGGTTAACATGGTTCCTGATCAAGCGGTGGTCAAATTGGTTGGTGAGGGCGATGTGTTCGAATTAAAAGAGAAAGTGCAAGACTTTCTGTTGACACATCGGATTCAAGGTTACGCGGAAGAAAACAACGATGGTGTGTCGATTGTGATCCAAGGGCAATCCCATCATGGTTCCGAACCGCATAAAGGGTTGAATGCTGCATTGGAAATGGCTCGCTTGCTGGGGCGCGTTCCGCTTGATCCATCGGGGCGGAACTTTGTTGACATGCTGAATGACCTGCTCGTTGACGGGTATTTTGGCGAGGGATTAGGTATTGCCCAAGAAGAGGAAGTCTTAGGCAAACTGACTGTAAATGCGGGCGTGTTTGAACATGTCCACGACGGGCGCCAGTCGCTCCGCATCAACGTCCGGTATCCGCTCGGGGGGGATTCTGAATCCATCTTGCGGACTATTACTGACAAAATGTCGGCCTATGGCTTCACCATCGACAATGTGGATCACAAACCGTTGCATCACGTAGAGCGCAACCATCCATTGATTCAAACGCTGGCCAAGGTCTACGAAGATCAGACAGGAGAAAAGGCCGAAATCCTGGCCATCGGCGGCGGCACGTTTGCACGGGCGCTCAAGACGGGAGTTGCTTTCGGCCCGTTGTTCCCAGGCAGTGAAGAGACAGCCCATCAACGGGATGAACACATCCTGCTGGAAGATTTATGGCGGTCTACGGCAATATATGCCCAAGCAATTTACGAATTGGCGCGCTGATAACAAACCCCCCGGCCCATTTCAGGTCGGGGGGTTGCGTTATTTGGCATGATACATTTTATAGATAAAGCTGTCTGGTGTGACGTCTGGAGGAAGAGGCCGCATCGTTTTCACCCGAATCTTGTTATTGAGGATCGTACGGTGAAGTGCTTCAAACTCCGTTTGCTTGTATAAAGGGGAGTTGTAACCGTTCAAGTCGATCATGGTGTTGTCTTTGAAATAGACCATGTATTTTAACCGCAAATGACGGTCGTCATTAAACGGCAACCGCTCGTAATCGTAATCCAGCACGACTTGATCGATATCGCGCCAGCGTTTCACTTTGGCATCGTCCAAACTGAACAAGGTGTTATAGGCAATCCCTTTGGGAGTCACCAACAGATAGTTGTCAAAGGCCAATATGACCAACGGGCTGGCTACCAAATACAAGGAGGCGAAGACCAAAAAGGTTCGCCGCAGTTTCTGTGGGTGTTGCCGCATCCGGAAAAAAGCGATGACAAAGAAGACGACGCCACACAAGAACAAGAAGACAAACCCATAAGCGAATGGGGTGCCCATCAGGTAAACCTGATCGGGTTCTGCGTAATTTTGCAACTGATAATAGATGAAAGCAATCCACAGCAAGGTGGACACAATCAATCCGCCAGCTAGCCGAATAATCCAATTTATCATCGTCCGCAATGAAGTCGAGCCTCCAGATTGTTAGTGTTCTTGGGGAGATAAGGAACGCAGATAATGCATGACTTCTTTCAACTCGTCAACGAATCGGTCGATCAGTTCTAGGGTCGTGTCTTTGCCAAAGGTGATTCGCAAGCTTTGGAACGCGGTGTCCAAGCTTTTGCCCATGGCGAGTAACACATGTGAGGCGGCGTGCTTGCCAGCGCTGCAGGCGGAACCGCTTGACACGTAGATTTGTTTACGATTCAGTTCCAAGAGAATCGCTTGCCCCTCCACACCATGAAAACTTAAATTCAAGTTGTTGGGTAAGCGGTCGCTGGGGTGTCCGTTTAAATCCACATCGCCGATTTCCGACTGGATCCGCCGCCAGCAATGATCGCGTAGTGCGGTGAGGCGCGCCTGCTCATCAGCCACTTCCTGTGAGATAAGTTGGCAAGCTGCGCCGAATCCGACGATGGCCGGCGTGTTTAGTGTGCTGGCACGCATGCCGCGCTCCTGTCCGCCGCCGTGAAGCAGGGGTTCAATCCGCACCCCTTTTTTTATAAACAGGGCTCCAGCTCCTTTTGGTCCGTACACTTTGTGCGAACCGAGGGAAAGGAGATCGACGCCCAACTCGATGACAGAAAAAGGAACCTTGCCAAAGTATTGAACGGCGTCAGTATGAAACAATATAGGAGAATCCTTCAGTAATTGCCCAATTTCGCGGATGGGTTGTAGGGTTCCCACTTCATTGTTGGCAGCCATGACGCTAACGAGAATGGTGCGGTCGGTGAGCGCCTGTTTTAATTGATCCAGCTTCACCAACCCATTGGAATCCACCGGCACATAAGTAACTTCAAACCCTTCCCGTTCCAAAAAACGGCAGGCTTCCAAGACCGATGGATGTTCCACGGATGATGTGACAATATGGTTGCCGAAGGCTTTCCGTTTGCGGGCGGCGCCGATCAAGGCGAGATTGTTTGACTCGGTTCCGCTGCTGGTGAAAATGATTTCACGCGCAGTGGATGCCCCGATTGCTTGGGCTACCTGTTTTCGGGCCGTTTCAATTGCCTCGCGGCTTTGCTGGCCGAAATCATGGATGCTGCCGGAATTACCATAAGCTTGGCTAAAGAAAGGTAGCATTGCCTCTAGCGCTTCGGGGCGCACAGGGCTGGTTGCCCCGTAATCAAGGTAAATCGGTTTCATTAGTTGTGCCTCCGCTCTTTCTTTCCTTTCTTCATTCATTATAACGGAAAACGCTTAGTTGAAGACCTTCATTTCCAATCTGTTCACAATGAAGTCGCTTAAAATAAAGGTTGACATTCGTCATTTTCCTGAGAAAATAAAAATGTTAAGATTTCGTGAAAGGATTAATCAAAAATGACCCGATTAGTGACCGATTATGTTGTGGTGGGAAGCGGAATCGCAGGCTTGACTACGGCTCTTTCTCTTGGGGAATCAGGTCGTGTGATTGTGCTGACCAAATCGCGTGAGCAAGAAAGCAATTCTTTCCGGGCCCAGGGAGGGATCGCGGCCGCCATTGGCGAAGGGGATTCTCCTGAATTGCATAGACAAGACACCTTGCGCACCGGGGTTGAATTATGTATTCCACAATCGGTCGACGTTCTGGTAGAGATGGCTCCCCAAACCATTCAACTGCTGTCGGGATGGGGTACTCCGTTTGACCAGGAAGGGGCGCAATTTGCTTTGGGGCGGGAAGGCTCCCATAGCGTTTCGCGCATCTTGCATGTCGGTGGGGACTCGACGGGGGCGGGCATCACAGACAGCTTGTTGAAGCAGGTGCAAGCTCATGAGCGGATTGAAATCATGACACACACCATGGTGGCGGATCTGATTGTGCATGGGGGAGTCTGCCTTGGGGTCACCGCGCTCGATGAAGGCCGTGAACCTATCGCTTACCTGGCGCGCAAAGGGGTGGTTTTGGCCACGGGCGGTTGTGGACAGTTGTACCGCTATACAACGAACGATCTGGTGTCCACCGGTGATGGTTTTGCGATGGCTCATCGCGCCGGCGTTAAATTGATGGACATGGAATTTGTACAGTTTCATCCGACAGCGCTAGCGATAGAGCAAAATCCGATGTTTTTGGTTTCGGAAGCGGTACGTGGAGAAGGCGCGCATTTGGTGAATGACCGGGGTGAAGCGTTTATGGAGCGTTATCACACCTGGAAGGATTTGGCCCCGCGCGATGTAGTGTCCCGCGCGATTTATACGGAGATGAAAGCAGGAAGAAAGGTTTTCCTCGATGCCCGAGTTCTGGGAGAGCGGTTTGAGAAACGCTTTCCGAAGATCTACCGGCAAGCGCGCGAACACGGAATCGATCCTGAAACAAACCTCATTCCTGTAACCCCAGCGGCTCATTTCATCATGGGTGGGATTCAAACGGATTTGCACGGACAAACATCGTTGCCACGCCTGTTCGCGTGCGGAGAAGTTGCCTGCACGGGTGTTCACGGGGCGAACCGCTTAGCGAGCAACTCCTTGTTGGAAGGCGCCGTGTTTGCGCAACGGGTGGCAGATAAGCTGTCTTCCTTGGCGGAGCAAGCAGTTGAGGATGTGCCCGATTTTTCTATCCCGACTTTGTGCAATGATAAGCAATCTGAAGAAAAGTTAAAACAATCCATACGGCAGATCATGTGGGACTATGCAGGAATTGTAAGAACGGATGAAGGTTTGCGCAAAGGGCTATCCCTACTGGATAAGGTGGCGGAACAAGTGGAAGATGGGATGCTTGAAACGAGAAATATGTTAATAACTGCACAAATTATTATGAAAGCGGCGTGCATGCGTGAGGAAAGCCGCGGCGGCCACTACCGGCGCGATTTTCCGGAAACTCGGTTAGAGTGGTCTCATAAACATTTGGTGATATAGGGAGCATGGAAGATGAATCCAATTTATTTAAAGCAGTTTATTCGTGAAGTTTTGAACGAAGATATCGGCGCCGGTGATTTGACGACGGAAGCACTCGTTCCGGAAGGGCACCGCAGCACCTGCGTGCTTCTTGTCAAGCAACAGGGGGTTGTGGCCGGGCTGCCGGTCGCCGAACAAGTGTTTAAAGAATTGGACCCCGCCTGTGAGTGGACTCCCTTGGTTGAAGAAGGGGCGGAGGTGGACAAAGGAACGGTGATCGCGCGGATCACGGGAAGCACCCGCGCTATTTTGACCGGGGAGCGGGTTGCGCTCAACCTGATGCAGCGCATGTCGGGCATCGCAACTGTTACCCGTGAGCTGGTCAATAAGCTGGAAGGGCTTTCATGCCGTGTGCTGGATACGCGCAAGACGACGCCGGGGATGCGCCAGCTGGAGAAATACGCGGTTCGTGTTGGAGGCGGCGTCAATCACCGTTTTGGTTTGAGCCACGGGGTGATGATCAAGGATAACCACATCGCCATGGCCGGAAGTTTGGAAGAAGCCATCAAGCGTGTGCGCGAACGGGTCGGACACATGGTGCAAATTGAAGTAGAGGCCGACACACTGGAGCAAGTGAAACAGATATTGGCGTTCGATGTCGATGCGATCTTGTTGGACAATATGGATCTGGATACCATGCGCCAGGCTGTGAAGTTGATTGATGGACGCGTGTGGACGGAAGCGTCCGGAGGCATCACTCCCGAGACGATCCGCCCGATTGCGGAGACCGGGGTGGATGCGGTGTCTTTGGGCTGGCTCACACACTCTGTCTCTTCACTGGATATCAGTTTGGATTTTGAAGATGAAACGGGGGATGAATAATGTCTATTGACACGCTCACCTATTTGGACGCGGAGTTGCCCGAAGTTTACCGCAATATGTCCAGCCAGGAGCTGGATGAACGCATCGCTCGCGCTAAGCAGCAACTGGGGCGGGATCTCGTGATTTTGGGCCATCATTATCAACGGGATGATGTGATCAAGTTTGCTGATTACCGTGGGGATTCGTTGAAGTTGGCGCGGATCGGCGCGGAGCAGAAAGAGGCCAAAACAATCATTTTCTGTGGAGTACATTTTATGGCTGAGACGGCTGACACATTGGCACAAGATCATCAAATCGTCATTTTGCCCGATTTGCGAGCGGGATGTTCGATGGCCGACATGGCTGACATTGAAGACTTGGAAGAGGCGTGGGAGATCTTGCAAGAGCGGTTCGGTGACACGATTATTCCGCTGACATATGTCAATTCCACTGCCGCGATTAAAGCGTTTGTCGGCAAACATGGTGGAACCACATGCACTTCTTCCAATGCCCACAAGGTGCTGGAGTGGGCTTTCAGCCAGAAAAAGCGAATTCTCTTTTTGCCTGATCAACATCTGGGCCGTAACACGGCGTATGCGATGGGCATCCCGTTGGAGCAGATGGTGGTTTGGAACCCGCAAACGGTCGAATTTGAAGAAGTGAAAGGCGATCTGGAGCAAACGCGGATGATTTTGTGGAAGGGCCATTGCTCTGTGCATCAGAAATTTACTGTTGATCAAATTAAACGCATTCGTGAGCGGGACCCAGAGATGAAAGTGATCGTGCATCCGGAATGTTCGTTTGATGTGGTGCAAATGGCTGATGACTCAGGATCGACGGAGTACATCATCAAAACGATTGAAGCGTCTCCAGCGGGGAGCAAATGGGCTGTGGGAACGGAAGTCAATTTGGTGCAACGGTTGGCCAATGAGAATCCGGACAAGAAAGTGGTGCTGTTAAGCACGACGATGTGCCCTTGCCTCACTATGAACCGCATCGACCGTCCTCATCTTTTGTGGGCGTTGGACAGCGTATTAGAAGGTCGTCCCATTCATGTGATCGAAGTGGATGATGAAACCAAGCATTGGTCTAAAGTGGCGTTGGATCGGATGTTGGCGATTTAATAAAGAGGGAATACAAAATCAACTCTTGCTTTGCAGAAAAACGAAAAGGAGCCCGATTATGGGCTCCTTTGTTATTTGAAGGGGAACAGTTATTTGGCGACGGAATTGTGAATGAATCCAGTGCGTCCGTCTTTTAACTTCACAATAAACCATTCGCCGTTTGTGCCAGTGCGTTCCAGTTTGGTGCCTTTGGCCACCCGCATGATAATGGTTGCTTTTTGTGAAGGGGCATTGCGAATGTTGGCCAAGTTCACCGTGACGGTCACCATTTGCTTTTGCACCGGTGCTGGTGCGGAGATTTTGGCGACCGATTTATGGACATACGCTGTGTAGCCAGTTGTCAGTTGAACCCGGAACCAATCTTTGTTCTCCCCGGTCAGCGCGATTTTGGTTCCTTGTTTTACTTTTTGCACGATCGGTGCACTCAGTGAAGGGTTGGAACGAATGTTGACCACGTTTTCAGTGGTGACCACGGTTCCGCTTTTGGAGACAAACGAAGAAGTTGGTGTTTCGCTTGGTTGACCGGAAACTTTGGTGACGGTCGAGTTGTGGATGAAACCAATCTTCCCGTTTTCCAGTTTTACCTGGTACCAATCTTTGACGAAGCCGGTCAACTCCAAGACGATGCCGGTTTTCTCCTGTTGGATGATAAAAGCACCAATCGATGGACCGGTACGTACATTGGCCAAATTGACGGTGACTTTTACTTTCCCTTCAGTTGGTTGTACAGCGAACGAGGGGTCGCCTGACCATTTGCCATTGGAAGCGCCTTTGTGAATCCATACGGGCGTTCCTTCAGGAATGGTATTGTACAATTCAATCAAGTCTTCTTTTTTCATGCGCACACAACCGCTGGAAGCGTGCGTGCCGATGGACTCAGGCTTGTTGGTGCCGTGAATGCCGTAAGTCCGGCCATTGTCGCCGTTGACGCTCAGACCCATCCATTTTTCTCCGATGGGATTGTTTGGGTCGCCGCCAGGAATGTTTTTCCAGCCTGGCTTGTTGATCTTTACGACCATGGTGAATGTGCCTTCAGGTGTGAGTTCTTCCGTCCGTCCGGTAGCGACCGGATAGGTTTTTTTCAATTCACCGTCTTTATACAAATGTAACTTATTGTTGGTTTTGTCGATCTCTACTTGGTAATTGGGTGCGGCCCCAGACGTCGTGTAGTAGAACCCGAACACGACGGCGATGGCAACAAGTGTGGGGACGAACCATTTCAGATGTCTACCCGTAACTCTTCCCACCTGCGGGCCAGATGACGAGCAGGTGGGTTTCACCTCTCTTTGTTTATGTTTTTCAATGTATTTGTGATTTACTCTCTTTTCTAAATGCGAACAGACGGCTTCCCCTTCATGTGTTCATGAGGACAAGCCATTTGCAGGCTTGTCTTTTTTTACTATACAAGGAAAAGGAAGCGAACGGGGAAGTATATTTTAGCTAAAATATGAATTATTGATTAACAAAATATGGCGCCCGTAAGCGCCATTAAAGACCGTCGCGGTTATGCACTTTCAGGAAACACAAGAATGATGGATGTATGCTGTGCTTCCGCTTTTCAGTCGGATTTG
Organism: Laceyella sediminis; assembly: GCF_003003125.1. Classification (GTDB taxonomy): domain Bacteria; phylum Bacillota; class Bacilli; order Thermoactinomycetales; family Thermoactinomycetaceae; genus Laceyella; species Laceyella tengchongensis. Next base: position 491,943 of record NZ_PVTZ01000001.1, on the reverse strand, counting down.
TACCCACTCTCCCGACATGCCCGTCTTGGTCAGTGTCGTGCCCTTGGCCACGCGTTGCAGCACCTTGCCGGAAGTAGAAGGCGTGGCGCGGATATTGGCGAGATTGACACTCACTTTTACGGTGGAAGTGGAGGCTGTGCTTCGGGTGGCCACCGTGTGGTGCAGATATGCGGTGTTGCCATTAGACAATTTGATGCGGAACCATTCCTTGCTGGTTCCGGTCAAAGTAAATTTGGTGCCTTTTTTCGCTTTGGTGACAATGGAAGCGGATAGGCTTGGAGCGGACCGGACATTGGCGACCGAAGCCGTCACCGTCACTTGCCCTGTGGCCGGTTGGATGCCGGATGCCGGGGGTGGGTTGCTCCCCTTGGCCTCATATTTCACATAGGGACTGTACACAAATGCGAGGCGCCCATTGGCCAATTTCACTTGATACCAATCGCCAGAAATGCCGGTGACCGCCAAGCGGGTGCCTTTTGCTAGGGTTTGTATGACGAAGGAACCGGTTGATGGGCCTGAACGGGCGTTGACATTGCTACCCGTGATCGTGGCTGTCCCTGATTTGGGTTTGAGTCCGACGCGGCTGTCTCCACGCCATTGGTTGTTGCTGGTCCCGGAGTGAATCCAAACCGGAGTCCCTTCATAAATGGTGTTATACAATTCAATCACGTCTTTGTTGTGCATCCGGACGCAACCGCTGGAGGCATGTTTGCCAATTGATTGGGGATTGTTTGTCCCGTGAATGCCATAGGTGCGGCCGTTGTCGCCGCGGACGCTGATGCCATTCCAACGCTCCCCGAGTGGATTGTCGGGATGACCACCAGGGATGTTTTTCCAGCCCGGCTTGTTGATTTTGACCACCACGGGCCAAGTGCCTTCAGGTGTGAGTTGGCTGGTTCGCCCAGTTGCCACGGGGTACACCTTGCTCACTTTTCCATTTTTGTATAAGTAGAGTTTGTTCGTTTTTTTGTTAATTTCGATTTTGTAGTCAGTTGAAGCCGCGAAGCTGTGTTGTGGAATGATCAATGTGGCCATTAAGGCGATGATGGCAATCAAGGCCATGTTAAAAAGTATCTTTCTATGGAACAATATGTTCCCCTCCCTTTAAATAAAAAGCCTTTCGCGACGGGCAAAATTTGACAAATGCCTCTATTTCGATCATACTTCATGTCAAATTCCCTGTGAAGACTATATAATCAAAAATATTTAAAAATAATCGTAAGATCATTAACTTGACTTCTACTTGTCAGATAGTGATGCCTGTGCTGCTGGTAGGAAGTGGATTTATGGCGTGTGACATCATTTTAATAAAGAATTAATGCGATAAAGGCTAGAAGTCGGCGGCGGATTGATGGTAACATCAATCTCATAACCAACGGCAAGGTAAAAGCGAATGCCATCACTTTGGGGGAGGGTTTTGCGGTGTATAAGACGGTTTTGTTTGATGTGGATGGTGTGTTTTTGAGTGAAGAGCGGTGTTTTGATGCTTCGGCTCTGTCGGTGTGGGAATTGTTGCATGCCCCCCACTTCCTTGCGTTGCCGCAAGCGGAGCATGATGTTCAACTGGAAGAATCCGCCATTCGGCTGATCCGGGACCAGGTGTTCGACCGCAATCGGGTCTTGGACTGGATGAAGACACGGGGGCTTAATTCCAATTGGGACATGGTATATCTCGCTTTTGCGGGTCAGCTGCTCTTGTTGTTGAAACATCTGTATCCAGCGCATCCGACGGAAGTGAAGGCTTTTGTCAGCCAGCCGATCACGGAAGAAGCCCTTGTCGGAATCCAGCAGTGGGCAGGCGAAGATAAGAATGGTTTCACGCCAGAGTTTGCTCGGTTCCCGGAGCTTTTCGCAGGGCAAGAGCATTTGGACAAGATGGCTTTGCTCACTTATTTCAACGAGTTAGCCTCTGAGTGGTTTGGTGTAGAAGTGAAGCAGTTTTCACGCAACAGCGCCTTGTGGGAATGCTGTTACTCCGTTTATCAGGAGTGGTATCTGGGGGATGAATTGTACCGGAAAAGCGAAGGTGTCGATGTGCGTATGCCCGGAAAAGTAGGATTTTTGCAACAGGAAATTCCCATTGCCGCCCCTGAACGGATGGGGGAGACGCTCAAGCGGCTCAAAGAGAAAGGGATTACCGTGGGCATCGGAACAGGGCGCACCTTTGAAGAAACGGCAGTGCCGCTGAAAGAGCTGGGGCTATTCGGATTGTTCGATGAGTCGCACATCGCCACAGCATCAGACGTGATCGCCGCAGAGGAAGCCCATCCTGAAAAGGCACCGCTCGGCAAACCCGAACCATATACGTATATTAAGGCTCTTTTAGGGACGTCGGCCTCCATAGAAGCGTGTCTCGATTGCGCTTTGCCGCTGGCAGAAGGTGCTGAGATCTTGATCGTGGGGGATTCCGTCGCTGACTTTTTGGCAGCCAGAAAAATGGGTTGCGCTTTTGCGGCCACATTGACAGGTTTAACCGGGCAGGCGGCGCGGGCCAAGTTTGAGCAACTGGGGGCGGATTACATTCTGGACGATGTGACCGAATTGATGAAGGTGTTCACTTAAGAAAAATAAGTTTTTGGGTGAGTTCGTTGACTAACATCACCGATTTTTTGCATAATAAAAATTGAGACGCAATCATGATAGCAGCTCTTCTCCCCTTGAGTGGGGAATAGGAGTGTGGACATATTACATAGGAGGGTTCTGGAATGGCGAAATTCGAACTGCTCGCATTGCCTTACGCTTTTGACGCTTTGGAGCCGCACATTGACGCGCAAACCATGGAAATCCACCATGACCGCCATCATGCCACATATGTGAACAACTTGAACGCCGCTCTGGAAGGGGTGGAAGTGAGCGCTACTTCCGTGGAAGCATTGATCTCCAACCTGGATGCACTGCCAGAAAACGTGCGCACTGCTGTTCGTAACAACGGTGGTGGCCACGCTAACCACAGCCTGTTCTGGGAAATCTTGAGCCCAAATGGCGGCGGTGAACCGACCGGTGAAGTAGCTCAAGCGATCAAAGATACCTTCGGCGATTTCGACAGCTTCAAGAAACAATTCACCGATGCGGCGACCAAGCGCTTCGGTAGCGGTTGGGCTTGGTTGGTTGTGAAAGATGGCAAGCTAGCTGTGACCAGCACCCCTAACCAAGACAGCCCGCTGATGGAAGGGGCCACACCGATCTTGGGCCTGGACGTATGGGAGCACGCTTACTACCTCAAATACCAAAACAAGCGTCCGGCTTACATCGAGGCTTTCTGGAATGTGGTCAACTGGGAAGAAGTAAACAAACGTTATCTCGCCGCGCGCGGATAATGGGGGAGCGCAACCCGTTATGGGGTTGCGCTTTTTTTGCTTTGGCGGCATTCCGGGGCGAAGTGTGCGCTTTTGCGCCCTGTGAACAAAAAGTGTAGAATAAAAAAAGTTCACCCCTTATATTTGCCAAGGTGTTGTCGCAGACTATCCAACAAGGAGGGGATGTGATGGCGCGTAAAAGAAAAAAACGGTTGCTCAATCCCGCAGCCAGACAGGGAATGGATTTGCTTAAGAAGAATGTGATGGGCAAGGCGTTGGGCAAGCATATCGCAAGCCCAGATGACGTAAGTATGGAAGTAGCCAAGCAATTAGGCATTCCGTTTCAGGAGCGGGGGAACGGAGAGCTGAAGGCTGAGGACGCCGGCAAGATCGGCGGAGCCATCGGAGGAAGCATGGTTAAAGAACTGGTGCGCATGGCCGAGGCCTCGTTGGCTCACAACCGGAAATGAGGGCAAATCTGTATGAACAGTTGGTTAAGATTAGTAAAGAAATCAACAGATTCATATATATGCGCTAAATGAGCGCGCTATAATGGGGAAGATGGGTTAAGGAGGGGAGTGCCATCGAACGCATACTCTTGCTTACAATGGGATTTGGGACAGGCCACAACTCCGCCGCCAAAGCGTTGGCGTGCGAGTTTAATAAACAATCGAACGTCACTGCGGAAGTTGTTGATCTGCTGCAACTCATTCCAAACAGTTTTCATCCACTGTTGCAGTCCGGATATCACGGCATGCTAAGTAAGTTTCCGACCTTATACTATTATTTATATGATTGGACTCACCATAACAAAGTCATTCGGTACGTTTCTAGTGAAGTGATTGAAAAGATGGGTTGGTCCATTCGCAAAAGGTTGAATCAGCTGATTCGCGTGACGGAGCCAACCAAAATTGTGACCACCCATCCTTTCGGATTGCTCATGTGTCCGGACATCTACGAAGAGATCCCGACGGTTGGGGTGGTGACGGATTATGAGTTGCATCCCATTTGGCTCGCTCGCGTGCCCCATGTGTTGTGCGTGCCCAAAAAATTGCCCAATTGGCATCAGTTTGAGCGGATACAGTGGCAAACCGGGTTGTCATTGATTGAGACCGGCATTCCGGTCAATCCCACATTTTATGAGCATGTATCCAAGCAAGAGGCGTGCCGCCGGTTGGGGTTGTCCCCCGTGCGCCCGGTGGTGCTCGTCATGGGCGGAGGCACTGGCCTGGGACCGTTGGAACAAGTTGTGGGCGAATTGCAAGAGTTGGACCATTTGCAGTTGGTGGTGCTGACAGGGAAGAATCAGGGATTGTTTGAGCGGCTGACCCGGCAGTTTGTCGCACCGCACATACGGATTGAAGGGTACCGCACCGATGTACCCATATGGATGTCCGCTGCCGACCTTTTGATCACCAAGCCGGGTGGGGTGACCATCACTGAAGCGATTGCTAAACAGTTGCCGATGCTGTTGTTCGAAGCTTTCCCGGGTCAGGAAGAAGCTAATCAGCAATATCTCTTGCACCATCGCGTCGCCATGATTACGCGTCCGTCAACCATTCGCCTGCAAGTCTCCAAACTGCTTGATTCGCCGTTGCAATTGGGGCGGATGCGCGAACGGTTTGGGGTGCTGATGTCATCAGACGCGTGTCAGAGAATCGTCAAAGAGACATGCAATGCCAAAGCTCCCATTTTGCAGACTTTGTAATGAAGTCTGTTTTTTTATTCGCGGTGGGATGAATCATTTCGCCGCTTGCTAAACGATTCAAAGTTGGAATATTGTAAAAAGGAGGGGAGGGAAAGTGGATGAAGTTGGTTACTTATATGGTCAAAGCGGATGAACTCAATATTCAATCACAGGATGGGATGCTGGCCCGTTTGGGCTGGGTGCGGGACGGGCATGTGATCGATGTCGGGCTGGCACAGCAGTGCATGGAGTTGGAGCAAAACCTCGTCTTTCCTTATCGTCTCGCCACCGACATGCTTACGTTTTTGCAACGGGGCGAACAGGAGCGCGACTTTCTGCAACGATTGGATCAAGCACTGGGGCAGAGAGATTGGTTGCGCTTGCAAGTGGAAGGGGAACCGGTGGCATTAGCTTTGGCGGAAGTGGATCTATTTGCGCCGATCGCGACGCCGAGTAGCCTGCGCGATTTCTACGCATTTGAAGAACATGTACGGACATGCCGCCAAAAGCGGGGATTGGGCATGGTACCGCAGTGGTATGAAATCCCCGTTTTTTATTTTTCCAACCATCAGGCAGTGATTGGCCCGGAAGCGCCTGTGAAGAAACCGGCGTACACCAATCAGCTTGACTATGAATTGGAGATTGCCTGCGTCATCGGCAAAAGGGGAAAGAACATCAAGCGCGAAGAAGCTCTTGCCCATATCGCTGGCTTCATGATCATGAATGATTGGAGTGCCCGCGACGCCCAACTGCAAGAGGTGGCGGTCGGGCTTGGGCCGGCGAAAGGGAAAGACTTCGCCACGTCGCTCGGCCCCTGGTTGGTGACAACAGATGAATTGGAAGACTGCCGCGCCGGAGAGCGCTGGTCGCTTACGATGCGCGCGCGTGTCAATGGCCGTGAGCTATCCAAAGGGAATACCAAAGATTTGCATTGGACCTTCGCGCAAATGATTGAACGAGCGTCTGCTGAGTGCGAATTGGTACCTGGAGACGTGATCGGATCGGGCACGGTGGGCACAGGCTGCTTGTTGGAGTTAGGTGAGGAAGTCCATCCTTATCTCCAACCAGGAGATGTGGTAGAGTTGGAGATCGAACGGTTGGGATTGTTACGCAACACGATTGTGGAATGACATTTTCTTTTTAATGATTGACAAGTATCCTCGGTTAGCCCATAATAAATAAAAATATTGGAAAAACGATATCGGTTGTACGATTTTCTTATCCAGAGTGGCGGAGGGACTGGCCCGATGAAGCCCGGCAACCTCGGTATATCATACCGGAAGGTGCCAAATCCTGCAGTGCACATGTAGCACTGAGAGATAAGAAGAATGGTTTCGTCGTGTGCAAAAACCCTCTTCTTATCTAGAAGAGGGTTTTTTCTATATTCAAACACAATCATTTGGAGGGATTGGGATGGAACAGGTGCGAGTGGCACTGTTGGGCTTGGGAACGGTAGGCACCGGCGTGTGGAAGATGATTCAAAGCAACCAAGACGTGATCGCCCGGCGCACGGGCATGTGGGTAACGGTGGAGGCCATCTTGGTGCGCGATATCACCAAAGAACGCCAAGTGGAAGGAACGCAATCGTTGTTGACCACCAGTTTTGACGAAGTACTGGCCCGCGAGGTAGATGTGGTCATCGAAGTGATGGGAGGCGTCGAACCTACCCGTGATTATTTGCGGCGGGCAATGGAAAACGGTTGTCACGTTGTGTCCGCCAACAAGGAGTTGTTGGCCCGCCATGGGGAAGAATTGCGCTCATGGGCAAAGCGGTTTGGTGTGAAGTTGGCTTATGAAGCCAGTGTGGGCGGCGGAATTCCGATTATCGGTACGGTATCCCATTTCCTGAAGGCCAATCGCATATGTAAAGTTTCGGGAATATTGAACGGTACAACCAACTTCATTTTAACCAAAATGAAGGACGAAGGTCGTACGTATGAGGACATATTGATAGAAGCGCAACAAAAGGGATACGCTGAAGCGGACCCGACGGCAGATGTCGAGGGGATTGATGTTGCCCATAAACTGTCGATTCTCTCGCGCCTCGCTTTTGATGTGCATGTGCCTGTCGATCAAATTCAGCGGGTGGGCATCACGCAGGTCTCCCCGATCGAATTGGACTTGGCCGATCAACTTGGTTTTGCGGTTAAATTGCTCGCTTCTGCTGAACAATATGGTGAAAACGGCCCAGTGTCCTGCTCGGTATCCCCGACCCTGTTGCCGCTGTCCCATCCCTTGTCCAATGTGAACGATGTGTACAATGCCGTGCATGTGGAGGGGGACTTTGTTCAGGATCTTACGCTGATCGGCCAGGGGGCGGGTGAGAAGCCGACCGCCAGCGCTGTGGTGGAGGATTTGTGCAACTTGTGGCGGTTGACGGGACAGACCTCCGGCAAAGCGGCTCCCCGCGCATTGTTATTGGAGAGTGCGGATGGAGACGGCTCGCGCTTTCATCTCTTGTCTTTTCCGTCCGCGCAAGCATCGGCTGGCCAAGTGGTCGGGCACCTGGAGCGGGCGGATCTATCGGTGCAGGCATGGAAGGCGGCGCAAGAGGGGGAAACGACGTGGTTAGCGTTGATCGCCAACGGATGGGAGCGAGGGCAAGCGGACCGCTTGTTGCGTGAGCGGAGCTTGGCAGTGACTTGGCACGCAAACCGTCCCGTTGTGGGCGGAGGAGTTCCATGGGGCTCTAAGGCGGTGCCGTTGGCTAAAGCGGCGGGCGACCAGTGAACAGGCAGAATTCAAGCTTTCGGTTTTTTAGTTAGTCTGGCGGCCACTAATGGCCGTCTTTTTTTAGGGATCACCTGCCGTCAGACCTGCGTTTTCAAATTGTTTCGGGTACAATAGGATAAGCGCATTTATTAAGGAAAGGAAAACGGCAGATGAACAAGTCAACCAAGCAAGCAAAACAGATTCGCTTGAAGCGGGGGGAGGTGATCCAGCTTCCCATCCGCCGCATCGGCATCAATGGCGAGGGCATAGGCCACTACCAAAAGCAAGTGGTTTTTGTGGAAGGCGCTGTACCGGGTGAAATCGTGGTCGCCCGCGTGGTACAAGTGGAACCCAAATTTGCCAAAGCCCAACTATTAAAAGTGAAGAAAAAATCGGCTTATCGGGTGGAACCGCCGTGTCCGGTGTATCGGGAGTGCGGTGGGTGCCAATTGCAGCACATTGACCGCCGGATGCAGAAGCGCTTGAAGCGGGAGTTGGTTGCCGAGAGTTTCGCCAGGTACGCTGGTTTGCGAGATGTGCCGATCAGCGAGACTGTCACGATGGATGAACCGTGGTCGTATCGCAACAAGGCGCAATTTCCTTTGCGGCGTGTGGGCGGTCAAGTCTCCATGGGCATGTTTTCCGCCGCTTCCCACCAATTGGTTGATGCGAGTGCATGCATGGTGCAACATCCCAAGCTGAACGAAGCCCTCTACGAAGCCAAGCGACTGGTGGAGGAGTTGGGGGTGGATATCTATGATGAGCGGAAACATCGCGGCACACTCAGGCATCTGGTAGGGCGGATTGCTTTCGCCACGGAAGAAATCCAGTTGGTGTTGGTCACCCGGACGAAATCATTTCCCGAAGAAGAAGCTTTTGTGCGTGAAGTGACCCGACGGCTACCTCAAGTGAAAAGCGTAGTGCTGAACCACAATCCAGATAAAACCTCACTTGTTTTTGGAGAGGAATCCCGGCTGTTGTGGGGGAATGAGAAGCTGATTGAACGATTGGGAGAATTGACGTTTGCGTTATCCGCCCGGGCCTTCTTTCAGCTGAATCCCGCCCAGACCGTCCGGCTGTATGACGCGGTCAAACGAGCGGCTCGCCTGACAGGGACAGAAACCGTGATTGACGCCTATTGCGGAGCGGGAACCATCGGCTTGTGGTTGGCTTCTGAAGCGAAGCGTGTCATCGGCATGGATACGGTGCCTGAAGCCGTTGCCGATGCCAAGGAGAATGCCAAATTAAACGGTATCGCCCATGCCGAATATTACGTGGGTGCGGCGGAAACGCTTTTGCCCAAGTGGATCAAAGAAGGATTGCGGCCGGATGTTATCGTGGTAGACCCGCCACGGACCGGATTGGGACAGCCTTTGTTGCAGGCTCTGATGCGGACAAAGGTGCCGCGCGTGGTATATGTTTCTTGCAATCCAGCGACGTTGGCCAAAGATTGTGCGCAGTTGTTGAAGAGCGGGTATCGGGTTGCCGGGATTGAACCGTTTGATATGTTTCCGCAGACAGCGCATGTGGAAGCCGTGTGTGAACTGGTGCAGATGTAAAATTGAATCGCCAAACAGAAAGAGCGGGTGGGAGAAGATGAACCGTAGCGTGGATTGGAAGAAGGGGATGCGCGCTGGCCTTAAAACGTCGTGGGAGTTGAGCAAAATCGTTCTTCCCATTGCGTTTGTCATTCAGGTGGCTAAGCAGACGCCCGTGTTGGGATGGGTGACGGAGAGCATCGCCCCCTTTATGTCTGTTTTTGGATTGGGTGGGGAAGCGGCGATTCCGCTGGTGCTGGGCAATGTGTTGAATCTTTATGCCGCTTTAGGGGCTATGCAGGCGGTTGACTTGACGGTGAAGCAAGCGTTCATCTTGGCGGTCATGCTTAGCTTCTCACACAACATGTTTATCGAATCGGCGGTTTGCCGCCGGGTGGGTGTGGCGACATGGGCCGTGATCACTGTGCGGATGGGACTGGCAGTGGTCTCGGCCTTGATCATCAACTGGACGTGGGCCGGTGGCGGAGAACCGATTGCGCAAGGAGTGGTAGCGCCAGTTGAGCATGCTCATGCTGACGGCTGGGGGGATATCTTGCTCACGGCCTTCTATGCGGCGGCCGAAGGTGTATTGCAACTGGTGGTGATTGTGCTACCGTTGATGGTCGTTTTGCAGGCCCTCAAGGATGTCGGTTTTCTGGATAGGGTGGCGCAGTGGATTATGCCGCTACTCAAACCTTTGTCGATTTCCGGGCATGGAGCGATTGCGATGGCCACGGGGTTATTTGCTGGCTTGTTTCTGGGGGCGGGTCTTATCATTCAAGAGGCGGAAGAGCGTAACTTTTCCAAGCGCGACATGACGTTGATCATGATTTTTTTGGCCGCTTGTCATGCGGTGGTTGAGGATACCTTGATTTTTGTCCCGCTTGGGATTCCGGTCGTTTACCTGTTGTTGATCCGATTGCTGGCAGCGATCGCTGTCACGCTGGTTGTCGCTCGCCTTTTAGTGAATGCTGGGGAAGAGCCCTTAGGGCAGCGGATGCAAAGAAGTAGTTAGGGCTAGTCAGGTGCATTGAAATGGATGATTGGGTACTTTTCTACATTTTATAAATGTTTAGCAGGGTTAATCTATATAAAAGTCGAATAAAATTATTTAATATTCTAGTGGTTTGGTGCAATGACATGAAAGGGATGAACATGACATGGAACTCGTTTTTCGCACGATTAAACCTGCTGATGCACCTGTGTTAAAGGAATTCTTGGAGTTGGCGATGGAGTTTTATGGAAATGAACGCGAACAAATGATGGATCATTATCTCGCAGATTGGGGAAAACGGGTGGATATCGGCTTTATCGTTTTATTAAAGAAAGAAAAAAAGCCGATTGGTGCGGTGTGGTTCCGCCAATTCACACAAGACCGCCCGGGGCTCGCTTTTCTTGATGAGAAGACGCCAGAGCTGATTGCGGCTGTTTCGCCAGAGTATCGCAATCAAGGGATTGGGCGCTACCTGATTACCCGGTTGGTTAATCAAGCCCGCATGGAGGGCTTTCAGGCGCTTTCGGTCGCCGTGCATAAGGATAACCCGGTGCTCGGTTTATACGAGCGGCTCAGCTTTCAAGTTGAGCGGGAAGACGGGTCCCTCAAGGTGTTGCGGCTGACGCTTTAGCCTTGAAACTCCTAGCGCATCGCTTTTTATCGTTCTTGCTTCTGTAAGGTTTGCCTTTTGCCCGATCGCTTTGCTGTTCGTTGACGGAGCGCGTTTGGGAGGGTTATAATAAATGACAAATTGAAGGAAAGGAACGGTATGCGAACAATGGACAATGTATCTCGCTAATCGAAACCAATCATTGAGGAATCAATTACTCAGTGTTTTCGGAGCGGGATTCGTCTGTCCATTTTTCGTTATTGCACGAGCATCGCTGGCGCGTTGCTTGGCTGGTTTATACCTGCCGGGCGATGTGCTTTTCGTGCATGCCGTTAAACGGATATGGCATGAATCCTCTCTGGGAGCGAAGGGAGGATTTTTTTGTTTTTGCTAGAAGCGGCGAATGTGAATAAGTGGTTGGGTGAGCGGTTGTTGTTCACGTTAGATGAATTGAAGGTACAAGCCGGTGAAAAAATCGGCATCGTCGGTTTGAACGGCGCCGGCAAAACGACGCTTTTGCGCACATTGGCCGGGGAAGAGCCCGCCGACGAAGGACGGATTGTGCGGCGCGGTTCGGTGGCTTGGATCAGACAGCTAGTCGGCGACAGCGAAATGCCGCTGAGCGGGGGTGAACAGGTGCGCGAGCAGATTAAACGGGCCTTATCGAAGCAAGCCTCGCTTTTGTTAGCGGATGAGCCGACCTCTCACCTCGATTTGGCCGGGGTCAAGTGGCTGGAGAAAGAGTTGCGGGCGACAGACCGCGCCGTCCTTCTGATCTCACATGACCGGGCGCTGTTGGATGCGGTTTGCGGTAAGATTCTGGAGATTGAACAGGGAGTGTGCACACTATATCCGGGTAACTACTCCTTTTACCGCGAAGAAAAGGAACGGCGTCGTGCCTTTGCCCAAGCGGAGTATGATCAGTACGTGGCCGAGAAAAAACGGTTGCAAGCGGCGATTCGTGAAGTGAAAGAACGGTCGCGGAGGATGATGAAGCCGCCGAAGGGGATGAGCGTGTCCGAAGCCCGTATGGGCAAAGATTATCGAGGGACGAAGCAGGGAAAAGTGGCAGGGCGTGCGAAAGCGCTCGAATCACGGTTGGCCCGCTTGGAAGAGAAAGAAAAGCCGCGCGAGTTGCCGCATGTGCAATTTGATGCCAGCCATCACGATCCCATCGGGAGCAAGGTGGTGTTGCGACTGGAGCAAGTCGGCAAACCAGGCCTGTTTGCGCCGCTTCGGTGCGCGATTCCGACGGGAGCGAAGGTGGGCGTGATTGGTGCCAATGGTACGGGCAAATCGACATTGCTTCAGCTACTGGTTTCCCGCGCACCTGGGGTTGCTTGGGCCTCGGCGGCGAAAATCGGCTTTTTCCAGCAACAAATCAATGTGTTGGATGAAAGAAAATCGATTTTGGAGAATGTGCGGACATCCAGCCGGTATGATGAGACCATGATCCGCACGGTACTCGCTCGGCTGTTGTTTCGACGTGAGGAGGTGCACAAGCCGGTAAGCGTGCTCAGCGGCGGCGAGCGGGTGAAGGCGGCGTTGGCCAAAGTGTTTTTGAGTGAGTCCAATGTGCTGGTGTTGGATGAACCAACCAATTTCTTGGATCTGTTTGCGCGCGAGGAGTTGGAACGGGTGCTCAAAAGTTATCCGGGAACGTTGCTGTTCGCTTCGCATGACCGCCATTTGCTCCGGGAGGTGGCTGAACGCTTGATCATCATTGAAGATCAGCACGCCGTTTATTTCGAGGGGACGTTTGCGGAGTATGAGCGGAGCTTGACACGAACATCCACCTCCCAGCCCAAACAGTCGGCCGAGGCCTTGTTGCGGATTGAAACGGCATTGGCGGAAGTGCTGGGGCGACTCGGTTTCCCGTTACCAGAGGCGGAGCGAGCTGAGCTGGAACGGCGTTTTCAAGAGCTGGTGCGAGAGCGCGATCGGTTGAAAAGAGGGAAATAGAAGCGCGTGAGAGGGTTGCATCCATGGGGAAGGATGCGGCCCTTTTTTCGTGGTGGGAGTGGAGACATCGGCATGGTTTTGTCTTAAAATCAGAATATGATGCCAAAGGGAGGTGAAACGATGAATCCATCGCGTGCAGGTGTGTTTTTGTTACTCGCATTGGGAGTGGTGGCATTCTCTTTTTCCGGTATTTTCATCAAGTGGTCGTCTGCGCCTGCTAGCGTGTTGGCCACGCATCGTTTGTCGCTGACTGCGTTGCTCATGTTGCCCTGGGTCTGGCGGGAGCGTGCTGGGCTGGTCAGACTGACGGGTAAGGATTGGGTTCGACTGTCGTTGTCGGGCTTTTTTTTGAGCTTGCATTTTTTGTTCTGGATGTCATCCTTCCATTACACCTCAGTGGCTAGTGCGATGATTTTCTTGAATCTGACTCCGCTCTTGGTGGCGGCGGGAGCTTTTCTGATGTTTAAGGAGAAATATCCGGCGCGTGCGTTTTGGGGAATGGGATTGGCGCTGGTTGGCACGGGGCTGGTTGTTGGCGGTGATTTTACTTGGACCCTGACTGCGCTGTGGGGAGATGTTTTGTCGTTTTTGGGCGCGGTTGCTGTTGCCATCCATATGCTATTGGGGCAAAATTTGCGCCAGCGCATCTCTTCGACGGTTTACAGTTTTGTGGTGTTTGTGGTCGCAACCTTGGTGCTGGCCGGATATAACGTTGTTCTCGGTGTCCCGCTGTTTTCCTATCCAGCTGAAGAATGGGGCATCTTCTTCCTGCTGGCCGCCGTGCCGACCGTCTTTGGCCACTTGTTGTTCAATTGGTTACTCAAGTTTACCAAAGCGGTTACGATTCAGATGGCAGTACTGGGTGAACCGGTAGGAACGGTCTTGTTGGCAGCGTGGCTCCTTGATGAGGCGGTTATTTGGTCGCAACTGGTGGGTGGATTGCTCTCTATCGTCGGAATTGTGTGGTTTATTCGGGCGCAGGCGCGGTCAGAAGAAGATGGAAAGTTTCAGACGGCTGCTTGAGAAGGCTTCAACCTCTGAGCGCAGCCACATCGGTGACGCTCTTCGATGGATCAATCCCCGCCCCGTATGGCCTAAGGCGGGAAGGCCTTATACGTCATCTCTGTCCGTAGCCTTTTCCATTCCGTAGATGTCGGAGAAGGGGATGGTGGTGGTTTCCCGCCCATTGGCCAGTCGAATCCAGCGCTCATGCGGATTGATCTTCTGCACAAAGCCGCACCATTCACAGGGGCGGCGCCGGTTCACATAACGGACGAGCAGAGGGAAGTCGCCATCCACCGCCTCCATCAGCAGGCGATTCATCTCGACGAGCTGGTCTTCATCCAACTGGGGGGGAATGAACGCTTCCTCGTCCTGTTTGCGCTGCAAGAGTGCCGCACGGTGTTCTGGGAGAAACATACGGCTACCTTCCCACAGCATGTTGTGGCGATTCAAAGATTCATTCATCGGTAATGCCCTCCTATTTTTTGTGACCGTTCTAGAGCCTGCCCGGCGCGGGTGAGCGAAGCGGCCCGCAAAATGGCGGTGGGGCCGAAGCGTTGGTTGATTTCATCCATGACATGGCCCAAACGGTGCTGTTGATCATTGTTCTCAAACAAGCTGAGTTGCATGGGTCGATCGGCGGACAGCTGGCTCAGGCTTACACCGATGGAGCGGATCGGCTGGCCGTCCCAAAAGCGGGTGAACAATTCCCGGGCATGGCTAAATACAGTCATCGTGTGATTGGTCGCTTCCGGCATGGTGCGTTGCCGATGGAAGCCGCTGGGGAAGTTGAAATCGGCTCCGCGGCAACCGACGCTGACAGTCCACCCCACTTGCCGTTGCCGACGCGCGCGCCGGCACACTTCCTCGCACAACTCCAATAAAACGACGCCGATTTCTTCCGCGGTGCGATAGTCACGGGGCAAGGTCATCTGGTGCCCGATCGCTTTTTGTTTTTGAAACGTGTCGGGATGAACGGGTGATAGGTCAATGCCGTTGGCTGTCATCCACAGAACATGCCCGTTCACCCCCCACCGTTTTCGCAGGCGAGCCAGTGGGCAACGGGCGAGGTCGCCAATCGTGGCGATTCCCATGCGGCGCAAGTGGCGTCCCATCCGTTTGCCAACACCAAACATTTTTTCAACGGGCAACGGCCAGAGATGGGTTTCCAACTTGTCTTTGGTCAGCTCAAACAGGCCGCTTTCGTTCTTTTTGGCGAAGTGGTCGCAAGCCATTTTGCTGAGCACTTTGTTGGGGCCGACGCCAATCCGGGCATATAGACCGAGTTGGATGGCGATCTCTTGTTGGATTTTGCGGGCCGTTTCCATCGGGGAGCCGAATAATGTTTGACAACCGCTGATGGAAATGAATTGCTCATCAATCGAATACGGTTCAACCTGATCGCTAAATTGGCCCAAAATCTCTGTAATCCGCAGGGAGGTTTGTAGGTAAAGGGACATTCGCGGCCGAACCACGGTCAAGTGGGGGCAACGCTCTTCCGCTTCCCGCAAGGTGATAGCGTTTTGGATGCCATAGGATTTGGCGAGCGGGCAAGCGGCGAGGATGACGCCACTTCGCCGCTCTGGGTCACCCGAGACGACCAAAGGGCGATGTTGTAACTCGGGTCGCAAGGCTTTTTCGATGCTGGCGTAGAAAGATTGCATGTCAATGAGAAGCACCGTTGATTCCATATGGGTCACTCCATTATGCGAACGTATGCTTGCGTTTGTTTTTATTATATGCAAATATATGTTCGGGTAATATCGTAAAATGTTTCCAATCAGATCAGGACAGGGGAGAGGACTGGCATGAACGGGAAAACGATCTATTATCACGGACGGATTACCACGTTGGACCCGTCCCAGCCATTGGCGGAAGCGGTAGTTGTGGAGCGGGGGCGGATTGTGGCGGTGGGGGAGACGGAACAGCTTTTGCTCGATCATGGCCGGGCGCAAGTGAACAAGGTAGATTTGCAAGGGGGCTATGTTTATCCGGGGTTCGTCGACAGCCATCTTCACCTGTCAGGGGTCGGGCAACGGTTGCGATGGCTGGATCTGGGCGCGTGTCGGAGCAAAGCGGAGTTATTGCAGGCGATCAAATGGCGGGTGCCAACTAGCAAAGAGGGTGAATGGATTCTGGGCATGGGGTTGGATGAAAATCGTTTGCAGGGCGGCGCGCCGACACTGGAGGAGTTGGATGAAGCCAGCCCCCACCATCCCGTGCTTTTGGCCCGGGTCTGTTTGCATGCCCATTTTGTCAATTCGGCCGCTTACCAGGCGGCGGGGATCACAGAGGCAACGGCGCCACCGGAAGGCGGTGTGTTTGGGCGGGACGGAAGCGGACGGCTGAACGGATGGGTGTATGAACAAGCTTCCCAGCCTTTCTATGCTGCGCAACCCACCCCGTCTTACCATGAAAAGAAAGAGACGATTCGCCAAGCGATGAAACAGGCGTTGGCTTGTGGATTGACTGGCGGACACAGTGAAGATTTGCGGTATATCGGAAATGTTGGGGAGTTGGTGCGGATTTATCGCGAGTTGGTGGATGAGGGAGTGAAGTTTCGAACGCATCATCTGTTGTATCACCCTTATCTGGCTGAACTCGATGAGCTGGAGCCAACGGAGCTGGCGCCAAATCCGTGGGTTCGCTTGGGGGCGGTAAAAATTTTTGCCGATGGTTCAATTGGCGGAAGGACAGCGTTGATGTCGGCGCCTTATGCCGATGATTCGAGCCAAATCGGGGTGGCGATCCACGAGCAGGCGGAATTGCTGGACTTGGCGCGCCGTGCTGCTGCCTATGGGCGCCCCATCGCGGTTCATGCGATTGGTGATGAAGCGGCGCGCCGGGTGATTGAGACCATGGAGCAAGTCCCCGCTCCGGCAGGAGAGCTACGGCATCGCCTCATTCATGGTCAATTTTTGCGGGCGGATCTGATTGCGCGCCTGCAACGGCTGGATGTGGTGGTGGACATTCAACCACGTTTTGTGGCGAGCGACTTTCCATGGGTGTTAGAGCGGGTGGGAGAACAACGGATCGCTTATGCCTATGCATGGAAAACGTTGCTCGAAACGGGAATTCCCTGCGCGGCGGGAAGTGATGCTCCAATCGAGCCCTTGCATCCGCTCTTGGGAATGCACGCGGCAGTGACCCGGCGGCGCCTAGAAGATCCAGTTACTCATCCTGGATATCTGCCTGAGCAGAAATTGCAACCGCTTGCAGCTTTGCGCTTGTTCACGCAGGGAAGTGCTTACGCTGAAGGCATGGAAAAGGAGAGAGGCGTGATCGCCGTTGGGCGCTGGGCCGATCTCACCGTGTACGACCGCGATCTTTTGCAGTGCCCAGCGGAGGAATGGATAGAAGCGAAGACGGTGTGCACAGTGGTGAACGGACAGATGGCATACGATGGGAGATAATCCGAACCCGTCGACTCCGCTTCCAAACATTTGATGTTCTTTTTTGACAGGGGTCCACATATTTTTACCTCAGGGGGGATGGTATGGCCATCATCAACGCGCGGGAAAAAGATGTCAAGTTGTTGGCCCGGTTGATGCGGGCGGAAGCAGAGGGAGACGGGAAACTCGGTATGTTGAATGTGGGCAATGTGGGCGTGAACAGGGTGTTGGCCGATTGCCTCGATTTTGAGGGACTGCGCTCGGTTCAGGATATGGTGTTTCAATCTCCGGGCGGGTTTGAAGCAGTGCAAAAGCCTTATTTCTACCAAGCGGCGCGCCAACTGGACATCCGGCTGGCCCGACAAGTCATTCGCGGCCAGCGGTTCATCCCGGGCCGGTACGCTTTGTGGTTTTTCGAGCCACCAGGAGCATGCCCGGCCCGATGGTTCAACCAAGTTAACGCCGGGCGTTATAAAAGCCATTGCTTTTATATACCGAGCCAAGAGGATTGCCCCAAAGTATTCAGTTTTTAGGAGGCGGTGGAGATGTACTGGTCTTATCCATATGTTATGGGCATGGATGCCAATGTGTCGCAGCGGCGGCAGGAGCGGCGGTTTTCAGAAGATTTGATGCAAGCCAATGTGGGAAGACGAATCACGGTGTTTTTGACTTATGACGGTAGCCAACAGTGGCGGGATGTGACATTCTCAGGGGTGTTGCGCCAAGTGGGCCGGGATTATTTCATGATCCGGGAACAGAATTCTGGCCGGGACATGATGTTTTTAAACATCAATTTGGATTATGTGGTATTTGAAGATCAACCAGCGCGATTAGCGGATGCATAGGGGATTGCGTAATAGGAAACCGGGCGGAAGGGCGCCTGGTTTTTTGCTGTGGATGAAAGGACTCCAAAAAAGCGGAGTCCTTTATTCTTCGAAGAGATAAGCCAAGGCGTCCAAGGCTTGTTCAGGGGTCTCGACAACCAGTTGCGCGCGTTGGGCGAGTTCTTTGAGCGGATGGTGCAGACTTTCTGGCCGGATGAGAATCAATGGCTTATTTAAAGCCAAAGCCATGGACGCATCCATTGCCGTGTTCCATTGCCGGTATTTTTCACCGAATAGCGCGATCACGATGTCTGCTTTTTGCATCCAAACCCGTGTGCGTAGGTTATTCACTTCTGAAGCGACATGGTCGCGATACACAGCGTTTGGTTGCGTTCCTTTGATGCGTTCGCCGATCTCATCGGAGAGATCATGGTTTTCTTGCGGCCCTTTGAAGCGGATGGGGAGGTTGCGGGCTTGCGCGCCTTGACGCAATTGCTCCCGCCAATCATCGTGAATCTGCCCAGCCAAATATACGATCAATTCCATAGCAAACGCCTCCTTGATCCCCACGGGGGAATGTGTTTTACATGGCGGCTCCGTGTGGGCGGGCCACAAACTAAAGTGTATCAAATGAGCGTTCTACGATAAATGGGTTTGCCGCGAATTGGAACAAGTGAAAAGGAAGGGTTGGCAGAGCATATGATGAAAGAAAGCTTCCTACAGCGGAAAATGAACGGATCGCATCGGCAAGGCGGTTCGGTCAAATTTTAATAAACCCGATCATCTAACTTGGGTTATGATGTAAGAATTGAATAAAAATGATTGACTGAATTAGTTATCTATTTTATTCTTAAATCAGTGTACTTAATTCCGAGTTAATGTATATGGAATACCTGTTTTACATGAGCAGACGCTGGAGGAAAGCGTGGGTTGTCTGTTAACACGGGGGAAATTGGGCAAAGGGAGTGACTGCCATGACGGTAGAATGGAAGTGGGCTGAACAAGCAGACAAACTAAATTCAGTAGAGCAATTGAAATTGAGACAGGATGGGCTCGACATCATCGATGAGATCAGAGAAGTTTACGCCAAACAGGGGTTTGCCTCCATTCCGGAGGAGAAATTCTCCTTGTTCAAATGGGCGGGCATATATCAACAGCGCCCAAAATCTGACGGTTACTTCATGATGCGGGTTCGCATTCCCACCGGCATCTTAAACAGCCGCCAAGCGAGAGTCATCGCGGAGCTCTCTGAACGGTTCGGCCGTGGTTTGATTGATGTGACGACGCGGCAGGCCATTCAATACCATTGGTTGCGGGTGGAAAATCTGCCGGAGATGTTCGACCGTTTAGGCGAAGTTGGCCTCCATTCATATGAAGCGTGCGGCGATTGCCCACGGACCATTATTGGCAATCCGCTGGCGGGCATCGATCCCAATGAATTGATTGATACCCGGCCGATTGTGGCTGAGTTGGAGAAGACTTTTTTGCTGAACAGAGAGTTTTCCAACCTGCCGCGCAAGTACAAAATTTCGGTTTCGGCAAGCATTTATAATCCTGCCCATGCGCAGATCAACGATCTTGCGTTCACTCCCGCAGTCAAAGAAATAGATGGGGAAGAAGTGGTTGGATTCCATGTTTGGGTGGGCGGCGGCTTGTCCAACCGTCCGCATTTGGCACAACAATTGGATATATTTGTCCGACCGGAGCAAGTGGTGGATGTAGCCGTGGGAGTGACCAAAGTGTTCCGCGATTATGGGTATCGACAAAAACGACACCGCTCCCGCCTGAAATTCTTGGTCGCCGACTGGGGCCCGGAGAAATTTTTGGAGGTGTTGTCCGGCGAGATCGGCACCTACCCGACGCGCGGGGAAGATCGGATCGTTGGCTGGAATGCGGGATATTTCACCGGAGTGCATCCGCAAAAACAAGCGGGCCTCTCCTATGTGGGGTTAAGTATTCCGGTCGGCCGGACTTCGGCGGAAGAATTCGCAGCGTTGGCTGATTTGGCTGATCGTTATGGCTCGGGGACATTGCGCACAGTCAACACGCAAAACATCATCATCTCCGATGTGCCTGATGAGAAGGTAGCTGCCCTGCTCGAGGAGCCGCTCTTGAAGCGGTTGAGCCCGTCGCCAAAACCGTTTGAAGGCCATGCCGTGTCCTGCACCGGCAATGAGTTTTGCAACTTGGCGCTCACAGAGACGAAAGAGTTGATGCGAGAAGTGGCGCGGTATCTGGATGAGCATGTGGAATTGGACACCCCGATCCGGATTCACGTCAATGGATGTCCCAACTCCTGCGGGCAACAGCAAATCGCCGACATCGGCTTGATGGGTGGCAAAAGCAAAACAGCCCAAGGGATGGTCGAATCTTACCAAATCTCCGTCGGCGGCCATCTGTTCGGGGCAGGGAAGTTCAACACTCCGCTCAAAGGGCGCGTGGCCAAAGAACATGTAGCTCCGGTGCTGAAAGAGCTTGTTCTGTTCTATAAAGAACAAAGACAGGCCGGAGAACGGTTTACACAGTTTATCGAGCGAGTTGGCATAGAGGCGTGCCAAGCGGAACTGGATCGCATTTGTGAACGGGTGGTGCCATCAGTATGAGCCAGGAATTGTACTTATACCGGTTGAAGGCTGAACTGAAAAACGGCGACACCCATGCGGTGGTGGTGTTGTCGACGGGCGACGAGCAAGCTTTCACCCATGCGGAAAAGGAATTGGAGCGTTATCTAATAGCCACGCCAGATGTGAGGGAATGGACACTGGAAGAGAAAAAGAGAGTTCGCCCGGGTTCTGGTTACGTCTTGTCGTCCAACGGCTGAAAATGGTCTGATATGTGATCAAACCGTGCAACCAGACATATATGGAATGGGTGAGGAGGAATGAAAATGGAAAAACAGCTGTTGCAACATGCGGTGTTGGATGAAACGCGGCTGAAGAGTTTGCAAGAAGAGTTGCGGACGAAACATCCGGAAGAAATCATCCGTTTCGGCGTAGAAGAGATTGGAGTCAAAGCGATCACGCTGGCTTGTAGCTTCGGTTATGAGGATGTGGCGCTGGTGGATATGGCGCTGAAGGTAAATCCTGAACTAGATATTTTTTATTTGGATACCGATTTGCACTTTGCGGAGACATATCAGGTGCGCGACCGCTTGAGCGAGCGTTACCAGAAAGAATTTATTCGCGTTGCGCCGGCACTGACGTTGGAAGAACAACAGGAGCGCTACGGTGCTGAGCTTTGGAAACGCGATCCCGACTTATGCTGCAAACTGCGCAAGGTGGAGCCGCTTAGAAAATTCCTGACCGGTTATCAAGGGTGGATCACCGGCATCCGCCGCGAACAGTCGCCCACGCGAGCGCATGCGGAAGTGATTGAATGGGATCAAGCCTTTGGCATGGTCAAATTGAATCCTTTGGCCTTTTGGAAGGAAAAACAGGTGTGGAACTATATCTTCGCCCATGATATTCCGTACAACCCATTACACGACCAACAGTATCCAAGCATCGGTTGCCAGCCATGCACCCGGCAAGTGAAACCGGGTGAAGATCCGCGCGCGGGCAGATGGTCCGGGTCTGCAAAAACGGAATGCGGGTTGCACGTCCCGCAAAGCGAGTAATGTTGACAGTCTCCTTCACTGGATTCATCGTCGGTTTGCTCGTGGGCTTGACGGGAATGGGTGGGGGGCTTCTGATGACACCGCTTCTCATCTTGCTGTATGGCTTTTCACCGACGATGGCAGTGGGGACGGACTTGATATATGTAGCAGTGACCAAAGCGGTGGGGAGCTTTCAGCATTTCCGCTAGAAAACAGTCGATTGGAGCATTGTTCGGCGCCTGGCCAAAGGAAGCGTTCCCGGCGGTTTGTTGGGTGTGCTGACGATCCAGGCGTTGAAGCGGTTTGCCAATTTAGATATTGAGCAGGTGTTGGGCCAGTTCCTAGGGTTGAAGTTTATCATTGTATCACTGTTCATGTTGATCAAAATGATGGGCAAAACGGAACGCCCAAGTGAGTGGATCAACAAGGTCCCGCTGGGATGGGTCGGCTTCTTGGGTGGTTTATTGGTGGGCCTGACATCGGTTGGCAGCGGGACGCTGTTTATGGCGATCTTGCTTTCCAGCACGTCACTCGCGGCGGCGAAATTGGTGGGAACCGATGTGGTTCATGCCTTTTTTCTCACCTTAAGCGCGGGTGCGATGCATGCTTCATTCGGTCATGTGAACTTGGAGTTTGTAGCTTGGTTGCTTTTGGGTTCGGTTCCCGGGATTTTGCTCGGGGGGAGATTGACTCTCCGCGTTCCCGACCGGGCTCTGCGCATTGGCATTATCGTTGTGTTGTTTGTTACAGGAATCAAGATGGTGTGAAGGGAGACGAAAGCATGGCAGAATTGATCGCCCCTCACGGAGGACGATTGGTGCAACGTGTTGCAACAGGAGAAGAAAAAGAGAAATGGTTAGAAAGGGCGGCGGCGTTTCCCTCCATATCGGTCGGCGCAGTGACGTTGTCTGACTTGCATTGCTTAGCAACGGGCGTGTTTTCCCCGCTGACGGGATTTCTCAATGAGCGGGATTATGAGTCCGTTCGGGACGAGATGCGGCTTGCTGACGGTACGGTATGGAGCATTCCTATTACCTTGCCTATTCCAGAAGAGAAAGAGGCAGAAGTTAAGCGAGCGGAGTATGTGTCCCTGGTGACGGAAACAGGAGTGCTTGTGGCCGTGGTACGCGTGGAAAGTGTGTACCGAGTGGATCCGGAGTTGGAAGCGAGCAAAGTGTATCAGACCGTGGATCGCAACCATCCTGGGGTTGCCCGGTTGGCGGCGCAGTCAAACGTGTATCTAGGCGGGGAAATCACGCTTCTGGAAAGATTGGATCAAGGCATTTTTGCGAAGTATGCGTATGACCCCGCCGATACGAGAAAAATGTTTGAAGAGCGGGGCTGGCGGAAAGTTGTCGGCTTTCAGACGCGCAATCCCGTGCACCGGGCGCATGAATACATCCAAAAAGCGGCGTTGGAAACGGTGGATGGCCTCTTTTTGCATCCGCTGGTAGGGCAGACGAAGTCGGATGACATCCCTGCCGATGTGAGATTAAAAAGTTATGAAGTGATTTTGGAACACTACTACCCGCGCGACCGGGTGATGTTGGGGGTATTTCCAGCAGCCATGCGTTACGCCGGGCCGCGTGAGGCCATCTTCCATGCGATGGCTCGCAAAAACTACGGTTGTACACACTTCATCGTCGGCCGCGACCATGCGGGGGTGGGCGATTATTACGGCACGTATGATGCGCAAAAAATCTTTAGCCGGTTTACCCCCGACGAATTGGGAATCACACCCCTGTTTTTTGAACACAGCTTTTATTGCAAGAAGTGCGCGGGGATGGCTTCATACAAAACATGCCCGCACGGCAAAGAAGACCATGTGATCCTGTCGGGAACAAAAGTAAGACAGATGTTGCGCGAGGGAACGATGCCGCCGCCGGAGTTTTCCCGTCCAGAAGTGGTTCGGGTGTTGATTGACGGCATGAAAAACGCTTGAACAAGCAAATCCGAACAACGAAATCAATTGGAAGACAAACGCAAACCACCCGGCATATGCCGAGGTGGTTTGTCGCATTTGCGGTCACGGCAAGAAACGTCGGATGTCGGCCAACACATCTTCAATGGGGATCGCAAACCCCAAGCTCTGCGAGGGAAAAATAATCAGGGTGTTGATACCGATCACTTCGCCTAAGATGTTGACCAATGGCCCTCCGCTGTTGCCGGGATTGATGGCGGCATCGGTCTGAATGACGTTGTCATAGTGCAAGCCATTGATGTGGAGGGGACGATTTTTGCCGCTGATCACCCCGACGGTGACGCTTTGTTCCAGACCCATCGGATTGCCCATGGCTAGCACCCATTCTCCCACTTGGGTCGCTTCGGAAGATCCCAAAGTAAGCGACTTTAAGGGCCGCGGTGGTTGAATCTTCAATACAGCAATGTCCTTGTCCGGGTGGGACCAAACCACAGTGGCGGGCAAGGTGCGCTTGACTCCGTCCACTTTGACCCGGATTTCCGACGTGCGTTCGATCACATGCTGATTGGTCAAGACATAACCGGACGGATGAATGATGAAACCCGAACCGAATTGGCGCGACCGGTTAACCGGCTTGGCGAGTTCGGGAAACAGCATGCCCAAGACCGCGCTTTGCAGGGAGAGGCCTCTTTGCTCCTCCATGGTTTCAATTGCTACGACACCGCTTTTGATACGGCGGGCGACGGATACAAAGAGATTGGCGGGGTGATGGGCAGCAAGTCGAAATTTGTGCGTGTACGCACGCGGATTGTCATGGTTCAAAGAAGGTCACTCCTCAGCACTTGTTGACCTGGATGGGATATCTTATGTTCCGCGCCTGCGCGCTGACAAGGCGCCTGCCCGGAAACAGGCGAACCAATTGGCATGGGGATGGCACACGGAGAGGAGAAGTGAGGTTTATTTGTAAACGGAGAATGACTAATTAGTTGACAATATAAACGGAACGCTATAATCTAAAAATGATTTTATAGTCAATTATTAAGGAGACTGCAAGATGGACAAAAACAGGCAGACCGTGCGTGACATGACATGGATTGCATTGTTCACGGCATTGTTGGCAGTGAGCGGACAATTTCAGATTCCGATAGGACCGGTTCCTATTACCCTGCAACCATTGGTAGTCATGTTGGCAGGCTCTCTCATAGGCGCCAAGCGGGGCGTTATCAGCATGGCGGTGTTCATTGGCCTCGCCGCGGCCGGGGCACCAGTCATGGCGGGAGGAACAGGCGGGCTGGCCAAGTTGGTCGGGCCGACCGGAGGGTATGTCTTCAGTTGGCTGTTGGCCGTTTGCGTGATTGGTTGGATGGTTCAGAAGATGGCGCGGCATAGGCAGATCGCCTTATGGCAGCTCATCTTGGCCCACCTGGTCGGAGGCGTCGCAGTGGTACATGCGATCGGATTCGCTTGGGTGGTCACTTACTTGAACCTTCCCCTCACCATGGGCACGTTGAGCGCAAGCCTGTTGATTTTCCTGCCTGGCGACATCGCCAAAGCTGTGGTCGGTGCCATTGTGGCGCAAGCGATGTATCGCGCGATTCCCGCGTTGCGTCCCGTGTCGAAGGGATAATCCCATAACAAAAAGCCCCCCGTTCCGTCATCAGGCATGGGGGGCTTTTTATTATGGCAACAGCGTTAAATTGGTCACTTGGCTTAAAAAATGGATAAAACGGCTGTTGAGGGGAATGATCAAGTCCGCGGTATCTTGGGTGAACGCACCTTGGCGGTTGACCAGATGAAGATGGGCGACGGATAGCTTGTAAAAATCGCGGTGCCGATTGGGCTCAAGCCAGCCGACCACCGAGTGGGTTCCGCGCTGGTTGGTTGGCAGGGGATAGGGGACAAGGCCCAAAATGTCATCTAAAAAAATATGGTAGGATAAATGGGGACGTTGAAAAATCAACTCTTTGGTTGTCAAGGTGGCTCCCCAATTGTTGTGACGTTGCGACAAAATCAATTGACCGGCTAATCGTTTGATGGGAATGAATGATGATCGGTACATGGGGACACACCTTTCATGATTGAGTTGCAACTATTGTATCATAAGGGAGGGAATCTGATGCGGACGTTCGCGGATGTGCGCAAGCTATTGAAGCAATTCGGGACCGTCATTTACACCGGGGATCATCTCGGCGATTGTGAGTTGATCTTAGATGAATTGCGGGAAATGAAATCGTATGGGATGATCGACGCGGACACATACCGGATGGCCGTGATGATAGTAAAAAGTAGCCAACAGCGCCAAGCTTGACTAGGGTGTGTCTGGCAAATCAAGTTGGTGGGGAAGAAGCGGCGGAAAAACCTTTTCTCGAGGAGCGCCGATGCACAAGTGAAGCGAATGAGAAAATGGTTTGGGAGCCGCTGGCCTATTCATCAGACACGCCCTAGTGGAAAAATTTACTCTAGTATGCTGGATACAACGCCGTCAGGCGTGAGCGGTTTGTTGACAGGAGGCGATCAAGTGGAGTGGCAACGAGTGGTGCGTGAGGCGCGCGCGGCCGCCGAAGAATTGGCGGTTGCGGCTGGGAAATTGGCGAAGGAAGCTTTTCTGCTCGACAAGGAGATCGAAGCCAAAGGGGAATACGGTGACATCGTGACGGAGATTGACCGCCAAGCGGAAGAATGGATCGTGTCCGTCATCAGGAAGCGGTTTCCAAGTCACCGCATCTTGGGCGAGGAGTTTGGCTGGCAAGGTGGGGATGATCCCGATTGGTCCTGGATGATCGATCCGCTGGACGGTACCAACAACTATGCGATCGGCTTGCCGGTGTATGCGGTGTGCATCACCTGTTTTTATCGCGATGAGCCCGTGTTGGGAGTCATTTATGATTCGCATTTAGAACGGTTGTATGTTGCTGTAAAAGGGGAAGGG
Source organism: Laceyella sediminis (assembly GCF_003003125.1). GTDB lineage: Bacteria > Bacillota > Bacilli > Thermoactinomycetales > Thermoactinomycetaceae > Laceyella > Laceyella tengchongensis. The sequence goes on along the minus strand of NZ_PVTZ01000001.1, from coordinate 465,481 downwards.
GCAACAGTCAACGGCAAACCGCTAATCATCGCACCCCAATCGTTCAAGCGCCCCACTGTCGCCTGGGTACAGGGACATCATGTACAGGGGGATGAACGCTCTTTGGCTTTGCGCCAAGCCTTGGAACAACGGTGTAAGCGGGTGTTGCGCCTCTGGGCACCTGGGATCGCTTGGAGTTTGTTGGCACAAGGGCAGATTGACGCCATGGTGGTCTACCGTTCCGGTGGAGTCGACATGTATGCGGGAATGCTACTGGCCCGTGAAGCGGGAGCCGTCACCGTCGATTATGGGGGCAAAGCGTTTGACGGCATCGATCCCGACGCTTCCCTGATCGCCTGTCATCCCGAGCGGTTGACAGAGATCATCAAGCTGGTGCGAACATAAAAAGGGGGGGCATCGTGGTGCGTCAGATAAATCACAAACGACTGCATGAAGAAGTTCAGAGACAAGCAAAGCGGCATGTGGACAATTTGACCAAGCCGTTGGGTAGCTTGGGTGCGTTGGAACAGATCTATGTTAGGCTAGCCGGTATCACTGGACAATTGCATCCTGATATTGGTCAAAAAGCGATTGTCATCATGTGCGGGGATCATGGCATCGCGGAAGAAGGGGTGAGTGCCTATCCGCAGGCCGTGACTGGATTGATGATACATAATTTCGCCAAAGGCAAAGCCGCGGTCAATGTGCTAGCTCGCCAGCATGGAGCAGAAGTGAGAGTGGTTGATGTCGGGAGTTTGTTGGATGAAGTGCCAATTCCCGTAGTGGACAGACGGGTGCGCAAGGGCACTGCTAATTTCACGGTTGCTCCGGCGATGAGCCTGAATGAAGCGGAGCAAGCCATTCAGGCCGGACTGGACGTAGTTCGCCGATTGAAGGCAGAAGGAACGCGCCTGCTGGCTGTTGGTGAGATGGGTATCGGCAATACGACTTCGGGGGCAGCTTTGACCGCGGCGCTCACCGGGTTGGAGGTGGAGCGCCTGACTGGCCGCGGCACGGGGGTCTCCGACGAAAGTTTGTCTAAAAAGCAACAGGCGATCAAACAGGCGCTTGCCACTCATCGCCCCGACCCTAGTCGTCCGCTCGAAGTGTTGGCTCAACTGGGTGGATTAGAAATTGCGGGCATGGTAGGGTGCTATTTGGGGGCGGCGCAAGAGGGATTGCCGGCGGTGATGGATGGTTTGATTTCCACCGCCGCCGCCCTCGTTGCCGTAAGATTAGAACCGATGGTCAAAGACGTGTTATTTGCTTCCCATTTGTCGGTGGAACCGGCTCATGCTGTGCTGTTGCAAGAATTGGGTTTGGAGCCACTCATTGCGGCCGGCATGCGGTTGGGAGAAGCGAGCGGCGCAGCGCTCAGCTTTCCGCTGTTTGATTCAGCTGTGGGATTGGCCAGGGAAATGGCCACCTTCGCCGATCTGGGTTTGCCTGAACCAAACCCGTCACTTGGTGAAATAGAGCAGGGCGAAGAACAGGGTGCCAATCAGCCATAGCCACCATAACTCCACGCATTGTATCAACAACAGCTTGGAGGCGGGAAGTGGGATGGCGGGATTTTGCCGATAGATCACAACCCAGTATCCGTCATTTACCGCATGGATGTCATGTTGCCATTCATCCTCGTGTTTTGAGGTGAGCCACGCATCCATGCTTTCTTCCATGCCCCGATAAAAGAAGCGGGCGCGGGTGAGCAGGCGGTGGGCAGGATCATGGATCAAATGAGCGAAATAACCCGTTTCCAACTCGGTGAGAGTGGCAATGGCATAGCCGCGGTTGAAATGTTCGTTTAACCAATCTTCTTTTTCACGAATTTCTTCTTTGGTGAAGAAACGTGAACGAAAATGCACGTTGTCAGCCATAGGCATTCTCCTGACGATGAAAAGGTGTCTTTGTTGATCTTATTCGAAGACAAGCGTCATTTTAAAGAGGTTTTATAAAAAAGCGCATTCTTTCCATGGTGAGAGTGCGCTTTTTTACAAATGGGGCTGAGCGTGCCTGTCTGGCGTGTTATGATGAAATGGCAGACTTTGAAAAGGTCACCGCAAGGTTAAAAAAGGGGTTAACGAAGGGAAAAGAGAAGGGAAGGACAGAGATGATGATCGAACGTTTTGGGCACGGCGGGGATCTGGCCACAGCCCAAGCGATGTTCTCAATCGAAGAAAATGCATGGCTTGATTTCAGTTCAAACATATATCCTTACGGCCCCCCGTCCAGTGTGTTGGATGTTTTAAATCAGGCGCTCAGAGAGCCTGGGGTCCCTGTGTTAAGTCGTTATCCCGATCCGGACGCTCGCGTGCTACGGCGGATGATTGCCCAGTTTCACGAAATGGATGCCGAGGGGGTGATCGTGGGTAATGGAGCGGCTGAACTCATCGATTTGTTGGTGCAGGCCTTGTCGCCACAGAAGGTCGGCGTGATTCAGCCCGCTTTTGCCGAATATGCGGACAGTGCCACAAAGCGGGGAATACCCGTGCATTCCATTCATACTTGCTGGGAAGAAGGTTTTCTGCCGGAGCCGTCTGCGGTGGAGGCATTGATGAAGGAAGTGGATGCGCTCTTTGTAGGGACGCCGAACAATCCCACTGGCCATCTGCTCCCCGCCGGACTAATGGAGAAGATGGCGGCAGGGGCGAAGCGGTGGCAGACTTGGTTGATTGTGGATGAGGCGTTTCTCGATTTCGTGGCCGATGGTGAAGAACGTTCAGCGGTGCGGTTGATTTCTGCCCATCCACAGGTGATTGTGTTGCGCTCTTTGACGAAATTCTTCGCTTTGCCCGGCCTGCGGTTGGGATATGCGGTGGCCGCCCCTGAAGTCGCCGCGCGGTTGCGCTTGATGCGGACGCCATGGAATGTGAATGGCTTGGCGCAGATTGCGGGAGAAGAGGTGATGCGCCCGGAAGTGTATCGCGCGCACGCGTTGGCGGTGCGTCGCTGGCTTGAGCCAGAGCGCGCGCGGATGGTTGGAGAATTGGCTCAGTTTTCGGAAATGGCGTTTTTCCCAAGCGAAGCCAACTATCTGTTGGGAAGGGTCAACGGCGGCAAGATTGACGCGCGGCAACTTCAACACGCCTGCGCCAGCCAAGGTGTCCTGATCCGGAGTTGCGCCAATTATCCAGCATTGGGGGATGATTATTTCCGTATTGCCATCAAAAGACCGGAAGAGAATGACCGGCTGCTCGCTGTTTTGCGGTCATGCATGGATTGAGGAGGAAACGATGGGAATTCGATTGGTAACGGGCGGCGTGCGTTCTGGCAAAAGCCGTTTCGCCGAATCGTTGTGTGTGAAAGAGGGGAAACCGGTCGTCTATTTGGCAACAAGCCAAGTGGTGGACGATGAGATGAAGGCACGTGTGATAGCCCATCAGCGGCAACGGCCCAAAGAGTGGGAAGTGAAGGAGGAAGCGTTTGATTTGGTGGGAGTGATCACAGAGATCCCCACGGGTAGCGTACTGTTGGTTGACAGCCTTACGGCTTGGGTCAGCAATCTGTTAATGAGCGAACCTCTCGCGGAAGGGGAAGACCCTTCGCGTTGGCGCTCCCGGAGGCTGGCGCAGGTAGAATCGCATGTGCATGCCTGGCTTGACCGTCTGGCGGCGCGAGATGCGGTGATCGTGACCGATGAGGTAGGTTTAGGCGGTGTGTCGATGCATCCGATTGGCCGGTGTTTCCAAGATGCGCTTGGCTGGGTGAATCAGGAAGTGGCACTACGGGCGGATGAAGTGTGGTTTGTCGTATCTGGTGTGCCGTGGAGAGTGAAAGGATGAGCGGTTTTGCACATGCAGTTGCGTTTTTGACCCGATTGCCCATGCCGCGGCGATGGCTGTTGGGAGATCATCGGACCAGTCCGATGTGGTATCCCGTGGTGGGGGCGCTATTGGGTTTGTTGTTGGTCTGTTTCGATTGGCTAGTGGCCCGATGGTTCCCGCAGATGGTGCGTGCGGTACTAGATGTGGGATGTTTGGTTTATCTCACTGGCGGATTACATTTGGATGGCCTGATGGATACCGCCGATGGGTTTGGGGCCAATCGTGATCCCGAGCGCACACGCCAAATCATGAAAGATCCGCGTGTCGGAGCGATGGGAGTGTTAGCCGGCGTTCTCGCTCTGTTGTTGAAAACGGCCACATTGTATTATCTCTTACAGTACCATGTCTGGAACGGAGCTTTTGCTTGGGCTAGTTCGGTAATGCTCGCGCGCTTTGCGGCCGTTGTGGCGATCTTCGTGTTTCCTTATGCCCAAGCGCAAGGATTGGGAAGCGGCTTGAAAGAATCCTTAACTTTGCGGCGCATGAATGCGGCCAGTTTTTTTACCATTCTCCCCCTGATCTGGTGGTGGGAGTGGGAAGGCATCGCCTTGTTGGGCATTGTGTTCGTTTTGACCTGGTACCTCGGTAAAACGGCGGTTCGCCGGTTGGGAGGTTGCACGGGCGACATATACGGGGCTTTGATTGAAGGGGCTGAAATCGCCGCATTGCTCTTTTTTACGTTGGGGGTGAAACTGGGATGAAATGGGTTTGGATTCGGCACGGGGAAACGAAAGCCAATCGCGACAAAAGATACTGCGGACAACTGGATGAACCGTTGACGGAGGTTGGAAAGAAGCAAGCGTTGCAACTGTCCAGCCAATTGGCGGATTTGAAGCTGGATGCCATCTATGCCAGTGATCTGCAGCGATGCGCCGAAACAGCGCAAGCCATCAAAGAGGCTCACCCGTCTCTTTCCATCCATTTCACGCCGGCACTGCGCGAGTGCTCATTTGGCGCTTGGGAAGGGCGAACCTATGAAGAACTGATGGGCACTGATCCCGAACATGTAGGCAAATGGTTGGAAAATCCTTTTTTTCATGCTCCTCCAGACGGTGAAACCCTACGTGACCTGGACCAGCGCTTGATGGCATGGGTTCGGCAGGCGATCAAGCGGCATCGTGGAGAGACGGTTTGCGTTGTGACGCATGGTGGGCCGATGCGATGGTTTTGGGCGCGGATGATTCGCCGCGATTGGGAGTCTTTTTGGGAGCCGGAGTTGCAGACGGGTCAAGGCTGGCTGGTAGAACGTACTGGAACGGAGTGGCAAGTCGTGAGGAAGTTTGGGGAAGAACGGGAGGAGTGAGTGGGATGTTACCACAGGAAAGCCGGCTGACAGTGCAATGGGACGCGGAAATGATTCAGCTGGTCGCAGCAAAACCCCTCACTTGCCTGAGTAGTGCGGTGGTTGGCGGAGGTGTGCAACATGCGGTGCGCATCATCAATCGCCATGTAGATAAACAATATGACGCGCTTGACCCCACGAAGGAGATCAACGAATGGTTGGCCGCGCGGGGCATACCGCGAGAAGGAACAGTCGTATTGCTGACCGCGGCTGATTTGACGTTGGGTAGCGAACAAACAGCGGAGGCACCGACATTTGGATTGAGGACATGGGTGACGGCTGGGATCGGGAATGCAGCACGAGCCGGGCAGAAGGGGCCCACGTTTAGGGAGCCCTCTTTTGGCATGCCTGGTACAATCAATATCTTGTTGTTGATTGAGGGGGCTGTCGCTCCAGCCGCGCTGGTAGGCGGGGTGATCACGGCCACAGAAGCGAAAGCAGCGGCTTTAGCCGATTTGGGAGTGACAGATTCCAAAGGGCTGGTGGCGACAGGGACGACGACCGACGCAGTGGTTATCGCCGCCACGGGGAACATCCAGGATGGGGTCATTCATCCGTATGCCGGCACCCTGAGTCCGCTTGGGCAAGCGATTGCGCGGACGGTGTATGCGGGAGTAACAGAAGCGGTGGAAAACGAACGGCGCAGAAAGCGGTGAGGAAGATGGATTGGGGCTTAATCATATTGTTCGCCTGCCTGCTAGATGTGATGTGCGGAGATCCGCGATGGTTGCCCCATCCAGTAGTGGGGATGGGAAAAGTGATTTCCTGGATGGATCGGGGGATTGGCTGGTGGCTGGAGAAGAGAGGGTGGTCTAATGAGACTCATCGTGTCCCCATTCGTTGGCTTGGGCTCAGTTTCCCTATCGTGGTCGTGGGTGGAGTCTGGGCGGTTAGCGCGGGATTGGTGCATCTGGCCTATGGTTGGCAACCGCTGGCTGGAGGGATGCTGGAAGCGATGATGATTTGGCTGGCGATTGCGCCCCGAGGATTGGCTGAAGCAGGGTTGAACATATACCGCGCGCTTAACAAGCAGAAACTGGAGGAAGCGAGGCGCCAGCTGGCGATGGTCGTCAGCAGGCAAACGGAAGGGTTGGATGAAGGAGAGGTGGTGCGCGGGGGGGTGGAAACCGTCGCCGAAAATCTGGTCGACGCCGTCGTGGCACCGCTGTTTTTTGCGGCCATCGGGGGGGCGCCTCTGGCGATGGCGTATCGGGCGGTGAACACGCTGGATGCGATGGTGGGTTACCGCTCTGAGCGTTATCTTCATCTGGGGACAGCTTCGGCTCGCCTGGATGACTTGTGCAACTTTATCCCTGCCCGCATGACAATTGGGGTCTTGCTATTGGTGTTTTGGATCATGCGCTTAGATGTCAGACAGGCTTGGCGCACTTACCGTCGCGATGCCCATCTTCATCCCAGCCCCAACAGCGGAATACCCGAGTCATTAGTTGCGGGAGCACTCCATATCCAATTGGGTGGGGTAAATGTTTACCATGGGCGCCTGTCAGAACGGGCGCGGCTGGGAGACCCGATCGAACCGCGCCAGGCCAAGCATCTGTTGCAAACAGTGCGCGTGATGTGGTGGGCGACCGGGGTGTGGGTAGCCATCCTGATCGGGGTCAGTGCATTGGTTTAGCTCTTTATTGACTTAGTTGGAGGACGTAGCCAGCCAGCGTCGGACAACCCAGCACCATCCCAGCCGCCACAGCGAGAAAGCGGCCAACATGAAGAGGGCGGTGATGCATAGAAACAGCCAGTCGAAAGGACGATTCAGATGCCAAGCCCTGAGCGCGGTTCCCAAGCAAGTGCTGATCAGAACCGCGCCGCACAACTGGAGCCAACCCGACAGTAGCGGTTGGCGATGCGGAGCGCGATAAAGCCCCATAGAGAATGCGACCATGAACCAGGCGATGAGGAAGGGAGCGGCCGTAGTCAACACCGACGGCACATCCAACGGCATCTGGTGAGTGACGCGCCCTTGCCATGAAAAATAGATAAACAAGAAGCTATCCCCAAGCAAAAGAGATGCCAATAACTTATAACATTGGCGCATGTTCTTCACTCCAATCGGGAAAATACTGTCTATAGAATAATAGAAATCTTTGATTCGGTACAGGGGCACACTCAATCACAGGAGGATCCGGAATGGATGACAAGCTTGACGCAAGCTTAAAGGAAATCATCGTTCATGCGAATGACCGAAATGAATTAGTGGATGTGGAATATATCCCGTCACCTTTTTGCTTGATCGGCGTTGGTACGGATGCGGTGGTCGTCCAGCATCCCAACTATCCTGACCTGGTGTTCAAATGTTACGCGCCAGATCGGCTCGCCAAAAAAGAACAGGAAAAACAAGTGTATGAACGCTTGGGAAATTCGCCGTACTTCGCTTGCTTACGTGGGAGTGGAACCAATTACTTGGCGTTGAGTTATGAACCGGGTCCCACGCTGTACCAATGTTTGGAGCGGGGAATCACCATTCCAGAGCAGGTGATCGAGCAAGTGGAAGAAGCGCGCCGATTTGCAAGGAGCAAGGGGCTCAATCCGAGGGACATTCATTTGAAAAACGTGATTCTGCAAGGAAATAAGGCCAAGGTGATTGATGTCTCTGAATACTTGAACCCCGGTGATGACAAGAGATGGGATCATCTTGTTGAGGGATATAATGCGTTTTACAGTTTAATCAAGGGAAAAAAACTGCCTGTTTGGTTGATTGAGATGGTGAAACATATTTATATGCAACAACAGGGCGGCCCTTTTCATTTGCAAGAATTCGGCAAAAAAATCATGCAACGGTTCGGTCTAGGACTAACCAATCACGATCGGAATGAAGGAGGATAATCACATGTTTCAAAATCCATCGGATCAGGAAAGAAAAGAATTGCTGGCAACTGCCAAAAACATTGCCGTCGTCGGTTGTTCCAACAATCCGGAGCGAACCAGTTATCTGATTGCGGAAGCATTGCAAAAAGCGGGCTATCGTATTTTTCCGGTGAATCCCAATCTGACAGAACCGGTTCTCGGGGAACGTCCCTACGCTTCCTTGAATGAGATTGCTGAACCGATTGACATTGTAGATGTGTTCCGGCGAAGCGAGGCGGTTTTGCCTGTGGTAGAAGAGGCGGTCAAGGTGAAACCGCGCGCAATCTGGATGCAGTCAGGCGTGGTGAATGAGGAAGCGGCCCGCTTGGCGCAAGAACATGGCATTATGGTGGTTATGGATCGTTGTATCAAAGTGGATCACGCGATCTTGCTCGGCGGAAAATAGGTGTGGATGGTAGGAGGGCCGAAAGCGGATAAACATCACATCAAGAGGTGAGGCGGATGCAAGCGGTAACCTTGTCCCGCTTGGTGTTGGACCGGATGCCCGAAATACATGAGCTGTTGACGGAAACAGAAAAAGAAGCACAAATCCTCATCTATGGTGAAGTGTCGGCATTAAAAGAAGAAGAGATTTATTACATCGTCGCTGAAACGATTGCGAAAAAGCGCATGTGCCAATATTACCACTAGGGCATATCTGGTGAATAGCTAATAGAGCTAAGCATCAGAGAAAATAAGGACGATTTGCAATGAAATGATCTGGCCTCTCATGAGGCCTCCCTTTTCCTAAACGGGAACACAAACGGAGTCGATATAAAAAGGAATGAAAAATCACATTACTGGTTGGTAGTCCAGTAACATTAGGGTGCGAAACCCTAATGAAGTATCCTTGCCCCCTCGGGCTCGTCCATCATTCCTTTATTATTCAGATTTTTTAGAGGGGGAACCTGAAATGAAGTTAACCGTTTATCATGACGGTCAATTTTGGGTTGGAATTATTGAAGAAACTATTGATAACAAACTACGCGCAGGCCAAGTCATTTTTGGATCAGAGCCAAAAGATACTGAAATTCTCGATTTTGTCAACAAGAAATTGCTCGCTCATATTGAAAAACGCAAATTCCAAGTAGATATAGAAAAGAAAGAGAAAAAAGTTAACCCTAAACGCCTCGCTCGCCAAGTGGCCAAAGAGATGCAACAAAAAGGGGTCTCTACCTATGCCCATGAGGCATTGCAATTGGAACTGCAAGAGCGCAAAAAAGAACGAAAAATACTGAGTAAAGAAGAGAAAGAAGTATTGGCCAAGAAAAAAAGGGAGATAAAAATTGCCAAAAGAAAGGCAAAACATAAGGGGCGATAGGTTTTTAATCTATCGTCCTTTATGTATGTCCCCCAGTACAAACGTTGCTACCCAAAACAACAAATGAGTTTCTTTATATCTTCCAGTAGAAACGGAATCCAAATATCATTCTCTTAAATTTATTCGTATCAATACGAACTGACATGTTTTAGAGCATGTCGGAGTATGTAACAGAAGACCAGGGATTTCTCATCCTGGCCTTTGCTATTTATCATTCGCTTTTTCTAGTTCATCCAAGCGCCGAGCGTGTTTGAAGACCGTTTTTTGGAGCTGCATGATCATACATAGCACAATCAATCTATATCCTGACGCCCGGAAATCGTATGGGGAATACCCCGTTTGAGGAGAAGACGTCGATCGAACAGATAGCTGGAGCCCCCCCTATGGGTTGCGGAGCGCCCCATCAGATAAGCTGTGTTTCCTCCCCGCACGCCTTGAAGGTGCGGGGAGTGTTGGTTGTGGCTGATTAAGGCCGTTCTTCTTCAAAGGAGCGAATCAATTCTTTCGCCTGTTCAGGCAAAGGCTGGCTTTTGCCAGTCGCGGGATTGACATAGACCACTGTGCCGCGTCCGATGGCGGCGATGATTTCTTCCTCTGCCAAAAATAAAGCGTATTCAATATCCAAGCTACTTGTTCCAATGCGACTGACGCGGACACCTAGGCGCACGTCTTTGCCGAAATGAATTTCTCGCAGATATTGGCATTCTAGATTGGCCGTGACAATATATCCGCCCGGCTCTGTCGGGGACTGCAATAAAAAACGGGTAAGACCCAATTTTTCCAGATAAGCGATCCTGCCATGTTCAAAGTAGCTGAAGTAACTCACATTATTGATATGCCCCAACATGTCGGTGTCGGAGAAGCGGACCTGGATAGGAGTGATAAAGCGGAATTGTGTGCTCCATTGGGCCAAATCGGTGGGTGGCCAAGCTGTGTTCATATGCCATTCCTCCAGTGGGATTTAAACTAGGTGTGTCTGGCAAGTCGCGTTCACGCATATCATAAGGATCAGACACGCCTTGGTTTCGGTAAATTCTTGTTTCATAATATGAATTCCTTCTAATGTCCTAGTCTTTTTCTCTCTTCTTATTTTTAAAATATCTAAATTGATTGCAGAAATGAAATGGGCCATATGATATACTAAAAGTGGAAATTTAACATGGGCGTAGTTTGTCGCAACAGGGGGTTGTTTCATCGTGCCAGCCGAGCAAACCAAAGAGCTGTGCATTCTGGTGAAGGAACATTTGAAAGAGGCCAAGACACAACTGAACGAGTTTTTGGATTATACCGCCGTGCCGCAGCTGACGAGTGAGTTCGCACCGCCAACCAAAGAGCAGGAAGCGTACGTTCGGGAGTTTTTGCACGATTTGCGCTATCTGAGCGTCGCCTGCGAACGGGGCTATGAACAGGTGAGCCGGGTGTTGCGCCGTGCTGATTTTCATCAGGAGCTTGCGGAAAAAGCGTTGCGTAACATCGCCCATACTTGTGTTCATTTCTTCTATCATCCCCAAAACGAAGTGTATTGGGAAAACAGCCGATATAGTTACACCCGGGGCGACAGCATTATTTTTCGGCAGACGCCGCCGACAATGTTGCGCCGCGTTACGCTCTCGTTGTCGGGATTGTTCACCACATTGCGGGATGAGCTGGACTGTTACGAGACGGACGATGTGACCCGCATGCGTCTGTGATCGCGATCAGGTAGCTGCGCTTAGGATTTTATATTAGATAAAGGGGGAGAGAAACGTGGCCGGACCCATTATCGAATTGGATTTCGCAAGGGAGGCACAAGGGAAGCGGTATATATCGGGGAGCTACCGCCGCAATCGGGCAAAACTGGAACGCATGATCAAAGAGGAGCCTCAAGCGGAGTATTTTTTGATGTTGGCTGTGCTGGAGGTCAGAAAGCAATATTGGAGCCGGGCGCACCAGGCTGTGGAAAGCGCGCTCGCCCTTGCACCCGATCACAAAGAAGCGCATCTGCTGTATGCGCAAATATTGGAAGCCCAACAGGAGCTGACGGAAGCGGGCCGGTCTTATCAAGCGATTTTGCACCGGTTTCCCCACTTCAGCAGAGGGTACCGGGAGTATGCCCGTTATTTGATGACCCACACCGATTGTATCACCATGGCACAAAACTTGTTGTTGCGGGGGTTGGAGTTGGAGCCTACCGATGCGCTGAGCCATATCTTGATTGCGGAGATTTGTTTGTTGCGCGGCAAAACGGGACAGGCGCTGTTGCATTTTGAATTGGCGCAACAATATTATATGGAGCACCCTCGCTACCATCTAGGGAAAGCCCGTTTGTTCATGGAGATGGAGCGTTATGAGGAAGCGGCCAAACATCTCAAAATGGCGATGCGCCTCGATCCGAAGAACAAAGTGTTGCGAAATCAATTCGCGCAGGTGCTGAAAGCAACCAACACGCCGAAAATCTTTATGTTTTGGAAGCGTTGGGTGATTTGAAAAGAAGGGCAAAATTGAAAAAGTTCGAAAACAACCCTCGACACCATATCGACAAAATTCGCGGAGCGTGATAAAATGGTTCCTGTAAGTAAGGTTGACCTTCTTGCTTACGCTACCACGCTTCTTTTAACTCCTTAATCTTGACCCTCTTTCATGTGACCAGGAACGGAACCTGGTCTTTTTTCTTTGCCTTTTTTAGGCAAGGTTCCCTTGGTCGGGCAAGTTCATATAAAATGAAATCGGATGAATGATTTTCCTTCGCCGGGAAAAGCGAGGTCTCCCGCGCGTTTGGAGAGAGGAAAGGGAGTTGGCGATGTACCACACCAATTATCTCAGCTTCTTCCGCCATTATCACGCCGAAGAATATTGGGAAGCGCATGAAGTGTTGGAGGAGCTTTGGCAAACACAGCGGGACAATGATTTCTATCACGGACTGATCCAGATTGCGGCGATCATGCACCAACTGAAGCGCGGTAAAGTGCGGGGAGCGCGTAAATTGGCTACAAGCGCCTATCGCTATCTGTCGCCTTTCCGCCCTGAACGCGACGGAGTGGATGTGGAGGCGTTGCTGGCGTGGCTGGCCTTGTGCTTAGAGCGTTTGCCAGAAGGTCAAGCGAGCATGGCGTTGCCAGACTTGGAGCAACTGTCGATTCCCGTGGGCCCATTGCCCCGGTTGCATGAGATGGGATTTTAAGTTTGAAACATAATATCCTCCCTTCCTGACTACATAATATATATAGAAAAATATTGTTCACAGGATGAAAGTGAGGGGAGGGGCAGAATAGATATGAAAGGGCGTCGCTGGACAGAAGAGGAAGACCAACTGTTGCGTGAGTTTGCGTTAACGGCAATCGAAAGTGGCAAAACGCAGATCGAAGCGTTTGAGGAAGTAGGCCGGAAGTTGAACCGAACACCAGGAGCCTGCGGTTTTCGCTGGAATGCCGTGCTTAGGCAACAAGACCTGAAGGCCTATGCCGACGCGAAGAAGAAGCGTGTTTATAGACAATTAAAAAAGAAAAAAGGGGATCAATTGGAGTCGTTGACGCAAGTGATTCCGCTCATCAAAGAGCTAGATAGGGAAGGGCGCCGGGCCAAAGATGAGGTCAAAGCGCTGACCAAACGTTTGGCTGACGCGGAGAAAGCCTTGCGCGAGCTTGAATCGGAGAATAGCAAACTGAAAGAAGAGCGGCAATACTATGATTTGTATGAAAACGAAGTGAAAGACAAGTACCAAGATCTCTTGCGGATGTTGCAATCGGTGCGAAAACAAGCGGGGATGCCGGAGCTTGTCATTAAAAATGAGAAAGGACAACAGGTAAATGCGGATAGCGGAATAGGGGAATCATCATAAGATAAAGTAGCAGCCAATGGGGAGAAAGAGGTGGCGAATATTGCCTAATCCAAGCAAGTCCGCCCGTGAACTCAGCCATGTCCGCATATCCCAACTGGAAGAGCAAGTGGAACAGATGGGGCAACAAATGAAACGGTTGACCCAGGAAAATAACAAATTAAAACAAGACTTGCGTTTTTTTGAAGTGATGTTGATTGAACAATATCACATGTTGCTCCATCTGCTCGGCAAAGACCAAAGTAAATGCTTGATCCAATCGGTTGCGCCTTATCCTGAAACTTAGCGAGCCGGGAGTTTCCCCGGCTCGTTTTTTGTTTCGTCCTTTTCTTCACAAATTATTTGATAGCGTTTTAAAATGAAAGGGCGAGGCTGGATGAAAGGGACGAAAAAAATGAAGCGATATCAACTCATTGTGATTGGTGGCGGGAGATTGGGCTCAGTCATTGCCGGCCAAGCGGTCACCTGGGGTGCCCATGTGGCTTTGCTGGACCCGGGCGGCGTGGGAGAAGAGGACTTTTTCGCCTACGAGGGCATGGTGGATGTGTACAAGGGGAGCGTGCGCTTTCTTACAGAACATGAAGTAGAAGTGGCTGGACAGGTGCGGTTAGCGGGTAAGGCATTCATCATCGCTTTGGAACGCGTCCGGGAGGTTCCGGAGCCCGCAAGTGTAGCCGCAACCGGGGAAGTGGCAGAAGAGACCGGTTGGCGACAGCCGCCAACCAAAAAGTGGGTTGTGCTGGGCGGAACGCCGCATGGAATCGAATGGGCCCAAGCTCTTGCCCGTCAAGGGGCTCAGGTGACGGTGGTTGAAACAGGCGCCCACTTGTTGCCAGACTATGATCCGGAGTGCCTATCCATTTTGGAAGCATCGTTGCGGCAAGAAGGAGTCAGAGTGCGGTGCCACACCCAAGTGGTGAAAGTGGTGCAACGAGCCAACAAAAAGATCATCCAGTTGCAGTTTGACGGTTTGGTTGAAGCCTTGGAAACCGATGAAATCGTATCGGCAGATGCGTCTTTACCCCAAGTGTCCAGTCTGGGATTGGCGGAATTGGGATTGACCTACAAGGAGGGAGGGGTGGTTACGGACTCGTGGATGCGGACTTCCTGCTCCCATATCTATGCCGTTGGGCCGCAAGTCCATGGGCGTCCAGATTGCGGTGTTTGGCCGGAAGAAGTCAGGCGAGTGACGATGAATGCCCTTTTGGGCACCAAACACCGAATCGATTACTCCATTGCTCCCCGAATTGTCAAGACCGATCCGCCCTTAGTGGCAGTGGGTATGAGTGAGGAGCAAGCGCGGCAAGAGGATGAAGGTGCTCGGGTATGGCGGGGGCAGCGAATGACGGGACTCGTCAAGCTGATCACCCGCCGAGATGGGGCCATTGTAGGAATCCATGCGGTAGGGCCGGATGTGGACGGCCCGGTGGAGGCATTGCGCCAAGCCAAGCGGAACCGCGTATATGTAGATCGTCCAGAGCGCTTTCAGCAGTTGTTGCAGCAAAATCGGACAAGTTGGGCCCATTCGTTGCCCGTTTGGTGGGGGGACTGGGTGGACAAAGGAATACGCGCCTATGTGCGGTTGCGCAGATAATGAAAAGTGCCCTCTGATTAGAGGGCGCTTTTTTCAATTCTGGCCACCAACGCTTTGGAGGTGGAGGCTTATGCATATTTTATTTGGGAAGCATCCGCCGACAAAGATGCTTTAGCAATATCCTCTGCCATAGCAACCAGCCACAAACACAAAGATGGTTGCGATAACCAACAGGAAGATCAAGAGCTGTCTCCAGCCAAAACCGCCGTAGTATCCGCTCATGAGAAACCCTCCTTTGAACGGGTCAGGTGGTCGTCATCGCTGCTAGCTTAGCAATATCCTTTGCCATGGCAACCAGCCACAAACACGAAGATGGTCGCGATAACCAGCAGGAAGATCAAGAGCTGTCTCCAACCGAATCCGCCGTAATATCCGCTCATGATTACACCCCCTTTCAGGAGAGATGCGGCCTGCCGCAAGCGAAGTTACATCGCTTAGCAGTAACCGCCGCCTTTATGGCCGAATCCGCATCCGACGAAGACGAAGATCGTCGCGATCACCAACAGGAAGATAAGAAGCTGTCTCCAGCCAAAGCCACCATAATAACCGCTCATAGCGATTCCTCCTTTGATCTGATTTAGCTGAATGAAAGAGTGGTTAATAAAAGTCTTTAAACTTTCATCAGCAGTTGATTTACTCTATGCCCCAGTGCAAACGGTGGGAAAGGCGGATGTCCAGATTGCGGTAAAATGGGATTCCGTCTAGGGGTACAAGCTTTCAACGAAGACGAAAATGGTGGGGATAATCAAAAGAAAGAGCAACAGGCACTGCCACGGATGGAGACGGTGGGGGGGCGCCACATGATAGGAGCGGCAAAGCTTCAATGCGTGAGCCATGCGAGCCATCCTTTCTCGCTGAGATATAGAAACGTACTATCAACTTTATATACGGCACGGCGGTTGGAAGTGATAGGTGATTCGTCCATTTTCCACGACTTGGGCGCGCTGATTTGGGCGTATGCCCGGGACGGGATGGGCAAACGTGGCATATGGTGTATCGAGTGCGCAAACAGGAGGGAATGAATGAGATGCCACGTAACAACGAGTTTTCTATGAAAGAGTTGGCGCAGATGATCAATACGATCATGGGGCGCAAGGTATTGACTGAAGAGCAATTGGGCAAAATCATGGAGGGCGCCAAAGAGTCTTTTGATAAAGGTGGCATGAACGCGGTGTTGGAATATCTGATGAAAGTGACGCAAGCCGATGTCGACATGGGCCAGCTTCAGCGATTTGCCGACCAAGTGCAATCCAATCCCGCGCTAGGTTTGGACATTTTGCAAGGCAAACAGCGCATTCCGAGAAAAAAGTGATTGCCATCAGATGAAGCCCTGCGGGGCTTTTTTTGTTGGACATAAGATGAAGAGGAAATATCCATACTAATCGATAAGAGCAGAGGGATTGATAAAAGTTGAGTGACACCGGCATAAGGAGGAAAACAGATGGAGCAACTCACGCAAGAGGAATTGTTGAAATTGGAGGAACTGCTAGAGCTGGAGGCATTGTCGATCAAGAAAACACAAGCGGTCATCAATGAAGGGAACGAGACGGAATGGGAGCCGTTGCTGACAGAGGCTTTAACGATGCACAAACAGCATCTGCAACAATTGCTCGACCAGTTGCGCAACCATAGCGGACAAGCGCGGATGCAACATTGAAAGGTCGGATGAAAATGAAGTTATTTTGTAAGGAGGATGTCGAGATGGAATGGGTGATGCGGGACATGATTCGCGACCTATTGACCACAGAGCGGACATTGAGCCAGCACTATCTGCAAGCACAGCACATCAGCGCTAACGAGGGGTTGCGGCAAACGCTGGAACAATGTTTATACGAGGTGAACCGGGTTCAGACCAAGTTGTTTAACGAAATGGAGCAACGGGGTTGGTTGACGTTGACGACGGCGGGGCAGCAACCGATTGAGAGCGCCATTATTCACTGGGAACAACAGCTGGAGCGCCATCCCGAATTGGCGGCAAAGGAGTAAGCGTTATGTTGACTCGTATTGTACACCGCATTATCAATAGTGTGGCGGATGCGGTGATGAACCGGATGATGCAAGACCCTTATACCGAGAACTTGTTTTCCTATGTGACAATTACGCAGAAGCTGACATTGCGTGCGATTGTAGAAGCGGCGATGCGGGCGGAATCGGGCAAACCGATCCCCCGGCCGTTGGGTAGCCCTATCGTTTTATCACGGTGGGAGCAATTGATGTTCAACCCCGTTCATCTGTATCGTATGCCCACGCAAGACGGGGTGCGCGTACAGACGGGCGTGACCATCGGCCCCAAAGCGAAAAAGCCTCTCACGCTGGAAATCCCCATCTTGATTTCGGGTATGTCTTACGGCGGGGCATTAGGATTAAAAGCGAAACAGGCGTTGGCGCGGGGCGCGAGCATGGCCGGTACGGCGACCAATTCGGGCGAAGCGCCGCTGGTGCCTGAAGAGCGTCGCGAGGCCCGGTATTTTATCGGCCAATACAACCGGGGAGGGTGGATGAATGACCATGAATCCCTCTCGCAACTCGATGCCATTGAAATTCAGTTAGGCCAAGGGGCCCAAGCATCCGCGCCAATGGGTACGTCTTCGTGGCAGATGGATGACGAATTCCGTCGCCGTTTCAACATCCCGGAAGGGGAGGACGCTCCCATCCATTCGCGGCTGAAAGGGGTCAATCGCCCCGAAGAGTTTCCGCCGCTGGTGCGCAAATTGAGGCAGACTTACGGTGTGCCTGTCGGATTGAAGACATGTGCGACGCACTATCTGGAAGATGAGATCGATTGCGCATTGGAGGGCGGGATCGACTATATAGTGGTCGACGGAGCCGAAGCGGGAACGCACGGAGGGCCGACGACTTTGCAGGATGACGTGGGATTGCCCACGTTGTACGCTTTGGCGCGAACCGTGCGCCATCTGGAAAAACGCGGGGTGAAGCACGAGGTATCAGTGATTGCGGCGGGCGGACTGACCACGCCGGGTCATTTTCTCAAAGCGATGGCATTGGGGGCGGATGCGGTTTATATCGGCTCGATCGCCTTGGTAGCTATGCTACAAACGCAATTTAACCTGGCGTCCCCGTTTGAACCGCCGGTGCAGAGCGTGCTTTACCACGGAAAGTTCAAAGAAGACCTCAATATCGAACAAGGCGCTGAACATCTGGCCAAGTTTTTGAAGTCCTGTGTGGAAGAGATGAAACTGACGGCCATTTCGCTGGGGAAAACCGATCTGCAACAAATCGGACGTGATGATCTGGTCTGTATGGATCGCGAATTAGCCACGGTGCTGGGGGTCGACTATGCAGGATGGTCACGCGCCGAACAGCGTGCCGCCAAAAAAGAAGAAATGGCCCTGAAGCCGGACAAGGCCGACTCGTTGTGGAAATGGGATGATTTCATGTCCTACACTTCAGGTGATGAAACCGGAGAGACGACAAGGCCGCTTCATTGATTGCATGTCTGAAACAAAAGCCAACTCCTTGTCAGGAGTTGGCTTTTTGCTTAAAACCCTTGCAAAGTGGTCCACACTTCCAATTTAGTTTGCACTTTGCTGATCACTTCATTGGTAAATTCGGAAGTGGTGGAGCTTCCTCCGAGGTCGGAGGTGCGCACACCTTCCCGCACCGTTTCGATGACTGATTCATAAATCGCGCGTGAAGCGGCAGAGGCTTTGGCATCGCCAAAATAGGTGAGCAGGGAGGCGGCGGCCAAGATCATCGCCATGGGGTTGGCCACGTTTTTGCCGAAGAGCGATGGCGCTGTGCCATGTGGAGCTTCGGCCATGATCACTTGTGGATTGAATTCATCGTCAAAGCTCATCAAGATCGATTCGGAACCGGCGATGGAGCCAAACAGTTGCAACACCATATCGCTCAAGCAATCACCGTCGCGGTTGAGGGCGGGGATAACTAATGGGTCGCCGGAGTTGTTGATCAAAAGCGCGTAGGTCGCATCGATCAACTGCGGTTCATACCGGACTTCAGGATATTTTTGGCTCGCTAGATCCATTTCTTCTTTCAGCATGCCTTCATACACGGGGCTTACGGTGTATTTGGGCCCACCAAATACTTTGGCGTTCGTTTTTTTGGCGTGACGGAACGCGAATTCGGCTACGGCGCGGCAGGTCTTGCGATCGATGGTTTCCGTGCGGTACGCGACTTCATCGAGTCCTTCGCCATCCCGCCATTCTTTGGCGCCATAAGCGTCGCCGACAGCCATCCGGATTACGGAGATCGGCGCGAAAGTCCCTGCCACGGGCCGTACGCCAGGAATCCGACGACCTGTGCGGATGATTACCTTGCCGTCAATCTCTTTGCGCAAGATGGCATTGGGGCTACCTACATCCCCTTTTTCTTCAGGGGTGATGGTGGCTGCTTTCAATCCGAAGCCAGTGCGCTTCATCGCTTGTGCGGCTTCGTATACCACTTGGTTATTGGTTTTCCGCCGATGTTCCAAGCTAAGGTCGAAGGTTTGGAAATCGATTTCAAAACCGATTACATTGGGATCCAGAACGCGCAACGCTTCTTCCAGCAATTCCTGTCCCGTTTGGTCTCCCTTCATGATCACAACTGATTTTGTGCTCAAGTTTCTTCACCTCGTTCAACAGATCACAAATTTATATAAACAGGTGG
Organism: Laceyella sediminis; assembly: GCF_003003125.1. Classification (GTDB taxonomy): domain Bacteria; phylum Bacillota; class Bacilli; order Thermoactinomycetales; family Thermoactinomycetaceae; genus Laceyella; species Laceyella tengchongensis. The sequence continues at coordinate 446,116 of NZ_PVTZ01000001.1, read as the reverse complement.
GAGATAGGTCCTTTATCTCATATAGCCTGTTGACAAAGTGGCCCAGAGCCGATTTTTGAGTCCGCGTTTCCAGTTGCTCAGACGGGAAGTGGCTCCGCCGCCGAACGCAGGCAGCGGGCAACAACCGCTTCTGCGAGGCGCTTTCGCCCCATAAGCCCACTTTCTTCCTCCGTTCGGCGCTCCGCTTTGATTCAGAGCTCCCAGTCACTCTGCTCTCAAAAATCTCGCTCTTTTTGGGTTTGTCTACAATCTGGGAGATAAGCCCTTTATCTCTGTCGATATTTTATTATACTATTGCATATTTGTCCATTTTATTGAATTCAAGACCATTTCTACAATGGCTTTTCCCACCTACTTCCACCGGCCAACATGGTTCGCAGACACTCCCGAATGGTTGAGAGAAGTTGTAGATTCATTGAAAGAGAAGTGACATTTGTTTCCGGGGTTCCGATTATCGAGTAAAATGGGGAAAGACTGATTTTTGCGCAGATGTTTTAAATGATTGGCGGTCCGTGGCTTGGCGGGCTTTGTTTGAAGAGTGTGAGAAGGGAGAGTCATTGTGTGATTCTAAAACATGGGAGAAGATGGGCGCTTGTTTTGTCGGGTTTGCTCCTTGCTACGCAAGCCGCTTGCTCTCCCCCAGCGCAGACTGGGCGAGAATCGCCCACCACCTGGGTGGATGAGAAGATCGAGCAGATGAGTCTGGATGAAAAGATCGGCCAGATGTTCATCATGGGCTTTCGTGGTGAGGCAACTGAACAAGCCCACACGGTGAATGCTCAGGCTGAAAAGCTGGTTAAAGACTACCATATCGGGGGTATGATCTTATTTGATCGCAATGTGGACAACCCCCGTCAAGTTGCCAAGCTTAATCAGGACTTGCAAGCGCTGGCGATGAACAACGGTGCGAAAATCCCGTTGTTTGTGACGATTGACCAAGAAGGGGGCCGGGTGAGTCGGTTTCAGGAAGGGGCTACGCTTTTTCCCGGCAACATGGCTTTGGGCGCCACCCGCAAGCCCGATTTGGCTTACCGGACGGGAAAAGAGATGGGAACCGAGTTGAGAGCCATGGGCATTAACTTGGATATGGCCCCGGTGCTAGATGTGAACAACAATCCGCGCAATCCGGTAATTGGTGTCCGCTCCTTTGGAGAAGACCCGCAGTTGGTCTCTCAGATGGGGACAGAAATGATTCGCGGTTTTCATGATGCGGGTGTGCTGACTGTGGTAAAGCATTTTCCCGGACACGGGGACACCGCGGTCGATTCCCATGTAGGCTTGCCCAAAGTGCCGCATGACCGGAAACGGCTGGAACGTTTGGAGTTGGTTCCGTTTAAAGAAGCAATCGATAAAGGCGCGGATATGGTAATGAGCGCACACGTGGTTTTTCCGGCCATTGAACCGACGCCGGGCTTGCCAGCTACCTTGTCCAAACGCGTGTTGACGGATTTGTTGCGCAAAGAGTTGAAGTTTGACGGTGTCATTACCACTGATGACATGGAGATGGGCGCCATCAAAGATCATTTTGGAACCAGCCGGGCGGCGGTGAAAGCGATCCAAGCAGGCGCGGATATCGTATTGGTCTGCCACCAATTGGATGTGCAAGAAAAGACGATTGCCGCCGTCAAACAAGCCGTCAGTGAAGGGAAGATCACTGAAGAGCGGATTGACCAATCAGTTCGCCGGATTTTGTTGTTGAAAGCAAAAAAAATTGGCAAGCGTTCAATCATCACGCATACCCAACCGGAATTAGCGCAAGGGGAGCCGTTCGGCAACAGCGCCCAAGCGCAAGCTGTGGCTAGGGAAACGGCGGAAGGGGCAGTTACCTTGCTACAAGACAAACAGAAGCGCCTCCCGTTGGCGCCGTCCAAGACGGCTCGCCTGCTAATTGTCACTTCAAATAAGCCGCAAACGTTTAAAGCCGCGGCTGAAAAAGCAGGGTACCAAGCCGAAGTGGTCTGGGTGGAAGAGTGGGCCAAAGCGCCAGTGAATGAGCTTTTAGCCAAGGCGGAACGGGCCGACGCGGTGGTGATAGGTATGTCGCGCGCGCAAACTAAACAATTGGCGCTCATCAGACAGTTGGAAATGAAACAGAAACGGGTCATCGTGATGGGCATGGATGTGCCGTATGATGCGGTGAGACTGCCGTCCACCTCCACCGTGTTGGCGCTGTACGGGGCGACCCGTCCTTCGATAGAGGCCGGCATGCGCGTGGTGGCCGGACAGCTACCAGCTGCGGGCCGATTGCCGGTCACCGTGTCGAGCGCTTATCCTTATGGGTTTTCAGCAGGAGTTGATGGAGGGGGAAATGAATCGTGATCATAACGATTAGTGTGGCGGTCATCGCTGTCGTATTCGTGGTGCTGTCCATCTTTTTAATTCGCACGCTCATTGCGGTCAGACAGGTGATGCTCAATCTGGATCAAACGGTGAACGGCTTGAAAGAGAAAGTGGAGACGACAGTGGAAGAAACGCGGCTCACTTTGCAAGAAACCCGGTTGTTGGTTGAAGATGTCCGCGAAAAGTCCCGCAAGGCGGATGCTGTGGTCAACTCCTTAACCGAAGTTGGCAAGAGCTTGGAGCAAGTTTCTTCAAGCATCAACCGCACCGTTTCCGCAAACCAAGAAAGGTTGGGCAATGTTGTCGCTTTGGTGGGAGCTGGAATCGATTTGGTGAAAAGATGGCGGTCTGACCGCAATTCTTGATGAGAGAGGATGAGACACCGATGAGCAAAGGTAAATACTTTATGGCGGGTGCTGTGATCGGCGGCTTGATCGGGGCAGCGACCGCGCTGTTGGCGACGACCAAAACGGGCAATGAAATCCGTAAAGAATTGGGGAAAGGCTTGGAATTGGCCAAAGAGCGTGGAAAAGAGTTATACCTGACGATCAAATCGCAAGCGCCGGTGGAAAGCAAATGGGAAAAAGTAAACGATGAGGGGACCGTGTTGGTCAACCGCTATATCGATGCACCTTCCTCTAAAACGCCCGATTATATTTCGATTGAAGATAAGAAATAATGAAAGTGAAGGCGGTCATGCATGATGATCGCCTTTTTGCATAAAGTTGAAAAAGGTTTGCGTAGACGTGCCAAGAAAGAAAGCGAACGGGCGTCCAACGCCTGACACATGAAAGATAAGCTGAAAAACTGATAAGGATGTGGAATGGATGGAAAAACCAGCGCGAATCACCTCTGTAGAACAATTGAACGAATGGATGGCAAAAGCGGGCAAACGCCCCTTGTTGTTGTTTAAACATAGCACATCGTGCCCAATCAGCGCGGCGGCCTACGCCGAATGGGAAGCGTTCTTGTCTTCGGATGCAGCAACAGAGGTGCTGTCCGCTGCCGTGTTCGTGATTGAAGACCGTCCACTGTCCAATGAGATTGCCGAGCGGTTTGGGATCAAGCATGAGTCTCCACAAGCGCTTGTCGTGGTCGGAGATGAAGTGAAGTGGCACGCTTCTCATTGGAATATCACCAAACAGGCGTTGACCGATGCCGTGCAGTCGCTCTAAGTTGATACAGGTGCAGAATTCCCTCGACAAAGTGATTGTTTTTCGATATAATGGCGAAAATTATTTTTCTAGTTGAGAAGAGAGGAGCAAGAAGAGTGAGAGAGAATCAATTAGACGCATTGCGACAAAAGCTGGATGAAGTCAATTTGAAACTGTTGCGACTGTTAAACGAACGAGCGGAACTAGCGAAGCAAATCGGTGAAGTGAAACAAAAGCAAGGCATTAACAAATTTGATCCGGAGCGGGAGCGGGTCATGTTGGAAACGCTTGTTCAACACAACGAAGGGCCATTTACCGACAACACCGTGCGTTACCTGTTCAAGCAGATTTTCAAGGCATCTTTGGACTTGCAACAAACAAGCCAAAAGAAAACCCTCCTTGTCAGCCGCGAAAAACAGGCGACCGACACGGTGGTAGACATCAAAGGTACCTTGGTGGGGGCGGTGAAGCCTCAAGTGGTAGCTGGGCCCTGCTCCGTGGAATCAGAAGAGCAAGTGTTTGAAGTAGCCCGCGCTTTGAAAGAACAAGGCATCGAACTGATGCGCGGCGGTGCGTTCAAACCACGCACCTCCCCTTACGACTTCCAAGGGTTAGGGGAAGAAGGACTGAAGATTTTGCGCAAAGCCGCCGACCAATTCGGTTTGAAGATTGTCAGCGAAATCGTCAACCCGAGTGACATGGAGATGGCTGAACAATATGTAGACGTAATCCAAATCGGCGCCCGCAACATGCAGAATTTTGAGCTGTTGAAGGCGGCGGGAGCGGTTCGCACTCCGGTCCTGTTGAAGCGGGGATTGTCGGCGACGATCGAGGAATTCTTGTTTGCTGCCGAATACATTTTGTCGGGTGGTAACCATCAAGTTATTTTGTGTGAGCGCGGCATCCGCACCTATGAGAAAGCCACGCGCAACACATTAGACATCTCGGCTGTGCCGATTTTGAAAAACGAGAGCCATTTGCCGGTATTGGTCGATATCACGCATTCCACGGGCAGACGGGATATTCTGTTGCCATGTGCGCGGGCGGCCTTGGCAGCGGGGGCTGACGGCATCATGCTGGAAGTTCATCCAAATCCGGCGGTTGCTTTGTCGGACGCCAAACAGCAGATCGACATCCCCACTTTCGACACCTTCATCAAAGACTTGCGCGCTTCCGGTTTGCTAGATCAAAAACAAGTGACCGTGCGTTAACATGACATAAAAATATATCCAAAGCAGTACTTTTTGGTGAAAAAGCGAACAGACCTATCGTCGGTTCGCTTTTTTTGCTTATAATTTGTTATGATGTTACAAGGGATATTACTTTAACGCTTGCCATAGTAGATAATTGCGAGGCCTTTGCAAATAAATGAGTTGGACTTGTTTTGTAGGGGGAGGAAGCTTCGTTGAATGTACGCGAATGTTTGGAATTGGCCAGTGCCAATCGTGTTACACCAGAGCAGTTGTATCAATTTTTTGCGACACGCCTGCCGCGGTTGATTGTTTTGTACAATCACGGCGAAGCGGGGGAAACGCCGTTTCTGGCGCGGGGAAATGAACCCAACAGCCGCTTCATCGTGACCTTTACCGATTTGGAAGCGGCGCGCAATGTTAAAGTGAATGAACCGGAACATGTGCGGATGACCGAAGAACCCGCGCTTTCGTTTCTGATTAAGGCCTATCGATCGGATGCACAAGGGATTTTATTTAACCCCGGACTCCCGTCACGGCTGTTCCTGACCAAGCAACATGTTTTGCAGATGATCCAAGAGTATGCCGCCCAACAGTTTTCACAAATGACCGGACCCTGGGTGCCGACCATGGATCAAAACATGTTGATGGTGGAGTACCAGCCAGAGTCGTATACGATAGCCGTTTACGCCTCCGAGCAAGATGCGGAGTATGTGACGCGGAAATCAGGTGGGCAACCTGTGCAACACCCATGGTCCGTCATCTGGGATCGGTGCGAGGAGTTGGGTACGTCGTCCTTGTTTTTCCACTTTAGCTTGCCTGAGCAAGCTTTGTTGACAAGCAAGCATATGGAAACGATCCGTTTTGGTAGCCAACACGGCATCATTGACGAAAGCGTCGTGGAACATCCTTTTATGATCGCTTTTGACAGCGGCTCCTCCCAGGTTGCGGCAACACCCCAAGAAGAAGTGCCACCAGCTGAAGATCATCCGCTGGAACCCCATTCATCCCAAACGGTGGGGTCCCGGCAGGAAGATGTGCCGTTGGTGGATCATCTAGCACCGCACACGCCAATGACTCCGCCCATTCCTGAAGTGACTCCAAAAGAGACGGAATCGCCGCAACCGGTGATGCCGCCGCAGGGAGCAGCTCAGACTCAGGGATCAGAGCGGCCGATAGACCCGGATGTGGCGCAAGGGCTGAAAAAATTAGAAAAGGCGACCATCGAAGGGCAAGGGATGGGCAACGGTTGGGAAGTGTGCCGGGCGATGGCCGAATTGCGCCGAATCTGGGTTGTTGTCGACCCCGACGGCAATATGGTGATTTTGGCTGGACAGGATCATAGCCCCATTGTCGACTTTTTCACTTCTGCCCGTCACGCGGAGCGGCTGATTGCGGAAGCGCGGCAGAAAAATCCGCACTTGCCGCCGATGGTTCCTCGCTTGATCTCGACCAAAAAGCTGTACAAAGCGTTGGCTCCACGTACCCCGATTGTCTGGATCAACCGGGGATCGCCGGAAGCGTGGACGAGTATCATGGGCGACACCCTGCCATATGTGTTGCAGCTGATGTCCCAGTTGCGCAATGAAACGATCTGAGGCCCATTCCGAGGACATAAGACAAAAGTGTGGTTTCTTTTCTTATGTCTGGAAAAAATAATCGTGCGGCCATAATCGTTGGTGAAAGGCCAAGATAGACTGGCAGATCAAGAAATTTGACTGAACTGGATGTGAATGAATAAGTATGGTGAAGAAAAAAGAGACGATAACCATTTATGATGTGGCCAGGGAAGCGGGCGTATCGATGGCGACCGTTTCCCGCGTGGTGAACGGAAACCCTAATGTAAAACCAGTGACCCGCAAAAAGGTGCTGGATGTTATTCGGCAGTTGGGATACCGGCCCAACGCGGTGGCGCGGGGCCTGGCCAGCAAAAAGACGACCACGGTTGGCGTGGTGATCCCGGATATCTCCAACACCTTTTATGCGGAGTTGACCCGCGGGATTGAAGACATTGCCACCATGTATCATTACAATATCATTCTAAGCAATTCCGATATGAAAAAAGAGAAAGAAATCCAACTGGTTGAGGCGTTGTTGGAGAAGCAGGTGGACGGACTTCTGTTCTTAGGCGGTGAAATCACCGACTCCCACCGCGAAATTTTCGCCGCTAGTACGGTGCCGGTGGTATTGGCCGCCACGCGCGACGAAAGAAGAGAACTCCCCTACGTGACGATTGACCAAATCCAAGCAGCCAAAGAAGCGACCACCATCCTCGTTCATGAGGGGCATGAACAAATCGCCTTCATCGGCGGGCCGCTGACTGATTCGGTGAATGGATACCCGCGCTATGTGGGGTACAAAGAAGCGATCGAAGAAAGCGAAACTTCGTTTGATGAAGCGTTGGTGCGGTTGGGCGATTACCGTTACCGTTCCGGTTATGAGGAGATGAAGAGTTTGCTTGAGAGCCAGCCGGGAGTGAGCGCGGTGTTTGCGGCTAGCGATGAGATGGCGGTAGGAGCGATCCACGCCGTGCAGGATTTAGGTAAGCGCGTGCCGGAGGATGTGTCCGTTATTGGCTTTGAGAATATCCCGCTTTCCTCCCAGGTGCGCCCGTTGCTCTCTACGGTCAGCGTGCCTATGTACGACATCGGCGCGGTTGCAATGCGCTTGTTGACCAAGTATATGAATGACGAGCAAGTAGAAAGTGGACAAGTATACCTGCAATACAGCATGGAGCTGAGAAACTCCACCAAACTGAAAGAATGGGAAGATGAGCGCTAAGCGGATCGGCCCGGGGAGAAGAGGGATGAACAGATGAAAGACAACAAAGAAATTATCGGCGTCATTGGCGCCATGGATGAGGAGATTAAAGCGTTGCTAAACGCTATGGAGGATGTTCAAGAGCAGGAGCGTTACCGTGTCACTTATTACTCGGGAACGCTCTGTGGCACACCTGTGGTTCTCTGCAAATCCGGCGTGGGCAAAGTGAATGCTGCTGTGTGCACGCAAACGCTGATCGACTATTTTCAAGTAGATGCCGTGCTGTTTACTGGAGTCGCGGGTGCTTTGCATCCCGATTTGGACATTGGGGATATCGTTGTTTCCACTGCTTGCCAACAGCATGATATTGATGCCAGCCCGGTCGGTTTTCCGAGAGGGACTGTACCATTCCAAGATGTGTCGATTTTCCCGGCCGACGAGCAGCTCGTCGCTTGGGCGGTCGAAGCAGGCCACAGTATTTCCGGTGTCAAGGTATTGACGGGCAAAGTCCTGTCTGGTGATCAATTCATCTCTGATGCCGGCAAAGTGCGGGAGTTGCGAGAGCAGTTTGACGGGGCTTGTGTAGAGATGGAAGGGGCTGCCGTCGCCCATGTGTGCCATCTGGCCGATGTGCCATATGTGGTGATCCGCTCTATGTCCGACCGCGCTGATCACACGGCTGATGTTAATTTCGCCGAGTTTACAGAGCTGGCCTCCGAGCGTTCGGCTAGCATGATTCAAGCGATTTTGCGCCTGCGGATGCAGAAATAATTGGATGAGTACTCCTCCTTGTTCCAGGACACATTAGGTTTAGGAAAGGGGGAGTTTATATGCCAAAAGATGTCTTGTGTGAAGTGAGCAACTGCACTTATTGGGGACAAGGCAACCAGTGCAAAGCGGATGCCATCTATGTGGTCACCCATAAAGAAGAAGCGGAGACGAGCAAGGAAACAGACTGCAAGACATTTAAACCGCAGCATTAAACTCCAACCGGCGGCTGTCTAAGCCGTCGGTTATTTTATTGTGGTAAATTGCTAATATTAATTCATGTGATATAATAATGAAAACTGAAATCGTTTGCAAACAAAGGGAGGCGTGACTTGATGACCCATGAAGAACGCGTGCCAGTCCAAACCACCGGCAACAATATGAGCCGTTATGAAGAGGCGAGATCCCATTTTGATTGGAAACAAGTGGAGCAGGCATTTTCTTGGCACCACACCGGCAAGGTGAACGCCGCTTATGAAGCCATAGACCGCCATGTGGAAGCGGGGAAGGGAAACAAAACAGCCTTGATCTACAGTGACGCTGTGCGAGAAGAGCGTTACACGTTTTTGCAACTAAAGGAAAAATCAAATCAATTCGGCAATGTGTTGCGCAAGTTGGGCGTCAGTAAAGGGGATCGCGTATTTGTATTTATGCCGCGCACTCCAGAGTTATATGTCAGCGTTTTGGGAACCATCAAAATCGGAGCCATTGTCGGGCCTTTGTTTGAAGCGTTTATGGAAGCGGCCGTCAAGGATCGGCTGGAGAACAGCGAAGCCGTCGCGCTGGTGACGACGCCCTCTTTGTTGGAGCGGGTGCCGGTGGATGCGCTTCCCCATTTAAAACATATCATTTTGGTCGGTGCGGTGGGTGAGCTGGTCGAAGGATATTACAGCTTTGAAGAGGAGATGAGTCAAGCTTCCTCCGATTTGGACATGGAATGGGTCGATCGGGAAGACCCGATGATCATTCATTATACGTCCGGTTCTACAGGGAAACCCAAAGGTGTTTTGCATGTACATAATGCCATGATCCAGCACTACCAGACAGGGAAGTGGGTGCTAGATCTGCAAGATGACGACATTTACTGGTGCACGGCTGATCCGGGCTGGGTGACGGGCACTTCCTATGGGATTTTTGCGCCGTGGCTCAATGGCGTGACCAATGTGGTACGCGGCGGCCGGTTTAGTCCGGATGATTGGTATCAGACATTAGAAAAATACAAGGTAACGGTCTGGTACAGCGCACCGACGGCTTTCCGCATGCTGATGTCGGCGGGGGACAGCGTCGTCAAAAAATATGATCTTTCATCCGTACGGCACGTGCTGAGCGTGGGTGAACCGCTGAACCCCGAAGTGGTGCGCTGGGGGCTGAAAACGTACGGCAAGCGAATCCATGACAACTGGTGGATGACGGAGACTGGTGGTATCCTCATCTCCAACTACCCGCAGATGGAGATCAAACCGGGCTCGATGGGTAAGCCTTTCCCCGGTATCCACGCGGCGATCATCGACAACGAAGGAAACGAATTGCCACCGTACACGATGGGGAATTTGGCGATCCGGACTCCATGGCCGTCGATGATGCGCCAGATTTGGAAAAATCCCGAGAAGTACCAAGAATATTTCCGCATTCCTGGATGGTATGTGTCAGGTGACTCTGCCTATATGGATGAAGATGGGTATTTCTGGTTCCAAGGCCGACTGGACGATGTGATCAATACATCCGGGGAACGGGTCGGGCCGTTTGAAGTGGAAAGTAAGTTGGTGGAGCATCATGCCGTGGCTGAGGCAGGAGTGATTGGTAAACCGGATGCGATCCGGGGTGAAATCATCAAAGCGTTCATTGCGTTGCGGGAGGGCTATGAACCTTCGGAGGAGCTGAAAGAGGAGATCCGCCAATTTGTGAAGACGCGTTTGGCCGCCCATGCTGCCCCGCGCGAGATTGAGTTTAGGGATAAGTTGCCGAAGACAAGAAGCGGAAAAATCATGCGCCGGGTGTTGAAAGCCTGGGAGTTGGGTTTACCCACAGGCGATTTGTCTACCATGGAAGATTGAAAAAAAGCACCTTCCCCGTCGTGATGGGGAAGGTGCTACTATTATTGCGGCGTTTCGCCGCCACCATTTTGCGTGTTGTTTTGCCCGTTATCTCCCCCAGTCGGCTGTTGAGGAGATTGATCTCCAGCTGGCTGTTGGGGAGTTTGTCCCGTATTGGGTTGATCTCCTTGCGGAGGAGTCCCTCCTGCCGGAGGTTGTTGTCCTTGGGGTTGTCCCTCTCCCTGTGCGGGCTCTTTCCCAGGTTCCGCATCGGTTTTCGGGACGGCGCGGCCGCATTCAAAACATTTGCCGCTTGTCAATCCGCCTGGATTGTTAAAATTGCTACCCGGTTTAATCAGATCTGGCTTGGTTTGAGCCGCCGCTTTGAACAGGCGAGCCCATGCTTGCTTGGTGAACGTTTCATGTGCGTATTTATAATGTTGATCATAACCGGACCATACTCCCAGAGACACCTCGGGAGAAAAGCCTACAAACCATAGATCAACATAATTACTGGTGGTTCCCGTTTTACCAGCGATATTGTATCCACCCAATTGTCCACCGATGATTTTAGCCGTACCTGAACGTACAACTTCCCGCATCATCTGTGTTAATTGGTATGTTGCTTGCGGGCTAAAGATTTGTTTCTCTTTAAACTGCTTACTAAATTCATAAATGACATTGCCAGAAGAATCTTCAATTCGCTCGATTAGATGAGGTTTGTTGTATACACCGGAGTTGGCGATCATGGCAAAAGCAGCAGTCATTTGAGCTACCGTATATCCTTTGCTCATCCCACCGAGAGCCGAGGCTTCGCCATCCCATTTATGCGGGGGCATGTCCATCTTCCGCAAGTAGTCGAAAGCGTGTTGCACCCCAAGTTTTTTGATCAATTTGATCGCCGGAGTGTTCAACGACCATTGCAAGGCATAAGTCGCTGTGACCGGGCCATTTTTGTATTTCCCGTTTGCGTTTTTGTACATCGTACCGTCACCTTTGGGAACGGGTTCATCCCAAATCATCGAATCAGGGGAGATGATGCCATCGTTTAAGGCGGGACCGTAAACCAACAGCGGTTTGATTGCCGAACCGGGTTGCCGTTCTACTTCAAACGCGTGATCAAGTTGTGTATCTTTAAAGTCGGTTCCTGAAACAAATGCAAGTACGGAACCGGTTTTATTGTCAATGAGTGTTGCCCCAATTTGCTCTTTGACTTTCTTACCGTTTTTCCATTTTCCTGGGACATTCATATTTTTGATCGAGTCATTCAAAGCATTATAGAGTTGCTCATCAATGGTGGTATAGATTTTATATCCGCCTTTTTTGATGCGGTCACGGTATTCTTTGATATTTGCTTCGTTTTTTTCTGCTTTGTCCTGCTCCATCAAAATATCAACGGCTTCGTTTTCTGTGGCTGTAATGATGTAGGGGTATTTTTCCAATGGATTCACAAAATCAGTTGGTTTGGCTAGGGAGCTTTTAATATCGAATTTAATTGCTTGATCATAGTCAGCTTTCGATATTTTTTTGTTCTCAAGCATTTTAGTCAGAACCAATTTCATCCGTTTTGTCCCTAACCGGATATTGTCATCCCCTCGGAATGGATTGTATGCATTGGGGCGTTGAACCATCCCAGCAATATAAGCCGCTTGTGGCAAACTGAGTTCTTTGACGTCTTTATTGAAGATCCCGCGTGCAGCAGCTACAACGCCATACATGTGCTTTCCGTGAGCACCTTTGCCAAAGTAAACACTATTCATGTAAGCCACAAAGATTTGCTCTTTGTTGTAATATTTTTCAATCCTTAAGGCATTAATAATTTCAAGGGCTTTCCGTTCTAACGATTTTTCTTGGGTGAAGAGTTCATTTTTCACTAATTGTTGTGTAATGGTACTACCGCCTGTGGTCACTTCACTACCGGAAACTTGTTGCCAAGTTGCACGGATCAGAGATGAAGGAACGATCCCTTTATGTTGATAAAACTCATGGTCTTCGACTGATAAAAAAGCATCGGTCAAATAAGGGGTGACTTCATCCAGTTTTTTGACGAGCTTGCGATCATCAGGGGAGATTAACGCACCAATCGGTTTAGGTGGTTGCTTCCCATCTTCAGATCGGAAATAAGCGTAACTCGTTTGTGACCAACCAGACAATTCTTTGTCGAAATCAGATTTGGTACGTATTTTTTCGTCTTTGGTTAGCGCTGAGACAACTCCTGCACCAACCCCAACAGTGCCAACGGATATAATAGAAATAGTAGCTAAACTAATATATAGAACTTTGCCAATTATTTTTAATGACTTTTTTTTCCCTTTGGCTTTTTGTTTATTGTAAGGGTATTTTTTCATCTTTCGCCCCCCCTTGGTTCCATGCGAAGATAATTATATCACAGGGATATGCATGCTAGGTGTTATACAAATTATGACAATATCTTTTCTGATGAAACAATGATTTTTGATTTTGTATTCATTAATAAAGAGAATGGGAATGTATAGTGAGGATGGATGGTTATACAAGCAAGAGAGCGTGTTTGATGAATATGCCAGCGGTCCCTAAACCGTTTTCCCATTCGCTTCATTTGTGCATCGACGCTCATTGGGAAAAGGTTTTTCCGCCGCTTCTTTTTAATTTGATGTGCTAGACACGATCAATACCATATTTGGTCATTTGCTGTGGATGGAAAGTGTTTTATACGGGTATAGCTGATGATTTCGACCTATTCTTTTTTTGTAGCAAATCGGCGGGGGAGTGAGAGCAAGCCTGATGAATAGCAGCGGCTCCAAAACCGTTTTCCCATTCGCTTCATGCGTGGCAAGGCGCTCATTGGGAAAAGGTTTTTCCGCCGCTTCTTTTTAATTTGATGTGCTAGATATGATCAAGCCATATTTGGTCATTTGCTGTTGATGAGAAGTGTTTCATACTGGTACAGCTGATGATTTCGACCGAGTGGATACAAACAACCCTCCATCCCTTGACGGGTGGAGGGTTGTTTGTTAATCGGGCCTTGGCGGGATCAATCCCGATTGGGTGGGCGCGGCGGGAAGGTGGGTCTTTGATTGCCATCCCCAGGTTCGCCACCGGGATTGTCACCAGGATCGTCTCCCGGATTGTCACCGGGGCCGTCTCCCGGATTGTCGCCAGGGTTGTCACCGGGCTCATCGCCAGGTTCGTTACCAGGCTCGTTACCGGGATTGTCGCCAGGCTGGTTTGGCTTTCTCTGCTTCTGTTCTTCTTCCTCTTTCTTCTTTTGCTTCGACAAGTAGTCGTTGATGGCGCCGCAATCCAAGCAGGAGATGTTGTCTCTTAGGCCGCCGGGCGATTGGAACCGGGCGTTTTTGTCAAAGTATTCTGGTGCGGCAGCTGCAGCGGCTTTAAAGATATTGACCCACGCCCGCTTGGTGAATTTGTCGTTATGGGACATGCGGAAGTTATGGTCATACCCGCCCCAGGCGCCGATGGTGATGTTTGGCGTGGAACCGATGAACCACAGGTCTTTGTCGTCGCTGGTCGTTCCTGTTTTGCCGGCAAGGTCATACCCGTATACGCGGGAACCGATATAGACCCCGGTGCCCTGGGTGACGACAGTGCGCAGCATTTTGATCATCTGGTAGGAGGTTTGCGGCGAGAAGACCTGTTTTTGTTCTGCTTGGTGCTCATAGATGGTGTTGCCGTTCGCATCGGTGATCTTGGCGATCAGATGAGGGGAATTGTATCTCCCTTCATTGGCGAACGTGGCAAACGCGGCAGTGATCTTATCCACGGTGTAGCCACGGTATTGCCCACCGATGGCCGCCGCTTCCGTGTCATTTTTGTGGGGAGGGATGTTCAGTTTGCGTAAGTAATCGAAACCCACATTGTGGCCCATTTTGTTAAATGTTTTGATGGCCGGGATGTTGAACGAATACGTGAGCGCTTTGGTTACTGTCACGGGGCCGTAGTATTTGTTGGCCGCGTTCTCGTAATAGCCAGAGCCGTCTGCTTTTGGATATTTCTCGTCCAGAATGAGGGTAGAGGGGCTGATAATCCCTTCTTCCATCGCTGGGCCGTACACGATGAGCGGCTTGATGGCCGAGCCGGGCTGGCGGTAAGCGTCAAGTGCGTGGTTTAGCTTCCCTTTGTTGTTGGAAGTGGGTACAAATGCCAGCACTGAGCCGGTGCGGTTGTCTAAGACCACGGCGCCCAGCTGTTCTTGCTCTTTCACTCCTTTGTAGGTGCGGGTGTGAAAGGTCAGCCCTTTGCTAGCGGCGGCGTTGATGGCGTCGTACATCGGTTTGTCGATGGTGCTGTAGATGTGGTAGCCGCGCGTCAGCACTTGTTCGATGTAGTGGTTCAAAGTCGCCAGGTATTTCCCTTCCTGACTCAGTTTTTCAATGTCCAAGCCGTCCTTCTTCATCAGGATTTCGGCTGCTTCCTCTTCCAGAGCGTACATGATGTATGAGTAGTTGGTGTAGCCGTTGCTCTCTTTATTGGGCTTGGCTAGGGATTGTTTGATGTCAAAACTTAGAGCTTTATTATATTCTTCTTTAGTGATTTTATTGTTTTCTAGCATTTTATCCAACACGAGCTTCATGCGTTTTTTGCCGCGGGCGAGGTTTTTTTCGCCCCCAAAGGGGTTGTAATCATTGGGTCGCTGCACCATGCCGGCGATATAGGCGGATTGGGCCAGATTTAAGTCTTTGGGGTCTAAGTTGAACAAGCCTTTGGCCGCAGCCTGTACGCCATGAAGTCGCTGTTTGTTGGCCCCATTGCCAAAAAAGACAGAGTTCATATAATAAGTTAGAATTTCATCTTTTTCATACATGGCATCGAGTCGGATGGCCAAAATGATTTCTTTTGCCTTCCGCTCGAGGTCTTTGTCGAAGTCTTTCAGGATGACGTTTTTGACGAGCTGTTGCGTGATCGTGCTTCCGCCAGTGCTCACCTCGGACTTGGCCAGTTGCTGGTACGATGCGCGTAATAGCGACCGGGGAACCACGCCTTTGTGTTTGTAAAAGTCGCGGTCTTCGACGGAGATAAAGGCATCCACCAGATACTTGCTCACATCGTTTTTGGATTGAATCAGTTTGCGCATGTCGCCACCATTGCGAAACGCGCCGATTCTCAAGGGTTGGCCTTGCCCGTCTTGGGTTTGGAAGTAAGCGTAGCTGTTTTGGAACAGACTGTCCAAATCCTTTTGAAAATCTTCTTTGGTGCGGATCGGCTCATCCTTCACCATGGCGGACACGATCCCCGCCCCGACTCCGATTCCCGCCGCAACCAAAATCAGTGCGACGACGAATAAGACGTAAAGGGCCCCAAGGATTTTCTTGAATATGCGAGTATTGGAACTCTTGCGAGAACGCCGCATTTGGTGTTTATCCATTCACTTGATACCCTCCTCGTTCTAGGGTAATATTATAGCATAATCGCATGTCACAAGCCCCTGACTCGTCAGGTAACATATTGAAAAGCTGTGAACAAGCGCAGTAGTCGATGGATGGAATCCATGTCAGAGAGCTGGTGGTTGGTGCGAACCAGTGGACCGCTATCGATGAATTACACTTGGGAGCTGATGCCGGCCTAAGGGCGCCGGCGTACGGAGCGATCCGTTATGCAATGAGGGGAAAGCCAATTCGTGCTTTCAATTAGGGTGGTACCGCGGAAATAAACTCCGTCCCTTTTGAGGGGCGGGGTTTTTTATATTTCAAAAAGGTTGGTGGTAAACATGGGTACGCAAGAGCAAGCGATGAAGCCTGAAGTTCAGGCTGAATTGGAGAAACAACTGAAGATAATTCAACGCGGAGCGGCAGAAATCCTTCCAGCAGAAGGATTGATTGCCAAATTGCGCCGTTCGATTGAAACGGGAGAGCCGCTCAAGGTTAAATTGGGTTTAGACCCGACTGCACCGGACCTGCACATCGGCCACACGGTGGTTTTCAACAAGCTGCGCGACTTTCAGAAGCTGGGCCACATTGTGCAACTGGTTATCGGTGATTTCACGGCCCAAATCGGCGACCCGACAGGCAAGTCGGAGACGCGCAAACAGTTGACGGAAGCGGAAGTGAAGGAAAATGCCAAGACGTACACCGAGCAATTGTTCAAAGTGTTGGACCCGGATAAGACGGAAATCCACTTCAACAGCTCTTGGCTGAGCCCGCTCACTTTTGCCGATGTGACATTCCTCGCTTCCAAGTGCACGGTAGCTCGCATGTTGGAGCGGGATGACTTCTCCAAGCGTTACCAAAGTGGGCAAGCGATCAGCATTCATGAATTTTTCTACCCGCTCATGCAAGGATACGACTCAGTGGCGCTCAAAAGCGATATCGAGTTAGGTGGAACGGACCAGACCTTCAACCTGCTCATGGGGCGCCAACTACAAAAAGAATATGCGCAAGAGGAACAAGTGATTCTCACCATGCCGTTGTTGGAAGGCTTAGACGGCGTGAAGAAGATGAGCAAAAGCTTGGGCAACTACATCGGGGTGGATGAGGAACCCAACAACATGTACGGCAAGGCGATGTCTATCCCAGATGAGCTGATGGTGAAATACTTTGAACTGGCCACGGATCTGTCGCTGGAGGAGTTAGAGGAGCTGAAGCAAGGATTGGCTGAAGGAACCATCCACCCACGGGATGCCAAGATGCGCCTCGGTCGCACGCTGGTGCGGATGTACCACGGTGAACAAGCTGCGCAAGAAGCTGAGCACCACTTCAAGACCGTGTTCCAACAGCGTGACTTGCCGGATGACATGCCCGAAGTGCAGGTCAATGCCGCCGACTTGGAGGATGGACGGATGTGGATTGTCGCCTTGCTCAGCAAATTGGGGCTAGTGGCCACCAATGGAGAAGGTCGCCGCATGATCCAGCAAGGGGGCGTGCGTATCAACCAAGAGAAAGTGACGGACCCGCAGGCAAAAGTGGAAGTGCAAGATGGGATGGTTGTGCAAGTGGGCCGGCGAAAGTTTGCCAAAGTGATCTTGGGTTGACGTAATCCAAGGTAGGTACAATCCGATCCCGATACCAGGACGGCATGCCGATGGAGGGTCGCCTCCGTCGGCTTGTTTGTCCCGGTGTGATGACAAGCTTGTGTCACGGTGTCAAATCCGGATAAATAAATCATCAACCTTTTACCGATTTTTCTTATTTTTCAGTATAATGTAGGTGAGATTAAATTCCGTCTAAAAGGATGGGGATGGTTTATTTTGGCTAAGCGAAGCGATAAAGGATTGCAGTCGCATGATCATGGACTGCGGGTGTGGGAGAAGTTGCACCATGAGTATTGGCATGAAGAATTGATGGAAGAGATCAAGGCTGAATTGGAGGAAGCGGTAGCTAAAATGGAAGCCCACATGGATGAGGAATGTGTGTGTGGGGACAGTCGGCTGGATGTAGCGTTTTATCGAGAAATGCTGTCATTGGTACAGACAGGGCTTCACGAGCACAACTTTCGTGTCTTGCCGTTCGTAGAAGAATCCTTGCGTCGGTATGTGGAGGCGAAGCTGTCAGATCACAAGTGCCTCCGCCATCTTCTGAAGACGCGACACTGCTGGGGACGGGATGTGTTAAACCAAACGCATGGCTGCTAACTGATGCTCAACGACTAGGAGAAACATGCCGGCTCCGCCTCCGGCCCTTCAAAAGGCGGAGCTGACCCTTAATATTCTACAAAGAATGGGTGTTTGCGTTCATCTAAACAGTAGAGAATCCGTTGTTTAATATGGCGCCATGTGACGAGGCGCATCGCTGTTTCAACCGGGAAATAACCAGCATCTTCGCATTCATCGCTATCGGTGGAGATGCGACCGCCGATCGGTTTGCCGATGAATAGCAAGTTGCAGATATTCGAGCGCACATTTTGGAATATGCCGCAGTATTTGACGAGTTTGATGTGGACCCCGGTATCTTCCTTGACCTCGCGAATGGCGGCAAGGCGGATGGATTCATTCTCTTTTACTTGACCACCGGGAAGCTCCCAACCGCGTTGAGGATGTTTGACAAGCAGGATTTCCGCGTCATAGTTGAGGATCAGCACATATGCGGCGAGAATATGTTTAGGTGGTGTCACAGGGATCACCTAACCTTTGGGGATTTTGGAAAACGTTCTAATCGGTATGAAAAAGGGGATTGGGGTTCAGCACCGGGTAACGGCGCAAAAAAAGCGATATCAGATTCGAACAAGGTTTTTGAATGTTGAAACAACGGTAAGGCAAAGGAATGAAGGGATGGAGGATGGGATGGGGTGGTGAGAAGAGAAACGAACCCCTGTATCTATATTTTAACAAAAATTGCTAATGAGTTATATATAGAAAGGGATAAATATATGTAAAATAAGATTCATAGTCCTCGCTGACACTTAGTAACCATGAAAAAACGGCTGATCCATGGGATCAGCCGTTTTTTTATCAAATCCCCCAACTTAGCGGGAGTAGAACTCAACGATCATGGTTTCGTTGATTTCGGATGGCATTTCGGAACGCTCTGGCAGGCGGTTGTAGGTAGCCTCCAGTTTGTTCTCATCAAAAGACATGAACTCTGGCAGGTATTGACGCTCTTCCAGAGCTTCTTTGATGATGCTCAGATTGCGGCTTTTTTCACGCAATCCGATCACTTCGCCAGGTTGTACTTGGTAAGACGGACGGTCGAGCTTTTTGCCGTTTACCGTGATGTGGCCATGCACCACCAATTGGCGGGCTTGGGCGCGGGTGCGGGCGAAACCAGCGCGGTAAACGAGGTTGTCAAGGCGAGATTCCAGGAGTTTCATGAAGTTTTCACCATGAATCCCTTTCATTTTGCCTGCGCGCACAAACAAGTTGCGGAATTGTTTTTCGCCCACGCCGTACATCAGGCGCAGTTTTTGTTTTTCTTGAAGCTGAAGTCCGTACTCACTTAATTTTTTGCGTTGGCCTGGTCCGTGTTGACCTGGGGCATATGGGCGTTTAGCCAACTCTTTGCCGGTGCCGGAAAGAGAGATGCCCAGGCGACGGCTCAGTTTCCATGTTGGTCCAGTGTAACGTGCCATTGTTATTGCTCCTTTCATCATTTGCATTTGTTTCTTGCAAATGACAGGGTGCTGACTCGCTAACGTTATCCGCGCCTTCCGGATAGCGGCGAAAGGCCGGACACCCATGAAGGGCTCATGGGGCGAATCAGTGAGGGTGATCCTCTCACCTATCGTTTGCATGCTATCCTCAAATTCCCTCGGAGGCAGTTTGAGCCATACAAAGAATAATTATAGGGGAAATCTAGGAAAAGTCAATGTGCCAGCGGCTTGTTCCGGCTGTTAATTTTCGTCAGCTACGGCCCGCTCTTTGGGCGGAGTGACCCGCACGTAGTGAATGGGCATGCCTCGGGAAGAGAACTTATCTTCGTATTCTGTGGTGATGTTGATGGCGGCATAAGGGCTGTGGTGCAGATCGCGGCTGATTTCGATCACTTCCCATCCCCGCTCTTGAAATTCTTCCAACGAGAAGTCGAATAGGGAGACACTGTCCGTTTTTAAGATCAGGTCGCCGGCCGGCGCCAACACTTGTTCATATAAATCAAGAAACCGGCGGTAAGTTAAGCGACGCTTGGCATGCCGCTTTTTGGGCCAAGGATCGCTGAAGTGCAGATAGATGCGGTCGATTTCACCGGTTGCGAAAATGTCGGTCAAGTTTTCCACATCGGCCCATACATAGCGGAGGTTGGTGTTCTCGGTAGCTTCACCCTTGCGGACAGCCTGCAAGAGCGGCTCTTCAATCCGTTCCACCCCGATCCAATTGATATCAGGCCGCAATGTCGATGCTTTGGCCAGGAATTGGCCTTTCCCCGTGCCAAGCTCTACATGGAGCGGATGGGTTTCATGAGGGAAGACGGAGCGCCACTGGCCTTGCATCTGCCCTTTGTTGTCCTCTGTTGGGGTGAAGACAAGGGGATGTTCCATCAATTTTTGCTTTGCTTCAGGTTTTCTTCTTAATCTCATCGTTAGCCTCAACCATTCTACCAAGTATTTTCGTGTTTTATTATAAACGGGCGGAACACGGAAAACAAAAGATTTATCAAGACAAGGTCGGAGCATAGAGATCCAAAGACGACCAAAGTAACAAACTTCAAATATCCGACGAAATACCCTAGTAGAAAAAGTCTAGGCAGAACTGTCTAGAAGACAGTTTCAGATTGTAGACAAGCCAACAAAAAAGCCACCGAAGAGGTGGCAAAGGAGAGCTGGAGTCGATGCATGTGCCTTGGAACTGATTTTAAACGCGGGCGAAGGTAATGGGATATTCGTGAACGCCATAGAGGAACGGCGCGGGATTGATTACAAGGTTCGTCCCTTCTTTCAAACACAAGTTCGCCATGCGTCCCAAAATGGTTTCAAAGGCGATTCTCGCTTCCAAACGGGCCAGGGGAGCACCCAAGCAAAAGTGGATGCCTTTGCCGAAAGACAGATGGGGATTTGGCGAGCGATCCACTTTAAAGCGGTCAGGTTTAGCAAATTTGCGTGGATCGCGGTTAGCTGCGGCAAGCCAGACTGTTACGGTGTCGCCTTGGCGGATTTGCTGACCGCGGATTTCCGCATCTTGTTTGGCGATTCGTGCCTGTCCCAGCACAGGCGAGTAATACCGCAATGTTTCTTCGACAAAGCTAGGGATCAAAGCCGGATCTTGTTTCAACGTCGATTGCAGTTCTGGCTGTTCTGTCAACACGCGGATTCCGTGCGTAATCAAATTGGTGGTGGTTTCATTGCCGGCAACGAGCAGGAGGATGCAGAAATCCACAATCTCTTTGTCGGTCAGTTTTTCCCCATCGATTTCCGCATGCAGAAGAGACGTGATCAAATCTGCTTGCGGTTCTTGCCTGCGTTTGGCCATCATGCTCAAGAAGTATTGAGTTAATTCCTGGTTTACTCGCTTATGTTCAGCGGCAACGGCTTCGTATTCTTCTTGGGAATCGCCGCTCACCCCTTTGACGACGGTGTCGGACCATTCTTTAAAGATGAGACGGTCTTCCTTGGGCACCCCCAACATTTCGGCAATAATGATGACGGGCAACGGAGCGGCCAAGTCGTGAATCATGTTCATATGACCTTGATCAAGCACTTGGCTCAGCAAGTCATTGGCCAATTCCCGGATTTTAGTCTCCTGATTTTGCATGGCTTTGGGCGAAAAGACTTTGCTGACTAGATTGCGCATATGGTTGTGGCGCGGCGGGTCCATGGTGAGAATATCATCGTGTTCGACTGTCCTTTTTCGTTCGGAGGAAAAAAGATCATGGTTGCGCAGGATCGCATCAACATCTTCATAGAGGAAAACATCCCAACATTGCCGATTTTCGTCATAACGAACGGGCGTACTTTCACGCAGTTCGTTCAATACAGAAAAAGGAAACAATCTCTTTTCTGGTGAATCCAATTCTTTCATAAAGAAAGTACCGGCGGTAATTTGTTTTTTCATGTGGTTCCATTCTCCTTTTATAGGTATGGGTTCTGGGTGCCTGATAATGGAGGTAAATGCAATTGCAAACGTAAGGTTTTATGATCCCCCCTTTCCGGGCGTTTTAGTAAGCGATCACTCACTAAAACGCCCGGGAAAAGGGCTACATGCGTAGCCCCAACAAACCATAGAAACGTGACCGAATCTCTTGCAAATAGTCGGCTGGAGATTTGGGGTGAACCAAACCGATTTGGTTGATGCGGATCAAATTTAAGACAGCGCCAAAAAAGAGGGTGGATGTGAGCTTAACGTCTTGCGGCGGAAGCTCCCCGCTTTTGATGCCGCTATCCAGAAAGTCGCTCATGGCATGAAGCGGCAGGCGTTTGTCCTGCAAGGTGCTGACCAAATAAAGGTAGCGCTCCCCCAACAACAATAAGCCAAACGGATTGGCATCATGCTGGTCGATAATCGCCAAGAGCAACTGATCAAAGCGTTCCCGGAAGGAAAGGGGCTCTGCTCCGATCCGATCGATGAGTTCGGCGTAGCGAATCAGATATTGTGTCAAAAGTTCTTTGATTAACTCGTCTTTGCTGGAAAAGTGCTTATAAATTGCCGAGTCGGTAACACCCGCTTCTTTCCCTATATCCCGGACGGATGTTTCAGAAATGCCCTTGAGGGCAAACAATCGCTCGGCGGCTTGCACAATCTCGTCCCGTTTGCTGTCTATATGTTTGCGTCTCATACCTTTATTGTAAGCGGTCGCTCACTAAAAAGTCAATCATCGACTTTTCGGACAATTTTTAAACAAAAACAACCAAGTACCTGTTTTACAAAGAGGTATGCACGATTTGAAGAGGGGAAGACTTGATTGTCCTCATTTTCGGAACAGTTCATATTACAAAGCAAGTCTCTACATGAAATTATGTATATTATTTGTCACTTTATATTTTATTTACTATTTTTTAATCGTCCATATAATGAAATTTCCTATAAGTCAATAGGTAATTATTTACAATAAGTCTGAAGGGATAAAGGTGGAAAATGAGAAAAAGCAACCCGAAGAGAAGAATGATTTTCTCTGATGCTTTGGCTCAATTAGCCATTCACCAGACACGCCCTTCGCCTTGCTTTTTCCCCACGCCCATGTGATGATAAAACCAAAATGGTGCGAGCGGAGGCTTGGTCAGATGTCTTTCCAAAATGCGATGCAACCCCGTTTGGCGGAGTTTTTCCAGCGCGCGATCCGGCAAAACAAGCTGGCGCACGCGTTTATTTTTTACGGCAAGCCGGGGACAGGCAAAAGGGAATTGGCGTTGGAATTGGCGAAAGCCGTCAATTGTGAAGAGAGCAAGGGGGATCCGTGCGACCGCTGTCCCTCATGCCTGCAAATTGCCCACGGCAACCATCCCGATGTGGTGACCATCCAGCCGGACGGGAATGTGATCAAAATCGCCCAGGTGAGGGAGCTGCAAGCCAAGTTCAAATACAGTGCGCGCCAAGGCATCACCCGCGTCGCCGTGCTGGAACAGGCAGACAAGATGCGCGATGAAACGGCCAACAGTCTGTTGAAATTCATTGAAGAACCCAGCTCCCCCATGGTGGTGGTGTTGATTACGGAGAATTTGTCCGATTTGCTTCCCACTATCCAATCCCGGTGCCAACGCATCCGCTTTCCCGAACTTTCCCCGGAGCAAAAGCGTCAGAAACTGGCGGAGGACGGTCTGCCGGCTAAAGTGGCGAATGTGTTGGCCCACCTGCCAGGAAAAGTGGATATGGGGGAGTTTGACCCGCAAGCGTTTGAAGAGATGTGCCGGCGGATCATTGACTGGGGCAACCAAATTTTGGCCGGGCAAATGAGCGCGCTGTTGACCCCGACTGAAAAATGGTTTCAAACCGAAGTGGAGCAAGGGCGTGCGGAGCAGCTTCTCGATGTCCTGCTCCTTTGGTATCGCGATGTACTTATGCATGTGACGGTAGATGGAGCGCGTGTTTTCCGGGAGTGGGAGGTGCGCTTTCCCGACCGGTACGGGCAGGATAAATTGTTGTTGGCGATGGATAATGTCATGATCGCCCGTCGGTTGTTGATTCGACCGCAATACAGCAACCAGAGCATTATCGAGCAGATGGTCATGTCGATTCAAGAAGGGCGGCTGACCATGGAGAACGGTTGGCAACTGATCTCGCTGTCCAAGGTTTGAGAACTGGGCTCTTTTGTGAAAGAGCCCGGTTTTTTATGCCAAACGTGCGCGACTGATGGCAAAAACACGTGATCAGAGAGGGGGAAGCCGTAGACTGAAAAATCGGGCGCGGGGCACTTTTATCAATAGGTTCAATATATAATATTATGAGAAAGGCAAATCATATGGCAGAGAGGAAGACGAGGATGGAAACCCATGTATTTCTAGTGCGCCATGGCGTCACCGAGTGGAACCAAACGAAGCGCTATCAAGGGCAACAGGATGTGCCGTTGAGCGAGCTGGGGCGGCAACAAGCTGAACGGGTTGCCGCCTATTTGGCCGATCAGCCGTTTGCCGCCATTTACTCCAGTGATTTGGAGCGGGCTCATGAAACCGCGAGGTGCATCGCGGCCAAACAGGGGATATCCGTCACTTGTTTTCCCGAATTTCGCGAGCGCTACGGTGGAGAATGGGAAGGGCGCACGGTGGAAGAAGTGTTGCGGGAGTACCCTGACTGGGAGACGGTGCGGCTGACGGGTGGCGTGTACGGAGTGGAACCCACCACAGCGGTACAGGAGCGGTTTGTGCGCAAGTGTGAAGAATTGGTGCGCAAGCACCGCGGCGAACGGATTCTGATTGTGGCCCATGGCATGTGTATTACCGCCGCGTTAGGCGTGCTGACTCAAGGAGAAATCGACTTTGGGAAAACCAGGCTAGATAATACGGCCATTTCACATCTGACCCATCATGAATTGGATGGGTGGAAATTGCGGTCATTTAACCAGACCCCTCACTTGGAAGCAGAATAGAAGTCCGGCCCGACCAACATGCGCAGATGGCCTGGTAACACTTGCAGGCGAGTGGGGGTGAACGTATTTTTCTCCCCGTCGCAGTCCACCTTTAAGCTCGGTTTCGTGATGACTTCGAGGTGGGAAGTCTTGAACGAAATCAACCCTTCGGCACTCGGCTTTTCCGCTGTGAACAGCGAATAGGTGAGCGAAGTGACGGCGGAGAGCGAGAGTTCTTTGAAGATCAAGACGTCCAACAACCCATCATTGACTTGGCTGTGTGGGAAATACGCTTCCACTCCGCCGACATAGGAACCGTTTCCCACCAGTACCATTACTGCTTCGCCTTTGTAATGCCCCCCATCTCCGTTTACTTCCACGTGGAAGCTTCGTTGCTCTTGGATCGTGTGTAAGGCACTCAAGTAATAGGCGATACGGCCAAACTGTTTTTTTATTTCGCTGTCGATCTGTTCAGATACTTGCGTGATCAGCCCGATACCCCAGAAGTTAAGAAAATAGCGGTCGTCATGCTTACCGACATCGATCGCTTCTACCCTGCCTTCAAGCAAGGTCTCCACCGCCTCGTCAATGGTTTGGGGAATGCCGAGCGTACGCGAAAAATCATTACAAGTGCCTGCGGGTAAGATGCCGAACACCGGGCGCCCTTCTAACTGGCTTAAGGCATTGATGCATTCATGTACAGTGCCGTCTCCCCCAGCGGCGATAATGAGGTCGACGTCCGCCGCCTGCGAGGTGATGGCCCTGGCTCCATCACCCGGCTGGTTGGTGTGGACCACTTCAATCGATCCCAACGCATGGCGGAACTTGGAGAAGAGTCGGCCGATGTGTTGGGAGAGTTCATTGTTTCCGGCATGGGGATTGATGAGGAGCAACGTCTTGTCACATCTCATGATGTTGTTCACCCTCTGTCTAGGAATTAGCTATATCTTCCCCGCGATTGGGCTGGATCAAACGGTTCGGTCAACGCGTGGAAGTCACCGGCTAGACGCATGAGCGTGAAGGGAACGGCTTATTCCAAGTTAGATTACCACAAGCGTCTGGGATTCCGCCATCCGTTCGCCAGCAAGCCTTAGGCTCCGTTAGGCGTGGCTGATAGATCAAAAACGGTTTTGGAGTCGCTGGCTATTCACCAGACCGCGCTAGCCGGATGCCCCGACGCACGAGCCGGGGTTGCTTGCTAACCCTTTTTTGATTCGTTAATATAAAGTAAGACATAAAACAGTTGGCAAGGTAGGAAAGCGCGATGACATTGGAAACCTTATATCAAGAGATGCAAGACTTGACCCCATCGGAAGTGAAGACGATCCACAAATTGGTGCAAGCTTTGAAACGCACTCGTGTCAGCCCGCTTGCCTATATCGAAGAGATGATGAATTTTCAAGTGCTCGGTTATGATGCAGACAAAGGAGTTTACTTGCACCGCATGTGCATCACCGATGAATTGCGCAACCGCTTCAGCATGTTGCACGGTGGCGTGACGGCGACGTTTATTGACACGGCGATGGGTTCGACCGTCATCCAAGCCGAGGGGAGCCAGGCGAAAGCGGTGACGCTGGATTTGAACGTGCATTTCCTCGCGCCGGGCGAAACGGGATGGCTGACGGCGGAAACGTCCGTCATCAAAAAGGGAAAAACCATCATCGTGATGGAGACGAAAGTAACCGACGAGCGGGAAAAGTTAATCGCGACAGCTTCCTCAACCTTTTTTCGCTTGAAGTAGGTGGGGGCTAACATGAATAAACCTTATAAGATTGCTGCGAAAGCTATTATTTTCGATCGGGATCATGTGCTAATCTTACGCAAGTCCGAGGAAGAGCGGACGAGGAAAGAGACGCATGGGTGGGATTTTCCGGGAGGCGGATTAGAGCCTTCCGAACCTTTGATGGACGCGTTGTCCAGAGAAGTGATGGAAGAGACAGGATTGCAAGTAAAAGTGATTGCACCGGCTTACATCTATGATGAGATTCAAGAGGAGAAGCACTTGATCATCGTCAAGTTTGCCTGCGACCAGCCGTTGGGCCAAGTGCGGTTGAGCGCCGAGCATGAGAGTTACCACTGGGTGCCGATGGCCGACTTGGATCAAGGAGAATTTCCCGATTGGATGAAAGAGGAGATCCGCCGCGCTTACCGCGTGTACACTGATTTTCGCGGGATCGAGCGCGAATGAAACCTTCCGCCGCTAGGAAGGTTTTTTTCTTGTTCACTGTAATGACAAGCTCTCAGCCCGAAAACATGCTATTATTTTTCTGATGAGGATTTAGGAGGGGTATTTCTTGAAAAAAGGTTGGAAAGTGTTGGCCGCGATATGTTTGTCCAGCGCCCTCCTTCTGGGCTGCCAAGAAACTGAAGAGCTTGGAACAGGCACGGTCGTGGGCAATGAGAACAAAATCGCGTTAGCCGAAGAGAGCAACCTAATGCAATTAAGTCCAGACGAATTGAAGGTGTATGCCGCCTTTAAAAAGAAATTTGATGATCGTGTGCTAAAAGAGGCCGACCCCATCATGGTCGCCAAGCTCTACTTCCATGCTATTGAAACCCATGATTACAACACGCAATACGAACTGTTTGTTGACGATGTGGAACAAAGGGAATGGAGCAAGCAAGAGCATATGAAAATGATGCAAGAAGAAGGCCATAAGATGGCTGAAAAGATGCGCAAGCTCTTCGCCCGGATGCAAGAAGTTAAGTTTATCGAAGTGGATCAAAAAACAGGCTATCTGGAATTTCCGGAAGAAGGGGAGAATCTGGGCCAGTTCCAGATGGTAAAGAACAAGGCCGGAATCTGGAAAGTAAAATTCCGCCCTATGCAATGGGGATACAATATGAAGTGAGAAAAGCCACGCGAATCGTGGCTTTTTTATTTTAATAAACTGCTCCAGTCACACCCTTGGCACAAAAGCTCTGCTACCTGCTCCAGTGCCGCGCGGTCGATGTCGTCGAATCGGCTAGTGACCGGACTGTCAATATCCAGCACGCCGATGATCCGACCATCCACTTTCAAAGGAATGACCATTTCCGAGCGGGTGGCGGCGTCGCAGGCGATGTGGCCTGGGAAGGCGTGTACATCTTCTACCAGCAGGGTTTTCGCTTCTTGCACGGCCGTTCCGCACACGCCTTTCCCCACTGGGATGCGAATGCAGGCCGGCAAGCCATGAAACGGTCCGAGGACCAGTTCGTTTCCCTTTATGAGGTAAAAACCAACCCAGTTGACCTCACCGAGGGTATGGTAGAGGTGGGAAGCTGTATTGGACAGATTGGCCAACCAGTCCCTTTCCCCATCAATCAGATGGGCCACTTGGTTCACGATGCTGTTCAACCGGGTTTGCTTGTCTCCGGCCGCTTTTTCAAATGTGAACAATTCAATTCCTCCCAGTTATGGCATTTGTCATCAGGAAAATTCATGATAAAATAAATTATTGAGGGTTCGATTGTGCTGGAATTAGGCTTGACCATTTGATCTCGTGTCATTGTACAATGATCACTCACAAATGAAAAGGGGATGAAGTCATGCGGGATTCTCGTATTTCCAAATTGGCCAAAATACTGGTTGAACATTCGTGCAAGGTGCAAAAAGGGGAACGCGTTTTAATAGATGTTTTCGGAAAAGAGCGTGAACTAGCGCGCGAGCTGATTGCCGCTGTGTATGAAGCTGGCGGTTATCCGTATGTGCAACTGCATGATGAGAAGATCACGCGGGCGCTGTTGCTCGGAACCTCTGAGGAGCACCAAGAAATCTGGGCGCGCCATGCACTCAACCAGATGAAAGACATGGATTGCTACATCGGCATCCGCGGAAGCGACAACGTTTCGGAGACGAGCGATGTGCCGGATGACAAAATGAGTCTGTATGCGCGCATGTTCAGACAGCCAGTACATAGCAACGAGCGGGTCAAAAACACCAAGTGGGTTGTGTTGCGGTACCCGAACTCTTCCATGGCACAATTGGCCAACATGAGTACGGAGGCGTTTGAAGACTTTTATTTCCAAGTGTGCAATGTGGATTACGAGCGCATGGCGGAAGTAATGGAACCACTGGTGAAACGGATGGAGCAAGCGGATCAAGTGCGGATCGTCGGGCCTGGCACAGATTTGACATTCTCAATCAAAGACATCCCCGTGATCAAGTGTGCCGGGGAGTGCAATATTCCTGACGGTGAAGTATACACGGCACCCGTTAAGGACTCGGTCAATGGAAAGATCACGTTTAACACGCCGTCCGTGTACCAAGGCGTCACCTTCGAAAACATCTGTTTCGAATTTGAAAATGGCAAAATCGTGAAAGCGACAGCCAACGATACGGAGCGCATCAACCAAGTGTTGGATACGGACGAAGGCGCCCGCTTCATCGGCGAATTCAGCATCGGGGTCAATCCATACATCAACCACCCGATGAAAGATACGCTATTTGATGAGAAGATCAATGGTAGCTTCCACTTCACGCCGGGTAACGCTTATGAAGATGCTGACAATGGCAATCGCTCCTCCGTGCATTGGGATCTGGTTTGCATCCAACGTCCCGAATACGGCGGAGGGGAGATCTACTTCGACGGAGAATTGATCAGAAAAGATGGGTTGTTTGTGGTTGATGACTTGATTCCGCTCAATCCGGAGAACCTAAAAAATAGCAATTCATTTTAAAAGAAGGTAGGAACTAGCACGCATGTTTTTTTGGAAGCGCAAGAAAGAAACTGAGATTTTGTCACCGCTCTCAGGACGGAAAATTCCGCTGGAGCAAGTGCCAGATCAAGTGTTTTCTCAGAAAATGATGGGCGACGGTTTTGCCGTGGAACCGGATGCGGGTCTAGTGTACGCGCCGGCGGACGGGGAAGTGATCAATCTGTTCCCAACCAAACACGCCATTGGTTTGAAAACCGCCGCAGGTGTGGAAATGCTGATCCATGTGGGAATTGATACCGTCGAATTAAACGGTGAAGGGTTTGTCGCCCATGTGTCGGAAGGCGACAAAGTCAAATCAGGTCAGATGTTGCTTGAGTTCGATATGGATTACATCAAGGAAAAAGGCAAGCCGTTAACTACACCGGTCATTTTTCCGCAACTCGCGGATTGGACCATTCGTGACCAAGCGCAGGAAAAAGTAGAAGCAGGAAAAACGGTGGCCGCCATCCTTGAACCGAAGAAATAAAATAATCGTGAATGGGGCTTCCTTCTGATATTGGGCAAGGCGAAGGAAGCCTTTATTCTGATTGCGGGGAGGGTGCCTAATGGCCTTTTTTCGAGAGAAAGAGACACGCCAGACGTTGGTTCAATTGTTAAATATTCAAAGCCCCACAGGGTGCGCGCATGAGGCGATCCAATATATCGAACAGCGCATGGATGCCTTGGGTTTGCCGTGCAAAAAAAACAACAAAGGCAGTTTGATGGTGACCATGAAAGGAGAGGATGACGATGTCCACCGTTTGGTCACTGTGCATGTAGACACATTGGGGGCCATGGTGAAAGAGATCAAGGCCAACGGACGGTTGCGGTTGAGCAAAATTGGCGGATTTGGTTGGTTTTCCGTCGATGGGGCTTATTGCTTTGTCAAAACGCGGTCGGGACAGGTGGTGCCGGGAACGATTTTGGCGACCCACACCTCTGTGCATGTGTATGCGGACGCCGAAGAGCAGAAACGGTCGGATGAGCATATCGAAGTGCGCCTAGACGCCAAAGTGAGCAACGCGGATGATGTTAAGGCGCTGGGAATCAGTGTAGGTGATTACGTTGCATTTGATCCACAAGTGGTAGAAACAGAATCAGGCTTTATCAAAGCCCGTCATTTGGATGATAAGGCAAGTGCGGCCATTTTGATAGAATTAATGGCTGATATTAAAGAAAATAATATAAAATTGCCGCATACAACGCATTTTTTCTTTAGCAATTTTGAAGAAGTTGGGTTTGGCGCCAATTCCAATATCCCTGCTCAAGTGCGTGAATATCTGGTGATTGACATGGGTGCCATCGGGGAAGGGCAGACGACGGACGAATTTTGCGTCTCTATTTGTGCCAAAGATGGAAGTGGCCCTTATCATTATGAACTGACAAGCAAATTGATCCGGTTGGCGGAAGAGCACGGAATTTATTATCAAGTGGATCTTTATCCGTATTATGCGTCCGATGGTAGCGCGGCTGTCAGAGCAGGGTTTGATGTGATGCACGCATTGATCGGCCCCGGTGTAGACGCTTCCCATGCCTATGAGCGAACCCACCGAGACGCGTTGGAACACACTTATCGGCTTTTGTACCACTACTTGCAATCCGCCTCGCTTTGATGTGAGCGGCGGTTGTGGAGAAAAAGCAAATCATTGAAATGGGCCTCAGCACTGAGGCTTTTTTTTATTTTTTAACAGTTGGAAGCCGTGCCCGATGCAAAAAAATACAAAGGTGGTCCGAATAATGAATTGAGCCCTTAAAACCCCAAGAAAGGGATGCATCAACACGGGGCATGGGTTCCAGAGAGGAGTGAAGAAATTGAAACGACCTGCCAAGCGGCGCCAATGGCTGTCTATTCCATTGCTGACTGCGATGGTGGCCATGTTGTTTCTATCGCCCAATCCGTCCGTTTTCGCGCAAAACAAAACCAAACCTGAACCGATGGGCAAAGTGAAGGAATTGGTCGAACTCCGGACGGAAAAGTCAAAAACCTACATCAAAAACGACGGAAAAACCTATGTCACGGAGCAGTACTTAGAGCCGGTTCATTATAAGAAGAACGGCGCATGGATGGATATTCGGGAGCAACGCAAAGCCAAAATGAAGGCCAATACGGCGGGGGCAGGGATGACTTATATCGAGTTGGGACATGCCACCCGCTTTGCGTTTGCCGGACGATCCACTTCTCCTTCGCTGATCCGGTTTGAACAAGGCCCAGTGAAGGTTGATTTCGGATTGATCGATGGCAAGCGGGTAGCGGTTAAACAATTGGATCATGGCATTCGCTATCCCAATGTGTATGAAGGGACGGATCTGGTCTACAAAGTTGGAGTTACGGGCGTCAAAGAAGAATGGGTGTTGCATAAGTACACAGGCCGATCCGTTTTTACTATGGCACTGAAAGCCAAACACGCCAAACCAAAGTTGCAAAAAGACGGGTCTATCCAGTTTATCAACGCGAAGGGACAATCCGTCTTTGAAGTTCCCGCCCCTTTTATGTACGATCAGCAAGACGCTTCTTCCCATAAGGTGAAATTTGCCTTGCGTCAGCAAAATGGCGTCACTTATCTCGATATCAAAGCGGATGACAAGTGGTTGAGAGACCCGAAACGGGTTTATCCGGTGGTGATTGACCCGACAGTGGGTCTGCAAGGGGTGAAACAGACGTATGACAACCTCGTCTCCAGCAAAAACCCCACCCAAAATTATCGATTGTTTCCTTATGTGATTACGGGTACCCACGCGGATTATGGCGTTGCACGTACTTATCTCAAATTTGATTTGCCCGCGCTTCCCACAGGGGCAAAGATCAAGGACGCTAAATTGTTTTTGCACCAATACGCCACTGCGCAAGAAGAGCAGGTGGATGTGCATCCGGTCACATCGGAGTGGACCAGTGGTGGGCTCACCTGGCAGAATCAGCCGACCGTGGGAGCCGCGGTGACCCAAACAAATGTGGCCGGTGCGGGGGAATACGCTTGGGATTTGACAGAGCTGAGCAAAAACTGGTACAGCGGAACCCCCAACTACGGTATTTCTT
Organism: Laceyella sediminis; assembly: GCF_003003125.1. GTDB lineage: Bacteria > Bacillota > Bacilli > Thermoactinomycetales > Thermoactinomycetaceae > Laceyella > Laceyella tengchongensis. Next base: position 413,806 of record NZ_PVTZ01000001.1, on the reverse strand, counting down.
TGCGCCATCATACGGAAAGCAATGACCGCAAGTCTTTCCGCTCCAGCGATTATGTGGATGATATCACCAAAAGACCGAAGCTGTTGATCACCTATCAGGTAGATCCAAACGTCCCGATCGCCGAGCCGAAAATGGAGGCCAAATCTTATATCCTGATGGATTATCAGACAGGATTGCCCCTTTTCGGAAGACAGATGGATCAACCTCTCCCACCAGCAAGCATGACCAAAATGATGACCGAATACATTGTGCTAGAGGAAATCCGCAACAATAAGTTGACTTGGGATGAAATGGTGCAAGTTAGCCCGCGGGTGGCGGGAATTAATGAAGCCCAGATCGATCTGGAAGCCGGCGAGTTGATGAGTGTAAAAGACTTGTTCATGGGCATGGCTGTATATTCGGCGAATGACGCTACTGCGGCTTTGGCCGAGCGGGTGTCGGGAAGCGAAACGCAATTTGTGCACCGGATGAATGAGACAGCCAAGGCACTGGGACTTAGAAACACGCATTTTCGCAATGCGACGGGGTTGGAGATGACCGATTACCCTGATCCTCCGCAAGTGGATGGGGAGCATGTGATGTCTGCGCGGGATGCTGCGATCCTGGCGCGAACATTATTGCAAGAGCATCCCGAATTTACGCAGATGACCTCCGTTTCCCAATATACGTTCCGCCCGGGGACGGAACGGCAAATGAAAGTGGTCAACTGGAATCGCATGCTACCAGGCTTTGACCATTACTACCCTGGCGTTGATGGCTTGAAGACCGGTTCTACCCAAGCAGCTGGCTATTGCTTCACCGGAACGGCGCAACAAGAAGGCCGCCGACTGATCACAGTTGTCATGGGCACTAGCTCTGAAGATGGCCGTTTCTTGGAGACGAAGAAGCTGTTTGATTATGGATTTAATCAATTTGAAACAGCCACTTTGTTAAAACGCGGTGAAGTGATCCAAGGAGCGAAGTTACGGGTTCCAAATGGGGACGGGCAATATGTCCCGGTTGTCAGCAAGTACGACATTCGCTTGCCGATTCACCGGGGTGAGCGAGATCAGTATGAGATCAGAGTCCGCTTCTTCACTGGATTGAAAGCTCCGCTCAAAGCAGGGGCGATTGTCGGCGAAGCGCAAGTGTTATACCGTGGGAAGCCTTTGCAGATGATGACCACATTTCCAGTCAGCATCACCCAGCGGGTCGAACCGGCAGGGCAATTGGAGCGGTTTTTCCAAAAGTTGTGGTAAACCAGTTTTGTCCAAGCCAGCCCACATGGTAGAAACCAAGTTGTATACCCACCTTTGCTAAACGGCGAAGGTGGGTTTTGCTTTGCTTCCCCCTCTTCTCTGACTTGTCAAGCTTTTCTTTATTGGGTGGGGGATATTGTTTAAAATAAGAATGATTAGCCTAGAGCGTGTCTGGTGAATAAGCCAGCGACACCCAGACACACCCTAAAAAAGCAGTAGGGGAAAGGAAACGGTGAGCCATGAATTTGGATGGAGAATTGCAACAGATCTTGCAGAATGGGACAGATGAAGAAAAGCAACTGTTGGCGCTAGCTGTGCAGGCGATCAAACAGAAGCGGGAGCGGAACAGCGCTTATATTTCAGGGTTTATGGGGTTGAAAGGCCGGTTTGTGGAAGACGATGTATATGAATTTCGCGTCCCGGTGACACCCTTCACCCTGAACAGGGCAGGAATTGTGCACGGGGGGATTACGGCGACACTGGCCGATTCGACGATTGGTTCGCTGATTAATCAGCGGTTGCCGGAAGGGTATAAAGGTGCCGTCACCGTGGAGTTAAAAGTGAATTATTTAAAACAGGGACTGGGCAAAGAGCTGATCTCTCGCGCGCGATTGGTACATATGGGGTCTACTTTGGCCACGGCCACCTGTGAGATCACCAATGAAAAAAACAAATTGATCGCATTCACCACTGGGACGTTTTACATGATTAGAAAATAAGGATATGAGAGACATTCCGATGAGGGATGTCTCTCAGCTATGTTTGGGAAAGTGGGGTTTGTGGTAAATGAAATATAAATTCGAAATTTTTATTTTATTTTTGCGGCGCCCTGCCGCTGTTCTCATGTAGAGGAGACCCCAGGGAGGCTCGGTGCCGGTCGGTTTAACTCTTTATGAAAGGATGAGCGCAGGGGATGTCGAACATCCTAGATCGTTTGCTGGATCAAATGCGAAAGGAACGCATCTTGGTCACCGTTTTCATGGCCACCGGAGTGACCGTTCGGGGGTATATTGCTGCTTTTGACCCATTCATCGTCCTTCTTATCGATGACAAAGGTCGGCAGCAACTCATTTTTAAACATGCCATTTCTTCGATCCAACCCATGCGTTATGTTGACATTGATACAAAACAACCCGATAACCGAGCGGATGAATAAGCGGAAGGAGACATCTGCTCCCACTGGAGAGGAAGCGGATGTCTCCATGCTTGTTACACCAATTCTAGTTCCCTGATGTAATCGATTGGTTGCTCTTTGTTGCTCCCATCAGCGAGATAGAGCAAGGCCGGCCCTCCCTCGCGAATCGGGCGACCGTCCTTGGCAAAACAGAGGATGGCGGTGCGCGCCTGATCTAGCGTCAGGGTGACCGCTTCTTTTTGTTCACGGTGGCAGATGACTTTGGTCACCGACGCATCTGGTTCAGCCTTGTCCAGATAGGGACCCAATTCCATTGCTAATCCTTCCGTCCCTGCAATGCGATCCTCCAGTGGAAAGCGGCGGTCATCCAAGATCCAAATGGAGGGGTCAAGATTGATGCGAAATGCGACATTGCCGGTGATAAGGATGATCGGACTCATGATATGCGATGCTCCTTTGAAAAATCACGTAATTTGTCGGTAAGGTTGAAGCTGTTTCTACTTTAACTCACGATAACAGCTTCAGTTACCTCATTATAGCAGATGTCCACCGACTCACGCGTCAGAAAGGAGATGCGCGAGCGGCGGGTGAAATTATTGGAAAAGTGGTTGGTGCTTGCGGCGTGCGCTTTCTCGCAAGTTCTGTTTTTTTTGCAAAGAAATGTTGATCATGATACACTGTGTTTAGTGTAAAGTATGGGCCGTTACTTATAGACCGATCAGAACGGTCGCTGGGGGGGGTTACTTTGACCACGCCAACACAGACCGATTTAAATCTAAAAGCCTTACAACTCTTGCAAGAGGATGCGGAAAAAATCGCTCAGCTGATTTCGGTGCAATTGCAAAACCTGATGTTACCGAAATGTCCTCTTTATGAAGAAGTGTTAGACACACAGATGTTCGGTTTGTCACGCGAAATCGACTTTGCCGTTCGAGCTGGGCTCATCACTCGCGACCAAGGTCAACAGATTATTCATGATCTGGAACGGAAGTTAGCAGATTTATATTCTAAAATTCTCCCGTCTTGATGGGAGTGTGAACGTATGACTCCAATCGCGGAGTCTTTTTTTGTGCTAAAACAAATCGGTCAGAAAAAAACGGACTTCCCTGTTGGAAGTCCGTTTGCTCATTACACCACGAAAAACACGGTGCCCAAAATCGTATATACGATCAACAGCAGAACCCCTTCATACCAGTTGGTCGATCCATCGCGAGAGATGGAGCTGGCGATAAAGGCGGACACGGCGATGGCCGCGATTTCGTATGTGCTGAAAATGATGTTCATGGGATTGCCAAACAGCCAGCTGATAAACACCAACATGGGCGCCACGAACAAGGAGATTTGCAAGCTACTACCAATGGCGATCTCCACAGCCGCCCCGATGCGGTTTTTCATGGCCAAGAAGATGGCCGCGCTGTGTTCGGCGGCGTTGCCGATGATGGCGATCAAAAAGGCGCCGACAAACAGTTCAGACCAGCCCAGCGCTTGGGCTACGGCTTCTACGCTATGTACGAGCCATTCACTCTGCAAGGCAACAAATGCGGTGGACACGACGAGTAGCAAGATGGAGACTCCTTTGCTCCATTCCGGCTCTTCCCCCTCGACATGGTCCGGCATGCCGTCAATTTTTTCACCCAACTCTTCTTTATGGGTAACCAGAGAGAAATACAGCCACAAGAAGTAACCCAGGATGAGGGCACCGGAAATGATTAAGCTCACATTATTGATCTTGGCCGAGGGCAATTGTTGCAGGAACACCGCGGGCACAAACAGGGCGATGACGGAAAGCATCATCAAAGATGCGTTGTGGCCGGCCAGCATGGGGTTAAATTGCTGTGTTTTGAATTTCAAACCGCCGGCGAACAAGCTAAGTCCAAGCACCAAGAGCAAGTTCCCGATGATGGATCCGGTTACGCTCGCTTTCACCATGTCAAAGAATCCTTCTTTGACCAGGAAGATGGCGATAATCAGTTCGGCCGCATTGCCGAATGTCGCATTGAGCAGGCCGCCCAACCGCTCACCAGCGTAGTGGGCCACGTTTTCGGTCGCTTTTCCCAGCATGGCTGCCCAGAATAAAAGGGACAAACAGGCTGTCGCGAATTGCAATGGTTGGTTGTGAACGGTAAAATGAACAACGGTACTGATGAGAGTGGATAAGATCAAAATTGGATAAAACCATTTTTTGTTCAAGGTATTCACCCCTTTAGTATATTGGTTGATCGACCTATTCGTTCGTCCCTCGACAAGAATAGAGAATGAATGATAAATACTACACCCAATCTAGCATACGAATTAGCGGAAAAATGTCAAATTCGATCAAAGAACGTTTGAGACGATTTTGGGCTGTTTTGGCAGGAAAACACTCGGAAAGATCGAAATAGTTCAACATGCTTGATTGATGGGAAAGGGGGGGGACGATGAGCGCAAAGGTTAAGGATACGGCGATATTTATTGATTTGGAAAATGTCTATTACGGCTTAAAAAAATATCATATGGATCCCGATCATCCCGATGAAACGCACAACCTTTTCCTGAGATTGCAGGAGTATTACGGCCGGGAAGCGATCCGGATGGTTGAAGCGTATGCCGACTTCGAGCAACTGGAGATATCGATGATGAGCTTGCAGAAAAAGCGCGTTCATGTGCATCAGGTATACGGAAACGGGCGGGACGGCAAAGAGCGCAAAAACGCGGCGGACATCCAGCTATGTTTGGATGCGATGGAAGTGCTTCACCAAATCCCGGAAATCCACACGTTTGTCATTGTCAGTGCGGATCAGGACATGATTCCGCTACTCGATCGGCTGTGGTCCAAAGGAAAGCGGGTGGAACTTTTTTGTTTATATGACGAAAGTTTGTCCAGATCAGCGCAATTACATGAGTTTTGTGATAATACCCACAATTTATTCGAATTTTTGAATATTCGGGAATTCCAGACGCTCTCCCGGGTGGATCGGCTGATTCACAATGCTGTGGTCCAAATCTATGAATGGTACCACGATCCGAACAACATTGGCAAAAGTTACGGAAGCACGTGGATCAAGAACGATTTCATGAGGAAGTTTCATGTGACTGATTTGGAAGCCAACGAGCTGTTCACCAAGTTGCTCAAGGGCAAGTACATTGTCCCAGTGGAGATCGAAATGGATGATAAAACGTATTATGGCTATAAAGTGAATTTGTCACACCCGCAAGTGCAGTTGATGGTCAAAATCGCTGGTTACAAAGTGAGTTGACAAGCGAAAAAGCAGGCGGGGCTTTTTTTTCCCGTACAGCAGGAAAGCGGGCCGCGGCAAGCTATTTCATGTTACACTACAGTGGGGATGCTTTGGAGCGCTTCACGAAAAGGAGGCTTCACATGGTTGAATCCAATGGAGGTTCCATACGGATCACCGACGGCGTGGTTGCGGTTATCGCCGGACTTGCGGCCGCGCAAACACAGGGGATCAGCGGCATGTCCAGTGGCATGACGGAAGGGATTAAAAAACGCGTCAGCGGCAAAGGGAACATGCGCGGGGTGCAGGTGGTTGTCCAGGACACCCAAGCCTCTATCGACCTGCGGGTGATCGTGCAATACGGATGCAGGATCAATGAGGTTTGCCACCGACTGCAACGCGATGTTAAGCAGGCCGTCGAGAACATGACGGGGCTGGAAGTGACAAGGGTCAACGTGCGGGTGGATGGGGTGGATTGTGCAAGGGAAAAGCGGGGTTCGCAAACGGAGAAGTGAGAAGAGGGGGAATGGGTTCCGCCCTCTTTTTGTGCGTCTGAACGGATGGTAGGTCACGCCGTAAGCGCTTTTTCCAATTCAGCCAATTTCGCGTCCACTTCTTCTTTCAACGCGGCCGGGACCTCTGCGTTGTGATCCAGACCGTGTGGGAAAAAGTGGCGAACAAACGAAGGGTGATCCAACTCTACCAACGCTTTGGGGTTTTCCAACATGTAGTTGTTGACGACTGTTCCCCGCAGGCGCAAGTAATAGTCCACGCCGTCCACTGTGTATTTTATTTCATAGGTCACTTTTTCAAAATCCCAGGTCCAGCGGATAAATTGAAGTTGTTTCATCAATTTTTCCAGTTCACGAAACTCTTTTCGAATACCTTTGGTTTTGATCTCTTGAAATATCATGGGAAATGTGCGCCTCCTTTGACTGGCACCATAGTAAGTCCTTATTAATGATAGTATGAACTTCCAGATCGCGCAACTGCAACACGCGTGACAGAAGTCCGACAACTGGCGAAAAGAAGCGTGGGATAAGCGTATTGGCGAGAGGTAAAACCAACCATTTCCATGGAGAAGGAAGGGACGGGAAAATGGAAGGATTAAAAAAGCGGGTGGCTGACCTGTTTCCGCAAATGGTTGAGTGGCGTAGGGATTTTCACCAGCATCCCGAGCTTTCGTTTCAGGAACAACAGACGCAGCGCAAGTTGATCGACTTCATGGAGTCGTGTGGACTGGAAGTAAAAACGGGTTGGGGCGGTTATGGGGTGACCGGATTGTTGCGGGGTGCCGCGCCTGGTCCCACCATCGCGCTCAGAGCCGATATGGATGCGTTGCCCATCCAGGACGAGAAAACGGTCTCTTATCGCTCGCAAGTGACTGGGGTGATGCATGCCTGTGGGCATGACGGGCACATGACGATGCTGATGGGAGCGGCCCGCTTGTTGACCGAAATGCGGGATAGATTGGCGGGGAATGTATTGTTTTTGTTCCAGCATGCCGAGGAGCTGTTGCCGGGCGGCGCTAGGCAAATGATCGAAGCGGGGGTGCTGGAGGGAGTGGATGCCATTTTCGGCATTCACTTGTGGACGCCGCACCCCGTCGGAACGATCAGCCTTTGTAGCGGCGAGCTCATGGCGGCGGCTGATTCGTTTGAAGTGGAAATCATCGGCAAGGGTGGGCATGGCGGCTTGCCGCATGAAGCGACGGATGCGGTAGTGATCGCCGCGCACGTGATCACCCATTTACAAACCATCATTTCGCGGCAAGTAGACCCATTGGATTCGGGGGTCATCTCTGTCGGGGCGATTGAAGGCGGGAACGCGTTTAATGTCATCGCCGAACGGTGCCGGATGAAGGGGACGGTGCGCAGTTTCAACAAGGGCGTCCGCGAAGCACTGGCCAAGCGCGTGGAAGAAGTGGTTCGACATACCTGTCACATGTTTGGAGCCGATTATCGGTTTCAATATGGTTGGGGATATCCCCCGCTCATCAATCATGAAAAAGAGACGCAGCAGCTGATTGAAATCGCTCGCCAGGTGGGAACGGTTCAAGAGATGAAGCCGATCATGGGCGGGGAAGATTTCGCCTATTACTTGGAACAGATTCCTGGAGCGTTCTGTTTTGTGGGAGCAGGAAACCCCGACAAAGGGATCACCGCCCCGCATCACCATCCCCGGTTTGATATTGATGAAGAAGCCTTGAAAGTGGGCACGGAGCTGTTTGTCCGCTTGATCGCGGAGCGCCTCGGGCGTTAAAAGATGCCAAGTATGGATAAAGAGAATCGGGCAATGATAAAGGGCAGGGAGGGGATCCATGATGCACAAATTGCGCGATATCATGTCCACCAATGTGACGGCGGTCAATCCGCAAGAAAACGTCTACAGTGTTGCTAGCAAGATGAGGGAACAGAACATCGGCATGGTTCCTGTCGTGGAAAACGGCCGGTTGCTGGGCATTGTGACTGACAGAGACTTGGTGACACGCGGAATCGCCAACAAAATGCCCAACTCTCGTTCGGTCAGAGACATCATGTCCACCCACATTGTCAGCGGCACACCGGATATGACAGTGGATGAGGCGTCTCGGATCATGGCGGAAGCGCAAGTGCGTCGTCTTCCGGTTGTTGAAAACAATCAGGTGGTCGGCGTCGTTTCCCTGGGTGACCTGGCCGTCAACCAACCCTACCAGGATGAAGCGAGCCAGGCTCTCAGCGAGATTTCGGAGACGCATAACCCGCATGCATCAAATGATCTCCAATCATGATAGCAGGCTACCGGCTCCGGCTGGTGGCCTTTTTTCGTTTTTAGTGACATAAATGGTTTGAATAGTGCAGAAAAGGGTTATTAGATTGGGTAAAGATGGAACGTTGCGGTTCGCAAGCGCGAACCAGCAGGAAGACGCTTGTGAACGGCGGCCAACCCAGCTTGATGGTTGTAAAGAACTAGAGGAGCAAAAAAGGAAAGTTGGGGGTTTTTTAAGTGAACAAAATCTACTTAATCCGGCGCAATGAACGCGATTATATTCAAGTTGGCTCTGGCGTTTCAATGTCGTATTTGCGCAAAGAGGCGGACGAATACAGCTTAGTGCTAAAAATGGAGCCGGGGAGCCGTTTCCCCATGCATGGACATCATGGGGGCGAACAAATCTACGTGGTCAATGGACGGGTGAAAATCGGCCAGTTTGAATTGAATGAAGGCGATTATTTTTTCACCCCGTTCAATCACACCCAAACGCTGGAAACAGAGGAAGGATGCAATCTGCTGGTGTGTTCAGCCAAAAAAGTGGATGCCGCGCACCATTTTTCACAAGCGGAAACAACCGCATAAAAACAAAGGGACACTCTAGACAGGGTGTCCTTTTTTTGTGCATAAAGACAAATGGAAAACTGCACGATAAAAAAGAGGACGAGGGAATGGGAAACGATGGCCTCAAAGGAAATGCGTTCTTAGCCAGCGCGTTTGCGATAAAGGTGATGGGGACGGGGATCGCCTTTATCTTTTGAATGACCCGCATGACATTCGACTTGATTACCAAATAAGGGGAAGAGAACCATGGCGAGTAACAAAATCGGGCAATGCACTTGGAAATTCGCAAATCATGTTCATGTCTTGTCCAGTGCGGCCACGGTGGGCCCTATGGAAGGGGAAGGGAAGCTCAAAGATAGTTACGACCGGATTTACCCCGATTTGTACGCGGGGCAGGACACGTGGGAAAAAGCGGAGCGCACCATGATGGAAGATGCGGTGACCATCGCCATACATAAAGCCGGGCTTACAGAGCGAGAAATCGATGTGTTCTTGGCTGGGGATTTGTTGAATCAAAACATCTCCTCCTCCTTTACGGCCAAGACGAACCAAATACCGTTTATGGGAGTGTACGGCGCCTGCTCTACTTCTATGTTGTCCCTGACATTAGCGGCGGCATTGGTGGATGCAGGTTTTGCTAAGTATGCGGTAGCGGCGGTCAGCAGCCACAATTGCACCGCCGAGAAACAATATCGATATCCCACAGAATACGGGGGGCAAAAGCCTGATACGGCGCAGTGGACAGTGACGGGTGCGGGAGCTTGTGTAGTGGGCTCGGCTCACCAAGGTCCGCGGATCACCCATGCCACGATCGGCAGTGTGCAGGATATGGGGATCAAAGATCCGTTTGATATGGGATCGGCCATGGCCCCTGCAGCGGCGGACACGATCCAAAAGCATTTTCAGGACACGGGACGCTCACCCAAAGATTATGACCTGATCGTCACTGGAGATCTAGCCTCCGTTGGTTTGCCCATCGCTCGCGAACTGCTGGAGAAAGCCGGCTATGTTATGGGGGAGCGTTTCCAAGATTGCGGATTGATGATCTATACCTCGGAACAGGACACTTTTGCCGGCGGAAGCGGGTGTGCCAGCAGCGCGGTTGTCACTTATGGGCATTTGCTACATGAAATGTGTGTCGGCAAATACCAGCGGATACTGGTGGTGGCCACAGGCGCGCTCTTAAGTCCAATCTCTTACCAGCAGGGGGAATCGATCCCATGCATTGCCCATGCGGTGGTGTTCGAGAATGAAAAGGGGGGAGAACAAACAGATGCGGGAAGGTATTAAGCCTGTTTCTTACTTGGCATTGGGAGATTCATTAACGGAAGGAATTGGGGCGGAAAGCCCAACTAAGAGTTTCGTGTCCCAATTCTTCCAGCATATCAAGCATTCGGATCGGTGCCATATGCGAAATTGGGGTGTATCGGGAATGACGTCGGAGGAATTGTTGAGTTTGGTTAACAGCCCCGGCATGCACAAGCTATTTCCTAAAATGACCCATATTTCGGTAACCACCGGCGGGTGTGACTTTATCGAGCTATATGAGCGCGGTCATTTCGGGTTAAGAGATTTGTTGAATACATCGAGGCAAATCATCGATCGCGTGAAATCCATCTTATCCATCATCGCCATGAATAACCCGTCATCGAGAATTAGCTTGATGGGATTTTATCTGCCTCCTCCCGCCTATGAATGGGGATTTCAAACCAGCGCGGCGATTGTGCAGATGATGAACCGCTCCTATGCCAAAATTTGTGAGGAAGTGGGTTGTCAATTTTTCAACCCCTACGATGTCTTCTTGCATCGACACGATTATTTTTTCGATGAAGTGCATCCCAATCAAGTAGGACATGACGAATTAGCCAAATTGGCTATCCAATCAGTGGCTGGGGAATCCGGAACGGTCCACGCCCCGGTGTGAAACAAAAAGCATCCTTGCCAAAAATCAATTTGGGGGGATGTCTTTTTGTTATCAATGTGATATCATATGAATATAACAATATTAAATTTCTGAAAAAAAGGAGTTGTTGACGCGTGAATAATATCAGAGAAAAAAAAGCGTTCCAAATGAACGGATTTCTCTTTCTGCTCATTGAATTAATTTTATTGGGGGCAGGCCTCATCTTGATCTTTGGGATGGAAAATTTGGCCCTGGGCATTACCTGCATCGCAGTGGTGCTCATTTGCGCCAACGGGTTTGGTTTAATCCAGCCGAATGAAGCCCATGTGTTAACGTTTTTCGGCCGTTATGTGGGGACGATTCGAAATGATGGGTTTTACTGGACTAATCCGCTGGTGGGCCGCAAAAAGCTTTCTCTGCGGGTGCGCAATTTCCACAGCGACAAGATTAAAGTGAACGATGCGGATGGGAATCCGATTGTCATCGGCGCCGTGATCGTGTGGCGTGTAGTGGATACGGCCAAAGCTGTGTTTGATGTGGAGAACTTCAGCGCGTTTGTCGATGTGCAGAGTGAAACGGCGATTCGGACGCTGGCTAGCCGGTATCCTTATGACAGTCATGAAGAAGGCAATCCATCATTGCGGGGGGCGCCGGAAGACGTAGTAGAAACATTGCGCGAGGAATTGCAAGAACGCTTGGAAATTGCTGGTGTGGAAGTGTTGGAAGCTCGAATCAGCCACTTGGCGTATGCGCCAGAGATCGCTCAGGCGATGTTGCGGCGCCAGCAAGCGCAAGCGGTAGTCGCCGCCCGCAAGCAAATTGTCGAAGGGGCGATGGGTATGGTTAAGATGGCTTTGCAAGAGTTGGAACAGCAAGGAGTAGTGGAGTTGGACGAAGAGAGAAAAGCGGCAATGGTCAATAACCTGTTGGTGGCTTTGGTTTCTGAAGGAGAAACGACTCCGGTGATCAACACCGGTTCGCTGTATTCATGAGTGCAAGCAAAAAACGCTTTCTCCTTCGGATCGATCAGCAACTCTATGACTCACTTGAGAAATGGGCAGCCGATGAATTTCGTAGTGTCAACGGGCAAATTGAGTTTTTGCTGAAGGAAGCAGTGCGTAAAGCAGGTAGGGCGCCTAAAAAGCGGACGGAAAATGGGCAGGATGAAAACTGAAAATCAACGGTTCTTTGGAGTAGAATCCAAGCAAAATCACCCCTTTATTCATAACTAGGATAAAGGGGTGATATTATGTTAGCGAATCATTGGCAGAGAGTGGACCTTGCCGATTTGACGGCTGAGCCAGCGGAAGACGCGATGGAAACGGTCAGCTGCCAAGAGAGGCTGAACGCTTCCTCCTCCAAAAAAACGCGACGCCCCCGGCCATTGGTGGCGCAAATGAGCCTGACCCTGCCATATTTCAAGGTAGAACGGGTGTTGGCGAAAGCGCGGATATCCAACCAACGGCGTGCGGCATCCCGCCAGATCTCCCCTTGGAACATCACCCGTGTCATCGGAAATGGACGCCCCAATCAGGGGGAAGGGGTGCGGGTGGCGATATTGGATACCGGGATCGACTTGTTGCACCCCGATTTGGCGGGCAATATCAAAGGGGGAATCAATATTGTCGAACCCAATCGCTATCCGCAGGATGACAATGGGCATGGCACTCATATCGCTGGGGTGATCGGCGCGCTGAACAATCAATTTGGTGTGGTGGGCATCGCGCCAAAGGTATCCCTGTATGCGGTGAAGGTGTTAGACCGCAACGGAAGCGGCACAATTAACAATCTGATCAAGGGGATTGAATGGGCGATTGACAATGGCATGCACATTCTCAATATCAGCATCAGCGGTGGCATGATCATTCCGACTGCATTGACGCAAGTAATTCAAGCGGCCACCAACCGCGACATTTTAGTTGTAGCTGCCGCCGGCAATGCAGGCAACCCGTCTGGTAGCGGGGACACGGTCGAGATTCCTGCCCGCATCCCGTCCGTGATCTCGGTTGCGGCTTTGACGAGAGCCAATCGGAGAGCCTCTTATTCAGCCACGGGCAAGGTGGATATCGCCGCGCCGGGTTCGCAGATTTTAAGCACGTACGCCAACCAACGGTATGCCGTACTGAGTGGCACTTCCATGGCAGCCGCTCATGTGACCGGTGTACTGGCGGTGTATCGAGCGGCGTATCCGCGCGTGCCAGCGACGGTGCTCAAAAATTTGCTGTTCGCCCGGGCAATCGATTTGCCTCCGCGCGGCGTGGACCCTTATACCGGCAGGGGATTGGCACAAATCTAGTCTTCCGGCGACGCGGTTGGTTCGGCTGCGGGCGGTAGGGGTTTGACCAAGATGCGGGTCACGCGCCTGCCTTCCATTTCCTGCACGGAAAAGCGGTGTCCGTGGGCTTCAATCGCGGAGCCGGTCTTGGGTATTTCCTGCAACTGGGAAAAAAACCATCCGCCGATCGTATCATTGTCCTCATCTTCGATGGCGATGTGAAAATGTTCATTTACTTCTTCGATCAACAGTTGGGCGGAAATCGATGTTTCGTCCCCTTTTTGTTGAAAAAAGGGCTGTTCGTTGTCAAATTCGTCTTGAATCTCCCCGACAATCTCCTCAACAATATCTTCAATCGTGATCAGACCCGCCGTTCCGCCGAATTCATCAATGATGATGGCGAGTTCAGTGTGATGTTTTTGCAGGGTGCGCAAGACATCTTTGATTTCCATCCCTTCTGGGACGTAAACGGGTGGACGCGCTACCTCAGTTAACACCGGAACCTTCTGGTTGACGATATCGTTGTACACATCGCGAATGTGAATGATACCCAGGATGTCGTCTTTGTCTTTGTGACACAGGGGATAACGGGTGAAGGGGCTTTTCTGGATGATGTCCAGGTTTTCTTCCAAAGAGCGATCCCGATACAGGCAAACCATGTTCACGCGGGGAACCATCACTTCCCTGGCGATCCGGTTGGTAAAATCAAAAATATTGTCAAACAGGGACAGCTCGGTTTGGTCGATGATTCCGCTTTTATGGCTTTGCTCTACTAACATCCGAATTTCTTCTTCTGTATGAGCTTGTTGCTGATCGGGCACCAATTCTACGCCAATCCATTTCAAAATAAGGTTGGCCGCACCGTTTAAGAGCCAGATGGTCGGTTTAAAAATGACGAAAAACCAGTGCAACGGCTTGGCCGTCCACAAGGCAGTGGCTTCTGCTCGGCGAATCGCCAATGACTTCGGTGCCATCTCCCCAAGGACGATATGTAGGAAAGTGATGATGGAAAAGGCGAGCACAAAGGAAACCACATGGATGAGCGGTTTGGTGATTCCCAGCCAAGCAAGCGCGGGAGTGAGTAAATGGGCCAAGTAAGGCTCACCAATCCAACCCAAACCGAGTGAAGCTAATGTGATTCCCAATTGGGTCGCGGACAGGTAGGCATCCAAATCAGCCAATATTTTTTGCGCCGTTTTCGCGCGGTGATGCCCTTCTTCGCTCAATTGTGCGATCCGGGTGTGTCTCACTTTGACAATGGCAAACTCGGATGCCACAAAAAAGCCGTTTAGCAAAACCAAAAATAGGATCATCGCCATTTGTGACAAAAACGTCAGAATATCGGTAGCCAAGGAAGATTCACCCCCTTACGGATGTGTAAGTTGATCGATGAATAGCGTGGCCAAGCCAAAGTAGATCAACAGAGACAAGATATCGTTTAACGTGGTGATCACTGGCCCGGAAGCAGCCGTGGGATCAATGTTCATACGGTTGAGCAACAACGGGATCAACGTCCCGATTAAGGTGCCCAATAACAGGGTGGCAAACATCGCGCCGCCGATGACCAGGCCCAGACGAGGTTGATGAAAGGCTAATGCAACCAAAAGAACGAACAGAAAACTGCAAACCATGCTTACGAGCAACCCCGCTAACCCTTCTTGCTTTAACATTTTTGCCACGAACGGAACACCAGTCCGTTCGTGAGGGAGTCGTTGGATTATCAAGGCCAAAGATTGCGTGGCAGCATTGCCGGTCATGCCCGCTACCATCGGCATGAAAGCGGTAAGCGCTGGTACCGCGGCGATTGTCGGCTGAAATAGATTGATTAAATTGGCGGTTGCCAAGCCGATGGCCAACAACAGCATCAGCCATGGAATTCGTTTTTGCGCCGAACGCCAAGAGGAGACGGCTTGTTCATCCAAGCCGGAAGTTAATCCCGACAGGTGCTGGATATCCTCCTCCGCTTCTTGAATCAGCACGTCGATGATGTCGTCGACCGTCACGATGCCGAGCAACCGCCGGGCCGGGTCAATTACTGGTAGAGCCAAGAAATGATAGCGGCTCATAATGCGGGCCACTTCTTCTTGATCCATGTTCACCGGAACAGATATCACCCGTTCCACCATGATTTCTTCAATGGACTGGTCTGGCTCAGCTAAAATCAATTCCCTCAGCGATAAAACCCCCACCAGCGTTCCATCTGCTTGCTGGACATAAAGATAATAAATCGTTTCCGACTCCTCTGCTTTGCGGCGCAACAAGCTGACTGCATCTTGTACACTCGCTTTGGGATGGATGCTGACGAATTCGTCTGTCATCAACCCGCCCGCACTGTCCTCCGGATAATCGAGCAAAGCGCGAACCTTGGCCGCTTCACGGTGTTCCATTTGCGTGAGCAAGTTTGTTCGCTCTGCGCTTTCCATGCTTCCCAACAGATCAACCACGTCATCCCGCGACATCAGTGCCAAAACGTCGGCGATTTGGTGTTTTCCAAGGCTGTTGATGATGTGGCGTTGCGTATGGAGATCGCATTCTTCCAACAGCGTGGCTACTTCTTCGGTTTCCAATAAGTACAAGAAACGGCGCCGTTCAAATTCGTTGAGGCGGAGAAAGAACTGTTCAAGGTCGTAGGGTTGCATTTCCTCCACCAGCAGACGGAAAGCGGCTTTGTCTTTGCGCCGCAGATGGTTGAGCAGGCGTTCCGATTCCTGGGCTCCCTTGTTCATTGACCTGCGCTCCTTCTCCGTTTGACATAAGACAAGCTTGATTCGGCATAGGGTGAACTGAGGAATGATTGGATAAAGGAGGATTTTTAATGCATAATCAAGCTGTTCCCCCCTATTTCCGGCCTTATTATGAGGGAGCGCATGTGCATGGCACGCCGCCTCATCATCACTACCATTATTCACCCATGCCGATGACGTCGGGGTGTTGCGGTGGCCCGATGGCCCATGTCGTCCCGCACCCGGTATCGCCAATGGTTCCCATGTGGCCATGGGGAATGCCATATGCGCCGAATCCGGTTTATCAACCGACTACTCCTATGATGCCACCAGGACAGGGAAGTTATAGGCCGCCGGGTTACTACTCTCCGGTGTGGGAATCTCCTGAATCTCCTGAATCTCCTTGGATTCGAGCCTACCGCAAGCAAGAGCAAAATCAGAAGGGGAAAGAATAGCGAAAATAATAGGAACGGTTATAGGTCGTCTTGCTTGCTGAGTAATTTGGAAAAAGATGCCTCGGTAAACGGCTTATGAGAGGGGAAACTACCGACAGAACTTTAAACGAGGAGGAGAACGCAACATGAGAATCCCCGATCTGACACCGCTTACCGAGCCGGAGATATATCAACCTCCGTTGCCGGAAATCATGACTCCCCAAGAGCCCGAGCCGCTCCGCCGCGAAGAACCTCACGCGCCAGAGCGGGTGAAGGAGGACTGAACACAAAAGGAACGGCCCTCGTGATGAGGGCCGTTCCTTTTGTGTGTCAGGATTTGCTCAGTCTGACTTCTACTTCGGCCGATCCGATGTTCTCCTGCAATTTGACTACTGCTTGCGGATAGCTGAAGGCTTGGGTAACCATCATGCCTTCTTTGGGCGGGATCTCTGTCGCGTTCACAATGATACGCGACCCTTGTTTGATGATACGATCCACCCGCACATTATAGCCGCCGGTCGGGCGCTCGCCGATGCTGACAATCACATGGTCACCAGAAACCACCTTGGCTGAGGCTTCTTGGGCGCGCCATTGTTCTCCTTCCCGTTTCACTTTCTCAGGGATTTGGTCTGGTTTCAACTGGGTGAAAGGCAACGATTTTTCTTTATCCATAGGTGATCCTCCTGAAGGTGGGGCATGGTTCGTGCAGCCAATGACAAACATCATGATAAGCAAGGGGAACCAAAACCAACGAAAAAAGGTTTTCAAGGGTATTCCTCCTTATATGCCAAGAGATTTATATATTATAAGACGGTTTTCCTGCATGGGATGTTGCGTAGTTCTCATGTCCACCCACCGCACATGGGTTTTAATGGAAACGGGCAAGCTATGAACGAGTGGAGGGAAGTAGATGAACCAAGAACAGCGACCATTTATCATCCATAGCGATGGAACGATCTTTGTGGAAAGGCGGCACCCGGACATCGTTCACCTGTGCCGCGAATTGCGGGCGCTGGCTTATCAGGTGAAAGAGACGGAGCAACTTCTCATGTTTCGACTGAGCATCGATCCGGCCAGGGTGCGCCATGCTGTAGAGGAACGGACAGCGGAAGCTTGGATTCATTGGCTCCGTCAACACAGCAAATTGCCTGTGCCATCGCAAATTGCGCAGCGGATCAAAGAGGGGTTCGCGTCAGCTCCATCGCAACCGTTGCCGGAGCCGAAGGAATTTCTCGATATAAACCTAGAGAGTTCGTCGCGCTTTGCCGAATTGCGCGATTATCAGCGACAGGCGGTGGAGTCTTACCTTGGATTGGCCCGTCAGGCGGGGGGGGGGATTATCCTGTTGCCTTGCGGTGCGGGCAAAACGGTGGTCGGCTTGGGAGTGATGGCCAAACTGCAAACGGAAACCCTGATTCTGGCCCCCAATGCAACTTCAGTCAAACAGTGGGAGCGGGAATTGCTGAACAAAACGACTTTGCGCGCGACTGAGGTGGGAACATATACCGCAGACCGGAAACAGATTCGCCCGGTCACCGTGACAACCTACCAGATGTTGACTCATCGTGACACGCAAGAAGACACTTATCCGCATTTACAGGCTTTGTGTCAACGAAATTGGGGGTTGGTGATATACGATGAAGTGCACATGTTACCCGCGCCCGTGTTTCGCCTGACTGCTGAATTACATGCGGCGCGCCGGTTGGGATTGACAGCAACACTGATTCGTGAAGATGGTAAGCAGAATGAAGTTTTTTCTTTGATCGGCCCTTTGGCCTACCAATGTTCGTGGAAAGACTTGGAGCGGCAAGGTTGGATTCGGGAGGCTGTATGCCGTGAGATGCGCATCCCCATGCCATCAGATGCCGAACGGGCTTACCGGATCGCAGATAAGAAACAACAGGTGCGGATCGCCGCCGAAAACCCAGCCAAACTGGAGGCCATCGCTCACTTGCTGGCGTTGCACGAAGGAGAGCAGATATTGATCATCGGCCATTACTTGCGGCAATTGGAAGAGATCGCCGGGAGGTTTGGCTTTCCGCTCATCACGGGGCGCATGCCGCAAGCGTTGCGGGAAGAATGGTATGAGAAGTTTCGTTCGCGGGAAATCCCCGTGCTGGTGGTGTCCAAAGTGGCAAATTTAGCGGTGGATCTTCCTTCTGCATCAGTCGGCATCCAAGTATCGGGCACGTATGGCTCTAGGCAGGAGGAAGCGCAACGGCTTGGTCGTGTTCTCCGAAGCTCGTCCCCTGGGGGCAAAGCCTATTTTTATCAACTTGTGACAGAGAATACGGTAGAGGAGGAATATGCATGGCGACGGCAGTGTTTTTTGGCGGAACAAGGATATCGCTATGAATTGGTTGAGTTGGAGGGATGGATGAATGGCACAGGAGCTTAGCCATTGTCTGAATCAGTTGTCAGATAGTGCGGTGGCCCAGATCGGTTCGCAATACGGGTGCCAAACGCGCAACGAGCTGTGCCGCGCGCTGCTCCAGGTGTCTCATTTTACTCAGGCGTGGGAGCAGTTGGACCAGGTGGAGCGGCAGGTGTTTCTCTCGTTTCTGTTTGCCGCACGTGCGGGCGCTGTTCCTGAAAGGGAAGGAGAAGTATGGGCACGGGAGCGACGCCTCTCCCACTCGGCATGGCAGAGAGCGGTGGCAGGTTTAGTACGCCGGGGCTGGATTTATGCCTTTCGGGACAAACATCGGCAACGCATCTATATGTGCCCTTTGGAAATCAGGCAATTGCTGAGTCGCGTTCTGTTTAAAAAGGATGTGGAGACATGGCATGGGCAAGGGGATGTGTCGGTTGAGGGAGAGCCCAGCTATGGATTGGGACAGGCGCTGTTTCATTTGTTAGCCCGATTGGAGCAGGAACCTTGGCGCCTGACGCGTACAGGAGGAATTCATAAGACAGATGCGCAAAAAATGGATGTGGAGCTGGGATTGGCTTCAGAAGCCCTGCGCCACACGCCTTGGTGGGGCACGGAGATGCCGCCCTGGGTAGCCTTTTTGCTCGATCTGGGTCGGCAGCTTGGATTGATCGCGGAGGACGGGCAGATCCTCACCGTTGACGCCAGTTGTTGGCAACAATGGACGGACCAAGATTGGGAAGAATGGATGAACGGATTGTATTGGGCTACACGAGAGTTGCTCTCGCGGCGGATTCCTGGCTTGGAGGCCGACTTTCTCCTAATGGAAGAGGTGGAGCCGCGCCAGTGGTTGCCATTGTCGCAATGGAAGGCGATAAAGCGGTGCTGGTACAGGGAAAAAGGGCGCAAGGCGCGGGAGTACGAAGAACGGTTGGACGCGTTTGTCGCCGTGATGACGGCCGCGGGATGGCTGGAGACGGGTTTGACGAAATCGGGGGAACGGTGTGTACGGCTGACGGAGATGCCGCCATGGCAACAAGCCCCGCTTCCGGAGATGCCAATTTATGTCCAACCGGATATGGAACTGATCGTACCCGGCCATTTTCCACCGTCACAGCGTAGGCAGTTGGAGCAATTGGCCGATTTTATGGGAGGCGAACAAGTGCTGTTTTACCTGATCACAGAAGAGTCTTTGCACAGGGCGCGACGGCGGGGCATGACCACCGAGCAGCAACTTGATTTTCTGACAGCCTGGAGCGGCCAACCGGTTCCCGACGGAGTGGCGAGAAAAATTCGGGACGAAGCCAAGCGATCCTCGCTTGTTTTTTGCGAAGTGTTGGTCCAGTATGCCTTACCCCTGTCTCTGCCGCATGAACGAATTACCCCGCATTTGTCCGCATGGCAAGCGGTGCTGATGGAGGACGGGCGGCTACTTGTTCCGCAAACGAAAAAAGAAGTGGTGGATCGTTGGCTGACTGAGGCCGGATTGGAAGTGGTTGAGCGGAAGCGGGAGAGCAGGAAGGCCCCCGAAAACGCCGCGCGTGTGACAGGGGGGCACGATCGCATGCATGATTGGCAAATGGAGGAGAACCTGCCTGATCCTGATGCCGTTTCCCGTGGGTTCGAACACCTACCTAAGCTCTGGTGGAGCGGGATGCGCGCCTACCGGTTGCCGATGAAGCGGGAATTATTGCAACACGGGATTCATAGCGGCTTGCGTGTCAAAGTGGAGTGTGGCGGAGAAAGACAAGTGTTATACCCGCTTCGCGTCGAGGAGCGTTCAGGAGATTGGTGGCTGACAGCGGAGCGTAGCGGGCGTGAAGTGCGGTTGCCGCTGGCACGGCTGGAGAAACTCCAACTCATCGACGAATGAGAGCGGGCGCAGAGGATGGGCGGTGCCATACGCTACCAGCTGGTTATAGATGCGAATGGGGCGCTGTTAAGGTAGAATGGGGAGAGGGAGGAAAGTGAAATGGAAACGTTAGATATGGCAGAAATACTCCTTGGCGCATATAAATTGGCCGATAAGATAAATGACTCAGAAGAAGTGGAAAGATATTTGGAGTGCAAACGGCGGTTGCAAGAAGATCCGGAAGCGCAACAGATCATTAAAGATTTTCAGCGGGTGAAAGAACGGTATGAGGAAGCGAAGCGGTTTGGCATTTTTCATCCGAATTACCATGAAGCGAAGGAAGAAGCCCTGCGCTTCCAAGAGAAGTTGCAAGCCCACCCCACCATTCAAGCCTTTCTGAAGGCTGAGGAAGAGTTGGACACGCTGTTGCACGATGTTTCGACGTTGATCGCCCAAGCGGTGTCGGATACGATCAAGGTGCCTTCTAACCATCGCAATCCAGTCGTCAAAGCGGGACGCCGACCATGCGGCGGAGGGGCTTAAAGGTTTCGGTATAGGATGCAGTGGGGGCATTGGTTTCCGCAACAAAAGCTTTTCTCATTGGGAACGGACAGCTGAAACCGGTAGATCAGTCCCCGCCGCTCTGAATGGCGTACAAACGAAAAGGACGCTTGCCAAGCAGTTCCTTCAGTGAAGCGGGCTGCTTCTTTTTCTATGAACGATTCCACTTGTTTTTGGTCAGATTGGTTTTCCACTTGAATGTAGAAAAAAGAGGCCCCAGCAAATGTCTTGTGCTCCAGCCGTTCAAACGGCAGGGAATCCAAGTGCATCAAATGCTCGACAAACAGATCCACAGGATGAATCATCGGCTCTCACTCCACAGATGGGATATGCATTCATTTTAACAAAGTCGTGTGCGGATGGAACAGCGCTGGAGCCAATCGGAAAACTGTGTAATGGTTTCCGTTGAATCTGGCCGGTTTCAATGGTACCATGAGATTAGACAGATTTGTTACAAATCGCACCGTGTATTGACAAGATGGCAGCGCCCTCCGGACATATGGTATTGGCAAAGGAGATAATCACATATGGATATTGTGGAACGGTTAGGTCTGGCTGTGTGGGTCAAAGACATTAAGGCAGCCCGTTCGTTGGGACGCATGGGAAATATCCATTACATTTCTAAACGGTTGAAATACGTTTACCTGTATGTGGACGGCAAAACCGCTGATCAGGTGATTCACCGGATTGAGCGTTTGCCCTATGTGCAACGAGTTGAAAGATCGCAACGCACGAATATATCGTTTGATTTTGCTAAAAACAAGAGAACACAACAAGCATGAGCTCGATCCTGCCACGATAGCGTGGCAGTTTTTTTGTGTTTGAAACGGAATGTCGGTCGCATGGACATAGTTTTTCGCGGCGCAAGGATGCAACAAAGTGCCATCTGTCTATGTTCCTGAGCCGACACACGGCATGACGGCCTTTTATCACGTGCAGGGAAAACGGATCCGGTTTGATGTTTCTGTATACGAAATTTAAAATGAACGTAAGGAGAGGATAACGAATGGAGCAGTGGAAAAGAAATTTATATATCTTGATGTTTTCCCAGTTTCTCGTGTTGGGGGCCATGTCCATGGTCATCCCGTTTCTGCCGTTGTATTTGAAAGAGATGGGCACCAAACCGTCCGACATCAACTTTTGGGCCGGGATTATTTTCGGCGCCAATTTTCTGTCGGCGTTTATCGTGGCACCCATCTGGGGTCGTCTAGCTGACCGGCATGGCAGGAAAATCATGATTTTGCGGTCGGGTTTTGGCATGGCTATCGTCATCTTTTTGACTGGCCTAGCCACATCGCCGTGGCAATTGTTGATCCTCCGCTTGTTGAACGGCACCATTTCCGGATTTATTCCCGCTTCGATTTCCCTTGTCGCTACCAACACCCCGAAAGAAAAGGCTGGTTACGCTTTAGGAATGTTGTCGTCGGGAGCTGTGGCTGGGTCGATCATGGGACCATTTGTCGGGGGAATGTTGGCTGAGGTCATCGGATACAGCGAAATCTTTTTCTGGACCTCCGCTTGCCTGATGACGGCCAGCTTCATCGTGTTGTTTGCGGTGAAAGAGGAATTTGTCCCAGTCAAACAGGAAAAGCGGGTGAGCTTTTGGTCGGAAGGGTCTATGATTTTGCACCAGCGCCCGTTGGTGATTATGTTTACCGTGGCCATCTTATTGCAGTTTGCGACGTTGGGCCCGGGGCCCCAAATGTCGTTGTTTGTGACGGAACTGGGCGTTCCGGGAGGGTATGTCGCTTTTTTTGCGGGGTTAGTCATTTCTATTACCAGTTTTTCAAACATGATTTTTGCCCCGATTCTGGGCAAATTGGGAGACCGATACGGTTCGGAGAAAGTTTTGTTCGGTTGTTTGATTGCCGCCGCGTTGTTTTTTATTCCGCATGTGTTTGTCCATTCTGTCTGGCAACTGCTGATTTGCCGATTTTTATTGGGGCTTTGCTTAGGGGGATTGATGCCTTCGGTAAGCACGCTGATTCGAAAGTTTGCGCCAGCCGGTAAGGAGAGCACGGTCTTCGGCTATCTGACGAGTGCCAACTGCATCGGAAATATGCTGGGGCCAGCCACGTATGGGGTGTTGTCTGGTCTCATCGGGATTCGCGGCATTTTCTTGATTACGTCAGTGATCCTCTTGGTGGCAGCCTTATGGTTAAAAGCAGGATTGAAAGGCGCTGGCAAGGAGTCGATGGCGACGATGAAAAGCTCAGCTTGACGATCTGCGAACTAATTTTGGATAAAACGGTGAAATCTCGTCCAATCGGATAGAAATGTCGAAAGAAGGGGTATATGATGAACGGAACCGCGTTTCTCCGGTGCGCTCCCGGGGAGATGAGAGGACGCGGCGTTTTTTGCGTGGCAGGGAACGATTCTGATCGAAATCATTCTTGTGCAAGGAAGAACGACTGGTTAATATTAATACCAGCAAGGTGCACTTAAGGAGCGATAGGATGAGTTTTTTACAAGAATTGAAACAGAAGCTGGAAAAAGGGGTAGAAACGGCGGGTCAAATGTCTCAACAGATGTTGGAAATCAGCCGTTTGACATTGCGGATAAAAGGAAAAAAAGATGATATCGATCGGCTCATCGCCAATTTGGGCCGGGAAGTTTATCAAACGTGGGAACAAAATCAGGATCTGTCTGAGTCGGAAGCGATCAATCAGCTCTTAAAAACGGTGCGTGATCAATATGAACAGTTGCATGCCTTGCAACAGGAATTGGAAGTGTTGAAGCGGTCTAACCAACAGGCCGATCACGCGGAAGAAGTCACTCCGACGCTGGTAGAGGATGATCTGGCCACCGTTGAAGCGCTCCCACAAGCGGAGGAGCACCAAGACGCGCCAGCCTCTATCGATATGGGCGGAACCCGCGTGGCTGTGTTATATCTTTGTCCTTTCTGCGCGCATCAGGTTGAGAGCGAAGCGACCAGTTGTTCGCATTGTCACAAGCGGTTTTATTGAGCTGAAGCCGCATTCGCCGTTTCATCCGCACGATCACGCTGGAGGAGGGTCTCTCGTTGGCTGAACATCCAGATCGACAACGCATTTGGAATAAGCTGATGGCATTTAAAAGTCGGGCCATGACCAAAGAAGGCTCGCAAACCATTGTTAATGAGTTTAACCACAAAGTGGAACGAGTCGGCGGGATCGATGCCATCATCGACAAATTGAAGATCATGTATCAATATTTTCGGGATCCAGAAGTACACGCAGCCAAAAAAGGGTTGATCGGGGCGGCGCTTCTGTACTTCATCATACCGACCGATGTTGTTCTGGACGTGTTGCCGGCGGTGGGGTATGTGGACGATATGACGGCCGTCCTCCTTGTTTGGCGCTTATTGTCGAGTGAACTGGAAACATATAAACGCACCCGCTGACAACCGGTCGCTCGGTTGCGGCGTGAAAGTCCGATGGGTAAGGAGTCGGCAAGCGAACCTGCAAGGGTTTGGGGCTGATTTCTTACTTTTTTTATTGTTGCGGGTTTGCTACAATAATGTTGAATCTTGTAGAAAAACGCGGGAAACAGCCAATGTGAAAAACGAGTGGCGCTTCAGATACATAAGAGGGTTAGGAAAGGGGTAATCGCGGAATGAACCACAGGTCAATGGCTATCACCGTGACAAGTGGCAAGGGCGGAGTGGGGAAGTCGACGACAGTCGCCTCGCTTGGTCTAGGCCTTGCCCAGCTTGGCTACAAAGTGTGCCTGGTGGATACCGATATCGGACTCCGCAAGTTGGATTTAATGCTGGGATTGGAAAACCGGATTGTGTATGACCTGGTTGACGTCATCGAAGGTGTGTGCCAATTGCGTCAGTCACTGGTCCGACACAAAGAGTTTCCGGAGCTGGCCCTATTGCCGGCAGCCCAGACGAGATACAAAGAAGAGGTCTCACCCGATCAACTAACGGCAGTCGTAGATGAACTGCGTAAGGAATTCGACTACATCTTGATTGATTCTCCTGCCGGAATCGAGGGTGGGTTTCGTAATGCCATAGCCCCTGCAGATCGTGCCATCCTCGTAGTGAACCCCGAGATCCCGTCGGTACGTGATTCAGACCGAGTAATCGGATTGTTGGAAGCGGCCAATGTCAAACATATTGATTTGGTGGTCAACCGGGTTCAACCCGGCATGGTGCGAGATGGGGACATGTTGAGTGTTGAGCGTGTGCAAAGCCATCTGGCGATCAGCCTGCTCGGGGTGGTGCCGGAAGACAAACGGATCATCCGTTCGTCCAATACGGGGGAACCGGTGATCTTGGATGCCAAATCCATGGCCGGCAAAGCTTTTTCCAATATCGCACGCAGAATTGCTGGTGAAGATGTGCCTTTTTTGGAATTGGAGGAAACCAACCTGATCACAAAAATCAAACGTCTATTCAGTATTGCTTGAGTAGGCCATTGGGGTGAGCATTGTGGCTTTTTTAAACATGTTCGGTCGCGATAAAGACGAGCCGACCGCAGTGACGGCTGATGACCGGTTGTCACTGGTGCTAAGCTTTCAACGTTCAGATATTGATGAGAAAAAAATCAAGATGTTTCGCACGCGCCTAATCGAGTTGTGCGATGAGTTCGGGTATGATGTGGTGGGGCATGTCGAAGTGATTCCACAGGCAAAAGAGAGAACCACCATCATCAACGCAAGCATCCCAGTCAGATTGAAAGAGCCGATTTAAAAGAGCACGGACCGTAATTGGTTCGTGCTTTTTTGTTGAATTCGTTTACTATTTCACAAAAACTTATGATTGCGTAACCGCCGCTCCAAGAACTCCAGAATGTAAACAGGAAAGGCTTTGTCTTCAGCAAGGGTGAAAATGGCGATGGAAACGCGGGTGCTGCCGTATGTACGCATCAGATCGATCATTTTGTTCCGCGATTCGGGATTGAGGTGTCCATAACGTTCCGTGAAGGCTTTGATTACCATTTCTTCCTCATTGGTCAAAGAGGTTGCTTGATCTTTGTTGTTAAACGCAATGGGTTTGAATAGGGATTTGTTGTATGTATGAAGGTGGTCGATAGCGGTGGCTAGCTGTTGCTCTGCAGTCGACGAGAAATGGTCAAAGCCCGATTGATTGCGTGCGCTGTATTCATCAAGTGAAGGAATCGAGGCATGTTGCGGTTCCCAATCATGCATTTTCCGCCGGCGTCGCGGTCGTCTTTCGGGGAGATGCGTAAATTTGTCGGGATGCTTCCGTCTGAGCGTATAAATGCGTTGATAGATGGCACCCTGGGTTCGGGAGAGCTGGCTTTCCAGTTCGGCAATGGCTTGGGACAACGGTTTTCCTTCCTCCAAGAATTGATTCACGGTCTTGATCACGAGCTCCTCTTCCTCTTCACTCCAGCTGTTCAAACGGTTTCCATCTCCTTGGTCATCATAAGAGTGGAAGCGGTCGGGATATTCCGATCTCAGCTTTCGAACATGGGACATGATGCCTGCATAGCCTCGTTTTAATTGTTGTGACAATTCCTTTAAAATCTCACGCTCCCGTTTTCCTTCTTTTAATCCTTGATTCATCGTATCAATGATAATTTGATTTTCCTCGTCAGTATATTTACCTTTTTTTGTATCAAAAATCATTGGGTTCGCCCCCTTTTGTCGATAATTATCGTCGAAATCTTTACTTATAAATATAACAGAAAAGACATAATCTTTTCTAGCACCCATTGTAAAAACTTTTTATACTCTGGTATTTTACAGTAAAACTGGAGGCGTCGCATATTATTTGGTAAGAAAATTTAAGTAAATGAACATGAAATTATATACATAGAAGATGTTTGAATGGACAGGTATATAATGGCGGACTTTTGACCATAACCCATATTAGGCGCTATAAATTGGTTTTTTTTGGTTTTGTTCACTGCGGAAAGGGGAGATTTCCATGAAACCGTTGTCAGTGAATGAGATGAGCGCATATTTGCGTTCGCGGCCTGTCCAGTCTGAACAGGAAGAAATGTATCCCCATCGGTTGTGGGAACCAACAAAAAGGGCGGCCCTTGTTATTTTATGGGGTTTATTGATTTATCCACAACTGGACCCGGATTTGCGCCAACAAAAGAGAACTTATTCCATCCATGTCAGCCAGCTGATCAACTTGTTTGGCGACGCGCTTGGGCCTGATGGCCAGGACGCGTGGCCGGCCACGTTACGACTGTTAGCGCGCCATGATTATATCCGCATCAAAGGAGAGACGATCACGCCGGGCACGGGCTTGTTTGTGGCTGTCGATGCGGCAAAAATGTATAAGATGTTCCGGTCTTCTGTCCTGTCGCGGGACATATTTCAGAGGCGGTTTGGTACATGACAAGCACCCCTACTTTCATTGTTGAAGGTAGGGGTGTTTAGTCGTGTTTGAGGGATTCGATGAAGAGTCTCAGGGTTTTGCGCTGCTCGGGTGATAATTCGAGGGCGATCTGAATAAGATGTTGAATATCTTCAGGGAGGTGATGGACGAATTGTTGCTGTTGTCCCAACTGATTAATCAGCTGCTCCAATAGATTACGCGATTCATTAATATGTTTGTAGGTTTGAATTAACAATTTTTCTGTCGGTTGAGTCATACGATTCATCCTACTCTTTTTCAGAATGAAGGAGTTCATCAATTTCCTTTTTGATTCGGATAAGCTCCTCATGGCTCAATTTGTGAAGATCGCGAATCATCATTTCCAGTTTCATTGTGCGAAATTCTTCCAGAAAAGAAGGCATATATTGTGGGTTTACGGACACGAGCCAATAACTCCTTTCATATAAACGCTAGTTTGCCAGAGTACTATTTTAACAGAGATTCGACGTGGGTCAATGTGAATATAGTGGGTTTTTTCCAGTTTTTTGTCGTGCTTTCGCCCTGTATTCAGTTTTTTCTCTCATTTAGGCGAAATTGTTTGAGAATGTGTCAAAAAATGTGGTTTAGCTTGTTTGCAATTGGGGTAAGTAAGCTTTAGTTCTGAAAAACTATCATTAAAAAGAATGAATCGAGGTGCTTGCGATGGTTGAACAATTGAAAGCACTGGAGGAGCGTCTCTTTTCCGTGAAGCAGGAGTACCTTCTGGCGAAAGAGCGCCATGAATTTTTGGCGCAATACGACTTATATGAAGAGTTGAAACAGTTGAAACAAAAACGGCGGGAACTGAAAACAAAATTGGGATTAATGTAATAGATAGACAACGCAAAAGGTTGGCTTTCCGAGTGGAAGCCAACCTTTTGTCATGTGCGGAACCAGCGGTTTTTTAGGTTTGAGAACGACCGAGCGCGGTCAAGCGCAAATGGGCAAAGCACCATTTGTAGTAAAAAGGGAATTTTAAGAAAATATTTTTTGTTTATGTATTAATTTATATTCATATTAATTGGTGTCGTTTATTTGCTATACTATTTATTGCGAGTTTTTAATATAGCATGTCAAAGTCTGCAAATTGTTAAAAGGGTGAATGATGGATGAAAATGCGAATGTCCAGCCATGCCAGAAAGGTTTTATCTGCTTCAATCGCCTTGAGCCTCATTGCGGCACCTTTGTTTTCAAATAAAGCTGAGGCTGCCAAATCGCCCAAATTTGACCAACACCATCTGCTGAAGTTGCGCATCATGGAAACAACTGATGTGCATACCAATCTCTTGAACTACGACTATTACAAAAACGCAGATTATGAGAAAGTGGGTTTGGCCAAAACGGCGACGCTGGTGAAAGAAGCGCGCAAAGAAGTGAAAAATACCGTACTCGTCGACAATGGGGATTTGATCCAAGGAACGCCGCTCGGAACGTACAAAGCGAAAATCAAGCCTTTGAAAAAAGGAGAAGTGCATCCCGTCTTCAAGGCCATGAACCTCATGGGTTATGATATCGCGACATTGGGCAACCATGAGTTCAACTACGGACTGGATTTCCTTGAGGAAGCTTATAACGACGCCAAATTTCCTTATGTGAACGCCAATGTTTATGTGGATGATCACGACAAGAATCCCAAGAATGACAAGAACCGGTTTAAACCGTATCAAATCATGAAAAAGAAAGTGGTCGATGTGCGGGGCAAAACCCACATGCTGAAAATCGGCTTCATCGGCTTTGTTCCGCCACAAATCAATGAATGGGACAAAACGAACCTGGAAGGGAAAGTCATCGCCAAAGATGTGGTGCAAACGGCCAGAAAATTCGTGCCCGAAATGAGGAAAAAAGGGGCCGATTTGGTCGTGGCCATGGCCCATTCCGGCTTCAGCGGCAACAAGAACAACACGGAAGATGTGATTTACTCTTTGAGCGAAGTGCCAGGCATCGACGCCATCACGTTCTCTCACACGCACAAGGTATTTCCAGCGAAAAGTGAGGCCGCTCTTGATGAATTGTTCCTCGGCCCCGACAAGAAGCCGTTACCTGGCGTCAACAACCAACGAGGCACCATTAACGGGGTTCCGGCGGTGCAAGCTGGCTACGGCGGAGGCTCTCTGGGCATCATTGACCTCGTCTTGACGAAGGAAAAAGGCAAATGGCGGGTGGTCACTTCCCAGTCATCGACACGCGAGACATGGAAAGATTTCAAGGACCCAACCACCGGAAAAACCAAAACCGTCAGCACGGTTCAGCCTGATCGAGCTGTGGTCAAAGCCATCAAAAAGGATCACGAAGCAACCGTCGCTTACGTGAATACCCCCATCGGCAAAACCACCGGCGACATTCACAGTTACTTTTCGCTGGTTCAGGACGACCCTTCGATCCAAGTGGTGACCAACGCGCAGAAGTGGTATGTGGAGAAAATGATCGCCACGTCGAAACCCGAATATAAAGATTTGCCCATTTTGTCTGTCGGCGCGCCATTTAAAGCCGGGCGCAACGGACCAGATGAATACACCGAGATTAAAAAAGGTGATCTCACGATTCGTAGCGCCGGGGATTTGTATTTGTACGACAACACATTGAAAGCGATCAAAGTCACCGGTTCCACGGTGAAAGAGTGGCTGGAAATGTCAGCAGGCAAATTTAATCAGATCATTCCCGGCAATGCCGAAGAGCAGCCGCTGTTAAATCCGTCGTTTGCAGTGTACAACTTTGACGTGATCGACGGCGTGCGTTATCAGATTGATGTCACGCAACCTGCGAAGTATGACACGAATGGCAACCTGATCAACGCCAAAGCGAACCGCATTGTCAATTTGACTTATAACGGTCAACCAGTCAATCCTGAACAGGAATTTATCGTGGTCACCAACAATTACCGCGCCAATGGAGGCGGCAACTTCCCTGGCGTCAAGGAAAGCGAATGGGTGTTGGACTCCACGGAAGAAAACCGCCAAGTTCTCATGGACTATATCGCTGAGCAAAAAGAGATCAATCCCGCGGCCGATGGCAACTGGTCAATTGCCCCGATCGCCGGTGAAGCGCATGTTACTTTCACCACATCACCGCGCGCGGAAGCTTATCTCGAAGAGGGAAGCAACATCAAGCCGACGAACCGAACCGATGACAAAGGGTTTGCCATTTTCTCCATCGATTTGGGACAAGCGCAGCAACCGGAAGACAAGGTGAAAGTACAGTTGCTAGGCTTAAATGATTTGCACGGCCAACTGGACACTGACACCAAAGTGAAGCTGGACGGGCAAGAGGTTCTAGCTGGTAGCATGGAATACACGGCGGCAGCCATGAAACAGCGTGAAGCTGAAAACAAGAACACCCTGTTGGTTCACGCTGGTGACATGATCGGTGGTAGCCCACTCATCTCGGCATTGTATCAAGATGAGCCGACGGTAGAAGTGATGGAAGCGATGGGTTTTGACGTGGGCACACTGGGAAATCACGAGTTTGATGAAGGAATTGCTGAGTTGCGCCGGATGATTAAAGGTGGTGAGCATCCCAAAGGGACGAAAGGCTACGATGGCATGAACTTCCCGATTGTTGCCGCCAATGCGTATGATACATCGACAGGGGAGTTGATCACTGAACCATACACGATCAAAGAAGTGGGTGGCCAAAAAATCGGTTTCATCGGCGTGGTGACCCAAGAGACGCCACACATAATCGTCAAAAAAGGGAATGAGACCCTGGAGATCCGCAGTGAGGTAGAAGCCATCAACAAATATGTAGGCGAATTGAAAAAACAGGGGATTAAAGCGATTGTCGTGCTTGCACACAACCCCGCGGTGCAAGGTGGCAAAGCTGACGCTTTTGACGCATCAGAGATCGCTGAGCAAGTGGATGATGAAGTTGATGTTATTTTTGCTGCCCACAACCATGTGCGCGTTAACCAAATGGTGGATAACAAGCTCATCGTGCAAGCGTATTCTTACGGTTCCGCATTTTCAGATGTGGATTTGGAAATTGACGCCGCGACGGGAGAAATCGTCAGCAAGAAAGCCGAAATCGTCACCGTATACCAAAAAGATTACACACCGGACGCCACTGTGGCCTCCATCATTAAAAAGTATGAAGATCTGATCGCTCCGATTAAAGCAGAAGTGGTTGGTGTCTCCGCAACGGATCTGCCCAAAGGCTATCCGAGCACGGCGGCGATTGGTGATCTCGGGTTGGGCAATTTGATCGCAGACGGCATGAAAGCGGCAATGGACGCTGATTTTGCCCTGATGAATGGCGGCGGTGTTCGGTCTCCGTTGGACGCCGGGGATGTCACTTTCGGCGAACTGTTTGCGGTCCAACCGTTTGGCAATGTGTTGAATAAAGTCAAATTGAGCGGAGCAGATCTGGAAGAGATTTTAAACAATCAGATTGGTGACAGCGGCCTGGATTTTCATATCGCAGGTTTCAGATACACTTGGGATGCCAATACCAAACGGGTAGTGGGCATCATCTTGCCGGATGGTAGCCGGATTGACAAAACCAAAGAGTACACGGTGGTGGTCAATAACTACATGTACGGCAATGAAAAATATGGAATTGCGGCTCGCGCCACCGATATGGAAGTGGGTCCGGAAGACCTGGAGGCAACAGTAGCATTCGTCAAAACGCTTCCCAAACCGTTTACGTATAAGCCGGAAGGGCGCATCCAGAAAGTTGGGAGCGCCTCGCTGGCCCAATAAGGCGACACCAGGGTATATGTATGGAAAAAGACAAGGCGACGTTAACGCCTTGTCTTTTTTATGTCAAAAGAAGCCTCAATGGGCGAGCGGTAACAAGATGGAGGGGTCATCGTTTTTTGGCGAATTGACGCGTGTGGATACGGGGTAAGCCTCCATTTCATCCGCAGGGTAGGGTTGCAACAAGGATTTCAGAAGTGCCAAGTCCTCCATATCAGGGTGCAACCAAGTTTCATAATCTTCGGATCGAAGGATGGCCGGCATGCGGTCGTGCACTTCTTTGGCGATGGCATTGGGGGCGGTGGTGATAATGGTACAAGAAACGAGGGTTTTGTCTTCATGGTTCCAATGATTCCAAAGCCCGGAAAAAGCAAACGGCTTGCCGTCAGCCATCTGAAAGCGGTACGGTTGCTTTTCATTCCCGGTTTTTTTCCATTCATAAAAGCCATCAGCCAAGATCAAGCAACGGCGTCTTTTCAGCAGACCTTTGAATGTCGGCTTCTCGTCAAGGGTTTCGGCTCTGGCGTTGATCATTTTGTAGCCGATCTTCACATCTTTGGCCCAACCAGGAACGAGCCCCCAGCGCATGTGTCGCCCCACCCGGGCTCCCTCTTCCAGCACCACCGACAGAATGGGTTGGGTGGGAGCGATATTGTAGCGGGGACTTACCTCATCGATCAACATCATCTCAAATTGCCTTTCCAATTGGTCAAGTTCAGCGGACAAGGAAAAACGGCCGCACATAGGATCACCTCCTTTCCATTGTAGCCCGGACACTAGCAGCTCAGACAGCAGAAAATGAACCCAAGGGCCACACCTTTCCAGTCAAAACAGGTACAAAGCGCCCCTAGCTGTGATTCGTGTTGCATCTATTGTATAATACATTTGATGAATAAAGAATTTTTTCAATAATCAGACGAGAAGGGGGCGTATATGAACGTAAAATATGTTATTTCCCTGCTCGCCACCATAGCGACAGAATGGTTATGCAGTTACTTATGTGCCAAGTTGCTTGATGTCGCACTGGTGGAGGTTGCTTGTTTTGTGGGATTAATGTTTCTCATCCTTTTTATTTATTTCAACACCAAGGGGGGCGTTCTGAGCAAGTGGATGGATGCGGAGATTCAAGCGACGACGGGGTTAAAAACGGAGAACGCCGCTATCAAGATTCGATTCACCCCTGTTTTGGCAGGGCTTGTCCTCTATTTCATCATCACCATGGTGTGGACGCTGGTCGTGTTTGGTCCAAATCTCATTGCGTAACTGGAAGGCCGTTTTGGACAGAAAAAGCCATGCTTATCCGTTAGCAAAAATGAAAAAAAGCCTGGAGACAATCTGCGCTCACCGCCCTGTGACCACAGGCAGTTCCAGGCTTTTCCCGTTTCACCGCAACCCATACAGATTAGCCTAAAAAAACTTCTTCTGATCCCGATACTCCTTGAGCAGCTCCACTGCTTCTCGGAAGCGTTGCGAGTGTACCACTTCCCGTTCGCGCAGGAATTTCAGCGCATCATTGATGTCTGGGTCATCAGAAATGTCGATCAGCCATTGGTAGGTGGCGCGTGCTTTCTCCTCAGCGGCAATGTCTTCATACAAATCGGCGATGGGATCACCCTTGGCTTGGATATAGGTGGCAGTGAATGGTACTCCCGCCGCATTGTGATAGAAGAGAGCGGAGTCGTGATCGACAAAATGTTCGCCCAGTCCGGCTTCCTTAAGTTGCTCCGGGGTGGCGTCTTTGGTTAATTTATATGCTATCGCATCATGGAGACGGAAAATGATTATTTAACTGAAATAATCTTCTGTTTCATTGAGTAGTGAATGTTTTAACATGTCATTCTCAAGGGATTTCGTCCGTTTCACCCATTCTCCAGGCTGGAGCGATTGCATTTCACTAAACATGCAGAACATCATCGCATCCAGCTTGTCAATCATATGCAGAACCACCGCTTCTGGAATTTTTGGCGTCACCGGTGATCCCCATTCCAACTTTCCATGGTGGGACAAAACCATGTGCTGGAGCAACTTGAACGCTTCCGTTTTTACCACACCTTGCTGTTGCCCGAAGCGTTGCAGCAGTGTGGCGGAAAAATGGATATGGCCGTGCAGTTTTCCCTCCAGCGTATAATCCCCACCATCGCGGAGATGGGTCAATTCGCCGATTTTTCCTAGATCATGATACAAGACACCGGCTAGGAGGAGGTCCCGATTTAAGAAAGGATATTGCTGCTGCACTTTATTGGCGCATTCCATCATGGAGACAATGTGATGTAGTAGCCCGTGAAGCGTAGCATGATGATTCGTTTTCGCGGCAGGGTAGGAATATAAGCGCTCAGAGATCTCACGATCAGAAAGAACGGCTTCAGCGAGCGCTCGCAAAATGGGGTGCTCCATGGTGCTAACCATGCCATGCAAACGTTGCTTGAGGCGGTCGGCCGATTGTTTGGGACGCGGTAATAATTGGTCAACCCAGGTGGCTTTGTCTTCGTCCCGCCATTCAAGGTGATCAACGCGGATTTGTATTTGTTTTTGATATTCGCTGGCTTCCCCTGTGATGTGAATAACATCGCCTTGCTGAATCTCGCGCTCATACGTTTTTATTTTTTCCTGCCAATCCCAAATACGCCCGGGAAAGCTTTCTCCAGATTGCGCAAACATGACTAGCTCTACATACTTTCGTTGCTCAGAATTTTTATAAGTACGCACTTGCACTGCTTTCACAAAGAAGGGTTGATTGACGGAATCACCGTGTGTAAATGTCAATGAGTATCACCTTTCTATGGTTGATGTAGAATTCTTATGTTAATTCGGCTAAACAAACAGATGTTCCTCTTTCTAGGTGAAAAGACAGGGGCATATTGTATATTGAAATATGGTATGAAACGAAAAAGGAAGAAACATAAATGAAGGATGAATTGCGTCATTTGATTGGCTGTGGAAAATATAGTGAAGCATATGAATGAATAAAAGATGTAGATCGAGAAGAACTTCTCGATTGGACGCTTGAGCTAGCATATAACACGGAGAGTATAGAATATTATGCATTTGTGAGTAGTTTAATCGTTAAGCATGAGGAAGCAACCTTCCATTGCATCGCTTCGCATCTCATGAGTTTACCTCTTTGCTCTATTGATGGAGCTTACAATGTTGGATTTTATCATGCAAAAAGAGCTGTAGAACTTTCTCCAGAAGATGCCTCTTTTAAAGAACATCTATTGTTTTATCATGCTATACCCGATAAGTTGCTGAGTGATGAAGAGGCTGAGAAAATAGCTAAATCTATTTTAGAGATGGAGCCTGATAATCAAACGGCTAAAAAACATTTAAGGTTGATCCGTAGGGACTGATACAATCGATAAAGAGTTAAATGAAGGGATTCTTATAATTAAAAGAATCCCTTTTTTATCATTGGATCAACAATGAGAAGGTTGCTAAGGTAAGGATGTTATTGTACAGGTTGGGGATGATAGGATGGATATCATTGCAGTGAATTTAGGCGCGGATACAACTGTAGCTCGAATTCATCATTCTTCTGATGTTTCTCTTTGAGATAAACGCATTTGTCTAGAATCAGCTTGAGCAATTGATTTTGTTGGTAAGTTTCCGCGGCGGGGTAGACATCCAGTACGTGTTCGATTTCGCTGACCTTAGATTGGAGGCATGCCGATGCACTTTGCTCCTGCCTTATGTTCGCTTCGACCCGTTTTAGCGCGGCCTCTGCTGCTTGCAGGCGGTTGGTAATGCTTTGTGACCGTTTCAGAAACGTGGTTTCGTCATAAATGCCTCTTTCCAATAAGTCATGGAGTTTTTCTTGCTGTGTTTGCAAGTGAGCGATTTCTTGGCGCAGGTTTTTTTTGAGCAACAAGTAAGTTTCCACTTTTTTTCCCTTTTCCGCGTCCGCGATCTCCGAAGGTTTGATAGTCATTTTGCAATGGGTTAGCCATTGGCGAAGCTGATTCAATATATGTTCTTCTACCAAGTCCAGGCGACTGCTTTTATTCGTACAACCAGCTCCATTGCGATCGCAGGTTAGATATTGGTGCCGATTTTTGGTTCTCCCGTATTTCATCACCATGGCCGACTCGCACTTACCGCAGATGATAAGTCCGGCCAAAGGGTTTTTCAAGGCTGTGCCGAGTTTCCAATGGGGATGAATTTTGTTTTTGCGGATGGCCTCGGCTCTAAAAAAAACGTCTTCAGGGATGAGCGGGGGGTGTTTGCCGTCAACAATGATGGCTTCCTCTTCATTTCTCCGTGTTGCGGTCACGTTTTTGCCTGGTTCTTTGGATTTTTTTCGTTCAATGTGCCTCCAGCGGATTTTGCCGATATAGACTGGATTTCGCAAGATTTGCAGGATGACATTATTCGTCCAATCCTTTCCATTTGCCGAGGGCACACCCATGTCGTTCAATTTTTTGGCGATCTTGAGTGAGCCCAACCCGTCGTGGATATACCAGTCAAAGATCATCCTCACAATAGTCGCCTGTTCCTCATTAATCGTTAATGTATGGTCTTTGCCTACTTTTGTTTTATTGTAACCATAGGGCGCGCGAGACCCGATGTAATTGCCATCCTTGACGGAACGTATGCGCCCTTGGTGCAGGCGCCGCTTGATGATTTTGAACTCTTTTCGGGCCATGAACGCCTCAAACTCCGAATACTCTTCATCAAATTCATCATCTAAGTTGTATGTTTTTCTTGGGGTGATAATGGCCGTTTTTGCCTGTTTAAAAGTTTCCAATATGATACCTTGATCTTGCATATTGCCCCGCCCCAAGCGGTCAATGTCCATGACCAAGACGGCATCGTAGTGACCGGATTCTACTTCTTGCAAAAGAGCCACCATCTCGGGGCGGTGTTGTATGCTTTCTCCTGAAGCGATTTCCTCCCTGACTTTGACCACATGGAGATTTCTTTCTCGAGCCACATCGAATAGCACTTTCCGGTGTTTGGCCAGTGTTTCCCCTTCTCCGCGCTCCTCTGCTTCTTGGTCGGCACGGGACTTCCTCAGATAGATGCACACCCGCTCCATCCGCTTCACTCCTTGCCTTTCTCTGGTGAATTTCCCATCTATCCAGATCTTTCTATGCCAATTCTATTCTGCGATTGGACACTTTATCGCTAAGACGTACCCAAAGCTGTTCAAGGGAAGTTACATTATTCAACCTGTCCCGAGTGGAACGACAAGGGGAAAATCAAGTTGTTGGGAAAAGGAAATATCACCAAGTGATCAGCTTGGGGAATAGGCGGAAACAAAGGGAAAACGTGTTGAAAGAGATCATCAAAACCTACCTCACCAGGTAGGCTTTATTTTGGGCAAAAAGTATGCTGAATATAAAAAGAGCCCAAGAATATACCTGAGCTCTTTCCTTAAATCAATAATAACTAAATCCATGCCATACCATATACATATCTTGATCATTGTTGGTCCATAAGAGCCAAACTTCATCAGGAGCATCAGTCGTCCCATCGCCATTTGTATCGATAACATTCCCAGGATTATTAAACACAAATTCAGAGTAACTAGACACATCATATCCTTTTCCCGCTACCCAATGATAGGTCCAGCTATACCCACCATCATCTACCAAATCAATATAGAATGCTACGGGTTCATTATGATCAATTCGTTCTTTATACCAAGTAAAATTCCCTTCTGCTGGAAATCCGTCATAGTAAGGCCATTGATTTGTATGCCCAAAATGATCAATCATGCCGTTATTATATTCAGTTGTAGAAGTCCCTAAAGCATCCGTACCCATATCTACTTTCAAATGATCAATAAACTTTTGATGAGAATTACCGTAGTTGGCCGTTCCGTAAATGTTATATCCTCTATTTTTATAATAGTTTGCAATCATTGCACCTGTTGTCGGACCACAAGCATTATTAGGATTAGAAGAAAGCTTCTGTCCAATTAAAGGGACATCGAGTTCTTTATAAGTAGCTTCGGCTGAAAAAGTAGAACGAGAAGAAGAGACTTTACTCTTATATTGTTTCCAAGCTGCTTTAAAGCTGTTTATATCCTTTTTTACAGGTGTAATTTTCTTGTCCTTTAGCTTGTTATATTGATCTGTTCCTTTTTTTCCTTCCTTTTCAAGTTGTATAAGTAAACGAGCTTTTTTATCATTTACTCTTTGTTCCAACTCATTTTTGTTTTTAGCATAGTTATATTGCATTGCTCCAAGATAATAAATTTTATTCCTTTTATTTATCTCAGGAAGCAAACGGTATGTTTGGGATCCATGATTGCCCGCTTCTAAAACGGGAGCAAGATCTTCTCGCGCACTTACAACAACATAGCCAACCTCTTTATCCCCTTCATAAACACTCACATAATAACCCAGCAAAGAGTCATCGTAATCATACAACTTGGTTAGTACTTTATATGTTGCATTTTCCCATTCAAACGACTTATTAGAAGCATAAACCTGTGCAATGTTTTCTGCCTCATTCGCACTAACGACAGAATCACTTTCCGTAGCAAAACCTACATTAGAAAATAAACTGAAGAGTAGAATGATTTGAACACAAATAAACCATTTCTTCATCAGGTTCTCCCCTTTACTTTTTAGAAAAGGTAAAATAAAATTAAGCGAGTTTTATTATTTTATTACTATATTAAAAATAAATGAATTTATGTTATTTTTCAATAATTAATTATCTATCTAATTTATCATATGATTCGCTAAAGAAAATTTGTGGAAGGGGATACTTTTTATGAGTTCTCGTCATTTAGGCTTCGGTTGGTTTGCATTGAGTATTTACCTAATCGGAATCCATTTCTTTGCAACTGCGATCATGTTTTTCACGCCTTCAAAAGAGAATGACGGCGGGACAATGTATTTTATGCTTCATACAAGTCCACCCAGAGAGTTTTGGTTATTACTGTGGTGTTTTATCCTCGTCTTTTTTATTACAGGACTGATTATGATCTTTAGAAAAAGTAAACCAATTTACAAATATACCCTTACTGGTTTTGCTACCTTATCTTGTTCCATTTATCTATATGGCCAATATTTCTTATTCGAATCACTAGGAGTTGGACTATATGGTTGGACTCATTCAAAAATGATTGCACAATACCTTCGATCCCATAGCTTTTATTACTTTAGCTTTGTTTGGCTAATGATCATTCTATTTATAATAGGATTAATATTATTATTCCTGTCGCTAAAGAACAAACGCCTCACTAATTATGACAAATAAAAGCGAAACGCCAGCCAGCCACTGGTTGGCCTTTTGATTTGGATCAAATTAGGTATATATGAATGGACAATTATTGAAAGAGAGTGAAGAGATGCAAACGATCTCGATAACAGAAGCATACATTACAGTCTTGGTTGGAGTGGTTGGTGCGGTATCGGCTTTGTTTGGAGCATGGATTGGGGGAAAAATGGCTGGAGTGGAGCAGAGAAAGACGGAGATTTACAAGGAAAAGAGAAAATTACTTACCGAACTATCTGTGTCTTATAAGAAATACATTAATTATTTGACTTCACTTCATGAGGAAGATCTCATTATTGGTGGCGGGACTACCGAGAATAAATGGAAGGATATTTCGAAATTAAGGAAACCTTTAATGGATCATTTCAATGAATGTATGACATCATATACGCTATGTGACCATTTGCTTGATGGCATGGGACAAGTTGCAGAGAAATAAATTGAACTAAGCGCTTTTGCCAAGCATTAATGTGATTGTGGGGGAGTGATGCGCGATGATCGAGAAGCAGATTGGCAAGACCAAGATCGTGATAATTCCGCCCAACATTTCAGACGAAGAGAATGATCAACGCTGGAGTGACGTAAGAAGCTTGGTGGTTTCCATTTTGCAATCAAACCTGAAAAAAGAAGCCGGCTAGTGATAAATATACTGGGCGGTGGAGAAGCCCAAATGGTAAAACGATAGATCCAAGATTTTGCTTGCACAAAGACAGGCTACCCCATATGAGAGGTAGCCTGTTCGTATTCATCTGTTTTGCTGTTCCTATCATTCGGAAGCTGGAGCGGGATGCAATGCTCTTTTTAACGCGTTCATATATTCCATTCCGGCTCGTTTGCTAACCTCTGCTTCCGGTGCAAATACTTCAAAGCCGTGGGAACAACCTGGATATAAATGGAATTCTACATCGACACCTGCTTCAACGAGTCGGGAAACATATTTGATGGTATCATCACGGAAGGGGTCTAATTGTCCTACACAGGTATAAGTTGGTGGGAGTCCTTCGAAATTATCGGCATGGATCGGTGCGGCATAAGGAGAAACTTCGCCAGAAGCATGTTCGCCCAAATACATTTTCCAGGCGGCGATGTTGTGGTCACGGTTCCAGACAGCTTTGGGTGATGTGATTTCCCGGCTGGAAGGAGAGGTGTTGCGGTTGTCAATCAAGGGATATAACGGCATTTGGAAACAAATCGCAGGGCCCCCTTTATCACGGGCCATCAGTGTAACAGCGGCAGTCAATCCTCCTCCTGCGCTCCCTCCGCCAACGGCAATGCGTTTCTTATCTATGTTCAATTCCGTTGCAGAGTCTGCCATCCATTCAAAGCGGCATAACAATCCTCAATCGCCGCAGGATAAGGATGTTCCGGAGCGAGACGATAATCGACGGACACAACGACACAATTGACTTCCAAAACCGTAATTTCGCAGTTGATATCATCTCGATCCGGATGACCGAGAACATAACCACCACCGTGAATGTACAATAACCCAGGCAAGGGGGTGTCTGGCCGGTTTGCTGGTTCGTAAACCTTCACCATTATCTCGCCAGCCGGCCCGGCGATCATGCGTGTAGTCGTAATGACATGAGGGGACTTTTCATATTCGGGAATAGGGGCGTTACGATCTTTTGGAGGTCCTCAGGCAACTTCATTTGCGGGAGAAGCGCTAAAACGGGTCTTAGTTCGGGCAAGACTCTGCTTTCGAAATCCATATGAATCATCCTCCATGGCCCTAATTTTTTAATTGTGACCGAATCAGTCACAATTAAATTATCAATCATCGGGGGAAAGTTGTCAAGACTTTTTCCTAATGTGATATAGTGAATGTAATTAGGGCTTGTCTAATTTAAGCAAGTATTGCTTTTGCCACTCGGCGTAACTGCTAGGCACGCCCTAAACGATCATCAACTGACATAGAGGTGGATAAGTTGCAGTTACTTATTCAATCTGGTGATCTGGGCCCGAGCTGGTTTCATGTGTCCCTTCGCGCGCTGGTCCTGCTATCCAAATCAGATTCGCTTATGAAAAGCCACGTCATTGCGGAAGCCTTGGGTGTGGATACTACATACATCAGGAAAATCTTGGCGTCGTTGTCCAAGGCCCAATTAGTGACGACAGTCAGCGGGCGGTACGGTGGATACACTTTGTCCAAGAAAGCTTCAGATATCACTGTGGGAGACGTGTACCGTGCTCCTGGCAAGGGACAAACTACCCCCTATTGGTCGGTTCCAAAAACCGGTACGGAAAAAATGATTTCCATGATTCTCGCAAAAGCGGAAGAGCAATTTCAATCTGTGTTAAACAGCTATACGATTGAGGATGTCGCCCAACAAGCGCACCTGTTTGGGCCCTGATGGGATAAGCTGTTTGTTGTGGTTTATGGATATTTCCCATGTGGAAAATGCTCATACAGGATAGATGAATGATGAACGGAGGTGGAAAGCGGGCAGTGAAGCGAGAGCGACAACGAATATGATGATTGCCCGCGCCGCCGTTCAGCGAAGAAGCAGTTTTCAAACAAGGCTGGTTATTTTATGGTGAGGAGAAGGTGATTTTTTGAAAGGGATATTTCACTTGAAAAATTTATTAGCACTTGTTTTATTTTTCTTCTCTTAATATGTTCTGTTTAACTTTTTGAAATTTTTAATAAATATATTCAACCTTAGTATGCAAGCTAGTAATGTCGCCTCTTTAATCGGCATACCTATCCTATTCTTTATTTCTCTATTTCTAGCTTTATTTGTTAGAGATCGGCTAGGTCATTAGCTTTTTATTTGCAGAAGAAGACGGCATGATATCAGAATTCATTTCAATATATGAAAAAGAATGCTAAAATGAAATAATAAACGAACATTCAGTGAGTTATGCACAATATCACTCACTGAATGACAGAAAGGCTTAGGAGTGGGAGAATGGAATTTGAATTTCACATCACCGTGAATGATTTAACACTTGCTGACAAGGACGCCTTTGTGGAGTTATGCAAATCAGAACAGGTGAAACCGCTCATGATTGTCCTGGATAAAGGAAATTACATCAATCAACCGATGTGCACGGGTGTTATCAAACGCGCTGATTTCCATGAAGCGAAAAAAGAAATTGACCGCATCGCAAACGTGTTTCAAGAACATGGATTTACAGTCATGAGAACGAAAGTGGAGACGTCTCCCAATGAAGAAACGTATTTTCACCAACCGCTGACCAAACACACCAAGCCTTATTTTGAGTGGCATGGCAAGGTGGAGGTGGAGGATGTTGCGATGGTGAAGCGTTTATGTGAGGGGCTGGGGGGACACATTTCCCGGAACTCTTTAAATGCCAATGGCAAAGTGAGGTTTATCACTATCAGAGAATATAAAAGTAAAGAAACATTTTATGATAGAGTACAGAAGATCCATGCTATTTTGCAAGCGAATGAGATTGCGTTATTGAAAGAGCAATACGAATTATGCATCTATGACAGTAGAGAAGAGTTAGATAGTGGATGGCTTTCATAAAATGGGGGGAATGGCCGTGATCAAGCGGGAAGATATAAAAAAGATGGATTATGATGAAAGAGAACTCGTTGTGTTAGAGGCGCTGTTGCGGAGAATTGCGCTGGTGGACGAGCCATTTGTGTTGAAAGGCAGCCTGTTGACGAGGCAATACCTGGAGAATCCGGACATTCGATATGTAGAAGATATCGACTTTTTGTATATGGGAAAAATCAAAGATACCAACCATGCGAATGAAACATTTACCAACTGGATGATTCAAGTGACGGAAATGGATTTGGATGACGGAATCAAGTTCACCAGCTTTCGGGAGAATGCGTTTTGGAGATACATAGATTATGCCATGGCTGATGACTTTCCGACGATCAATACCGATCTCACTTATGTGTTCACCGATGAGCCGGATGAGTATTATGAGTTGTACCTGGATATCTCGTTTAATTTAGAGATGGACTTAGAGCCCGTTCCGTTGGAGTATCGTCCCGTCTTCGGTGACTCTTTTATTGTTCCGTATTCTGTGCCGCTCTCTATCCAGGTCGCTTGGAAGTTGCATCAAACCATTGTAAGGCCGCGGTTCAAAGATCTTTATGATTTGAAATATTTGTTATCCCATCCATCCTATGACGACCAGGCGTTGCAAGTCACATTGCAAACGCTCGTCAACGAATGCAGTATGGATGACTCCACCACCAAAGCAGACATAAAAAAAGTCCTAGTGGATGATTTAAGCGGCTTGTACCCTTCGCTATCCAAGGATTATTTCCTGAGCAAATATGCCGCGGGTGAGAACCAAGAAGATTATTTCAAGGCATTTGTGGCTGAGTTGCGGAAAATCATGGACCTTGCCGGCATTAACCAGAAGGCGTTTGAGCAGTTGCCCGAACCGACATGTAAATAATGTGTGACGGCTTAAAGGAGAGCATGCTATGTGGAACCCTGTGGATACCCGCTTTTACGCCAAAAAGCTTCCCGTGGCCATCGCCGCCATCGATGATAGTTCGGAAGCCAATTTTATCCGCACATTGCTTGAACAGTTGAACATTGTCACGCTTTTGCATACGATTGGTACGCCGAACGACTTTTTGCAAGTGATCAGTCAGGAAGAAGAGGCGCCTCCGTTTCTGGTCATCAGTGCTCACGGTGATCAAGGGGGATTGATTTTTGGCGAATATATCGATGAGATTGACGTGTCCAGCCTACAGGACGGGGTCATGTATCCTTCGACCATCGCTGAGGCGATTTGCCTGCCAGGTACGGTAGTGATCAATACGGCTTGTTCGGCTGGCGTGAAAGAAGCTGGCGTAGCGTTTATGAAAGGGAAAATTCAGGCGTACATCGCGGCGGATGAGGATGTGACCGGGGAAACGACCGCACTGTTCCTTATGCATTTTTTCCATCAGTTAGTAAAGGGTCGCTCGGTAGAAGATGCGTGGGAACATGCCGCAGCATATGATGAGGAGAGTCGCTTATACCGGTTGTATCTGCGAGAGGGGATTTATAAAGTAGGCGATGACGGGAAAAAGATACGCATTGAAGGGTAATAAAGCCATGCCAATAAGTGATATCCATCACATATGAGCTAGAGGGTAAAACCTCTAGCTTTTTTATCTTTAGAACCACATATGACAAGGGTCAACAAGCGCATGCTTCGCTTTTTTGAGTGAAATCTCCATGATGCGACAATTGA
The DNA here is from genome assembly GCF_003003125.1 of Laceyella sediminis. GTDB lineage: Bacteria > Bacillota > Bacilli > Thermoactinomycetales > Thermoactinomycetaceae > Laceyella > Laceyella tengchongensis. Next base: position 369,366 of record NZ_PVTZ01000001.1, on the reverse strand, counting down.
TTTGTAAACCATGGTGGCGATCATTTCCAAATGGGCAAGCTCCTCCGTGCCGATGTCGGTGAGGAGGCCTTTGACTTTGGCGGGTAGGGTGTACCGTTGGTTCAGGTAACGCAAGGCCGCGGCAAGTTCACCGTCGGCTCCGCCGTATTGTTCGATAAGGTATTTGGCCAAGGTGGGGTTGCATTTGCCCACTCTGACCGGATATTGTAGTTTTTTTTCATAAATCCACATCGCTTCACACCTCTATAGTTCCCAGGGCCAAGGACTTTCATCCCAGCCGCACGGGTATTGGTTGAGACTGTGACCAAAATTGGTCAGGGGGCCATATTGCTGCTCGTAGGCGGCGGCGAGTTTGGCCCTCTCTTGTGCATACCAATTGAACTGTTGCAAGGCGTTCATGTCGCCTGGGTGGGTGTCAAGATAAAGATTGAGCTCAACTAAGACGAAATCGATTTCTTGCAACTGTTTTAGCTGTTCAAATTGTTGTTTGCGGTCCATCACTGATCACCTTTATGGCGTTTGGATTTTTTGCGGTAAGGACTGTAGAAAATCGGCCACAACGTGCCCCGTTTTAAGGCTTCGTTGGGGGGGAATTGCGGCAGGTCGGGTGGCTGAAAGCCGAGAAATAGGTTGGGCGGCACAACATATGTTTTTTTGCACAGGGGCGGGCAAGGGTCAAACGGGCTGACATAGGGATACCATGTTCGCTCTTGGTTGACAAAAGGATTGGGGTGGTGCCTGTGTGAACGTTCCAAGTGGATCATCCTTTCGCAGTTGCAGAATTCGATGAAGCCTTGGTTTCACTATATGACTGGGCGGTGAGAATATGCTTGTTCAACAGAAAATATCAGGGAGACGTGATGGTTTTTTGTTTCCAGGACAAATGGATCTCCTTGAGAGTGGATGACGAACGGGTGCGGTATTCACTAGCTGTTAACGCACAGCGGCGCGGCTTCATCAATGGATGGCAATCGTGGTAAACTGTGATTGGCAAGCGACAGCAAGCTGGGGTGCGTGGCCGATTTGCCGGTTGCATGTTTACCGCTCACCGTTTTGGGTGGATTTTTTACGTATAGCCAGCGCACCGGACTGTGGGGAACAGGACAGAGACAGATCAAGTCGCAGGAGGGGATGAGCTGATGGATCGTGAAAAACAACAGCTAAGCATCGAGGCTGCGAGACTCTATTATTTGTCTGATTACAGCCAGCAGGAAATTGCGGCTAGGCTGGGGGTCTCCCGCCCGACGGTTTCCCGGTTGCTTCAGTATGCGAAAAGCCGGGGTTATGTGCGTATCGATATTGTTGATCCGCTGGAGGATCTGGCCTCCCTGGGAAAAGACCTGAAGCAAAAGTACAAGTTGGACGAGGTGTTCATCAGCTATTCGCCGGTGAATGAGTACAAGGAGATCCAGAAGCACATCAGCCGCAAGGCGGCGGAGTATCTCCATGAAACGGTGCAAGACGGGGATATTATCGGGGTGACATGGGGAACGACGATGTACTCCGTCGCGCGTAATCTGCAACCGAAGCCGGTTAAAGGAGTAGAGGTTGTCCAGTTAAAAGGGGGAGTTAGTCACTCCCACATCAATACGTATGCCGCGGAGACGGTTTATCTGTTTGCCGAGGCGTTTCACACGGTGGCCCGGTATCTTCCGTTGCCCGTCATTTTTGATAGCATTGAGTTAAAGCAATTGGTGGAAAAAGACCGGCACATCCAGCGGATTATCGAGCTGGGCAGACAAGCCAACATCGCTGTGTTCACGGTCGGTACGGTCAAGGAGGATGCGCTGTTGTTCCGCCTCGATTATTTTAGTAAAGAGGAACAAAAATTGTTGCAGCAGATCGGTGCCGGAGATATCTGTTCGCGGTTTTTCGATGCAGAAGGGAATATCTGCATTGAGGAAATGGACAACCGCACGGTGGGAGTCAATCTCTCTGATTTGCGCAAGAAAGAAAAAGCGATTTTGGTGGCTGGTGGGCAAAATAAGTTCGAAGCGATTCACGCTGCCCTCATCGGTAGATACGCCAACATATTGGTGACAGACCAGTTCACGGCCAAAGCCTTGTTGGAGCATGGATAAAAACCTATATGGGATCACAAAACCTGCCGCTAGTCTACGGCAGGTTTTTTATGTGTGTGCCATGTGTTTTTGTTTTACAGGTAAAGTGAACCAAATTTCATAAGGTGTTTCACATTTGTTCAAAACGTGCTATGATAGCCATGAACTTAAAAACCAACTAATAAAATCAGACAAAAATCAATTGGAATTAGAGCGTGCCGACTAAATATGACAGCGGATTCAAAAGAGTTTCTACACATTTGCCAACGGATGGAACCGTTTTTTTGCCGCCTGCGCTTAGCCGGATGCGCTCATATAAAGGAGAGATTTAGATGAATTTAGCCGGCATGATTGACCACACCTTGTTGAAAGCGGATGCGACCCAAGCAGAAATTGCCAAATTGATTGATGAAGCTAAGAAATACCAATTTGCATCGGTCTGTGTTAATCCGGCTTGGGTGTCTTATGCTGCGGAACAGCTGGCTGGCACACCGGTAAAAGTGTGCACAGTAATTGGGTTTCCGCTTGGAGCGACCACTTCGGAAACCAAAGCGTTTGAAGCCAAAGACGCGGTTGCCAAAGGGGCTACCGAGGTGGACATGGTGATTAACATCGGCGCTTTGAAAGACGGGGATGACAACCGGGTGATGCAAGATATCAAAGCGGTGGTTGACGCTGTCTCGGGCAAAGCGTTGGTGAAAGTGATCATCGAGACGTGTCTTTTGACCGATGAGGAAAAAGTGCGCGCTTGTGAACTGGTAGCTAAAGCGGGCGCAGACTTCGTAAAAACGTCGTCCGGATTTTCCACGGGTGGTGCGACGGTAGAAGATGTTGCGTTGATGCGCAAAACGGTTGGTGAGCAGTTGGGCGTAAAAGCTTCTGGTGGCGTGCGTAGCTTAGACGACATGAAGAAAATGATGGAGGCTGGCGCTACCCGGATCGGAACGAGCTCTGGTGCTAAGATTTTGGAAGGCGGTCAAGCCACTTCTTCTTATTAAACCTTCGTGCCAAGGAGGAACCGACCATGTTGAAACAGCAGCTGATCAAAGAGGCGATTGAGGCTCGCAAGCAGGCCTACACCCCATATTCACATTTTCCGGTGGGCGCCGCGGTGTTGGCTGGCGGCAAGATTTTTCGGGGATGCAATATCGAAAACGCTTCTTTTGGTTTGACCAATTGCGCGGAACGCACAGCCTTGTTTAAAGCGATTTCAGATGGCGAGCGCATCATCGAAGCGATCGCTATCGTGGCCGACACTGATGGCCCGGTGTCTCCGTGCGGAGCTTGCCGGCAAGTGTTAGCCGAGTTTTGCGATAAAAACACCAAAATCTATTTAACTAACCTTCACGGCGACACCGAGGAATGGACCATATCTCAGCTGCTTCCGGGCGCCTTTCAGGCCGGAGACATGGAGAGGGATTAATCCGCTGAGCGGTTCCTTCTCTGAAGGAGTTGAAAGCGCTTCAGACTCGGTTGCCCAATCATAGGAGAGGATTTAGTCATGAAATATATCATTGCCATTTTGGGCGTGCTTGTTGTGTTCATCTTGACATACGCGGTAAGTAACAATAGAAAAGAGATCCGTTATAAGCCGCTCTTTATCATGATTGCTTTGCAGATGTTATTCGCTTTTGCCTTGTTGAACACCGGCGCCGGCGAATTCCTCATCAGAGGGTTTGCGTCGGTATTTGAGAAGTTGTTGGCTTATGCGGCTGAAGGGGTTAATTTCGTATTCGGTGGCATGGCCAATGAAGGGCAAATGCCGTTTTTCTTGTCCGTCTTGTTGCCAATCGTATTCATTTCGGCACTGATTGGGATATTGCAGTATACTAAAATTTTGCCGTTTGTTATCAAGTATATCGGCTTGGTGTTAAGCAAAGTGAACGGAATGGGCAAACTGGAGTCATATAACGCAGTTGCTTCCGCGATTTTGGGGCAGTCTGAAGTGTTCATTTCCGTCAAAAAACAAATCGGGATGTTGCCGAAGCACCGCTTGTATACCATGTGCGCCTCGGCTATGTCGACGGTATCTATGTCGATTGTCGGCGCCTACATGCAAATCATCGATCCCAAGTATGTTGTCACGGCGCTCATTCTAAACCTATTCGGCGGTTTCATCATCGCTTCCATCCTCAATCCATATGCAGTTGCCAAGGAAGAGGATATCCTCGAAGTACTAGATGAAGAAAGACAATCGTTTTTTGAAATGCTCGGGGAATATATTATGGACGGGTTCAAGGTGGCTTTCACTGTTGCGGCGATGCTGATCGGGTTTGTGGCGATCATTGCCATGGTCAATGGGATCTTCATGGGCATCGTTGGGATTTCGTTCCAAGAATTGCTGGGTTATGTGTTCGCGCCGGTTGCGTTCCTGATGGGCGTGCCATGGCATGAAGCGGTGACTGCGGGGAGCATCATGGCGACGAAGCTGGTGTCCAATGAGTTTGTAGCGATGCTTGACCTTAGTAAACAGACGGCGCTATCTGCGCGGACGGTCGGCATTGTGTCCGTGTTCTTGGTTTCATTTGCCAATTTCTCGTCGATTGGCATTATTGCCGGCGCCGTAAAAGGGCTGCATGAAAAGCAAGGGAACGTGGTCGCCCGCTTCGGCCTGAAATTGCTGTACGGAGCGACGATGGTTAGTGTCTTGTCTGCGACGGTGGCCGGGTTGTTCCTGTGATTTTCGACTGAGGTAAGACGTCTGATTTGGTGATGGCTCATCACCTACGGGGGTGTGTCCGGCAAGCTTTAGGTTGTTTGTCCGGACATACCCCAGTTTCCGTGATTCGGCGATATTGGCTTACAGCGGTTTAAATTTTCTAAAGCGAGGAGAGAAATAAAGATGAGAATGGTCGATTTGATTGAGAAAAAACGCGATGGCGGAGAGTTGACCACCGAAGAGATCAATTTCTTTATCCAGGGGTACACCCGAGGCGAAATACCTGATTATCAAGTTAGTGCCTTAGCTATGGCTATCTATTTTAGAGACATGACAGATCGGGAACGGGCCGATTTGACCATGGCTATGGTACAGTCGGGTGAAACCATCGATCTGTCGGCGATTGAAGGGGTCAAGGTGGACAAACATTCCACCGGCGGTGTAGGTGACACAACCACGCTGGTTTTGGCTCCGCTTGTTGCCGCGCTGGACATTCCAGTGGCGAAGATGTCTGGTCGGGGACTGGGTCATACCGGTGGCACGATTGATAAGTTGGAAGCAGTGGAAGGGTTCCATGTTGAGATTAGCAAGGAGCAATTCGTGGAGCTGGTGAACAAGCACAAAATCGCGGTGATTGGGCAAACCGGTGATTTGACTCCGGCAGACAAGAAGTTATACGCCCTGCGCGATGTGACAGGCACGGTGAGTTCCATTCCCCTTATCGCCAGTTCGATCATGAGCAAAAAAATTGCGGCGGGTGCCGATGCTATTGTGCTTGATGTGAAGACGGGGGCCGGGGCGTTCATGAAGACGGTGGAGGACGCCAAAAAATTGGCTCAAGCGATGGTGCGGATCGGCAACAATGTGGGTCGCAAGACGATGGCTGTGATTTCTGACATGAGCCAGCCACTGGGTCGGGCTATCGGTAATGCGCTGGAAGTGAAGGAAGCGATTGATACGTTGCGGGGGAATGGGCCTAAGGATTTGGAAGAACTATGCCTAGCGCTCGGGCGGCAAATGGTATTTTTAGCTGGTAAAGCCGAATCGCTGGAGAAGGCAGAAAAGATGATCCGGGGTGTCATCCAAAACGGCAAGGCCTTAGAGAAATTCAAAGAGTTCCTTGCCAATCAGGGGGGCGACCCTTCCGTGGTGGATCATCCGGAAAAATTGCCACAAGCGGCTTATCAAATTGAAGTGCCGGCCAAAACAGACGGCGTAGTCGCGGAGATGATTGCGGATGAGATCGGTACAGCCGCAATGTGGCTTGGCGCGGGCAGGGCAACCAAAGAATCTGAAATCGATTTGGCGGTCGGCCTGGTAATGAACAAAAAAATCGGCGATCCAGTTAAGGCCGGAGAGTCCCTAGTGACCATCCATGCTAACCGGGAGAATGTGGATGATGTGATCGAGAAGCTTTATGCCAGCATCCGCATCGATAAGCAAGCGAAAGCGCCGGTATTGATTTATGACATTGTGACAGAATAACACGCGCTACAAAGGGCGACCAAATCATATGGATGAAAGGGTTGCGGATGACCGCAACCCCTTTTCTAATGCCTAAGAAACAAGCCTTTTCAGTCTAGTTTATCCATAATTTCCTAGCATGCATTCGGCGCAAACGACGCAATATAAGACCAACAAGACATAAGGAGGTGAAAACACATGGCACAACAAGGACGCAATCGTAGCTCCAACCAACTGCTGGTTGCTGGTGCAGCCCAAGCGATTGATCAAATGAAATTTGAGATCGCACAAGAATTTGGTGTAACCCTGGGTGCTGATACCACTTCCCGCGCTAACGGTTCGGTTGGGGGAGAAATCACCAAACGTCTGGTTTCTTTGGCTCAGCAACAACTGGGTGGCGGCACGAGCTTCTAATAATTGAATAACTGGTTCCCAGTAGCGACCCGCAAGGGTCGCTACTTATTGTGCATTAAAAAGGATTTAACACTCATTTGAAAGAATATTTCTATAGATACCTTTTCTTTGAGCTGATCTTTGGGGAGGGAATGGGATGACAACGCGTTATAATATTGCTCAGGATATCGACCGACATGCTACTGTAACTGGAAAGGTCGCGATTCATTGGCGAAATGAGGCGGGGGAAGAAAAACAAATTACATATGCCGAATTGAAGGAAAAATCCGATTCCTTAGCTCGGGGATTGGTAGCTTTGGGGCTCGCCAAAGGAGAGCGGGTGATGATCTTGCTGCCACGCGTGCCGGAAGCGTATGTTGCTTATCTGGCTTGCTTAAAAGCGGGATTAGTGCTGTTGCCGGGGTCAGAAATGTTGCGAGCTGGTGACATCGCCTACCGTATCCGGCATGCTGAGGCCAAAGCGGTGATCGCTGACGCAACCTTGACGGCAGGCGTAGATGAGGCCTTGCGCGAAATTGGAAGCGCTGCCATCCGTATCGTCCGCGGCCAAGCGCAGGGAGGATGGTTGGCGCTGGATGAATGCACAGGAGATGCCAGCATTGCCTTGCCGGAAACAACAGCGGATGACCCCGCGTTTATCTCATACACTTCAGGTACTACAGGGGGACCCAAAGGAGTCGTTCACCATCACAGCTGGGCAGTTGCCCACCAACAGACGGCTACACAAGCGTGGCTTGGCATTCAAAATGGGGACAAAGTATGGGCCACGGCGGGACCGGGTTGGGCCAAATGGATTTGGAGCCCGTTTGTTTCCACGCTGGGGGCAGGTGCGACGGCATTTGTTTACCAAGGTTCGTTTCATCCGGAAACATATCTTCGCTTGCTAGAAGAACAAAAAATCAATGTCTTGTGCTGTACGCCGACGGAATACCGTTTGATGGCCAAGTGCGAGAAGCTCTTGGAGTATCGTCTCCCGGCTCTGCGTAGCGCGGTCAGCGCCGGAGAACCGCTGAACAGGGAAGTGATCGATACTTTTCTCAACGCGTTTGGAGTGCAAGTGCGTGATGGCTATGGGCAGACCGAGAACACTCTCCTGATTGCCAACTTGACTGGAATGCCAGTGAAACTGGGTTCGATGGGCAAACCGACTCCCGGCAATCGGATCGCGGTGGTTGATGACGAGGGACAAGAAGTGAAGCAAGGGGAGGTAGGTCATATCGCTGTCCACCGCTCTTCTCCCGCCCTATTTAAAGGATATTATCAAGATCCGGAGCGGACCCAAGCGGCGTTTCGCGGGGATTGGTATCTCACCGGAGACCGAGCCAGAGTGGATGAAGAGGGTTACTTTTGGTTTGAGGGGCGGGCTGATGACATGATTATCAGCTCAGGTTATACGATCGGCCCCTTTGAAGTGGAGGACGCCCTCGTCAAACATCCGGTGGTGAAAGAATGTGCGGTAGTGGCCAGCCCTGACCCCATCAGGGGAACCATTGTCAAAGCATTTGTCGTGTTAAAGGAGAGCGTCATACCTACAGCAGAACTCATTCCCGAATTGCAAGACCATGTCAAGGCGTTGACTGCTCCGTATAAGTATCCGCGCGAGGTGGAATTCGTCACTTCTCTACCGAAAACGGCCAGTGGGAAGATTCGGCGAGTGGAATTGCGGGAATTGGAAAGAAAACGAAAAGGAACGGCTTCTTGAAAAGCGTTTTTTCTCTTCGATATAATAGATGCGATGTGCACGGTTGTTGATCAAAGGAGCTAATGTTGATGAAATCATTTACTCATGGGATGTTGTTCAACTTTCAAGAAGCGGCCAGGGAGATGTTTGCCCGGGACATCAATCGCAAAGTGAACGACTATCTGGCCGAATATCCCCAAAGTTTGTTTGGTACGATTGACTTGGACAGTGAATCGATCTATGTGTACGGCCATCTACGCCAAGCTTCGTTTGATGAGGAGGCGGACCGCTGCGAGTTTGATTATGTAGCGGCCGAGGGGGAGCAGGGAGTGGAAACCCGCCCTTACGAAGAATTACTCATCACCCACGAGGCCGGTTTTGATATTATCGAAGAGGAAGATGGGTCTCCACTTTATTACGACGTGCTGTATGTGACGTTTATGGATGACGCGACCGGGAAAGAAACAACTTATTTCATCGCCGACGAAAAACGGGTGAACCAACCCTTGGCATATGTGGGCGAGTATTGGCGGCAAGTCTCAGAAGTGGGACGCGACATCGATTTTCAGATGTCTGGATGCGGCAAAGTCGATCTCGGCAAGAGTCCGTGCGGCGGTGGAAAGTAAATGGAAAGGCAGAAGCCAACAGGCTTCTGCCTTTTTTGTGGCCCATGGGTGTTTATCGTGCGAAAGTGCAGGCGAATTTCATATTACTAAGATAAACGCTGGCGGCTGGTTAGGGGGGAGTGCGGAATGCAGCATACGCAAGCGCTGAAAGCCTTTGCCGATTGGATGAATCAATTAGTGGGAAAGCCGTTCATGGATGAAAGTCAATTGGAGCAGTTCATGTTCAAAGGGATGGAGCGTTATCAGAAGCATGGAATACCCGGCTTTATTGAATATATAAGCCAAGTCGTCCATTTGCCCATATCGCAAGAAGCGATGATGGGGTTGATGAAACAAATGATGACACCAGAAGGCATGAGTGAGATATTGAGCCAATTGAACATGACGCCACCGGCACAGGTCAATGAGCTTATGTTGAAACGAAAACAGAAGCAACCCCGCCGAGACCGATAATCACCAATGACGCTTTCTCTGTTTAAACACCGTCTGCACGATGTCGCGCATCGCCGGTGAGTTGAATATGTCCATCAAGCTGTTGCCAGATTGGATCGGTTCCTGTGCGGCTTTGGAGTCGTCCGCTTTCGTTTTCTTTTGCGCCTGGATTTTGTTTAGTTTGGCCAAAGAAGTGATGATTTCTTTCAAGGTTTCTTTGTCCTTGGCGGCAAGATGCAGGGATTGCAGCGCATGGGCAAGATCATCAAGGTGGTTGGTTGTCTTTGAGAGCCGGTTGGTCCATTTTTGGATTGTCGACCAATGGTCCACCGTGTTGTCGTCGCTGAGGGACAGTCGCAATGAATCGTCGGATCGGGGTGGTTTCGCTTTGCTCATTCGTTATCACCCGCTTTGTTTTTTGTATGTACCATATTCATGGTTTGGGCATTGAGTGCAGATGGGAGTGTGAGATCATGAATGATTCTGATTGGAGGCTCCCTTTCCCATGCAACCAAGCGTCAAGCAAGAAGCGGATACGCAAGATCTATTATTTACGAGATGGCATCCAGTTGGAGCGTTGTTTGAATAATCTGCGCCGTTTGGGTGTGCGGCCGATCCGCTATTTGTCCCATTTGGGCATGGTTATCGGGGAATATCAAGCTCCCGTAGTCCCCACAGAGTCGGTGCCTGACGTTGCTTACACGGAGCCGGATATTCGGCTGACAATCACGGAACCATATGTAGGCACCATGTTGTCAGTCAAGGAGCAAAATTTGCCGTGGGGCGTGCAGATGATTGAAGCGCCCAAAGTTTGGTCTATCAGCCAGGGGCGCGGGGTGAAAGTAGCGGTCATCGACACTGGGATTTCAGCGGATCATCCTGCGATAAAAGACAATTATCGGGGCGGGGTGAACATTTTGTCCCCTTATTTTGCCCCTCAGGATTACAATGGGCACGGCACCCATGTGGCGGGGATCATCGCTGGCAACGGGGCGGGCTTGGGCATCATCGGGACGGCGCCAAAAACGGAAGTATATGCGGTGAAAGCATTCAACCGCAAGGGTAGCGCCAATTTGTCCGATTTATTGAGCGCCATCAATTGGTGCATTGAAAACGGTATGCAAGTGATCAACATGAGTTTCGGCATGGAAAAATTGAGCGAATCGTTGCGTCAAGCGATTCAGATCGCCCACCGCCGAGGTATTGTGATGGTGGCGGCCACAGGGAACCGGGGCCTCCCGTCAAGCATTGATTTTCCAGCTCGTTACCCAGAGACGATCGCCGTGGCTTCTGTTTCGCGTGAAGGTGTCTTATCCCGCTTTAGCAATATGGGCAAAGACGTGGATCTCGCCGCACCGGGGGAGAGGATTCCGTCGGCGTGGTTAAACGGGGCCAAGCGGGAAATGAGTGGCACTTCCATGGCCGTGCCGCATGTATCTGGCACGATCGCCCTCTTGCTCCAACTAAACCCTTATCTAAATCCTGAGCAAATTCGTTACATTTTGTTGCAGTCAGCGCTGAAGACATCGCGGTTGGAACGGGTGAGTGTGTTGAATTCATACCAAGCGGTGGAGTTTTATCGCAGGTTTTGGAAACGTTAAAAAATGAAAGGGCGGGGCTTACTCTTGACGGGAGGAGCTCTGCCTGCTCTCCAACTCGCTTATTCGGACAAGCCCGTACACTCCACACAAAATTGTCGCTGGTGGGATGTGGGAATCCCCTCCCTCTTTTTCCTTGTGATGTGATACACTAATAACGAGTTGGAAATGCACTATATGTTGCAAAGGATTGAGTGGTGGCATGTTTCAAGGCAGACGCAAAACTAGCTCAGCCGGGCTACTCTCCGGACGGTTACACGGATTGTGGCTCATTGTCATCCTGTTGTTCGTCGTGTTAATTCTACGCCTTAGTTCGATTCAGCTGGGGGCTGGAGCTGAATACAACCAGTTGGCGGTGGAAAATAATTTTAAGCAGGTGCCGCTGGTTGCATCGCGGGGGAAGATCTATGATCGGAACGGCAACATATTGGTTGAGAACCGTTCTCTGTTCACCGCGATTTACCTCGAACCGGACAGCGATAAAAAGAAAAAACTAGCAACGGCTAAGGAATTGGCCAATGTGTTAAAGATGCCGCTGAAAGATGTGCTGGAAGCGATGGATATCGGTTTGGATGCCAAGGGGAAACCCACCATGCGAAAACAGCCGCCTTACTTTCCTAAAAAACTGAAGGACCGCTTGTCCGATGAAGAGATCGTGAAGATTTCGGAAAATCCGGATCGGTTTCCGGGCGTCAACATCTTTTCCGAACCGTTGCGCCAATATCGGACGGACAGCATCGCCGTCCAAACGATCGGTTATGTGCGCCCGTACGCCGGGGCAAAAACCTCGATGAAGAAGTACAAAGCCGTGGCAGCGCAACCGAATCAAGCGGGTTACTTGGATTGGGAACAAGTGGGGATAGACGGCATCGAATACAGTTATCAAGATGAATTACGAGGAAAAAATGGTTACCGCTTAGTGAGGGTGAACTCGCAAGGGAAATTGGTTGAGGTATTGAAAGAAGTGTCCCCTAAACCGGGCAATGACCTGATAACAACCCTTGACCAGGATATGCAGTTAGAAGCGGAGGCGTTTGTGGAGCAACACCTGGCCCGCCTGCGCACGCAAGCGGGGAACAAACGTGCACCATATGCCCGCAACGCCTATGCGGTGGCAATGGAAGTAAAAACGGGGAAAATCAGGTCGATGGTCAGCTATCCTGATTACGACCCCAACATCTGGAACGGAAAAGTGGGAAGCGGGGATTATCGGAACCTTAGCTTTGTCATCAATAACGGCACGATCCGAGAGGCGCCTTACGATGCCCGGGGATCTGCCTCTCCGCAATCGGAAGTGAAGCGCCACCCATTTTCCGTCTTACCGTCAGGCTCCACCTTTAAACCCTTGACGGTGCTGATGGGCATGATGGAAGGAGTTATTAAACCGAACACCTATTGGCGCGATCCAGGCGCTTTTTATTACGCCAAAGCGACCCCACCGGTGCGTAACTCAGGTCGCCACAATTACGGCCTGCTTGATCCCGTCAAAGCGATTCAAAAATCGTCCAACACGTTTATGGCTTGGTTGGCAACCAAGTGGTACCGCAGAGACAAGTTGGAAGCCGTCGAGAAGTTTGAGCGGTTGGCCCATGCCTTTGGATTGGGTGTCAAGACCGGCGTTCCCTTGCCGCGCGAACAAGATGGTTTGGAAGACTACAAGATCATCGCTAAGCGGAATTCGGGTATGGGTGCCATGGCGCTGGCTTCGTTTGGGCAAGCGCAGCGGTATACGGCATTGCAGTTAGCGCAGTATATGCAAACGTTGGGAAACAAAGGAACGCGCTTACGTCCGCAATTGGTTGAAAAAGTGGTGAATCCCACCACCGGGAAGACGAAAGAAATCAAACCGGAAGTGATGCAACGCACCCCGATTAAAGAGAACTACTACCAAACGGTAGTTCGCGGCATGGTACAAGTGACCAAGCCGGGGGGGACCGCGGCGGAACTGTTCAACCATTTGCCGTTTGATGTAGCGGCCAAAACGGGAACATCAGAACAGGACATTCCAGGTCGCGGACGAGTGGAAAATTCGGTGTTCGTCGCTTTCGCCCCTGCGAATGATCCGCAAATCGCCGTGGCCGTGATTGTGCCCGAAGGGGGTTATGGTGCGGTGGCGGCAGGTCCCATCGCCGACCACTTGATTACTTCTTACTATGAGAAGTTCATGAAGAAATGAGGTGGTTGTTTTTGCGGCGAAATGGTTTGATCAAACGCCTCAGCATCTATTTCCTAAATGGGTTGCTTGTGTTTTTGCCGATTGCCCTCACCGTTTACCTCGTTCGTTACATTTACCAGCTTCTTAACAACTTAGGCATGAATTGGGCAGAAAAGGTGCTACCTTGGTCCTTTCCAGGGATGGGGTTGCTCTTTGTCATCGCTTTAATTTTGGTTATCGGTTTTTTGACCAAATTGTGGCTAACCAAAAAACTGTTTGATATGATTGAGGCGATATTAGATAAAATCCCCCTGGTCAGAGATTTGTACGGAACGCTCAAAGATACCATCCATTCGTTTATCGGTGAAAAGAAATCGTTTGACACCGTCGTGTTTGTTCACCTGGGCGGTTCGCGCAAACTCGGTTTTTTGACGGTGAAAGCGCCGGTATTTCGTACGGCGGACGGCAAAGAGTACGTGGGGGTTTATTTCCCGCAAAGCTATCAATTTTCAGGGGATTTACATTGGTATGAGCGGGAACAAGTGGAAGAATTGGATATGTCGGTGGATGACGCCCTGCGGCTCATCATTTCCGGCGGCGTCACACACAACCATAAATCCCATCTGCCATAACGGCGGATGGGATTTATGGATGAAGCATGTACCACAAGCTTGATTATTGTTGGTTGTTACGCTTTTTAGCCTCGGATTGTTGGTTTTGTTGGCGGACCTGTTGTACGTTGGTTTCGCTAGCGAACTCCGTGTTGAAGCCTCCTGCGGTCGCACCAGACATGCGGCTAGCTTGAGCGGATTGTTGGTTTTGTTGGCGGACTTGTTGCGCGTTGGTTTCGCTGGCGAACTCAGTTGCAAAACCGCTGGAAGTACCTTGAGCGGATTGCTGGTTTTGTTGGCGAACTTGCTGTGCATTGGTTCTCGATTGTTGTGGAGTAAAGTTTTTGGTGTTCATCTTTTCACCTCCTTGTCGCTTATTATGGTGTCCGGTTGAGGTGAAGATATTACTGCCGAAATTTTCCTGTGAGGAGGATCATATGAAGCAAAGCATAACCAAAGCGTTTTGGCGGGGGTTGCCCAAAAAAGGGCTCTCGCGCCTGATGGGAAAGGTGGCGCGGCATCCGTTCAGTCGTCACCTGATTCCCTTGTACATACGTCATTTTGACATTGACCTGGCTCCTGTAAAGAAGCCACTTGACCAATTTGAGCATCTGCTCGACTTTTTTGTTCGCGAGCTTCATCCCGAAGCACGCCCGATCTGCGGTGGGAAAGCCCAAGTGGTGAGCCCAGTGGACGGCACTGTGTCGGAGGGTGGGACGATCACGGAGGGGCGGTTGATCCAAGCCAAGGGGATTTCTTACTCATTGTCCCAATTGTTGGGTGGGAATGAGGCCGCGGTGAAACGCTTTGATGGCGGGCAATTTGTAACCATCTATTTAAGCCCGCGGGATTACCACCGCATTCACATGCCGATTGCCGGGAGAGTTGTCTCATCCACCTACATACCGGGTGAGTTGTATCCCGTCAATGAAATGGGCATCCGGCTGGTGCCGGGACTATTTGCAGTGAATGAGCGGGTCATCACTTATATTGAAGGAGAGAGTGGTCTCACGGCGCTCATTAAAGTGGGGGCCACCAATGTCGGTAGCATCAAAGTGACCTACGATCAAGCGATCGCCACCAATCCCAAACCGAGCCGACCTTTCGCGCACAAGGATTATGCTACTCCAGAACGCTTGGCCAAAGGAGCGGAGGTGGGGCGGTTTGAGTTCGGTTCCACTGTGATTCTTCTGTTTGAACCGGGACAAATCGAGTGGAGCATTCCTCTGGCCAAAGGAACGAGCGTGCGGATGGGGCAAGAGATCGCCCGATTGGTCAGATTGGAGGAGGAAGCTTCTTGTTCAGACACACATTGATTCCGGTTCGGCGTTTTCCACAGCTATTTCCTGTTGTGACAGGCATCATCTTGGTTCAAATTGTCGTCTTCCTCATGTATACTTTAAGCGGCAAAGGCTTTGGTCCGGCTACTTGGGTCCAATTTGGGGCATTTGTGCAATGGCGCATTCAGGATGGTGAGTATTGGCGGTTGGTCTCTTCCCTATTTTTGCACGTCCATCTACTTCAATTGTTGATGATGGGAGTTTCCTTGTATTTGTTTGCGCCCCAATTGGAATGGCTGTTCGGCAAGCTCTCATTTTTATTCATTTATTTGTGCGCGGGAATCGCTGGATATTGGGGCATTTATTTGACTGACGTCGACGGGGTGATTACCGGAGCCAATGAAGCGATTTATGGCCTGTTAGGCGTATATCTGTTTTTGGCGTTGCGGGGGATGATCCACCCCGTCATGGGCCGGATGGTTCTCGTTTTCGTGGTATTCAATTTAGCATTTGGTTGGAGTCTGCTGTTTGGGCATATTGTCGCCCTGACTACGGGCTTCGTCTTGGCGATGATTTTCATTCAGTTCAAAAGTATGCAGTCTGATCAAGATGAAGAGGATGATTGGCAGTAGGGGTGGAGCATTCCACCCCTTTTTCATATTCGAGGGGCAGTTGGTTAAGCTAAGACTGGTGAGCTAACCTATGCGACGAATAAACACATGGAGTAAACTGGATCGTTCAGCATGGCTATTGTTGCTGGAAAACGGCTTGTTTGCCGTAGCTACTGCTTTGTCTGGAACATTTGTCAATGTCTTTCTGTGGAAGATCAAAAAAGATTGGAGCATGATCAGCTGGTTTAATCTCATCCATTTCGTGGTGGCGGCTCTTACTTTTGTCGTGGCCGGATGGATGGTGAAAAAGGTTGACCGCGTGGTGTCGATTCGCTTGGGAGTGGCCATCTTGTCCTTGTTTTATTTGGTGGTTTGGCTGCTTGGCAAAAACGCGGCTTCTTATGTCTACTTGCTCGGCGCGCTGCTGGGGTTGGGAGCGGGGTTTTTCTGGCTGGCCTACAATGTGCTTTATTTTGAAATCACTGAGCGGGACAACCGTGACATTTTCAATGGAGCGAATGGACTGATCACCTCCATCACGGGGATCGTTGCCCCGTTTATTTCCGGTTTGTTGATCCGCAACATGGGACAGGTCCGCGGCTACCATTTCATTTTCGGACTGTCGCTATCGATCTTCCTAGCGGCGGTAGTGGTCAGCTTTTTATTTAAGGCTCGATTGGCCCGGGGAGAATTCCAATTAGCCCGGGTGGTGCGTCTATTGGGGAAGCGTGATGCCCATTGGCGTTATGTCGGTCTGGCTATGGCCGCGCAAGGGTTGCGTGAAGGGGTGTTCTCCTTTCTCATCGGTTTGTTGGTGTATGTCACAACCAAAGATGAATTCACTGTGGGTAGTTTTTATACGGTGGGCTCCCTTGTGTCTATGCTGTCGTACTTTGTGGTCGGCAAAATGATGAAACCGAAATCACGCAATATGTTTATCTTGGTTGGGGCCTTGATGATGGGTTTGGTCATTTTGCCGTTTGCGTTTCACATGAGTGAATGGACCATGTGGGTGATGGGTGTGGGTGGCGCGCTATTTTATCCGTTTTACCTGGCACCTCTCACTTCTACTGTGTTCGATGTGATCGGCGAGACCAAACAATCGGCGGCCTTACGGGTGGAGTATGTGGTTTCGCGGGAGTTGATGTTAAATGTGGGACGTGTCACGGGTATTTTGCTCTTTATTTTGTGGGTCGCCCAAATCAAGGATCCCACCGAGTTGCGGTGGTTTGTGCTGGTTATCGGTTTTACTCAATTGCTGACATGGTTGGCGATTCGCAAGGTGCCGCTGGTTGGACGGGCGAAGAAACGGTTGCCCGCGAACCCGGCACATCAGGGAACGGGGCGTTAACGCCCCTTTTTTGTGTATTTTACTAGATGAACGGGTAAAGAAGATGGACGGTTGCACATATGATGGTTAGAGCGCGTTCGGCCATTCGAGTTGACCGGTAGGCAGAAGTCTCCGGATGAAGGGAGAGGAGAGCGTGTTATATTATTTTGCATACGGTTCATGCATGGATGAAGAGAGCTTCAAAGGGACGGTGGGCGAAGGGCGCTATCAGGTGCTTGGCGCGGCGACGCTTCCCGACCACCGGCTCGCGTTTACCATGTACAGCGAATATCGGCAAGGGGGGGTGGCAGACATTGTGCCGGCGCCAGGAGAAGAGGTAGAAGGTGTGCTTTATCGCCTCGATCCAGAAGCCTTGCCGGATTTGGATAAGCGGGAAGGCGTGGATGTCGGCCATTATCGGCGCATTTGCGTGAAGGTGCGGCATAGGGAAAGTTGGATCGAAGCGGAAACATATACGGTGGTTAACAAATCGGAGGAAGAAATCCGGCCTAGCCTCGCTTATTTGCGTTTGATTCATCAAGGGGCCGTTCAGCAACTGAGCGAATCATACCGTCTCCGTTTGGTGGAACACTGGCGCGAACGGTTTGGGGTGCATTCGGTTTTTAAATGAATTGCTTTTCTTGAGAAAGTCAGGCTCATTTTCTATACTGAAGCTGAAAACATCTGAGTGGGGGCGTGGTGAATGGATGCGACATAAAGAGATTTTTGAGAAACAGAAGGAGTTTTACCTGACGGGGAAAACCAAGGAGATCGCCTTTCGCTTGGAGAGCTTGCGCAAATTGCAATCTGCCATCAAACGATATGAGCCTGACATTACCACCGCATTGAAAAAGGATTTGCACCGTTCGGAGTTTGATGCGTATTTGTCGGAAATCGGACCGACGCTGGATGAGATCAAATATGTTAGCAAGCGTTTGAAAACATGGGCCAAACCGAGAAAAGTTCCAACACCGCAAGTGCTGATGGGATCGAAGAGTTATGTGTATCCTGAGCCGTATGGGCTCACCCTGATCATTTCACCTTGGAATTATCCATTCAATCTTGCGGTGATGCCGCTGATTGGAGCGATTGCAGCAGGGAATTGCGTCACGCTCAAGCCATCGGAATGGGCACCGCATACGTCCCAAGTGATCATGCAAATGATTAAGGGGATTTTCGAGGAGGAATACATTGCGGTGATCGAAGGAGATGTGGAGACGAGCAAAGCGCTATTGGATCTGCCGTTTGATCACATCTTCTTCACCGGAAGTGCGCAGGTAGGCAAAACGATTATGGAAAAGGCGGCCCAAACGTTGACTCCGGTGACGCTGGAGCTGGGGGGCAAAAGTCCGGTGATCATCGATAAAGATGCCAATATTGAGCTGGCTGCCCGCAGAATTGTGTGGGGCAAATGGCTGAATGCGGGCCAGACGTGCGTCGCGCCGGATTATGTGTTGATCCATGAGGAACGCAAAGATGTGTGGTTGGCGCAGTTGAAACAAGAAATCGCGCGGTTTTACGGGACAGATCCGCTGACAAGCGAGAATTATGGGCATATTGTGAATGAACGCCATTTTTCGCGATTGGAGGCGTTCTTGGCTGATGGGGAGATCGTCATTGGTGGCAAAACGGATGCGCAACGGCGTGTCATTGAGCCGACGGTGTTGACGGGAGTGAGCTGGGAGGCACCGGTGATGCAGGAAGAGATTTTTGGGCCGATTTTGCCGGTGTTTACTTATACCGATCTGGATGAAGCGATCGCGGAAATCCGCAAGAAGGAAAAGCCGTTGGCGTTGTACTTTTTTTCGGAGAATGAGCAAAACCAAGAAAAAGTGATTCGTTCTTTGCCATTCGGTGGCGGTTGCATCAATGACACCATCGTTCACATCGGCAATCCACATCTGCCGTTCGGTGGTGTTGGCACGAGCGGTTTGGGTAATTACCATGGAAAGTACAGCTTTGATTGCTTCAGCCATGAAAAAGCGATTGTTAAGCAGACGACGCAGTTTGACATGCCTTTGCGATATTCTTTCACTAAGAATGCGCTCAACTGGCTGAAAAAATTTTACGGCTGATAAGATGGGAAAGGGATTCGCCAGTACTAGGCGAATCCCTTTTTTGTTTATTCATCTCCAGTGGCGACCGGATTGTTTTGGTGTGAAATCCAATCACTCCAACTGCCGGCGTAAAGCTTAACCTGTTGGTAACCGGCCTCCATGAGGGCGATGACATTGGGGGTCGCTGTCACCCCAGAACCACAATAGACGATCACTTCATGTTCTTTGGAAATGCCGGCGAAGTGTTCAGCAAGCGCTTCTTTCGATTTGAAACGCCCGTCAGCGAGCTGGGTTTCTTTGAAGAAATAGTGTTTCGCGCCCGGTATATGCCCGGCCACGGGATCGATTGGTTCCTGTTCGCCGCGGTAACGTGCGCCTTCGCGGGAATCGATGATCATCGTGTGTGGGTCGTTAAGCTTAGCCTTCACCTCTTCCATGGAGGCCATCCAGCGGTGGTTGATCTGTGGATGAAAGGTGCGGGGCTGTGCTGTTGGCCGTTCGGCGGTAATTGGCAATCCTTGTTTTTTCCACAAGGAGTAAGAGCCGTTCAACACTTTTGCCCGATGGTGCCCGAAATAATGAAGCAACCACCACAAGCGTCCAGCCATGGCTCCCCCTTGGTCGTCATAAGCGACGACAGTGACGTTTTCTCCGATGCCGATGGCCCCTGCCTTGGCGGCGAACACATGGGGGTCAGGCAGGGGATGACGTCCGCCGTGGACGGATGGGGGAGCGGACAAGTCTTGGTCAAGATCCAGATAAAAGGCGCCTGGGATGTGATCACGGAGATAAGCCTCCTTCCCGGCGGTAGGTTGTCCAAGCTGGAAACGGCAATCCACGATAATCAATTGCGGATCGTTCAGGTGGTTGTGTAGCCATTCAAGAGAAACGAGCTGAGTCATGAGCCGTGTCCCCCTTTCGAGATATGAACTGGTCAAGCGGGTAATGCGCGATAATGCCTGACATGGCTGTTAGCGAAAATGGAGTGTCCAAAGGACGTTTGATCACTTTCTCCGTTATGTTTCAGCGATTTGTAAAACAGGGGATTGATGGCGCTTTCGCTTCACCGTTTTTCGATGTATTCACTAACGAAAGATTCCCCGTCACGGTAAAAACGCGGATCAAAAATGCCCAAGCGTTTGCTGTCGTTGACGACGACGACAAACGGCGACCATTCGTAGAGAACCTTCGCTTTGGGATTCTGATTGAACAAGGGGGACAAATCGGTTTCTTCATGCGATTTGAGCGCAGCCAATGGTCGGCTGGTCGACCATACGGTGGCATCCGTCAATTCCACTTGGTTTCCGGTTTTGCCGATCACCCGAAAATGCCAAGGAACAAAGCTGGCCGCCAGTTCGACGCGGTCATAACGCAGCTCGGCCCGTTGTTCTACAATCAACCCTTGTGCCGTTTGGATGCTGAAATGAAGGAGCATTCCCAAAGCCACCCATTGGAAAATTCGCTGTTTTGGGATGTGTTTTTTCATATAAGAGAACAAAAAACCGGCTAGGAAGAGACCCCAAAAAACGAAGTCGACAATGGGAAGGGTTCCCAAGGTGATGCGAGCGGAGGAAAACGGCTCAAATAAGCCGGTGCCCCAGGCGTTGAAACAATCGACAAAATCATGCAGAGCGACTCCGAACAAAGACAGGTGGAAGAAGCGCCAGTCTGTCACTTTGAACATCAGCCGCACCAAAACGTAGATCAGCAAAGCCCAAATGGGAATGAACAACAAGGAATGGGTTAGCCCGCGATGCCACATCTGTTCCATGATGCGGCCCGTTTCAGTTACGCGGACAACCACGTCGATATCGGGGATTTGGTTACTGACCAATGACACAAACAACAGGGATTTCCCCTCTTCGGCGGGAATGTCCTCTTTTTTTAAGCACCGATACATCGTATAGCCAAATAGGCCGTGTGTGATTGTATCCATTGTGTCGCCTCACTCTGTTTGTTGGAAGTTCATCATTTATTATAAAGGATATAAAAAAATCGTCATATGACGATGGAATGGAAACAATATCAGACGAGAGTGAGTTTTTAAAGCGGTGGTTGTTTCTGGCAAGCGAATGGTAAAGACGAAAAGCCAAAAGCGCTAGGGATGATTAGAGATATGGGAGATGCTGTATTCGCCAGGCCCAGTGAACATGAGGGAAATGGCGTTCACTATGATCAAGGCATCAAATTCGTACCCATCAATGAAGCCTTTGGCCCCTTTGACAGTGATGATGGTGCCGCACATCAGCAGAATGGTGCACAATCCGGCTAACCGGATGTGAATCCCCAGGTAAAACGCGATGCCACACAAAGTTTCCAGCGTGGCGATGCCATAGGCGGACAAGGAGGGAAAAAGAACGCCAATCAGCTCGAAAAATTCCATGGTTCGGCTGATGAACAAGAGTTTTTGCAGTCCGTGGGCGAAAAGGATGCTCCCAAGGCCGATGCGAAGCAACAAGGGAGCAAGTGCGTTGGGTTGTACCATGATTTTCTCCTTTCTGTGTCTGTCATGCACCAGTGTGACCACATTCTACCTGCCGATTGTTGAAGAATGATGAAGAGATTTTTAAAAGCTAACAAAAAATGCGGCTCCGCCTTTCGGCTGAACCGCGTTTCAATGAGATGAAGAAGTAAATGTTGAATGGATTTATTTATATTTTTACAACTCTTCCTTCGTGTGCGCTAGCGATTGCTGCCGAGATGACTTGCATAGTTATCCGCGCTTCTTGAGCTGAGACGGGTACATCGGCTTGTCCCCTGATCGCTTGGGCCAATTGTTGATAGTACGTTTCATATCCTCCGGTCAGGGTAGGAACGGTGCCTTGCATCTCCACCCCTTGCACGGTGGTGGAGAGGGTGGCTTGGAATTCCGGAGATTCCTGGCCCCACCCGGGATCACCTGGTTTCATCCCTTGTTTCAACATTTCTTCTTGCGGGTCCATCCCGTATTTGGTCAATGTGCCAAGGCTGCCGTGCACCTGATATCGCGGCCCTGGTGCTTTAACCAGACAGCTAGCACGCAAGATGGCACGCAACCCGTTTTCGTATCCGAGGATGAGATGGAAGCAATCGGTTACTTGGGCTTGCGGGCGTTGCATCAAGAGGTCAGCCCACACTGTCTGAGGTGGCCCGAACAATTGGATGGCCTGATCGATCAGATGAGGCCCGAGATCGTACAACACTCCGGCTCCTGGCACATCTTGTTCACGCCAACGAATGCGCACCTCCGGACGGTACCGGTCAAAATGCGCTTCATATGTATGAACCGTACCGAGCAAACCTTGCTCAACTACCTGTTTGACCGTGAGGAAATCGCTGTCGTAGCGGCGGTTGTGGTATACGCTTAGGATGCGGTTTTGCTCGGCGGCTAGTTTGATCAATTCATCGGCTTCAGCGACATCGATTACGAAGGGCTTTTCGATCACCACGTGTTTCCCGCTCAGCAAGGCTTCTTTGGCGTAAGGGAAATGCGTGTCGTTAGGCGTGGTGATCACGACCAACTCGATGTCGGGATGATCCCACAACGCACGGGGGTCGGCCAGTACCTCTACTTGGGGGAGCCGACGATGCACTTTGCTGGGATCAGAAGAGACGACATGAGTCAGGTTGAGTCCAGGCACCTGTGTGATGACGGGGGCGTGAAAGGTGGACCCCGAGAAGCCAAAGCCGATTAGTCCAACTTGTATTGGTTGCAATGGTATCACTCCTTGCATCAAACATGAGGTTGATAGAGATGGACAGTGAGCAGAAAGTCTTGCCAGTAAAGCGGCTGAGAGCCGATGTTTTATCCACAAACACCGGTAGCGGGCAACGCGTTGGCTCGCTTTTCCCACTTGAGCGATGATGCTCGTGGGGATTGCCTTTTATCATAGTGACGATTTGTTGATTAACCTCTTGCCAGCACTGCCATATTTGTTATTATAGCATTACGGGTTAACCAAGCAGTAAACGCCGGGAATATATCCCTGAATGGTTGGTTTATCATGACCAACAAGAAAAATGATTATCATTTGATGATTATATAGGTTTTTTAGCAGGATATATAGGTCATTTTGTGGAATATTATAATAATTGCCAAAATAGTTCTTGGATGTTGAACAGGTGAGGTCGAGGAGGAACGAAGGATTGAGACCGCGAGTCGTAGTGACCAAAGACATAGGGAAAGAACCGTTGGCCCGGTTGGCTAAGCATGCTGAAGTGGTGCTGTTGCCGCCGGGATGGACGGCTGTGGAGCTGATCCATCATTTGCAAACGAGCGAGGCCTTGCTCTGCAACGTGACTGACACCATCGACAAGGCTCTGCTTCGCGCTTGCCCTGGTTTGCGGATGATCAGCAATTACGGAGTGGGATTCAATCATATCGACATCGCTTGCGCCCGCGAACAACAGATTATCGTGACCAACACGCCCGGGGTGTTGACGGAAGCCACGGCTGATTTGACATGGGCGTTGCTTTTGGATGTTTCGCGGAGGGTGAGTGAAGGCGACCGATTGGTGCGCGAAGGGAAATGGGCCGGTTGGGAGCCTTTGTTCATGTTGGGAAGGGAAGTGTCCGGCAAATGCCTAGGCATCATAGGCATGGGGCGCATCGGGCAAGCGGTGGCACAGAGGGCCAAAGGTTTTCGGATGCCAGTCATTTATCATTCGAGACGCCGCTTGCCAGAAGAACGAGAAAAGGAGCTAGGGGCTCAATATGTCGATTTGGAGCAGTGTTTGAGCGAGGCTGATTATGTTTCCATCCATTGTCCTTACACGCCCGAGACCCATCATCTGATCGGTGCGGCCGAATTGGAACGGATGAAGCCCACGGCGTTTTTGGTCAACACGGCCCGCGGCCCGATTGTGGATGAGACCGCCCTGATCAAGGCATTAAAGGCTGGGCGCATCGCTGGAGCCGCGCTGGATGTATATGAAGATGAGCCTTATGTGCCTATGGAATTGCGGCAATTGGAACAAGTGGTGCTGGCTCCCCATCTGGGTAGTGCCACAGAGGAAACCCGCTTAGCGATGGCTGATATGGCGGTGAACCATTTGATCGCCTATTTCCAAGGAGAGACTCCGCCCAACGTTGTCTGTTGACCAAAAAACTTTAAGTGATCACTTGGAGTATTGATATAAATGTGCTAATATATTGTCCAGCTTGGCTTTTTAGTGAGGATTGCTGATGCAACATCACTAAATGGATGTGAAATCGTTACCAATGAATCTTTTGATCTGCGTAAAGTGACTAGGAAGTATGCATAATACTGGCTGGTTTGGCATATGCATTTGACGGGGATCTATCACATTTGCAAGCTTATGTGATTAAGGAGGAAACGTTTGATGTCTCAAAATAAAAAAGAAGTTTTATTAACTGAAGAAGGCCTAGAAAAAGTAAAACAAGAACTAGAACTCCTAAAAACGCAGAAGCGCCACGAAGTAGCTGAACGCTTGAAAGAAGCGATCGCGCAGGGAGACCTCAGCGAGAATTCGGAATACGATGCGGCGAAGGAAGAGCAAGCCTTTATCGAATCACGGATCATTACATTAGAGAACATGATTCGCAATGCGAAAATCATCGCTTCCAATCAAAACACGGGAGTGGTGAGTGTCGGTTCCAAAGTGACGATTGAGGAAATTCCGGATGGGGACAAGGAAACGTATACTATCGTGGGCAGTGCGGAATCGGATCCCTCTTCATTTAAGATTTCCAATGAATCTCCGATCGGCGCAGAACTGATCGGCAAAAAAGTGGGCGAAGTGATCAACGTATCCACTCCGGGTGGGACGATTCAATTTAAAATCATCGAGATCGAGTAAAGTAAACCCCCGTTAGCGCGGGGGTTTTTTTACGCATGTCCAGAAGCGGAGCATAAGTCTAAAGAGATTGTAAACTTCAAATGTTTTATTTTTGCGAATCCATTGTAAAAAAGTTTGAAGCTGGATCAACGAGAAGGAGGAAGCGGCTCCCCAAGAGTGGGCAGGACTTGGACCTGCACTTGGCGGAGGGGTGCCTTCGTGCATGAGCGAAAACAGGGTGCGCAGACGATACAGATCCGTTTGTCGGCGCAAGCGGTGTGAGATGTCCGCCGGGGAAAACGGGTCCTCTCACTTATTGATGATGTGCGGCTTAACGCTACGCAAGAAGGCTTCAATCCGCGCAATGTCTTCCAACGCGATTTGGTTTTTCCGCAATGCGCTGTTGAGGTGTTTAATGGCGATTTCATACTCCTCCGACGTGATGTTCAAACCGCTATGTGCTTTGCGCAAGGTATTTCCTTCATAGTGCATTGGCCCGCCCAACGCGTAACTCATGAAATAGGTGACTTGGCGGCGCTTTAGCACATCCATGTTCACGCCGATGAAGTGATGGTTGACACGGTCGTCTTCAAGCATGCGATCATAAAATTCATTGATCACGATGGTGATCAATTCTTCCCCACCCAGTCTCTCGTACAAGGTGCTTCGCGTGCTTCTCAGCATGATGGGTCCCCCATTCCCAAGTGGAATAGACTAAAAATTTAATCAAATGAATGCGGATCAAGTTCTCTAAATCATTTATGTAAGTTCTAGAACATCATTTGAAACTTAAAAGGAAGCAATTCATTCATTTTCCAAAAACGCCCATTTTACCGATGATTGGTTTGTCAGAGCATCATTGATCAAAACGTGCGCAGTTATAAAACCTCAACGGGGTCTTTTCATATTTTCAAGTGCAAATAGAATGTTGCGTCAATGTTTGATAAATTTCGTATATCATCATATGATATTTTTTACATTTGCGCAATGGTATTTCTATTTCATTAGAGCGAATTAAGTCCCATGTTAACCATGGGACTTAATTAAATTCTTACTCATTATCATGATTTCCTGCTTGGCTATACATTTGTTGAATGGCGTTTTGCACGTGGCGGATGCCCTCATCCAGACTGGAGTCCACCGAAAAGGAGGATTCCCCTGGCTGGGGGGAGAAATGGAGTTCCGTCTCTTGGCGGGGGTTGTGCATTGAAAGTCACCTCCTGAAGCGGGTGTGGTGTTGACAATGGTTAACCTATCACCGCGCCTAATCGAATATGCGTGTCAGCCAACTGTATAATTATTGTAAATTGCCAGCAGGAAAAGGTTTGTCTTATGATGGAATGGGTATGATCATCTGAAAAACATCTGTTAAGGAGAGTATGGAAAGTGGAAGCGTTGCAAGAGGGATTTTCCGCATTTATTTCAGGATTCGCCCGTGTTTTTTTGGTTTCGATTGTAATCTGGATGATTGGCTTGGTAGTGATTCTGTTTAAAGAAATGTTCCAATCGAGAGAGCTCAATCTACGCGATTACTTGCAAAAAGTGTGGAAAATGTTACTTGCGTCCTTTGAGTTTACCGCCTATGGGGCCGTGGTTGTCGGGCCCATTTTGTTCCTGCGGGCTGAAGAAGAAGAACGGTTGACTTATGGGATGTTGACGGTGGCGGCGGTGATCCTGTCCATTATCTATTTGTATATCCGCAAACAGACAGACGGGTTCAAGAAAGCCAAGCAAAGTGAATAGCCGCCACGTTTGCCGGTCGGTGTCAGCGCCGACCGGTTTTTTGTGCACCGCGGGTGGGGGCATTGTTTTCTGAATTCCCGATACAGCAGTCTTTTCCAACACTTTACTTTCCTATTGGTCTGAGTAATAATAATAGGAAAATTTCATTCTAGGTACGGATGTGAGCGAAATGCCGGTAGAACAATTACTAAGCTTAGCCGCCACTTATTTGACAGAGGACGACCTTGTGCAGCTGAGACGGGCTTATGAGTTTGCGGATGAAGCGCACAAAGGGCAATTCCGTAAGTCAGGGGAACCTTATATTTTGCATCCTATCGCGGTGGCGGAAATTCTTGCCGATCTGCGCATGGATGTTCCCACGCTGATCGCCGCTTTGTTGCATGACGTGGTGGAAGACACGGGAGTGACGTTGGAAGAGATCGGAGAGCGCTTTGGGTCTGCGGTGCGCCATTTGGTCGATGGTGTGACGAAACTGAAGAAACGGATGAAATTCAAATCGAACGAGGAGCATCAGGCGGAAAACCATCGCAAAATGTTTGTGGCCATGGCACAAGATGTGCGCGTGATATTGATTAAATTGGCTGACCGCTTGCATAACATGCGGACACTCAAATACATGCCAGAACACAAACAACGGCAGAAATCAACGGAGACATTGGAGATATTCGCCCCGTTGGCTCACCGCTTGGGGATTTCAAAAATCAAATGGGAGCTGGAAGACATCTCGCTCCGCTATTTGAAGCCCCAGCAGTATTACCGAATCGTTCATTTAATGAAGAAAAAGCGAGCGGAGCGGGAAAAATATCTCGACGAAATTATCAATACCTTGAAGTCGCGCCTGGAGGAAATGGATGTCAAGGTGATGGACATCTCTGGCCGACCCAAACATATTTATAGCATTTATAAAAAAATGGTTACGCAAAACAAGGAGTTTAATGAGATATACGATTTGATGGCCGTGCGGGTCATCGTCGATACCGTCCGCGACTGCTATGCCGTCCTAGGTATCATTCATACGGTGTGGAAGCCGATGCCGGGCCGTTTTAAGGATTATATCGCCATGCCCAAGACGAATATGTATCAATCCCTGCACACCACGGTCATCGGGCCGAAAGGGGAGCCGATCGAGGTGCAGATCCGCACATTGGATATGCACCGAACGGCTGAGTACGGGATTGCGGCCCACTGGGCTTACAAAGAGGGTTCGGCGGTAGAGAAATCCAAATTTGACGAGAAATTGAAATGGTTCCGTGAAATGATGGAGCTGCAACAGGAAGCGTCCGATGCGAAGGAATTTGTAGAAAACCTTAAGATGGATTGGTTTTCTGATTCTGTCTTCGTCTTCACCCCGAAAGGCGATGTGATCGAATTGCCGATGGGTTCGGTTCCGCTGGATTTTGCTTACCGAATTCACACGGATATCGGTAACATGTGCATCGGGGCGAAGGTGAACGGCAAGATTGTCCCTCTGGATTATCCACTAAAAACGGGCGACATCGTCGAGATTTTGACGTCGAAGCACAGCTATGGGCCAAGCCAAGATTGGCTCAGCCTAGTTAAATCTTCCCATGCCCGGAGCAAAATCCGCAATTGGTTTAAAAAACAGCGCCGCGAAGAGAGTGTGGCCAAGGGCCGGGAGATGGTTGAGGCCTTGTTGAAAAAACATGATTTCACAGTAAGCGATGTGTTGACGTCGGATCGGATCGAAGATGTCACCAAAAAGTTTAATTTCAATGAGGAAGAAGATTTGTTCGCCGCTGTGGGATACGGAGGCATTTCTACCGCCCAGGTGGTTCATCGCTTAACGGATGGGTTGAAAGAAGAGCAGCAACCCGTTGTCCTACCGGAAGTCAAGGCGTTGCCGATTCGCAAGCACAAGCTGGATCAAGGGGTTCGCGTAAAGGGCGTAGACAACTTATTGATCCGTTTGTCACGTTGTTGCAATCCTGTGCCGGGGGACGAGATTGCTGGCTATGTGACGCATGGGCGGGGCGTAACGGTCCATCGGATTGATTGCCCCAATCTCAGCACCGTTCCGGATGAGCGCCGCATCGATGTCGAGTGGGACAGCCATGCAACCAAACATTATTATCAGGTGGACATCGAAGTGTCTGGGTTTGACCGCCAGGGATTGTTAAATGAGGTATTGCAGGCACTGACTGATTCCAAGACGGAATTGGCGGCCATCAGTGCTCGCGGTGACCGCAGGGGCATCGCTTCGATTCATGTCCGCATCAGCATTCAAAATATCAACCACCTCAAGTCAGTGGTGGAACGGGTTAAGCGCGTTCGTGACATTTACAGCGTGAGAAGAATCATTCAGTAAGGGGGCCACCGGATGAAAATCGTGTTGCAGCGCGTGCGGGAAGCCAGTGTCACCGTGGAGGGCCAGACGACGGGAGCAATTGGGCCAGGCGTGATGTTGCTCGTCGGCGTGGCTGAAGGGGACACTGAAGAAGATGTGCGCTATTTAGCGGAAAAAGTAGTTCATCTGCGCATTTTTGAAGATGAGACGGGCAAGATGAACCGCTCTCTGTTAGATGTGGGCGGGAGCGTCCTGTCCGTTTCCCAATTCACTTTATACGGGGACTGCCGCAAAGGACGGCGCCCCAATTTCATGAACGCGGCGAAACCGGAACTCGCCCGACCGTTGTATGAACAGTTCAACGCATGCCTAGCCCAATACGGCGTCACCGTGGAAACGGGCGTGTTTGGGGCGATGATGCAGGTTTCATTGGTTAATGACGGCCCAGTCACACTTATTTTAGAGAGTAAAGCGTGAGTGGGTTAAAGTGGGTTGTGCTATAATAACCAAGAACATGTTGATGTGAGTATAGTTAAGGGGGATACATAGTGACAAAAGTAGAACAACAAGCGATCAATACCATCCGGATGTTGTCCATCGATCAAATTGAAGCTGCGAATTCAGGGCATCCGGGGTTGCCAATGGGTGCGGCTCCCATGGCTTACACTTTGTGGGCACATCATATGAACCATAATCCGGCCAATCCGGAATGGATAAACCGTGACCGCTTTGTTCTCTCGGCAGGGCATGGATCAGCCCTTTTATATAGCATGTTGCATTTGTTTGGATATGGATTGCCGCTGGAAGAGTTGAAGCAGTTCCGGCAATGGGGAAGCTTGACGCCGGGGCATCCGGAAGTGAAGCATACCCCGGGGGTGGAAGCGACGACTGGCCCGCTGGGACAAGGTATCGCTAACGGTGTCGGTATGGCCATGGCCGAAGCACATCTCGCTGCTACCTTCAACCGGGATGGGTTGGACATCATCGACCATTTCACCTATGTGTTGTGTGGCGATGGTGACCTGATGGAAGGGGTGGCTGCAGAAGCTGCATCGCTGGCTGGTCATCTCAAGCTGGGCAAGCTGATCGCCCTGTACGATTCCAATGACATTTCCTTGGACGGGGAACTGGCGCATTCGTTCACCGAAAGTGTGCAAAAACGGTTTGAGTCATACGGGTGGCAAGTATTGCGCGTCGAAGATGGCAATGATGTGGAAGCGATTGGCCGCGCAATTGTTGAAGCGCAACAAGAAACCAGCCGTCCCACATTGATTGAAGTGCGTACGGTGATCGGGTACGGAAGCCCCAATCGCGCTGGTACTTCCGAAGCACATGGAAAACCCTTGGGCCAGGAAGAAGTAGCGGAAGTTCGGAAGTCTTACAACTGGGCTTATGAAGAGCCGTTTACGGTTCCGGCGGAAGTGAGAGCGCATTTTGAAGCGATCCAATCCCGCCTTGCGGAAAAAGAAGCGGCTTGGAATGACCTGATGAAGCAATATGAGACAAAGTATCCTGAATTGGCACGTGCCTTGCGTCAAGCGATGAATGGGGAGCTGCCGGAAGGATGGGACGCTGAACTGCCCAAATTCCAAGTAGGCGATAAGGCGATTGCAACTCGCGCAGCTTCTGGTGCAGCGCTTCAAGCTTTGGCCAAAGGCGTGCCGTCGTTGATCGGTGGATCGGCCGACTTGGCTTCTTCCAACAACACCATGATGAAGAGCGAGGGTATTTTCCATGCCGAAGATTACAGCGGCCGCAACATTTGGTTTGGTGTGCGCGAACACGCTATGGCGGCGGCGATGAATGGAATGATGCTCCACGGGGGCGTGCGGGTTTATGGCGGTACGTTCTTGGTGTTTTCTGATTACTTGCGCCCGTCTGTTCGCCTGTCTGCACTGTCCAAGCTACCCGTTGTCTATGTGTTGACGCATGACAGCATTGCAGTCGGCGAAGATGGGCCAACTCATGAACCGGTGGAACATGTGCCGTCTCTGCGCCTGATTCCGGGCTTAAAGGTGATACGCCCCGCGGATGCCAACGAAACGGTAGCCGCTTGGCAGTATGCGCTCAACCAAAATGAATATCCGGTCGCGCTGATCCTGTCCCGGCAAAATCTGCCCATCCTGCCGGGCACTGTGGACAAAGACCAAGAAATCATCGCTAAGGGTGCGTACATTGTATCCGAGGCGGATGGTGACCACTTGGATGGCATCATCATCGCGACGGGCTCTGAGGTGAGCTTGGCTGTGGATGCGCAAGCGAAACTGAAAGAAAAAGGTTTGCACGTGCGCGTGGTCAGCATGCCGTGCCGTGAGAACTTCGACGCGCTCCCAGAAAGCGAACGCGAAGCGATTCTGCCTAAAGCCGTTCGTGCGCGCTTGGCTGTGGAAGCGGCTCATCCGATGGGTTGGGATCGCTATGTTGGCGAACAAGGTGCCGTGATTGGAATCGAACAGTTTGGGGCTTCTGCACCGGGCGATTTGCTCATGAAAGAGTACGGTTTCAGTGTGGAGAATGTGGTAGCGAAAATGGAAGCCATTTGCAAAAAATAATAACGGGATAGAAAGTTAAACGGCCGCTGTAAGAACAGCGGCCGTTTGATTTGTCTTTGCGGGGGCAACACTAAGATCGATAAATGAAATGGAAGAGGTGAACGAGATGCGGCGTTCCCCCCGCGAGATTGATATGCAATCGCACATGGTGCTTCAAGGCTGGGCCGATCGGTTGCAACCGATGCCGCTTACAGACTTCCGCACTGTGGGCGGCGACAGGCACACGCAAATGAATGAAAAGCAGGCAAGCACATTGCAGGCGTTAAGGTGAAGGGATGGCCTAAGACCGATCAACCGGCTTCATGAAGCGTGAATCACAGGTGTTTGGCTGCAGTGACGGCGACCAGAATCCAGCCGGCGATAAACGCTACACCGCCAATCGGGGTGATGGCTCCCCACGTTTTGACTCCAGTGAGCACCATTGCGTACAA
Organism: Laceyella sediminis; assembly: GCF_003003125.1. Taxonomy (GTDB): domain Bacteria; phylum Bacillota; class Bacilli; order Thermoactinomycetales; family Thermoactinomycetaceae; genus Laceyella; species Laceyella tengchongensis. The sequence continues at coordinate 337,579 of NZ_PVTZ01000001.1, read as the reverse complement.
GCTCCCAGAAAAGAACAGAATCCCGGCGACAATCAACCATCCGCCGATATTCAGCAGGGAAGAGGATCCGTTTGTTTTGGACATCAACAGGCCAATTGCCAAGAGGGCTAAGGCGTGAATGATGTGGTAATGGGCTCCCGTATTCCAGTTTTGCAGCATTTTTTCAGTCACTTTGCCAGCCAACCCATGGGCGCCGAATGCTCCAATGGCCACGGCGAGCGCCATGTTGATGCTACCGAGCATGATGAACAGTTTCATCCGTTTGGTCACTCCTCATTTCAACATTGGTTCTTCCCATACTATACCACATCCCCTGCTGTGAAAGCCGTGATCCCTACTACGTCATGGTGAAGGGTGGCTAGCAGTGCAAAAAAACTTTTTTTCATTTCTTGACAAACCGATAACACCTGTTTAAAATGAGTTAACAAATCCGCATGAATCAACTACATACTTGACTCCTATGAAGGGAAAAGTAACCGTTTGACGGGCAACCAGAGAGGAGAACCCATCGGCTGCAAGGTTCTCTATGTTACGAAGCGGCGAAAGACACCTGGAGGATCTAACCGAACGCCGCATGCCGCGGTTAGTAGACTTAGACGTCATCCTGGCGATAACAGGATTTGAAGCGGGAAACTCCGGCAGATCGGGGTTTTCAATTAGGGTGGTACCACGGGAAACGTTAAACCAATCTCTCGTCCCTGACAATGAGGTCAGTGGCGGGAGATTTTTTATTTATGAGCCAAGTTGATCGAGGGGGGTACGCGGCAGTGAAGTTTCAAACTTCAACCAAATTGCAAATTCCTCGCGGCACGGATGATATCATGCCGGGGGAAGTTGAGCAGTGGCAGTGGATAGAGCAAAAAGCGCGAGAAATTTGCAGCTTATATGATTATCATGAGATTCGGACGCCGATGTTTGAACACACCGAGTTATTCCAACGCGGCGTAGGGGAAGCGACCGACATTGTTGAGAAAGAGATGTACACGTTCACCGATCGCGGCAATCGGCAGATTTCCTTGCGTCCTGAAGGCACCGCCGGTGTGGTGCGTTCGTTTGTGGAGAAGAAAGTGTTTGGTCAGCCTCAACCGACCAAATGGTACTATATGGGGCCGATGTTCCGGTATGAGAATCCACAGGCGGGGCGGCGCCGCCAATTTCACCAGTTTGGCGTAGAAGCTTTCGGTAGCCCGGACCCGTTGTTGGATGCGGAAGTGATTGCGCTCGGGATGCATTATTTCCAAGCGCTGGGGCTGAAAGATGTGCGGGTGGAAGTGAACACATTGGGAGATGTGGAAAGCCGATTGCAATATCGGGAGAAATTGATCGCTTATTTCGAGAAGCATATCGATGAGTTGTCTGCCGAGGCCAAATCACGGCTTTACAAAAATCCGCTCCGCATTTTGGATAGCAAGGATGAACGGACCAAAGAGATTGCGGCAGGGGCGCCGTCCTTACACGATCATTTGAATGACGACAGCCGCAAACACTTTGACACGGTGTTGCGTGCACTTGACTTGCTTGGCGTGCCCTATGTGGTTAATCACCGTCTGGTGCGCGGCTTGGATTATTACACGCACACCGCGTTTGAATACACGGTGGACATCCCAGGGGCGCAGGCCGGGAGCATCGGTGGCGGCGGCCGATACAACGGCTTGATCGAACAATTTGGCGGGCCAAGCATGCCGGGAGTCGGCTTCGGCATCGGATTAGAACGGGTGCTCTTGGCACTAGGGGTGCAACAAGTGGAAACACCGTCGAAAGCTGGGCTGGATTGTTATCTTATCACCATGGGAGAAGAAGCCAAGCTGGTCGGTATGAAAGTGTTGCAAACGATGCGCCAAGCAGGGTTGCGTGCAGAGCGCGATTATCTGGACCGCAAGATGAAAGCGCAATTTAAGGCCGCTGACCGTTTGCAAGCGAAGACGGTGGCCATTTTGGGCGAAGATGAATTGAAGCAAAATCAAATCAATGTAAAACAGCTCGCGACCGGGGAGCAGGTGACTATTGCACTGGATGAACTGGTCGCTTACATCAAGCAATTGCCTTAAGGGGGAGAACGTGATGGAAGGTGTCCATCGTACACATTTTGCAACAGAATGCACAAAAGAATTAGTTGGGAAAAGAGTCACCTTAAACGGGTGGGTGCATAAGCGCCGTGATCTGGGGGGACTGATTTTCTTGGACTTGCGCGACCGTTCGGGGCGGGTGCAAGTGGTGTTTAATCCGGAAATCTCCCCTGAAGCCGTCCGCATCGCCGAACAGGTGCGTTCGGAATATGTTTTGGCGATCACGGGGAAAGTGGTGGAGCGTGAACCAGGCACCGTCAACCCTAACATGAAGACGGGTGAAATCGAAATTCAAGGCGAGCAGGTGCATGTGTTCAATGCCGCTAAAACTCCGCCGTTCATGATTCAGGATGATCTGGATGTGGATGAATCGATTCGATTGAAGTACCGTTATTTGGATTTGCGCCGTAGCAAAATGCAGAAGACGATGCTGATTCGGCACCGGGCGATGCAAATCGTGCGCCAATTCTTGGACCAGCACGGATTTGTCGAAATGGAAACGCCGATGTTGACCCGTAGCACACCGGAAGGTGCGAGGGATTACTTGGTGCCGAGCCGGGTGCATGAAGGTTCGTTCTATGCATTGCCACAATCCCCGCAGTTGTTCAAGCAATTGTTTATGGTGGCGGGAATGGAGCGGTACTTCCAGTTTGCGCGTTGTTTCCGCGATGAGGATTTGCGGGCCGACCGGCAACCGGAATTCACCCAGATCGACATTGAAGCCTCTTTCTTGCCGACGGAGACGTTTTTGTCGATGATGGAAGAGATGGTGGCAAAGCTATTCAAAGAGACAATCGGTGTGGAGGTGCCTCGCCCGTTCCCGCGGTTGACGTATCAAGAGGCGATGGAACGGTATGGCTCAGACAAGCCGGATTTGCGCTTTGGCATGGAGTTGGTCGACTTGTCCGACATTCTACGCGACTCTTCATTCAAAGTGTTTAGTGGAGCGATCGCTTCGGGTGGTCAGGTCAAGGCGATCACGGTGAAAGGTTGCGCTGATTGGAGCCGCAAAGAAGTGGACAACTGGGGTCAAGTCGCCCAGGCCTTCGGAGCCAAAGGGCTGGCATGGATGGCTTTGAAAGAGGGCGGATTGAAAGGATCGGTCGCCAAATTCCTCAGTGAGGAAGAAGTGGCAGCGATCCAAAAAGCAACCGGGGCAGAGACGGGTGACATGCTGTTCTTCGTGGCCGACAACAAAAAAGTGGTTGCCGATGTGCTGGGAGAATTGCGCGTCCGCTTGGCAAAAGCACTCAACCTGATCGATCCCGACCGCTACGCCTTCGCGTGGGTGACCGAGTTCCCGCTGTTGGAGTACTCGGAAGAAGACAACCGCTATTATGCGATGCATCATCCATTCACCATGCCCATGGAAGAGGATGTGCCGTTGTTGGAGACTGATCCTGGCCGGGTGCGCGCCAAAGCTTACGATATGGTCTTAAACGGTTTTGAAATCGGCGGCGGTAGCCAGCGGATTTACCAACGTGACATCCAAGAGAAGATGTTTCAAGCGTTGGGCCTTTCCATGGAAGACGCCAAAGAGAAATTTGGCTTCCTGCTTGAAGCGTTTGAGTATGGTGCACCGCCGCACGGTGGGATTGCCTTTGGCTTCGACCGCATTGTCATGTTGCTTGCTGGCCGTACCAACTTGCGTGAGTGCATCGCCTTCCCCAAAACGACAAGCGGCACTTGCTTGCTGACAGAAGCTCCGGCGCCGGTGGATGAACAACAGTTGAACGACTTGCACATCCAAATAGCGACACAAAAATAGGCTTTCCTGTAATTGTAACAGCTGACAGCTTGATCTTGGCGCTGTGATCTGTTAACATAAAATCAACAGAACGAGTCCTGCGATGTTCGTGACACCCGAAAGTTTTGAGCCAACACGATGACAAAGGGAGCTTGAAGTCACCCGAGGAAGTGGAAGCCACCGCCGAGTGGACCCATGAACTGCGGGTTCAGGGCACCCACCTGCTGATGAGGCAGGTTCAAAACTGACGGAGCACGGCATAATGGGGCTCTTTTTTTGCGCATATCTCGCTGGTTTTGGGGAAAATGTTATATGAAATGACTGATCTTGAGCGAAGGCAGGCGAGATGGCATGATCTTAGGTGTAGATATCGACGGCACGATCAAGGATACACAACGGGCCGCAGTCGAAGTACATAACCGGGTCTTGAAGCGTAATGTTAAATTGGAAGATATCAGCGATTTATATCTTGATAAAGCATACGGAATTACTCCTAAGGAAGCGTCGCGCTTGTGGCGGAAGCTAGAGGAAGAGATTTATTCGCTTGGCGTTCCACTTCAGCATGCGGCTGAGGTGTTGAATGAACTGGTCAAGCAAGGGCATCGCGTTTATTTCATCACGGCCCGGCCTGGCTTTCCCAACGTCACGCAAGTGACAAAAGAGTGGTTGAAGAAACATGGGTTTCCCTACACTGGAGATAACTTGGTCATGAATGCGCAAGATAAAGCACGCAAAGCCAAAGAGCTCGGTGTGGAATTGTTTTTTGAGGATGCCCCTAGCCATATAGAAAATCTTGTTAAAAACAACGTACCCACGGTGATTGTCGATGCCGTGTACAACCGCAAAATGCCAAAGGAGATCAAACGAATTACCGATTGGCGGCAGGTGTATGCCCTAGTAGAAGAACATATGAATCAGAATGAAGCGTAACGGAATGAGTCCGCGTTGTTGTCAGAACGCGGGCTTTTTTACTTAGCCGGAAACTAGCCCAAACTAAAACAGCCTAGCGGAAATGCTAGGCTGTTTTGCGCACTTATTGTCACTGCAGGGGAAGTTGGGGAGGAGTGGCCGGGCCGAAGGATGTGGTGAGTTGTTGCATTTCTTGTTGGGAGAATTGAGGCACTTGGTAGTAGCCCCGCTTGTTCTGATAAAGGAAGACTTCATACGCCATTTCAATGCAGTTGGGAATGCTGTCTGCCAATACGCGGCGCACAACGGGGTTGGTTGTTTCCGTGGCGGCCACGGCTTTATGGCTGGCTCCAGTCTTCAGCATGCCCAGTATTTGCGACGAAATCCGTTGGTCGTTGATTTCGGACGGGTTGGTCATGGGCTTGTGCGGTTGCCCTTGCTGCTTCATCCCGTAGATCACATTGTTGCCTTGTTTCATTTGATAGCGTGAAGTTGGTGTGGCGGGATCACGTCCCGTCGAGAAGCAGTCGACCAAGGTGTTGTATTCGTTCACCATGTATTGGTGTTGGCGTTGCATGATATCCGCCAACTCGGGATCTTGCACATGAGGCCGCAACATGACATAAGTGTTCATCGTGTTAACCGCATGCGATAAAATCTCATGCACGTCCAATACTTCATGTCCTGCATGGTTCATGACCGGTGGCACCGGATTCACCGTTTGGTTTTCCATCTGATTGTTCGCGTTCATCGGTTGCATGTGCATGTCAGAACTCCTCCTTCCTGAATGTGACATTAAGTAATATGTCCAAGTGAGGGGGTTCTACACATCGTTGCCGATGGGAAGGAGAGGAAATCGGCGGACTGTCTCATTCCGGTCGGCCGTGATCCTCCCCTTTCATCCAGCGCAGGAACGTTTGTAATTTGTGCTCATATCCATGCGGGCTGGGATGGTACAGGCGCTTGTCGCGGTGTTCGTCCGGCAGGTATTGCTGGGCGACATAGCCCCGAGGATAATCATGCGGATAGCGGTAACCTTTGCCCCTGCCCTGGGCTTTAGCCCCCGCTCCATGGGCGTCGCGCAGATGTGGGGGAACATCCCCGCGATGTTCTTGTTTAACCAAGGTGTTCGCTTCATTGATCCCTCGCACGGCTGAATTGCTTTTGGGAGCCGTGGCGATGTAGATGACCGCTTGCGCCAAAGGGATTTGCGCTTCGGGCAAGCCGATGAAATCGACGGCATGTGCGGCGGCCGAAGCGATTAAGAGGGCGCGGGGGTCGGCCATGCCCACGTCTTCTGCGGCATGGATGAAGATGCGCCGGGCGATAAAACGGGGATCTTCGCCGGCTTGCAACATTTTGGCCAAGTAATAGAGTGCGGCGTCGGCGTCTGATCCGCGCATGCTTTTGACGAAAGCGGAAATGGTGTCATAATGCTGGTCGCCGCTCTTGTCATAGCGGATGACTTTGCGTTGGATTGACTCTTCCGCCACTTCCAAAGTGATGCGGCGAATGCCCGATTCGTCAGGTGGTGTGGTGACGACGGCCAATTCCAATGCATTTAAGGCTGTGCGGCTGTCTCCTCCTGCACAGCGGATGAGGTGTGCTTTGGCCTCCGGTTCCAACTCAACCCGATACGCGCCCAGTCCGCGTTCGGAATCGGCCAGGGCGCGGTCCAATACGAGACCCAGTTCCTCTTCGGATAGTGGCTTTAACGTAAAGAGCCGCGAACGCGACAGCAACGCGGCATTCACTTCGTATGAGGGATTTTCGGTGGTCGCGCCAATTAAGATGACGGTTCCGTCCTCGACATGGGGAAGCAAAGCGTCCTGCTGAGAACGGTTGAAGCGATGGATTTCGTCGATGAACAACACGGTTCGTTGCTCGTACATGTTGATTCGTTGCTTCGCCTCTTCTATGATCCGGCGGATGTCGCTGACACCGGCCGTAACCGCATTGATGCGTTCGAAGTAGGCACTGGTCTGATTGGCGATCACATGGGCGAGCGTGGTTTTACCTGTTCCGGGCGGGCCGTAAAAGATGATTGACGACAGCTGATCGGCTTCAATCATTCGTCTCAGCAATTTTCCTTTGCCAATGATATGGGTTTGCCCCGCAACTTCATCCAAGCAGCGGGGACGCATGCGGGCGGCAAGCGGCTCGCTTCGCCGCGATTGCTCCCGGCTGTATTCAAATAAATCCACCGTTATTTTTCCGCCTTTCTGTCCATCCTGATTCTCCTATTTATGATAGTGTGTATTCCACACATTGGCTAGAGCGGGATGGATGGATTTTTTGTATGCGGGAAAAAATCATGTCGAAACGTAATAATCCTATGATAAACTTGACAAGTGTGGCCGTAAAATAACAGCTGAAGGATCGATGAGGATGCATAAGATAAAGCGTATGGCTTGGGTTTGGCAGTGGATGTTTTTCTTCAGCGGATTGTGGACCATTTCTTTCGGCACGGTCTTTGCCATAAAATCAGATCTGGGTGTGGCGCCTTGGGATGTGCTACACATCGGATTGGCTCGGGTTTCATCGTTATCCATCGGCACATGGGTGACCGTCTTGGGAATCGTGATTGTGGCTGTTACGTGTTGGTTGAAACGTTCACATCCACAATGGGGAACGTTTCTTAATATGTTGCTCTTGGGTCCGTTTATTGATTTGATTATGTTTTTGGACCTGATTCCCGATGTAAGTGGGTGGGTGTTGCACTTGGCTTACTTGACGGTCGGGGTGGCCTTGGTCGCCTTCGGGGTAGGGTTGTACATTGCGCCGCGCACCGGGGCGGGACCCCGCGACGGGTTGACTCTGGAGTTGGCAAAACGGACTGGCTGGTCGATTCGCGCCGTTCGTACTATAATGGAGGTAATCGTTGGAGGGACCGGCTGGCTTCTGGGTGGACCTGTACATATTGGAACACTCTTTTTTTGTTTTTTGACGGGGCCGTTAATGCAATGGTCCATTTCTTACTGTGAGCGGTTGTTAGAAAGAATAACGAAAAGGGGTGCCATTCTTGAAAATCTCAACCAAAGGAAGGTACGGACTTACCATCATGATGGATTTGGCTGCTAGGTACGGCAAGGGACCGGTACCATTGAAAAGTGTGGCCGAGCGTCACGCTTTGTCTGAGCATTATCTGGAACAGTTGATCGCTCCGCTTCGCAATGCCGGATTGGTACGGAGTGTGCGGGGGGCTTACGGTGGTTACAAGCTGGCGAAGGCTCCAGAGGAGATTTCGGCGGGAGATATCATCCGCGTGTTGGAAGGGCCGATCAGTCCAGTCGAGTTCAATGAAGAGGAAGATCCTGCCCGTCGTGACCTGTGGAAGCGGATTCGTGATGCGATCGCTAAAGAATTGGATACGACGACGCTTGCTTCTTTGATCAATTTCACGCATGATGGACAAAATGACAACTATATGTTTTATATTTAGCAGGTGAAACATGATGGCAATTTATTTGGATCATGCCGCAACGACGCCGATCCATCCATTGGTGAAAGAAGCCATGCTCCCCTATTTGGGGGAGGCGTTCGGCAATCCGTCCAGCATGCATCAATATGGCCGCGACGTGCGCGTGGCCATCGACCAAGCACGCGACCAAGTGGCGCGCGCGTTGGGGGCGGACGCTGGGCAACTGGTGTTCACTAGCGGTGGGACAGAAGCGGACAATATGGCTTTGCTTGGCGTGGCTGCGGCATATGCAGAGACAGGAAAAAAACATCTCATTACCACTCAAATCGAGCATCATGCGGTGTTGGATGCCTGCCGGTATTTGGAGCGGATCGGCTTTGAAGTTACCTATCTGCCGGTCGATCACACTGGTTTGATTGATCTCGAGCAACTGCGGCAAGCGATCCGCGACGACACGACGCTGATTTCGATTATGATGGCCAACAATGAGATCGGTACGGTGCAACCCATTGAACAAATCGGCGAATTGGCGCGCGAGCGGGGTGTGCTGTTCCATACGGATGCGGTGCAGGCTTTCGGTTCTCTTGAGATCGATGTTAAGCGCCTGCCGGTGGATTTAATCTCGGTATCAGGTCATAAGATCAACGGGCCGAAAGGGATTGGAGCGCTTTATCTGGGGAAGAATGTGAAGTTTATCCCGAGGACTTTCGGTGGCTCCCAAGAACGACGCCGTCGACCTGGCACAGAGAACGTTATGGGGATCATCGGCTTCGCCAAAGCGGTTGAGCTGTCGCAAGCCTCCCGGGAACAACATATGGCGGACATGCGCGTCCTGCGCCAAGCGTTTGTGGAAGAGTTAAATAGACAACCGATTGAGTTTGTCGTCAACGGCCATCCCACAAAGAGTTTGCCCCATATTTTGAACGTCAGCTTCCCGGGAACCGATTCCGAGACCCTGCTCATGAATTTCGACCTGGCGGGAATCGCATGCGCAAGCGGCTCAGCTTGCACTTCTGGTACGCTGGAAGTATCCCATGTGCTTCAAAGCATGCATTTATCTGAAGAAAGAACCCGGTCAGCCATTCGCTTCAGTTTTGGGCGCGGCAACACCGTTGATGAAATCAAACGCGCCGCTGAAATGGTAGCCAGCATTGTTCACAGATTACAACGACATGAAGAGATTTGAGGGGAGAGGGACTGTGAATTTCAAAGAGCTAGATCAAATGGTGGGCTGGGAACAGGAAGTGGATAACATCGATTGGAAGTCGATGTTGGAGGATATTGATCGCGCTTTAATGGACAACTTGGCCGCGGAACTGGGCTTTCGCACATATGAACAACTGGAACACGCATCAGAGCGGATTGTCCAGGATTATTACATCGTTTACCTCTCCGACGGAAGATACGCATGGTGGAACCCGTTGAAGTATGCTACGGAAGATCCGCTGTACTTTGCCGACAAAGAGGAAATTGAACAATACATCACGGGTTTGCTGAGACTGGATAATGAACAGCGCGCCCAATTGCGGAGCGGACTGGCCCGCATTCCGCAGATGCATCGTTGCATCGTGTGCGAATATGAGTTCAATCCCAAAGATCCTGAGCGGCGTAAGTGGGACAGCTCAGAAGAACGCCATGAATTCTGCTCTGCGGAATGTGCGATGGAACATGTGATGACAGAAATGAAAGAAGACTTCACCGGATGACGTGACCTCTAGCAACTAGAGGTCGTTTTTGTAAGTCCTTCTTACCGAGCGTTTTTTGCGAGGTTAGAAGGACTACACTCCGCTGAGGCGGAGTAACCGCTATTCTTCTTACCGAGCGTTTTTTGCGAGGTTAGAAGGACTACACTCCGCTGAGGCGGAGTAACCGCTATTCTTCTTACCGAGCGTTTTTTGCGAGGTTAGAAGGACTACACTCCGCTGAGGCGGAGTAACCGCTATTCTTCTTACCGAGCGTTTTTTGCGAGGTTAGAAGGACTACACTCCGCCGAGCGGAGTAACCGCTACACTTCTTACCGAGCGTTTTTTGCGAGGTGAGAAGGAGGACGCTTTCGCATGGGGGCGATGATAAAGCGCATGATGAGAATAAGGTGTGCATGGAAATGAAGCAAGCGGAATTGGAATTGTATAAGGACAATTTCATCAAAGGCTCATTTATTCAAGAGATTTTTTACAACGAGGACAATGGATACGGCGTTTTTTTGATGCGCGTCAGCGAAGCGTCCGACGATAGGGTGGATGAAGAAGTGACAGTGGTGGGCCATATGTTGCGCCCGCATGAGGATGAGGTGTACACCTGTCATGGCGAATGGCGGGAACATCCCAAGTTCGGGCGGCAATATTATGCGCATCAAGTGAAGAAAGAAGTGCCGCGCTCAAAAGAGGCGATCGTGAAATATTTGGCGAGCGGCCTGTTTGATGGCGTTGGCAAAAAAACAGCGGAAAAAATCGTTGAGCACCTGGGTTCTGACGCGTTGGACAAAATCGCTCAAAATCCCGAGGTCTTGACGGAGATCCGGGGTATCTCCAGTTCCAAAGCGCAGCGGATCGCCGAGCATCTGTATGAGCATCAGGCGTTGGAACAGGCGATGGTTTATCTGTATCAGTTCGGCATCGGTGCGACCATGGCTCTGAAAATCGTCCAGGCATACAAGCACCAGACGATCCCCATCCTGAAGGAAAATCCTTATCGGTTGATTGATGATATCGATGGGATCGGTTTTCGCCGCGCCGATGAGATCGCCCAAGTTCAAGGACTGGATGAATCGGCCACGGAACGGTTTCAGGCTGCTGTTTTGTACGCCATCAAAGAGGCATCTATGTCACAAGGGCATGTGTACCTCACTTGGGAGCAACTAAACGCGCAAGTGAATGATCTGTTGGGCGAGCGGGCCGATGAGTTGTTTCCAGAAGATGCGCGTAAGCAAGGGTTGGAAAAGCTACTGGACGACGAACGTCTGTTGTGCGAGGAAGACAGGTATTATATGCCGTCCCTGTATTATGCGGAATACGGTTGCGCGCTTCGGGTGAAACAATTGCTGGAGCAAGAACTGGATCTCGAATTTAGTGTGGCTGATCTCTACCGAGCGATCGGGGAGATTGAAGAGGAGTTGGGCGTCAGCTATGCCGACAAACAGCGCGATGCGATGATGACGGCGCTGACGTCGCCGTTTATGATCTTGACGGGGGGGCCGGGCACAGGAAAAACGACCGTCATCCAGGGGATTTGCCAACTATATGCCCGATTGCGGGAAATTTCCATTGACCCCGCAGATTATGAAGGGACGGAGAAGCCATACCCCATCCGCCTTGTGGCGCCGACAGGCAGAGCGGCGAAACGGATGTCCGAAACCACCGGTTTGCCGGCTATGACCATCCATCGCTGTTTGGGTTGGAAAGGCGAATTTTTTGAACATGACGCCGAACACCCGATTAGCGGATCACTCCTGATTGTGGATGAGACGTCCATGTTGGACATCTGGTTGGCCAACCAATTGTTGCGTGCCTTGCCAAAAGGGATGCAAGTCATTTTTGTCGGAGACCAAGACCAATTGCCGTCAGTCGGTCCGGGGCAGGTGTTGCACCATCTCCTGCAAGTACAAGCGATCCCTCGGGTTGAATTAAATGAAATATTTCGCCTGGCAGAAGGATCGTCCATCATTCGGTTGGCTCACTCCCTCAAACGGGGAGAGGTGCCGGACGATCTGATGGAGCGATGGGCAGATCGGCGCTTCTTTCCCTGCAAGAAAGAACAAGCTTTGCCGATCATCGTGAAAACGGTGGAAAATGCCATCAAAAAGGGTTATACCTTATTTGACGTGCAAGTGTTGGCTCCCATCTATAAGGGACCGGTAGGGGTGGATCGCATCAATCAAGAGATTCAAGCTACCCTCAATCCCAAATCCCCTGACAAAAAAGAGGTGACATGGGGTGAAACGGTATTCCGATTCGGTGATAAAGTGCTCCAACTGGTCAATCATCCCGAACATCCTGTTTACAACGGGGACATGGGGATTATTTCGGCCATCGATGAGGATGCCGGCGGGGACCAGCCCGTGCTGTGGGTGCGGTACGATCAGCTAGAAGTTCCCTACAAACGGACGCAATTGAATCAGATCGCTTTGGCTTATGCTTGTTCAGTCCATAAATCACAAGGGTCTGAATTCGCGATTGTGGTGTTTCCCCTGTTGCACGCATACCGTCGGATGTTGGAACGCAATTTGATTTATACTGGCATCACGCGCAGCAAGTCTTATTTGATCATGTGCGGCGAGCAAGAGGCGTTTGCGGAAGGGGTTAAGCGTCAGCGGGTCGATGGGCGAAATAGTTGTTTGAAAGATTTAATTGAAGAGGATTGGTAAACAGGGCTTCCCATGCACTGGGTGTGCGGGAAGCCTTTTTTGGTTTGTCGGGAATTCGGCTTCCAACATCTCCCCCACATGCTTCAGCCCGCCTTACCCATACTATTCATTAGGCGGAGGAGGCGATCATCCTTGCGCAAATCCCAGGAAGTGATTGGGCTATCCATCATCCACCGCTACACAGGCAAACAGTTGGGGACGGTTTCCGATGTGCTCTTCGATTCCGCCAATGTCTGGCAAGGGATTTTATTGGAGCAGGGGGGCTTGTTCAAACGGCGCAAGTTCATCCCGGCCAAGCGGTTGTGTTCGGTCGGGATGGATGCCGTCGTCGTCGAGAGCGAAGCGGACATACAAGATCTTCCCAAAGAAGCGGAGTCCTGGATAGGTCTTCGTTCCGGAGAGAAAAAGCTGAAAGGGCGCACCATTATGCTCAGCAACGGTCGAGAATTGGGGATGGTAGAAAATGTCTATTTTCAAGAGGAAGTGGGAACGCTGGTAGGGTACGAAGTATCCGAAGGGCTCCTGGCCGATCTCAGACAGGGGCGCAAAGTGCTGAGATGCGCCCAACCCCTTGTGTGGGGGGAAGATGTGCTGATCGCGCCTTTGGACGGGATCCGGATCAAAGAAAGTTAGCTTGAAGGAAGGGAAGAAGTATGCTTCGCTGCCCCAACTGCAATTCGCACGACCTGGGAAAAGTAGGAACCAACCAGTTGTATTGCTGGCAATGTTTTGTAGAGATGACAACAGACGATAAAGGGATTTCCTCCATCTACCAAGTGGAGGAAGACGGAAGTTTGACGTCCCTCAACGACCTGTTTTTTGAAGAGGATAGCCGAACGGTTTATTTGGATTAACTCATCTTTCAACCGTGCCAAAAGGAGGGAACCACATGAATCGCCCGATGGTGATCACCCTAATGCTGGGCAGCTTGCTGGCGATCGGAGCCAACGCTTTGATGAATGCGAGACGGCGGAAAAACAAATGGTTCCGTTATGTGTATCCCATGTTGAAGCAAGTCAATGGGAACCGCATGATGAAACGGATGATGAGAAATCTCCCGCTGGCTAGGTAAACACCGCACTCCTGGGCCGTATGGCGCGGCCCAGGTTTTTTCCGTTTGCAAATGAAATGGCGGATTGGGAGATGCGATCATAAACTTTCTTTTTTTCTCGTATCTTAAGGGTAGCAAGTCTTGTCCGATTGGAGGGGGAGCTGTTGGAAAGGTGGAACCTCAGTAAAGCGCTACAAGTTTCCTTGCTGATATTGGTGCTACTGGGGATATTGTTCATGCTGTATCAGATCAACCCGTGGCTGCAAGTGGTGTTTCAGTTTTTGCGTGCCGTGTTGGGGCCCTTCTTTATTGCGATGGTCATCTCTTACCTCCTCCATCCGATCGTCAATTTGTTGAGCCATAAAGGCTTGTCCCGCTCATTGTCCGTATTGTTGATTTACACGCTGTTCATCGCCTCGTTGGTGATCCTCACGATGAAGACCGTGCCGATCCTCGAAGAGCAAATACAGGAACTGTCGGAGCATTTGCCGCAGTGGAGCCAAAAGTTCCAACAGATGATGAAAGAATACAATGATCACAGTAGTGAATTACTTCCTTATGGGGTAAAGCAGGGGATCGAAAATTCGCTGGGCCGGTTGGAAACGAAATTGACAGAACATGTTGAGAAGATGATGAGCGGGTTGGGGGCCACATTAAACCAGCTGTTTTTGTTATTCATCACTCCTTTCTTAGCTTTCTACATGCTAAAAGATATTCACTCCATCGAACGCTCCTTTTTTTCGCTGTTTCCCAAACAGCGGCGTCGCGAACTGGTTCGGCTGATAAGGGACATGGATCAAGCGTTGGGAAACTATGTGCGAGGACAGTTTCTCGTGTGCATGGTGATCGGGGTATTGGCGTATATCGGATACCTGATCGTGGGAGTGCCGTATGCGCTGTTGTTGGCGGCGATGGTGGCCGTATTTAACATCATTCCGTATCTGGGGCCGATTTTTGGAGCGATTCCCGCTTTATTCGTCGCTTTGTTCCATTCACCACGCATGCTCGTGGGGGTGGTGCTGGTCAACTTGGCGGTGCAGGTGCTTGAGGGAAATGTGATTTCGCCGCAGATCGTGGGCCGCAGTCTTCACCTTCATCCGCTCGCCATCATTTTTGCGCTGTTGGTGGGTGGAGAATTGGGGGGAGTGTGGGGATTGATTCTGGCTGTACCCGTTTTCGCCATGGGCAAAGTGATGTTGGAACACATCGTGGATCATTTGACGAAAGTTAGGGTTTGAAACTTTCCATGCAAGCTTGTATAATGGGAAAAGACAATGCAAAAGCGAACAAGATGGTGATGAAACCGAGCGATCCTATCCCCGTCAGAGAGAAAAGCCCTTGGCTGAAAGGCTTTTTCGGTTCAGGTTGGTTCGCGGCCAGTTTCGGAATGCAGCTAATCCCTGCCGGCATCGACCATGCCGTTATCCAAATGAAGTGACCGTGTTACATAGTCGGCTGTTGGCCGCTTGCATAAATGCGGTAAATAGGGTGGTACCGCGGAAACCTTTCCGTCCCTTACTGACAGGGAATGGAAAGGTTTTTTCTTTGCAAAGAAAAGGAGGCATACACACATGAAAGCAAGTGAGATTCGTCGCAAATACCTGGAGTTTTTCAAACAAAAAGGGCACGCTATCGAACCGAGCGCGTCGTTGGTTCCGGTCGATGATCCCACCTTGCTGTGGATCAACAGTGGAGTGGCAACACTTAAAAAGTATTTCGATGGCCGGGTCACACCTGAAAATCCACGCATTGTCAATTCACAGAAATCCATTCGTACCAACGATATAGAAAATGTGGGCTACACCGCACGCCACCATACATTTTTTGAGATGTTGGGTAACTTCTCCATCGGTGATTACTTTAAAGAAGAAGCGATCACCTGGGCTTGGGAATTCCTTACCTCGCCCGAATGGATGGGTCTGGACCCCGACCGGCTTTCGGTGACTGTCCATCCGGAAGATGAGGAAGCGTACCGTTATTGGCATGAGAAGATCGGCATCCCCAAAGAGCGTATTGTCAAGCTGGAAGGCAACTTCTGGGATATTGGCGAAGGGCCGAGCGGACCCAATACGGAGATCTTTTATGACCGCGGTGCGCATATCGGCGATCCCAATGATCCCGAGATGTATCCCGGCGGTGAAAATGAGCGCTATCTGGAAATCTGGAACTTGGTGTTTTCTCAGTACAACCACAACCCAGATGGCACATACACCCCCTTGCCGAAAAAGAACATCGATACGGGGATGGGCTTGGAGAGGATGGCTTCAGTGATGCAAGATGTGCCGACCAACTATGACACCGATCTGTTCTTGCCGATCATCGAAGAAACCTGCCGCATCACCGGAGCGACTTACCGGCAGAACGAAGAGACCGACATCGCGTTGAAGGTGATCGCCGACCATATCCGCACCATTGTGTTTGCCGTGGGCGATGGCGTTTTGCCGTCAAACGAAGGCCGTGGGTATGTCCTGCGCCGCTTGTTGCGTCGCGCCGTCAGATACGGACGGAAGCTTGGCATGGAACGTCCATTCCTGCACGAGCTGACTCCGTTGGTGGCGGAAATCATGCGTGACTACTATCCAGAGCCAAGTGAGAAGAAAGCATTCATCGAACGGGTTATCAAAAGCGAAGAAGAACGCTTCTTGGAAACCTTGAGCGAAGGTCTGCATATCTTGGAAAACGTAGTGGCTGAGGCGAAACGAGAAGGGCGCACCGTGATTGGTGGAGTTGACGCGTTCAAACTGTATGATACCTATGGGTTCCCCGTCGACCTGACCGAAGATTTCGCGAGGGAGCATGGGTTGGAAGTGGATCGCGCTGGCTTTGACCGGGAAATGGAATCGCAACGGGAGCGTGCCCGCGCTGCTCGCCAAGAAGTGGACAGCAAGCAAGTGCAAGGGGGCGCTTTGAGTGAGCTTGAAGTCGCTTCGCAATTTGTTGGTTACACCGAACGTGTGCGGCAAACCCGAGTGAGTGCGATCATCATCGACGATCAGCTGGCCGAGTCGATCCAAGCGGGCCAAAAAGGGCTCATCATCTTAGATGAGACTCCCTTCTACGCAGAAAGCGGTGGCCAAGTAGCCGATACGGGCTGGATTGCGTCCGCTGGCGGCAAGCTTCGGGTTGAAGAAGTGAAAAAAGGTCCGCGTGGCGAACATGTGCACACCGTTGTAGCCGAGGAAGGAACGGTTCGGCAAGGGGACGAGGTTCGTGCTGCTATCGATGAAACCTTGCGCCAGGACATCGTCAGAAACCACACTGCTACGCACTTGTTGCACAAAGCGCTCAAAGAAGTACTGGGTGAGCATGTGAACCAAGCTGGTTCCTTGGTGGCGCCGGATCGGCTTCGCTTCGACTTCTCGCATATCGGTGCGATGACGGATGACGAGGTTCGTGAAGTGGAACGACGTGTAAATGAACAAATTTGGGTGAATACTAAGGTCAACATCATGCAAAAATCTCTGTCCGAAGCGAAAGCGATGGGTGCAATGGCCTTGTTTGGAGAGAAATACGGTGATGTTGTGCGCGTGGTTCAAGTCGGCGACTACAGCTTAGAACTCTGCGGAGGCACCCACGTTGAAAGCACAGGGGAGATCGGTCTATTCAAAATTCTGAGCGAAAGTGGTATCGGCTCAGGTACACGACGCATTGAAGCGGTGACGGGCCGCCGGGCTTACGCTTATTTGGAAGAACAGATGGCGCTGTTGGGCAAAGCGGCAGCCTTGCTCAAAACCAAGCCGGCTGATGTGGCGGAACGCATTGAGCAATTGCAAGAACGGAATAAAGAATTGGCACGGGAAAACGAGTCGCTCCAAGCGAAGCTCAACCAAGCGGCAGCCGGTGAACTGATCAACCGGGTGCATGAAGTGAAGGGCGTGCCGGTGCTGTGGGCGCAAGTTGATGCCAACAGCATGGATCAATTGCGTTCGATGGTGGACGATCTGCGCCAAAAGATGGGGCAGGGTGTCATTGTACTCGGTTCCAATGCCGATGGCAAAGTGCAGATTGTAGCTTCCGTATCGCAAGATTATGTGAAAGCTGGCTTGCACGCAGGCAAATTGGTAAAAGAAGTGGCTACCCTTTGCGGTGGTGGCGGTGGTGGCCGCCCCGACATGGCGCAAGCGGGAGGCAAACAGCCTGAGCGGTTGCCAGATGCGTTGAATCGGGTCGATGAATTCGTCGAAGCGCAAATATAGAATTTGACAGGAGAATGTCCGGGCAAGGGAGAAGAAAGTAAACGCTGGTCATCCAAACAGAGAGGTGTGAAATCATCCATGGATGAAACAATGAAGTTTAATTTTCGGGGTGATCAAGACCTTGACCCTAAGGATGTCTTGTTTCAAGTGTATGGGGCGCTACAGGAAAAAGGGTATAACCCGGTCAACCAAATCGTTGGCTATCTCATTTCTGGAGACCCAGCATACATTCCCCGCCACAAGAACGCCCGGACATTGATCCGCCGGCTTGAACGCGATGAAATCATCGAGGAATTGGTCAAATTCTACATCGAACAGAACAGTCAATAATAGTGAGGAAACCAACATATGGGGTTTGAGGAGTTCTCTTCATTGGATATAGATGCACCTCGCATCCTCGGCTTGGATGTGGGGGAGCGGAGAATCGGTGTCGCGGTGAGTGATTCCTTGGGTTGGACGGCTCAGGGAGTCACCGTGATCGACCGCAAAGCGGGTGATTGGTGGCAGGCATTGGATCGCTTGGTTCAGGAATACCGCGTCAAAGAGATCGTGGTCGGCCTGCCCCGCAATATGAATGGGACACTCGGTTCGCGCGGGGAAGCGTGCCAAGCGTTGGCCGAGCAAATCCGTGCCCGTTATTCCCTGCCCGTCCACATGTGGGATGAGCGCTTATCCACCGCCGCGGCGGAGCGAACGCTGATTGACGCAGACATGTCCCGGAAGAAACGAAAACAAGTGGTTGACCAATTGGCAGCTACTTGGATTTTGCAAGGATATATTGATGCAAACAGGAGGATTTAAACATGGCAGAACAACAAGAATTTCTTATGATTCCCAACGAAGACGGCACTGAAGAAAAATTTGAGATCCTGTATACATTTGAAAGTGATGAAACGGGCAAAAAATACATGTTCGTCGCGCCGGCGGATGAGTTGGAAAACGAACGGAACAACGAAGACGAAGAAGGCGTGGAAGTGCTTGCTTTCCGTTACACCGAAGAGGGCGACGATATTACGCTGGAGATGATTGAAGAAGACAACGAGCAGGAATGGGATCTCGTTGAGGAAATGTTTAACACCCTATTTTCTGGCATCGAACTAGAAGACGAAGAACATCAGTAAGTGAGGTTTTGGCACGATGGATGGACTGGGAGCGCGCGAGGTGCAGATCTTGCGGCAACAATTGGCCGATAGGCCGATGATTCATCAAGAAACCCCATATCATTTGGTGAGTGAAGTGGACGTGGGGGGGCAACATTACGCCCTGTTGCGCAAAGAGGGCGACCCTGCGGATGACGCTTATCTTTTTCGTGTCAACCAAGGAAGGTTGGAAGAGATAGAAGATGACAATGAATGGGAGAATATTGCCGAAGCTGTAGATGAAATGTTATATTTTCATGAATTTCAGTAAAAACGGGGAAATTTCCCCGTTTTTTTTTATGCCATGTGTGATATCCTATAAAAGAGTTTTTTGACAAAAGAAGATCCTATTTTCACTGAAGTAGAAGGGGTACAAAGACATATGACATGGTTTTGGCGTATCTTCTTTACCTTTGTTCTCCTTGCCGGGTGGGGGGTATTAGGTTACTTCTATGTTGATTTTACGCTGGGATCACCAAAACGAACCAAACCAGTGGAAGTTGAAATCCCAAGCGAGTCCACCTTGCAAGAGATTGGGGAGATTCTTGAACAGAAGCGATTGTTGCGAGAGTCAACTTTTTTCCGTTATTATGCGAAATGGAAGAATCAGACCAATTTGCGTGCGGGGACATTTGAAATCCTGCCGAATGAAACATTGGACCAAATATTAGTAAAGATTGCCGAAGGAAAAGAAAACAAAGTCAAAATCGTCGTTCCTCCAGGCTGGACGGTATATGAGATCGCTGATCGATTGGAAGCTAAAGGCTTTGACAAAAAGGCGTTTTTGGAAGCGTTAAATAATAAAAAACCTAGGTATGCGTTTGAACATAAAATCGCCAAAAGCCCGGATCGCAAATATAAGCTGGAAGGTTATTTATATCCAGATACATATTATTTTAAGCCAAGTGAAAAACCCGAAGAGATCATCAACACGATGCTGGGGCAATTTAATGCCCATTATGAGAAACTCAATCTCGAACAGAAACTGCAAAGCAATCCGCGTCTCAAGAACATGACGCTTGATAAGGTGGTCACCGTGGCATCGCTCATTCAGCGTGAGGGGCAAGACAAACAAGAATTGCCACGCATCGCCGGCGTTATTTATAACCGGTTGGATATTCGAATGCCGTTGCAAGTGGACGCATCGATTGTTTTCATGTACAGGGAGCAGGGGAAAAAAGTTACCCGGGTGTATCAAAAGATGTACAAAGGCGTCAATCATCCATATAATACGTACATCAATTACGGCTTGCCCCCCGGACCGATCTCCAATACCACAGTGGAGGCGTTGGCGGCGGCTGTAAACCCGGAGAAACATAAATTCCTGTACTACGTGACAAGGGAAGATGGTACAAAATGCCACTTCTTCGCCACAAACTTTCAACAGCACCAACAGTATAACGCCATCAGCAAAAGAAATAGGGAAAAAGGCCAAGCTATTCCGACAAACGGAGAGTGAATGGCCAGACGAAAATCACCTTCTCCCTCGGAAGGTGATTTTTACATTGGAGCGGATGGTCGAGATGAGGAGGGATATCACGGCTACCAGTTCATTGGATGACTTTTCTTTGTGTGGAAGTGGGGTCAGTTATGTTAATATGAAATAAAGTTTCGTAAAGACGATTGACTCTATATTAATAAAAGGAGTACTAGATAATGAAATGGTTTTTACGTATTTTCTTTACCTTGGTGCTCTTGGCGGGATGGGTTGGATTGGGCTTGCTCTATGTGGATTTCACATTAGGATCGCCCAAGCGGACTGAACCAGTGCAATTGAAAATTCCGCCGCAAACCTCCTTGGAGGGCATTGGCCGGATTTTGGAAGAAAAAGGCTTGATTCGGAAATCCACCTTTTTCCGATATTATGTTATATGGAAAAACAAAACCAATCTGCGCGCGGGCAACTATGAAATCGCCCCAGGAGAAACACTGGATCAAATGCTGACCCGGTTTGCTGAGGGAAAGGAAAATACCGTTCGCATAAATGTTATTCCTGGTTTTACTGCTTATGACATAGCGGATCGCTTAACGAAAAATGGATTGGATGGACAGGGCTTTCTCAAAGCGTTAAACAACAAGCCGCCCAAGTTCGCCTTTGAAAAATCGATTCCTAAGCATCCGCAGCGCCCTTACAAGCTGGAGGGGTATCTGTATCCGGATACGTATTATTTTCCCAAAAAGGAAAAACCGGAAAATATCGTTAATGCAATGTTAGAGCGCTTCAACGAGCAATTGGTTGAATTAGATATCGAGAGGGAATTGAGGGAAAAGTCTCCGCTTTCTGGCAAAGAGATGACATTGGATCAATTGGTGACGGTCGCTTCCCTTATCCAGCGCGAAGGCCAAGTGGCAAGTGAAAAGCCGATTATCGCTGGTGTGATTTATAACCGGTTGAATAAGAACAAAAAATTGCAAGTGGATGCGACCATCGTGTTTATGTACCGGATGAAAGGGCAAAAAATCAAGACGGTGCTGGAACGGATGTATTATGAGAAGCATCCCTACAGTACGTATGCGATCACAGGATTGCCGCCAGGTCCGATTTCCACGCCGACCAAGGTGGAATTGGAAGCGGCATTGTATCCGCAGAAACATCGGTATTTGTTTTATGTGACCAGAGACGATGGTTCCAACCTGCATTATTTCGCAGAGACGGATCAGGGCCATCGGGCCAATCTCCAGAAGCGGGAGCGCAACCGCAAAAGCGCCCAGGCGAACAGCCAATAGGTGCATGAACCGCTGCATGCTAATAAAAAGGTGCCGAATGAGATCGGCACCTTTTTTATTATTGGTCTTGGATGTCTTTGATCAGGGCTTGCTTTGTTTCCAGCTTTGCGATAGCGGGGGCGACTTTATGGGCGGGGGAGATGTCGTTGCCATCGACGGCGAATTTCCCTTGGTATGCGCCGATGATCACATAAGCATCTTGGTTGGTGACAGAGCCTTGATATTTTTGCAAGAACAGGACATAAGATTGGTTCTTATCCATAATCTTATTCCCTTCAACGGTTAAGTAGTTTTTACCGTCAAACCCGCCCGTTTCCAATATGCGAATCGTTTTTTTGTCTGCATGGCCTTTAATTGTCTTGTTGATGTGAAAGTCCGTTACTGTGAAAAGCATGTTTTGATAGCGGATGCCTTGCTGCTTGGTCGATGCCGTACCTTCGACAATCAATTGGGCTTCTTGTTTCATTTCATCCACGCTACTGTATTGCTTGTCCAAGGAGACGCCGACTTCCACCTCTTTTGGAGCGACGAAGGAAAAGTATATTCCACCCACCAGCAAAAGCCCGAGAGCAGTCATCATCAGGGTGTAAGCATTGCGCTTGATGCGTTTAACCATGGGATGGTTCCTCCTTTATGATTAGGATTGGGTTTGGGAAGAAAGGGGATAGATCAATAGATTGCATTTACCCCGTTGATATCGTCTTGCGTGGGGGAGTAAACAGTTCTGCCGTCATTGTCATACATGACAGAACCCCCTGGTCCCAAACGGTTTTCGTGGCTCAGGCCCAGAGCGTGCCCCAATTCGTGGGTGATTACCCCTTTGCGTTTTTGGGAGGAATAACTATCTGTATAGTATGTGTTGATGGAGATATCCATGCGGTAAACCGTGCTTCCCGAGCTGGAGCCGACTGAGCATAATCCACTCCAAGAAACGTTGCCGTAGTTGCCTGCCGTAGTAGTGATGCCGGGATTGGAGCTGTAGGACAAATTGACATCGGTCCAGTTGCTCCATTCCGTTTTGCCGTTGTTGCACTGTGTGGTGTAATCGCCGTGCATGTCGCACTCGTACGTGATATTGGGACTCGCCCACTTGTAACCCCATAATACATAAGCGAATGTAGGAGACCAAGCACCTAAGACCAGTAAAAACGCGAAAATAGCCAACCCTTTTTTCATGTTGTGAACCTCCTGTGGCCAATAGGTTGATTGTGTTAATAATTTAATAATTAGATATTGAATTAAAATTACCTTTATTAAAATAAAAAATTATTATAATAGTATAATTGTTATAATAAAATTTAATTATCTATCTAAATGGGTGGTTAACGTGTGTTCGTTGCATAGGATCGTGGCTTCCAATGCGTTTTCCCACTCATCTCAACGGTAAAAGGCCTCCTCGCTGCTTTGATACCCGAGCGAGATTTTCAAGACACGCCCTGGATGAAATGTATCAGGTATTGATATTTCTGAAGAGAGAGATGATGTTTCACCGATGATCGCGTGCGTTTGTGATAGAACTAATTATCGAAATGGCATAAATATCTGATTTAAAACGGGATCTTTATCGTTCGTTTACGTGTTATTAACATCTTTCCATTAATTTAGAACATGATAGATGATTGACATTTCCGGATGGAGAGTGAGTGTCAGCATGGCAGAAAATCATATTACGCGACGCGAATTCATGAAGTTTGTTGGTGTGGGGACGGCGGCATTGGTCGGAGCGACCACTGGACTGGAACAAGTCGCGCAAGCAGCGGAGAAGGGCGCGACTGATGCGTTTAAAAAGATGGCCCACCACCCCCCATTTCGCCCCATTTCCCCATCGGATCAGGATAAGCTCGTTTTGCCCAAGGGATTTCGGCAGGATCTCATTGCCGCTTGGGGTGACGACATCGGCAATGGTGAAAAGTTCGGCTACAATTGTGACCTGACCGTTTACTTTCCGATTAATGGATCGTCAAAACACGGACTGTTGTGGGTGAATCATGAGTATATTGGCACTGGGGCGCTCTTCATGTATGACGCTGACACGCCGGAAGCCGAGAAACATGCGATTGAACAATACAATGTCGGTGGAAGTGTCATTGAGATCAAGCTATCTGACGGCAAGTGGCGGTTGGTGAAAGGCAGTCGGTATGCGCGCCGGATTACAGCAAACACCATGATGGAACTGACCGGTCCCGCGCGCGGGGATGCGGTGGTTGGCGGAGTCCACAAAGTGAAAGGGACATTTGCCAATTGCAGTGGAGGTCGCACGCTGTGGGATACGGTTCTCACTTGCGAAGAAAATTTTGAAGAAGATGCAAAGCGCTGGGGCCGCAACGACACCCATTATGGCTGGGTGGTGGAGGTGGACCCGTTTGATCCGTCTTCCACTCCGCAGAAGCATACGGCATTGGGACGGTTTTCCCATGAAAACGCGGCGATGACGTTGTCAAAGGATGGTCGGCTGGTCGTCTACATGGGCGATGATTCCAATGACCAGTATTTTTACAAGTATGTGAGCAAGAAGAAGTATCAGCCGTCCCGGGGTAAAGACAATCGGTACCTGCTCAGCGAAGGCACGCTCTATGTGGCCAACTTGGCTGATGGCAAATGGATGTCCTTGGATTTAGAACAAAGCCCTGCTTTAAAAGCCAAGTTCAAGACGCAAGGGGAAGTATTGGTGCATACACGGGATGCGGCCAAGCTGGTGGGAGCGACTCCGCTTGACCGGCCGGAGGATGTGGAAATAAATCCGCGTGACGGCAGCGTGTACCTCGCGTTGACTAACAACACCAATCATGGCAACTTTCATGGGCAAATCCTGCGCCTGATTGAAGATGGGGATGATGCCGCCGCGAAACGCTTCGTTTTTGAGGTATTTGCTGTAGGGGGACGGCAAAGCGGGTTTTCTTGCCCCGACAATTTGCTGTTTGACAAACAAGGCAATCTATGGGTATGCACGGATATTTCTTCTGGCAAGATGAACAAGGACAATACCTATGAGTTGTTTAAGAACAATGGCCTTTTCTTTATCGCGACCCAAGGGCGGCAAGCGGGAGAAGCTTTCCAATTCGCTTCTGGCCCCCGTGAAGCGGAAATGACTGGACCCGATTTCACCCCGGATCAGCGTACGTTGTTTATCGCTGTTCAGCACCCAGGTGAAGAGACCAAAGACCCAAAAAATCCAACTAGCCATTGGCCGTATGGTGATATTCCCCGTCCGGCTGTTGTAGCGATTCGTGGATTCTGACACAAGCCGGTTTTGAAACAACTTTGACAACAGGACTTATGCGTATACCCCGCTCATTTCCTGTCCAAGATGGAGAGAGAAGAGCGGGGTGTTCATGTTATGAGGAAGTGGCGTACTTGGCTTATCAGCTTCGTTATGATCGCCGCGTTTAGTTTGATTGTGTGGCGGCTTTATTATATTCAAATTGAAGCGACGCGCTCATTTACCATGCGTAATCAGCAGGTTGATCTCATTCGTCTAGCGGAAGAGCGCCAACGGGAGGAGATGCTACTTAATAGCGGTCGCGGCGCGATCTTGGATCGCCATGGGGAGCGGTTGGCCGGAGGGGATGATTATCACCTCCTTGTGTTTCCGCAAACACGCCACCTGATGAAAGCGAAGCGACAACAGTTTGCCCAATTGGCCTCGTTTATCCATATGCCACTAACCCAACTGGAGAGTCAATTGGCGCAAATCCGGTTTCCGGGGCTGTTGTCCGGGCCAGCGGGGGAAGAGATTGTTTTGTCGCAGGCCGACAAGGAACAGATTCACCGCTTGCAATTGCCCGGCGTGATGGTGGTGCGTTCCGACTACCGGATGTCCATCAATCATCCAGCGCAACAGGTGTTGGGGCGCTTGGTGCAAAATCCAGGCTTGATGAAATCGTGGTATCCAGAGCAGGTGGCGAGTGGCAAGTGGACCCCCGATTCTCACTTAGGTGTGACTGGCATTGAGGCCGCGTTCGAGCCTTTCTTGCATGGCAATCAAGAAGAGCGGTTGGCTTACACGACCATGGGTAGTGGACTGCCGTTAATCGGCGGAGAGATGAAACGGACAACGAGCAGAGCAGGCAACGATGAACATCCTTACACGGTGGTTACCACGTTGGACAAAGAGCTACAATTGCGAGTCGAACAGATTCTGCGCCAGGAAAATGTGCAAGATGGCGCCGTTGTTGTGCAAGATGTTGCCAGCGGGGATGTGTTGGCGATGGCCAGCCGCCCCGCTGTTCGTAAAGGTGTGCATGAGAACCAGCCTTGGGACAACCGGGCGTTGCTGGAGACCGTACCTGGGTCCATCTTCAAGACGGTCGTCGCGGTGGCTGCATTGGAACAAGGGATTGTGAAGCCGGATACCGTTTTCCATTGCGACGGAGAATTGGAACAAGCCCAGTTAACTGACGACAAGCATGGAGGGCATGGTCGTCAAACATTTGCCGAGGCTTACGCCGACTCTTGCAATGTGGTGATGGGGATGGTGGCCCAGAAGTTGGGAGCCGAGCGCCTTGAAGCTTATGCCAAACGGCTGGGGTTGGCGCAAGAAGTGCTCTGGTCAGGAAAAGTGTTCCATGATGAGCATTTCACCCAATTGCCCCAAGAACAGAAAGGCATGGTTTTTGCCAAGACGACGCCGAAGAACGATCCCGGAGTCATGGCGCAAACAGGCATCGGACAGCGGGACGTGCGGGTGACCCCGCTTCAGGCCGTCAATATGATGACGGCCCTGTTTCACCAGGGAAAGCCTTTAAAACCGAGAGTGGTTAAGGAAATTCGAGATGAAACGGGGCGGGTGGTATACCAGTTTAAGCCACAAGTATTGCCTGGGGCCAAGCCGTTAAGGCCGGAGACGATTCAGGCGATGAAACAAATGATGCGGTTGGTGGTGGTTAAGGGGACTGCCAGATCAGTAGCCGGTACGACATGGTCACTGGCCGCAAAAACGGGGACGGCGCAAATCGGATTGGATAAAAAACGCTATAACAAGTGGATGATCGGCTTCGGCCCCTTCGAGAGGCCGCGAGTGGCAATCTCCGTTGTGTTAAGAGACATCTCGGATTCTGAAGATCCACGGGCCAAGCGTGTATTTAGAGCGGTGATGGAAGAGATAGCTAAACAGAAACCTACCGATGAAAAAGAGCATGTAGCGAAGAAACAATCTGCCCAGAAATAGAAGATTATATGAATATAAAAGCAACCAGCTTGTGTTCTGGTTGTTTTGTTATGTTGTTATGATTATCATATAGGTAGGTTAAAAGGATAAGTCAAAGGAGTAGACACAATGAAGATCACCGTGAATCTGACAAAGGCTGAACTAGATTTGATTGAAGAGGCGCTCTTGCAATATCAAAATCTTTTGCTGAAATCGAAAGATCAGGATGAGATGGTATCGGATGAGCTAAAATTAGTTCAACGCGTATTAGAAGAATTTGGCATGGAAGGATTGGAAAGTGAAGAGATGGATCAGGCGCACGCTCAACCTCAATCGCAAAAAGCGCTACCAATTCCGCCTGCCAACAATCAATACCCAACTCAACCCAATCAGTTTCCAGGGCCCAACCAATATCATGGCCCAGGGACGTTTGTCACGCCAAACCAATACCCATTTTCCCGATAAGGTTAACCACTTCATCGGGAGGTTAGGGAACGTTTCGTTCTGTGAAAGGATGAAACGGCTAGCTATGACAGGGTAAAGGAGTTGCACTCACCAGAGGCAACTCCTTTTTATGTTTGTCGCTCTAAGTGAAAGTTCAAATATGCGAAAAGAAAAATCTGCTATGTTAATGTATAATCATTTTATATAAAAGTGTGTTGATTACCCATTGAATGGAAAAGGTGATTGGAATTGGGTGGCCGAATATATATGAAATAGCGCCTCTCCAGTTTTCCAGAGGCCAGACTCACCATACGGGAAGACATGATGCTTCGGGAGGCGTTTATGCAAGTCATACGAACGGGTGTGCTAGTCCTCGCACTGGTCATGGTACTATCAGCGTGTACCATGTCTTGGCAAGAAGTGCAAACGGGATGGGGAAAAATAACCCCTACTTTGCGCAAGCCGACATTGGCGGAAATATTGGAATTGACCCGGACGACACTCAAAAAAGAAGCCGGTTGGACTTACAAGGTCAAACGTCAGGAGAAGTTGACCAGGAACCAACAGCAAGCGGCGTCACAGTATGAAGCCAAGATCAGTGTGACCAGTGACCCTTATGCGATTCGAAGTCAGGGCACTATTACATCCAAAGGAAAAAGCGAATCCGAACAATTAGTGATGATCGGAGATAAAGGATATCTAAAGATCGGGAATGCACCATGGGAAACGGGCACGCGTGCGGAATTGCGGACAAGTGTTGAAGATCCGACACAAGCACTCATTGAATTAGCGGCAGCTGTCAAACAAAAAAGCGCCACATTTCGCATGGCTGAAACGAATGGATTTTTCCGCGTCACAGCGGAGTTACCTCCCGGACGGGCGGCGGGGATATTAGGAAACAATGCCCGGGCCGAATTGGAGCCTTCCTTGGCGCAGCTACGGGGATTGGGTATCCGGGTGAATCCAGCGAATATACGTTTGAAATCTTATAAGAGAGAAGTGCATATTGATTCGAAAACCCACGTGTTGCATGCCGTGTTGACCCAGTTTTCATTTGAGATACCGACCCCGACTGGGACGGTGACGTATCAACAAACGCAAACGGCAGAAGTGGGTGGTGTGTTCAAAGAGAAAATCACGCTACCGGTTGAGTTGCGACCAAAAGCGAAGTGAGGCGCGGCGGTCGTTCATGTGGGGGCGCCAATTGGCCGGAAAGGTTCCTTGTGTGAGGAACCTTCTTTTTGTTTTACCGCCATCATTGATATGGTATGGTGTTCACGTGGCATCATAAGCCAGCGGATCTTGCCGATGCGATGGGCGTCGTGTCCGGGAATCACCAAGGATTCCCTATGGATTCTTTGTGGATTCCCCTTATTTGGGTGGCTGTAGCGAAAGCCAATTGTTGCAAACTGACGATTGTGGTCGGTTTGCAACATTTTTTTACTTGACTTTCTACTTATATGGAAGGTTTATACTTCGAGTACAGAAAGGAGCGAATCTCATGTTTAAGATCAGCGAGTTCTCAAAGTTGAGCCAAGTGCCCGCTAAAACATTACGCTTTTATGATCAAATTGAACTTTTAAAACCTGCCTACACGGATCAACAGAGCGGTTACCGTTACTACAAGAGCGAACAGTTGCTCGATCTGCATCGGATTCTGGCGTTTAAGGAGCTTGGTTTTACCCTTGAACAAATCAAACAGCTCTTGAAAGACAACGTATCTACAGTAGAAATGCGAGGCATGCTTCGTCTTAAGCAAGCAGAACTTCACTCGCTGATTCAGTCGAAAATGGAGCGTTTAAGGCAGATTGAGGTGAGACTGGAACAAATTGAACGGCAAAGTGACGGTCTTTCTCAGTATGAGGTTGTGGTGAAGAAGGTGGAGCCCTTATTGGTTGCGACACTTAAAGAGACCACAAGCAGAGCAAGCATTCCCGGGCTGTTTGAAGAAATCGATGAATATCTAAAATGGGATAACATACCGCTTCCTGTCACCCATATGGTGATGAGGCATGGTTGTCCGGAATGTGAAAGCAACATCGATTTAGAAATCGCTTGCCCCATTCCGCGCAAGCTTCAGGACACCGCACGTTTTCGGACAGTAGAGTTGCCGGGATTGACTGTTGCGGCGGTGACCCATATCAGCCGACCGGATGTGGATACGCCAGTGAGCATCGATCTAGGATCATGGATTGAGGAGAACGGCTACCAGATCAGCCCGGAAATGCCAAGCAGAGAAGTATATTTATCAACTAAAGAGGGTGACAAGCTGCGGTATGTAACCGAGAGTCAGATGCCCATTTTGGGAGTCGGGTGTATGTAATGAACCAGTATGCCGATTGCTCTTTGG
The DNA here is from genome assembly GCF_003003125.1 of Laceyella sediminis. GTDB lineage: Bacteria > Bacillota > Bacilli > Thermoactinomycetales > Thermoactinomycetaceae > Laceyella > Laceyella tengchongensis. Next base: position 308,020 of record NZ_PVTZ01000001.1, on the reverse strand, counting down.
CGTTTTCTTACCTCATTAAACTGACAAGTGCACTGACCTTGGTTGCCGGTTTAATCTTGTTTTGGTAACTGTTAAAGGCGTTTTATTACTTTAGAAAAAGGAGTGTGTTATATGACTGATTATTCGGCGAATCAGATGATTTCGGAATTTGATGTGCCCGTTAAGATGAGAGATGGGGTCGTGTTGCGTGCAAATATTTATCGGCCCAATCAGGAAGGAAAATGGCCGGTTCTACTCCATCGCCATCCGTATAATAAAGATAACCCTCCTGTTTCTTTTGGGTTATACGATATTTCTCGTGCCGTTCGGCAGGGATATGTGGTCATCGTTCAAGATACAAGGGGAAGATTTGCTTCTGAAGGAGATTGGGAGCTTTTTTCGACCAGTCAACAAGAAGCTTCTGATACCGTTGAGACCATCCGCTGGGCAAGTACGCTTCCCTTTAGTAATGGTAAAGTCGGTTCGTTTGGTGAATCTTATTCCGCATTTGTACAGTGGGCAGGCATGTTACAGCATCCACATGAACTCAAAGCAGCAGCGCCTTCTTTTTCTTGGAGCGATCCCTTTGATGGATTAATATACCGGGGAGGAGCGCTGGAACTCGGTTTTTTGTCCTATTGGCAATTAGGAATGTATCTGGACACGCTCTCAAGAATTTATGCCGATGAGCAAGAACGGGCCATTGCTTTAGCGCAGTTAATTTCAGACATTGATCAACTAAAAACGGAGATAAAAGCACTGCCATTGAATAATTTTGCGCCTTTTGCCCGAAATAAGGTAGCTCCGGCCATTCTTCAACATTTTGAGCGCGGCATGGCTCAAGATGATGTAGATGCATTATCGTTGAAGGGGAAATATGACAAATTTACGGTTCCTACACTTAACATGGCAGGTTGGTACGATATCTTCTTGAAAGGAACCATTGAAAACTTTTTGCACATGCGTACCAAAGGCGGTAGTCCAGAAGCTCGGCAGAGCAAATTAGTCATCGGGCCATGGGTACATTTGGATCATAGTCATCAAGCTGGTGAAGTGAATTTTGGATTGGCTGCTGACTCTGCTGTTGTGGATTTGGTCGGGCTCCAGTTGCGATGGTTTGATCATTTCTTAAAAGGAAAGGATACGGGTATCCTCAATGAAGCACCTGTCAAGTTATTTGTGATGGGCGAGAATGTTTGGCGCGATGAATACGAGTGGCCGCTTGCTCGGACTATTTATACTCCGTATTACTTGCACAGCCAAGGACATGCGAATACGCTTCTAGGCGATGGCGTGCTTAGTACAATCGCACCCGATCATTATACGTATGATCCAGGGAGGGGGCTGTGATATTGGAAAACATCCCCTTGCCATATACTGAAAAATCCGATATGTTGGAGATAATGAGGTGAGATGAATGAGCGAAACGCACTGGGAAGAGCGGCTGAAACGGATTGAAGAGAAGATAGAGCAGCTTCCTACCAAAGAGGATTTAGAAAGTGTTATTCATGTTCAAGAGGTTGCGGCGGCATCTCTGCAAGAGAAAACCTATCAAGTAGGCGACCAAGCAGAGAGTGGCTATGTGGTCTTGGAGTCGTTATTTAAAGGCTTAGAAGATCGTGTAGCAACCATGATTCAAGAAAGTGAACAACGGATTATTACCCAGATGGAACAGATGGGCAAGGTGTTGGAGATGGTGGCCACCCTCAATCAAAAACAGGACGAGCGGCTTTCACGATTGGATGAGAGTATATCAAGGATGGAAGAAAGTATATCCGGGTTAACGGACATCACACGCGCCTGGATTTATAAAGGGAACCTAATTGAAAAGGAAGTGCAGGAGTTAAAGAAACGGATGGGGGACGAGTAGTCGTCCTTTTTTTATTGCGTCCAAAAAGTGATGGGTGACTCTCTAATAGTCACCCCTTTTCAACTTCATGTATTCTTTTAATATCTCCCCACACTCCACACGCATGAACTCATTGAGAAACTTCATATTGAGCCGATACCCCTGATATACATACTCCACCATGCGTTCCCCCCGCCAATTGAACCGTTTGGATGATTTCTCCCTGGGATTGACGGAAGTAACGGCGAAGGTCAGCCATTTCCTTTAAGATGAGGTTGGTGATGTGGTCGAGTTGATATTGATACACATGTGCCATTTTGAGATGATCCATGTGCTTTTTATCTCGGTCTAAGGCTTCGAGTAGAAATTCGTAGGTGGGTGTAGCGTTTGAGTTTGATTTCAAGATCGAAGTGTTCGTCATCATAAAGCATCTTCCATCACCTAAATCCATGATAGCACGTGGATCAAGGTTCAGAAGGATTCTCGGGCTTTAAAGGACCGATTTCCATATATTTAAGCACGATCTTCTCTTCTTGCTTCTCTGCTTGGTTTAACTCATTGGTGTCTTTGACCACTATGACAGGTGGATCTTTGTCGTCTTTGTGCATGGGGATGAGTTCGAATTCTGGTTTAAAGGTTTTCCGCTTGATATTGACAGGGGCAGTAATGTAATAGTCTTTGTATGTATCAAGAACAACTTTCGTTTCTTTATTTTGTTCAATTACATAGTGCCAGGAAGTCTTTGTAACTGTATATCCGGAAAACATTATTGCCAAAGGGACAACCATCAGCAAACTAACCACTCCTGATGTAAAATATATACGAAACCAAAAGAGTCTAGGGTCTACATCTTCTTTTACAAACATTAACTGAAACTTTGTGTAATGCTTCGCAATAATAAAGGAGAAAGAAGCAAGTATAATAGTATTTAGTAATGTATAAAACTTTGTATCTGGATTTGCATTGATTGGAGAAGTAAAATATATCGAATTAATAAAGCATAATGAAAAAGGAACCATTATATTAATGAACCTAGTCCGAGTACTAGCACCATTCATTATCGATGCAATGACAATCATGATAAATTGGAACATATATTTTCCTGGTTCAATCAAAGAATTAAAGGAAGAGTCTATATAATCATAGGGATATTTAGTTGCTTAAACTTAGTCTCATAATAAATTTGAACGCAATAGTACCATAGCAGTGCTAACAATAATATTAACAACTCCACACCAATCAACTGCTGCCACCAGGTTCAATTTTGAGTCATTTCCTCTTTCTTTTCTCCAATTAAAGCAGACAAAGCCTCTTCACTTTTCTTTGTATCCTTTTTTTTCTTTTTTTTGACCATTATTATTCCTTCCCCCTCAATAAATCAATTTTTCTCACTCATTCTCTCCTTTTCTCCATATTTGAAGAACGAGAAATAGGATATTTATTCATCTTTAGAGGATGGGTCATTAACAAACATCCAATCATGAATATGATAGACCTCGCTAACATCAATTTGGGGTTTAACCATGAAAAGAATGTCATAACCTACCACAATTCCCATCAACATATTGGTGATGGTTTGCGTATCCACATCCGTTCGGATTTGACCTAACTCCTGACCTCTTTTCACGATGATGTTTAAAAAGGTTGACCACTGATCAGCATTAGCTTCCAACCATACGCGAACAAATTCATCCTTACGGGAATGGATTAAGAGATGATAATAAGCAAATGCCCAAGTCAAGCGATCGTTTCCTAAGATTGCATGGATTTCAGCTATCACTTTTTCCAGAATGGCTCGAACATTGCATTTGTCTTTAGTCAATTCCTTTGGAATCTCTTCTGTCATCCGATCATGACCCCGATCCAAGCGTGTACGCATCACTTCATACAGCAGTTCTTCCTTGCTTTTAAAGTGAACATAAAAGGACCCTTTGGTTCTCCCAATGCTGGTCATGATGTCATCAATACTTAACGCGTCGAATCCTTTATCGGCCATGAGTTGAAATGTAGCATCAAGGATTTTTCGTTTGGTTTCAATGCCAGTCGAAGATTTCATAAGCAACTACCCCTCTTGCTAAATTTATCATAATTTACTAAAAAATTGTTGATTCATTCGGGTGTGTATATTATAATTAGATCGTACCAAACGTTCGGTTTGATTTCAACATCAAAGAAGTGAAGCGTCTTGCAAGGAAATAACTTTAGGGAGGCTAAATAAGTGGTGAAAAAAGTATTATCATTGTTTTTTGCTTTGTCAATGCTTTTGACTGCTTTTGTAAATTCGGTTTATGCGGAGGTGAGTGCAAAAGGATATGATAGTGCAACGGCAGAGCTCACAAGAGGATATGGGGAAGCAAGGGCAAGATTATATGTTAGCAGCAGTAGTGATTTAGAAGCGTTTTGGCAAGTTAGTAGGTATAGTAACCATTCGGTTATTTTTAAAGTAATAGACCCAGCCGGTCATGTGGTTGCACAAACTGTAAAAGGCCCTGGTACTGCCGGCAGATTCCTAAACGATTGGACACCGAGTACGGGAACTTATCGCATAACAGTGGATTGTTATGGTTCAGCAAAAGATTGTATAGCTGAAGGAACTCTTCAAGAACGTTGGTAGTATATAATATTTATAAGTCAATTTAAGCGTAATCTCTACAATACTACTATGAAATATAGTTACAACCCGATTGAAGGATACCGATTATCTCAAGTACTTAGATTACATTGTTTCAACTGAATAAAAGGGCCCGGTCGATGATTCTAATCTTCGAGTCAAATTATGTAGACGGGGCGGTTCTCCTTGTACTGTGCAAAAACGGTTCAATGGAACTTACGCATACTTCACTGGTCTGAACAGCGGTGATTATGAAATCATAATTACCGATTCGAGCAGTACGTACCATTATAGAGGCAATGGTGCTTACCAGGTATATTAATATTGAAACTGCACTTTGCTATTGTGAGTGTAAGGAGTAAATCTAAACAGAACAGAGCGGACATGATCCGCTCTGTTTTATGATCAGATAATAAACTCCTGAAACACGGTATTCGTATCAATCCTCGCTTGGTTAGCCTTCTCGACTTCACCTTCATGCGGATTGCCGGCATCAGATAAATAAACTCCTTATCCTCATCAACCTTCGCTCGATCCAGCATCAACCAAACGGCCTTGCGTGCATCAGGCGGAGCCGGAAAATCGATGATTCCCGCCGGCCGCACGTTCCCCTTTTCCTCCAGACCGATAAGCCAACCAAACTCGCCTTTGCGAACTCCAGTTAACCGCACCTCATGGTAGTGATAGTTGATTACCTTGAGCCAATCATGCGATCTGTTCCCCACTTGGTAGGACGAATCCTTTTTCTTCATAACGATGCCCTCTAGGTTATGCTGGCTGACGAGATCAAAGAAGCCCTTTGCCTGTTTACCTGGTACGCTTCGCACTAAGGAGAGATGGGGTTGCTCGTTGATTCGATCTTGTAAAATGGCCTTTCGTTCATGAAGAGGCAGCATAGTCATGTCCTGACCGCCGATCATCAGTACATCAAACACACAGAACTGGACAGGATGGGTTTTCATCAGCGCGTTGATCTTAATTGGATTCGTTGTCTGGAAACGGGTCATCACAGCTTCAAAGTCAGGGTGTGCCCGCTCATCCGTGACAACCACTTCCCCATCCAGTACAGTATCAGGCGGGAGGTCAAGCCTGGCCAACTCCGGGAACCGATCCGTACACGGAGTTCCGTGCCGTGTCCAACAGCGAATGGTTCCACTGACGGTTGAGAGGATTCATCACGAAAGGTGGATCAATCATGATGCCTCCTGATTTTCCTAGCGGTGCAATGGATCAGCGAGAGATCGAATCACGCCATGACGTATTGGTTTATACCACTCCCGTATTAGAAGAAGACATAGAAGTGACAGGGCCGGTTAAAGTAAAACTGTGGGCAAGCTCAAGTGCCTTAGACACCGACTTTGTCGCGCGATTAGTTGATGTTCATCCCGATGGGTATGCACAAAATCTAACCGATGGCATTATTCGAGCCCGTTATCGGAATGCTGCTAAGGGGGAGGCTCCTAGCTTAATCGAGTTGGACGTATCTCCGATTAAAAGAAATTACCGCTGAAAATGAAAAAAGAGGAATCTTGGTAGCATTCCTCAAACGTCTTTATTTATCCTTTGGCTTTCTATAAACCAAATTATGATTTTTGAATATTTGTTTATTTGTGTTTAGGAAATCCCCAAAGAAGCAGCTGGAGCATGGCATCCGGCTGCTTCTTTTAGGTCGCGTGTGCTGATAAGTTGGGTTGCGCTTCATTTTCGCATGCCAAATGCGGCGTTGATTTGGCCCCGGATCATTTGATTCCGTAGCTGGCGGTGCTTCCGTTGGCTTTCCATTCGTTTGATCTCCACTGTCTGCAATCCGTCTTCTATGTGGTTGGCGATATCCATCAACTTCTCAATATCCGAAAAGGAAAACTTTCGCGTCCCGCCTTTCGTCCGCTCAGGAAAGATTAATTGTCGCTCTTCATAATAGCGGATCTGTCTGACGGACAGCCCGGTCATCTCGCTAACCGTTCCGATATTGATGACTTTGCGATCTTTGTAAGACATAAGCCGCTCACCTCATATTCACTTTAACATAAAACCAGGCGGCTTCAGGTTGTTTTTGTTAGATTATCTCACATAAATAAAAGTTGAAATGTATTTTGTGTAATATAATATGACATGATTATAGAGTGGATTGAAACCATTGTGACATAATGAAGTGACAGGAAAAAACACGAGGTTAGAGAATATTTCAACAATTGGAAATAGATGTTAGATGACAGAGCGATGTAGGAACAGGGAGGAGGCGGCCGAATGGCGGAATATGCGACAGCTTGTCAAATCCCGTCAAAAATCAGCCTACTGGAAGTGATCCGCTTTGTGGAAAAGGCAGATCAATATGATTGCTATATAGTAATTGAAGCGAATCAAATTTCTATCAACGCCAAAAGCTTACTCAGCATGTGCGTGTTGGTGTCTGGCATCATTAAAGGTCCCGTCACGATCCGAACTTCTGGCGTGGATGCAAAAAAAGCGCTAGTGGCAATGGAGCGGCTGTTTTCGCTTCCCCTTGGTAGCGAGCGAATCGACGCCGCGGCTGGTGTCGATGTGCCCAGCGCCTAGACAAGCGCGGAACGGTTTTCGGCATCGTCGGATCAATAGGATGAGCGTGGCGTAAACTTTTGTCCGCAGTGTAGTGCTCTTAGAAAGGGGTAGCCTGGTTATGCCTAAAGTGTCGTTGATAGCTGACATTGAGTTATTGCTGTTTAATAAGATATCGATGCGGTTGATTCTGTGGTTTACCGCGACGCTGGAGGGATTTGTACCAAAGGAGTCCGTTCTGGTGACCCGCTGATTATGGCACGTCATTGCTGAACGGATTGGTTGCATAGGCACGGTGGGTGTTTGGTTTGTAGCAAACTTAATTAGAAGATACCAAATAGGAATGATGGCTATAACCCGAGCGATCTAAGACCTAACAAATAGAAGCATATTGATTTACGAAAGTTAGGTTTCGTAAACTAAAATGAAAAAGCCAGTGTTTATAAGGGTTTTGAGGCGGTTTGATTTGATTGTATTTGACGATTGGCATTGTCATTTTCTGTTTATTTCTCATTACATTAAGTTATCTTAAAGATGGAGAAAAGAGATGAAAACGTTTGATGAACTGGCACAAGAATTAAAACCAGCCGATCCGGATGTTTCCGCTGCTTGGGAGTTAGTTTTGATTGGTTTGCAAATAAGAATGATATCAGAAAGAGAATTACAGGATACGCTAGATGGTTTAAAACAAAATGTCGGAAAAGGGTTTAATGAAATTGATTTTGACCCACATTTTCCCGATGGTGAACTTCGTGTTTCTTTATTGGATTATGAAGAAGTATTTTGTTCTAAGAAACGGTTTATTGAACATTTACAAATGGTACTGGAACGATATAAAGAGTATAGTGGCCAGTAAGAGACTTATTCGTTAATGAAGTATGTGTAAAGCTCGTTTTCTATGCTTAGAAGAACAACCAACCATAATGAGCCCCACTCTTTTCACTCATCGGCGGTGGAAAAACAGGATTTTCGATGAGGAGGGAGTGGGGCTTTTAGTTTGTATCGGTATCTGACGATGTGTAGAAAGGATTTATTCGATTAGAACGCCATGCCATCGTTTTCACCCGTCAAGGGCGCGCCATCCTGGGGAGATAGGACAATAACCGGCAAACATATACATAACAGTGGTGAATGGAACAGGAACCCAAAAGCCCAATTTGTCATAAGGTAGTATGGTCTGCGCTTACGATCGGGTGGAGGTGGAGTGGATTGTTTGGACTTTTCACAGCCGTGGCGATGGTGATCAAAGAAATGATCGCCTTTGTTTCGTATATTAAAAACAATGCCTTTCCGCAGCCCTTATCAGAAAAAGAAGAAGCAGAATGCTTGCAGCGCTTGGCCCAGGGAGATCAGGAGGCAAGAAACAAGCTGATTGAACACAATCTGCGTTTGGTGGCGCATATTGTGAAGAAGTTTGAAAACACCGGTGAAGACAATGAAGATTTGATTTCCATCGGCACCATCGGTTTGATCAAAGCGATCGAGTCTTACCAATCAGGCAAGGGCACCAAGTTGGCCACCTATGCAGCCCGGTGTGTCGAAAATGAAATTTTGATGTTTTTGCGGTCCCTGAAGAAATCGCGCAAGGATGTGTCATTGCATGATCCAATTGGCACAGACAAGGAAGGGAATGAGTTAACACTTAGAGGTTATCTGTTTTAAGGCATAATTAGAGTTTTGGGTGTAAAGTGAGTTCGAATTCTTCTCCACGCTGGTGTTTTTCTTTACGGTATATGCAAAATTCAAGAACACTCTTGAGCAGAGTGTTTTTTTGTTTGGGGTCATCTAACTGGGGATATAATTCCAAGACGTGCTTGACCCGGGGAATGATTTCGATTTGGGCTTTGGACTTTAATTTTTCCTCTTCCAGCTCTACGACAGATTGTTTAATGGCTTCGCGTACATCTTTTAATCGCATTGCCAAGTTTTTTGACCGCTCCAAATAGGTATCTTCATCATAAATTTGCCGTTCCAATAAGTCGTGTAATCGTTCCTTTTGTGCTTCCAGGTTTTTTAGTTCTGTTTGCAAATTTTTGATTGTAACCTCAATTAAATCTACCTTATGGTTAGATTCTTTTGGCATATCATCTTGGCTCCATTGGAGTTCATATGCTTCCAGCCAAATGTTTAAACTGTTAATCACCCGGCTCTCCACCAAGTCGAATCTGGTGCTCTTATTGTCACAGTAACTGTTTTTGCATATTAAGTGAGGCTTTTGATTAATATAGGGTCTTAACACCATCGATGAATTGCACTTTACACAGCGAATTAGACCTGCCAAGGGATTGGTTATTCCTTTCGATAAATGATATGGTAGATGGTATTTTTTCTTCAAAATTTCTTGTGCTTTTTGGAACTGTTCTTCTGATATCAAGGGCTCATGTTTTCCTTTAACATCAATCCATTCGGATTGCGGACGCATTTTTGTTTCTCGTATTTTAGTTGGATTGATTGACTTTTTGTAAGATCTCTTCTTCCATTGAATGCGACCGATATAAACCGCGTTTTTAATGATGGTTAAAATGCTAGAACTGGTCCAGAGTTTGTTGGTATAAGTACGTAAGCCCAGTTCATTTAGACGATTGGCGATTTGATTGCAGCCTAGTCGTTCATTGGGATTTTCGTTAGTGTACCAATCAAAGATCATTTTCACTACGGGTGCTTGCTCGGGATCGGGTACCAAGTATCTGCCACTTCGGTCCTCCACAATTTGATAACCATAGGGTGGACGGGTAGCGATATAATTCCCTTCCTCTATAGACCGTACACGACCACTTTGCAGGCGCCGGGTGATGATTTTTAACTCCTTACGCGCCATAAATGCTTCAAATTCTGTATACTCTTCATCGAACTCGTCACGCAGGTCATATGTTTTGCGTGGTGTAATAATCTTCGTGCCGGACTTTTTAAAGGTATCCAAAATAATACCTTGCTCCTGCATGTTACCGCGTCCTAATCGGTCCATATCCATTACAAGAACTCCATCGTAAAAACCTGCATCCACTTCTTTCAAAAGCTCCATCATTTCCGGCCGGTGGATCAAACTTTCCCCTGAAGCAACCTCTTGCCGAATACGCACGATGTTTAGATTCATTGCCTTTGCTAGTTTTAGTAGAGCTTTTTTGTGTTTTGACAGTGTTTCCCCTTCACCGCGGGCTTCGGCTTCTAAATCGGCACGAGATTTACGTAAGTAGATCGCGACTCGTTCCATAACGACCTCCTAAAATTAGTTGGGTTGTCCTTGTTTTGCTTTTGCATACCTATTAGCGAGGTGGTCAGGATGAAGGCAGACAAGGATTTTCCTGTGACTTATCAATTAGGCAAATCTGTAATTCATATTGTTCCTCCGCAAATCACGGAGGAAGAAAGGCAACGGCGACTTAGTGAAGTAAAAAAGGTTATTATCTCGCTTCTATCAATTCGAGGAGAGAACAAATGTTCTTAACGCATTATAACACTTATTGGAAGACGACAGGAAAAGGTTTGTTCTTTTATATTTATTCGGTTGATTGTTGGTTAAGTATATATTGTTATCGAAAATGGGGTTAAAAGCGGAAGCCTATGCATAGAGAAGAAGTAGATAATGGAGTATTAATGAATGTTGTATACAGAAGAGGGAGCAGAAAATTCCGCTCCCTCTTCCTTTAGTATTACTCTTCCTCATAAAGATCACTTAAAAAGTTAGTAAAGGTATCTCTGACTTTGATTATCCCACTAAGTTGAGATCCTTCTAATACAAGTTGTTCTGAATTCATCCAGATAATATTTGGAGTCGAGGTACCATTTTCAAAATGAAAACAGAACCAATTTAAAGCTGAATCATAGCCAAACGGAATAACGACACCCTGTTGATTGGGGTTTAATCCGTGTTGTAGCAATTGCTCAACCTTTTCAATCATGTATTCAACCGGAAATAAGTCGTCAAATTGAAGAGGTTCATTATCAACGTCAATAAAAAGGTCTCCTTCAGTACTCTCTATTGCTGAATGATTGCAATAGAATTCAACAAAGTCGTTTGGCATTTTTACTCCAGTTAATTTTTCTAAATCAGAGAATACATCAGGATTTAATTTATCTTCTTTTGGAATGAAGTTAATCATTGTTTACCTCCCTCAATCGCTCTCAAACAGCAACTGCTGTTTGAGTGTTGTTTCATCAAGGACTTGATCCAAAAAAGCAATTGGCTAAATCCCATTTGGGATTGTATGAATGCAATGGCCTTACCTAATTCAATACCACGAAAGTCTACAGCCCCTGCAAAGTGCTTGTATTTAGCGAGTCTGCATCTACAATTAAAATCGAATCTTTAATTGCTCAATTTTTACGATTTTACGTATACTTCATTTTGGATACCTCCTCAGCTATTTTAAAGTCTATCTGAGACACCTCGTATGTTAGCGAGAGGTACTTTTCTTTTTCAAACATTCCCCTATCTGATTACAGGAATAGCTCCTCTAATCTGTTGGTTGGGAACCCCAGTACAAATGGCCACCTGTGTGTGGGAATTTATTATTCAAATCGAACGGTACTAGAATCATTTTACCCGACTCTTTGTCATGATGCCATGTAAGCTTTTCTTTACGCGCATCCATACTCCAACCTTTCGGACCAATACTCCCCCTATTTTTTTCCAAAGCTTTTATTTGTTCCTCTGTGAGACCTAGATCAGTTTTCCAATTTGGGTATTTTTCCTTTAAGAGAATAGAGGCAAATTTTGTTTGTGATGCAGAAGGTCCAACAATAGCATCAGTTGGTAAGTCTATTTCAATTACATTACCATAAATATCCTTCTTTGCGTGCTTTCTAAAATTAGGGAAGGCATGTTCATCATATTTTACTTCATATTCATTTCCTTCTGCTGTTTTCATGGTGACTTCTTTACCAGCATATTGACTACCGACAACTTTTTCGATTGTTCTACCATCATCAAATGTTGCTTGTAAGTAATCTGGGTTATCCGGATTTGTTGTGAATGTAACATTTTTTTCAACAGAAAAGTTCGGGTTCGCTGGTGCTTTTAAATTTTTCGGTTTCTTTGGATGGTTGTTTCTGGAGTAATTTGGATTGATTACAGGTTTGGGTTTATCTGTTTTAGATTTACATTCTGATTTATTAAGACCATGGTTATTTTTTTTACCACAACCTATTTCAAGAACAATTTCAGGTAATTCTTTGACTGCTTTTTTTGGGGAAATTGGAATGATATCCATTAACCCTATTAAACGCTCAGGAATGGTTAGCTTATCTTTTGTTTCAGGGTCTTCTCCATACCAAAATCCTTTAAGCGAGTTTTTGACATTTTTGACATAGCCGTCCCATGCATTGGATAAATAGCTCTTGGGATTTTTGGTGAATTGATCCCATTCATCGGAGAGCTTTTCAGTTGCGTTATTGAAGAAATTGGTTAAATAACCTTTTGGATCAGCCAGAAACTTATTGGATTCGCCTTTTAGTGCATCGTATTGCTTTTTTAGTTCATCCCAATTAACCGTTTCTTTTAAATAATCGACTGGATCATTGATTAACTGATCAAGGTCTTTTCCGAGACTATCAAAGAAGCCCGTTACCTCCGAAAGGAGTCCTTCTTTCTCTTTCTTTTTTTGTGGAGGTAAGGGATTGACCTTGTTATTCAATTCCAAAGGGATGTGTTTAGGCGTTGGAGAAATCTGAATTACAGGCAACTGAGATTTTTTTTTCTCATGTTCCTCAGATGAATTATGTGTTGTTCCATTGAGTGCATTTTCAACGGCTACTTTCAAAGATGATTGAACTTCATTTGTTTGAAATACTTGATATAAAAGGCCAGCAAATATGGCTCCAACAGCAATGATAATAATATACTCCATTGTTGAGCTGCCGCGACGCTTTCTTCCCACTCTCTGAATCCATTTCTTTTTCTGATTCATGTGCTTGCCTCCCTTAACCCATGCTACTCACAACAACTAGAAGGACAAACAGTAGAATTGGAAGGGAGAAAACAGAAGCAAACCCTTTCCACCCGGAAAAATCTTGTACTTCAGCGATACATTTGCAAAGAACAACATAAAACCAAATAAGAAGAACAAACTCAATCAATTCAAATATGAAAAATAAAATGAGAAGAAACAGGTTGCTTGAAAGGATCGGTGTTTCCTCAGTGAATAACTCGCTTCCAAAGAAAAGGAGTTGCGGGAACCAGAAGAGTAGTTTGGTGAGATAAGGGATGGTAGCCCAAGCTACAGCATTGCGTGTATCTTTCCAATCACCTACACCACCAAATATTTTTGTGGTCAAATATATACTTCCGCTGGTAACCATCCAACCGATAAAACCAATAATGGGTCCAATGATAAAGGAAAGTAAGAAAAGGACATTAATAGGTGTGTTATCACCATAATTGCGATTTGAAGTAAAATCTAAGAATAACCCAATACCAAAAAACATAATGAGAATAAAAGGTATTTTTGTTTCATTTTGCAAAGCTCTTTGGATCGTTTGACGTGGCTGTGTCCAAATCGTTTTACATAGATCCCAAAATTCTTGAAAGGTCATCAGCTTATACACCTCGACTTGTATCATGTTAATAACCAATGATTTTTCCTTTTATAAATACAATAGGAATCGTTCCCATCACTCGACTGTCCTCACTTATAGCTCGGTTGTCTCCTAAAACAAAAACTTGATATGGGGATATCTTTATAGGACCGAAATCAGGAATGTCCTTATTTCTTACAACATAACTCTCTTTTAACTGTTGGCCATTGATATATACCTGATTGTTTTTGATTTCAATTGTTTCTCCCGGTAGTCCCACAATGCGTTTGACATAATTAAGTTCATCTTTAGAAGAATAAAATGCGATAATATCTTGCCGTTTCAGATCTGACCTCCCTTTTTGAAGTATGTAAATTTCCCCGTCTTTTAGAGTGGGTGACATGCTATTGCCAATTACTTGGAAGAACTTGAAGTATTGAAAAAAAAAGCAAAAAAGAAGCACTGCCAAAAGGACGGCGCTACCTAGAATAATGAGAAATTTTCTTCGGCTAAAAGTCACTTATATTACCCCTTTCATCAAGGTATTAGGTCTTTTTAGAAAAAAACTATATTTCTTAGAAGATTTATCTTTAATTATAAATATATTATATCATGTCAAGTGGGAATTGGAGGGGATGGTACAGTCGTGTAGAAAAGATTAAAAAGAATATGTTCTTGCTTAGGGATTTTTAATTAATCTTGTTTATCCATTTGAAAATAAATCTAAACCCGATGTCGATACATTTAAGTTGTCCATTATTAGATATCTTTGGAAAAGGCTTTGGAGATAAAGTTTGAATGCGATCTTTATGAGAACTCAGTGGTACCTATTGCATTAGCACACAGGACGATTAGCATGAAACCAGAAGTAAGAGTTTTAAATTTTATAACTAAAAAATCGTTAATTAATAACAAATAGCCTGCCTAAACAGTGGAAACGTGGTTCTGATTTTGAGTTTGGTATAACACAGATAACCTCCCTGTGGCAACGAAATCACATTCGTTGACATTTTGGGGTCAGATAAGGATGAAGTGGTGGATTCCGTGGAGTTGAAGATTGAACGGGATAATATTTATTCGCATCTTCACATCTTAGACAAACGGGAGCAAGAAGTGATCTGCTGCCGGTTTGGCTTAAATGGTGAGGAAGAGAAAACGCAACGGGAGATCGCTAAAGCGTTGGGGATCTCGCGCTCATATGTGTCACGGATCGAAAAGCGGGCGTTGATCAAGTTGTTGCATGAGTATTATCGGTCGGGAAAGAAACGGGAGTGAGGGTGTTTGCCCAGGAAGTGTTGGAACATCATTTATAAACGGCATAGGTTTTATGGCTCATCCACGTTGGAGCGGACCAACTAGAAAAGCGCCTTACCAGAGGTAGGGCGCTTAACTTTATTTTACTGCTTATGAAAAACATTTCATGAGGACTGACTAGTCAGATAGGTATTGCCTGTGACTAAAAAATGACGATGTCCATAGGACAATTGTTCTGCGGCCGATGGGCTAACTAAAGACCGGTATTTTTTTGCTCAGGCCAAGTGTTTGCGATGTTTCAGTTCGAATTTCTTGGAGAAGTTTTGGGTTGTCAACGAGCGATATGCCATAAGAGGGAATCATTTCTTTGATCTTGGGTTCCCATTCTTTCATTTGTTGCGGGAAGCATTTTTGCAATACCTCCAGCATGGCATGAACGGCTGTCGAAGCGCCAGGAGAAGCGCCGAGTAAGGCGGCGATCGAACCATCGGCAGAACTTACGACTTCCGTGCCAAATTGAAGAGTGCCTTTGCCTCCAGTCTCGGTATCTTTGATCACTTGCACGCGTTGGCCGGCCACGATAATGTTCCAATCCTCACTTCTAGCGTTAGGAATGAACTCGCGCAGTTCTTGCATGCGTTGTTCGTTTGATAACAGCAATTGCTGGATCAGGTATTTCGTCAAGGCCATCTCTTTTACGCCAGCCGCCAGCATGGTTAAGATGTTGTTCGGCTTGATGGAGCCAATCAAGTCAAAATAGGAACCCGTTTTTAAGAACTTGGGTGAGAAGCCGGCAAACGGTCCAAACAACAAGGTTTTTTTGTTGTCGATATATCTTGTGTCAAGATGCGGAACCGACATGGGGGGAGCGCCAACTTTTGCTTTGCCATACACTTTTGCATGATGCTGTTCAACCACTTCTTGATTGTTGCATACCATGAACAGCCCGCTTACCGGGAACCCCCCGATACGTTTTGACTCAGGGATGCCGGTTTTCTGTAGCAGTGGCAGGCTTCCGCCCCCGCCTCCGATAAAGACAAATCTTGCGGTATGGCGTTCGACTTTGCCGCTTTCCAGATTACGTACTTTCACTTCCCACAAACGGTCGCCGGCGCGTTTGATATTCTCTACCCGATGCTTGTAGTTAACTTCGACGTTTTTGTTCTTTAAATGCTCAAACAACATGCGTGTCAAAGCGCCAAAGTTGACATCCGTGCCAGAGTCGATTCTCGTCGCCGCGATGGGTTCTTTCGATTGGCGGCCTTCCATGACAAGCGGAATCCATTCTTTTAATTGTTTGGGGTCATCGGAAAATTCCATCCCTTGAAATTGATGATAGGTTGTAAGCGCTTCAAACCGTTTTTTCAAAAAGGCGACATTCTTTTCCCCTTGCACTAAGCTCATGTGAGGGATGGGCATAATAAAGTCCTTTGGATTGCGAATAAGATTGCTTTTTACCAGATAAGACCAAAATTGCAGGGAGAGCTGAAACTGCTCATTGATTTTGATCGCTTTACTAACATCAATCGAACCGTCAGGCTTTTGAGAGGTATAGTTGAGCTCACACAATGCAGCATGGCCCGTACCCGCATTGTTCCATTCATTGGAACTCTCTTCTCCAGCCTTTGCGAGTTTCTCAAACACTTTGATTTCCCATTCAGGTGCTAACGCTTTCAGCAATGCTCCCAGCGTCGCGCTCATGATTCCGGCACCAATCAAGATAACGTCTGTTTTTTTCGGCATGTTGCTCATTGCGATCTTCCCCTAAAAGTAGTTTCGTTCCAAGGCAGATAAATGTGAAGCGATGGACAAAGAATAAAACACGAATGAATCGAAAGAGGTCAAATAATATATTCATTATACAGTAGAAAACGACAAAAATGTGAAATAAGAAACTTTCTACCTTGAAAAGAGAGTCTGAAAACACAATAAAAAAAGGACGGTGACTCGCCCCCCATCTGTGTTCTCAACTCTTGGGCTTCCTTTTCATCACATTCTCATCAATCCAAGTACGGGTAATATCGTTAGACTGTAAACACTTTCCTCCCGCCGGGAAGCGTTCATCCTGTTTCCGCTTGCTTGCCGACAAGACTGGTCAGTGCTTGAAGTGAAGGGGTTCACAACCTCTTGAACATCGATCACACCAATGGGTAGCTGTGCAACCGAACGTCACGCCTGCTACTCCCAACATATCGAATTTTTCGGTATATGGCAAGGGATGATTTTCGGGTGCCAGCCAGAATGGCACCAATCGTAGCAGACAGTTTACAGTGTGCGGCACGATTTTTTAGACATGCAGTGGTGCCTTTGCGATGGAAGTAGCATCATACAGAGGCCACCAGCTAGAGATATTATGATGTTCCTCTTTAAAAGAGCACCTTAATAACGATAATAATATCTATCGTTAATATCGATAATTATTTATTTTAAAACGAGTGTCACGGAACTGTCGGAGAGGGTAGGAATCACGATGGCCAATCTGTCTATATTGAAAAATGGAAAGGCAAAAGCGATTCGATTATCAACGTTGGATGCGATTTGTAAAGCTTTGGACTGCCACCCTGGGATATTTTAGAATACAAAAGTGATGAAGCTGATTGAAAAGAGGTGATCTGATTTGGATCACCTTCTTTTTTAGAATCTGAGAGGGTTTCTTTGGTGAAAATAACCCCGACGATAAAATGGCGCCAAGTTATTGGAGGAATGAGCAGTGTCGATTCTGTTTTCGTTTACGGGGTTGTTGTTGGTGTACGTACTGGGATGGTTGATCAGTTTTAACCGCAGGGGGATAAAATACAGGCCGATTCTCACCATGTTGGTTGTGCAAGTGGCTCTCGCATTTATCTTGTTGAACACCAAAATCGGGATCTCCTTGATATCCGCCATCTCACGGGGATTTGAACGCTTGATGAGCATCGGGGTGAGCGGGGTAGATTTTGTGTTTGGTGGATTGGAAAACAAAGGCATATCCACTTTCTTTTTGGATGTGTTGCTCCCCATCGTGTTCATCTCTGTTTTGATTGGTATCTTAAATTATTACCGCATCCTCCCATTGATCATCAAATATGTTGGGCTAGGATTAAACAAAATCAATGGCATGGGCAAACTGGAAAATTATATCGCCGTGTCTTCCGCGATCTTGGGGCAGTCGGAGGTTTTTTTGACGACCAAGAACCAGATCGGTTCTGTCTCCGAGCGGCGGTTGTATACGCTGTGTACTTCGGCGATGAGCGCGGTCAGCATAGCGATCGTTGGTGCCTACATGACGATGATTGAACCACGGTTCGTGGTGACGGCTATCGTGATCAATATTTTTTCGGCACTGATTGTTGCGAACATCATCAACCCGTATGACTTGGAGAATGAAGAGGATTTGGCTATTGAGCATGAACGAGAGTCAAATCTGTTTGAGAACATCAGTGAAAGCGTTATGGATGGGTTTAAAGTGGCTATTATCGTCGCTGCTATGCTGATTGGGTACATCGGGTTGATCCAGTTAATCAATGCGCTGTTTTTAACCGTGTTCACTATATCATTTCAAACGGTGCTGGGATACATTTTCGCTCCGATCGCCATGTTGATGGGAGTGCCGTGGTCGGAGGCAATCCAAGCGGGAAGCATCATGGCCACTAAGCTGGTTACAAATGAATTTGTGGCTATGCTTGACTTCAAGAAGATTGCAGGGCAGTTCTCCCCGCGCACGGCGGGCATCGTATCCGTTTTCTTAGTTAGCTTTGCCAACTTCAGCTCGATTGGCATTATTACTGGCGCTGTCAAAGCACTTCATGAGAAGCAGGGGGATGTCGTTGCGAAATTCGGTTTGAAATTGTTGTACGGTTCCACACTGGCGTCAATCTTATCAGCGACGATCGCCGGATTGTTCATCTGAATGGAAGGTTGAAAAGGAGCGCGTTGGCGCCTCTTTTTTTATGCAAAAAAAATCATCCCCGCAATAGCAGGGATGTTGAGGGCATGTCTGGCAAATCAAGTTGGTAGGGGAGAAGCGGCGGAAAAACCTTTTCGCGAGGAGTGCCGATGCACAAGTGAAGCGAATGAGAAAATAGTTTTGGAGCCGCTGACCTATTCATCAGACACGCCCTAGTGCGATGGATTAAGCCATCATGCGGGTCAGCTTTTTGGATACCAACGTGAGAACAAGGCCGAAGAAGATTGCCAGGCCACCGATCACGCTGAAGATTTCCAAATAACCGAGCGTTGCGGTGAGTGCCGCTACTTGGCCCGCGACGATATTGGCGATACCGGTGCTTGCCAGCCATACACCCATCAGCAAGGATGCCAATTTGACAGGGGCGATGCGGCTGACCATCGACAAGCCGATCGGCGATAGGAATAGTTCGCCCAAGGTGTGGAACAAATAAGTCATCACGATAAACAGCAGATTTGCTTTGGCTACGATGTTGGTCTCATCGCTACCGGTTTGTAGCACAGCGATAGCCAAGATGATAAATCCGGTACCCAACAGGATCATGCCTAAGCCCATTTTGATCGGTACGGGCAAATCGCCGCGTTTGGATCGTGCCAGCTTGATCCAGAGCATCGAAACCAGCGGCGCCAACAAGATAATGAACAATGGGTTCACCGATTGGAACCAAGATACGGGGATGGTCCAACCAAACACTTCTCTGTCCACGAATTTTTCCGTGTACAAGGACAGGGACGTGCCAGCTTGTTCAAACCCGGCCCAGAAAAATACAACAAAACAGGTAATGATGATGATGGCCCAAGTTCGATTCTTTTCTTGTTTGGTCAGCGGTGCGTTGCTCACTTGCTTCTTGTCCACGGTTGCCGCTTTCACGTTTGGCTTTTTGCCCAAGTCGCCAAGATAACGGTTGCCTAGCATGTTAAAGATGATTTGTCCAATAATCATACCGATGGCGGCCGCCAGGAATCCATATTTGAAGCCGAATACTTCGACGCCGTTCACGGTTGTTTTGAAGAAGTCTTCAGCCAAAAATCCGCAAACGAGCGGAGCGAAAAATGCGCCTAAGTTAATCCCCATGTAGAAGATCGTAAAGGCGGCGTCACGGCGCTCATCTTTTTCATCATACAATTCCCCAACCAAGGTGGAGATGTTTGGCTTGAAAAAGCCGTTTCCGATTATGAGCAAGCCCAAGCCCAGAAACAGGGCGGCTTTTGTTTGTGATGCGAACAAAGCCAGGTTACCCAACGCCATCGTAACCCCGCCGATGGTGATGGCCAAGCGTTTGCCGATGAAACGGTCGGTCAGCCAGCCGCCGATGAGCGGAGTGAAGTACACCGCGCCGGTGAAGAATCCGTAGATGCTAGCGGCGACCGCTTCACTAAATCCCAGTCCACCGCTGATAAATGTTTTTGTCAAATAAAGGATTAATAGGCCGCGCATGCCATAATAACTGAATCGCTCCCACATCTCTGTGAAAAAGAGCAGGTATAGTCCAGGTGGGTGTTTCTTACGAGCCGCTTGCGGCGAGCCAGATGAATCCAGCTTCGTAGTTGTGTTCATTAGTAGTCCTCCTTCAACTATCGATGCATGATAAGATTAGTATGATCTTTAATGTAAAAAGAATTTATCTAATCACACAGAATAATGTGTGATAGACTCGCGAATTAAAGCAAATAATGGAAACGAAATATCTAAAAAAAACAAGGATACTTGCAGTTTTAAATGTTTGTTTCATCTCCAATCATCAATCAATGCATCTGATCTGCGGCTCTAGGTGTTTATATTCCGTGAATTGATTGAATTTAGGTACAAAAAAAGAAAGAATGTTTCATTTTCCAGAGTTGTTTGCTACTGCACTCGGGAAAAGAATTTTAAAAAATTTTATACAAAAACATAATCTTTTCTCATCACAGATTTTAAATGATTATCTACCGGTTAGTCAACAGAAGGATATGGAAGTATATTCACGAAGCATGGATAAATCTGCATGAAACCGCTTTTATCCCCGATTTTTTTAAACAAAAAAATAATCGAACCGTGAGAGAACGGTTCGATTTAGGTTTGCAGATGTTCCGTTATACCCTGGTTCTGGGAGAAGGTGAGCGCATGTCTGGCGAAACAAGTTGGCCGGTAGAAGAGGCGGCATCCCTTTCCCAATGAGCGTCTCAATATGTGTGAAGCGAATGGGAAACAAGGGTACAGTCGCGGGCCTATGTATCTGACACACCCTAGTAGTTGTAGGTGATTTGGTACATAGTGAACACGCTACCACTGTTCATGCTACGGATATAGAACCGGTAATCACCAGCGATCATGTTGGTGAATGTGACGGCATTTGCTGTCTTGGTCAGCGTTTTGGTGATTTTTCCACCGCCGACCCTTTCAACGGTGACATCATAGACATAGTTGATGCAGGGCGCCACGCCTGGGATCCAAACCTTGATTGCTTTGCCAGCTTCGACCTGGCCGTTGAACACCAATGCGTCTCCTTCGCTGATATTGGACCAATTTTGGATAACGTTCATCTTACCTTCCCCTTATACAGAGATGTTAAATGAAAAGTAGTCAGGGTTATTATATAATATTATTCATTTTATGAATAGTATAGGAAATATTAACTCCTCTTGGTTACTTTCGTGTTGGGGTATCCAGCGTTTCTTACATCTTCTGCGCGGGCGTTAGCCAGTTCCTCATCGTCAAATTCGCCGGCCGAGACCACATAGACGGTGCCCGCATCGCCGTTCTTTTCGTAATAATGGGCCGGAATACCCTTGCTATTCAACGATTTGACGCATTCATCGGCTTGAGCCTGATCCGCGAACCGATCGACAATGACCTCGTATGTAACTGGCGCCGGCTCTTGTGGCAGTTGTGGCTTCTCTTGGCCGGGCTCTTGACCGTGAGGGCCTTCGTTTGCGGGTTCTTCTTTCACAGGGTCGTTATCGGGGTTCTGCTGGACAGGTGCAGGCTCGTCGACCTCTGTTTGCTTATTTTGCTCCTTGCGGCCACTGGTTTTTTCCTTCCATGTCGTCGCTTCGGGCTTGACGTTTTGCAATGCCTGCTCTTTGGGTTCAGGAGGAGTCACCTGCCCAGTTTGCGGCTTTTGGAGCGCTTTTTCGCCGCTTACGTTGAAATAGACAAAGCCTAAGATGAGGAAAAGGGGGATGATTCCCATCATAGCAAACCGGAAAAATTTGCTCGGTTTGGCTCCGACCACCGTCACCGAAACCGGCGGTTGGGCTTCAGCGCTTTCTCCCCTGTTGATCGGAAGCGCCAGCGCGCGTGTCGGGGCGGACAAGGCTTGTTGCAGGGCTTGCTTGAATTCTTCCGCTGATTGGTAGCGGTCTTCCGGTTTTTTCGCCAGTGCTTTGTAGATGATATCGCATAACGCCGCCGGCAAGGCTTGGTTTTTGCCGCGCGGGTCGGGTACGGGATGTTGCAGGTGTTTCAGGGCGATGGCCACCGATTGGTCTGCATCAAAGGGAACGTCACCTGTGACCAACTCATACAGGACGATCCCTAGCGAGTACAAGTCTGAGGAGTAGTTGAGCTCTTGCCCGCAAGCCTGCTCCGGCGAGAAATAATGCACCGAACCCATCACGGTGCCCGTTTTTGTGTATTGCGTTGCCGCACTTAGCAAACGAGAAATCCCAAAGTCGGTGATCTTGTAGGTTCCGTCGGCCGTCGCCATGATGTTGTGCGGCTTGATGTCCCGGTGGATAATCCCATGCTTGTGGGCGTGAGCCAAGCCGTCGCAAATTTGCATCACGATGGAAATCGCTTCCTTGGCGGGCAGGGGGCCTCGTTCTTCAATCAGATCGCCGAGGGTGGGTCCTTCGATCAGCTCCATGACCATGTAGTATAAGTCGTCTTCGTTGCCGATGTCGAATACATTGACGATGTTCGGATGGGAAAACTTCCCTGCTGTTTGAGCTTCGCGAATAAATCGCTTAATCGCGGGTTCGCCTTCGTGAAGCTTTTGATTCATGATTTTAATTGCCACATCGCGGTTGAGGTGATGATCCTTGGCCTTGTATACGACAGCCATCCCGCCTTCGCCCAAGAGATGGAGAATCTCATACCTCCCGCCGAGCTGTTTTCCTTCCACTGCTATCACCTTTCTGGGATGAAATCGTGCCGTCCCTTTTTTGTGAATGAGTTGCAAACATTCCTGGAAAAGGTATTGTAATAAATAGCAAAATAAGACCACTTTATTATACATAATAGATAAAGAAAAGATCGAATTGTGAAAGTTTATTCAACAAATAGTCAAGTAGTATTTGTTGGGGACGGGATAAGGACTATACTTGAGTCAGAAATGAATCTGATACAGAATTAGATATTTTATTTTCGCGCATATGGAAATATTTCCTGCCAACCATTTGTGAAATTTGGGAAAGATTGAGAAGGGTGGCATTTATAAGTCAAAAGCAAACGAACCCGCTCAGGTTCGCTTGCTTTTTTTCATCAGTCGTACCAAAAACCACGCGACAAAGCCCAAGGCGGTGGCGGGAATGAGGAGGAACAGGACGCAAAACCAGACAAACTCTGCGCTACCGACGGTGGGCAGGCCGGAGCCAGCAAATTTCTCAAAGATGCTCAAACCGTCAGCGATGGTTGAAACGAGGACAAAGGCGAAGGATAGCACAACCACCCATGTGTTGAAACGCGTTTTCAAGTCTTCTTCACGCTCTTTTTCTTGCTTGGCCGCTTCCTCTTGCAATTGGCTTCGCTTTTGTTCCTTCAATTGAACCATCTGCGACAGAGAATCCAGTTCAAAATGCAGTTCGCCCAGCAACTGGTCAATGTGTAGATTGGTCTGAAAAAGGTTATACACGGCCGTGTGGTGGGAGGTATTAGACACTTGCTTGAAGACCGATCGCAATTTGAACAGGATGATTTTTTCTTTCAACTCGGTGATGAGCCGGGCGTCTTGCAGATACTGTTCCATCCGTTGGTGTAATGACAAGTTGTGATCGGTTGTACCGGTACCGCTGAGCAGCGATTCGGAAGCCAGCATGGAGAAGTGCAATAAGGCGTAACGTTGGTGCAGGCTTAGCAGATAGAGATAAAAGTAAGTAGATTTCACATGGGGCAGGTAATTCATCTTGAAATATTTTTCGTTCTGAGGATGGTTGCCGATAAAGGCCAGATTGGCGCAACCCTCCAACGAGATGCCCCAGTAGCTGTTGGCGTACAATTGCAAAACTTCGGGATTGCCATGAGGATGCTCATCCTGCTTGTTCGGGCTGTAACTGTCGGTATAGGTGCGACGCATCCAAAACAGAAGCGGTCCAACTTCCTCTTCCGACAATGGTTCATCCAACAAATAGGATTGGAAGACCAGTGCTTGAAACGGGGCATTCAAGTGGCTCGCTTCAAAAAAGGTGGTCACTTTCAGGGGAGCGAGCAGTTGTTGGGTCAGTTCGCGCAGGTGAAGTTCCACTTGTTTCCCCTTCAGCAGATAGGTGAGGCGCATTTTGCTGTTGTACAACTTTTTTAATTGGTGGTTGGCTTCGATCAGCCGGCGGATGTCGGTCTGTTTGGGGTAATGGATGTCCAAAGTCAAAAAACCGACATTGCTCTCAAACAAGGTGCATTCCACCTGGTTAATGGTGAGTCGGATGTCTGGCATGAATCCACCGGCGAACGTCAATTGATGATTCGTTCCGGGCGGCAGTCCATGCGTTTGGCGCCCCTCTTTCGTGAGGTGGTAACGCTTGCCGATTACGAATGGATATGATTCAGTAGATACCAATTTTTCAATATGGGTGAACAGACGATTCATATGTAAATCTTTCGGCTCCCACCATTTGCTGTGCCCTAGGGCCAGCGTTTCTTCGGCGGCTTCATAAGCAAAAGGAATAATCAGGCGGGAGAGTTGTTTCATCACATGTGCCATAATCCATTGCCACTCCCATCGCGTTGTCATGCTTTTTCTCCTAGCTAACCACAAAAGCAGGACGGGGGCAATCTCGAATGAGACCAGACAAAAAAGAACCCGCCCAGATGACCGATGGGCGGGTTAAGAAAGAGAGGTTATCGCTATGACAACACCTGACAATCGATCAGGGTGATGCCATTTTGAATCAGCGAATCCAGGGCGGGATTGGCTTCCTGCAAGGCGTCCAGTTGTCCCCGCAAGCGGGTGACCCAAGGTTTGATCTGGTGCTCGGAGACGATCTCCAATATCTCCAGACGCAACAACCAATCTTTGGGATAGTGGTGATCCAGCATCTCCATGATGTTGTTTAAGGAATGGATGTCCCGCTGTCCTTCGCGAACTTCGCGCACCGCTTGATAGAGGTGGTCCAAAGTAGACAAGGCGGGGGCAGGATTGTCTTCTACTTCGATGGCAGTGCTCACTTCATCGGCAAAATAGGTTTCTGGATCAGCCGCGCCAGCGTATACGGACGTGATGCGGCTACCGATAGCCAAATCGTAAGTTCCCCAATCGGGATGGAATAAGAGATAGTCGCCGCGCATGACGGAACATTGCTCAAATGACAGCAGAATCAGGCGGCCGTTGCGGAAGACGGCGTCTTTTAGGATGCCTTTGAGCTTAATACCGCTGGTGTAATGAAGCTCCAGCTCAGTGCCAGGCAACCACCCGTCGTCGGCCCAGCGGTCAGAAGTCATCTCTTCCAACGGACAGGGCAGATCGCGCACGTGGCCAATCGGTGCGCCGAAGCCGTCGGAGTGCGTCGCTTTTCCATGGCCGGGCAAGGTGCGCCCTTCAAAGGAAAGTGCGGTTGGTCCGGCAGTGCGCAAGTAGATCGCTTCTCCCTGTTCGTCGTAGATCAGTTCAGTAAAGACGCCGCTTACTTGCAGGCCTGAATTAAATTCGGCGGTGGCTAGATGGGCGGAGCGCACTGCTTTTTGCAAGCTGGCTGTGCCCCCAACTCGAAAGGCCATCCGATCAGCGAAACGCTCGACGGCTTCGCTTAGTTCATCGAAATCCCGACAGACAAACAGCTGCGGTTGTGGTTTGGTGACATCGTAATCCGTTTGGATACATGCCTCTAGAGAAAAAGGCAGCTTGGTCACTTCCGGGGAGAGGCAGGACTGGCCTTCGCCGATGGAGGACAACAGTCCGGCGCCGTAGATTTTGGGATTTTTTAAGTCGCCGATCAAGCCGTATTCCACTGTCCACCAGTACAGGCGACCGATTTGGGTCGCTTCGGAAACCTCTGTCGCCGCGGCGATCTTCTCTTGCAATGCCTGTTCCGCGTCAGCGATCATGTCAGGGGTGGAGTGAGGATCTTCCATCACGATTGTCAAGTGCCGCGTCGCTTCAAACACCTCATGTTCTTCTCGGTTCGCCAATGCCTTGGCCCCGATTCGCCCAAACCGTTTGACGTAGTCGGCATATTTTTCATCGGACAGGATCGGCGCATGACCCGCCGATTCGTGAATGATATCAGGAGCCGGTGTGTACTGAATGTGTTCTAGCGTGCGGATCTCTGTTGCGATCGGCAACAGGCCACGAGCTTGGAAGTCAAAAAAGGCCACACCGGGAATCAAGCCGTTGATGGGAACAGCTCCCCAACCAAATGGTTTCAAACAGGCATTCATTTTCTCAACGCTGGGGATTTGTTCTATATCAATGCCGGTTTTTTGTAAGCCACTCACATAGGCTTGGTGGGCGGTATGCTGAAAAAAGTGGCGGTTTTGTCTCATCACATATCGCCAAACAGCCTGGTTGACCGGAGTGTAACGTTGGTATTGCTGCTTGGCAACATAAGGTTGTAAATGAGCGGGTATGTTCATAATCTTTCCTCTCCCAAAATACTTTAGCGCTAAAAAGCGTATAAGCTAAAAAGTGTTAAAGCAATTATAGGAGAGAAAAAGGGGGACTGTCAATGCAAGGATGAACAAAATGTATTAACAATTAGAATGTGTTTTTGGGAACTTTCTTTTTTCCAGTACCTTATGTTTAAATGGTATTAGAGGGGTTCTCCCTTCGCAGAGGAATCTAAAACGGAGGGTTTTGCTGATGAAACATTTGTCTGATGCGACCGTGTTACATAATGGAGTGAAAATGCCTTGGTTCGGCCTTGGCGTATGGAAAGCAAAAGAGGGAGAAGAAGTAGAAAATGCGGTTAAGTCCGCAATCGCGGCGGGTTACCGCAGCATCGATACCGCTGCGGTGTACCAAAATGAAGCCGGTGTCGGTGCGGCGATCAAAGCGGCAGGGGTTCCCCGTGAAGAGTTGTTTATCACCACGAAGGTGTGGAATGCCGACCAAGGGTATGAGTCCACGCTGCAAGCGTTTGAAGAGAGCCGGGCCAAGTTGGGGCTGGAATATGTTGACTTGTATTTGATTCATTGGCCAGTAAAAGGAAAGTACAAAGAGACATGGAAAGCGTTGGAGAAATTGTACAAGGACGGGAAAGTGCGGGCGATTGGAGTGAGCAACTTCCAAGTTCACCATCTGGAAGATTTGATGGCTGATTGCGAAGTGAAGCCGATGGTAAACCAAGTTGAGTTTCATCCGTACTTGGTACAAACGGACTTGCGGGCTTTCTGCAAACAGGCAGGCATCCAGTTGGAGGCGTGGAGTCCGTTGATGCAAGGGGAGGTGTTCCGTGTCCCGCTTCTGCAAGAATTGGCGGAGAAATATGGCAAAACCCCCGCTCAAATCGTGTTGCGCTGGGATTTGCAACATGGCGTGGTCACCATTCCTAAATCGGTTAACCCCGAACGGATTAAAGCAAACGCCGATGTGTTTGACTTTGAATTGAGCGCGGAGGACATGGCGCGCATCGATGCCTTGGACAAACACCATCGCTTCGGTCCCGACCCAGACAACTTCGATTTTTAAGCGCACGGCAAAACATCCCTTGGTTTCCCGCCAAGGGGTGTTTTCGCGATGCGGCCTTGACAGAGACAACCCAAAGGAGCCAAAGCAATGTTGTTTGACGCTCATATCCACCTTGAAAAGTATGATGACGATGAAATTGCTACATTGTGCGCCGACCCCTCCCTTGTGGGTATGATCGCCGTGTCCATGGATCATGCCTCCTCACGCCGAACCTTGGCTTTGAAAAAGCGATGTCCAGAAAAAGTATATGCCGCCTGCGGTTTCCACCCTGAGCAACCTATGAAGGAGCAGGAAGCTTTCATGGCTTGGATTGAAGCGAAACAGCAGGAGATCGACGCCATTGGGGAAATCGGCCTGCCTTATTATCTGCGGCGGGAACGACTTGCCCAGGGGAAGGACTGGAATGAGGCTCCATATCTGGCGGCGCTAGACCAATGGCTTCGCTTGGCTGAACGCTTGCACAAACCAGTTGTTTTGCACGGGGTGAGGGAAGATGTGCGGACGATTTTGTCTTATCTTGACCGCTATTCGCTTCCCCGCGTTCAGTTTCACTGGCTGAAGACCGACGAAAACACTTTGTGCCAACTGGCGGAGCGGGGAATCTACGTTTCTTTCACACCGGATCTATTGTATAAGGAAGAAACGCGGAAAATCGCGGCTGCCTATCCACGCCACCTCATATTGCTTGAAACGGATGGGCCTTGGCCGCATGACGGGCCTTGGGCGGGAATGCTCACCCATCCTCGCATGCTGGAACGGGTATTGGACGAACTGGCCATCCTCCGCGGTGAGGAGCGCGAACCGTTGCGAAGGGCGCTCATTGAGAATGCGCGTAGGTTCATCGGGTCAAAGGGATGAGTTCACTACACCGCCGACAAAAACGTAAATCCCCCCGAGGGTGCCGGGGGGATTGGTTATTTCAAGGCGGGTTCAGATTGTTTTAACCCGGCCAAAGCTTCCTGATAGTTGTCGCGCACGATCCCTTTTTCTGTGATGATGGCGCTGATGTAGCGGTGCGGTGTTACATCAAAAGCCGGATTGAACACGTTGGTGCCGCTGGGAGCGACCGGATGGCCGTGAAAATGGGTGATCTCTTCAGGTGCGCGTTCCTCAATCGGGATGGCGTCCCCTGTTGCTGTCTCGAGGTCGATTGTGGACAAGGGAGCGGCGACATAAAATGGAATGCCGAATTCTTTGGCCAAAATCGCCAGCCCCAGTGTGCCGATTTTGTTGGCGGTATCCCCATTGGCCGCCACTCGGTCGCAACCGACGATGACAGCGGAGATCGGTTTGGTGGCTAGCGTGTGGGCGGCCATGCTGTCGCTGATCAGGGTGACATCTACTCCCGCTTGCTGCAATTCCCACACGGTCAGGCGGCTGCCTTGCAACAGGGGACGCGTTTCACAGGCGTAAGCAGACATGTGGATACCGCGTTCTTTAGCTAGATAAAGTGGGGCTAGGGCCGTGCCGTAACGGGCGGTGGCAATCGCCCCCGCATTGCAGATGGTGAGAATGGTATCTCCATCGTTCATAAGCGACAAAGCGTGTTCGCCGATGCGTCTGCACACATCCTCGTCCTCTTTTTGAATGGCGAGCGCTTCGTTTTCTATCAGTTGCCGGGCTTCGGTCACATCGGTAGCCGTTGCCGCTCTGGCGACGACCCGATCCAGCGCCCAGAACAGATTGACCGCCGTGGGGCGGGATGAAGCCAGATAATCGCGCTCCCGCCGCAACGATGCCAAGAAATCAGTCAAATTGGTTGTTGATGTGCGATTGGCCCATACAGCGAGAGCGAAAGCGGCGGCCATGCCGATGGCCGGTGCCCCCCGCACTTTTAACGCCTTGATGCATTCCCATACCTCCGCGGTCGTCGTGCAATGAACATACACAGTATCATGGGGAAGGCGCTGCTGATCCAATATCCGCACATGATCGCCGTGGTACGCAATCGATCTAAGCATGGGCAACCCCCCTGATCGTCTCGGACAAGTGCGTGATCCGCGTCAGTTGCCGGCGTTGCTTGATCAAAACGCTTCCCAAAATGAGCGCTTTGTCTTTTAGGCGTAATTGTGTTTCCTCGTCGGAGATGGAGTCAAGATCAGCCACATGAGCCAACCCGATGGTGCGGCGGATCACTTCACAACCCGCAAAGCCGATGGTATCTTCCAACAAGCGCTCGAAGAAATCATCTTCTACGCCGGCCACCCGCATATAGACATCTTGCCCTTTGGTTTGCCAGAGCTGGGTGAATTGCTCCTTGAACTGCGCCCAAGTTTCTTCGATCACTTCCAGCAGATACTTTTGGAACGTCCGCCGTTGTTGCGGATCCGGGCTGTGGTGGAAGTGCGAGAGATAATTGAGCGCAAGATTGGCAAAGAATTGCCCGATGTCAAAAGCGATGGGACCATAATAGGCGAATTCGGGATCGATCACCTTGGTCGAATCAGTGGTGACAAAGATGCTGCCGGTGTGCAAATCCCCATGCACCAGTGCTTCAGCTCGGGTTAGGAAAGCATGTTTCAACTTCGCGGTTTCCCGTTTCAGTTCCAGATCGTTCCACAGCGCATCGACAGAAGATTGCAATGCTTCTGGGAAATCGTTGGTTTCGTGATTGAAGAAAGGATCGGTGAACACCAAGTCTTCGGTGATTTTGCACAATTCCGGATTGATAAACGCCCGCACCTGTTCCTTTTTGTCCATGGGACTAAGGAAGAAATCGCTGGTGTGAAACAGCGTTTGCGCCAAGAAAGTAGCGATGTGCTCAGCCAGCTTGGGG
The DNA here is from genome assembly GCF_003003125.1 of Laceyella sediminis. Classification (GTDB taxonomy): domain Bacteria; phylum Bacillota; class Bacilli; order Thermoactinomycetales; family Thermoactinomycetaceae; genus Laceyella; species Laceyella tengchongensis. Next base: position 277,736 of record NZ_PVTZ01000001.1, on the reverse strand, counting down.
TAGACCTGCCCTTGTATCAAGCCTTTGCGGAGAATCACATGATCGGAGAGGTCCTCCATGACTGTGCAAGCCAAGCGCTCGTCGGTATGGTGCACTTTGGGGACAAGCGCCGGCACGTACTCTGCCGCTCTGCGCAGCGCCTCGCTCTCAATCCGGGCACGGTCTAAGGTCAGCGGCCAGCTTTCGCCGACGACTTTGGCGTAGGGCAAGGCTTGCTTGACGATCAAAGACTTGCCTGTAGCTGGTTCTACCACATGAAAGACGTAGTTTAAGTTCCCATCACCGATTTCTTTGATCTCCAATTGATTCACATCAGCAAAATGGTTTAACGGCGCGACGACTTGAACCACTGTTTCCGTTGTCAAGGGATGGTATCCTGCATTGGCGTGCCCGCCCATTGGAAATCCTCCTTTGGGCATATAAAAAGAGCCTCTTCCTATCAGAGGCTCGGATCATTCGTTCCAAGCCTCTTATCTCGCAAAACGGGATGTTTTGCTGGAATTAGCACCGTGCCTTGCGTGGTTTGTACCACGGCTCCCTCCTGTTGACGGGCGCCCCATCTCACGATGGTATTACGGTCGGTTGCTGGGCTTCATCGGGCCATTTCCCTCCACCTGCTCTGGATAAGAGACTACTTCCATATGCCGTTGTCTTTAGATTGATAAGGGAATGATACACCCTCACGCAGATCATTGTCAATCATATTCATTCATTTCGGATGCGATTAGTTTTATTTGGCGATTCTTTAGATTTTTTTCACAAAGGCCATTCCTTAGCCAAGGTGTTTTAATATAATTCCGGGCGCCGGTCACTGAAAATGGGGATGCGCTTACGGATTTGTGGGACCTGCGCAAGATCGATCTCCGCCAGCAGGGTTTCTTCCTCAGGGCCTGCTTCGGCCACGATCTCTCCCCAGGGGTCGATGATGAGTGAATGGCCGGCAAAAGTATTGTCGGGATCACTCCCCACACGGTTGCACGCGATGACGTAGCATTGATTTTCGATTGCCCGGGTGATGAGCAGATGACGCCAATGGGCGAGCCGTGGCATTGGCCATTCAGCGACGACGAACAGCACCTGTGCGCCAGCAACGACATGCTTTCTGATCCACTCGGGAAAGCGAATGTCATAACAGATGACCCCGGCGCATGGAATGCCATCTAGCGCGAAGGAACCCATTTGCTCGCCGGGCTGAAGGTATTTCTCTTCGTTCATCAGGCGAAAGAGGTGCACCTTGCGGTATTCACCCACTTGTTCACCACGGCGGTCAAAGGCGATGAGTGTGTTCCAGGTGCCTTCTCCTTGTCGTTCGGCGACTGAACCGGCAATGATGTGCACGCCGTGTTGCCGAGCGAGCTGGGACATGAACGCTTTGGTCTTCATAGCCATCGGATCGGCGATCTCATCCAAACGGGTCAAATCATAACCGGTGGTCCACAATTCCGGCAAGATGATCACATCCGGTTTGTCGGCGGCCGCGGCGGCAATATTTTGTTCAGCCACGGCCATGTTTCGTTCCGGTTGCCCGAAGGCGATATCCATTTGGATCACAGCACATTTCCATTTCATAGGAGATGCATCCTCCCAAAAAAGACTTTGACAGATTCCCCACAACGATATAACATAACTGATTAGAATTTCAAGAACATTTCCCAGAGAGTGGATGTGAGAATCTTGAGCAAATTTCAACGTGCGGAAGCGTTGGATCGCTTGCCGGAGCAATTTTTCGCCCGCTTGGTTGGTCAAGTCGGCCGTCTGCAGGCGCAAGGGCATGACGTGATCAATCTGGGTCAAGGCAATCCTGATTTGCCGACTCCCCCGCATATCGTGGATGCGTTGAAGCGGGCTGCCGATAATCCGCAACATCACAAATATCCGCCGTTTCGAGGCCACGCGTTCCTCAAGGAGGCGGTTGCGCAATTTTACTTACGGGAGTACGGGGTGAAGCTAAATCCCGAAACGGAAGTGGCGGTGCTGTTTGGTGGCAAAGCAGGGTTGGTGGAGATCTCGCAATGTTATCTCAACCCTGGTGATGTCGCATTGGTGCCCGATCCGGGCTATCCCGATTATTGGTCGGGGATTGCCATGGCTGGTGCTGAGATGGCGCTGATGCCGTTGTTGGCTGAAAATCGGTTTTTGCCTGATTTTGCTGCTATTGATGAGAAAGTGTGGGACAAGGCGAAGCTGATGTTCCTCAATTATCCCAACAACCCGACAGGCGCCGTCGCCAACGCCGAATTTTTCGCCGAAGTGGTGAACCGGGCCGAGCGGCACGATGTGCTGGTCGTTCATGATTTCGCGTACGCCGCGATCGGTTTTGACGGATTGAAGCCAATGAGCTTTTTAGAGACGCCGGGTGCCAAAGAGGTAGGCATTGAGATTTACACGATGAGCAAAACCTACAACATGGCCGGTTGGCGCATCGGATTTGCGGTGGGGAATGAGCAGGTGATTGAGAGCATTCAGTTGCTACAAGACCATTTTTATGTCAGCTTGTTCGGTGCCATCCAGCAGGCAGCGGCGACCGCGCTGACGGGTTCGCAGGATTGTGTGCGGGAATTGGTGACCACATACGAAAGACGCCGCGATGCTTTTATCGACCGGTTGCGTGAGCACGGATGGCAGGTGGAAAAGCCGGCTGGCTCCTTCTTCTGTTGGCTTCCGGTGCCGGAGGGGCATACCTCACTCTCGTTTGCTAACTTGCTGTTGGAACGCGCCCATGTCGCCGTCGCTCCTGGGCTGGGCTTCGGACAGGCGGGGGATGGCTATGTGCGGGTGGGCATGCTGGACAGTGAGAAGCGCTTGATTGAGGCTGCTGACCGGATGGCGGCGTGTTGCCCTGCGAAAAACGGATTGACATAGGCGCATGGTTATGTGATAATGACGGGGAAAATTGAAAATTGAAACGGAATTATGTTATTTCTCTCATCAAGAGCCGGCGGAGGGACGAGCCCGATGAAGCCCAGCAACCGACCGTAATGCCATCGCGAGATGGGGCGCCCGATAAGATCAGGGAGCCGTGGTCCATAACCACGAAGGCACGGTGCTAATTCTTGCAGCAAATCAGCTGAGAGATGGGAGGAAGTGGAGTCTGTGGATCATCCCTTCCTCGCGAAGGGTTTTTTTATTTGTGAGGAGTGAGTGGTATGGGTCATGTGGTGGCGACATATCTTGTGCATGAGCAAAAAGCCGACTTGCACAAAAAAGCGGAGAGCATCGCACTGGGGCTTACGGTCGGTTCGTGGACCAATCTGCCGACGATTGAGCAGGCTCAATTGGAGCGACATAAGGGAGAAGTGGTGGAAGTGGCCCCGCTCCCGACTGACGGCGAGGGCACAAAAGGGCTGATTCGAATCAAATATCCTGCGGCCAATTTCTCCTTAGACCTGCCAGCGATCTTGACCACGGTATTTGGCAAGCTCTCGCTTGACGGTGAAATCAAATTGGTGGATCTCACCTTCTCCCCGGAGGTGGCAAGTGCCTTTCCGGGACCGCGATATGGCATTGACGGCATCCGGGAGACGCTCGGCGTGACGGGCAGACCGTTGGTGATGAGCATCTTCAAGGCCATGTTGGGCCGGGATCTGTCCTATTTCCAACAGCAGTTGCGCGAGCAAGCCCTGGGAGGCATTGACTTAGTCAAAGATGATGAGATATTGTTCGACAACCCCCTGACCCCTTTTAAAGAGAGGATTCGCGCGGCCAAGGAAGTGCTTGGCGCCACAGAGGCGGAAACAGGGCACAAGACCTTGTACGCGGTGAATCTGACCGGACGCACATCCGAATTGAAGGAAAAAGCGAAGCGGGCGGTTGAATGGGGGGCTGATGCCCTGTTGTTTAACGTGTTTGCCTATGGGCTGGATGTGCTCACCGAATTGGCGGAAGACGAGGAAATCACTGTGCCGATCATGGCTCATCCCGCCGTTTCTGGCGCGTTTACCGCTTCATCCCGTTATGGTCTAGACCGGGCGCTTTTGTTGGGCAAGCTCTTGCGTATGGCCGGGGCCGACTTGGTCTTGTTCCCATCCCCTTACGGAAGCGTTGCTATCCCACAGCAGGATGCGTTGGCGATTAAAGAGCACTTGTTGGCGGAATCGGATATTCACCGCCGGGCGTTTCCTGTTCCTTCTGCCGGGATTCATCCGGGATTGGTACCTGCACTGGTGCGGGATTTCGGCATAGATTGTGTCATCAACGCGGGAGGAGGCGTACATGGTCACCCTGACGGAGCAGTGGGCGGCGGTCGCGCGTTTCGGCAAGCGATTGAAGTGGTGTTGGCTGGTGGAGAGCTGAGTGAGGTAGACGATGCCCGGCCGGAGCTGGCCAAGGCGCTATCTTTGTGGGGAGGAGCGGGGCGGTCATGAGCAAGCAACCGATCTTGTTTTGCGATTTCGATGGCACAGTGACAGAGACAGACAATATCATCGCCATCATGAAAAAGTTTAATCCGCCCGGTTGGGAGGCGATCAAGGAGGATGTGTTGGCCCAGCGCCGGTCGATTCGTTCAGGCGTAGGGGAAATGTTTGCCATGTTGTCCTCCTCCTTGAAAGAGGACATCGTGCGGTTCGTGCTGGAACATGCCCGCCTGCGCAGTGGATTTCCCGAGTTTGTCCGTTTTGCCCAAGACAATGGTATTCCGTTGTACATTGTCAGCGGAGGCATTGATTTCTTTGTCCATCCCATGCTGGAAGGGCTTGTAGATCAGGCCAACATTTACTGCAATGGCAGTGACTTCAGCGGGGAGACGATCCGCATCTTGTGGCCCCACGCCTGTGATGAAAGTTGCCAAAATGATTGCGGCTTGTGCAAACCGGCCATTCTGAAACAGTATCCCAAAGAGCGGTACCATCGCATCGTCATCGGCGATTCCATCACTGATCTAGCCGCGGCCAAACAGGCAGATGAGGTGTTTGCACGCGATTTCCTAGTAAAGAAATGTGAAGAGTTGGCCATCGCCCACACACCCTTTAACACGTTTTACGATATCATCTCATCCCTTGAGCAAAAGGGGGTTGTCGCATGAGTGTAGTGGCCCGAAAATGGCAGGAGTTGGCTGAAATCAAAGATGAGTTGGCCGGCCGGGACTGGTTTCCCGGAACCAGCGGTAATTTGTCGATCAAGGTGAACGACGATCCTCTGCAATTTCTAGTCAGCGCCAGTGGCAAGGACAAGCGCAAACGGACGATGGAAGATTTCCTGCTAGTCGATGGCGAGGGAAGGGCGGTGGAAGACACCGGATTAAAGGCGTCCGCGGAAACCTGTATCCATCTGGAGGTGTACCGCAACACAACCGCGGGATGTTGTTTGCATGTGCATACGGTGGACAACAATGTCGTGTCTGAACTGTATGCAGAGCAAGGGTTTGTCACTTTTCGCAATCAGGAACTGATCAAGGCGTTTGGTATCTGGGAAGAGGATGGCGAGATCACCGTACCGATTGTGGAGAATTTCGCCGATCTGCCCACGTTGGCCAAAGAAGTGGCCAGGGTGATCGAAACCAACACCAAAGCGGTGTTGATTCGCAACCATGGTGTCACCGTATGGGGCAAAGACGGATTTGAAGCGAAGAAACATTTGGAAGCATTGGAATTTCTGTTTTCTTACCATTTAAAAATGTTGATGTTGCAACCGCGGTGGACGGCTTCCCCCGCGACTGCGGCTCACGCATAGGAGGAATGGATCATGGCAGAATTGCGTTTTCATGACAACGATCAGAGAGTGAGCCACCCCGATGAGGTGAGCACATATTTAAACAGCCAAGGCATCATTTATGAAAAATGGGATATTACGAAGCTACCCGCGCGGCTCAGTGAAAAATACAATTTGGACGAGGAAGAGAAAGCGGAGATCATCCAAACGTTCCGGAAAGAGATCGATGATTTGTCGGCACGGCGGGGCTATGTGACTGAGGATGTGATTTCTTTGTCCGACGCCACCCCCAACTTGGATCAGCTATTGGAAAACTTCAAAGCCGAACATCACCATACCGATGATGAAGTGCGGTTTATTGTGAGCGGCCACGGCATTTTTGCGATTAAGGGGCAGGATGGCCGGTATTTCGATGTAGAGCTGGAACCAGGTGATCTGATTTCGGTGCCGGAAAACACCCGCCATTATTTTACGTTGATGGCAGATCGGAAAGTGGTGGCGGTGCGCATCTTTAAAACCAAAGAAGGTTGGACACCGATCTATTAACCAAAAAGCAGCTTCCCTCATAGGAGAGAAGCTGCTTTTTCGTAGATTCAAAATTGAAACGAAGATTCCCCGTCTTGGTGATCCAAGTCAAGCGGATGGCTTAATGTATCTGGTTCGTCATTCAGCTTTTTCAAACAAGATTGGCAAACCAAGACGTTTTTACCTTCCTTCGTCAAACGCGCTTCGTATTTGGCGGCCACTTTTCCGCAGCTTTCACACAGATACGTTTTTTTCATCAGTGATCCCCCCGTAAATACTCATCAGTTTACATGCCATGCAAATGGGAGTGAGCCCGAACGGTCAGCTGGGAAAGCATCCGAGTATAATAAGAATTATTTTCCCGGAACATTTTCTGTTTAAACCAAATTGTATTGATCACATTTGAAAAATTTTTATGCGTGTGTAAATGATTCGTTTCGTTATAATAAAAGTTAGTGATATCTTATGACTACATAAATTCATTGGCAGTTCGGCCATGGTATAGGAGTGTTTTGATGATGGAACGCAAATGGGAAAACATCTCGCAATGGTTGAAACAGGAAGGGGTAGAGATGGCGTTTGTCCATTCCACGCCGAATGTTTTCTATCTCACCCGCTTCTTGTGCGATCCCCATGAACGGTTGATGGGCGTCTTTCTGTTTCCGGAAGCGGATCCGTTCCTCGTTTGCCCAAAGATGGAGCAAGCACGGGCGCGGGCGGCTGGCTGGACTGAACAGATCATCGGTTACGATGATGCGGAAGATCCGTGGTTGATGATTGGCGAGGCGCTAAGCAAGCGGGGAATCGAGCGCAATGCCACTATTGCGGTCGAAAAAGAGTCGTTGCCCTACGCTCGTGCAGAAGCGCTACTCGGCGTCGTGCCTGGGGCGTCTTTCACGGCAGTGGACGCACTGATCAACCAAATGCGTTTGGTGAAAAGTGCGGATGAGCTGGGCATTTTGAGGCAGGCGGCTTTGATTGCCGATGAGGCAGTGCAAGTGGGCTTGGATGCGCTTCGGCTGGGCCGCACCGAGTTGGAAGTCGTGGCTGAGATCGAATTGGCGATGAAGAAAAAAGGAATCCGGGAAATGTCCTTTCCCACCACCATCCTGTTTGGAGCCAACTCTGCTTTGCCCCACGGCACACCTGGTGACCGGCCGCTGAAAAAAGGCGACTTTGTCCTGTTTGACTTGGGCGTCGTATTGGATGGTTATTGCTCTGATATAACGCGCACGTTTGTATACCAGGAAGCCAGCGAGGAACAACGCACCATCTATGACGCCGTTCTGACTGCGCAAGAGGCGGCGATCAATGTGTGCCGCCCTGGTGTGCGGATGGGTGATGTGGACTTGGTAGCCCGCAACCTCATCAGCGAACGCGGTTACGGCGAGTATTTTAACCACCGCCTCGGCCATGGCCTGGGGATTGGTGTGCATGAATTTCCTTCTATCCATGAACGGAACGACGATCCGTTGTTGACCGGCATGGTGTTTACCATTGAGCCGGGCATTTATGTTCCGGAAGTGGGCGGCGTCCGGATTGAAGATGATGTTCACATCACGGCGGATGGAGTGGAGTTGTTGACCCGGTTCCCGAAAACGTTCCAAATCATCGATTAACGATAGGTAAACCATATCACGAATTGCCAGCGGCGCACTACCATTTTGTCAGATGATGTGACAAGCGCGTTGCAAATGGCGCCAAGAGGAGGCGAGCATGGCACAATAGAATGTCCTGTTCGCCACCTCTTTTTGGTTTGCAAAACACCAAGTTGTAAGGGGGCGCGGCTGTGGTGATCTCATTTTATCGCGTGAACGATCCATATGGCTGTTTTTCTAATTTTTCCGCACATCCGATTGTGCTAGATGGGAAGGAATGGCCAACAACCGAGCACTATTTTCAGGCGCAAAAGTTTGTGACGACCGCGCCAGATTATGCAGAAAAGATCCGGTTGGCGCCGTCCCCCATGAAGGCGGCGCAATGGGGGCGTTCCCGAAAAGCGCCTTTACGACCAGATTGGGAGTCGGTGAAAGACGATGTGATGCGGCGTGCGGTTTATGCCAAGTTTAAGAGCCATCCGGAGATTCGTGACGTTTTGTTGGCGACAGGTGAAGAGAAGATCGTGGAGTTGACGACTACGGATATGTATTGGGGCATTGGCAGTGATGGTACGGGAAAAAATCGATTGGGTGTCATTTTGATGGAGGTGCGTGAGCGTCTGCGTCAAGAGTTGACGTAGCCCACATGGCCAAAGACAACGGTTGGCTTGCTCGCTATTACTTGTCGAAACGTGTCATGGGTTGTTCACTATCACCTGCTCTTGTGACCTGCTAAAATAAAATGGTGAGATCATGAAATGGGTTGTGCGGTGAAAAACAATCATGCGCGTTGGTATCAACACACATGATTGTGAAAGAATAGACAGAACGGAAGATGTGGGGATGATTCTAGAAGTGTGCGGGCACGCCAATTGTTGGGAGATGCACCGGAAGGTGCCTGATGTGATATACTGATTCTAGAATCCCTAAAAAATGAAATCTTGTGCAATCATGAATATAAATGCGCGTGTAAACGTTTTGTAGGTAGGCTAACAAGACAGCAGGGAGTGGACTTATGCTACAAATTGCTTTGGATTTTTTGGCTAAATGTGGAATGTGGGGGCTATTTGTGGCCACGGCGATTGAAGCGTCGTCGTTGCCCTTTCCAGGAGCTCTTTTCGTTCTGATCTACGGTTACCTGATGGATGTTAGCCCATGGACCCTCGTCCTGATCTCCGCTATCAATAGTTTTGTATACGTTGCGTTCAGTTTAATTCCTTTTTATCTTGGCACCCGGATTGAGAAGTTTTCCAAAAAGAAATTTGACCAGAAAAAAATTGAAAAAGCGCAAATGTGGTTCCAAAAATACGGGGAATGGAGCATCACCCTGTCCCGCCCAACCGGGTTTGGTAACTATATTTCTTATATTTCGGGTATGAGCCGCATTTCACTGTGGCGCTTTATCGCGTTTAGTTATCTGGGGGTTTTTCCGTGGAACACCGTTTTGCTGTTTGTCGGGCGAAAGGGGAATTTGGACACGGTTCAGCATTTTCTTGATCTCATGCAGAAATTTGGTTACATTTTGGCAGGCGTGGTCGCCTTGGCGTTTGGCGTCTGGTATCTCTTCAAAAAAAATAAGCAGAGTACGCAATGTGAAAAAGGCTGAACTGGCAAAGGGGCCAACGGAGCGTGTAAAACCAGCGAACATGTTGTTTGCTGGTTTTTTAGTTGGCAGGATGGCATTTGTCTTGCCCATGATCCAGCATGCAACTGGAGCGAGGAAAAAGGTGATGACTTCGAGTTTATGTAATGTTTGATGAGAACGGGAAGAACAGCTTGCATCCTGCGTTCATAAACAGCAAAATAAGAGGGAGACAATTGAGTTGGAGGAATGGATTTATGGCTACATACCGATTGGAACGAGTTGGAGAAATGCTTGAAGATAAAGGATACAATGTGATAGAGACGGAAGCGGAAGAAGTGATCGCTTGGTTCCAGTACTTGTCCGACGCGGACTTGTTTCTGGCGGTTCTCGCCGAAAAAGAGCGGATGGATGCGGAGAAGGGACAATCTTCGTAACAGTGAACCTGATGAATCACCACCGCGTCGGCACGTGTGGATGCTTCTAGTCAGATCGGCGAATGTCCGGTCTTTTTGTTTTTTGCAACCCTTGGTTGCGCTGTGATATATTTATTGCCGACAAGTCTCAAGGTGGACGGTGTGAGATGTGCTAAAATTCATGGTACCTGATCAGTTTGCACAGTCGATATACGTCATTGATTATGAGGAATTGAAACGGAGAGGTGTCAAGGGAATCATTGTCGATTTGGACAACACGTTGGTCGAATCGACGCGACCTGACGCCACCCCGCGGTTAGTCGCTTGGCTAGATGAGTTGCGGGATATGGGTTTTAATGTGATGATTGTGTCCAACAACAACCGGACACGTGTGGCCCATTTCGCTGATCCGTTGGGGCTTCCGTACATCCATGCGGCAAAGAAGCCTTTGTTGTCCGCTTTCCGAAAAGCGCTGGAGCGGATGGGCACCAAACGGGAGGAGACGGTGGTGATCGGGGACCAGTTGTTAACCGATGTATTCGGGGGCAACCGCATGGGTTTGTATACCATCCTCGTTGCGCCAGTTTCAAACATCGATGGGTTCTTCACGAGAATTAATCGCCGTGTGGAGCGCTTCGTGTTTAGCTTGCTGAAGCGGAAAGGCCATGTGCGGTGGGAGCGTTCCAATAAAGGTGAATCAACGTAGAAAGCAAGGTGGAAAGACGATTGAACGACATGCATGAGTTTCGTTGTGAAGGATGCGGGGTCGCTATTCAGAGCGAAGACCCCAAACGGGTTGGTTATGCCCCGGCTCAGGCGCTCAATCGGGAGTCGGTGTTGTGCCAACGGTGTTTCCGCATCCGGCATTATGGTCAGATTGAAGCGGTGGAGCAAGATCCCGATGCGTATTATCGGTTGTTGGATGCGATTGCATCGACGGATAGCTTGGTGGTGTTGGTGGTCGACTTGTTTGACTTCGCCGGGAGTTGGATTCCGGGATTGCATCGCCGCATTGGGAATAACCCGTTATTGCTGGTTGCTAACAAGGTGGACTTGTTCCCCCCTTCGACCAAATGGGGGCGTTTGCGGGAATGGGTGTACCAGTCCGCGCGGGACATGGGGGTTCATCCCGTAGAAGTTATCATGTGCAGTGCTGCCAAGGGTATGAAAATGCGCGATGCTGTTCAAGCGATTGAGTATCATCGCCGTGGGCGGGATGTGTACATAGTTGGTACAACCAACGTAGGAAAATCTACGTTTATTAACGGTCTGATCAAAGAGGTTACCGAAGAGGGCGAGGATGTGATTACCACCTCACCTTACCCCGGCACGACATTGGACGCCATTCGCATTCCGCTGGATGACGGGAAAGAAATTATCGACACGCCGGGGATCGTCCGCAAAGACCGCGTGAGCGAGTGGGTTGAGCCCAAAGAGCTGAAGTTGGTCGTGCCTCAATCCACACTCAAACCAAAAGTTTATCAGCTGAACGAAGAGCAAACGCTGTTCTTCGGGGGATTTGCCCGGTTTGACTTTGTGCGCGGGCCAAAGCAACCGTTTGTCTGTTATTTATCCAACCGGCTGTACGTTCATCGGACAAAATTGGCGCAAGCCGATGACATCTGGCGGAAGCATCGCGGTGGCTTGCTGACGCCGCCCCGCAATCCGGAGGCGTTGCCAAGATGGAAGAAACATACGATCCATTTAAATGGCCGCCAAAAGCAGGATATCGTGATTTCCGGATTGGGTTGGGTCGCGTGCGGCAAGGAAAAAGCTACGCTGGAAGTGTGGGCGCCGGAAGGGATACAGGTGACGACACGTCCGGCATTGATCTGACGCGGGCTGTCGGGCAAGCATGAAGAGATCGCATCTCTCAAGGGGGAAGAGGAATGGGGTTCATTGACAGCCATACAGGGTTGCTCGGTTTACTCGGTGATCCGGTGAGTCATTCCAAATCGCCGGTTATGATGAATGCGGCATTGGCCGAACTGAAGGCTCCGTACGCATACTTGGCGTTCCGGGTTTCCCCATCCGCGCTGGAGGAGGCAGTGAGGGGATTACGGGCGCTAGATGTGAAGGGATGGAATGTTACCATCCCGCACAAAGTGGCGATCATGGAACATTTGGACGGATTGGATGAAACAGCTCGGGAGATCGGTGCTGTCAATACCGTGGTGAAGCGGGAAGGCAAGTGGATTGGTTATAACACCGACGGAGCTGGCTATCTTCGCTCCTTGCAGGAACAGGTTTCGTTTGAACCGGCGGAGCAACGGGTGGTTCTCTTGGGAGCGGGCGGAGCGGCGCGGGCTGTCGGTTATGCACTCGCGGCGGCTGGCGTTTCTTCGATCACCGTCGCCAATCGGACAGTGGCTAAGGCGGAGGAGCTGGCACACCACTTGTCCCGCTATACCCAGACAAAAGCCGTAGCCGTAAATGATTGCCGGCAAGAGATTGAAGCTGCCACGTTGATCGTTAACACCACGTCGGTGGGGATGGTGCCGCAGACGGAGGAGATGCCAATTCCGAGTGAATGGCTCAATGCCCATCATTTGGTGAGCGATCTTGTCTACCATCCGCGCATGACGGCCCTGTTGCAAGCGGCCAAGGCCAAAGGCGCAACCATTCACACCGGTGAAGGCATGCTCCTGCATCAAGCGGCCTTGGCGCTGGAGTTGTGGCTTGGGAAAAAGGCGCCAGTCGAAGTCATGCGCAAGGTGTTGGAAGCCTCTTTGGCGGGAAAAAGGGAACAGAAAGAGTGAATCATCATGAGAGTAGGGATATTTGGCGGAACCTTCGACCCAATTCATCTGGGTCATCTCATCTTGGCGGAACAGGCGCGCGAGGTTGCCGCATTGGATCAGGTTTGGTTTATCCCCGCGGCGGAACCGCCGCACAAATTGGACAAACGGATCTCGGCCAGTAACCACAGGGTCAACATGGTTCGTTTGGCGATCCAACACCATCCTTGCTTTCAACTATCCACGATGGAACTGGAGCGGGAAGGCCCTTCCTATACGCATGACACGGTGCGGATGTTGTCGGAAGCGCATCCAGATGCCCAGTTTTACCTCTTGGTCGGGGCGGACATGGTGAAAGATTTGCCCAATTGGTATAAAATAAAGGAAATCCTGCAATCTGTCCAAGTCATCGGTTTGGGAAGGCCGGGCGTGGAGGTGGAAAGCTTGCCGGTTTACGTGAAAAATCGCCTTCATTGGATACCGGACCCGACGCTGACGAACATTTCCTCCACCATGATCCGCCAGCGTCTCAGTCAAGGGAAATCAGCGCGTTACCTTGTTCCGGATGCCGTTTACCAGTATATGAAGGAGCATGGGTTGTATGGATCTTGAGATTTTATTGCAAGCTACAAAAGAACAGATGCCGATCTCGCGGTGGGAACACACCCTCAGGGTGAGAGATACCGCTTTGCAACTGGCAGACCGGCTGGGCATGGACCCCCATCCCGTGACCGTCGCAAGCATTCTGCATGATTATTGTAAGTTTTGGCCCGACACCGAGCTGGCCGCACGGATTCGGCAATCGGATTTGCCGAAGGACCTGCTCCAATACAACAAAGAATTGTGGCATGGTCCAGTCGCTGCCATCGTGGCCCGCGATCAATTTGGCATAACCGATCCCGATGTGCTTCATGCAATTCAGTACCATACGTCGGGGCGCGAGGGCATGTCCCAGCTCGAAAAAGTGATTTGGCTAGCCGACTATATTGAACCGGCGCGCCAATTTCCGGGATTGGACGAAGTGCGGTTGCTGGCGGAAACGAACTTGGATCAAGCGTTGCTAAAAGCGCTGGAAAATACGATCCAATTCTTGATTCAAAGGAAGCAAAAAGTGTACCCACCGACGCTGTTGGCCCGCAACTGGATGTTGGACCAAGTGGTGCAAACGTAAACGGAATCAAGGGAGGAATTTTTTTGAACGTAGTGGAAATCGCACAATTGGCGGCCACCGCTGCCGAGGAGAAAAAAGCTCAAGATGTGACGGTTCTAGACATTCGCGGAATATCGGGATTTGCCGATTATTTTGTCATCTGCCACGGGAATTCCCAAACGCAGGTGCAAGCGATTGTGACCGGCATCAAAGAGAAAATCGTCGAACTCAACCTACCACTCAAAGGAATCGAAGGATATCAGGATGCTCGCTGGGTTCTTATTGACCTCGGGGATGTGGTTGTGCATGTTTTCCACAAAGATGAGCGTGAATTTTACGGTTTGGAACGACTGTGGGGCGACGCTCAGCAAGTGAAAGTGCAATAAAGCGTTGACACTGATTTTCCCCTTTGCATATAATGATGAAAAACATATGATTTCACAGCTATGATAAGGAGTAGTACTCCGCTTGGCTCAGCACAGAGAGTTGACGGTTGGTGCAAGTCAATCTGAGACAGTGGACGAACTCGCCTTATCGCCCTGGAGGGGAACGGACTTTTAGTACCCTTCAGCGATTCATCCCCGTTACCGGATTTGAGTGAGTACTTGATTTGGTGCTAATTAGGGTGGTACCGCGGGAATTGGTTATCCAACCTCTCGTCCCTAGCTGAGACTAGGGGCGGGAGGTTTTTAATTTTTTAGGACAGGAGCGTACAGGTCATGAGAGAGTATACGCCAAAAGAAATTGAGCGCAAATGGCAACAGGCGTGGCAGGAAGCGCGCCTGCATCATACGGATGAAGATGAGAGCAAACCCAAGTATTACGCACTGGAGCAATTTCCTTACCCTTCCGGCGAAGGGTTGCATATGGGGCATATGCGGGTTTATTCCATCGGTGACGTGGTGGCTCGGTTTCGGCGCATGAACGGCTACCGCGTCTTGCATCCGATGGGGGCGGACGCGTTCGGCTTGCCTGCGGAAAACGCGGCGATCAATCGCGGCATCAATCCTGGAGAGTGGACCTTGTCCAACATGGAGCGCATTCGCAAAGAGCAAGCGCTGATCGGTGCTTCCTATGACTGGGACCGTTATTTGGGCACTTGTCTGCCTGAGTATTATAAGTTTACCCAATGGCTGTTTTTGCTGTTCTATGAGCGGGGATTGGCTTACCGCAAGAAGGCCTTCGTCAATTGGTGCCCCGATTGCAACACGGTACTGGCCAATGAACAGGTGGAAGACGGCAAGTGCTGGCGTTGTGATTCAGAAGTAACCAAAAAAGAGTTGGAACAGTGGTTCTTGCGCATCACCGACTATGCGGAACGCCTGCTGGAAGGGTTGGACCGTCTGCCGGACTGGCCTGACAAGGTGCGAGCGATGCAACGAAATTGGATCGGCAAGAGCGAAGGGGCGCATGTCACATTTACGGTGCCCGAATGTGACGATGAGCCGGTGACCGTCTTCACCACCCGGCCTGACACCCTGTTTGGGGTGACCTACATGGTGGTGGCGCCTGAACATCCCTTGGTGCCTCGTTTGGTGAAAGGCAAAGAAACGGAAGCAGATGTGCTCGCTTTCATCGAACAGATGAAAAAACAATCTGAGATCGAGCGCACTTCCACCGAGGCAGAAAAAGTGGGCTTGTTTACTGGGGCATACGCCAAGCATCCGCTTACGGGAGAAAAAGTACCCATCTGGGTGGCCAATTATGTCCTGATGGATTACGGCACGGGCGCCGTGATGGGAGTGCCTGCGCATGATGAGCGCGATTTCCAATTTGCGTCCAAATACGGATTGCCCATCAAAGTGGTGATTCAACCAGCGGCAGGGGAGCCGTTGCCAGAGCCGTTGACGGAAGCGTATACCGAAGACGGGGTGTTGACCGGTTCAGGAGACTTTGACGGGATGCCTAACCGCCAAGCGGTGAAAGAGATCGCCAAGTTTCTGGAAGAGCGGAAGCAAGGCGGTTGGACGACGACATACCGCTTGCGTGATTGGCTCATCTCCCGTCAACGGTATTGGGGCACGCCCATTCCGATGATTTACTGTGACTCGTGCGGAGCGGTGCCGGTGCCCAAGGAGCAATTGCCGGTCATGTTGCCGGAAGATGTGGTGTTTGATGGAAAGCGCAACCCGCTGACCACTTCGGACACTTTTGTGCAGACGACGTGCCCGCGTTGCGGCAACAAAGCGCGCCGTGAAACAGATACGATGGACACGTTTATCGACTCTTCTTGGTATTTCATGCGTTACACGGACGCGCAAAATGAAAACGAGCCATTTACGCCGGAAAGCGCGGCCAAATGGTTGCCGGTGGATGAATACATCGGTGGTATCGAACATGCGGTGTTGCACTTGCTCTATTCCCGCTTCTTCACCAAGGTTCTCTATGATGCGGGCTTGGTGCCTGTGGACGAACCGTTCAAAAGCTTGTTGACGCAAGGCATGGTGTTGAAAGATGGATTCAAAATGTCGAAATCCAAAGGCAACGTGGTGAGCCCGCTGGAAATCATCGAGAAATATGGTGCGGACACGGCTCGGCTCTTCATCCTGTTCGCGGCTCCGCCTGACCGCGATTTGGAATGGAGCGATTCCGGTGTGGAAGGCAGCTATCGGTTTATCAACCGCGTGTGGCGGCTGATCGCTCAGCATGAAGCGCTGTTTGTGCAAGATATCCCTGTGCAGGGCGAACCGCAAAGCGGCGAGGCGAAAGAACTGCGCCGCCTGATGCATCAAACCATCAAAAAAGTGACTAGCGAGATCGGAGAGCGCAGCCATTTCAACACCGCGATCAGTGCGATTATGGAATTGGTCAATGGGCTGTATGCATATCCCGAGCATGCTGATCGCGCAGTGTTGAAGGAAGCGCTGGAAACGCTGGTGGTCTTGCTAGCCCCGTTCGTGCCGCACGTGACGGAAGAGCTGTGGCAATCGATGGGGAAAGAGGGCAGTGTGCATCGCGTTGACTGGCCCACCTACGATGAACGGGCGTTGGTGCTGGACGAGGTGGAAATCGCTGTGCAGATCAATGGCAAGGTGCGGGACAAATTAGTCGTCGCTACCGGTGCCAGCCGTGAAGAAGTAGAAAAGCAGGCGTTGGAAACCGAGCGCATCCAAGCGTTGATCGAGGGGAAAACAGTGCGCAAAGTCATTGTGGTGCCAGGTAAACTGGTGAATATCGTAGCGAATTAAGGCGGATTCAGCCTAGCAAGAGGCTCCGTTCCCGGTATAAGGGGGCGGAGCCTCTTGTCGTTCTGGAAGCATGCAAGGGGGACGTCAGCCCTATTGTGCAAATGGAGAGAAACGGGTATAGTGTGGGTAATTGGAAAAAAATGTCGGAGCGTGAAGGCGATGGTTTACTGGGGTTGGACACCAAGGGAGAAGGGCTTGGCGATTTCGTTGGCGGGGGTGGTGTTGACGGTGGGGGCAGTCTGGCTGTTTGGACAGGAAGAGAGTCCTGACAGGCAGGAGTGGATGGAATACCCGGTGCAGGCCAATCCGCCCGTGACCGAAAGACCTGAGGCAAACACGAGCAAACAGGCGAGTGAGAAAGCGATTATCATCGATGTCAAAGGAGCGGTGCATAAGCCAGGCATTTATCATTTTAGTACGGAGGCGAGAGTGTATGAGGCGCTGGAGCGCGCTGGTGGGGCGCGGGAAGGGGCTGATCTGGGACGGGTGAATTTAGCTGAGCCGCTCCGGGATGGGATGGTGCTATACATTCCCAAACAAGGGGAGCAGGTGACACCGTTTATGGAAACGGCGAAGGCTGACTCGGCGGATGCCGGCGGGAAGATCAATGTGAACACCGCGACGGTAGAAGAGTTGGACAAGCTGAACGGAATCGGTCCCAGCAAAGCGGAGGCCATCGTCCGATACCGCGAAGAACACGGGCCGTTCCAATCGGTGGAGGACATCGCGCAGGTGCCTGGCATCGGCGCGAAGACAGTGGAGAAATTTCGCGAACAGATCACAGTGCATTAAAGGAAAAAGCGATCCAAGCAAACTGGATCGCTTAAATGTGTAGCACGCTTATTTGGACATGATTTTACGCACTTTTTCCAGCGCGAGATCCAACTCTTCTTGAGTGATGGTGAGCGGAGGCGCAAATCGGATGGTGTTGTCGTGGGTTTCTTTGCAGAGCAACCCTTCTTTCATCAGTGCTTCACAGTATGGACGTGCTTTCTCATACAGTTCCATGCCGATGAAGAGGCCTTTACCGCGTACTTCTTTAATGATCGGGTTTTCGATTTTCTTCAATTCGGTGATGAAGTATTCACCCAACTCGCGAGAACGGGTGGTGAGATCATCTTCCACCAGAACATCGAGTGCGGCGATGGACACAGCACAAGCGAGAGGATTACCGCCAAAAGTAGAGCCGTGCGAACCCGGATCGAAGACGCCCAAGATTTCTTTGTCGGCAGCGACTGCGGAGATCGGCATGACTCCGCCGCCCAATGCTTTACCCATAATGTACATATCTGGCTTCACGCCTTCCCAATCGCAGGCGAAGAGCTGACCTGTCCGCCCGAAGCCAGTTTGTACCTCATCGGCGATGAAGAGGACATTGTGTTCTTTACAGATTTCCAAGGCTTGGCGCAGGAAGCCCTCCGGTGGAACGATGACTCCCGCTTCCCCTTGGATCGGCTCCAACATAAAGGCAGCCGTGTTTGGGGTGATAGCCGCTTTAAGCGCTTCCAAATCGCCATAAGGGATCACTTTAAAGCCGGGTGTGAGCGGACCGAATCCACGTTGGTATTCTTCGTTGGAAGACAGCGAAACAGCGGTGATGGTGCGGCCATGGAAGTTATCTTCACAGACGATAATTTCTGCTTGGTTGTCGGCTACCTTTTTCACATCGTAAGCCCAGCGCCGAGCCGCTTTGATAGCCGTCTCAACTGCTTCCGCACCCGTGTTCATGGGCAGAACCATTTCTTTGCCGGTCAGCTCAGCGACTTTCTCATAAAACGTGCCCAATTGGTCGTTGTGGAAGGCGCGGGAAGTAAGCGTCACTTTGTCTGCTTGATCCTTGAGGGCTTGGATGAGTCGCGGATGACGGTGACCATGGTTGAGCGCAGAGTAAGCACTTAACATATCCATGTAACGATTGCCGTCGGCGTCTTCCACCCACACGCCTTCTGCTTTGGAGATGACGATCGGCAGGGGATGGTAGTTTTTCGCTCCGTATTTATCCGTGAGTTCAATCACTGCTTGGTTTTTGGACATGGATGATGAACCTCCCTTGTAATTTACCCAATTAACCTCATTTTAGGTAATAAAGTGCGCGAAATCAATGAAATGTATACTATTTCACTGTTGCGCATAAATAACAGACTTGACGGATAAAAAAGGAGTGGGTATAATCACCTTATCATTAAAAATGCAAACGTAATAAACATTCATATTGTTTCTCTTATCAAGAGCGGCGGAGGGACTGGCCCGATGAAGCCCGGCAACCTCGGTGAGATGGTATCACCGGAAGGTGCCAAATCCTGCAGAACAAAAAGTTCTGAGAGATAAGAGGAGACGGTCCGTCCGCGCGCGCAAACCTCTTCTCTTGTCGGGAAGGGGTTTTTTGTTTGCCAAATTTCCGCATCAAAGGAGAGGAAACACCGATGAGAATGGAAACAGCGTTGGCGCAAATCGGGAACAGACAAGAACGGAATACAGGAGCAGTGAACTATCCGGTCTATTTTTCAACTGCATATGAGCATGTTGACGGGGTGAGCACTGGGTATGATTATTCACGCGCTTCCAATCCGACGCGAGACGTGCTAGAGGAAAGTATCGCCCGATTGGAAGGGGGGGACGGCGGATTCGCGTGCAGTTCGGGAATGGCGGCGATCCACACGCTGATGGGTTTGTTCAGCCAAGGGGATCACTTGATCGTATCGTTGGATCTGTACGGCGGAACGTACCGGCTATTTGAGAAGGTGATGACACGGTACGGTTGTTCCTTTTCTTATGTGGATATGCGGAACTTGGCGGACATTGAACGGTTCATTCAGCCTAACACCAAAGCGATCTTCATCGAGTCGCCCACCAATCCGCTGATGTGTGTGACAGATGTTGTTGCGGTCTGCCGGTTGGCTAAGGAACGAGGACTGATCACCATCGTGGACAATACGTTTATGACGCCTTTTCTACATCGTCCCCTCACGTTGGGAGCGGATATCGTTATTCACAGCGCCACCAAATACCTGGGTGGGCACAATGACGTGTTGGCCGGGTTGATCGTGACCAAGGGCGCAGAACTGACGGAGCGGGTCGCCTTTTTGCAGAAAGCGATTGGCGCGGTGTTAGCCCCATTGGACTGTTGGTTGTTGATCAGGGGGATGAAAACCTTGGCGCTCCGTATGAGGCAGCATGAGGCCAACGCCCAAGCGATTGCTGCTTATTTAGAGCGCCATCCGGCCGTTGACGCAGTATATTACCCCGCGCTGGACTCTCGGAGCAAAACCTTGCTCACTGAGCAGGCGGACGGGTTCGGCGGGATGCTGTCATTCCGCTTGAAGCGTAAAGAGTGGGTGCGTCCAGTTCTCAACAATTTGAAGATTATTACTTTTGCGGAAAGCCTGGGAGGCGTGGAGAGCTTGATTACCTATCCGGCCACGCAAACCCATGCCGACATTCCGGTGGAAATCAGGGAGCAAACAGGTGTCTGTGACCGCTTGTTGCGCTTGTCAGTGGGGATTGAACACCAAGAGGACTTGATTGCCGACTTGGCACAGGCCTTGCCGCAAGAGTAAGCAAAATCTGGTTCCGCTGCGGGAGCTTTTACACACCGCCAAACGAGCGCGGTAAGTTAAAGAAAGGGATGAGGATGAGATGAGGTTTGACACAAAGTTGTTGCACAATGGGAATGAGATCTGTTCAGTTACGGGAGCATCGAGCATTCCGATCTACCAAGCTTCTACGTTTCACCAATTTTCGATTGACCAACCAGGGGAATTTGATTACGCCCGTTCGGGTAACCCGACCCGCCAGGCGTTGGAAGCGACGATCGCCCAACTGGAAGGTGGGTGTAGGGGCTTTGCGTTTGCATCCGGGATGGCGGCGATTTCCACCGTGTTTCTCCTCTTCTCACGCGGAGATCATCTGGTGGTTTCCCAAGATGTGTATGGTGGCACCTATCGCGTGTTGACCAACGTGTTTGAGCGGATGGGGATTGAGACGAGTTTCGTAGATACGACGGATTTGGAACAAGTGATGCAAGCGATCAAGCCTAACACCAGAGCGCTGTATATTGAGACACCATCCAACCCGCTGTTGAAAGTGACTGATCTTCGGGGAGTCGTCAACATCGCCCAAGCGCATGGTCTCCTCACGATTGTGGACAATACCTTCCTCACCCCGTATTATCAGCGCCCATTGGAATTGGGGGCCGATATCGTCATCCACAGCGCAACCAAATTCATCGGAGGCCACAGCGATGTGATCGCTGGATTGGTCGCAGTCAAAGACCGAGAATTGGCGGAGTCATTAGCGCAATTGCAAAACGCATTTGGCGCAGTGCTAGGCGCTCATGATGCTTGGCTGGTGATGAGAGGGATCAAAACGTTGAAGGCGAGAATGGAACTGTCGACAAGAAGTGCGGAAAAAGTGGCCTTGTGGCTGCAACAGCATCCCGATGTGGAACGGGTTTATTATACCGGCCTGCCGTCGCATGAAGGCCACTATGTACAGGACGCGCAAGCTAGCGGGCACGGGGCTGTTCTCTCCTTTGATCTTGGTGATGGAGATAAGGTGCGCCAATTTTTACAACGCGTCAAATTGCCGATCGTGGCGGTCAGCCTAGGTGCGGTAGAATCGATTTTGTCTTATCCGGCGCTGATGTCCCATGCCTCCATGCCGCCGGAAGTTCGGTTAAAACATGGGATCACGGATGGACTGTTGCGGTTGTCGGTCGGTCTGGAAAGCGCCGACGATCTGATTGAAGACCTAGCACAAGCGATGTCGTTTAGCGTGTCGGTAGCCATGGGGAGATAGCGCCTTCAGGAGCTGAATTTCCCACGCGTGACAAGACGCTCCTCGGGAAAGGGGTTTTTCACCGTTTCTATCTACACACGCCCTCGTCCGCAGTCTAATGCCTCCTAACACAGGGGGCGCTTTTCTTTTCGCCTAATTTATGTACAATAATAAAGAACGATCCAGCAGAGAAGGAGTTATCCAAGATGACAATCAAATCGGATAAATGGATACGGATGATGGCGAGAGAACGGAAGATGATCGAACCATTTATCGATCGCAATGTGGGAAAAGGGGAGGCCGTCAGCTTTGGCTTGTCCAGTTACGGATATGACCTCAGGGTGGCGGATGAGTACAAGATTTTTCACAATGCGTTAAATTCGGTGATTGATCCCAAAGAAATCAGTTCCGATTCCTTTGTGGACTTTCAAGGAGAGGTATGTATTATTCCGCCGAACTCCTTTGCTTTGGCCCGGTCGGTGGAGTATTTCCGCATTCCTGAAAACGTGCTGGCGATTTGCGTTGGCAAATCCACCTACGCGCGTTGCGGCATCATCACCAACGTCACCCCGTTGGAACCGGGCTGGGAGGGATATGTGACATTGGAGATCTCCAACACGACCCCTCTGCCGGCGAAAATATATTCCAATGAAGGATTGTGCCAAATCCTGTTCTTGGAAAGCGATGAAGCGTGCGAAGTTTCTTATGGACATAAACAAGGGAAATACCAAGGCCAAACGGGCATCACGTTGCCGAAAGTGTAAAGCTTCAGATAGTGCGAATGAAAAAGCCGTATTGCTGGCAAGACTGAACACTCATGTGCGACATGGGTGTTTTTTTGTTGAAATCTGTTGGAAAAAGAAGGAAAAAGACATGAGGCGGGAAGAAAGAACGGTACGAAAAGGAGGTGGGAGAATGAAACGGCCTTTGGTAGTGTTAAGTTTGGCGTGGGTGCTCGGCTACTTCGTACATGGATGGTGTCGGCTCCCCGCCACAGCCTACCTGCTCGCCGCGCTGGCCGCACTGGTGGGTGGCGGATGGGCGTATTACCAATGGCGGAAAGGAGTTGTCATCACCTTGCTGCTGGTAGGCGTGTGCTTGTCAGGCGGGCGGATCTCATGGGTGGAGGGGCATTCGCCGTCAGCACTTTCGCCACTGATCGGGGCATCCGCCGAGTCCTCCCGATCCCTGCCGGTGGTAGGCAAGGTCACCTCCCTGCCTGAGCGTGACGGGGATCGCCTCCTGTTTGTGCTTGATGTGGAGCGGTTGCGCATGGGTGGGAAGTGGCGGCATTTGCCGCAACGGGAGCCGGTGCAAGTCACGGTAGCTTTGTCCGACCCCAGCCAGTGGCGGCGAACCGCGCAGATCAAACCCCAGCAGACGGTAGCGATGCCGCTCACTTTTCAACGTCCGCCTCTGCCGCGCAATCCGGGGGCCTTTGATTATAGGGAGTATTTGGCACGGCGCGGCATTCACTGGTTGGCTGAAGGAAAGTCGCTGTCCGAATTCCGTCTGTTGGCTGTTGCCAGATACCATCCCCTGTATTGGATGGGCGGAGTGCGGAACTGGGCAAGTGAAACCGTGAAACAGATTTATCCGGAGCAGACAAACGGTGTGATGCGGGGCATTTTGCTGGGTGAGAGAAAAGCGGTTCCCGAACGGATTGAACAGAATTACTCTACCCTTGGCATCATCCATGTCCTCTCCATTTCAGGTTTGCATGTCAGTGTGTTGCTCGCAGTCGGGTATTGGGGATTGAAGCGGCTCGGCATGACCCGGGAAAAAGCGGCGGGCTTAGTTATGGCTCTTCTTCCGTTATACGTCATCCTGACCGGCATGGGCGCCCCTGTGATTCGGGCGGCCTTGACGGCCGGAATGGTTTTGCTCGCCACCCTTTTGCGCCGCCAGCAGGATGTGCTATCTTTCTTGGCCCTTTCATTTTTGCTCCAATGTGGCTGGAATCCGCATGTATTGGAAGAAGCTGGTTTTCAACTTACATATGCCATAACCGCCGCATTGGTCATTGGGACAGGGAGTTTGGGTGATGCCCTTCCTCTTCCCTGGGCTTGGGCGCGACAAGCATTAGCGGGAATGCTGATTGCTCAAGGGGTTTCGTTGCCGTTTGCACTGGTTCATTTTCATGAATATTCGCTTTTGTCTGGTGTCGCCAATCTATTGTTTGTGCCCATTGTCAGCTTAGTGGTGACGCCCTTGGGGATGGGTTCGGTGTTGTTGGCGGCAGTCTGGGAAACGGGCGCCCGTGCGGTGGCCGAGATGGTTACGCTTTGCCTGTATATCGTGGATGGGGGTGTCGGTGTGCTGGCGCAGATGACCCCGTTGCATCGCTTGTGGCAAACCCCACCGGGTTGGTGGCTGGTGGCGTACGCATTGGCAAGCTGGTATCTTTTTGCTGCATGGTGCGGGGCATTTCGCTTTCACAGCGGCGCGCATCGCGTCTATGGGTGGATTTGCTGGATCGGCTTACTCTTTATCGCCGCAAGCATGAAAATAGGGAGCGATGCGACGCGCATCACATTTCTAGATGTGGGCCAAGGAGATTGTGCGGTGGTTGAAGCGAAATCGGGGCAGGTGATTGTGATTGACGGCGGCGGGCGCGATGTGCGGGATGGGGAGGCTTCCTTTGATGCCGGCAAGCAAGTGGTGGTTCCTTTTCTTAAATTCCGTGGCATCAACCAGATTGATACGTTGGTGATGACCCACGGCGACTTAGATCACATCGGCGGGGTTAAGGCCATAGTGGAGCGCATACCGGTCAAGCGGGTGGTGCGCAATTCCTCCCCCATCCAATCTCCCATGGAGCGCGAAGTGATGACAGCGATCCGTCGCAGGGGCATTCTTGTGCAGGTACCGCGTTTGCATCGGTGGGAAAGGCTTGGGGAAGGCGTGAATTGGCAATTTTACCATCCGGGGATCAGCACGCGTCACGAAAGAAATGAAGATTCGCTCGTTTTTCTGTTGACGGTAGATGGCGTGCGGTTTCTTTTCACCGGAGATGCGGGAAGTCCGACGGAAGACCAGTTGCTGCGCCAACTGCGCCTGCCGGATATCCATCTGTTGAAAGTGGCTCACCATGGCAGTCGATCAGGCACGCAATCCAAGTGGTTGGAAGTGCTTAAGCCGGAGCATGCGGTCATCTCGGCCGGTAAGCGAAACCGCTACGGGCATCCCGCTCCAGAAGTGATCCGCCGCTTGCAGAAAGAACGGATACATATTTGGCGAACAGACCTTCAGGGAGCGATACAAGTGGAAGTGCAAACGGGTCGGCTACGGATTGCTTCCGTTTTAAAAGATGGCGGTTGACGCGTTGGAAAGACAAAAAAGGCAAACTTTTTTCAAAAGGGATCTGGCAAATTTATGGTACACTGGTTGCAACATCGATCTGAACGAGAAAGTCTAAATGGTAGGAGGGGTATTGTTGCTCGACTCTGATTTGATCCGGCGCGCGCAACAGGGAGACAGGCAAGCTGTCGTCCAAGTGTTGAAGCAACTGGAAGTCGCGATGTACCGCACAGCGTATTATTTGTTAAACAATGAGCAAGATGCTCTGGATGCAACGCAGGAAGCCTTATTAAAGGTGTATAAGCATTTGCCGACATACAAAGGGGATGCCATGATCCACACTTGGGCGCAACGGATTGTGACCAATGTATGTATGGATATGTTTCGCAAAAGGAAGAAGGTGGTGTTAATGCGGGAAGATTTTTGGCGAGAAGATGTTAAGGCCGTCCGCGAAGTGGAAGGCGGCGCGATGATGACTGATCTGAAGCAGGCCATTTCCCGCCTGCCAGAAACGCAACAAACGGCGGTCGTGTTGCGGTATATTCAGGAGTACAATTACCAGGAGATCGCTGAGGCGATGGGGATGCCGATCAATACAGTCAAATCGCACTTGTTTCGGGCACGCAAGCAGTTGAAACAATGGCTGGCGGCTTATAAGGAAGGAGGGGCCACCACCCATGGATCGTGAAAAATGGATTGAATGGATGCAACGCGACCTTGATGGTGATTTGACGCAAGTGGAAAAGGAGATGTTGGAGAAGCATCTGGCCCGCTCGCCTGAAGATGCACGCATTTATGAAGGGTTTCGCTCCTTGTCCGATGAGCTGTCCCGTTTGCCGCAAGTGATGCCGCCGACTAGCATGGTTGATTCGCTCTTGGCGGAAATGGAAGACAAACCGTCCGAGTCCCGCCCGAATCCATCCGGCTGGATGGCGCGCTGGCGTCCGTCTCGACGAGTGGCTGTCGGCATGGCGGCTCTGTTTGTCGTGGGATTTGTGAGCGGTGCGTGGGTGAATGGATGGTTGATGAGCGATCCGCCAAAACAAACGATGACTTCGCGAGGCGACGGCAGTCCCTTCGATGGGAAAAATGCTAGCAAAGTTCCGCCTGATGTGCTCATCTCCATGAGCAGCGAAAAAGACGGACAGTCCCACATTGCGTTTTCCCCGGATCGTGAATATCAAGCGATCTGGACCGACAATCACCTTTTGGTCAAAACCAAGGATGCGAAAACCACCTATTCGCAAAAGCTGTCCGTCGGCGGGCAAAAGCCGCGCATGCAATGGGTTTCCGCTCGACGCGTCAAAGTCTCTTACCAGGATGAAAAAGGGGCTTCCAAGCAGCTCACTATTGATGTCGAGCGGGGCGAAAAGGTAAACTAGGGTGAAGAGGTGAAGTCAGTGAACCAGGAGCTTTTACGGGAGCTGAAGCAGAACAAGATTCACCCAGTTTACTTTCTTTACGGCACCGAGCGCTTTTTGATTGAAGAAGCGCTGTCGGGGTTGCGTGCGCATGTGATGCCCGAGGAAGATGAGTTTGGCAACGCGGTTACATTGGATTTGGAAGAAACGCCGATTCAGATGTTGGTTCAGGAGGCGGAGACGCTTCCTTTTTTTGGTGAACGCCGCTTTATCGTGGGCAAAAACGCGCAGTTTTTAACAGCCAGCAAAGGAAAAAGCGGTGTCTCCCATGATCCGGACGCACTGATCCATTATTTAAAAAACCCGTTGGAAACAAGCGTGGTGGTGCTCACCCTGCACGGTGACCATTTGGACAAGCGCAAGAAGGTAGTGAAGGAATTGTTGGCCGGCGCCCGCACGGCGCAATTTGACTCGCTCAAAGGCAAAGAAGCTGCGGAATGGGTAGTGCGCCGGTTGCGCGAGCGACTGGTGCGGATCGATGCCGATGCGCTGAAAGAACTGCTTGTCTTAGTGGGAAACGATTTGCACCTCTTGCATCAAGAATGCGAGAAATTGGCCACGTTTGTGGGTGAGAATGGAGTCGTCACCCCAAAGATCGTATCGGAATTGGTTCCGCGCACGTTGGAGCAGGATGTGTTCAAACTGACAGAGAAAATCGCGGAACGAAAGTTGGAAGACGCCTTTCATATCTGGCATGATTTGCTGTTCCAGAAAGAAGAACCCGTGCGGATCTTGGCGCTGGTCATTCGTCAATTCCGCCTGATGTTTCAAGTGAAGACGTTGGCAGGAAAAGGAATGAGTGAACGCGAGATGGCGCAACAGCTCAAAGTGCACCCCTATCCGGTGAAATTGGCGTTGCGCCAAGCGAGGGCTTTCAGTGAAAAGCAGTTGCGTTCTTTGTTGGCGATGGCCATTGCGGCCGACCAGGAGATCAAATCGGGAAAAGTGGACAAAGAATTGGCTGTCGAACGATTGCTGTTCCGATTGCATATGTCCGCTTGAAAGGAGCAATCAATGATGCAAGACCAACAACGACAAGCTTTGCGCAAACGGCAATGGCTGTATCTCAACGGGCTGTTTGTTGCCGTGTTACTTTTGTTGGGCCTGTTGCTGGCGATCAATGTCACCGCCCCGCAGTTTTTCTTAGCGCTGGGGTTGCTCTTTTTGGTGACGCCCGTCAGCATCTGGGTGTTTAAGGAAAGCAACCCCTTGTTGCGGGTGCTCCCCGGCATGGGAGAATTATCGCAATATGAACATGAGAAGCTGGGGGAAAGTTGGGGGAAATATCAGTTCTCCACCGCTTTATTGCAAACGGCCTGTAGCTTGTTCTTCTTTGTGCAGGCCGCGATTCGTGAGGGAGGGGCTCCATTTCGCGAAGGGATACCGATTTGGTATTTCATTGTCGTTCCGGTGATCGTGCTATTGATTATCAACTTAAACCATCGTTCGCACATTAAGCGGATGGATGGGAAGACGCCGGAACAACTGCATACTTACGCTGAAGAGAAAAGGTTATTTTCCATTGTGTTTGCATCCGTGACCTTGGGGATGACGTTGATCGGCACCTGTGTGGTCATGTTGATGAGTTGATGACAAATGCAAAAAGCCCGGCTTGCGAATAGCGAGCCGGGCTTTTTACGAATCAATCCTGTTCCTCTTCAACAGGGTGCTTCATGATGCGGCGGGTGGCTTCATAAGCGGAGGTGAAGGAAAGCTCCGACAGTTGCCCTTTTCCTTGACACCAGTCACCTGCGAAATAAGCGTTGGCCAGGCTGTGGAATTTGACCGGCATCAGCCGTTGGTCATCAATGCATTTGATTTCCTGTACCGTCGCTTTTTTGGACACACGTTTAGCTACAAGCCGGTCGCGCCAGCCGGGGAAGTGCTTGTCATAAATGGATTCGATGATGGCTACTTTCTCATCGGCTTTGTTTTGGGCGATCTCCTCTTCATTTAGATAGGCGACGGCTTGCATCAATTGTCCGCCCTCAGGTACACAGGTCATGTCATAGTATGAAATGTCTGTGATGAATACCTTTTGCGCCTTTTGATAAATGTAAGTAAACGGGCTGGAAATCCGTTCGGAAAGGCCGACGTCGTACACGACCACACTGGTGGGGGAGTAACGAACATATTCTTCGAAATACTTTTGCAAAGGCGTTTCCGCAAACAATTGGCTACATTCCTTGGGCGGAATGCAGAATAGATAATGATCTGCGGTGTACACCGTGTCTTCTTTGCCGTAGATGGCTGTGATTTCCTTGCCGTCCAGGTCGATCCGACTTACTTTTTCTTTGGTGATGATGCGTCCGCCGTTTTTTTCGATGATGTCGGCGAAAGCCTGCACGATGGCTTGCCAACCGCCGCCGATGTAAGAAACGGCCCGTTGGGTCGCGAACAGGCGTCGGTAGTAATCGAAAAACAACGTCGAAGGAATGCGTTCTGGTTCATTGGTGAAAAAGTTGGATGAAGCGATGGTCAAAAGCAAATCGCGGACTTGTGGCGTTTCCTTTTGTAAATACTCACCAATAGGGATGCCTTCTTCCCCGCGATTGATGGAGGACATTGTTTTGAACACTTCATAAGCAAATCGCAATTTGTTTTGCGAATCCAGCACTTTGGTACGGTAAAGCCCTTCCAATGTTGCCGGCATCGGCGTTGTATACGATCCCATGTCATAAAAGGCTTTGGATGGGGAAAAATCTTTCCAATCGACGTTCAAGCCAATTTCATGTTCGAATTTGCGCAAAATGGACTTGTCGCGGGCGTAAATGGCATGCGCCCCAAAGTTGAAATTAAATCCTTTCAACGGAATGGTAATCGCCCGACCACCCAATTTGGGCGCTTTTTCCAACAAAGTCACATCGTATCCATTGTGTGCGAGCCGAGCGGCGGCGCTCAAACCGGCCAAACCTCCACCCACCACAATCGCTTTTTCAGACACGTAGAAACACTCTCCTCCAGTAAACGGTTACAAAGCGGAAAAAAATGAGATATCTATCACTTTCCTATTTTATCAAGTTTAAAACACTTAGAGTAGGTTTTTATTTGAGTTCGGAAATTTCTTGCTAGTGCGTTCGATTTCCGGTCCGAAAGGGATGTTGATCAGGGCGTGGAGAAGGGGTACATTAGGGCGTGACGGATAATCAAATGGAGTAATATGGAAGACAAGGGAAGGGATACGATGAAGAAAAAATTGGTGAGTGCTTGTTTTGCCGGTATCCATTGCCGGTATGATGGCAAGCACAATCGGGTGGAGCAGATTCAAGAACTCATTAAGCGGGGGGAGGCGGTGCCCGTCTGTCCGGAGCAGCTTGGCGGGTTGTCCACTCCACGCAAACCAGCGGAAATCGTTGGCGGCGATGGGCATGATGTGTTGGATGGAAAGGCAAAAGTGGTCACCGTGGACGGAGAAGATGTGACCGAAGCGTTTGTGCGGGGAGCTTATGA
Organism: Laceyella sediminis; assembly: GCF_003003125.1. Lineage (GTDB taxonomy): Bacteria > Bacillota > Bacilli > Thermoactinomycetales > Thermoactinomycetaceae > Laceyella > Laceyella tengchongensis. The sequence goes on along the minus strand of NZ_PVTZ01000001.1, from coordinate 247,943 downwards.
GGCGTTACGCGTAGCCCAAATGCTGGGGGTGGAGGAGGCAATCTTGAAAGAGAAAAGCCCCTCATGCGGCAATTGCATCGTATATGACGGCACCTTTCAAGGCGTGAAGAAAGCAGGACAAGGAGTGACAGCGGCATTGCTTAAGCGCCACGGGATTAACGTCGTGTCTGAGGAGGAGTGGAAGCAGGAGTCATGAGCAAGCCCTAATGGAAAACGCGTCCCGCAACTTTATGGCGCCTGGAAAAAAATGGGCCCTCCGAAGAAGGAGGGTTTACCTTGTTAGGCTGTGGGCGAGGGGACGTTTTTCTGCCCAAGCTGTTCTTTGATCTTTTTATATTGGAACAGCATGGCGACGCGCCACGGCAACAACATGCCAAAGGCGAGGATGAAGAAAACGCCGCCTGTCTGGAAGATGCTGATATGATGTTCGATGTAGTTGTGCAAGGCGAGGCGCACCACAAACAATCCGCTCAAAATGACAACGAAGGCGCGGGACTGCTTCAGGTAAATGTCGTCCCCTTTAATTTCAAACGCGGATGTTTTGATGAGTGGCAACGAGAAGAACAAGGCTCCCACCAAAAAAGACAGGATCGCCCAAGAGAGGGGGATGCGGCATTCTGGAAACACGAACATCAGGAAACCGGTGCTCATCCCCAGGGGTGGTATGATAATTTTTTTTGCTGAAGTCGGCTTTTTGGAAGCTCTCAACCGCATGATAAAAAAAGTCGAAGCCATGGCGACCCCGATGATCGGCGCGATGGTTGTGAGATGAATCGGTAAAGTTTGTCCCATATCCGTCCCTCCTGATTCTAGAAAAAAACTAGCACATTCCCGGCCCTTTGTAAATAAGGGCTCGCTTGACTTTTTGGCAATATTGGAGCAAAATGAATATCATTAAGTATCATATGTGAATGGGAAAATTTTCATACGGCACAACGGCGATGATAAAGGGGAGTAGTATAGGAGCGGCCGCTTAAGAGAGTTGGCGGGTGGTGCGAGCCAACCGGCCCCCAATACGAATGGGCTTTGGAGCCGTTTTCCTGAACGCGGGGGCATGCGATAGATTCCGTCAGTAAGGAAATCCGGGTTATTCCGTTATGAATGAATGAAGTGTGCCCGAAGTGTGTGTTTTTCGGGCAAATAAGGGTGGTACCGCGAGTTCAGGCTCGTCCCTTACGGGGGCGGGCTTTTTTATTTTCTCTTAAAAGGAGTGTGTCAAGATGGAACGCGTATTGTCTGGCATCCAACCGACTGGCGCCGTGACCCTAGGGAATTATATCGGGGCGATGCAACGGTTTGTTCAAATGCAGGAGGAGGCCGACTGTTATTTCTGTGTTGTGAATATGCACGCCCTCACCATTCCGCAAGACCCCGAATTGCTGAAGCAAAGAACCATTGATTTGGTGGCTATTTATCTGGCGACCGGGCTTGATCCGGCCAAGTCCACCATATTTGTCCAATCTCAGGTTCCAGCCCATGCAGAAGCGGCTTGGTTGTTACAATGCGTGGCCCGCGTCGGCGAACTGAATCGGATGGTGCAATTCAAAGAGAAGGGCAAAGGGTCCGAATCCGTCTTGGCTGGACTTTACACCTATCCCGTTCTGATGGCGGCTGACATTTTGCTTTACAACCCCAAGCGGGTGCCGGTCGGTGAAGACCAAAAGCAACACTTGGAATTAACGCGTGAAATCGCGGAGCGTTTCAACCGCGATTATGCCGAGATTTTCACGTTGCCCGAACCGTACATCGGCGAAGTGGGCGCCCGGATCATGGGTCTGGACAATCCGACCAAAAAGATGAGCAAAAGCGCCGATAGCGAGTTCAACTACATCACACTGCTGGATGAACCCAAGAAGATTGAGAAAAAGCTGAAGCGCGCCGTAACCGATTCAGAGAATGTCATCCGCTTCGATCCGGTTGCGAAGCCAGGGATCAGCAACTTGCTCAACATCTACAGCAGCCTGTCAGGCAAGTCGATCAAAGAATTAGAGAAACAGTATGAAGGTTTGGGGTATGGTCAGTTTAAGAAGGATCTGATTGAGGTAACGATCGATCATCTCGCGCCGATCCAGTCGCGTTTCTATGAAATCCGCAACTCCGGCGAAGTGGAGCAAGTGCTAAAACAAGGCCGGGAGAAGGCGGCTGCGGTGGCTGATGAAACATTGAAACGCATCAAAGATGCCATGGGCATTATCTAAATGAAAAGATCTCGTCCCAAAACTTGGGGCGAGATCTTTTTAAATAAAAGCGACCCAACAAAGCGGGTCGTTCATAAGCTGCATTACGCTTGCAATGCTTGCAGTTTTTTTACGAGGCGGGATTTTTTGCGAGCTGCAGCGTTCTTATGGATCAGGCCTTTGGTTACGGCTTTGTCCAAAGTGCGAGCAGCCTCTTTGTACAGAACGGTTGCTTTTTCGTTGTCTTGTTGTTCAACGGCAACCAAGAACTTTTTCACAGCCGTACGCATAGCAGACTTTTGGGAAGCGTTGCGCTGACGGCGAATTTCGTTGGTTTTAGCGCGTTTGATTGCGGACTTAATGTTAGCCAATACATTCACCTCCTGTGGGATTCTGATCTCCGCATCCCATTTATGCAACATGCAATATTCTAGCATGAGCTATGGCAAAAAGCAATAACACAAGCCAGAGGAATAAATAAATCAGCAAAAAGCAAACTATTAGCGGATTGTCGGGGAGGTGTCCCGAACAAAGGTGGCATCCACCCATGGATGCAACGGGGAGGAAGATTCATTCATGAACGCAGAGCGCACTGAACACCAAATCGATTTGTCTGGCTACTCCATCCGCACAGACCTTGCACGGGAAGCGCATCAGATGGCGGTAGAAGAGCGGGGGGGCACAAGCGACATCCCCGGCGTACGGATTGAAGAGAACACCGAAGAAGGCATTACCACCAGCTGGATCTGGATCGATGACCAAGCGGGCAGTGAAGCGATCGGCAAAGTGCCTGGCACCTATCTGACGTTGGAAGTGCCGGCACTGAGAAGCAGAGATTCCATGCTGGAAAAGCGTGTAAGTGAACACTTTGCCCAGCAATTCAGCCGTTTTTTGGATGAGGTTGGCATTGGCCTTGACGACTCCGGCCTGATCGTCGGCCTCGGCAACTGGAATGTCACGGCCGACGCCCTCGGGCCGCTTGTCGTCAAACACACCCTCGTCACCCGCCACCTGTTTGAGCTGGCGCCCGAGTCCGTCGCTGAAGGGTATCGGCCGATCAGCGCACTGTCACCGGGCGTGCTGGGCATCACGGGGATCGAGACGAGCGAGATCGTGCGCGGCGTGGTGGAAAAGACGAAACCAGACTTCGTCATCGCCTTTGATTCATTAGCGTCAAGAGCGCTCAGCCGTGTGAACACCACCATCCAAGTAGCTGACACCGGTATTCATCCTGGCTCAGGGGTGGGCAACAAGCGCAAAGCCCTTACCAAAGAAACATTGGGTGTACCGGTGATTGCGATTGGAGTTCCGACAGTTATAATATTGCTGGCATGGAAACGATCCATTTGTTCAAAAGGATTGCTAGGACGTTCCCTGTTCCCATCAAAAAACAGGTGTTAATTAAAGTTGGTTGAGTTGTTCACAGTCAGAGGGATGTTTAAAAATAAGTGAAAGTTTACTTCGACATCATATAAGCGCATTATATCAAGATGAAAAACTTAAAACTGATAAGTCTTTTATTGATTATGAGCCTGGCAAGGGAGTGCTGGGCTTTATTTTTTCAAATCGTTTTGAAGGGGCTTTTACAGAATAGAGCGCGAATTACTTAAAATGGGATAAAATATATAATCTGTTTATAAACAAAAAAATATTTAAAAACTAGATAAAAAATAATTGATTTATTATTTATGAGTAATTAAATTATATAATGTAGTTGTGACTATTTTGTGTCGCATTTAATTAGCATGATGAAAGAAGGGATAAGTTTGCAATTTTTTTATGCTGAACGATACGCGCGAATTCGCAGTGTCGTATCGATTACCATTGTACTGGCATTGATCTTCACTCTCTGGCCACAAGCAACATTTGATGTCTTGGCAGCTCCCGCACCCAAGCAAGTTGAATTGGAACACATGCGGACTGCCACTTCGAAAACCTATATTTCTCCAGACAAAAAGACATATACTTTGGAAGAATATTTGGAACCTATTCACTATAAAAAGGGAGATAAATGGGTAGAAATTGATAACGAGATAAAAGAGATAAAAGAAGTCAAATTCAAAAAAGCGGCCGCCGCAGATGATGCTGAACTTTCCCTCGCAAATGGAGGAAACCAATTTCAAGTGGGGTTTGCTCCACGTAGCCGGGGAAAGAAAGTCGTTCGTTTGCAATTGGGACAAGCCCACATCGATTTTGGATTGGTTGACGGTGCCAATGTAGCCGCGAAAAAAGATAAGAACAAAGTGACTTATCCCTCGGTTTATCCAAATACGGATCTGAGCTATTATGTCACCAATACAGGTTTTAAAGAAGCCTGGATTTTGCAAAAATACACGGGTCAGTCTACTTATACATTATCTTTAAAAACGAAAAATGTGGATGTCAAACAAGAGAAAGACGGTTCCCTTTCATTTTTGGACAACAAGGGTAACACGGTGTTTGCCATCCCTCGACCTTTTATGGTGGATGCCAATGATGAGCAATCCTTTGGTGCCAGATATGAATTGCGTGAGGAGAAAAACCAAACGTTTATTGATTTGAAAGTGGATACCGCTTGGTTAAAGGATGAAAAGCGGGCATATCCAGTGGTGATCGATCCATCTGTTTCGGTGCAAGGTGCACTTAAGACATACGATGCCACAGTCACAAATTCCACTAATGGTAAAAATGTTAACTTTGGCACTTCTTCATATTTGCTCACAGGGACCTATACTGATCCGACTTATGGTACGGGAGAATATCGTTCGTATCTCAAGTTCGCACTATCTCCATTGTTGAGTGGAGCGAACATTTCGTCAGCGACGCTTACATTGCATCAATACGCAACCACTCATACAGAGCAAGTCAATGTTTATCCAGTCACCTCGGATTGGAACTCTACTGATATCAAGGGAAGCAACCAACCATCATCTGGTACAACACCTATCTCCACGAAGTCGGTTGGAGCTGTGGGAGCTTATGATTTTGATATCACTTCACTAACAAAACAATGGTATGCAGGCACCAGCTCTAACTATGGGGTGATGTTGCGCCTGAATTCGGAAAGCAATAACCGAAAAGGATTCCGATCCAGTGACTATCTCGATCCTGATCCAAACAACTCGCAAAAGCCCAAGTTGACCATTACTTATACCATCGACCCGATAGGAGTAGAAAGTTTCTGGACGACAGTAGCTTCTAATGTGAATACTTATAACGGTAACTATTATTTGCAGGATACGGATGTCAGTATCAGTGGCCGCGGTCCAGGTTTGTCGGTGGAACGGGCTTATAACAGCCGTTCAAACAAAAGTGGTATTTTTGGCTATGGTTGGATCTCCAATCTAGAACAAAGTCTATCCATGGACTCCAGCGGGCCGGTCGCTTACACTGATGCCGATGGTACCACACATACGTTTACACCGGAATATGGATCGGGCGGAGTATCAACGGGTACCTATAAAGCACCTGGTGGAGTTAATTTGGAATTAGTGAAAAACAGTAACGGTACCTTTACCCTGATCACATCGGATCAGACAAAATATAATTTTAACTCAGCCAAAAAACTGGTCTCCATTGTTGATAGTAACAATAACACAACAACCATTGCTTATACCGACAACCTGCCCACGTCCATTACCGATGCGTCGGGTAGACAAATTACGCTGGCTTATGACACCAACAACCGAGTCAGCAAAGTGACTGATCCCGCTAATCGTTCAGTGGAATACACCTATGACGCGAACGGCAATTTGACTGGTATCACACACAAGGATGCAATGGGTGCGGTGGTGTCAACAGAGTCATATGGCTATGACGATAACCACAACCTTACATCGATTACTGATCCAAACAACCATACGAAAACAATCAGTTATGACACGGACAGTGACCGGGTGAATACTGTATCTTATCCCATCACAGTAAATGGTGCGAAACAAACGGCGAAAACAACATTTAGTTATGATGCAGTCAATAACACCACCACCGTCATTGATCCAAAAGGAACGAAAACGATTTATACCCATAACACGTATGGAAATGTGATCCAAACAACGCAAGATCCGACTGGTTTCAATATTAAGAACACGTTTGATTATGACGACAAAAACCAATTGATCAGCCACAAAGACGGCAACGCCAACGCAACTGACAGCACGGGTACTTACAATTATACGTATGATGAGAAAGGAAATCTGACTAGCACCAGTACGCCACTCAACAACACGAGTAGCACCACTTATGACAGCAAGAACAATCCGGTGACGGAAACAGATGCCAACGGCAACACCACAACCAACGAATATGATGATAAAAACAATTTGACGGCCTCTACTGATCCAGTCGAAAAATCAACTGCGACCAAATACAATGCCTATGGCAACGTCTTGTCGGAAACATCGGCGATGAGCCCTGGCAATAACTTGGCTATCAATGGGAGTTTTGAGCTGGATCGCAACAGTGACAATTGGCCGGACAATTGGAGCAAAGTGCCGAGTGGATCAGTTGATATCTCTTGGGATAGTACAGGCCTTACAACAGATGGCATCACCTTGGGGAATAAAAGCATCAAAATTTCCAATGTCTCTGGGGCTACGGCCATTGCCAGTGATAAAGTTGCTTACGATCCCAATAAAACCTATGTACTGAGCGGATATGTAAAAACGAGTGGCGCACAGGGACGAGGTAGCATCTATGCGTTTGCGTTCAACTCCAAAACTGGAGCGTCCACAGCCATCGCCGGTGCTGGCATTACAGGCACGCAAGAAGCGACCCGCATCCACTTGTCTCTCGATCCGGGAACATTGACAGGATATGACCAGTTGCAAATACGCGGGTATATCAGCGGAATCAATGGCCAATATGGAGGAACGTATTGGTTTGATGGCTTGCAAATCGAAGAAGGGCATTACGGAGCATATAACGTATTGGAAAACAGCGACTTTGAACGAGATATCGATCCCGCTGGCGACAAAATTCCAGATCGTTGGTATTTGCAAGGAGACACAGCGGCAGGGGACGGCCTAGATGCCACAGAAACATATAGTGGTGTACGTTCAGTCAAATTGGTTGGGGATTCAGCAAAATACAAAACGGTGTACCAAGATGTCAACTTAAAGGGTGGAGCGGGTTCGATCTTAACTGTATCTGGCTTTTCCAAAACGGAAAATCCGAACCCAAATGGCATTTACGGATACATTATCAATACCTATGATTCCAGTGTGGGAACTGATGTAGTGGAGAAGTTTACATTTAACTTTGATCGCTCAAAGTCTCACGATTGGCAACATATTGCCAGCGAAATAAAAACAACCAAACCCTTTGATCGAATCAGGGTGTACTATGAGTACAGCAATCAAACGGGAACAGCTTGGTTTGACACGGCTAAAGTGGTGCCGGATGCCATTACCACCTACCATGGCTATGACAGCAACAACAACTATGAAACGTCAACTACCGATCCTGAGCAACGGGTCACACAACGCACTTATGATACGGTTGGCAACACGACCAGTGAAAAGGTTGGATTGGACACGACGAAGTTCACTTACGATGCGCTGGATCGCCTGACCAAGGTGACTGATGCGAAAAATCACACCACCGAATACCAATACGATGCGGCGGGCAACAAAACCAAGGTCATCAACGCCAAAAACAAGGAAACGACCTATACCTACAACGAATTAAATCAAATAAAAAGTGTTACCGACGCTAATAACAAAACGACAACGTATGACTACGATCTGAATGGAAACCAAACCAAGATCACATACCCGAACGGTAACAGTGTTTCGTATGGCTACGACAGTGTTAACCGACAAGACGTTATTTCCTACAATGGTACGCAAACATACACTTTTAACTATGATGCCAACAATAACCTCACCAAGGAAACCGATGTAGTTAGCGGCAAATCGACTGAATATGCCTATGATGCTGACAACCGCCTGAAACAAGTGAAAGAGCCAAATGGCAATCAAACGGATTATACCTATGACGCCAATGGAAACGTAACCCAACAAAAGCTGACCGCTGGATCTACAGTGATTACACAAGACTATGGGTATAATGGGAACAATCAACTAACCAAAATCACATCCAATGGTACCAACCAAGCATGGTTCAACTACAACGAGCAAGACCAAGTTGCTCGCCGTAAAACGGCTGACGGCAACATGACCTTCAACCGGTATAATGGCGCGGGAGATTTGATAGCACGCGACATTTTTGACAAAAACGGAAACCAGATTGACAGCTTTGTCTATACTTACAATAATAAAGGCAATATTACATCAGTCACATCCAAAGCGGGCACGACCTCGTATGTGTACGATGAACTTGATCAATTGACCAAAGAAACCCGTCCCGATGGCACGACTTATGAATACACCTATGATGCTGTGGGTAATCGTCTAACCAAAAAGGTAACGTCTCCAAGCGGAACGGTGACGACAACCACTTATACTTATGATGATGCAGATCAGCTTACTTCCGTCAACGGTACGACCTACACCTACGACACCAACGGCAACCTGCTAAGTGATGGCAACAAGACGTACGTCTATGACGTGGATAACCGATTGACCACTGTTAAAGACAGCGCAGGAAATACGATCGCTTCGTTCACCTATCGTGCGGATGGCATGCGGAAGACGATGACGACGGCATCGGGTACCATTACGTTCCATTATGATCAAAACAACAATGTGGCGTATGAAACAGATCAAAGTGGAGCGGTTGTAGCGAGCTACACCTATGGTTCAGAAAATGAACCTGTTAGCATGTTTCGTGGTGGAAAGACGTATTTCTATCAGTTGAACGGGCATGGGGATGTGGTAGCACTCACGGATCAAACAGGTGCTGTTGTAAACACTTATACCTATGATGCATTTGGAAACCTCGTCAACCAAACGGGTACGGTTGAAAATCCCTATACCTATGCCGGTTATCGGTATGATAAGGAAACGGGATTGTATTACTTGCAAAGCAGGTACTATAATCCAGAGACGGGAAGATTTTTGACGAGGGATACATTTGAGGGATTTGAAAAAGAACCACTGAGTCTGAATAAGTATACGTATGCAGAAAATAATCCTGTAAATAGCATAGATCCTACTGGACGATGGTCTTTTAAAAGATCATTAAAAAAGTTATTACATCGAGTTGTTTCTGCACTATTTAGTGATATGAGACAAAATACCCTTACAAACATTGCATTCTTATTTTTAGGAGGATTTGGTGCAGGGTTTAAGACATATAGAAAGTTAAGGTCTGAATTTCATCTGTTTGAAAAATATATTTTGCGAAGATCTTTCAAATCATTTCTTCGTGGAGCACTCGGAGGATATTTGCTTGGAAATGTAATAGGTACTGCCAGTAGAATAGCTTCTGCAGGAAACAAGCTATTTAATTACGAGGGCTGGTTTGATCGTACTCATGTAGGTAGATCGATTGATAAAGGTTTAACACGAGTAGAGCGGTATCTTCATAATCGAATTAACCGTTGGTAATATTGTAAGTTAATAATAAAGAGCTAGAAATAAATCTTTTTCTAGCTCTTTTCAAATGGAGGTTATATCATTGGGCTGGATCCGTTTATTTATCGGTGTTTTAGTAATTACTTGGCTTATTTATCAATGTTTTTTCAAAAAAATCCGTACCTTCAATGATATCTTAGAACGATCCCATAATTATGAGTTTCTTCTGCGAAATAAGAAATTAGCCATTCAAACATTGCAGGTGGGATTGAAACGAGATTTAAATGAGTTGGAACGAGCAGTATTAAATTACAATATAGGAAGGCTTTATTATGATACGGGGGAAATAGATCAGGCCATCGTTTATTTTGATAAAGCCTATCCTATTTTGATTCAAGCGGAAGGGATAAAGGTGAAAGATCAATTTATCAAAATCATAATAGCATATTTGGAAAAAGGTATGAATGACAAAGCAAATGAGGTTTATCAATATTGTATGAAACATTCTTTATCTAAACGAAGATATCAAAGACTGAGAAAGAAATATACGCAGTTATTTGAAGACCAAGGATGAAAAATGTGTAATGGGTGTCTTGTTGAACATCCCATGATTGTGCAGCTCAATCGGGCGTCAAAGTTAAATTGAACTCCTTTTTAATAAGGTGGTATGGTACAGTACTTGCCACCTTATTAAACAAAGGGGATTTAAGACGATGATCAATGAACTGAAATAGAAGTTTAATGATAACTATCGAAAGGTAATTCTGTTTCTTTTTTATTAATTATATTTTCATGTCATTTGTTTTGTTGTGTATATATTTTAATAGTATCGAATATGCGTTACTTTTATGCTTGATTAATGGGATAAATATTGTTTGGATTGAACATAAGTGGAAGGTAAACGTTAAACTAAAAGGGACGATCTATAGAAGGTTTGTAGATTATCCTTTATGTTTTAATTATATAATTATTTTCGTATTTTTAACTACAGAGTAACTACTATTTGGAGTCAACAACTAAGGGAGAAAAAGAAATTGAGTAGAAAAGAAAAAATAGAAGTAAATGTAAGTGCAATAGGATGTGTGCTAGTAGCAGGATTATTATTTATTTTAACGGATTATGTTCATGATGAGCTAAAGTCGTTATTACAAGTAGGGTTTGTTTGGGTGGTTCCATGGGTACCGTTTCTGGTTAAATTTTTATTTGCACAGAATAAAAAGGATTATTTATCGCGGAACAAAAAGTTGTTTTTAGGTTTTTTTATATTCGACTGTGTGCTTAGTGTTTTGGCGTATAAATATATGCCTATTTCATATTGATGCTCATGCAAAAAGGGATATGCTCTTTGAGTATATTCCTTTTCATTATAGGAAGGGGAATGAAGAGCGGGATATTCCCTATAGACGTAAATAAAGGTGATCAAGGGCTTAAGCCCGATTTCATGCAGCTTTGTTTAGAGATTCCGATTTTTACATCGATGTTAGTTGATATGTTTATGGACATGATGAAAACGATCTCCGAACATCGTTATGCTATTGCTATGCTTTATTTATTTTTATTTGTGGGAGGAATTTTGTTAAGTTCCATGGTTATTATTTGCGAAATAGTAGGTGTATCTAGATTGAAAAAAATCATTCATTCGTTTATTAACACTAAACAAGGGGATGAGACAAATGGGAGAAAGCCGTATACTTGAAGCTTTAAAGCGTTCGCTTTATAAAGGGATGATTGTTTCTGTTTATTCCGATCGGAATCAGCCGGGAAATTTCTCTGCTGGATTTATAGATGCGATCTCCGATGAGCAGTTTGTTATGAAACATGTAACTCCTGAGGGCACAAATGATGGTTATATCATAAGAAATCGAAGATGTCTTCAGAGTAGATGTTCATGGAGAGTATGAACAAAGGCTGAGACTACTGTACACGCTTCAAAAGCAGAGGCATGAGGATTTCTTAAACGGTGCCGTAACGGAACAATCTAATCTATTTGTAGAATCTCTCACCATTGCTCAAGCAAGAAATTTAATCGTAACCATTTGCATTGATGAAACTGAGAGCCAAGATGACATCACTGGATTTGTTAAAGAGATCAATACGGAAGAGGTTACGATTGCTCGCATTTCGTCAAATGGATCAAATGATGGAGAGTCCATTTTTTTAATTGAAGATATAACCAAAATGAATTGTGATACTACAGCGGAAAGATTGATTAAGCAATTGTACAATCATCAACATAAGTGCTGAAAATCAGTCAGGCTTAATGAACCCCTTACAAATCTTATAATGTGGATGTCATGTACAAAAGGGCACAATCAGATGGATTGTGCCCTTTGAAATAGAGTGGATATGGTGGATTATATTTTTGACAAAACATTTAGGGAATTAATCGGCTTTGGGAAGCCGTCTATTTCTCTTCAATGATCAATTTGTAAGGGTGATATTCGATTTTATATGTGTTTGCTAGTTCCTCGCTTAATTTTTTGGCTAATTTTTTCCCATCTGCATTTAACGATTCCGCAAAAGATGGTGTGATCCCATTGTAATGATGGGAGGCAAGATGGTTATCAAACGTAGTATTCCATTCATGTAATTCTGCTTTTAGCTCTTCTGATATGGGTAGTTCATCAAGATCTAAGTTTGCATTACATGTGTTACACCAAATCGGATCAGCAGACACTTCCGCTTCAACAAGAATGTGAAAGGTCTCATCGCAGAAACATACATTTTTCATTTTAATTGCCTCCAGTGAGTAGATATAATAATCCATTAGATTTTACTGGAGCGTTGATAAATAGGCCAGTAGCTTCAAATCCGTTTTCAGCTTTGCTTCACATGTCTATCAGCCCTATGGAATGGCTACCGTCTGGATAGGAAATAATGTTGATCAGAAGTGGAAAGGGCTGACATGACCATGACTGATTACAACATTAGAATAGTCCATGCAAAGAACAAGTTGTCATCTGCTGAGATTGAGCGCAGGGTGGATGATTTCCAAAAAGTTTTTATCCAGGTCGCTTCCAGGTATTACAGCCAGAAGGCGAAAAATCAGCTGGAAAGGGGAGAAGATTAAATCTCTCCTTTTTTCTTTGTTTGCGCCCGTGTTCTCAATCGATGTATAATACCAGCAATAATATGACAGTAGGATAGAAAAGGAGATAGACAGAATGGGGGAAAAGCTACGAGTTGCTTTGTTTATGAGGGCGAGTACGAACAAGCAAACAAGCCAGGGGAAAAAGAAAGCAGCTTCCAGGGCAGGGAAAATGTCCGCCAGACCCATTTCAGATGAGAATGATCTGCCCCTGCAAAAAGAGAAATGCATGGAATATATCGCGAATAAGCCGGATTGGATATTTACAGGGCTGGAGTATGTGGAGGCGGGTGTTTCTGGGTTTCACACGCATGTCAGCAAGAGAACGGGTTTAAATCGGGCGTTTGAGGATGCCAAAAAGGGTTTGTATGACATTTTGTTGGTGTATAAGCTGGACCGAATCGGCAGACGATCTACCGAAAGTTTGAACCATGCTATCCGGTTTCTGCGGCATTGCCGCATATGGGTCGTGGACAAGGACAGGGAGTTTACCAATAACGGAGATGCAGATGAGATCTTAAACTTCATTGAGTTTTGGTCAGCCAAGAAAGCGTCCATGGACACCAAAGTGCGTGTTACTGACATGATGAAATTGATTCATAAGGAAGGGTTTTGGACTGGGGGCAACCCACCCTATGGATATATCAATCATCCTGAAATGTCCAATATGTTGCAGATCAATCCCAAAGAGGCGGAAGTGGTGAAAGAAATATACCGGCTTTATACCTCTGAGGGGTATGGCATGTTAAAAATCGCGGGCATTTTAAACGAAAAAGGGTTAAAAACGAGAACCGGCAGAGAGTGGAAAGCAGAAGGGATTCGTAAAATTCTCCGCAACACCATTTACAAGGGGTATTTATCCTATGGAAAAACCAAAAAAGTAGAAGGAGAGTTTGGTTCCTATCAAAAGTACACCAAAGAAGGAGAGGAGCTTGTATCTGAGCGGTACTGGGCTGAGTATGAGATTGTTCCTGCCGAGGTGTGGGAGCGAGCTCAGAAAATGAAAAAAGCCAGAGTAGATGTCGCGTCACATTTTGGTGGCAACACCCCCGTCAGAAAAGGAACGGGGAAAGGCCTGCTCGTGGGTGTGCTAACTTGTGAATGTGGGAGCAGCATGACTTATGGTAGCCGAAGGGACTGGCTTGACCATAAGAGAACCAAAAGAGGCGAATTGTATGGCATTTACAGGTGCCTGAAAAGGCTTAAAGCAGGGGTTCAGGCATGCGGAGCAAAGAAAGGTTCACACAGGGCGGAGAAGATCGAGTCTGCGGTGATTGAGAAAGTAAAAGAATATCTGAAGGAAATGGTAAACTCCAATGTGTTGGTGGAGATTCAAAAACAGACCTTAAACGCCTCCAAGGAGATTGAAGAGAAGCTAGCACAGGCGAAGCAAGACATGGAGCAATGGCAAAGGGCAAAAGAAAACGCCAATAACCATCTGTTGAAGATTTTGATGGGTGAGGAGTCCCCTTTTTCTGAAGCCCAGCTTAAGGAGTTGTATGAGAAAGCAGTAAAAGAGTTGGAAAACGCGCAAAGGCTGTATGAAGAGATGAAGGCGCTGAAAGATGCCAATGGGCTTTCAGAGATTGATGTGCTCAAGTTGCAAGATCTGTTGTTGGATTGGGGAGCGCTGTTTGACCAAGCCACCACGGAGGAAAAAAGACAAATGTTGGGAAGCATTGTGGATCATGTTACGGTCCGCGAGGAGACGATTGAGGTAGCGATTCACTTTGATGTGGTCAAGTTTTTTGAGGCGGTGAGTTGCGCGCGAGAAACGGTTGCGGCCTTTGATCATGCCGGCACAGATTCATACCGGCAAAATAATAACAGTAGGAGTTCCTACAGTAGTTGATGCAGTGACAATCGCCCATGACACGATCGATTATGTGTTGTCCCATCTGGGACGGGAAATGCACGGGGTGCGCGGCAATCCGCTGGATCCGCATAATCGGCCCAGTGTGCGGGACTTGCAAAATTACCAAGTGCCGCCGGAAACGCAGACGCGCATGATGGGGATGTTTGGGTCGCTCGATCCCGAAGAGAAGCGGCAACTGATCCACGAAGTGTTGTCGCCGCTCGGGCAAAATCTGATCGTCACCCCCAAAGAAGTGGATTCTTTCATTGGTAACATGGCCAAGCTGTTGGCTAACGGATTGAACTGCGCCTTGCACGGGGCGGTGACCATGGATAACGTGGCTTCGCATGTGGGTTGAGCGGGGCATTGTGGAAGATGGGTCATGAACGGCTGTTTTGCGCCGGCAGGGCCCTTTTTCTTTTGCCGAAGGATAAGGTGCTCTCTTTTCTATCAGCCTTTGAAATGAAGCGTGCTAGGTTCTACTTCGATTTCGTCTCTCATAAGTTGTGGAAGAGATGAATTGATAGAAGGTGGACCTGGTGAAAAAACGGTATCACAGCTTTATCACCGTCAACATGTCGCAACCTAGGACGAGACAGACGTTCGTCCTGCTCTGTTTTGCTGTCGCCTTCACTTTCGCTTTGGCGGGGGCGCTCGCCATGGGACAAGCCAAAAGCCGATTGGCTTCTGCAGAATTTAGCCGCATCACCTCCCATATCTCGTCCAAAACGCTGTTGATGGCGATGAGTGAAAATATCCCGTATCTGCAAGAAAAGATGCAGGAAGCCGGAATGGAAGAGATCGCGTCTCGAATGGCTCTGGAATTAGCCACTAGCATTGATCTGAGAGACCCGCGGACGTATTTAGGAAAGGAACTTCCCATGTATGACTTGTTTGACAGTGAAATCGATGTGGCGAGTAGCGATTTTGATTACACATCGATTCCGATTGAATCCCCGCCGCCTCCGGAATTGGAGCAAGAGATCATCAAAGCGATGGAAGACCCCGATGAAGATGTAAATGAACGTCCCA
This sequence comes from Laceyella sediminis, assembly GCF_003003125.1. Taxonomy (GTDB): domain Bacteria; phylum Bacillota; class Bacilli; order Thermoactinomycetales; family Thermoactinomycetaceae; genus Laceyella; species Laceyella tengchongensis. Next base: position 232,334 of record NZ_PVTZ01000001.1, on the reverse strand, counting down.
CCGGTTCGATCAAAAATAAACAAGTGTTGATTTACAATACGCATTTTTGGGAGTCTTATCTGCCGGAGTTAGGAAAGAAAGATCCCCGCTTGGCTTCCGACGTACGCAAAAATATTACCACTGTATCCAAGCATATGGCCAACCAACTGGAGAAGATGGGCGTAGGGGCGGTGACCGTCAAACGAAAATACACATGGAATTCCGGTTCGTATGTCCAATCGCGAAAAATGGTAAAGGCCGCCATGGCGCAATATGAGGATGTCACCTATTTGATTGACTTACATCGCGATGCCCAACGGCGCCCCAAGACGACCAAAGTAGTGAATGGCAAAACCTATGCCCGGCTCGCTTTTGTGGTGGGTAGGGAAAGCAAGAACTATGAGGAAAATCTGCGGCTGGCGCGTGAGTTGTACAAACGGCTGAACGAGGTGGTTCCCGGAATTTGCAGCACGGTGATTATTAAAAAGCGCGAAAAGGGGAACAACGGAGAGTATAACCAATCGTTGTCACCCAACAGCCTGCTCGTTGAGGTTGGGGGGGTGGATAATACGTTTGAAGAAGCGAACCGTTCGGTAGAGGTGTTGGCCCGCGTCATCGCGGAACGAATCGGTAAGGCCAAACCTGTCTCGAACGGGCGGTGAGGTGAGTGAAGTGCGCGTCATACTGCAATGTTGTTGTCTCATCATTATGCTCATGGTTGGCATCGGCATCGGCATTAGCCATGCGGAAAAAAATATGCAGGCGATGCAAGGGACAGAGGGAGCGCCGCGTGCGATACAGATCACCCCGACAGCGCAGGGACGGATAGAAATCGCTGTCCTGGGGCAAACAGTAGAGACCGAACACCCCGCATCGGTGGCCAATCAGGAGAAAATGGTTGCGCAGGTGCGGCAGGGCACCAATCTCATGGCCACCATGGGCAATGAAGTAGGCGCGGGCATTAGGCAATTTACACGCGAATTGGCTGCGTGGATGTTTCGTTGGGCTGATTGACAGCCTTATTTTTTTTGCCCGTTTATGGTTAACTGGTAGGTGAACAGGAAATGCATTGAAGAGCGGGGGGCAGATTGTTATAATTAAGCAATGCAGTCTTGCTATGCACGCAGGAGGGAAATGAACGGGAATGGATAAGAGAGAACGACAAGCAATCATCCGCAATTTTTCGATTATCGCTCATATCGACCATGGCAAGTCCACCTTGGCCGACCGGATCCTCGAGAAGACCGGAGCGCTTAGCGAGCGGGAAATGCAAGATCAGTTCTTGGACAAAATGGATTTGGAACGTGAACGCGGCATCACCATCAAATTGCAATCCGTGCGCCTGCCGTATAAGGCCAAAGACGGGAAAGAATACATTTTGAACCTGATTGACACACCGGGGCACGTGGATTTCACGTATGAAGTGTCCCGCAGTTTGCAGGCGTGCGAAGGGGCGCTCTTGGTGGTGGACGCGTCCCAAGGCGTGGAAGCGCAAACGCTGGCCAACGTTTACCTGGCGTTGGAGAACGATCTGGAGATCATTCCCGTCATCAATAAAATCGACCTGCCCAGCGCGGACCCCGAACGGGTGAAGAAAGAAGTGGAAGACGTCATCGGTCTTGATGCCAGCGACGCGGTGCTCGCTTCGGCCAAAGCGGGGATCGGGATTGAGGAGATTTTGGAGCAGGTGGTGGAAAAGGTGCCCGCGCCAGAAGGCGATCCAGACGCTCCGCTCAGAGCTTTGATTTTTGACTCCGTTTACGATCCCTACAAAGGGGTTATCATCTACATGCGGGTGGTGGACGGTACGATCAAAAAAGGCATGCGCATGCGGATGATGGCCACGGAAAAGGAATACGACATCACCGAAGTGGGCGCGTTTGCTCCTCATCCGGTGATCATGAATGAGCTATCGGCGGGCGAGGTTGGCTTTGTGGTGGCTAACATCAAAAACGTGCGCGACACCCGTGTCGGCGATACGATTACAGATGCCAACAATCCTGCCGATGAGCCGTTGCCTGGATACCGGCGGATCAATCCGATGGTATTTTGCGGGCTGTATCCAGTGGAGTCCTCAGAATACGATGATCTGCGGGAGGCGTTAGAAAAGCTGGAGCTAAACGATGCTTCGCTCACCTATGAACCAGAGACGTCAACAGCGCTCGGCTTCGGTTTCCGTTGCGGATTTTTGGGGCTGTTGCACATGGAGATCATCCAGGAGCGGATCGAGCGGGAGTTTGGCATTCCATTGATTACGACTGCGCCGAGCGTAGTGTACAAAGTATATCAAACGGACGGCAAGGTTTTAGAGATTGAGAATCCGACTCTGATGCCGGAAATGCAGAAGATCGAACGCGTCGAAGAGCCTTATGTGAAAGCATCGATCATGGTGCCTAACGACTATGTCGGCACGGTGATGGAGATTTGCCAGAACAAGCGTGGCAACTACCTCGACATGAATTATCTTGATACCAACCGGGTGACGCTAACCTATGAATTGCCGTTGGCTGAAATCGTCTACGACTTCTTCGATCAATTGAAATCAAGTACCAAGGGATATGCCTCCTTCGATTATGAATTGATCGGTTACAAGGCATCCAACTTGGTGAAGATGGATATTCTCTTAAACGGGGAAGTGGTGGATGCGCTGTCTTTCATCGTCCATCGCGATCGCGCATACCAACGCGGACGCGCGCTGACCGAGAAATTGCGCAAACTGATTCCACGCCAGATGTTCGAAGTGCCGATCCAAGCGGCGATTGGCAACAAAGTCATCGCCAGGGAGACGATCAGCGCGATGCGCAAAAACGTGTTGGCTAAATGTTACGGTGGGGACATCAGCCGAAAACGGAAACTGCTGGAGAAGCAGAAGGAAGGGAAAAAGCGCATGAAAGCGGTGGGAAGTGTGGAAGTCCCACAAGAAGCGTTCATGGCGGTTCTCAAGATCGACGACAGCAAGTGAGGTTAAGCCGCAGGCGGTAAATGAGTCCGCTTGCGGCTTTTTTGAGCAATCATTTCAATAAGGAGGAGAAACTTTATGGCTCCCCAAGCCGTCTATATACATGTCCCGTTTTGCACGCACAAGTGCCATTACTGCGATTTCACAGCCTATACTGTGGGGGGACAACCTGTGGACGATTATGTGTCCGCACTGGATAAAGAGATGGCCCTGACAGTGGCCGACACCCCTCCGGGAATCATCCGATCCATCTTCATCGGCGGAGGGACGCCAACGGTGTTGACGCCCAAACAGATGGAGCGCCTTTTGGCAAGTGTGCGGCGCCATTTTCCTAACTGGGATGAAAACATCGAATTCACCATTGAAGCCAATCCGGGAACAACCAGTCCTGAATTGCTTCGGGTGATGAGAGAAGGCGGGATCAACCGGATCAGCTTTGGTGCGCAAACGTTCCGTCCGGATTTGCTGGAACGGATCGGCCGGGTCCATGGGGTGGAAGAGATCAAACGCGGCGTGGAGTTGGCGCGGCAGGCCGGCTTTGCTAATCTGTCGCTTGATTTGATGTTCGGTTTGCCAACGCAGACCGTCGATGACATGGAAACAACACTCAAAGAGGCGGTCGCGTTGGCGCCGGAACACTTTTCCTGCTACAGCTTAAAAGTGGAAGAAGGAACATTATTTTATCACTTGCAGGAGCGCAAAGAGTTGCCGTTGCCATCGGAGGAAGCGGAGTTGGCCATGTACCAATTAACCCGCTCCTATTTGGCCGAACAAGGGTATGCGCAGTATGAAGTGAGCAACTTTGCCAAACCCGGCCGGGAAAGCCGCCACAATCGGACTTATTGGCTGAATGAAGAGTATTACGGCCTGGGAACAGGCGCGCACGGCTATGTGCGTAAACGGCGCCACGCCAATATCAAAGGTGTCAAAGAATATATTCAACGGTTGCAGGACAACCAACTTCCCATCCAAGAGAGTTATCAAGTGACTCACGAGGAAGAAATGGAGAATTTCATGATCTTGGGCTTGCGGTTGATGGAAGGAGTGAGCCGGGAGAAGTTTTCGTGCTTGTACGGGATGGAGTTGGAGCAGGCGTTTGGCCAGGTTCTGACACCGCTGATGAACAAAGGGTTGCTTGAACGGAGCGGAGATCGCTACCGTTTAACGGAAAAAGGATTGATTTTTGGCAATGAAGTGTTTGCCGACTTTATAGGTGGGATTGAATTATAAACGGATAGATTGACATCATTTCGCCCCTTTGGTAATTTAAAATTAGTATTTTAGCACTCGACCATAAGGAGTGCTAACAAAGGGGGGAGGCAGATGTTATCCGAGCGCCAAAAACGGATTCTCTGGGCTATTATCGATGACTACATTATCTCAGCAGAACCTGTCGGCTCACGTACCGTTTCCAAAAAGAAAGGGGTCAATGTGAGTGCGGCGACCATCCGCAATGAGATGGCCGATTTGGAAGAGATGGGTTTTTTGGAGCAACCACATACATCTGCCGGTCGCATACCTTCGCAGAAAGGGTATCGTTTCTATGTCGATCATCTGTTGAAACCATATATGTGGTCGAAAGATGATCTGATGGCATTGCATGATTTTTATGCTTATAAAGTAGATCATGTGGAGCAAGCCATTAAGCACATGAATTCCATTCTCGCTTACTTGACCAATTGCATGACATTTATCCTGGGCCCCAACTTGTCAGAGAGTCGGCTTAAGCACCTGCACATCATTCCGCTGTACGACAGGCTGGCTGTGTCCATCTTGGTGACCGATACGGGCCATGTGTATCAACAACGGCTCTTGTTGCCAGAGGACATTCCGTGGTCGACGCTGGAGAAGTTGGTCAATCTACTGAATCACCGCTTAAGCGGTGCCTTGATCTCTCGTTTGGATCAGATCGTGGCGCAAGAGTTGACGGATGAGTTGCAACGGCATGTCGACCACTTTGAAAAGTTGTCCGACCTCACCAATCAACTATTGCACACGGAACAGGAAGACCGGGTTTACACGAGTGGGACGACGCGCATCTTGGAACAGCCAGAGTTTCGCGATGTGGATAAAATGAAGTCGATCTTGGATCTCGTGGAAGCCAACGATGGGCTGGTTCAACTGCTGAAGCATAAGACGGACGGGGTGCAAGTGCGAATTGGTTATGAGAATGATTTGAAAGCTGTGCAAGATTGTAGCGTTATCTCCGCTTCTTATATGATAAACGGCAAACCGGTTGGAACCATCGGGGTGCTCGGCCCGACTCGGATGGATTACGGGCGCGTCATTGGAATTCTTGATTTTTTGGCAAAAGATTTCTCCAGACGGTTGAGCACGCTCTATGAAAAAGAATAAACTAAGCATATTAGGATGCATCACGCGTATAAGGGGTTGCCAAAAGTGACGCCCCCTGCGCCAAAGTGAAAGGAAGGAGAAATCCGGTGCCGGATAAAGTCCACTTACACCAAGACGAAGAAAAACCGTTCCTGTCAGCGCTTCAAGCTAATGCCCAAGCTGTAAAATCTGTCGCGCAAGCGGTTGCGCCCACGCTGGGCCCCAAAGGTCTTGACACGATGCTTGTCAATTCCAAAAATGAAGTGATTGTGACCAATGACGGGGTGACCATCTTAGATCGGATGGCGATTAATCATCCAGCCGCCAAAATGATCGTCAATGTGGCCAAAGCGCAACAGGCCGAAGTGGGTGACGGAACCACAACCGCCACCCTGCTTGCGTCCGCGCTTGTTGATGAAGGGCTGAAGCAGGTATTGCGGGGCGTCCCTGTGACTAAAGTGATTACCGGGATCCAGCGCGGAACCCGCTTCGCCCTGATTAAGATGCAGGAACGAGCCCGCATGATTTATGAGATGGATGACGAATGGTTGCAACGGATCGCGTTCACCGCTAGCCGCGAAAATGAGGACATCACTTTGGCCGTCATGGAAGCGGCGCATTTGATGGGACGCGAGAAGTTGTTGGAAAAAGGATTTAAGCTATCTAGTTGCGTGGTCGCCCATCCACGCATTGAAAGTAAGGTGTTCGCTGGGATCGTCGTCAGCAAACCGCGGATGAATTCCCAGATGCCGAGGACACGACAAAACGCGCGGGTGTTGGTGCTGGCCGACGCATTGGAGCCGGAGGCATTCTCTGACGATGTGCGGACAGATGAAGCGTTCAGCCGCAAGGAACGCCTGCGGGAAGAATTTTATGTCATGCTGGAGCACTTGATTCATTTAAATGTAGGCCTTATCGTTACGGAAGGGGCCGTCGATCCCCATGCGGAAGAAGTTCTTGCAGACGCGGGAGTGATTGTGGCGGCCGAGGTGGCGAAAGAAGAGCTAAACAAAGTGTCTGAATATACTGGAGCACGCCAAATCAAACGGAGCGGCCTGAAGAAAAGCCCGGAAGAGATTGAAGCCCTGCTCGGTCTATGCGCCGAAGTGGAAGATGATGAAGCGTTGTCCAGAATCCGGATCAGCGGCGGACAAGGTATTCCGTTCGCCACGATATTGGTCGGGGCAGCGACAGATGAAGTGGTCGAAGAGCGCGAACGGATTTGCAAAGATGCAGCTTCCGCGGTGCAAGCGGCCATTCATGGTGGATTTGTCCCGGGTGGCGGCGCCGTGGAATTGGCGATTGCCCGGGATGTTGAGCATTTCCGTAACACCGTGCAGGGGATGGAACGGTTTGGCGTGTCGGCGGTGTCCGAAGCGTTGCAACGCCCGATGAGCCAGGTCGTCGCCAACGCTGGGTTTAACCCCTTGGAAAAAATCGAGGCGGTCAAAGCGTTGCAATTAAAACGCCAGTCTGATTCCTTGGGAATCGATTGCGATCGGGGGATCGTTGCGGATATGATTGAGATGGGGGTAGTCGATCCTCTTCCGGTCAAAGCGCATGCGCTCAAAACGGCTGGTGAAGTGGCCGTCGCGATTTTGCGCATCCACACGATCGTGCAAATGAAAGAAGACCCTGTTTTCTAACATAGGAGGACCTGAATGATGAAGCATGAAAATGAAGAGCTTCAGCATCCAACTGGAAGCCAGGAACCTTCGAATGAAGGTCCATTCGAGGAGCAGGAAAGTATACATACCGGCGCCGAGGCATCCTCGCCCGAACAATCCCTAGAGCAAGAGCTGGAAGAGGCCAAGTTGCTGGCGGAGAAATGGAAGAGCCAAGCGGAACAACACCGCGAGCTTTATCTTCGCGCTCTTGCCGACTTGGAGAATTTCCGCCGCCGCGCCCGCAAGGATAAGGAAGACGCCGTGAAATATGCGGTGGTTCCTTTCCTAGAAAGTATCTTGCCTGTACTTGACAACTTTGAGCGCGCCTTGGATGCGGCCGATCAAAGTAAAGACGCGAAAATGTTGCAAGAAGGAATTGAGATGGTATATCGTCAATTCTTAAATGTTCTGTCCGAAGCAGGTTTGACGATGATCGAAACCGAAGGAAAGCCTTTCAACCCGCACGAACATAACGCGGTCATGCAAGTCGAGGCGGAGCATTTGGCGCCGGGTATGATTGTAGAGGAGCTGCAAGCGGGTTACCGTTATAAAGACCGTGTGATCCGCCCATCAATGGTTAAAGTGAGCCAATAAAAATACTACTTACGCAAAGGTTGAAGTAGGAGGTTAACAGTCAATGGGTAAAGTGATTGGAATTGACTTAGGGACAACCAACTCATGTGTAGCATTCATGGACGGCAATGAGGCTGTCGTCATCCCGAACGCAGAAGGCGGACGCACCACCCCTTCAGTGGTTGGGTTTTCCAAAACGGGTGAACGGTTGGTAGGGGAAGCCGCCAAGCGCCAAGCTATTACCAATCCAGAGAAAACCATCATTTCTATCAAGCGCTATATCGGTACAAACCACAAAGTGGAAATTGATGATAAATCATACAGCCCACAAGAGATTTCCGCGATGATTTTGCAAAAGCTGAAAGCTGATGCGGAAGCTTACCTGGGCGAACCGGTGACGCAAGCGGTAATCACCGTTCCAGCTTACTTCAACGACAGTCAGCGCCAGGCGACCAAAGATGCAGGTCGGATCGCTGGTTTGGAAGTACTGCGTATCATCAACGAGCCGACCGCGGCGGCGTTGGCATACGGTATGGAAAAAACGGAAGACCAAAAAATTCTTGTCTTCGACTTGGGTGGCGGAACCTTCGACGTATCGATCTTGGAACTGGGCGATGGCGTGTTTGAAGTGTTGTCGACCAGCGGGGACAACCAATTGGGTGGTGACGACTTTGACCAAGTCATCATCGACTACCTCGTTCAAGAGTTTAAAAAGGAAAACGGCATTGACATCAGCCATGACAAAATGGCAATGCAACGCTTGAAAGACGCAGCGGAAAAAGCGAAAAAAGACTTGTCCGGTGTGTTGACTACAACCATCTCCCTGCCGTTTTTGACCGCTGACGCGACCGGTCCGAAACACTTGGAAGTTTCACTGACTCGCGCTAAATTCGAAGAATTGAGCGCTGACCTGATTGAACGCACCATGGTTCCAACCCGTCAAGCATTGAGCGATGCCGGACTCACGCCAAACGACATCGACAGAGTCATTCTGGTCGGTGGATCGACTCGGATCCCTGCCGTGCAAGAAGCGATCAAACGCCTGATCGGTAAAGAGCCGAGCAAAGGGGTAAACCCGGATGAGGTCGTAGCGATGGGTGCAGCGATCCAAGGTGGTGTCTTGTCCGGTGACGTGAAAGACATCGTTCTGTTGGACGTAACCCCGCTGTCACTCGGGATCGAAACCTTGGGCGGCGTCTTCACCAAATTGATCGAGCGCAACACGACGATCCCGACCGAGAAATCGCAAATTTTCTCCACCGCGGCTGATAACCAAACTTCCGTGGACATTCACGTTCTGCAAGGTGAACGTCCAATGGCAGCTGACAACAAGCCGCTTGGCCGGTTCCAACTGACTGACATTCCGCCGGCACCACGCGGTGTTCCGCAAATCGAAGTGACCTTCAAAATCGACGCCAACGGGATTGTGCACGTTTCGGCTAAAGACAAAGCAACGGGTAAAAGCCAAGCGATCACGATCCAATCTTCGGGCGGTTTGAGCGATGAAGAGATCGAACGCATGGTGAAAGAAGCGGAAATGCACGCTGAAGAAGACAAAAAGCGCCAAGAAGCAGTCGAGCTTCGCAACAAAGCGGATCAACTGATCTTCACCACCGAAAAAACGATCAAAGATCTCGGCGACAAAGTGGGAGCAGCTGAACTGGAGCAAGCGAACAAAGCGAAAGATGAGCTGAAAAAAGCTCTTGAAGACAATAATCAGGAAGAAATCAAAAAAGGTATTGAAGTCTTGGAGCAAGCTGTGCAACAATTATCTGTAAAACTGTATGAAAAAATGCAACAAGAAGCAAACCAAGCACAGGGAGCAGAAGCTTCTGCAAGCAAAAAAGACGACAATGTCGTTGACGCCGAGTATGAAGAAGTGAAAGACGAAGAGAAATAAAGAGGAGAAGGGAAGAGTTCTCCTCGACTGGAAAGTCAATGTCGAGGCTCTGCCTTGGCTTGGCTTTCCATTTTTTGTGGATATCGTAGCTTAGATGGGTTGAGATAGAAGAGGAGGTGACCCGGTGAGCAAACGTGACTTTTATGAAGTTCTGGGTGTCGGCCGCAATGCCTCTGATGATGAGATACGCAAGGCATACCGAAAATTGGCACGCAAGTATCACCCAGACGTGAACAAAGATACGGATGCAGAACAAAAGTTTAAAGAAGTGAAAGAAGCATATGAAGTATTGAGCGATCCGCAGAAAAAAGCAAATTACGATCGCTACGGTCATGCTGATCCCACCGGTGGTTTCGGCGGCGGTGGCGGTGCGGGTGCCGGATTTGACGCTGATTTTGGATTTGGGGACATTTTTGATATGTTTTTTGGCGGAGGAAGACGCAATAATCCCAATGCCCCACGTCAAGGCGCAGATCTGGAATACCGCCTGCAGATCGAATTCAAAGATGCCGTTTACGGTAAAACGGTGGATGTCGTCATTCCGCGTACCGAAACATGCGATCAGTGCCACGGTTCGGGAGCCAAGCCGGGAACCAAGCCGGAAACCTGTTCCGTCTGTCAAGGGAGCGGACAAACCGAAGTGGTGCAAAACACGCCATTCGGCCGCGTAGTTAATCGCCGAATCTGCCACGCTTGTAATGGGACGGGCCAATTGATCAGGGAGAAGTGCACCAATTGTTCCGGCCAAGGGCAAGTGAAGAAGAAGAAAAAGATCAACGTCAAAATTCCAGCCGGTATCCATGAAGGGGCGCAATTGCGGGTAAGCGGTGAAGGCGAACCGGGAGTGAACGGTGGACCGCCGGGGGACCTCTACATCACGATTTATGTCAAACCGCATGAGTTTTTCAAGCGGGATGGCGATGATCTGACATGCGAACTGCCAATCACCTTCGGCCAAGCAGCTTTGGGCGACGAGGTGATTGTGCCGACCTTGAACGGGCGCGCACGCTTGAAGGTTCCGGCGGGCACGCAGACCGGTACGGAGTTCCGCCTGCAAGGAAAAGGGGTGCCGCGCCTACGCGGATATGGCGAAGGCGATCTGCGTGTCAAAGTGCGCGTAGTCACACCAACCAAGCTGACCGAAGAGCAGAAAGAGGCCCTGCGCAAGTTCAGCCGGCTTTGCGGTGAATACATTAACCAAGAGCAGTCCAACAACTTCTTCGATAAGATGAAACAAGCGTTTCGCGGCGAATAATGAAGGTAAACGGGCATCTTTGCCCGTTTTTCTTTATCATGTGGAGGGATTGAGTTGAATTGGATCGAGATATGTGTCCATACCAGCCAAGAGGCGACGGAGGCGGTTAGCTACATTTTGCAAGACCTCGGCGGCGATGGGGTTTCCATCGAAGACCCTGAAGTGCTTCACCGCGAGTGGGACAATTGGTACGGGGAGATCATTGAATTGTCTCCAGACGATTATCCGCAGGAGGGCGTGCGCGTGAAAGCCTATCTCTCATCGTTGGCGTGCCCGGATGCGGACGCATTTGTCGCGCAGGTGAAACAACGGTTAGAGGATTTGCGCTCTGCTGGATTCGACGTGGGGCCAGCCTCTGTCACGACACAAGAAGTGAATGAATCCGCGTGGGCGGATGAATGGAAAAAATATTACAAGCCAATCCGGGTGACCGACCGCATTGTGATCAAGCCTCATTGGGAAACCCATGAACCGGCATCAGCGGATGAGCGCGTCATCGAGCTGGATCCCGGCATGGCTTTCGGCACCGGCACCCACCCGACCACCGTTCTGTCCATCCGTTTGCTGGAGAAATACCTTCAGCCGCAACAGCGAGTTATAGACGTGGGATGTGGAAGTGGTGTGTTGAGCATTGTTGCGGGCAAATTGGGAGCTGAACCGGTTTTGGCCTTGGATTTGGATCCGGTGGCGGTGGAAAAAGCACAGGAGAACATCGCCATCAACGGATTGTCGGCGCAAGTGACGGCCAAAGAGGGAGATTTGCTCAAGGGTGTGGCTGATACGGCCGAAGTGGTAGTAGCCAACATCCTGGCGGAAATCATATTGAAGTTCGTTCATGATTTACCGCGGGTTTTGGTTCCTGGCGGAGTGTTCATCGCTTCCGGTATTATTGAGGAGAAACGGGAACTCGTGGAAGAAGCGCTTACCATGATGGGACTTGAAGTAATGGAAACCATTCACCAAGACGGCTGGGTAGCCATTGCGGCAAAAAAATGGTAGACTGGTAGGAGTGTCAAATGCAAAGATATTTCATTGCTCAAGAACAAATCGTGGAGACATCCATTCGACTGGTCGGAGATGATGTCCATCACATAAAAAACGTGATGCGCAACAAACCGGGTGACCGAATCATCTGTTGCGCTGGACAGGGCTTAGACTATCTGGCGGAGATTGAATCCATCGATGGCGACCAGATCATAGCCCGCATCGTTGAGCGGACGCCTTCGCGGGGAGAGCCCCGGACGAAAGTCCTGATTGCACAATCCTTGCCCAAGGGTGACAAATTGGAGTGGATTTTGCAAAAAGGAACGGAGTTGGGTGCTTCCGCCTTTTTGCCGTTTTCGTCGGAGCGGAGTATTGTGAAAATCGATGCTCGCAAAATCGGCAAGAAACGGGAGCGGTGGGAGCGGATCGTGAAAGAGGCTGCTGAACAAGCTCATCGGGGCAAGCTACCGACAGTGGCCACCCCAATGTCCTGGAAAGCGCTCTTGCAAGAAATCGGGAAACGGGAATGCGCATGGATTGCGTATGAAAAAGGAGGTCTCCCCTTGGCCGAAGCGATGGCCTCAGCCAAGGATGAGATCTTGTTGATCGTGGGCCCGGAAGGTGGGTTCACGGAGTCGGAGATCGAGGAAGCGAAAGAGGCCGGCGCGGTGCCGATCTCGCTTGGTTCACGTATATTGCGAACAGAGACAGCGCCGCTGATGGCGCTCTCGTGCATCTTGTTCGCAAGGCAAGATTTAGGGGGTGAATAACATGAGAACAGTTGCGTTTCACACGTTGGGATGCAAGGTGAACGCATATGAGACGGAAGCGATCTGGCAACTGTTTATGAAAGCGGGTTATACCCGGGTGGATTTTGAAGACAAGGCGGATGTGTATCTCATCAACACATGCACGGTGACCAACACGGGCGACAAAAAGAGCCGGCAAGTGATTCGCCGTGCGATTCGACGTAACCCAGACGCCGTGATCGCTGTGACCGGTTGTTACGCGCAAACGTCGCCTGCGGAAGTGGCGGCGATCCCAGGGGTGGACATCGTGGTTGGCACCCAGGGACGCGACAAGCTGACGGAGTATGTAGAGCAGTATTTGGCTCAGCGCCAGCCGATCAATGCGGTTGGCAACATCATGAAACAGCGCGAGTATGAAGAGCTGGATGTGCCGGACTTTGCTGACCGGACCCGCGCATCGCTGAAGATCCAAGAAGGGTGCAACAACTTCTGCACATTCTGCATCATCCCGTGGGCGAAAGGTCTTTCCCGTAGCCGCAAACCGGAAAACGTCTTGAACCAAGCCCGCCAGCTTGTGGCTGCCGGATATAAGGAAATTGTTTTGACCGGGATTCACACGGGCGGATATGGCGAGGACTTTGAAAACTACAAGTTGGCCGACCTGCTCTGGGATTTGGACAAAATCGAGGGGCTTAAGCGGGTGCGGATCAGTTCGATTGAAGCGAGCCAGATCGATGAGCGTGTGATCGAAGTGTTGAATGCGTCTGAAAAAATGTGCCGCCACTTGCACATTCCTCTCCAAGCTGGGGATGACGAAGTGTTGAAGCGGATGAGACGCAAATACACGACAGCGGAATTCAAAGAGAAGATCATGCAATTGCATGAGGCGATGCCCAATTTGGCCATCACCACTGACATGATTGTAGGTTTCCCTGGCGAGACCGAAGAGCAGTTTAATAATGGCTATCGTTTCGTCGAAGAGCTGAAACTGTATCAAATGCACGTATTCCCTTACTCCAAACGGACAGGGACGCCTGCCGCGCGCATGCCGGATCAAGTGCCGGAAGAAGTAAAACATGAGCGCGTTCGCAAATTGATCGAGCTTTCGGAACGCTTGACGGTGACATACGCGCAAAAATTTGTCGGCGATGTGTTGGAAGTGATTCCGGAGCGTCCATACAAAGAAGACCCGACGAGTGGATTGTATATGGGGTATTCCGACAATTATCTGCAAGTGGCGTTCCCGGCGACGGAAGAGATGGTGGGGAAAGTATGCCGCGTGCGGATCGATAAGGTTGCATCGCCTGAATATTGCCTGGGCACATTTGTCCGCGTAGTTGATGATGTGCCACGGCCAGCGCGTGTCGGTTAATGCCAGTCAAGAGGAACAGCCGTGAGGCTCCTAAGTTTGGGAGTCCGGCTGTTTTTTTTTGCATCCGGCAAGTCGGCATACCCAAAGACAACAACGCGTGGCGCTGAATCTTGTGCCGGTTCCTTGACTATGCTATGATCGCTGATGCATGGTGGCGTCAGCAACATTGAGTGACACGCCTTCAACCAGAAGGAAAGGGAGGACGCAAATGAAAGAGATTTCGGCAGGCGGCGTGGTTTATCGCGAACGGCCCCACGGGTTGGAAGTCCTGATGATTGAAGACCGGTTTGGCCGTTGGACTCTGCCCAAAGGCAAAAAAGAAGCCGGAGAGACGGATGAAGAGACTGCTTTGCGGGAAATTCTTGAAGAGACGGGCATCAAAGGGAAGATCGTTTCTTTCTTGCAAACGATTACATATGCTTACACGCATGAAGAGCATGGCACCGTGGAGAAAACGGTTCATTACTATCTCGTCCGAGCCATTTCGGGCGAAGAAACCCCGCAATTGGCGGAAATTAACGGCGTTGTTTGGTGCTCGCTCGCTGAGGCATGGGAGAAACAAACGACAATGGGTTACGATAACAATGATGAAGTACTCAAATCGGCTCTGGACAAATTGGAGTCAATGAGAAAGGATGGAGAGCAAGGATGAACGCTAAAGCGTTGGCAGCGATGATTGACCATACGTTGCTGAAGGCAGATGCGACCAAAGAGCAAGTGATCCGGTTGTGCCAAGAGGCAAAAGAGCACGGTTTCGCTTCGGTATGTGTCAATCCATATTGGGTCAAAGAAGCGGCGTCCCACTTGGCGGGCAGTGATGTGGCTGTTTGCACGGTGGTAGGCTTTCCACTGGGAGCGACGACGCCTGAAACCAAAGCGTTTGAAACCAAAAACGCCGTGCAAAATGGGGCGAGCGAAATTGATATGGTCATCAATATAGGCGCACTCAAATCGGGCGATGTGAAAGCGGTAAAGGAGGATATCCGTGCCGTGGTTGAGGCGGCCGATGGTGCATTGGTTAAAGTGATTCTGGAAACAGGGCTTTTGACAGAGGAAGAGATTGTGGCCGCGTGTGAGCAAGCCAAAGCGGCGGGGGCCCACTTTGTGAAAACGTCCACCGGTTTTGGCAAAGGAGGCGCCACAGTTGAAGCGGTTCGCCTGATGCGGCAAACGGTGGGTTCGGATTTGGGAGTGAAAGCTTCCGGAGGCGTGCGTGATAAAGAAACGGCATGGCAAATGATTCAGGCCGGCGCCAACCGCATCGGCGCCAGCGCCAGTGTCGCTATTGTCAGTGGCGGTAAAGGCACGGATGCTTATTGACGCCGTGTAGCGGGGACAGCAGTTGCCTTTTTCCACGCCGTCGATTCATCGGGTACCAAGCGGGAAATGAATGACGCGAACTCACGGCAAAACGGCATCACGGCAATGGAGCAGATGATGTTGAACAGGGTTTGAATGTGTGCCACTTGTGTTGCCGGATCTGAGGACAGATAGGGACTGATTTCGCTGATGAACGGAATCAGAGGGGTGAAAATAGCTGCTCCGGCTACATTGAGCAATAAATGGGCGAGCGCGACTTGCTTGGATGCGATATTCGCTCCCACCGATGCGATCATCGCCGTGACGCAAGTCCCGACATTGCTACCGAACACCACCGCGATCGCAAAGGGTAGGGTGATAACCCCCGTGGCGTAAAAGCCCATTGCGATCGCGATGCATGCGCTACTGCTATGGATCAGCGCGGTCAAGAGCATTCCGACAAGCAATCCGCTGACGATGGGATTGCCGCTGTGTTGGATGAACCACTCCACCCAGCCCATTTCTCTCAAGGGATCGTTAATTGTTTGCATCAAGTGGATGCCCCAGAAGATCGCCCCAAAACCGATCAGGACTTTTCCTATGAGACGCAAGGTGTCATGCTGAAACACGCGCAGGATGAGGCCGATGATCATAAGCGGAACCGCGAAATCCTCAATTTTTAGTGTCAACAGCTGTGTGGTAACGGTCGTGCCGATGTTGCTGCCCAGAATGATGCCGATGGAGTGGGCAAAAGAAAGAATGCCTGCATTCACAAACCCGATCGTAAGCACAGTGACTGCGGTGCTGCTTTGCAGGCAGGCGGTGGTGGCGATCCCGGTAGCAAAGCCGCGCATCGGGGTGCGGGTGAAACGGAGCAAGATGTGGTGCAATCGTTCGCGGGCGAGGGCTTCCAACCCCGTCCGCATCCACCCCAAACCATATAGAAAAATGGTTAAGCCGATAAAAAACGGCAGGATAATCGCAGTCCAAATCATGGCGCACCTCCTTGTCCTTTTCACATGTATATGGTGGACAGGGAGGGGGAATGACCAGTAAAATGAAAATAAGCCCTTAGCCAAGGGCAACCAAGCTGTGGACAATTCCCGATGAGTGAGATTTTTGAAAACTCCAGTGACTGGAAGGATTTGATCAAGTTGTCGCCGTAGAGCAGTCATTCTGGTGATGGCAAGGACTTTGCCCGTTGCCAGCGTTTGGCGGCCAAGTCACTGACCGCGTGATTAGACTCAAAAATCGGCTCTGGGCCACATTGTCTGCCAGCTTCAAACCCTTGAACCAGGTCATCATCCCATGTTGCAACGTGTGCAGGAAGGGAGATTCACCGCTTCGGGAATTTTGGAAGATAGGGTGGGCTTTCAAGCTCACTGAAATCAGGACGGTACAACTCTGGAAATCCGGGCAGGGCGCGAGCTTGTTCAGGACGATTAGAGGAGCGGGGCTCTGTCGCGCCGAAAATGTTCCAAGTTCCAGTGTCCAAATCTTCTGCCAACCGTGGCGCGGTGAATTGGGCGAACAAATCGTCATCATGGTCGGTCTCTTGATTATTGAGCGGGTTTTCTTTTTTTTTGTACATGGAGTCGAGTTCTTCTTTGACGATTTTGCGAATCATCCGCGTCAGGTGCGATGCGCGAGTGGAAGATGGTTGTGACATGGCCTGCGTCTCCTTCCTGTGCAAGAGTGTTATATCATATGTTCTTGGGAAAAATGGGTGAATGATCAGGTGTGTTTTTCCAGTGGAGGTTAACAGATGGAACAGTGCATTTTTTGTCAAATCGTCGAAGGGAAAATCCCATCCAAAAAAGTGTATGAGGATGAGCATGTGCTGGCGTTTCACGATATTTCGCCAGTCGCACCAACGCATGTGTTAGTTATTCCTAAGCGCCACATCGCCTCGCTGATGGAAATTGCGCCGGAGGACCATGTCCTGCTGGGGAAAATTTTCTCAGCTATTCAGACGGTTTCCCGTGAATTGGGGCTTGCTGAGAAGGGCTTCCGTGTAGTAAATAATATAGGGGAAGATGGTGGGCAAACCGTCCATCACATTCATTTTCATGTGATTGGTGGCAGAACTTTGACTTGGCCGCCAGGCTGATTTTGACAGAAGCCGGCATGCTAAGTTATAATAAAAGTTGACTGCTTACATTCCAACGGTTTTGTCAGGGTTTCTGCTCTGAAGTTGGGCATCGTTGGCAATTTCACATTTGCAGGTGTTGTTGGTGCTGATCCTCCTGAGGGGATGAGGCCGCTAACTGCGTGGAAATGTGTGGGTCTTTTCCTTGAGTTAGGTTGCCCGCCCAAGCGGCCTAACGGACCCGTGGAGGGAGGGAATAGCATGGTTGAAACCCGAGTGCGTAAAAATGAATCGCTGGATGCCGCTTTGCGTCGTTTTAAGCGTGATGTCGCAAGAGCAGGCGTTTTAAGAGATGTGAGAGATCGCGAACGCTATGAAAAGCCCAGCGTGCGCCGTAAGAAAAAAGCGGAAGCCAACGCTCGCAAAAACAGAAAGCGTAGCAGGTAGTGAGGTGTCAACAGTTGAGTCTTTCAACCCAATTGGATCAAGATATGAAGTTGGCTCTCAAAAATAAAGACAAAGGCAAGCTCTCCACCATCCGCATGCTCAAAGCGGCGTTGAAAAAAGTGGAGATCGACAAACGCCGTCCGCTCACCGATGATGAAATCCTTGACGTCATCACGAAACAAGTGAAACAACGGCGGGATTCCATCGCGGAATATGAAAAGGCCGGGCGTGACGAGTTAGCCGCAAAAGAAAAAGAAGAGATGGTTATCCTGGAATCGTACTTACCTGAACAATTGAGTGAAGAGGAAGTTCGCGCAATTGTGGCTGAGGCCGTGAAGCAAGTCGGCGCTTCATCCAAAGCGGATATGGGTAAAGTGATGGGTGCCATCATGCCTAAAGTGAAAGGACGCGCGGATGGCCGTTTGGTCAACCGTTTGGTGTCGGAGGCTTTGGGTTCGTAACAGCGTGTCCATGACACGCTGTTTTTTTATAACAAGCGAAGGGAGTAAGAACACAGATGGCAGAATTCGCTCAGATGTTGACTCATCCCGTCGTCATGACGTTGCTCTTATCGGTTGGTTTGATCGGCTTGACCGTCGAATTGCTGTCCCCCGGCTTGATTTTCCCCGGACTTGTTGGTGGCATCATGTTCTTTGCCTATTTTGGGGCTATATGGATGGCGGAGCCCATGGGCTGGCAGCCACCAAGCCTATTCGTGCTCGGGATCGTGCTGTTGATCCTGGAGATGCTGTTGCCCACGCTCGGGATTATCGGGGCTTTGGGGAGCATTGCCCTCATCGCCTCCTTAGTGATGACTGCCTCCAGCTTGTGGGTGGTGGTATGGGGCTTTTTGTTGGCCTTGGTTGTGATTTGGATCCTGTTTAAATTCTTTGGTCTGAAGATCGGTTGGAATAAGTTGGTGCTGCGAGACGAGCAGACAAATGAGGCGGGCTATGTATCCGCGGAAGACCGAAAGTGGCTCTTAGGGCAGGAGGGAATTGCTATCACCCCGCTTCGTCCATCCGGATACGCCCAGTTTGGCGAACGCAAAGAAGATGTTGTGAGTGAAGGCGATATCATTCCTAAGGGAGCCAAAGTGAAAGTGATTGCGGTTGATGGCATGCGAGTAGTCGTCCGAAAAGAGGTTGCAGATGAATAAAAATCGGGTATGAATAAAGTGTTGCATCTCCGTGTTTGAAAGCTAAAAGGAGTGATTATATGGAAACAAGCATCATTGGGTTTGGATTTATTGTCATCCTCGTGATTATTGGATTGTCTATCCTCTTTTCTTTTGTGCCGGTCATGTTGTGGATCAGCGCAATGGCATCCGGCGTATATGTGGGGCTTACCACATTGATCGCGATGCGGTTACGCCGTATTGTCCCTGCCCGCATTGTTAATCCGCTCATTAAAGCGCGCAAGGCGGGGTTGACCGTTGATTTGTCACAATTGGAAACGCACTATCTGGCAGGGGGGAATGTGGATCGTGTGGTTGATGCCTTGATTGCGGCGCAGCGGGCCAACATTGACCTCGTGTTCGAACGGGCTGCGGCAATTGACCTCGCCGGACGGGATGTGTTGGAAGCAGTACAAATGAGCGTGAATCCCAAGGTGATTGAAACCCCGGTTGTTTCGGCGGTGTGTAAAGACGGTATTGAGGTAAAAGTGATTGCGCGGGTTACAGTTCGCGCCAATATTGACCGCCTGGTCGGGGGCGCGGGGGAAGAAACGATCATCGCGCGCGTCGGCGAAGGGATCGTTACCACCAACGGTTCGGCAAACAGTCACAAAGAAGTGCTTGAAAATCCTGACATGATTTCCAATATGGTCTTGTCCAAAGGGTTGGATGCAGGGACTGCTTTTGAAATTTTGTCCATTGATATCGCTGATGTTGATATCGGGGAAAATATCGGGGCGAAGTTGCAGATCGACCAAGCGGAAGCCGATAAGAAGATTGCGCAGGCCAAAGCCGAGGAGCGCCGTGCCATGGCCGTTGCTCTTGAACAGGAGATGAAAGCCAAGGTGCAAGAGATGCAAGCCAAAGTGATCGAGGCGGAAGCGCAAGTGCCACTGGCGCTGTCAGAGTCGCTCCGGTCGGGCAAAATGGGTTTCATGGATTATTATGCGTTGCAAAACATTGAAGCCGACACTAAAATGCGCCGTTCCATCAGTCAAGATCAAGCACAGGATGGCGAATCATGAGAGATAGGGAGCGCAACGGGTTGAAAGTGGATGGAGCGCGGCAATCGGTAACGGCCTCGCCGACGAAGTTGCCTTCATTGGGAGCCCGGTCGTTAAAACAGGCGTTTGTCATCAAAGAAATCCTCGATCGGCCGCGTGCCCTGCGTCCACATCGGCGATTTGGGTTGTTTCGGTAAGCTTGGAAACAATTATCCCTGTTAGTCCCATCTTCTTCTTTTCATACTAAGTGTACCAACATGAAGGAGGTGGGGAGGATGGCCCGATCCAATCGTAACCGCTTATTGGTGCCGGGTGCGGCTCAGGTGCTCAATCAATTTAAAGAAGAGATTGCGGCTGAGTTTGGGGTGAATCTAGGGTCAGACACGACGTCCCGTGCAAACGGCTCAGTCGGTGGAGAGATCACTAAGCGCTTGATATCTCAAGCACAACAAGATATGAAAATCTAATACGTTGGTGCAAGCGGCACAACTTTGGTTGTGCCGCTTTTACTTTTCATAAACGAAGCCAACCAGGCATAAGAGTTAGCAAGAAGAAGAAAAGGGTGCAAACACATATGCGCAAATGGGCATCTGATTTTTTCGACTTGCCGGCGGATGTGACGCAAGAACTGCCGCGTGTAGAAATGTTGGGTAGCTCCCAATGCCTGGTGGAGAACATTCGCGATGTGGAGCGGTTTGAGCCCCAGCAATTGACGTTGAAGCTCACACAAGGTCGGCTGTCAATCCGCGGTCAAAGTCTGAACATTAAAACGATAACGCCTGGCATGATATTGATCGAAGGCCAGATACATTCATTGAGTTATGAGGAGTAAGGGGCGAGCACATGTGCAATCCATCTACGGAAAAGTGGAATTGGTCTGCAAAGGGGAACGGTTACTCGATTGGATAAACCAAGCTGTGCAAGCGCAAATCCCATTGGAACACATACGCTGGGAAGACAGTGGAACCATCCGCCTCACTGTCCCCCTGCCGCATTTTTTTCGCCTGTACGCCTTGGGTCGGCAATCGGGGGTTCGGATGCGCATGGTGCGGAAAGAAGGGGCGCCGTTTCTATGGAAGCAGGCGAAGCGCAGGAAATTCTTCTTCATCGGCATTCCTCTTTTTTTCTTGATGCTGGTGACATTGAGTTCATTCGTCTGGAATGTTCAGATTGAGGGCACTGAACGCATTCAAGCGCAACATGTACAAGCACTCTTGAAACGGGAAGGTGTATATCGTGGCCAGTGGAAAGGAAACCTTCCAGACCGTGAACAGGTGCAACACCAATTGCTCATGCAGTTGCCGCAGGCAGCTTGGATTGGCATGCGCGTAGAAGGGACACGCGTGGTAGTTACTGTGGTCGAAAAAAAAGAAGTGGGTCGGCCGGGGGGAGACGAAGTCGGGGCGGGTCCCGTTCATTTGGTATCAACCAAAAATGCGCTCATATACGATATGCAGGTCATCCGTGGAAATCCCCAAGTAGAAGTGAATGATGTGGTCAAAAAGGGGCAAATTTTGGTATCCGGCATCTATGGTAATCAAAGTGATCCCAAATCGGGAAAAATAGTGGGAGCCCAAGGTAAAGTATTGGGGGAAGTGTGGTACGAATCAGATGTGTCCTTGCCGCTTGAGCGCAAGCGCAAAGTGTATACGGGCGCCAAGGTGAAACGGAAGCGCCCCTACCTGTTTGGCTGGGTGATTCCAAATCCATGGGGGGAACCGGTGGGTTTCGCCAAACACGAGACAAAGGAGCGCGCTTACGCCATGTACGTCGGGAAATGGCCCTTGCCGCTTGGATATATAGAAGAAGAAATCATGGAAGTCGAATGGGTGGAGGAAAAGTGGGAACCGAAGCAAGCGATTCAGCTTGGACGCGCGAGGGCCAGCGACGAAATGCGGCAAAAATTGGGGCGGGACGGACGGATTCTTGGGGAAAAAGTTTTGCACACTCGCGTGGAGAATGGTAAAGTTTATTTGAAAGTACACTTTGATGTGATTGAGGATATCGTTAAAAAACAACCGATTCTGCAAGGAGAATGAGCCATTGCAAAATCATGAAACCACAGTGAAAATCAGAGTGCGGGATACCGCGGAAGCGCTTAGCCTGTTTGGGCCACAAGATGCGCATTTGAAGCAGATTGAAGCTAACACCAACGCAAAGATCCATTCACGCGGCGAAGAGATTGTGATCCAAGGGCCGAAGGAAGAAACGGACGTCTTGGAACCGTTGTTCAACGTTTTGTTGAAGCTGATCCGCAAAGGAATGACTTTGACTGACCGGGATGTCATTTATGCCCACCGCTTGGCCAAGCAAGGCAGGGTTGACGACTTGTTGGATCTGTTTCAAGAAGAAGTCGGCGTCACGCAAAAAGGGAAAGCGGTGCGTGTCAAATCCATCGGACAGCGCCATTATGTTTCCGCGATCAAAAAGTCAGACATCGTGTTTGGTGTCGGACCTGCGGGGACAGGTAAAACCTTTTTGGCTGTCGTGATGGCGGTGTCGGCATTAAAGTCACATATGGTGAAGAAAATCGTCCTCACCCGCCCGGCGGTGGAAGCAGGTGAAAACTTAGGTTTTTTGCCCGGTGATTTGCAAGAGAAAGTGGATCCGTACCTCCGTCCGCTTTATGATAGCTTATACACCATGTTGGGTACCGAACAAGTGAGCAAGATGATGGAACGGGGTCTGATCGAGGTTGCTCCGTTGGCGTATATGCGGGGAAGAACCCTTGAGGATTCGTTTGTCATTCTGGATGAAGCGCAGAACACCACGCCGGAACAGATGAAGATGTTCTTGACCCGGCTGGGCTTCGGGTCCAAAATGGTGGTGACGGGGGATGTGACCCAAGTGGATCTGCCCAGAGGAAAGCAGTCGGGCCTGAAAGAAGCCGAGCGCATTTTGGCTAGGGTGCCCGAAATTAAGTTCATCCATCTGGGGCAGGAAGATGTTGTGCGCCACACGTTGGTGCAGAAGATCATTGACGCTTACGAGCTTGATGAAAATCAGGAATAAGAGATAAGGAGCCGGTTCAACGATGAAAGAGAAAAAGGAACCGTCATCCACAGGCGCGCTGTCATGGTTCACTGACAGATGGAAAACCAGCATACGCATGCATTTGTTGTTATACGCGATCTTTGGGATCGCGTTCTATTTATTGCTCATAAAACATATTTTACCTGAGCGGGTAGAGATTCAAACGGGCATGGTGAGTCCGGAAACCATCGTCTCTCCAGTGACTAAGATTGACCTGACGGCTACCGAAGAAGCCAAGAAACAGGCGGCAGAGAAGGTGGACCGGGTTTATGCCAAGGATGATCGGTTAACCAATCAACAGATAGACAAGATTGACCGTTTTTTCGCGGATATCCGCAAAATTCTTTCCGATGACGGCCTGTCCCAAGCCGAAAAGGAAAAGCAAGTGAAGACGGTGTTGAATGAAACGATCTCGGATGATTTTCCGGAGTCCTTTTACCATACGCTGTCCACCTTGTCTCCTGAAGCGTTGACGGATGTACGTTTGAAAGCGCGTGAAATCGTTCATGACATTTTGGAAAAAGGCGTTCGCCAATCTGAATTGAAGGAGAAGCGCGAATCCGTCGACGACAAGATTTTGGCTACGATGATTGAAAATTCATTGGACTCCAAGGCGCGGGTCGTCCTTAGGGAGATTGCCAAAAAAAGCATTGTGGCCAACGAATTTTACGATGAGAAGCAGACGGAACAACTGCGCGATGCGGCCAGAGAGGCTGTTCGACCGATCCCGATCAACAAGGGACAAATTATCGTCGCGTTGGGCGAAGTGGTCACAGAAGACCAATACCGCAAGCTAGAGGAGTTGGGGTTGCTACGCAAGGACAGCAATTTCTTGCCCCACCTGGGCTTAGGCTTGCTGGTGATTTCCATGTTAAGTGCACTGTTCTTCTATATTCGCCGTTTTCACCGCTCCGTATTCCGCAACAACGCTAGGCTACTCCTGTTGTTCAGTGTATTGTTGTTAACCCTAGTGGGGATGAAGTTTATCGCCTTTGGGCAAAATTTGGAATGGAGTATGATCGGTTATTTGGCTCCGGTCGGTTTAGGGACCATGCTGATCACCCTGCTTTTGAATATGGAGTTGGCCATCGTCTGCGCCATGTTGTTGGCCGTGGCCGCAAGCATGTTATTTAATGGGGAGAACCATTTGCTGTTCGATTTCCGATATGGATTGGTCTCTTTGATCAGCGGTACCGCCGCGGCGTTCGCTTTAACCGATGTGCGCAAGCGTGGCGCCATATTGCAGGCCGGGGCGGTTGCAGCGGTGGCGAGCATGTTTCCGATTACCGCTTTGCATTTCATGTTGCCTTCAGAAGGGACCTGGACGGTGTTACTCCAATCGCTGGCGTTCGGCGCGCTCTCTGGGTTGTTTTCTGCGGTGTTGACAATGGGCTTTTTGCCCTACTTTGAAACGATGTTCGGCATCTTGTCCCCTATGCGCTTGATCGAGCTCAGCAATCCGAACCATCCGTTGCTGCGGCAGTTGTTGATCAAAACGCCGGGTACCTATCATCATTCGATCATGGTTGGTAATTTGTCTGAGGCGGCGGCGGAAGCGATCGGCGCGGATGGGTTGTTGGCACGTGTGGGTTCGTATTACCATGACATCGGGAAAACGAAGCGGCCGCAGTTTTTCATTGAAAACCAACTGAAACGCTTGAATCCCCATGACAAGATTTCACCTAACTTGTCCAAAACGATCATCATTTCCCATGCGCGGGATGGTGTAGAGATTTTGAAGCAACATAAAATCCCCAAGCAGATCCAGGATATCGCGGCACAGCACCATGGGACGACCTTGATCAAATACTTCTACTACAAAGCATTGCAACAGGAGAGAGACGGCGATCAGGTACGCCAAGAAGATTACCGCTATCCAGGCCCGAAAGCACAGTTTAAAGAAGCGGCGATCGTGGGGATTTGCGATTGCGTCGAAGCGGCGGTTCGTTCGTTGTCGCGGCCGACGCCGTCGCGTATTCAAAACATGGTTAACAAGATCATCCGGGATCGCTTGGAAGATGGACAATTCAACGAATGTGATTTAACCTTGAAAGAGTTAGAAATCATTGCCAACTCGATTTGTGAGACCCTGCAAGGCATTTTCCATTCACGAATCGAATATCCGGAAGAACCCGTCAAAGGAGCAAAACAAGGATGAAGTGTAAGATCGAGCTAAATGTGGAAATAACATTGACACCAGATGAACAACATGCGATCAACTGGGTGGAAGCCGCGCTCAATCGGGCGGCAGAGGTGGAAGAACTGCCGCCCGTCGAAGTCTCGGTAACCATTGTGGATAATGAACGGATTCATCAATTAAACAAAGAATATCGCGATGTGGACAGACCGACAGATGTCCTCTCCTTTCCGTTGTGGGAGCCGGATGAGGAATGGGTGATCGATGAAGAGGAAGAGAGGGTGGCGCTCGGCGATATCGTGATCTCCCTTCCCAAAGCCAAGGAACAGGCTGAAGCGTATGGCCACTCCCTTGACCGTGAAGTAGGTTTTTTGGCTGTCCATGGCTTTTTACATCTGCTTGGCTATGACCATGAGACCAAAGAAGAAGAGGAAGAAATGTTTGCGAAACAGGAGGAGATTTTAAGCCTGGTTGGTCTCCATAGATAGGAGGCAAGCTTGTGTGGGTGACAAAACTGATTAAAAGCTTCATTTTTGCGTTGGAGGGATTAAAATATACGATCGGTACCCAGCGCAACATGCGGATTCATTATGTCGCGGCTTTAATCGTCTTATTACTCGCCATGTACCTCCCGATGAGCAAAGTGGAAGTCTTGGTTTTGTTTGTTACGATCATCTTGGTGCTGTTCGCCGAATTGATCAATACGGCGATTGAAGCGTTGGTTGATCTGGTGACCGAAGAGTACCACCCCTTGGCTAAAGTGGCCAAGGATGTGGCGGCCGGCGCTGTTTTGCTAACGGCGGGCCTGGCTGTGATCGTGGGCTTTAGCGTGTTTTATCCCTATCTTCAGTCATTGTTTTTTTCACTCAAGACGTCGGAAACGGCGTCCTATCCCGCCAATATGGGATTAGCAGTTATCATTGTGTTTAATTTCTTTTTGACGATGTTTCTCAAAGGGTGGTTGCACCGTGTGGATCTGGCTGGTTGGGAACCCAGCATGATCACGTCGCTCTCTTTTTGCGTGGCCGCTTTGATTATTGCGGTAACAGGGAACCTCTACATCGGGTTGTTGGCCCTGTTGCTTTTGGGTATGGTCATGGGCGTCCGTTTGCGGGATCAAGTGAACCGCAAGCCCATCCTGCTCGGCGCGGCCCTGGGAACCATCGTGGCCGGAATCGGGGTGCAATTCTTGTAATGCCCCCCTTTTTTTTTCTATAATAATGGAACCCTGTTAAGCATGTGATTGTCGTTTAAGGAGAAGAGTATGGAAATGGAAAAGTTGATCGAAGCTGCAAAATCGGCAAGGCAGCGGGCGTATGTGCCCTATTCCCAGTTTCCCGTCGGTGCGGCTTTACTGACGGCGGATGGGAAGATCATCGCCGGCTGCAACATAGAAAATGCGTCTTACGGATTGAGTAACTGCGCGGAGCGGACAGCGCTGTTCAAGGCCGTGTCGGAGGGACACCGGGCGTTGGAGGGGATTGCGATTGTCGCCGACACCCCGGGGCCGGTTTCCCCTTGTGGAGCTTGTCGCCAAGTCATGGCGGAGCTGTGCCCGCCTGATATGAAAGTGTGGCTTGCCAACATGAAGGGAGAAACCACGGTGACGACAGTGGGTGAGTTGTTGCCGGGAGCGTTTGGAAAGGAAGATTTAGATGGCCATGGACAATAATTACCGCTCGGGATTTGTAGCATTGATCGGTCGCCCAAATGTGGGTAAATCTACTCTTATGAACCATGTGGTGGGGCAAAAGATCGCTATCATGTCAGATAAACCGCAGACGACCCGCAACAAAATTCGTGGGGTGTATACCGATGAGAGAGGGCAGGTCGTCTTTTTAGACACGCCAGGGATTCACAAGCCGCATTCCAAGTTAGGGGAGTTTTTGGTCAAGACAGCCCGGGATGCCCTCGATGAAGTCGATTTGGTGCTGTTTTTGATTGATGCCGCGGAAGGGTATGGGCCAGGGGATCGCTATATCATGGAAAATCTGCGCAATGTGAAAACCCCTGTGTTCTTGGTTGTCAACAAGATTGACCAAGTCCATCCCGACGAGTTGTTGCCACTGATCGACCGTTATCGTAAGGAATATCCGTTCAACGAGGTAGTGCCGATTTCGGCGTTGCAGGGTAACAATACCTCCACGCTGATGGATTTGCTGATAAGCCATTTGCCGGAGGGCCCGCAATATTATCCCGCCGACCAGGTGACGGATCACCCAGAGCGGTTCATTGTCGGGGAATTGATTCGTGAAAAAGTGTTGGAGATGACCCGCGAGGAAATCCCTCATTCGGTGGCGGTTGTGATTGAGGAGATGAAGCGGCGTGAAGACAAAGACATCGTCGACGTCCGCGCGGTCATTTATACCGAGCGCCCCTCCCAAAAGGGGATTTTGATCGGAAAGAAAGGCTCATTGCTCAAGGAAGTGGGGAAGCGGGCCCGCGAAGAGATGGAGCGGTTGCTTGGAACCCGTATCTTCCTCGATCTGTGGGTGAAAGTGAAGAAGGATTGGCGCAATGAGGAGATGATGTTGCGGCAATTCGGATACCGCGAAGAAGAGTAATACCAATTTTTCCATCTAATACTCCTCGCCTTTCTAGTTCATCCTAAGTTTGTGTATCGCACAGCCGAAAGGATGATGCTAGATGCAAAATCTGGCCTGGAATATCTTTCAGCGAACGGGGAGCGTTGACGCTTACCTGTTGTACAGAGATTTGGCAGTGCCCCAGCAAACGGATGGGAATGAACGCCCGGAAGAGGACGAGGAGGACGGTTAGGAGAAAGGGCGATTCGCTTGTTGAACAAATTTGAAGGGATTGTCCTGAAGGCTCGGGATTATGGGGAAAGCCATCAGATTGTGACGGTGTTCACTGAGTTTTTGGGCAAAGTGGCCTTGATGGCCCGCGGGTCCAAAAAAACGAAGAGCCGTTTCAGCGCCGTGACCGAGCCTTTCACCGTCGCCCATTTCGTCAGCTTCGGCGGCGGTGGCATCGTTTCCTTGTCTCAAGCGGATCTGTTGGATTCGCATCATGGGATCCGTTCTGATTTATTGCTTACTTCATACGGAGCATATTGGTTTGAATTGATTGATAAAAGCTTGGCGGAGAAAGAACCGCATCCCGCTTTTTACCGCCTTCTGAAAACATTGCTGTCCCGGCTGGAACAAGGGACTGACCCCGAAATTTTGACCAGGGTGATCGAGTTGAGAATACTTTCTCTAGCCGGAAGCGCACCCGTGTTGGATCATTGTGCGCATTGCCGTCAAGATTCGCGCCCGGTTCGGTTTAGTGTGACCCAGGGTGGCTTTTTGTGCGAAGCATGTGCCCACCTTGATCCACGCGGGCTTTCGGTATCGCCAGCGGTAGCCCGCATCTTACCGCTGTTGGGCCGCCTTGCCCCTGAGCGGATGGGCGAAGTGACGGTTAAAGCAGAAACCAATGAACAGCTGGAGACGTTGCTCCGCGCGTTTATGCAAGAGCATCTGCCTTGGGAGTGCAAATCGCACGCTTTGCTTGACAGCATACGCAAAACTTGGGCTGGCGGATGATTGACAACGGCTTTTGGTTTTGTTATATTTTTTGCCATGAAACGCTTGCTTGTGATATAGGAGCAAGCCGTAGGCTAGATCAATGCGAGCGTGCGCGAAGAAGGAAAAGGAGTAGCCAAGACGGCCGTGCAAAGCGAACCGGGGAGGGTGGAAGCCTGGTGACGGTGCTTGGTGAAGGGCAGTTCCGGAGCGCACCATACTGAGAGCGGGCTGGCGATACGTTGTCAGCCAAATAGGGTGGAACCGCGGGAAATAACCTCTCGTCCCTATGGCAAACACTTCTTTTGTCATGGGACGAGAGGTTTTTTAGTGTTTAAAAAGACGTGGGGGGTTGTGTATTTCATGAATATGCAACAAATGATCAAACAGTTGCAGGAATTCTGGTCGTCGCAAGGTTGCGTCCTCGTGCAACCATACGACACGGAAAAAGGGGCTGGCACGCTGAATCCGATGACGTTTTTGCGCGCGCTCGGCCCGGAGCCATGGAAAGCGGCGTATGTGGAGCCTTCGCGCCGTCCAGCTGACGGGCGCTATGGCGAAAATCCCAACCGGTTGTATCAACACCATCAATTTCAAGTCATTTTAAAGCCGGTGCCTGAGAATATCCAAGAAATTTATTTAGACAGCTTGAAGGCGCTGGGACTTGATCCGCTTCAGCATGACATCCGCTTTGTGGAAGATAACTGGGAAAATCCCACTTTTGGCGCTGCGGGATTGGGCTGGGAAGTATGGGTTGATGGAATGGAAGCGACCCAGTTCACCTATTTCCAACAAGTGGGGAGCATGGATGTAGAGCCGGTGTCGGTGGAGTTGACCTACGGGCTGGAGCGACTGGCACTCTACATACAAGACAAAGAGAATGTGTATGAGCTTGAATGGGTGGATGGCGTAAAGTATGGCGATGTTTTCCAGCAACCCGAATACGAGCATTCCAAATACACATTTGAAATCTCGGATAAAGAATGGCTGTTCCAATTGTTTGACCAGTATGAGCGTGAGGCGAAGAGAGCGTTGGAAGAGAATTTGGTTTTCCCGGCATATGATTATGCGCTGAAATGTTCCCATACCTTTAACCTGCTCGATGCACGGGGAGCGATCAGTGTGACCGAACGTACCGGTTACATTGGCCGGGTACGCAACCTATCACGCCGCATCGCCCGCGCGTACATTGAAGAACGTGAAAAATTGGGCTTCCCATTATTGAAAGACAAGGGAGGGGAATCGAAATGAGCGAACGGGATTTGCTATTGGAAATTGGTTGCGAAGAGGTGCCGGCGCGGTTTATTGACGGGGCGGTACAGCAATTAGGGGATAAGTTGTCCGCTTGGTTGACAGAAAATCGCATTCAGCATGGAGCAGTGAAAACCTATGCGACACCGCGGCGCTTGACGGTGCTTATCCACGCTGTGGCTGAGAAGCAAGCCGACAAGGAAGAGGAAGTGAGAGGCCCAGCGGCGCGGATCGCTAAGACTCCGGACGGAGGCTGGAGCAAAGCAGCCGAAGGATTTGCGCGCAAAAACGGGCTGACCGTCGACCAGCTCACTTTGAAAGAAGTGAAGGGTGAGACCTATGTGTTCGCCCAGTTGCATCAGCCAGGTGAAGAGACGGTTGCCCAGCTGTTGAAGGGACTGCCGGAAGTGATCTCCAGTTTGCACTTCCCCAAAACCATGCGGTGGAATGACCGCACCCGATTCATCCGCCCGGTGCGCTGGTTGGTGTGCTTGTTCGGAGAAGAAGTGGTGCCAGTGGAATGGGCGGGGTTGAAGGCTGGCAATCTCACTCGAGGCCATCGCTTCTTAGGACAGGAAATCGCGCTGACAACGCCAGAACGCTATGTAGAGGACTTGCGCGGCCAATATGTGCTCGCCGACGTCGAAGAACGCCGCAACTTGATTTTGAGCCAATTGCGGCAACTGGAGGAGACGCACAACTGGAAAATCCCCGTTGATAAGGGGCTGTTGGACGAAGTGACGCATCTGGTGGAATACCCGACTGCGTTTTACGGCACATTCTCCGCAGAGTACTTAGCAGTGCCCCGCGAAGTGCTGATCACCACCATGCGCGAACATCAGCGGTATTTCCCAGTGGAAGACCGATCCGGCCAATTGCTTCCTTTCTTCGTGGCTGTTCGCAACGGTGACAGCAACGGGTTGGAGAATGTGGCCAAAGGGAATGAAAAAGTGTTGCGCGCGCGGCTGGCCGACGCCCGTTTCTTCTATGATGAAGATTTGAAATTGCCGATTGAAGAGGCCAATGCGAAGCTGGCCAACATCGTCTACCAAGAAGAGTTGGGGAGCGTTGGTGACCGGATCGGACGGATTGGAGAGGTGGCTCGGATTTTAGCCGAACAAGGGGGCTTGCCCGTCGACCGATCCAAACTGGACCGCGCTGCCGCGATTTGCAAATTTGACCTAGCCACGCAAATGGTCGGGGAATTCCCGGAATTGGAAGGCATCATGGGTAGTCATTATGCGTTGGCGCATGGAGAAGACGCGGAAGTGGCAAAAGCGATTCATGAACACTACCTGCCCCGTTTCGCAGGAGATGACGTGCCGCAACATCTGCTCGGCGGATTGATCGGTTTGGCAGACAAAATGGATGCCATCGCCGCTAGCTTTGGTATCGGCATCCAGCCGACAGGTTCGCAAGACCCCTATGGTCTGCGTAGAAAAGCGGCCGGCATCGTGCAGATTCTGCTGAGCCCCTCCTTCCAGTCGCTCTCGCTCACTGCGTTGATCGAAGCGGCGGTGGATCAGTTGGCGCAGGCTGGTCTTCTCAAAGTGGAACGCCTTGAGGTCGAACGGGACTTGCTTCAATTCTTCGCTTTGCGCCTGAAAGCCGTCATGCAAGAGATGGAGATTCGCTATGATGTGATCGAGGCGGTGTTAGGAGGAGAACTGTCGTACCCAGCGTTTATCATCCGCAAAGCGCAAGTACTGATGGATCAGTTGGATCGAGATGCGTTCAAATTGGAAGTGGAAGGCTTCACCCGCGTGGCCAATTTGGCAGCCAAAGCAGACGATACAGCTGTGACGGCCGATTTGTTCGCTGATCCGGCTGAACACAGCCTATATGAAGCCCTTAACCGCGCCAAAACGGAGTGGGAGCGGGCAAAAGAGAACGATGATCCCGGCGCTCTCTATCACGCCCTGATGATCATGGTGCCGGAAATCCATCAATATTTCGATCAGGTCATGGTCATGGTTGATGATGAAACGGTGAGAAAAAACCGCTTGGCCCTGTTACGGGAAATCACGTCGTTGACAAGCGCATTTGCCGCGTTTGAACATGTGGTTTTCCCTTCCTGATTTGTATGCAAAACGCAAGCTTTCACTCGCTTGCGTTTTCTTTACAATGTCGGATTCTCATCACTCGCTGTGAAGGAGGAAGAGGCCGGTGTTTTATTTTCCGGTGAATGAACAGCTTTCATTAAAGTTGCCCACGCAAGCAGATCGGGAAGAGTTATACGCGGTCGTCGATCAAAATCGTTGCCATTTGCGTCCTTGGTTGCCTTGGGTGGATGATATGAAATCACCCGACGACTATAAATCCATCATAAAAAATTGGTTGAACCAGTACGCTGACAATCAAGGATTCCAAGCGGCGATGGTGCTGGAAGGTAACATTGTCGGCATGATTGGTTTCCATTAGTTAAACTGGCTCAACCGCCAGGGAGAGATTGGCTACTGGCTTGCTGCCGATCAGCAAGGTAAAGGGCTGGCGAGCGCTGCGGTCCGCTCGCTTCTTGCTATCGGCTTTGAGCATTACGGCCTCAATCGCATCGAGATTCGGGTGGCAGCCCCCAACCATCGAAGCAGAGCGATCCCAGAACGATTGGGATTTCGGAAGGAAGGGATACTGAAGGAAGCCGTCCATCTGTATGGGCGATTTGAGGACATCGTCGTATACGGGATGAAGGCGACGGAGTATCATCAGGGGGTTGGAAGGGAAGGCGCAGGTTGTAACATAAAATAAAAGATTTAAAATAAGATGTGGAACCCTTATGTATGCTGATCAGCCATAGAATGGGAGGCAGTGATGGAAGCGGACGGAAAGGGATTTGCGTGCTATCCGCTTCCGCCTGCATCGATGAAAGGCGACAATCGGCATCGTTTTTGAAATCATTAGATACATGCCAAACGCTGGGAGAGTGTGATACCCGATCATGCCAAGAAAAAAAGAGACAACACCAAAGAAACCGCATCCGCATGAGCAGCAGTTGAGCCAAATGCTAAGTGAGACTTGGGTTAATCTCGCCCGCACCAGTGTCGAGCAAATTGGACGCACACCGACATTGGAAGAATGGCAGGGCATCATGCAAGCCTCCCTCGCCATCGCGGGAGAACGCGCCAGTGACGAACTGGCTGGTAAGCAAGTGACCGATTGCAAAATTAAAGTGAAAAAAGCGCCCAAATCGGCCAAATCCGACCAAATACAACCGGGTGATATCGTGGCTATACCGCTGTTGGACGGTAAGCTGACCGGATACGCCATGATTGTCCGCGGTGGGAAGCCGGATGAGCCTTGGTACCTCGAATATTATGACCTGTTCAGCAAAAGAGCGATGACCTTGGCCACCTTCAAGAAGAAAGAGAAAAAACAAATATTTACTTTGTGTACGGAGGCGGCGCCGATTCTGACTGGCGCTTGGAAACGGATCGGCAAGATGCCGTTTGATGAGGCAGCCTATCAACTGCCTGATTTTTATGGGTACGATATCACGTTCTTTGGGAACAGCCGTTTATATTATATCAGCCGTGGGGCGGCCAATTCGCCGGATGCCAGGGAATACGGCGTCTCCAAAGAGGAGGCAGAAGCAGTGCGTAATCCAGACGGCATCCATTCACGACAGCAAGTGGAAACCTGGTTGTATGAGGTATTCGTAAGCGCCAATCAATGAAGCGACCAAGGCCATGGGGAAAACGATCTTTCCCAATGGCCTTGGTGTGAAGATCATACCTATTATGTCCGTTTTAATTCATGAAGTGTGGCCAACGATTGCTGTAGCGCCTCTTTTCCGCCGACTGCCAGCACAATGGGGAGAGAGGGGTCGACTTGTTCAGCGAAGTCGATCAATTCATCGTAGGCAGATTCGGGAAACGGGATGTGACGGGTGGACGGGGTGTCCCCCCAACTGAGGGCATAACCCAACCGTACCAGTCCGATGCGTTCTTTGCACAGTTCGTGGAAACGAAGCCAATGGTTTGGAGCGTGCAAAATCTCTTGCTCTGTGGCTCCGGCAAATAGGCTCCGAGAACGGTGCATATAAGTGAGCGCATTGGACGTAATCCGGGCATGAGCCGTGTCAAAACAGATCTGCACGGGGGCTTGCTCGGTTAATTGCAAGAGATGGCGGGGGGTTCGCAGAACTGGATAAAGCATGGAATGGCCCGGTTCGAAATAAGTATCTCCGCCCATCGGCGCATTTTCGATGAATAGCTCAATATTGGCCGCTTTGCCGAGTTCGTGCAGTTGGTTGAGTTGTGCGGCGATGCGCTTTACCAACTCGCTTTTCATCTCTTGCAAGGAATGGAAATCGGTGGGGTGGTCATCCATGTATTCAAAGATCGCACCGAGTGGCACCGGAGCGGCGTGGCATACCAAACGGGGTCTTTCCAAGTTTAGCTGGGCGATGAGCGCAAGCCAATGTTTCCATTCTTCCAATGGAAAAGGGGATGTGCCCAACCCCAGGGAAACAGGGGCTCGGAAGGCGACCGGTGTGAGCTTTGACAGTTGCAGTAGCTCCGATAGCTCGGTGGCCGAATAGGGATCGTTAGGGAATTGCAATTCAATCTGCGGGCAGCCGGCGTCCGCCGTTTGGCGCAACGCGTGAAAGTGAATGGGACAATATGCGGCAATCGGATTGGTGAACAGCATGTTATTCATCTCCTATGATTAATTAGAATCCATGTCCAATACTTAATCAGATTTTTGAAATCTAGTTGCTTATAGCGTAACCTATGAGCCAAAAAATTGCAGTGGTAAAAACAGAATGATTTAGTATATACTATATCTAGATTATCATAAAATAGTATGTCATATTAAAATGAGATATTTTGCTCCACCAGGGGGTGTAAGCGTATCGAACTGACGAAACGCCAAGAAAAAATCCTTGAGATCGTGAAGGCGGAAGGCCCGATCACAGGTGAACAAATCGCGGAAAAGCTGAAGTTGACTCGAGCGACACTAAGGCCTGACCTGGCCATCCTAACCATGGCTGGTCTGTTGGACGCCCGGCCTCGCGTTGGCTATTTCTATTCCGGAAAAACGACGAACCAACTGCTGGGTGAACATATCCGCAATTTATCTGTGCGAGATTACAAGTCTCTGCCTGTCGTGGTTCGGGAGGAAACATCCATTTACGACGCGATTTGCACGATGTTTTTGGAGGATGTGGGTTCCCTGATTGTGACCAAAAATGAGGGGCAATTGGTTGGCGTCGTTTCCCGCAAAGACCTGTTGCAGGCTGCAATGGGTAAACAAGAACTGCGTTCGATGCCAGTTGGCGTCATCATGACGCGCATGCCGAATATCGTCACGTGCACGCCCGATGACACGCTCTATTATGCGGCGGTGCAAATGATGCGGCATGAGGTTGATTCACTTCCTGTCGTGCGCCCGTTCCAAGATCGTCCCCAAGAGATGGAAGTGGTCGGTCGGATCAGTAAAACTACCTTAGTGAAAGCATTTGTCGAACTAGGACAACCGTAACCCGGTTGAAGGAGGGAAGCCCAATTCATGATTGAACATCAACCTGTCGTTTATGTGGTGTCTGACTCTGTAGGTGAGACGGCGGAGTTTGTGGTGCGGGCGGCATCCATCCAATTCAATGGAGCGTCCCTGGACATCCGTCGCATCCCTTACGTCACCGATAAAGAGACCATCAAAGAAACGGTGCAAGCCGCCAAAGAGGAAAATGCTCTGATCGCGTTTACATTAGTGTTGCCAGAATTGCAACAGCTATTGATTGAGGAGGCTGAACAGAAAGATGTGCCGTATGTGGACATCATGGGGCCGATGATCCGCGGCATGTCTCGCCTGTACCAAATGCAACCGCGCCAGGAGCCGGGCTTGATCCACAAGCTGGATGAAGATTATTTCCGCAAAGTGGAAGCGATCGAATTCGCCGTCAAATATGATGACGGCAAAGACCCGCGCGGCGTGCTGGGGGCGGATGTGGTGCTAATCGGTGTGTCGCGCACTTCCAAAACCCCATTATCCATGTACTTGGCGCACAAGCGGTTGAAAGTGGCCAATGTGCCCCTTGTGCCTGAAGTAGAACCGCCTGAAGAATTGTTTGAGATCCCGGTGAACCGATGCATCGGTTTGACGATTGATCCACAACAATTGAATAATATCCGCCAAGAACGATTGAAGTCACTGGGCTTGGCCACAGGCGCCAACTATGCGAGCATGGAACGGATCATCTATGAGCTGGAATACGCGGATCGCGTGATTCGGCGACTCGGATGCCCAGTGATCGACGTTTCCAACAAAGCGGTAGAAGAAACAGCGAACATGATTTTGGATATGCTCAAAAAGGGGGGCACTCCGGCATGACTGTGAAAACCATCTATTCATTTGCAGAAGGGAAGGCCGAGTGGAAAGAGCTACTAGGGGGAAAGGGAGCCAATCTTGCGGAGATGACGCGGGTGGGGCTCCCTGTGCCACCCGGATTCACGATCACCACAGAAGCTTGCCGCCGTTTTTTTGCTGAAGGCGAACGGTTGCCGGAGCAGGTTGCGCGTGAACTGCGGGAAGCCTTGGACGCTTTGCAAGGACAGACAGGAAAGGTGTTGGGTAACCCCGACGCCCCTCTGCTGTTATCCGTACGGTCGGGCGCGGTGCATTCGATGCCAGGCATGATGGACACGATCTTGAATCTGGGCTTGAATGACGATACGGTGGAAGGATTGGCCAAGCAGACTGGCAATCCCCGTTTTGCGTATGATTGTTACCGCCGTTTGATCCAGATGTTCGGCAACGTGGTGTTGGGGCTTGATCACTTCCACTTTGAACAGATCATGGAGCGGCACAAGCAGGCGGCGGGTTTGCGCTTGGATACCGAGCTTTCCGCCAAGCATCTGCAAGCGATCATCGAAGAGTATCAAGGGTTTATCTTGGAAAAGTCAAAACGGCCATTTCCGCAAAATCCGCTGGAACAATTGCGGCAGGCGGTGGAAGCCGTATTCCTCTCTTGGAACAACGCTCGCGCCCGCGTTTATCGCAAGATTCACCGCATCCCGGATGATTTGGGCACGGCGGTCAATGTGCAGGCGATGGTGTTCGGCAATCGCGGCAACGATTCCGGAACTGGGGTGGCCTTTACGCGCAATCCCGCGACGGGAGAACAAAAATTGTATGGGGAGTTTCTCTTGAACGCCCAAGGCGAAGATGTGGTGGCGGGTATCCGTACGCCGAGGCCGATTGGGGAGCTGGCTGAGAGCATGACGGAAGTGTATGAGGAACTCATGATGTTTGCAAAACGGTTGGAACTGCATTATAAAGACATGCAGGACATCGAGTTCACGGTTGAACAAGGCAAGCTGTACATCTTGCAAACGAGAAACGGCAAACGAACCGCCCAAGCCGCGGTCAAAATCGCTGTCGACTTGGTAAATGAAAACGTTATCACCCGGGAAGAGGCCTTGACGCGTATTGAACCGGAAATGATTGAACGGTTGCTTCATCGCCAATTTGCGGAACTGGGAGAACGCAAACCCTGGGTTAAAGGTTTGCCGGCTTCGCCTGGAGCGGCGACGGGCCGCATTGTTTTCAGCGCTGACGATGCCGAGCGTTGGGCGAAAGCGGGTGAAGCGGTGATTCTGGTGCGGCCGGAAACGACACCGGACGACATCCACGGCATTCTAGCCGCCAAAGGCATTCTCACCAGCCGGGGCGGCATGACCAGCCATGCCGCCGTTGTCGCTAGGGGCATGGGCAAGGCGTGCATCTGCGGATGTGAGGAGTTGCGCATCGATGGTAAGCGAAAACAGGTAAGCGCAGCTGGACAAACCTTGCATGAAGGGGATCGCATCTCCATCGACGGTGGCACGGGGATGGTCTACCTGGGTGAGTTGCCGCTGATCGAACCGATGTTGTCAGCCGAATGCGAGGAATTGCTCGCATGGGCGGATGAAGTGAGACGCTTGCAGGTACGCACCAATGCTGATACACCTGAAGATGCCAAGAAAGCACGTGCGTTTGGTGCTGAAGGCATTGGCTTGTGCCGTACCGAACATATGTTCATGGATGCAGGCCGTTTGCCCGTTATGCAAAAGATGATTATGGCTGAGACGCTTGCGGAGCGCAAGGAGGCCCTAGAAGAGCTTTTACCGATGCAGAAGGAAGATTTCGTCGGGTTGTTCCGCGCGATGGAAGGATTGCCCGTCACCATCCGATTGTTGGACCCTCCGTTGCATGAGTTTGTGCCAGACCTGGAAGAGCTAGTGGTATCGCAGGCCAAGCGTGAAAGCATGGGTGACATGGACCCGCAACAGCGGAAACAACAGGAGCAGTGGATCAAAAAAGTGCGGGCATTAAGTGAAGCCAATCCGATGCTGGGACACCGCGGTTGCCGTTTGGCTTTGACTTACCCGGAAATCGCTGAGATGCAGGTGGAAGCGATTGGTCTGGCAGCAGCTGAATGCCTGTCCCAAGGCATTCGGGTGCAGGTGGAGATCATGGTTCCGTTGGTCGGCCATGTGAATGAGCTGAAGCGATTGCGCCAGATCATTGAAGGGGTGCTGGCACGGTATGAGGCGCCAAATGGTTCATCCATCGCTTTTCGGGTGGGAACGATGATCGAGGTGCCGCGGGCGGCGTTGACTGCTGATGAGATTGCCGCTGAAGCCGACTTTTTCTCCTTCGGTACCAACGATTTAACCCAGATGACTTTCGGTTACAGCCGTGATGACGCGGAAGGGAAATTCCTGCATGCTTATGTGGAAGAAAAAATCCTGCCAGAGAATCCATTTATGGTGCTGGATCGCGACGGGGTAGGCAAGCTGATC
The DNA here is from genome assembly GCF_003003125.1 of Laceyella sediminis. Taxonomy (GTDB): domain Bacteria; phylum Bacillota; class Bacilli; order Thermoactinomycetales; family Thermoactinomycetaceae; genus Laceyella; species Laceyella tengchongensis. Next base: position 193,815 of record NZ_PVTZ01000001.1, on the reverse strand, counting down.
CGTTGGGCAGCCGAGCAAGGGCGGAAAACCAATCCGCAATTGAAGTTGGGTATTTGTGGAGAGCATGGTGGCGAACAAAAGTCGATTCAGTTTTGCCATGAGGTGGGGCTCGACTATGTGAGTTGTTCTCCTTACCGCGTTCCTTTGGCTCGTCTCGCCGCCGCGCAAGCAGAGATTGCACGACGCAGCCAGTAGGGGATCGTCGGCTTTAAGGACAGATAGATTGGGACAAGGCATCGGCAACGCCAGGCATTTTGCGATGTCCAAGATTTACCCGGAAAATTCCGGGTATTTTTTGTTGAAATGGTTCTATGATAGAAGTAAGATAAAAAGTTAAGGGGTAGGAAATGACATAACTCGACAACAAATTACAAAATCCGTCAATTGTAAAAAAAGGTTAACAGAAGGAGAACCTATATTTATGTAGAATAGGAGGATAGGATAAGTAAGTGCCAAGGATTGATCAGTAAATATTACCAATTGAATTTGAGGATGACTGAGAAGGACTTTGACGAATGTTGGCGAATAGATAACATTCGTTCCGCACATCACACTCCTATTTACATCTATCGGAAATGTACAGAAAGCAGTGATTCTGTATGGGGGGACGAATCCCTGACGAAGTGATTGACCAAGTACGGCGGCATTTTGATATAGTAGACATTGTTCAACAGTATGTATCTCTTAAGAAAAGTGGCCGCAATTATTTCGGATTATGTCCATTTCACTCTGAGAAATCGCCCTCATTTTCTGTAGCGCCCGATAAACAGATTTATTATTGTTTTGGTTGCGGCGCCGGCGGAGACGCAATTAAGTTTGTCATGGATGTCGAACAGCTCACCTTCGCAGAAGCGATACGCCATTTGGCTGACCAGGCGGGCATCCACGTTCCCGAAACGGGACCATCCCAGACGGACCCCGCTGAAATCGAGCGGATGGAGATGCGCAAGGCCATGGACTTGGCAGCGAAGCTATACCATCATGTGCTGATGAAGACGCGTTATGGTGCAGAGGCGCGCAATTATTTGGCAAAGCGCGGCGTTTCGCAGGAAGCGATGGAAGAGTTCCAGCTTGGTTATGCGCCCGCGTCGTTTGATTTTCTCCTGTCGTTTTTGAAGGGAAGGGGTTTCAACGAAGCGCTGTTAGAAAAAGCGGGGCTTTTATCCTTGCGTGAAGACAAAGGTATGAAGAGGTACTTTGACCGCTTTCGCGACCGCATCATGTTTCCGATCATGGATTCACAAGGCCGGGTCATCGCGTTTGGCGGGCGGCTGTTGGGCGAAGGGCGCCCCAAGTACATGAATAGCCCAGAGACGCCTATCTATTCAAAAGGGAATCATTTATTTAACCTCCATCGCGCACGTTCGCACATTCGCAAGGAACAACAAGCGATCTTGTTTGAAGGTTACATGGATGTGATATCCGCTTGGCAAGCGGGTTTTCCAGGTTGCGTGGCCACGTTGGGTACTTCGCTCACTGATGATCAAGCGCGGATTTTGAAACGCAATACTGAAACAGTCATTCTTTGCTACGACTCCGATCAAGCGGGTCAGAATGCGGCGGCCCGGGGGATGGAGCTATTGAGGAAGCAGGAGTGCACAGTCAAAATTGCACAAATGCCCCACGGTATGGATCCCGATGATTACATTCTCCGTTTTGGGGGAACAGCATTTAAGGAAGAAGTCCTGTCAGCGGCTTTGACATTAACCGCATTTAAACTGGAAAACCTAAAGAGAAACCACAATCTTCATGATGAAGACGACCGGATGAAATATTTGGCGGAAGCGATTGGCACGATTGCGGAATTGCCGCTAGTCGTTGAACAGGATCATTACCTGCGGCGATTGGCCGAAGAGTTTGGGCTTTCGCTTGACGCGCTGAAGGAAGACCTCAGGCGCGCAAAAAAACGGAAAAAGGGCGAAACCAGAAGGGATAAAGAGGGCTTCAGGTGGAATAATGGGTATCGAGAGCCTAGCAAACATTTGCTCGCTGGTACGCAAGTTCATTCCGTTGCGGAAAAATCGGAAATGTACCTCGTCGCCCACATGATGAGGAGCCGCACGGTTACGGAATGGGTGAAAGAAAAGATCGGCGCAGATTTTAATACGGAGATATACGCAGCGCTTGCTGCCTATCTATATGTCTATTATGATCAGGGGAATCCCGAAGACATGGGTCGATTCATCAGTTCTCTCCCCGATCAGGCGCTTATTTCCAAAGCAAGTGAATGTGCGATGCTTGATGTACCTGAATATTTACCGGAAGAAGCGCTGTTGGATTATGTCCGGCATATAAAGAACGTCCCCATATTGAGAGATATTGAAGAAAAAGAAAAAATGGTTGAACGATTATCGCGTGCTGATGAACCCGTCAAGGCCGCGCAGTTGATGCAAGAGATCGCGCAGCTGAGGAAACAGCTTCAAACACGGATGAAGTAGGAGTTCATCAGAAAGGAGGAAATCGATCTTGGCGAAAGAACAAAATGTGGATACTGAGATGGAATTGACGCTCGACCAAGTGAAGGAGCAGCTTGTTGAGGGCGGTAAAAAGCAGGGTGTGGTCACCTATAAGACGATTATGGAGAGATTGGCTCCGTTTGACCAAGATTCCCAGCAGATCGATGACTTCTTTGAGCAATTGAGTGAGCAGGGAATTGAAGTGATCAACGAAGAGAATGATGATGAGTTTGAAAGTCCAGACGACGTGGAAATGGAAGAGGACGACTCTTATCTTGACGAAGATTTGAGTGTGCCTCCAGGGGTGAAAATCAACGATCCGGTGCGCATGTATCTAAAGGAGATTGGACGCGTGCCCCTGTTGACCGCTGAAGAGGAAGTGGAATTGGCAAAACGGATCGAGCATGGAGATGAAGAGGCCAAGCGCAGGCTTGCCGAAGCGAACTTGCGTCTGGTGGTTAGCATTGCCAAACGGTATGTTGGGCGCGGTATGCTCTTTCTCGATTTGATCCAAGAAGGAAACATGGGTTTAATCAAAGCCGTAGAAAAGTTTGATTTCCGCAAAGGATTTAAGTTCAGTACTTATGCCACTTGGTGGATTCGCCAAGCGATCACCCGGGCGATTGCCGACCAAGCGCGCACGATCCGGATTCCCGTGCATATGGTGGAAACGATTAACAAACTGATTCGGGTGTCAAGACAATTGTTACAAGAGTTAGGGCGCGAACCCTCCCCTGAAGAGATTGCTAAAGAAATGGGCCTAAGTCCGGAAAAAGTACGTGAAATCATGAAAATCGCCCAAGAACCCGTATCGCTGGAGACACCGATCGGTGAAGAGGACGATTCCCATTTGGGTGACTTCATTCCAGATGATGATGCGCAAGCGCCCGCGGATGCTGCGGCCTACGAATTGTTAAAAGAACAATTGAAAGAAGTTCTTGATACGCTGTCCGAACGGGAAGAGAATGTTCTGCGACTGCGTTTTGGTTTGGATGATGGACGCACCCGCACCTTGGAGGAAGTGGGCAAAGTGTTTGGTGTTACCCGTGAGCGCATTCGCCAGATTGAAGCGAAAGCGTTGCGCAAGTTGCGCCATCCCAGCCGCAGCAAACGCTTGAAGGACTTCTTGGAATAAAACCAAAACCCATCCATTCTGCTTCTTTTCACACCCTGCCTACAGGGTGTGTTTTTGTTTCGTTTGTTGATTCAATTTTAATCCTTTTCCCAGTCCAATGCAAATAAGTTTCGGACAATTCTCGGCTGAGTGTTGTTGCATTTTTAAAAATTATTGAAGTACTCCAACAAATGAACCTATAATAGAAATGGAAACGCTTGCAACAAGTCAGCGAAGAGGAGTGGGGTTCATGAATTATGATTTAACAGCAGAGCAAAAAATGATTCGCAAACTGTTACGTGATTTTGCAGAAGGAGAAGTGGCCCCGGGAGCGGATGAGCGAGATCGAAGCAAACGCTTTCCGATTGAAATATTTGGAAAAATGGCCGACCTCAATTTGATGGGTCTGCCTTTTCCGGAAGAAGTGGGCGGTGCTGGAGCGGATACGGTGAGTTTTGCGATCGCAGTGGAAGAGTTGAGTCGCGTGTGTGCTTCCACTGGCATCACCTATTCAGCACACATTTCGTTGGGTTGCGCCCCCATTTACCTGTTTGGAACGGAAGAGCAAAAGCAACGCTACCTCGTTCCGTTGTGTCAAGGAAAAACGCTGGGGGCGTTCGGCCTGACGGAACCAGGGGCGGGTTCAGATGCAGGAGGCACGAGAACCCGAGCGGTCAAAGATGAAAATGGCTGGGTTATCAACGGGAGCAAGTGCTTTATCACCAATGCGAGTTATGCCAAGTTTCTGGCGCTGACGGCGGTGACAGGCCAGTCGGACGAGGGTCGGCGGGAAATCACCGCATTTATCGTGCCCACAGATGCACCTGGTTTTCAGGTGTTGGATAATCTGAATAAGCTGGGCCTGCACAGTTCCAACACCACCGAGCTGGTGTTGGAGGGCGTTCGTGTCCCTGAAGACAGCGTGCTGGGGGAAATTGGGGAAGGTTTCAAGCAATTCTTGATTACGCTTGACGGAGGGAGAATCGGCATTGGGGCGATGGCAGTGGGAATCGCTCAGGGCGCTTATGAATTGGCGTTAAATTATGCGCGGCAACGCACGCAATTCGGGCAATCCCTGTCCAAATTCCAAGCGATTCAACATAAGCTTGCAGACATGCACATGTTGATCGAATTGGCCCGCACGTATGTGTACAAAGCGGCTTGGCTGAAGGATCAAGGGCGCAAATTTACCAAAGAGGCTTCGATGTGCAAGTTGTTTGCCTCAGAAATCGCGATGAAAGTGTGCAACCAAGCGGTACAAATCCATGGCGGCTGGGGGTACATTCATGATTATAAAGTGGAACGATTCTTCCGTGATGTCAAATTGACAGAGATTGGTGAGGGAACATCTGAAATTCAGCGAAACATCATTGCGAGGGAAATCGGTTGTTAATGTAAAGATGGTTGTTTGAAGAAAATGCGAACTTATTTTTGCAAAAAGAGTAAAATGCCGAAATGTTTAGCCGAATCCTGCGCGGATTCGGTTTTTTTAAAAAAAACGATTCTGTAAAATTTGGTTAGAGTCATATCAATGGAAATGGGGGGAGTCTGTTGCGATGAAGCCGATGCCACCGATACTCAAAGATTTTCCCCATTCGTTTGAGACGGAACGGTTGCTGATCCGCCTTCCCCTTCCCGGTGATGGAAAGTTGGTGTATGAAGCGGCGATGGAGTCGCTGGATAGCTTGCGGCAATGGATGATTTGGGCCAACAAACCTCTGTCGGAAGCGGAGATGGAAGCGAATGCAAGACAAGCGCATTGCCACTTTTTGGAGCGGGTCGACCTACGGTTTCATTTGTTTGACAAAGAAAATCAGATGTTCGTGGGGAGCAGTGGATTGCATCGGATTGACTGGAGCATTCCCAAATTTGAGATCGGGTATTGGTGCCGCACCCAATGTCAAGGGAAAGGCTATATTTCCGAAGCGGTTCGCGGGCTGACCGTGTTTGCGTTTGAGATTTTGGGAGCGAATCGGGTTGAGATTCGCATCGACCAGCGCAATGTACGCTCGCGTAAAGTAGCCGAACGATTGGGGTACACGCTGGAAGGGGTGTTGCGCAATCATCAGTCCGCGGTTGATGGACGCTTGGAAAATACATGTGTCTACGCGATGGTGCCCGAAGAATTTCGGAGCCTTTCATTGCGTAAAAGCGCAGGCGCATCGCTGTGAATGCTTGCGCCTTTTTTTTGTGCGCGTTAATCTGAATATAAAGAAATATTTTTCATCGGGAGGGGTTAGCATGAGTAAGGAACAGATGATGCCGGAACTAAAAAATGAATTCTTCCCCATTCAGGATATTGATTATTTGGAATTATACACGGGCAATGCCAAACAAGCGGCTTATTATTTTTGTCAAACCTATGGCTTCCGGTTAACCGCTTATTCCGGACTGGAAACAGGGCAAAGAGAAAAAGCCTCTTATCTGCTGGAACAAGGAAATTTCCGGTTGGTAGTCAGCGGCGCCTACTCCCCAGAACATGAAATTACCGCATTCGTCAACTTACACGGTGATGGGATTAAAGATATTGCCCTCCGTGTGGACGATGTGGAGCGCGCATTTTCGGAAGCGGTTTCAAGAGGGGCCAAAGTGGTGAAAGAGCCACATGTCGTCAAAGATGAGCAGGGCGAATTGAAAAAAGCCGTCATCGGAACATACGGCGATACGGTACACACATTGGTGGAGCGGAAACAATATCAAGGTGTGTTCCATCCGGGGTTTGTCGCCGTGGATAGCCACATCCCCTCCCAGTCGACTGGCGTATTGGGCATCGACCATGTGGTAGGCAACGTGGAGCGAATGGAAGAATGGGTGGAATATTATGAGCGGGTGATGGGCTTTAAGCAGCTGATTCATTTTGACGACGAGGACATTAGCACAGAATATTCCGCACTCATGTCCAAGGTGATGCAAAACGGAACCGGACGCATCAAATTCCCGATCAATGAGCCGGCCGAAGGCAAACGCAAATCGCAGATTGAGGAGTATTTGGATTTTTACCGCGGTCCAGGGGTGCAACACGTAGCGCTGATCACCGAAGACATCGTGGCAACGGTGGAAGCGATGCGCAAGAACGGTGTAGAATTTTTGGACACCCCAGACACGTATTACGATGAGCTGACCGAACGCGTAGGCAAAATCGACGAGAGCATAGAGGACCTCAAGCGGCTTAAAATATTGGTTGACCGCGACGATGAGGGGTATTTGCTCCAGATCTTCACCAAGCCGATTGTGGACCGCCCCACCCTGTTTTTCGAGATTATCCAGCGCAAAGGTGCGAGAGGCTTCGGTGAAGGCAATTTCAAAGCGCTGTTCGAAGCGATTGAACGGGAACAGGCGCGCCGTGGCAACCTGTAAACACTAAATACGGCTGTGCCGTGAGCGAAGTTAAAAAATGCAAATGGGTCATACTTTAACCAAGAGTGGGCATCCTGATAAGAGCCCACTTTTTTGGTTTGAGGTGACTTGTTAATGAAGCATCGATTATTTTCTTTCGGCATAAGCTTGGTGATGGTTGCGATGGCGTTTGCCTCAACTTACAACCATATTGAGCAAGAGAAGCCAGCCACTTCGGCTCCTGCGATACATAAAGCAAAAGCAACCGAAACACCCGAATCGGGGAGCCGTCCCTCCTACCGAATCGACGCCACCTATCACCCCGAAAGGGACGAAGTGACGGCCAAGATGGAAGTGACGGTTCCAAACAAGCAACGCGAAGCATGGCGAGAAATCTATTTTCATCTTTATCCCAACGTGTTTCGCAAATGGAAGTATGGAGAAGAAAGCAAACCGAGTAAGCCAGGTCATATCCAGGTGCATCAAGTCAAAGTGAACGGACAACCGGTGAAGGAGAAGCTGGTGCGCGATGAAATCATGAAGGTTCCTTTGCGCGAACCGCTCACTCAAGGCCGCACGGCACGGATCACCATGGATTTTACCCTGCGATTGCCGCACGGGGGAACGCGATTAAACACGTTCAAACAGACCGCCTTTTTGGCACAGTGGTATCCTATGATGGCCGTTAAGGATCGGGGCGGGTGGCAAGTCGAGCCGTATACGACAGTGGGTGATCCGTTTTATTCCGAGATATCCGACTTCACCGTTACGTTTCACATGCCCAAGGGGTACCGCTTGATTTCGACAGGCAGAAACGCAGATACTACCAATTCCGTTGTGACCGTGAAGCAAGACCGGGTGCGGGACTTCGTCGCCGTCTTGACCAAAGATTATCGCAAGCGGAGCGCCAAATCGGGCCGAACCGACGTCAATCTTTGGTATTTGCCGGACATGGAGCGATCAGTAAAACCCCTTCTTGAAGCAGCGGTGCAAAGTATGGATTTCTTTGGGGAGATCTATGGCGCCTATCCGTATGACGAAGTGGATGTGGTTTTGGGAGAAACCGGGTTTGGCATTGCGGGCATGGAATATCCCGGCTTGATCACTTCCATTCCGACCATGGCGACAGAAAAAGGCATTCAACCGGCGGTCAGCGTGGTCGCGCATGAATTGGCTCACCAATGGTGGTATGGGGTGGTGGGCAATAACCAGGCTAAAGAACCGTGGCTGGATGAAGGATTGACCACGTTCTCTGAATTCCTGTTCATGAAGGAGAAGATGAAATCCAATGAGCAAGAATTCTTGCGCCGAGCCACCCAGAAAACAAACGAGATTCACCAGGCGGCGGGCATCACTTGCGTGGACACCCTTTATTCTTATCCCGACATGGTTTATGGACTCATGGTGTATATTCGGCCGGCAGCCATGATGTTTGAGTTGATGGATGAAATTGGGCGGGAGAATGTGTTGAAAATCATGCGCACATATTATGAGCAATATCAATTTAAAACCGCGACGACGCAAGACTTTATTCGAGTGGCCAATCGCACCGCGGGCAAAGATTTGACTCCGTTTTTCCACAAATGGTTGTATTTCGGTAAATAAATGTGGGAAAAGCCGGGATTGTCCCGGCTTTTTCTTGTGGATGGAGATGATGTTATAATGAGAGAGGTGAAGGACTGTTAAAAAGGAGAGACATGAGCGGATGGAATCGAGTATCAAGCTATGGCAATTGTCGGAGCGCTTAAAGACGATTGCTTCTTTTATTCCCGATCACAAGCGGGTCGCCGACATCGGAGGGGACCATGCTTTGCTCCTCACACAAGTGGCTAAAGAGAACCGCTTGCAAAAAGGCGTCGTCGGGGAAGTAAACCGCGGCCCCCATCAAAACGCCAGTGAACGGGTGAAGCTGGCGGGCCTGGCCGATTTGATCGATGTGCGTTTGGGAGATGGGCTCGCCGTTGTTCAACCAAGGGAAGTGGATGTCGTGGTTATTGCTGGTATGGGCGGGGCACTGATCGCTTCCATCCTGGAGCAAGGTAAGGACAAACTGGCAGGGGTTGAGCGCCTGATCCTGCAACCCAATATCGGGGAAAGTCGGGTACGATTGTGGTTGGAGGAAAACGGGTTTCGCTTAGTGGAGGAAACGATTGTGGAAGAAGCGGGGATATATTATGAAATCCTAGTGGCCGAACCAGGAAAGCCGGGCTATGCGGCAGATCAAATATTGGGCCGGGACATGGCCAGAGAAGTGGGGCCGCTCTTGTGGGAGAGGCGACATCCGCTGTTACATAAAAAATTGCAGGAGGTTGTGGCTGGCAAACGGAAGATCCATCGCCAGCTGAACTTGGGGAAAACAGAGCAAGCCATCGCGCGCAAACGGGAACTGGAGCGGGAGATCGAAGTTTGGGAGAGGGTGATTCAATGCCTATCAAAGGAAAACAATTGATACAAGTGCTGGAGGCGTTTGCACCGCCGAGCCTTGCTGTGGAAAAAGACCGTATCGGCCTACAGGTGGGAAATCCGGACAGCGAGGTTACCGGTGTGCTCGTTACATTAGATGTGAATGAAGAAGTGGTCGAAGAAGCGATCCGTCAAAAAGCCAACTGGATCGTTGCCCACCATGCAGTGATTTTTCAGCCACTGAAGGCATTGCGCTCAGATCAGCCAGCGGGGCGGTTGTTTCACAAATTGTTGAAGCATGACATGAATGTCTACATCGCTCACACTAATTTGGATGCGGCCGCTGGCGGAGTCAATGATGTGATGGCAGAGAAGTTGGGTCTGGGTGCGGTAAACGTGCTGATCGGCTACCGTGAAGACAAACTAAAGAAACTGGTCGTATTCGTGCCGGAATCGCATCATGAGGCGGTGCTTGACGCGATATGCGAAGCAGGGGCGGGTTGGATCGGCAACTACAGCCATTGCAGTTTTCAGGTGGAAGGCACAGGTACATTTATGCCCCGTGAAGGCACGAATCCTTATATTGGCCAGCGGGGCACGCTGGAGCGGATCAATGAGAGCCGGATCGAGACCGTTGTGCCGGAAAGTAAGCTGGCCCAAGTTCTTGCGGCCATGCTGGACGCCCATCCATATGAAGAGGTTGCTTACGATGTTTACCCGCTTGAGCTCCAAGGTAAGAAACGGGGGTATGGACGGATCGGAGAGTTGCCTGCTGCGCTGACCCTTCGCGACTTTGCCGCGCAAGTGAAGCAGGCGTATGGCGTGGAAGGATTGCGTGTGGTTGGGGATCTTGACCACAAGGTGAAGCGGGTGGCGCTGGTAGGCGGTTCGGGAAGTCGCCACATCGAAGACGCCAAACGCGCGGGCGCGGATGTTTATATCACCGGAGACGTCGATTTTCACACGGCGCAGGATGCTTTGGCAATGGGCTTGAGCATCATTGATCCGGGTCATCATGTCGAGCATCATGTGGTTCCGCGCGTATGCGATGTCCTGAAGCGGGGACTGGGAGAACAAGTGCCGATCATGGCTTCAACCGTCAATACGAATCCCTTTCGCTTCCTCTAATGTTTCCAGTGTCCACCAGTTGCTTTGCCTGTGAGTATTTGATACAATGAACTTTGCTTGAGACGGGAAAGTAAACAAGGCAATCGCCGGTGGAGTGCCGCAAGGCCCCACGGGAGGAAAGTCCGAGCTCCATAGGGCAGGGTGCCGGCTAACGGCCGGTGGGGGCAACCCTAAGGCTAGTGCCACAGAAATGTAGACCGCCGATGGAGGTGTCTCACCTCACAGGCAAGGATGCAACGGTGCGGTAAGAGCGCACCAGCAGCATGGAGACATGCTGGCTAGGTAAACCCCACCTGGAGCAAGACCTGATAGGAGATCGGCGCGCGCAAGCGTGCAACTGTGGCCCGCAGTGATCTCGGGTTGGTCGCTTGAGCCTTGCAGCAATGCATGGCCTAGATAGATGATTGCCACTCCAATGGGTGGAAGACGTCCACAAGCCGTCGTTATACCACTCGGAGAACAGAACTCGGCTTATTGTTTGCTTTCCACAGGTAGCTTGTGACACCAAGACGCTAAGGCGTCTTTTTTATTTTCTTTTTTTGACAGAATATTCCATTGATTGGAGTCTGTAGCGGATCAGCCATACTGGGGATGGGCGACCCCAACCCGCCTGATTTGCATAGGGTGGCTTCCATAATGACATGCTAAAGACAAATCCCTTAGTGAAGGTTGGTCGTCTATGCATGATGATTTCGCTTCTTATGAAGCTTATCTAGAACGGTACAAGATGTTTTATGACGAGGAGGGGGATGGCCGCCCTCCCATCGTGTCGCGCGAGCAGTTTGCGGAGACTTTCCGTTTGCTCAAGGAAAGCTACCAAGCGTATGAGGATATGATCCGCATGGGGCATGTGGATCAAGCGGCCAATTATTACACCCAAGTGATCAATAAATTGGAGAACACCTTGGCTATCGCTGACGCTTCGGACAATTTCCACAAACAAATCCTCAATGATTAAGCCGTGTCTCAGTTGGACACGGCTTTTTTGCGTTGCCTAGCTTACTCTTCATCCAGCAGATGATGTAATTGATGGGCGTCGCGAATCAACGCTTCTTTGCGGTGATAAGGAATATGCCGGTCAAACAGAACCAGACTGGGTAACTCCTCTAACAAATGGAGAGCGAAAGGAAGACGATCTAATAAGATGCATGTGAGCAAGCGGTCTGCTTTGCGGATTAACAGGGGGTGTTCGGCCCACTGCGTCAAATCTTCATGCAGGCGAAATGTTCGGTACATCCGGCGCACCGCTTGAAATGTTCGGAAACGGCGGCTCGGGTCGTAGCGCAAGACTTCTCCCATCAAGTTTCGAGTGCTGGAAATCAGTTCCCATTCATTTCGCTGATATTCAAAATCGCCGTTTTGCAATGAAATACCTGAAGCAGATAAACAGTCAAAACCGCTGTAAGTCCAAGGGGCTGGCCCTTTTTTCATTTTGGTGAGGCGAAGGGACAAGACGGCTTGCCTTTTGCCCCGCAATACCCGCGTCAAGTCCAATGTGACGGGCACCCACGATTCCGAAGCATGACGGGTGATGCTGCTTTGCCAAACGACGCGATTGTCGATCAGCACTTGTTTTGTATACGTTCCTGCACCGGTGTTGGGGGGATAAACGCTCATATGCCAAAAAGAGAGTTTGGCCTGTGTGCGTGGGTCCAGATAAATCCGTTGACGCCATTCCACATAGTGGCCAGGTGCATCATCATCGTGGGTCGAAACGGCTGGCGCGAAAAGATTGGCATAACTAACTCCTGATTTGGCAACCGCATCGCCCTCTTCCTGAAGAAACTCTTTGTGTAGCACATAGGTGACCACCCCATCCAACCGCCGCAGTTTCAACCGACCCAAGGCTAGTTTCAGAGCGTTAGCCACATATTGCGCACTCGGATTGGCCGGGGTAGCAGAAAGGCGGCTGGCGTAAATCATCAGGATGAAGGGGAGACGGGTTCGCTCCAGGCGAGCTTGCACTTCGTCCAATTGTTCAATCATGCGATCCGTTTTTTGCGTGTTGCGGTAATGATCATCACGAAAGGACATGACCACCCCATCAAAGAGATGCCGATAGTGTGTGAGCAAGGCGGTGTCGAGGGCTGGGTAATAAATTTGCGGATAAAACAGAAACCCGGGATTTTCTTTACGCCCTGCTCCCTTCGCTTTGGCTAAATAAGCCGGGGTGAAAAAGGTCAAATTATCGTTGAAATCATCCATCACGATGCCTTTGAGATTGGGGAAATGCCGTCCAAGGCGGCCGACGGCGCGAAACCAAGCGACATAATCCGTGCCAAATGGCTCCGACCGTTTCAATTGTGCTTCGGAAGGGGGCACCAGATAGACCCATACATTGATACCGGCTTGGCGGGCGGCCGGCAAAAACTCTTTGCGCAAATCATCCCAATCCGACTTTTCATGCCAGATCAGGTAGAAGTACGTATTGGCATGCAACTCTTTCAACCGCTGAATGGTTCGGGGGGTGTCCACGTGAACCATTCCATCGGCCCGCGGCTTTTTTTCCCTGATTTCGCCGCCGTAATCCCCAAGGATGGGATAAGGGGAAGGGGGAGCGGCTGTGACGGAGACAGGCTGAATGAGAGTGAAGATCAATGCACAACACAAGCTGACGAGCCAACATCGACACTTCCAGTTTCGTTTGAACAGCCAACTCACCATAGTTACTTTCTCCTAAAGTAAGGACATTCTTCTGCTTAGTGTGAAAGCATCACCGTAAGAATATGTATGAACATAGAAAGAGGATCGAAAGGAAACACTGAAAAACAACTAGGAGTTTCCCATGAGAAGATTTTTATGAGGAAGAGGTGTGCCAATGCGTTTGCTGCAAGAGTTGACGGAAGCCAAAGGCGTTCCGGGATATGAACAGGAAGTGCGCGCCATCATGGAGCGGGAATTAAAAAAGCAAGATGTAAACCTGATCACGGATGGATTGGGTGGCATTTTCGGCGAAAAAAAGGGGACAAGCGACCAACCTCGGATATTGTTGGCCGGGCACTTGGATGAAGTCGGGTTTATGGTGACAGAGGTGACCAAAAGCGGTTATTTGCGGTTTGCGCCATTGGGTGGATGGTGGAGTCAAGTGTTATTGTCGCAACGGGTGTCGATCGTTACAGAGAAACGGGTGTTTACTGGGGTGATCGGTTCTCGCCCGCCGCATGTATTGACATTAGAGGAACGGAACAAATTGGTGCCTATCCGCGAGATGTTTATCGATGTGGGGGCCCACAGTGACGAACAAGTAAAGGAATGGGGAATCCGGGTGGGTGACCCGATTGTGCCCATTTGTCCGTTTGAAATCATGCCCGATCACGACACCATCTTAGCCAAGGCGTTGGACAACCGGATCGGTTGCTATTTGTCTATCAAAGTGTTGAAACGCTTGCAAATGGAGAGCCATCCCAATACAGTGATTGCCGGTGCAACCGTACAAGAGGAAGTCGGGTTGCGGGGGGCGGCCACCGCACCGTATGTAGTGGAACCGGATATCGCGTTCGCTTTAGATGTGGGCGTGGCAGAGGATTCCCCGGGCAATGAGGGGAGCGGCAAGGCCAAGCTGGGCAAAGGGCCATTGATCACGTTTTTGGATGCTTCGATGATTCCCAACATCCAATTGCGCAATCTGGTGATCGATATCGCTGAACAGAAGCAGATCCCCTACCAAGTGGATACAATGACGGGAGGGGGCACTGACGCCGGCAAGTTCCATCTGCACAAAAAAGGGGTTCCCTCTTTGGTGATCGGGGTGGCAGCCCGTTATATCCACAGTCATGTTTCCATGATCAGCAAGTCCGATTTGGAACACGCTGCCGAATTGTTGGTGGAAGTAATCAAAATACTGGACGCTGCCAAAATGAAGGAGATAACCCGTTTTATCTGACCCATTCCTTCTTTTAATACAAGCTTGTCTTTGTTAAGATGAGAGCGAATCATCTTAAAAGCGGAGGCGATCCAGTTGCAACATCATGTTGAAGCCATCGGTCATATGGAGCGGGTCGTGGCTGAAGCCCCCGTCTGGTCCATCGCTCAGATTAAAGACCAATTGGGGGCCTGGGAACGGGTGTATCTTGTTTTTGTCGATGTGTTGAAAGGGTTTTGCGATGTGGGTCCTTTAGCCAGTCCGCGCGTGCGTGAAATGGTGAAGCCAGTGTCAGAGTTGGCTCAAATGCTTATAGCGCAAGGCTTGCCGACGGAAAATATCATTTTCCTCAATGACGACCATCCGGCTGATGCAGTTGAATTCACTGCATTTGCGCCCCATTGCGTGCAAGGCACAGTGGAGGCGGAAGTGGTGGATGAATTGAAGTCGGTCTTTGACGCGCCGGGTGTCCAACTGTTTCGCAAAAACGCCACCAACGGGTTGTTTGGAGTCAATGGGGAAGGCGTCCGATTTTGCGACTGGTTGGAACGGGTATTCGCCGCTGGCCCCAGTTCTTTTATCGTGGTAGGAGATTGCACCGATTTATGCATTTACCAAAACGCAATGGGCATCCGGTTGCTGGCCAATCAAGTTAACGCCCAAACGCAAGTGATTGTCCCTGTTTCCCATGTGCGGACATACGATTTGCCGGTGGAGACAGCCGAACAAATCGGGGCGATGGCCCATCATGCGGATCTGATGGACACCGTGTTTCTTTATCACATGCAGTTAAACGGAATTAAGCTGATCTCTGGCATCACCGACTGACCATAGGCGGGATCGCATCTTTTGCTGGACGGGAAAGTATGATATTCTTAAGTTGTTTGTACGTATTGGGTAAACGGGGTTAGACCATGGAACAAACATTACTGGAGCTGTTACAACAATACGGGTATATCGGGATTTTTTTCTTTTTAGTGTTGGGGATCGCGGGATTGCCGTTGCCGGATGAGATCATGATGACGTTTCTCGGTTATCTCACCTCAACGGGTCAACTTAATCTCTACCTCGCTTTCCTCAGTTCGTTCTTGGGATCGGCTTGCGGAATCAGCATCAGCTATTATTTGGGGGTGCGCTTGGGGTATCCGTTCCTCAAGAAATATGGTGGCAAGATATTTATTACGCGCCGCCGCTTGCGTATCACGCAACTCTTGTTCCGCAAGTATGGAAACTGGTTGCTATTTGCTGGATATTTCATTCCTGGCGTACGCCATGTCACCGCTTACCTCGCCGGTATTTCCAAGATATCGTTAGCCCGGTTTTCCCTGTTCGCCTATACGGGGGCGTTTTTTTGGTGCGCTACCTTTATCGGTCTGGGGCATGTGCTTGGCGCGAATTGGGAAATGGTTTTCGGTGTGATGCACAAATACGGCGCCCGATTGTTATGGATTGTGCTTCCCGTTGTGGTGATCTGGTTGGGTTGGTACCTATGGAACCAAAACAACAACAACTCCTATCACACGAAGCAATAAATAGCAAAGCAACACACCATCACATGTAGACGTGATGGTTTTTTCATGGGGGAGGGCTGAACAATGGCTAAAGTGAGTATTCACATCGCCGGACAGACGAAAGAAATGGAAGTGGCTGAAGGAGCCAACCTTTTGCTGGAAGCGGCGTCACGGTCGATTCCGATTCCGTTCAAGTGCACGACGGGTCGGTGTGGAACGTGCCGCGTACATGTGATCGAGGGGAGCAGCCAATGCAGTGATTACACAGAGCCGGAATTGCACCATTTGAGTGAAACGGATTTGGCTTCCGGCCGGCGTCTGGCATGCCAAACGTTTATTTATGGCGATGTCACCATAGAAATCCCTTAATGGAGCGAGTAGCCGATGATGCGCATACTGGACATGAAAGATCCGGTTACATTAAGCCGGATTGTGGAGATCCAACAACGAGCCTACCGTATTGAGGCCGAGATCATCGGTTGTGATCAATTGCCGCCGCTTAACGATACAGAAGATTCGCTGAAATGCTCGCCGGAAACCTTTATTGGTTATCATGAGCAGGATGTGCTGGTTGGCGTTCTTTCATATGAACAGAAAGGGCAGCTGGTAGAGATTTGCCGGTTGGCGATTCACCCGGCGTACTTTCGGCGGGGAATTGCTTCGCGCTTGCTGTCGCATGTGTTGGAACTGGATGATGCCACCATCTGGGAGGTGCAAACAGGGCAAGCCAACCGTCCTGCAATCAGCTGTTACTTAAAGCATGGATTTACGGTCGTGGAATCATTTGCTACGCAAGAAGGGATACAATTAGTGAAGTTGAGAAAATAATTGTTTTGATTTAAAATGAGATTGGACAAATGAATAAGTTGTCGTACCACTAGGGGTGCACAGGTTGTGCTGTGCTGAGAGGAACAAGTCGGTTCCAACCCTTTGAACTTGAACTGGGTAATGCCAGCGAAAGGAAGTGGGGAAGATCGTGAACCCTTTTTTGATTAGTAGCCCGATATCCCCATGGATATCGGGTTTTTTATGTTGTGGTGATGAAATTGGAATTGCACGTGATTTCAAGTCCTAAGCAGACCGTGCAGGAGTTGGCGCGATGTTGGCTTCGACTGGTGCCGGAGGTGGATTGGTTTCATTTGCGGTACAAGCAGTTGGCGGATGACGAGTTGATGCAAAGAGCCAAAGCGCTGTTGTCTGCAGGCATTCCGGCGAAATCGTTGATCGTCAACAGTTCCGTGGCTGTGGCGGAAGCGCTGGGACTGGGGGGGATTCATCTCCCTGAGCGGATGCCGTTTCCCGCTATGTCCCCGGTGATGCGGGTGGGAAAGTCGATTCATTCATTGGCAGCGGCAGAGCGGGCCGCAGCCGAAGGGGCCGACTATCTGATGGTTGGCCATATCTTTCCTTCCGCTTCCAAACCGGGATTGCCGCCGTTGGGAAGCGACCGGCTTCGGGTGTGGGTGGAACAGGTTCAGATTCCGATGATTGCCGTCGGAGGCATCGACGCAGGCAACGTGGCAGAGATCAAGCGTGCAGGTTGCCATGGCATTGCTGTCATCTCTGCGGTGGCCAATCATGAACAACCGGAGCGTGTGGCCAGAGAGCTGAGAAGAAGGTGGGAAAATGCAGACTGCTGAGGTGTTGATTATTGGGGGAGGCGTGATGGGATGCTCCATCGCCTTTCATTTGGCCCGGCGGGGGATCAAAAGCGTGGTCGTCGAGCGAGATGCTATTGGGAGCCATGCTTCATCCGCGGCGGCGGGCATGCTGGGGGCGCAGGTGGAGATGGATGAACCTGGGCCTTTGACCGATTTCTGTTTACAGAGCCGCTCGATGTTCCCGGCGTTGCAAGCGGAGTTGCTGGAACGGACCGGGGTGGACATTGAGCTGAACCGGGCTGGGTTGCTGAAGGTAGCCCGATTTGATGAAGATGTGAAGCGCTTGCGGGAGCGTCAGGCATGGCAGACTGCTTATGGGCAGACTGCGCGTTGGCTGGAGCCGGAAGAATGTTTGGCGCTTGAACCGAGTCTTCACCCGGAAGTGAGGGGCGGATTGTACTTACCAGAGGATTGGCAGGTATCCGCTCCCAAGTTGACGCAGGCATTGGCGGCAGCGGCGCAACGGTTGGGAGCCAACCTGGTGGAAGGCACCGAGGTGCGGGCGATTGAGCGTAGCCCCAACGGAACGTGGCACGTTGATACCGCGCAGAGACATTGGATTGCGGACTGGATTGTGATCACCGCGGGAGTATGGAGCCAGTCCATCGCCGAGAAATTGGGTTGGCATTTGCCGATGACGCCGGTCAAGGGGGAGTCGTTGGCATTGCGACCAAAAGAGCCGCTGTTTAGCCGGACGCTGTTTGGCCCGGAGTGTTATCTTGTGCCCAAGGCCAATGGTGAAATCATTGTAGGTGCGACGGAACGGGATGGGGCATGGGACGAAGAGGTGACCGCCGAAGCTGTGCAGAGATTGTTGCAATCCGCTTTTAATTTGGTGCCTAGATTGCGGGATAGTCTGCACACCCGTAGTTGGGCCGGATTGCGGCCCGGTACGCCAAATCGAGTTCCCTATGTCGGACAGTTGGGCGATGAAAACCGGGCAGTGATTGCGACCGGTCATTACCGAAACGGCATTTTGCTCAGCGCTGCCACAGGCGATGCCGTTGCTCGACTGCTACTGGGAGAGCCAGCGCCTGAATTGGCCGCGTTTGCCCCGATGAGCCAGGCGGATGTACAGAAGTGGGAGGAGGGATAAACGTGATCATTCAGTTGAATGGAGAGCCATTCACTGTGGCTGAAGGCACCGAGACGGTGGCTGATTTGGTCGCCGCCTTAAATTTGGCGTCGCGCATTATCGTCGTGGAACACAATCGGACGGTATTGACGCGGGACGATTATCCGCATGTGGGATTGCAAGATGGAGATCAAGTAGAGATTGTTCAATTTGTAGGGGGAGGATGAGCCACATGCTCAAAATAGGAAATCATACATTTCATTCTCGTCTGTTTTTGGGAACTGGCAAATTCCCATCGTTTGAGGTGCAAAAAAAGGCGGTGGACGCATCAGGAACGGAGGTGCTGACATTTGCGGTGCGTCGCATGAACATTTATCAACAAGATCAGCCTAATTTTTTGGAGATGCTGGATTTGACGAGATATAAGCTCTTGCCGAACACAGCGGGCGCCCAGACGGTGGACGAGGCGGTGCGGATCGCGCATTTGGCCCGGGCTTCCGGTTTGTGCGACATGATCAAGGTTGAAGTGATCGCTGACACGAAGACGCTGCTGCCTGATCCCATCGCCACGCTGGAAGCGACGAAGATTTTGGTCGAAGAGGGGTTCACGGTACTTCCGTATACTTCTGATGATCCGATCTTGGCACGCAAATTGTGGGAAGCAGGTGCCCACGCGATTATGCCGGGGGGATCTCCTATCGGGTCGGGGCAAGGCTTGTTAAATCCGTTGTACCTCCGTTATATCATTGAAGATTCCCCTGTGCCTGTCATCATCGATGCGGGCATCGGTTCTCCGGCCGATGTGGCACAAGCGATGGAATTGGGGGCCGACGGGGTGTTGTTAAACACGGCTGTGTCGGGAGCGAAAGATCCGGTCAAAATGGCACAGGCGATGAAATGGGCCGTTGAAGCTGGACGGCTGGGCTGGGAGGCTGGCCGTATTCCCAAAAAGGTTGTGGCCACGGCCAGCAGTCCAAAAGAGGGCATGTTGGACTGAGCTTATGAAAAAGGCCAAATCGGATCACGCATCCGATTTGGCCTTGTTTCACATATGGACAGGTCGAGCGACGGTGGGGCGCTTGCCTGTCTTTTCTTTTTTGGTGCGATAGCGAGAGATGTTAAGCAACATGCCTAAGCCGATCATTTTGATGATCAGAGCCGTCCCCCCATAGCTGATCAGTGGCAGAGGAACGCCGGTCACGGGGAGCAGAGCGGTGACAACACCTAAGTTAAAGATCGATTCGATGGCCATCAGGGTGACAATCCCGATCCCAAGCAGTGTGCCGAATTGGTCGGGCGCCTGTAATGCGATCAACACCCCGCGCACGATGAATAGGATGAACAACAAAATCACAAACGATCCCCCGACAAACCCCAATTCTTCCGAGATGATGGAAAAGATGAAGTCGGTGTGGGCCTCAGGCAGATAAGCGAGCTTTTGGATGCTTTCTCCCAATCCAACTCCTGTCAAGCCACCGGGGCCGATGGCGATAAGCGATTGAATGATCTGATACCCTTCATCATTGGGGTTGCTAAGCGGGTTTAATAACGTGTGCAAGCGCTCGATCCGGTAATCGCTAGTCAGCATGATCAATATCATGGCCGGGATGCCGGACAAGAGCAACAAGGCTAGGTGCTTGATGCGCGCGCCGGAGCAAAAAATGATCACAAAGCAGGTGGCGACGATGATAACAGTCGCGCTGAAGTGGGGCTCCAATACCAACAAGGAAGAAACCAAGCCAATAACGATCAGCGGCGGTAGCAAGGCCCGCTTGAAATTATCCAACAGGGGTTGCTTTTTTACCATGATCGAAGCGGTATAGATGATCATGCCGAGCTTCACGAGTTCCGACGGCTGGAAATCGATGAAGCCCAAATCGATCCAGCGTCGCGCGCCGTTGCGCACTTCGCCGAACAAAAGCACGGACAATAGGAAGAAGAGTGAAAGGAACAAGATGATCCCTACGTATTTGCGGTAAAATTGGTAGGGGATGTTGGAGACCACAAAAAACAGCACCAGTCCCAACAATCCGTAGACCAATTGCTTTTTGAAAAAATAGTATGAGTCCTGCAAATCCACATAGCCTTTAAAATAACTGGCGCTAAACACCATGATCAGGCCGATACCTAATAGGGTAAAAGTGATCAAAATCAGCCAAAAGTCAGGTTTGCCGCGTTTCATAACTACAATCTCCTTTTAGCGAAGAGTTATCCTTTATCATTAATTGCGTGATGGTAAACGGCTCCGCCTACTGCGATGGCGGGGACAACAGGAAAATAGGTTTACCAGCGCATGTTCGTTTGTTAAGCTGTGATTAGTTGTGGCGGGACTGAAGACAAGCGTGTCCGCGGACGCAGGGGTCGTGCCTGCCAAGCCGCGCACGGGGCGAATCGGCGCATTCCCGCGCGCTGTCGTCAGAAAGTGTCACATGTGATGGTCAGACTCTGATTGCAAAAAAAGGGGCAGGGGATCATGAGAACAGTCCAAAAAAAGAGGTTCTTAATTCTTAACATTGATCCATTTATCATCATGATGGTATTGGTGTTGGCAACTATCAGCATTGTTGCCATATCGAGCGCAACTTACACCGATGACCCCACTTATGTAAATAAGCAGATTGTATGGTATGTAGTGGGTTTTCTATGTATGTCTATTTTTCTCCTGTTGGATTATAAAATTTTGTCACAAGGGAGATTTCTGTACATTTTGTTTGGTTTCAGCGTGTTGCTGAACTTGTTGGTGATGGTGCCTGGTTTGGGGGTCGAGGTGAACGGCGCCCAGCTGTGGTTTCGCATCGGTGGTTTTCAGTTTCAACCTTCGGAAATGATGAAGCTAATCCTGATTTTGATTTTAGCGAAAGTGTTGGCGGAGAAAAAGGGTCACCCTTGGTCTGACCTATCTTCTCTTGGACGCATTTGCTTGTTGTTTGGGGTGCCGTTTCTCATTATTTTAGCACAGCCTGACTTGGGGACGGCACTTATCCTCTTTGGTATTCTGCTCAGCATGTTGCTGGTGAGCGGACTGGATTGGAAATGGTTTGTGAGCGGGCTTTTGGTCATTGGTTCAATCGCGGGCAGCGTTCTTCTTCTGTATGTTACAGACTCTCCGCTGTTGCACGTCATTCTTCAGCCGCACCAGGTCAAACGGATTCAAATTTTCATCGATCCGGCTTCTGATCCGTCGGGAGCGGGCTACCAATCAACACAGGCAAAGATCGCGATTGGCTCCGGTATGTTACATGGCAAGGGCTTCCATCAAGGGACGCAGGCGCAAGGGAATTGGATACCGGAACCGCACAATGACTTTATTTTCGCCGTCTACGCCGAGGAATTCGGGTTTATCGGCGCCAGCATCCTCATTTGCGCCTATCTACTATTGATATACCGCATGTTGGTGGTCGCCTTGCGCTCGGATCACCTATTTGGAACCTATATTGTGGCGGGAGTCATGGGGATGTTTGTGTTTCAAATCTACCAAAATATCGGGATGACGATCGGCTTGATGCCCATCACGGGGATTCCCCTGCCATTGATCAGCTATGGCGGCAGTTCGCTTTTGACGCAAATGCTGGCGATTGGATTTGTGGTCAATGTGGGCATGCGTACCCAGACGGATGCACTGTCCTTTTGAGATCCTATATCACTTTCACGGCACCTGCGGCTTGGAAGCCCGGGTGTGATTTATTTTGTTTTGGAATTGGAAAAACAAGCCTATATTTTTACAAATTCTTGATTTCTATCAAATCGCTGTCATGTTTTTGGATGAAATGGGGTAAGGTTATGATAGGGGGGAAGGACAGAGATGATCAATGCATTGTTCGGTTTCACATTTGTTGTCGGTTTGGCGTTGACCTTATGGGCTCAGTGGAGAGTGAAAGGCAATTTCAACCGCTGGTCGCAGGTCGCAGCCAGATCGGGAATGACCGGGGCTGAAGTCGCCCGGCGCATTCTTGACGACAATGGATTACACCATGTACCTGTTCAAGTGGTGCCAGGACGTTTGTCGGACCATTATGACCCGACCGCGCCTGCTGTCCGCTTGTCCGAAGATGTCTATTATTCAAACTCGATCGCGGCCATTTCAGTGGCGGCGCATGAGTGCGGCCATGCCTTGCAACATAAAGAGTCCTACGGGGCATTGGTATTTCGCCACCGCATGGTTCCGGTACTGAACTTCACATCCGGCGCAGCGCCGTTCCTGCTGTTTGCTGGCGTGGCTTTCCGCATGACCGGCCTTCTGGTGTTGGGTCTCATTTTCTTTTCCACAGTGGTTCTTTTCCACTTGGTGACTCTGCCAGTGGAGTTTAACGCCAGCGCCAGAGCCAAACAAATCATGGCGCGGCAAGGGTTCATCAACGGTGTTGAGGAAGAGCGGGGAGTGAACCGGGTGTTGGGTTCAGCTGCATTCACCTATGTTGCCGGAGCGTTGGTCGCTTTGATGGAGTTGTTACGATATATTGTGCTTTTGTTTTTACAAAATAGCAGTGATGATTGATTCGGGAAAGCAAATGGGCTTTCCCGTTTTTTTTTGCCATTAACCTCCTTGGTTTCCTGATTCTCGGCTAGCGATTAGACACATAATCACCGGGGCGAAATCCATACTAACCCTGAGCGGAACCAGTTGAACCAAGGGAGGCAGATCGCGTGAACAGTAAAAAATGGATGACGGGCGCAGTCGCCGCCGGACTGTTGGTAGCGACATTGACCGGATGCGCTACCAATAACAAAGAAGCGGTAGAAAAACGGCAGGATCTGGGCATGCGGACAACGAGAGTGACCGACCGGACTTACAGACAAATTAATCGTCCGGAGTATCCCAATGTGGCCAGAGACCGCTATGATACCTTGGATGACAACATGGCGCGGGGGGTTCGGTTGGCAGACAATGTGGCACACGAAGTGGCCCGCATGCCTCAAGTGGACACCGCCTCGGCGATCATCATGGGCCGAACCGCTTACCTTGGCGTGATGCTGAAAAAAAGGGTTGGGGACGGGCAAATGTCCCAAGACCTGAACCGACAGATTTCCGCTCGGGTGCGGGCCGTTGATCCTAGCATCCGCCGCGTGTATGTGTCGCAAAACCCCGATTTCGTCAAGCAAATGAACAACTATGCCCAGGATTTGCGGCAAGGTCGCCCAGTGCAAGGTTTTTTCAAAAACTTGATGGATATCATTCGGCGGACTTTTCCAGAAGCCAGATAATGGATTTTAGGGCGGGAGAATTTCAACCGCCCTTTTATTGTTTCTATAAAAAACACTGTGTCTTTCGCCATTTTTTCGTTGTTTGGAACAGCTGGCGTTTGCGCGGCCGAGGCGGAAGCCGGATTGGTTCGCTGCGGGCATGATGAAAGGGATGCATTGGTGTGACGGGTTTTGTAGGGGGTTATTATTGAAAAGATGGCCAGAACCGTGTCATTCCAAAAGGAAATATGAACTTTTAATAAATTTCACTCTTCCTTAGAAACGGAATCTTGGTTATTCTATAAAATAAGATGGGATATATTCATCAATGCATCTGAATCTTCATACAAAGAAGATGTTTCATCGAAAATGTTTTTATATAATGAATGTAAATGGAATGCGAAGGGGAGCGTGTTGTCGATGAAAAGAATCACTCCGATGGAGATCTTTAATAAAGATTTCAAGCATGCCATAAGAGGGTACGATATCGAGGAAGTGAATGAATTTTTGGATTTGATCATAAAAAGCTATGAAGATGTATTGCAGGAAAACGAATATTTGAAGGAACAGCTTAAAAAGGCCAAAAGTGCCTCCAGCCGGCGCACGGGTAACACAGCGCCACATTCGGCTGTCGGTAAGAGCGGAGGGGAATATGACGAAG
This sequence comes from Laceyella sediminis, assembly GCF_003003125.1. GTDB lineage: Bacteria > Bacillota > Bacilli > Thermoactinomycetales > Thermoactinomycetaceae > Laceyella > Laceyella tengchongensis. The sequence goes on along the minus strand of NZ_PVTZ01000001.1, from coordinate 169,427 downwards.
TGATCAAAAACATCCTTAACCGGTTGGAACATCTCGAATCATTGGTGCTCAGATAAAAGGGGGATGGTGATGTGTCCAAGCTACAGCGCTTTTTCAGCGGCGTGGTGGAAACCAGTGACAATGCCAAGGAGAACGAGTTGCGAACGAGGTATTACTGCGACCGTTTGTCAAACGCCGTGGCCGCGCTCAAACAGATTCCTGCTCAATCCCCTCGCTTTCGGCTGATTCATGTCGATGGCACCAGGGGAGAGGTTATGCTGGAATACGCCAATGGATTGGGGTTGAAGCATGATTTGGTGGTCACTGTGATTGAGGTGTCGCCAATGCGACTGGCGGTAGATGTGCATGCGGCTTTGCGGGCTCGTTTTGTCGATATGGGATGGAATGTGCAGGCGATCAGCGTCATCTATGCCATGCTGGATCGGCAGTTGGCTAAAGACGAGCGGTTGCATTGAAGGCGGCATGAGGAGTGCGCCTGCGCACTTCTTTTTTCGCAACAATATTCAGTTTATTCTATTTATATAATATAATGTGGTTATTCCGGTATTTATTGCGAAAAGTGAAGGGATTGGCGAGGGAAAAGGGGGAATCGATGTGAAACGTATTGGATTTATATCGTTGCTTATCCTTTTAGTGGCAAGCGCATGTCTTTCCGGTTGCACCTCTGGGGCCGGTCAAGGCACGGCGGACGACAAGACATTGCAATTAATTTTGAGCGGTGAACCAACTTCGCTTGACCCGGCTGATGCGTTTGACTCTGATACTTTGGACGTGACGCATAATTTGTTTGAAGGGCTGATGCGCTTGGACAAGACGCACAAGCCGCAACCGGCCGTCGCGGAAAAAGCGGAGTTGAGCGCAGATGGCCTTTCCTACACATTCAAGTTGAAAAAAACCTATTGGTCCAATGGCGATCCATTGACAGCCCATGACTTTGAGTACGCTTGGAAACGTGCGCTCAACCCGAAACGAGCTTACCAGACCGCTTTTTTGTTTTACTTTATCGAAGGGGCGGAGGAGTATAACACAGGCAAAGGTACGGAAGATCAGGTTGCCGTGAAAGCGGTTGATGATACGACGCTAGAGGTGAAATTGAAACAACCCACTCCGTCTTTTTTGGAATTGGTGTCTTACCCCGCTTTCTCACCGGTTAACCGGAAAGTGGACGCGCAAAATGCAAATTGGCATGCCGAAGCGAAAACATATGTGAGCAACGGCGCCTTCAAATTGACCGAATGGAAGCACGACGCTGAACTGAAGGCGGAGAAAAACGAAAAATATCACAACCAAGACAAGGTGAAGCTGGCCACCCTCCATTATTCCATCATTAACGATAACAAGACCGCCTACACGATGTTCAAAACGGGTAAGTTGGACGTTGTGTCTAAGTCGCAGGTTCCAGCCGACTTGGTTCCTTCCCTGATAGAGAGTGGGAAGCTAAAACCTTCTGATGGAAACGGACTCGCTTTTTTCCGGTTCAATGTTGAAAAAGAGCCGTTTACCAATCAAAAAGTGCGCAAAGCGTTCGCCCTTGCCATTGACCGTAAAACGATTGCCGAACAGATTATCGCTGGGGGAGAGCAACCCGCCTACGGCTATGTGCATCCATCGGCGCCTAACGATTTTCGCCAAATCGGTGGCAATATGATCCAGGATAATCAGACCGCCGAAGCGAAGCGGCTGTTGGCCGAAGGGATGAAAGAAGAGGGCTGGGACAAGTTGCCGGAAGTCACTTTGCTGTACAGCAATTCCAACGAAAAGAATAAGAAAGTAGCGGAAGCTGTCCAGGAGATGATCCGCAAAGGCTTGGGTGTGAACATCCGGTTGCAGGCCAAGGAGCGAAAAGTGTTCTTCGCCGATGAGCGGTCGCAAAATTACAAGATGTCCTTGGCCAGTTTCTTGGCGGATTATAACGATGTGTACAACTATCTGGAAAGCTTCCAAACGGGACATTCCATGAACCGAACCAATTGGAGCAATGCTAAATATGACGAGCTGTTGAAGGAAGCGGCCAATACGGCAGATATCAAAGAGCGAGACCGGTTGCTCCATGAAGCGGAAAAAATCCTGATTGAGGAAGCGCCGTTGACGCCTTTGTATTTCTATACGAATGCGGTGGTGGAGCAACGCGGGATTACCGGCATCCTTCGCCATCCGGTAGGTCCGTCAGATTATACGCAAGCCGACAAGGTGAATGAAGGCAACGATTAATATGTGTGGGAATAGAGACGGATTCCCATCTGCTTCATGCGCGTCGGGGGCGCTCTCTTTTACCACTCATGCGCCAAATCGGATGCGCTGGGTGCACGCTAACCTGTGTTGACGGTGGGAGCCACCGTAAGCAATCAAAAAACAACTTGCAAATAAGCCTGTTCCGGGTTTCCCTGGAAAATAAAAAGCCCGCGTGGTATTCCCGCGGGCTTTTTGCTTTTTTCGAATGGGGTTTATTAACAGGTAGAGCCCGAGGAAAACGGAGCATACTAACTGCAGGAAAGCGAGAAAGGAGGGGTAAGATGGCTGACAGACCAAATCATCATACAGACGAGGAAGAACGAGTGTCCAAATTGGATCATGATGAGGAAGTGGCGGCAGAGTTTTCACCGACTCCTGCGGGCATTCCCATTCGTACCAAAAACAAGGAACGTAATGAGGGAGAAGATGCGGATACAGAGAACAGCGGGGTGGGACTGGGAATTACCGCGCTTATTTTAGCAGTGCTCTCCTTTTTTATGTTGCCGTTCCTTCTCGCACCAGCGGGAATTATCATCGGTGCGATCGCGGCACGCCGTGGGAGCAGTTGGGGAATCTGGGCGGTTGCGGTCGGCATCATCGCGGTGATTGTTTCCTTGATCGTTTTGCCATTTCGGCTGATATTTTAAGCTCCCCCAAAAAGCTCCCGTTTTGGGGGCTTTTTGTGCTTGCCAACAGATTGGTTCTCTGTTAAAATATAAATTGTCAGCGAACATATTAACACGCGGATGTAGTTCAATGGTAGAACTCTAGCTTCCCAAGCTAGCAGCGCGGGTTCGATTCCCGTCATCCGCTCCACATTTTTTAGGAGAAGAGATGCCTGCAAAGGTATCTTTTCTTTTTATTTAACGCTAAAATTAATTTGTAGGATCACCAATTCAATAAAGGGGAGAAGTTGCTTGCGGGAACAAGAATATGTTCGTTCGCTATTCGCCCAAGAAGATGAAGTGCTTAAAAGCATCGCACCCGGTTTGGATGAGCGGGGTATGCCGCAAATATCGGTGCCGCCGGAAGTAGGCAAAACCCTATATCTGTTGGCCAGTTTATCGGGAGCCAAACGTGTGTTGGAAATTGGAGCGCTGGGCGGATACAGTACGATCTGGCTGGCGCGTGCACTGCCTGCGGACGGGCAAGTGGTTTCGCTGGAATTGAAGGAGGAGCATGCGGCATTCGCGAGGGAGAATGTGGCCAAAGCGGGGTTGGCAGATCGCGTCACGATTATGGTGGGTGATGCCACAGAGAGTTTGGCCACGCTGGTTGACAAGCAAGAGAAATTTGATTTTTTCTTTCTCGATGCTGATAAGCCTAACTATCCGCACTACCTGGAACAAGCGATTACATTGGCTTCGCCCGGCGCGGTGATTGCTGCCGATAATCTTTTCCAAAATGGCCGGATCTTTGATGAATCCTACCAAGGGCCTTCTCCAGTGACGATTCGTCGGTTCAACCGACAACTTGCCGAAGATCCGCGGTTGGAATCCATCATCCTGACCATCGGGGACGGCTTAGGCGTGTGCCGCGTCAAAAAATAAAAACTTCCCTGTGATGGGAAGTTGCCTTTGGTGATGCGGAAGTGTAGACGATCATCACTAAACCGGCGCCTACTCTGCGAATTGCGCAGGATGGGATGCGCCGGCGCCCAGCAAAACATTTCAAAAATCGGCTAGCAGAAACGTTCTTCTCAAGGAGCGCTGTCGCGCGTGAAGTGGGAAAAGGGGATGGCAACAGCTTTCATTCTTGGTCGGGGGAATTTGCACCCCAATTGCGTTTTTTCTTGTTGGGAGGAATGATCCAGCCTTCCACTCGATGAATCCAAGAGTCGAATGTGGCCGACAGCTTGGGGTAACGCGATTTCAAGCGTTCCAGCCATCGCTTGGCCCAAGGGGAGCTTTTTGACAAGAGATAAAGCCCAATCAAAAGGAAGAGGATACCCTGCAAAAACGGAAGGAATAATCCAAGCACGCCGAGAATGAGAAAAAACCAGCCAAAAATGTTATAGAGCAACATGCGTTTCGTCGAATTCATGCAACGAATCGAACTCCTTTGTGCGTGTTTTTTAACAGTATACCCGAGCCGCGCATGGATGAATATGAAGGATTTTTGGCAATGAACTGGGGGGATTCTGATGAGCCAATTGGAAAACATTTTGCAACACAATCGTGAATTTGTGGAGAATAAAGCCTATGATCCATATAAAGCAAACCGTTATCCCCTCAAGAAGCTGTTGGTCGTCACTTGCATGGACACGCGGTTGGTGGAATTGCTTCCTCGGGCGCTCAATCTCAAAAACGGGGATGCCAAAGTGTTGAAAACCGCCGGTGCGCTGATTTGTCAGCCATATGGTAGCATCATGCGTAGCGTGTTGGTGGCTGTCACGAAGTTAGAGGCTCAGGAGATCATGGTTGTCGGCCATCATGATTGCGGCATGGTCGGTCTGACTGCGGAAACGGTGTTGGAGGAACTGACCGAACGCGGAATCACGGACGCCGATCTTACCCGCTTGAGCGAAGCTGGGGTGGATGTAGGCACATGGCTGTGCGGGTGCAAAGATGTGGAGACAGGCGTGATGGAAAGTGTTAAAATGATCCAAAACCATCCTCTGTTGCCCAAAGATGTGCTTGTGCACGGATTGGTGATCCATCCGGAAACCGGAGAATTAACCTTGCTTCACGATGGAAGAAAATGAGTGGAGGGTATGGATATGGCATTGGCGACATTTGGTGCAGGATGTTTCTGGGGAGTAGAAGAAACGTTCCGCAAACTGCCGGGCGTTTTGAACACCGCCGTCGGTTATATGGGCGGGACGAAAGAAAACCCCACATATGAAGAAGTGTGCACAGATAAAACAGGACACGCAGAAGTGGTGCAAGTCGAGTTTGATCCGGAACAAATCACGTATGCAGATCTGCTGGACGTGTTCTGGAACAACCACAACCCAACCACTCTCAACCGTCAAGGCCCCGATGTGGGCACTCAGTACCGTTCTGTCATTTTTTATCATGATGAAACGCAAAAGGAACTCGCGGAGGCTTCCAAGCAAGAGTTGGATCGCTCGGGCCGCTTTAAAAACCCGATCGTCACCCAAGTGGAGCCGGCTACAACTTTTTGGCGGGCTGAAGAATACCATCAGCGCTATCTGCAAAAGCGTGGCATGGATTCTTGCCATCTGTGACGCTACCCCCAGCCGCGATGGGTTGCCCCTTCTTTGGGTCGGTCCGCGGGCTGAAGGCCGTTTTATAACTTGGAGCTGGGCCGCCCTCTTTTGGGCTGGCCCTTTTTCGTTCTCAGAAGGGAGATGATCTAGTGGGCGGGGTGTTTATTCACGGAGCTGTTGTCGACGAAGAAACCCGATGTGTCCACTATCGCAGCGAGCGGGATATCATCGCGATTCGTTTCGCGTGTTGTGGTCGTTATTATCCGTGCATCAAATGCCATCAAGAGGCGGAAAGTCATTTGGTCAGAACCTGGAAACCGGATGAGTGGGATCAAAAAGCGGTCTTTTGTGGCAGTTGCAAACAAGAGCTGTCCATACGGGACTACCTTTCAGCCGCAGGGGCTTGTCCGTCGTGTGGCCGACCGTTTAATCCGGGTTGCCAAAAGCATTGGCACCTGTATTTTGAGATCGGGCAACAGTCTGGATGCCCACGGTAAAAACCTTTTCGATCGATTGCAAGCTGGTTTAGCGCTGTTTAACCAGAAAATGTGTGGTAAGTGGAGTATAATGAAGGTGAACAATGATGGGTGAAGGAGCGCTTTTATGGTTACAATCAAAGATGTTGCAAGACGGGCGGCTGTTTCCCCTTCAACCGTTTCTCGTGTGATCGCGGGAAGCAACCGGATCAGCCTTCAAACGAAGCTGCGTGTGCAACAGGCGATGGAGGAGTTGAATTATGTTCCTAACGCCATCGCTAGAAGTTTGGCCAGAAGCCATACGCGTACCATCGGTTTTACGGTTGCCAGGCAAGCGGATGAAGCTTTTGCCAACCCTTTTTTTTCAGAAGTGATGAGAGGGATGTCTACGGTTGCCCAAGCGCGTGACTACAATATTTTGCTGTCGATTAATCCTTCCGCGGAGGAGGAGCAGGAAAAATGTATGCGCTTGATCAAAGAGCGGCGTGTCGACGGGTTAATTGTTTCTACCTCCCGGATGAAAGACCGCTTGATTGACGCCTTAGCAGAAGAACAGATTCCGTTTGTGCTCATCGGACGAAGTGCGGAAAAGTCGGTGCTGTCGGTCAACAATGACAATGTACAAGCGGCACGAACGGCGACGGTCCACCTGTTTGAACAAGGCTATGAACGGGTCTTATTTCTTGGCGGAGACCGCCGCCTTGTGGTGACGCAAGATCGCCTGGCCGGTTACAAGCAAGCATGTTACGAATGGCAACGCGCATATGATGAATCCCATGCGCTTGAAGCAGAGTTTTCGATCGAAGGTGGGTACCGGGCGCTTTTGGAAGCAAAAGAAAGAGGGATTGCCTTTGACGCTGTGCTAGCGGCGGACGATTTGTTGGCGCTGGGCGCGCTCAAATACGCTGAGACAAGCCATTACCGGGTACCTGAACAATTGGGTGTGGTTGGTTTCAACGACTCTCCGCTCCTTTCGTTTGTACGCCCCCCGATGACCAGCGTCAGAATATTGGCATACGAATTGGGGATTGAGGCGATGGAGCTGTTAATCGACACGTTGGAAAATCCGGCCAAGGCGGGGATGAAAAAAGAAATTCTGCTCCCTTCTGAACTGATCGTGCGCGCGTCAAGTGTTCGAAGCGGAGGAGAGAACACCGCCGGAAGGTAAGGAAGGTATGCTAGGGTGCGTCTGGCAAATCAAGTTGGTGGGGAAGAAGCACCGAAAAACCCTTTTCTCGAGGAGCGCTGATAAACAAGTGTAGCGAATGAGAAAAGGGTTTTGGAGCCCCTGGCCTATTGATCAGAAACGCCCTAGTGGGAAGAAAACCGTCAACATGAGACTGATTTGTCAATAAGCTCACACCTGACTGTCATGTCAGGTGTTTTGTTTTATGTTAGAATGGTGAAGTTATAGAAGTGAGGAGAATGAAAGGAGGGTTGTGCGATGATCTATTTGGACAACAGTGCGACGACGCAAACGGACGCCGACGTGATCAAGGTGATGGCAGATGTGATGGCCAATGTATACGGAAATCCGTCTTCTCTGCATGGGCTGGGGGTCAAAGCGGAACGGTTGATGGAGCAAGCCCGTAAAATCATAGCTCAAGAGCTCGCTGCCAGTCCGCAGGAAATCATTTTCACCTCGGGCGGAACCGAAGCAAATAATATGGCGATCAAGGGAGTGGCCGAAGCGTATCAGCACCGGGGCAAGCACATCATCACCACCGAGTTGGAGCACCCTTCAGTCTATGATACATGCAAACAGCTGGAACAGCGGGGATGGCGGATCAGCATGCTCCCTGTTGACCATTTGGGCCGCGTCAGCCCTGAGTTGGTGGAACAATCCATAACAGAAGACACTGTGCTTGTTTCTGTCATGCACGTCAACAACGAAATCGGAACCGTCCAGCCAATCAGTGAGATTGGGAAACGGTTGAGGCGTTATCCCAAAGTTTTGTTTCATGTGGATGCTGTCCAATCGTTTGCCAAGTTTCCCATTTATCCTGAACAATGGGGGATTGATCTATTATCGGTGTCAGGGCATAAATTTCACGGGCCGAAAGGGATCGGCTGTTTATATAAGCGGAAAAATCTACAATTGACTCCCCTTCTTGCCGGCGGTGGACAAGAGCAAGCCTTGCGATCGGGCACGCAAAATCTGCCCGGCATCGTCGGTTTGGCTAAAGCGACTGCGCTCGCAGGCAAACAAAGGGATGCCTTTATGGAAAGGTGCCGTGCATGGAAGGAGTGGCTGATTCAGCGCATAACCGCTGAAATCAAGGGGGTTCGCGTCAATGGTGATGTGACCGGTAACGGTGGGGCTCCCTACATATTGAGTCTCTCTTTCCCCGGACTGAAATCAGAGGTCATCGTGCATGCATTGGAGCAAGAGGGAGTGGTCGTTTCCAGCAAATCGGCGTGTTCATCCAAAAAAGAGGTGCCCAGTCGGGTGCTCAAAGCGATTGGCTTGGAGGATGAAGCAGCGGTGGGCTCCATACGCATCAGCATGGGCTTGATGACGACGGAGGAAGAGGTGCGCCATGCGGCGGATGCCTTGCTAAAAGTGATTCCATCATTACAACAAGTGATAAAGGTGCGTAAGAGATGAAAAGAAACTGCATTTTGGTGCGATATGGTGAGCTGGCCTTAAAAGGCAAAAACAAAGCGGAATTTGAAGACCGCCTGGTAAAAAATATCCGTGACAAAGTGAGACGGTTTCCAGGCGTTCAAGTGAACAAAACCCATGGGCGCATTTTTATTGAGTTTGGGGAACAAGCTGTCGAGCCTATTTTGGAAGAAGTGTCTCAAGTGTTTGGCTTGGTAGGCATCAGCCCGGCGATTCGTGTCGCCTCTGATTGGGAAGAAATTAAAGGGGCCGTGCGGGAGTTGGTTGAGTCACAACGCGATGCCGTCCGCACGTTCAAAGTGAACAGCAAACGGGCCAACAAAACGTTCCCCATCGGCTCGCAAGAGATGAATCATCGGTTGGGTGGCTATCTGTTGGGGATGTTTCCGCAGCTCAAAGTAGATGTGCACAATCCGGAGCTGACCGTTCATGTCGAAGTACGTGGTAAATATTCTTACGTTTACGGCAATGACATCAACGGGCCAGGAGGCTTGCCTGTCGGTGTGAGTGGGCGCGTGATGTTGCTCTTATCCGGCGGGATTGACAGCCCTGTCGCAGGCTACTTGGCGCTGAAACGCGGCGCTGAATTGCATGCGATCCATTTTCACAGTTATCCGTTTACCAGCGAACGGGCCAAACAAAAAGTGATTGACTTGGCGCAGACGCTTACGCGTTACGGCGGCCGCATCAAGTTACATGTGGTGCCTTTTACCGAAATCCAAACGGAAATTAACAAACACTGTTTTGAGTCGTACTCGATCACCGTCATGCGGCGCATCATGCTACGGATATCCGAAGAGGTGGCTAAGCGCAATGGGGCGTTGGCGCTGGTGACTGGGGAGAGCTTGGGCCAAGTGGCCAGTCAGACGCTTGAGAGCATGAATGCAATTAATGATGTAACCCGGATGCCGATTTTGCGCCCGGTGATCGGAATGGACAAACATGAGATCATGAATATCGCCAAGCGCATCGGCACTTATGAAACATCGATTTTGCCTTATGAAGACTGTTGTACCGTCTTCTTGCCCAAAGCGCCCAAAACCAAACCGGATAAAGAAGTGGCCCGTGCGCAAGAAGCGAAGTTGGACTTGGAGCGGTTGATCCAAGAAGCGGTTGATGGCGTCGAAGTGATTGATTTAGTTCCGGAACAGCCGGATGAGGAACTCTCTTATTTCTGAACGATCGCAGGCTAAAGTGCTGGGAAGCAGGCTACTTACGGTTGTACGCCTTCCTGTCATCGCGCGACCCTTTTTATCATAAGGATAGGGTGACAAGCCTCCCGGCGCCCTTTGACCGGGGCAAGTGCCGGCCTGCCGGTGTGAATCGTTCATTTGTGAGTATCCGTGTTTCGTCCCGGGTTGGGGGATGAGGATTCGGGGTGGATGGATTTGCAGATTACTGCTAGATGAGGGGCTGAACAATGGAAGCGATTGGGTTTATGGATTTGAAATTTTGGGTTGGTTTTTTCAACATCATTATCTTGGACCTTATTTTAAGCGGCGACAATGCGGTAGTGATCGGCATGGCTGCGCGGAATCTGCCGGAGCAGCAACGGAAGAAAGCGATTCTCTTTGGGGCGGGGGCGGCGATTCTGTTGCGGGCAACCTTGACTGCTGTTGCCACATATCTGTTGGAAATCCCGTTGTTGATGACGATTGGCGGGTTGTTGCTGTTGTGGATCGCCCTCAAGCTATTGCTGGAAGAAGATGAAGGCCCTCATGTTTCCGTGGGTACCACCTTGGCTTCGGCTATCAAAACGATCATCATTGCCGATGTAGTGATGAGCCTTGACAATGTGGTCGCCGTAGCCGCCAGCGCGCATGGGAACGTATTCTTGGTGCTGTTTGGACTGGCTCTTAGCATACCAATCATCATGTGGGGTAGCGGATTGGTGGCAAAGGTGATGAACCGCATTCCATGGTTGATGTATGTCGGATCAGCCATACTGGGTTATACAGCTGGTAGTTTGATCGTGGAAGACCCTTATGTTTCCAAAACATTGCTGGAAGGGCAGGAAGGCTGGAGCATCGGGATTCCGATCGTGCTGGCGGTTTTGGTCGTCTTGATCGGGTATACGCTTAAAAAAAACATGGGCAAACATAAAACGGCATAGTCTGTGAAGAATGGCTTCCATCTTGGGGAGCCATTCTTTATTTGTAAGTGTAGAATGAAAAAAGTGGTTGTCCCATATGGGTCAACCACTTTTTTTGGCTGGGGAAGTAGGATTCGAACCTACGCATCACGGAGTCAAAGTCCGTTGCCTTACCACTTGGCTATTCCCCATCGCCGGCATCATTATTGTATGCCGAAGGGGCCGATGTCATGCACCATCCATGAATTTTTTTATTCTTATTTTTTGAAATGGAACGAATAGACGTTCTGTTGTTGGTGAAAAAAGGCAGGATTTTTCATATTAAGGGAGAAAATGTCAAATTGACTCCAAATTTGCCTGGATGAAATGGAGAGATGGGATGGTGGGGAAGAAACACGATGTCATGCAGTTCATCAATCAGTTATTGACTAAAGCGAGCAAACAACGGGCGAGTGACATTCATATTGAGCCGCAGGCAACGCATGTGCGGATTCGACAACGCATCGATGGATTTTTGCTTGAGACGGATCAGATAGCCAAAGCATTTGCCAATGCCCTTATCTCCCACATTAAAATCACCAGCCAACTGGACATCGGAGAGAAGCGGATGCCCCAGGATGGAGCGATGCGGTGGGAGGAACAGGACGTTCGCCTAGATGTCCGTGTGTCTACTTTGCCGACGGCCCATGGCGAAAAAGTGGTGTTACGATTGCTCAAAACCGAGCAACAAGCCTATCAGCTGGATGATTTGGGGATGCCACCCGCAGAACGGGACAGAACGGAGCTTCTCTTGCGGCGGGGAAGCGGACTCGTCATTGTGTCGGGGCCAACTGGATCAGGCAAAACGACCACCTTGTACGCCATGATTCAAGCATTAAACCGGACAGAGGCCAATATCGTCACATTGGAGGACCCCATTGAATTGAAGCTACAAGGAGTTAATCAAGTCCAAATCCGCCCTAAAGCAGGTTTGACCTTTGCTCGGGGGTTGCGGTCGGTGTTGCGCCAAGACCCTGACATCATCATGATCGGGGAGATCCGGGATGAAGAAACGGCCAATATTGCGATAGGCGCGGCGCTATCAGGTCATCTGGTGCTCTCTTCGCTACACACATCTGACGCCATTCGGGCGGTCACCCGCCTGGTTGACATGGGCATCGCACCGTACCGGGTCGCAGCTGCGTTGTCGGGGGTGATCGCGCAACGGTTGGTGCGCCTGGTTTGTGACCAATGCGGTGGCAAGCGGTGTTCTGTCTGCCAACACACGGGATATCATGGGCGAACAGGTGCGTTTGAAGTGATGGGAATGGATGAGGATCTGGAACAGCTGATTGCTAAGGGCGCCTCGTTGGCCGACATGCGGGCCCTTTTGCGGGAACAAGGGGTGAGGGGGCTCAAAGAAGCGGTGAAAGCGTTGGTAGATCAGAATCGAACCACTTATGAAGAATGGATGCGGGTGATCGAAGGTGTGGAGAAAGAACAAATGGAGTGCTGAACAGTACATGTTATACAGCCAGCAGATGGCCCATTTGCTGGACAGTGGAATCCCGTTGTTGACCAGCCTGGATGTGCTCAAAGAACAACGGTTGATCTCCAAGCGGTTTTACAAGCGGCTGGTCCTTCTGTTGAATCAGGGATTCAGCTTGTCCATCGCTTTGGAAAAGTTGGCTTTCCCAGCTCTTTTCATCTCATTCATCCGGGCGGCCGAAGAACATGGGGATTACGCACATGGTTTTAAACAATGCGAGTCTTACTATGAGACGAGAGCCCGCTGGACCCGCGAGCTCGGCAAGTCGCTCATCTATCCGCTATTGGTGCTGGCGATTGCTAGTTTGGCCTTATTGTTCCTGTTGGGGGTCGTGTTGCCCCGGTTCACCGAACTGTACCAGATGATGGACGTGTCGCTTCCGGGACTGACCGCATGGCTGTTTTCCGTGCATGCTTCCGCAGGGGCTTGGATGCCCGAGGTAGCGGTGTGGGCCGGGGGCGGATTGACTGCTTGTGTGGGGACACGTATCGCTCCCAGACCGATTCGAGCGTGGTTGGCTAGAGGCTTGTTTTGCTTGCCACTGGTGGGAAGCATGCTGAAACATCGGCTGACCCATTTTTTCGCCATCCAATTGGGTTCGCTTTTAAAGGCGGGGGTTCCGTTGCTTGATGCGCTTCAGGCTTTACGCAAGATGACGCCGTGGCCGGTGCTCGATAGGGTTCTCGACGCCATCGTGGACAGTGTGATGGGCGGTGCTTCACTGTCGGAAGCGATTAGCAAAAGCGGTCGCGGTTTGTTTTTACCGTCGCTCGTGAAAATGGTGGCGTTGGGTGAGGAAAGTGGGAAGCTCGACCAAATCCTGCTCCATTTGTCTCATGGAACGGGGATGGTCATTAAAAACCGGTTGGAGCGGTTCACCCGCAGTGCTGAGCCATTGTTCATTTTTATCATCGGCTTGTTTATCGCCGTAATCATCATAGCGATGTTTTTGCCATTATTGCACCTGGTGCGGGCGATTTAAAGGAGGTGGAAGGATGAAAGGCAGGGGCTTTTTCGATGAGAGGGGTTTCACTTTGATGGAGATGCTAATCGTCGTGTTCATCATCGGCGTCATCTTGACCATTGCGTCTCCCAACTTGCTGGTGGCGGGGGAGAAGGCTAAACGGCAGGCGGACCGGGCCAACCGGCAGATGATCGCCGCCCAAGCCGACAATTATTATCTGGAGTATGGAGAATATCCAGGTGATGTGAAGGAGTTGGTACGCCGCGGATACTTACGTTCCGCTCCAAAATGTCCCTTCGGTGGCGAATATCAGATACGACGCTCTTTAAACATTACGGCGGAGCAGAGGGTGGTATGCGCCAAATGAAGGCCGGGGAACGGGGATGGACGCTGATTGAGTTGATTATGGTTATCATCGTGTTAGGATGGATGTTTTCTATCACTTATCCCGCTTTCGCAACCATGGGGGAACGAACAGAACGGCAATTTTTCCTTGGGGCGTTGGCCAGTGAGCTGTCTTTAGCGCAGACGGAAGCCGAGAGCAGGGAGAGGGAAGTGACGGTAATACTTGATAACGCTCGCAAGCGAATCACGGTTAGCCAAGGTACTAAGCGCCAAAGAATGTTGCTTATTCCGCCTAAATATGCTGTCACCAGCAATTATCCGAGCAATCAGATTATTTTTCGCGATACCGGACAAGTGCGTGGGGGGACGATCTGGTTAAAGCGCGAAGGGAAACCGATTGGCAAAGTCGTGGTCCATGTGGCTTCGGGCCATCCGAAGGTGGAGTTGGGGCCATGAATTGGCGGGAACGTGGCTTCACCTTGGTCGAGACGATGATGGCTTTTTTGGTGTTTGGGGTTTTAACTGCTTTTGCCGTTCCCTTGTGCCGGGAATTAAATCTGCAACTTCATGAACAACAAATGGAGATGGAGATGGTTCGCATCTTGGAACATAAAATGGAAAGTCTGGCGAGCGACGCGGGAATGGCGGGTTCGGGTGCGGAACGGCTTCCTGGTCGGACAGAGGGAAGTGGACCCTACCACGTTCATTGGCGGACGGTTGAGATTGAACCACGTCTGTATGAAGTGTGGGTGGAGGTGAAGGGAAAGGATCGTGGCGGGAAAATCCATAAAAAACGCTGGGTTACGCACCGGTTTGTCGAAGCGCGGTGACGACGCCGGCTTCACCTATGTGGAACTCATGATCGCCTTCATGCTTTTGTTGCTGTTGTTGCCGGCCCTGTTCTTCATCGCCCATGCGTTTGAAACCAACCTGAAGACGTTCGTCGGGCAGCAGGAATTACAACTTGAGTACATGGCTTTCCGGCCCTTGGTCGAGCGAGACATTGCCCAAGCGATACATATTGCCACCATGGAAGGCGGAGTGCTGGAGCTGATCCATCCCGATGGGAAAGCTGTTCGATACCAGACGAGCAATCGGCAAGTGATCAGGCGAGTCAAAGAGGCCGGTGCGAACCGGTTTTCAGGGGCGACGGTCGTGCTTCGGCACGTGTATTACATGGGGTTTCATCCCGAGCGGCGGGGCGTTCGATTGGATATGGGATTGCAGAATTGGCTGGCAGATTTGGATATAAAGATCTTCATTGCGGGAAGGATGGGCGTTCACCATGCGGCAGACCGATGAGCGGGGCATGGCGTTGCCAGCAGTGACGGCCGTGACCACTCTACTGTTCACCTTTGCAGCTCTTGTGGCCACCATGGCTGTGCGCGCTGATAAGGCAGCAACGCTGTACGAAGAGCGGATGAGGGTCAAATACGCGACCGAAACAGGGATTGCCAAAGTCCAACAGGAGCGGTCATTGGGAAAGCGCCAGGCGGAGACGCTACTCAATGTGGGGGGCGTGATGGTGGTCGTTCAGACCGAAGAAAAAGAAGACGGCACCTTGCGGGTGGTAGCGACCGGTCACGGCGAACAGGGAGTGCGGCAAACTATTGCCGTTTTGCTGGATCAAAAGACGCTGGCGATTATCAAATGGATTGGGTAACATGGTTAATAAAAAACGGAGGCAACCATGCAACACAACAAACGGCATTTGGCACTGATCGGGATGATGGGGACGGGGAAGACCACGGTTGGACGGGCGGTTTCAGAGCTACTTGACATGACGTGGAGAGACACGGATCAGGAATTGGTGGCTAAATGGGGATGTTCCGTTGCCGAATTTTTCGCCCGTTATGGGGAAGAGCGGTTTCGAGAGGAGGAAACGGCGATGCTACGCGCCTGCTTGGAAGAACAAAGGCTCCTGTTGACGACGGGTGGAGGGATCGTCTTGCGCGAGCAAAATCGTCAACTCTTGTCCCAATGGGCTTATGTTGTTCATCTAGACGCTGAACCTCATGAAATCATTGAGCGACTGCGACGCACAGAGGAGGAGCGTCCCTTACTCCGCGGTGATCTGTCTGCACGGGTACACGCTATTTACCAAGCCCGACGCGACTTTTATCGCTTCGCCGATTTGCGGGTGGACACGACGGGCCGCGCGATCAGCGATATTGCAGAGGAGATCGCCCGTGCATGGCGGGAGCATGTTTAAAGGCGGACGGCATCGGCTATGCTAGTGGTGAGGTGGGGCGATATGTCTTTCAAGGATTGGGTCTGTTATCTGCTGGAACGCTGGCTTTGGTACGTTGAGACACCCAAGCACGAACGGAAAGAATTAAAACAGATGAGCAGGGTGCCATGGACGGTCAGATGGTTTGGATTGATTCCTTTTTCTATGAAGATGGCCGTTGACAAACAACGGTCGCGGCTAAGAAGTCGCACCATGGCTAAGCGTTCCATCAGAGAAGCCGAATGAGTTGGCGCACCGCAAATGAAGTTGAAAATGAAAGATTATGTGAAGGAGCAGTTGATGCTCCTTTTCTTTATATATGTGTGGTATACTTTGTAATTGAAGTTTCCAAGTCCTAATTGATAATCATGAAACATGACGCCATGTTGTTGTAAAAAGGAGAGAATCCTTTATGTATCATCGTACGGAAACAAGAGTGGTTAAGGTCGGAAACATACAAATCGGTGGAAACGACCAAGTGGTCATCCAAAGCATGACCACAACCAAGACACATGATGTAAAAGCCACTGTCGCGGAAATCAAGCGTTTGGAAGAAGCGGGTTGTCAAATCGTGCGTGTCGCTTGTCCGGACATGCGTGCCGCGGAAGCGATTGCGGATATCAAAAAAGAGATAAACATTCCGCTTGTTGCTGACATTCATTTTGATTATAAGCTGGCCTTGAAAGCGATTGAAGGCGGCATTGATAAAATCCGCATCAACCCGGGGAACATTGGGCGCCGCGAAAAAGTGGAAGCGGTAGTGAAAGCGGCCAAAGAACGGGGTATTCCGATTCGGATTGGAGTTAACGCCGGCTCATTGGAAAAGCGGATTTTGGATAAATACGGTTATCCCACCGCAGATGGCATGATTGAAAGTGCCAAGCATCATGTGGGCATTCTGGAAGATCTCGATTTTAAAGACATCATTATTTCCATGAAGGCGTCGGATGTGCGTTTGGCGATTGAAGCGTACCGAAAAGCGGCGGAAGCGTTCCCTTACCCATTGCATTTGGGAATTACCGAATCAGGTACGCTTTTCTCCGGCACGATCAAAAGTTCTGCCGGATTGGGTGCCTTATTGGCAATGGGCATCGGTAACACGGTTCGTATCAGCCTGAGCGCCGACCCTGTGGAAGAAGTGAAAGTGGCGCGCGAGTTGTTGAAATCGTTTGGTTTGGCTGCCAATGTTGCTACGTTGATTTCTTGCCCCACGTGCGGCCGGATCGAAATTGACCTCATTAGCATTGCCAATGAGATTGAAGAATACATTTCGACCGTCAAAGCGCCGATCAAAGTGTCCGTGCTGGGATGCGCAGTCAATGGACCCGGCGAGGCGAAAGAAGCGGACATCGGGATCGCCGGTGCACGGGGAGAAGGGCTATTGTTTAGACACGGCCAGATTGTGCGCAAAATCCCTGAAAAAGACATGGTTTCCGAACTGAAGAAAGAAATTGACAAACTCGCTGAAGAGTATTACCGCAAGCAAGCGGCCGACGCCAAAGAGAAAGTGGAGGCGTGAGGGTCGTCTCATGCGCCCCTGTCAGGGCATCTCGTCCTGGCGGGGGCGTTTTTGCGTCATGGCGGGATGGTTATAAACTCCATGGCTTTAAGCCATACTATGAGTAGACCTCGCCATGGAAAGGAGGACAGGGAATGAGAAGTTTTGCCCTAACCTTGGTTATTATCGGAGCGTTGAATTGGCTGTTGATTGGATTATTTCAGTGGGACTTGGTAGCGGCGATATTTGGCGGCGACACGATTCGGGAATCTTCCGCATTCAGTCGGGTGATTTACAGCTTAGTTGGATTGGCGGGGATTTACGCTATTCGTTTCTTCTTTGATGAACGGGCGACAGTAAACGATTGAGTGACATGCGATATATGGAGCCTCAGGTAGATGCCTGGGGCTTTTTTGAATAACATGAACTTTCTCCAGAAGTTCTCGAGTGCGGCTATACACTCTTCACCCCCCTATTCTCATGAAAGTTGATCAACGGCACGGCGCAGGTCCTGGTCCCCTGGTGTGGTATAGATGGCCGTTGTAGCAATGTTAGGGCGACCGTCGGCAGTCATATGTCCTGCCAACATGGCAATCACGTCGAGGGATACTCCCTTGACCGCTAATTCATGACAAAACGTGTGTCGCAATACATGGGGAGTACAATGTTCCAGTCCCGCCCGTTGGCCATATTTTCGCACAACAAACTGAACCGCGCGAGGGGTCATCCGCTCAGACCTGGTGGAAACAAACAGCCAAGGACTTGAGGCAGGACGAACTTCCAACCACGATTCAAGCGCCTTTCGGACGTCACGGTTCAGCGGCACCTCTCGCCATTTCCCACCCTTTCCTTGGCGAACGATCACTTTGCCTTTCCGTTCAGACATCTCCACGTCTTCTAGGCGCAGGAGGCACAATTCCTCAACTC
This sequence comes from Laceyella sediminis, assembly GCF_003003125.1. Taxonomy (GTDB): domain Bacteria; phylum Bacillota; class Bacilli; order Thermoactinomycetales; family Thermoactinomycetaceae; genus Laceyella; species Laceyella tengchongensis. The sequence goes on along the minus strand of NZ_PVTZ01000001.1, from coordinate 151,337 downwards.
GGAGCCCCGCATGCAGGAGTAAGTACACTATTGCGATGTCCCGCGGCTTTCGCCCTTGTTGAACGGCCCAGAGAAGAGCACGTTGCTCTTTACGATCTAGCCATCGGGGAGCTCTTCGACCCTGCTTGACAGGTCGGATGGCACTCCAGGGAGATTCCTTTAACATTTCTTGTTTCACAAGCCAATCGAAGTACCGTTTCAGTGCGATACGGGTCTTGTTAACTGTGGCTGGTTTGGATCGATTCAGGAGATACTGTTTATATTCTGCTGCGTCAATTGGGGTTACGTTCTCAGGGTTAAATGGTTCCCCTGTCGTCTCTTCAAACCACCTGATAAACCGATGGATCACTCCCTCGTATGTTTTCAGGGTTTTCTGACTTCTTCCGTCCGATTTCAGGTCGAATAAAAAATTGGGAATCGTAGGATGCACAAACCGACCTCCTTTGAAAATCATTCTGCGATAAAAATTCCGAGGGATAATCTGCTCTTTGATCGGCGTTCTCTGATGGAACCCCTTCGATTATATCGCAGAATGGAGTTTCTACGATGGAAACACTAGAAAATTTCTTGGTTAAAAAAACCTGTGTTTAAACCCTAGATTAATGCGGTATACTATTCAATAGATTAGTTGAATAGTTGAAGGGGAGGTGAATGTTGTGAATTTAGATTCGCGTATGTTTAAGGACGCAGTATACGTCCAATTTGCCCGGATCGGCAAAGCTTTATCCAGCCCCCGTAGACTAGAACTTCTCGATTTGTTGTCTCAAAGCCCCAAAACCGTTGAGACATTGTCTCGAGAAACAGGCATGAGTGTCGCCAATGTGTCTCAGCATCTGCAAACCCTTCTGGAAGCCCGCTTGGTTCGATTTCAAAAGAAAGGTAATTACGCCATTTACCGATTATCCGATCCGAAAATCAACCGATTACTTCTTTTGATGCAAGAGCTTGGCGAAGACTTATTGGCCGAAGTAAAGCAACTTCGGGATGAGTTTCTAGCCAATCACGATGTACTGGAACCGATCGGAATCGACGAATTAAAGTCTCGGCTCCAAAATGAGGATCTGGTATTGATTGATGTTCGTCCCAGGGAAGAATTCGAATTCGCCCATATTCCGGGGGCCTTGTCCATACCGGTACAAGAGTTGGAACAACATCTGTCCCGACTTCCACGGGATAAAAAAATTGTAGCCTATTGCCGAGGACGATATTGTGTTTATGCAGCTGAAGCCGTCAAATGGTTTCGTTCCCATGGTATCGAAGCGATTCGTTTGGAGGATGGAGTACGAGAATGGAAAGAGATTCAGACCACTTCTTGATAAAGCATACAGGGAGGTTTTCACGATGATCTTTCGTCAATACTTGCACACGAATCCGATTGCTATTTCCTATCTGTTTGGATGTGGTAGCAAAGCGCAAGGGGTTGTAGTGGATCCTGTGGAAGACATAGACCTTTATATTGAGGAAGCCAAAAAACTGGGCTTGAACATTGAATATGTCTTTGATACCCACCTGCATGCAGACCATGTTTCCGGGGGAAGAAAATTGGCCGAACAAACCGGTGCCAAATACATCTTGCACCGTTCTGCGGATGTTCAATATGACTTTACCCCGGTGGATGACGGGGATGAAATCATGGCGGGGAATACCAAAATCAAGATCTTGCATACCCCCGGTCACACTCCGGAACACATTTCCCTTCTGGTATCGGATACCCCGAGAGGGGATGAGCCCTGGTTTGTTGTAACGGGCCATACGCTGATGGTCGGAGATGTCGGACGTACGGAGCTTGCATCCTCCTTGGAAAAAGGGGCTGGCGATTTGTACGACAGCCTGTTTAATAAACTGATGAAATTAGATGACCACATTGAAGTATATCCAGGAGCCTATTCGGGATCTGTCTGCGGTCGGTTCTTAAGCGGCAAACCTTCTTCGACCATCGGTTTTGAAAAGCGGCTGAATAAGGCCCTGCAAATACAATCCAAAGAAGAGTTTGTGGAATTCATGACCAAAGATATCCCCCCGAAGCCGGAGAACTATGAAAAAATCCGGAAAATCAATGAGGGAAAGGCAAATTAATAAAGGGAAGGCCCCAAAATCGGGGCCTTCTTCAAATCCAGCAGCTGGAGGAAGGTTTGATGAAATATCCAGAAACACGAGAACAAGTAAAAATTGGCTTAAAGGAAAATTTCGCGTTGTTTGCCTTGCTGGTCGTGATTAATTTGTTTGTCGGATCCATGGTCGGCTTGGAACGGACGGTTCTTCCCCTTCTCGGAGAAAAAGTCTTTGGTCTGGCGTCTGCAAGCGCCGCCTTGTCGTTTATCGTCAGCTTTGGATTCACCAAAGCCATTGTTAATTTCCTGGCCGGCCGGATTGCCGATTGGATAGGACGAAAGCAAGTATTGGTCACTGGCTGGATCATTGGACTGTTTGTCCCTTTGATCGTCATATGGGCGGACTCCTGGTGGTGGATCGTCTTTGCCAACGTCCTCTTGGGGATCAATCAAGGGCTGACATGGTCCGTGACCGTCAACATGAAAGTGGATCTGGTTACCGCTCAACAAAGAGGATTGGCCATCGGTCTGAATGAATTCGCGGGATATATCGGCGTTGCTTTGGCCACCGTCCTTTCCGGATATATCGCCTCGCAATATGACCTGCGACCGGAACCCTTTTATCTGGGTATCGGTTTTGTAGGAATTGGGTTGATTTTGTCTCTCATGGTAAAGGACACCGGCAAACATCTGAAACTGCAGTCCCGGCAACAAGAACAAACGGAATCGGATCAACAGATGTCAACCAGCAACGTGTTGCGGCAAACCACGTGGAAGGATCCAACACTGTCCAGTTGCAGCTTCGCCGGTTTATCCACCAATTTGAAAGACGGAATGGCCTGGGGACTGTTTCCGCTGTTCTTCGCCTCGGCAGGTTTGGCTGTCGGAAAAATCGGGATCATCGTCGCTCTCTATCCCGCTGCGTGGGGCTTTTTCCAGTTGTTCACGGGAGTGCTGAGCGACCGGATCGGCCGCAAATGGATGATCGCTTCCGGCATGTGGCTGCAAGCCATGTCCATCTGGTGGATTCTGTTTACGGATTCTTTTGTTTCGTGGATTATTGGAGCAATTTTATTGGGGTTGGGTACTGCCATGGTCTATCCTACGTTGCAAGCGGCGATCAGCGATGTGGCACACCCGGAATGGAGGGCGTCAGCCATGGGAGTGTACCGCCTTTGGCGGGACAGCGGTTACGCGTTCGGGGCCTTGATGGCAGGGATCCTTGCCGATGTATTGAACATCTCTTGGGCGATCGGGATGGTGGCGTTATTACCCTTGCTGGCAGGATTGACGATAGCCTTTCGCATGAAAGAGACATTGAGAAAATGACTTAGTAAACATCCAGGTTCTTTAAAAGAACCGGGAGACTGCTGAAAAGGTAGCAGGCTAGTAGTCTCAAACCTACCGGAGCCACTCTGGTAAAGAGTGGCCCCTGATTTTGTTTTTGGTTTCCGTACCCCGATTTTTATTCGTTCTCGGGTTTCTGGATATTGCATCAGACCTTCCTCCAACTGCTGGGTTTAAAGAAGCACCCGTATTTTGGGACCTTCCTCGAGTATTCTGCTTTCCCATTGATTCTCCGGATTTTTTTATAGTTCTCCGGCTGGGGTGGATTTCTTTGATCATGAATTCTACTCTAAGATTAGAAATGAATAAAAAACCCGATTTTTCACTACGTTAGCGAGAAATCGAGTTTTAGATAATATATCGTTTTAACCGTTTGTATTATCTGGTTTTGACTAGGAGATCCATGGCTTCTTTCAGTAATCTTGTGGTATCTGCGTTTTGATCTTTTTCCAATTCCTTGCGAATACATTGCTCCAAGTTATGAGTGAGAATATACGCGATCGACCGGTCCACAGCTGAACGAATCGCGGATAATTGCGATACGACATCTTTACAATCTTTATCTTCATCCATCATGCGTAATACTCCTCGAACCTGTCCTTCAATACGGCGTAACCGTCTTTTCACATCGTCATCATAAATCATTAGTCTATCCCCCTTACTTGCTTTTTCTGATCGGTCCTTTCCAACGCATGAGTCCACCTTGAAGATGAATCACTTGCTGGAACCCGAGCTTGCGTAATTGTCGAGCGGCTATCGCGCTTCGCGAACCGCTTCGGCAGTATAGATAAATGCTTTCGTTCGGATCCCATTCGGAAGACTTACTTTTTAATAACTCCATTTGGCTTAGCGGGATGTTTATAGCCCCAGGTATATGACCTGACTGAAATTCATGTTTTTCCCGAACATCAATCAAACGAACTTTTTTGTTTTCTGTGATCTTCATTAATTCACTCGGGCTTACTGTTTGAATGCCCCGATTCATGAGGAAAAAATAAAGAATCCCACCTAATAATACGATAATACCAATGAAAATACTATTCATTGAAGATTCCCCCTCCCTTGATAGAAAAATCCCCCATGAAGTTTTGGGGGGATTAAAGGAGATCCAACCAAATTTTTACCGATGTTGCTACAATTAGCACAGCCAAAATCACCTGTAAAACTTTGGGATTCACCTTTTTCCCAACACTAGCCCCCAGTGGAGAAGCGATAATGCTAGCGACAACCATAATGATGGATGGAAGGAAAAGAACCTGTCCTGTCATGATTTTGCCTACAGTTGAACCAATTGAAGAAATGAATGTAATGGCGAGTGAGGTAGCAATGGTCATCCGAGTAGGGATTTTCAAGACGACAAGCATAATCGGAACCAAAATAAAGGCACCTGCTGCCCCTACAATCCCAGAAGCTAGCCCTACGATAAAAGCCGAGACGGCAGCTAGTGTAGGATTAAATGTTACTTGATTGAGAGGAATATCATCAAGACCTTTTTTTGGTACAAACATCATGAGAGCGGCAATCGTAGCCAATATAGCATAAACAAGGTTGATTTGCCCTTCGCTGAGTAGCTTGGAACCATATCCACCGATGAAACTACCAATCAAAATGCTGATTCCCATATAGATGATGAGAGACTTATTTAGATATCCGCCTTTTCGATAAGCGAAAACACCACTAATCGTGGCAAAAAAAACTTGAATCGCGCTAATACCTGACACTTCATGGGTAGTAAAGGCAGCAAATCCCAGTAGAGGAGGGATATAAAGGAGCATTGGGTATTTAATGATAGAACCTCCAATCCCTACCATCCCTGATATGAAAGAACCGATAAATCCGATCAAAAAAATGAGTACCATGAATCCTATATCCATATCCGAACACTTCTTTCTTAGATAAACAAGTTAATGTTTGCCTCATTCGCTTCTGCAAGATAAGATGCAACGCCAGCATACTCAAGTCCGTCAATCAACTCTTCTTTCTTAATTCCCAGTACATCCATAGACATGGTACATGCCACCATTTTAATATCCAGCTCTTTTGCCATTTCGATCAGCTCTTTCAGAGTCGTAATGTTTTTCTTTTTCATGGTGTATTTCATCAATTTGGCTCCCAAGCCACCAAAGTTCATCTTAGAAATCCCCAACTTTTCAGGCCCTCTTGGCAACATCTTGGCAAACATCTTGTCCATGAATGATTTTTGTACAGGTACGTACTGCTCTTTACGAAGAATGTTCAGTCCCCAAAAGGTAAAAAACATGGTCACTTGGTTTCCCATCGCAGCAGATCCCGTTGCAATAATAAAACTCGCAATGGCTTTATCCAAATCGCCACTAAATACAATCAAGGTTGATTTATTGTTTTCCATCTATATCTCCCTCTCCCATTTGATATTTTTAAATGAGATGATCTCCTTCGATCCTTCTCCTTCATGGACAGGATGAAGGAGATCATCTTTGAATCCCTTAGCCCTTTTGGATCCAGAATTTATACACACCGTTATCTTCGCTTTGTTCGATCACTCGATGCCCGGCTGTTTTGGCCCAGGCAGGGATGTCACTTAAAGCGCCTGAATCTGTTGTATGAAGTTCTAAGATCTGGCCTGGTTTTAACTCATCGATCGCTTTTTTGGTGCGAACAACGGGCATGGGACAAGAAAGTCCTCTTGCATCTAACACTTTATCTGCGTTCATTTTTCATCATCCTTCCTGGACAAGTGAATTTAATCATGAACGGCACAACGGTTAGGGCCGATTTCCATTTCGCGTTGTTCATCTTCTGTAGGAGTCAATTTCCCCATATTGGTTTGACGAATTTCCTGATAAGCATTGGGCTGAGGCGGGAGATTCTGCGTCACCATTTTCCGGAATACCTGTTCATCTTCTACTTGCAGTCCTGCGTTTTTGGCATACAGATCTCCCAATTTGGCACACACGCGTCCTTGATCATCCATTTCACTTATTTTTCCAAAATGCGCCGGCAGAACGAGGAGTTCTGGTGAAAGTTGTTTATACAACTGATAGAGAGTGCGACGCAAATCTCCAACCCAGTCTTCGGCTTTTCCAGCCAGGTCAGGGCGCCCGATGGAATCCACAAACAAGATGTCTCCGGAAAGAAGATATTGATCATCCACAATGAGGGATGTGCTTCCAATTGTATGACCTGGTGAGTACAAGGGCTGAATCCGGATGCGCGTGTTTCCGACGAAAATATCTTCTCCTTCTTCTAACGGTTGGTATGAGAAGGTTACTTCTGTCGCATCTTTAGGCGGAAGATAATAGGTTGCCCCCAGTTTTTCAGCAAGTTTGCGACCACCTGAGATATGGTCGGCATGAAGGTGGGTATCAATCAGGTATTTAATCGCGAGTCCTTTTTCTTTGGCAAATTGCTCAAGCGTCTCGGTCATCCTTACTGCATCAATGATCGCCGCTTCGCCATTAGACTCAACCAGATAGGTAAGGCATCCCTTTCCAATCCGGTTAAACTGATAGATACTTCCACCATTCTTCAGATCCCCGATTTTGACCGAATAGAGGTATTCGCTCCACGCTCTCATACCGCCTTGCAGGTAATACACTTCATCCACACCCGCTTCATCCAATTGCTCCGCGACAAATTTGGATGAAGCTTCTTTTGCACAGACGACCAAAATATCTCTCTCATCCTTCGGCAATTTTTCCAATGCGTGTTCTACACCATCAATGAGATCAAAATATGGAATATTGATGGATTCCACGTTTTTGCCTTCAATTTTCCAGTTTCTATAATCCTCTTCATTGCGTACATCCAGGATAAAGAGCTCTTCATGAATCACTTTTTTGGCGGCTTCTTCTGCCGTCATCATTTTTACCATGGAAATGAACACCTCCTCATTAAAATGTGAGTGTGACATCGGCGTCTTGGGCAAAATGCAGGAACGTAGCTGCCCCGCCAACATCGACTCCGTCTACAAAGTCTTCTTTTTTCAAACTCATGACATCCATAGTCATCTGGCAAGCAATCAGCTTGACATTCATTTCTTGTGCCATCTGCAACAATTCAGGAATGGAAGGAACATTGGCTTTTTTAAATCCTTCCATGTAATGCTCTCTCCCTGTGGGGACGGGCAATTGTTGATGCGCGTCCTTATGGATGAGATTTAACCCTTCAAAGGTGAAGAAAATGGCTACTTCTGCATCTGCAGCGGCCGCAGCCGTAGCAATATTGAATACTTTATAGGCATCGAACAAACCGCCATTGCTCGCGATAATGGCAACTTTTCTGCTCATCAATCATCTCTCCTTATTTTTCTTCTTGTTCGACTGGACCTGTCCACTTGGACATTCCCGGAACGACATTAATCACATTTTTAAATCCATGCTTGGTTAACTGTTGGGCAGCCATGTCGCTACGGGTTCCTGTGCGACAGATGACATAAATAGGTTGATCCTTTGGGATTTCATTCATACGCTCTTCCAATTGACCAAATGGAATCGAACAAGCCCCGGGAATATGTCCAAAAGCATATTCCGCTGGTTCACGAACATCTATAAGAATAAATCCTTCATCGCTATCCAGTTTTTTTAATAACTCCTCGTTTTGAATCACATGAGGATGCTTCCGCTCTTCCTTTAATTCGGATTCACTGGCTTTTCGCAAATAATGCTTCAATACATCTCCTTCTTGTTTCGTGCCCAGGTATTGATGCCCCGTGCTTTTTGCCCATCCTTGAATATCTGCCAGGGATCCAGGGTCAGTCGCCTGTACCTCAATCACCTGACCAGGTTCCAGTTGATCCATCGCTTTTTTGGTGCGAACAATGGGCATAGGACAGGAGAGTCCTTTACAATCTAGCTGAGCATCGACTTTGATGGACATATTCTTTTCCTCCTTTTTTATTGCGTCTTTCCTTTCCAAGCGAGCATCCCACCGACCATGTTTTTCACTTTAAACCCTTGTTCTTGCAAAAACTCACAGGCCCGCTCACTTCTGCCACCTGAACGGCAGACCATGATGTATTCATTGCCTGGATCCAATTCATGCAGCCGGTCGGCCAGAGTCCCCAAAGCCATATGTTTCGCTTCCGGGATTTTTCCCTCCGCTACTTCTTCCGCTTCCCGAACATCAATAATGTTCAGTTTCTCTCCTTTTTGGAGCCGATGTTCCACTTCTTGCGGTGTAATGGTTGGAATGGTTTTTTTCATAAAAACTCCCTCCTTTCTTGTCGAAATTAAATTTTCCAAAGGAAGAGATCCTTATACACATACCCATATGGGTATGTGAAGGCGGATAAAAAATACCAACCTAAATGTCGGTGGTTTGGTTGATATACCTATACGCCTATGGGTATAATATAAAGGACACTGCTTTTTGTCAACACCCACTGGATCATTCATTTGAGACTGAAAATAGAAGGAATGAACCGGTCAGTGGTGGCCGCTTTCTTGAAATGATGGGGCAAGATCGGTGTTATTCAAGAAATCCCCATTTATTATCTTTAACAAATCTTAACATTCAATGGATAACATGAATTACAGGTTGAGGGGTTTACGAATGTTACTTCTTTATCCATGAAAAGTGATTTGAAAAGAGGGATTGAATGACTTTAAAGGGGAAGACCATCTTAATTGTAGAAGATGATCCAAACATCAGGCGTTTAATTAAAATTTGTTTAGAAAATGAGGGTTATGAAGTTTTGGAAGCCGGGGACGGAGAGGAAGGGATGAACGTCTTTAGCAAGTACGATCCTTGTTTTGTCATTTTGGACCTCATGCTTCCCAAGAAAAGCGGTGAAGAATTATGTAAGTGGATGCGCTGTGATTTAAAAAGTGATGTTCCCATCATCATGCTGACGGCAAAAGTGAGTGAACAGGAAAAAATCCAGGGTTTGCAGATGGGAGCGGACGATTATATCACAAAGCCGTTTAGCCTGAATGAATTAATCGCCCGTGTGGAGACCGTTCTCCGCCGTACTGCACACCGATGCAGCAAGATCAGCTATAGAGGCTTAACCATAAAACCACTCCGTGGAGAAGTGAAGTATAACGGAAAATCGATTTCGTTGACACAGCATGAGTTCAAACTACTGTACTTTTTCATGAGGCATCCCAATCAAATCTTAACAAGAAAACAAATCCTTGAAGAACTATATCCCCATGATGAAAAAATTGTCCTGGAACGGACGGTGGATGTCCATGTAAGCAAATTGAGGGAGAAAATTGAAACAGACGAATCCGTACCCAACTTTATCGAAACGATACGGGGAATGGGGTATCGTTTTGTTGCCTTTTAGCCGAATTTTTATTTGGAAAAAATCTTTGCAATGGAAATTAATTTTGATCAATGTCCTTGTCATCAGTGTTGTGATCTGGCTTGCCGGAGTTTCCGTGAAAGATTTTGCCTGTCTTTTGGTTGGACAATACCACCTTGTTGGAGAAGATAAGAGCCGTTTTTTCGATAGTACGATGCAATTTTATTTGCTAAGAGCCAGTCTATTGGCTATTGTCGTTGCTTCAGTCATTCATTATTTCTTTATAAATAGAATCTTGGTTCCTCTTCAAAAGCTAGTCGAATCCACCCGATTGATGACTGAGGGAAACTATCCAAAACCACTCCCTGTTTTGTCCCCAGATGAAATAGGAAGGTTAACACGTGATTTTAATCACCTGGTCTTTACATTAAAGAAAACGGAAGAAAGCCGCAAACAAATGCTCAGTGATATATCTCATGAGCTTCGAACACCGCTAACTAATTTAAAAGGATATCTGGAAGCGCTAAGTTCTGGAATTCTTCAGGGGGACCAGACCCTTTACCATATGCTTTACCAGGAATCCATCCATCTTACAGAACTGGTTGAAGAACTCCATCAACTAACCATTTGGGAAGCCAGAAAAATGAAGCCACTCTCCTTCGAAAAAGTGGATGTTCAAGAATTCATGGAAAACTGCCTTCAAAATTTTAAGTTGGAATTACAAAACAAAGAAATGAAGGTCCATGTTTCCATGACTCCTGAGACCGTCTGGATGGATAAAGACGGAATGAAACAAGTACTCAACAACTTATTAAAAAATGCCATTCAATATGATGTGGGACGAAAATTGACCGTGACAGGAAAATCGATAGACAAGAAATATATCATCACCATCACGAACATCGGCCAACCGATTCCCGAAGAAATGCAACCCCGCATATTTGAACCATTCTTTCGCGTAGATCCGTCTCGTCAACGCCATACAGGCGGTTCTGGATTAGGTTTAGCCATCGTGAAAGAAATTGTGGAACAACATGGAGGAAACGTAGGGTTACATTCTAACAAAAATGAACATTCGTTCTGGTTTAGCATTCAAAAAGTAGAATCTGCGTTTGATTGTCATGAGGCGGAATCAAGATGTGTATAGCAAGAACTCACTGTTTGACTTCATCATTTCTTAACAAAATGAGGTTAGGATCAAGAGTTAATCTGAAACTTGTTTTTTCCGAAAAGTAGAGTTAAGAAAAGCTGTTAATAAAACTGCAGCCATGTTATCTTCCATCTGACCCTGAAGGAGGGATGATATATTTTAGACCCGCAATTATTATCTCTGGGACCCTTTCTCGTTCCACTCCCCTGGTTGGTGGTTTTGAGCTTGATATGGATATCTATCAAGATGGTGGACCGGTGGTTCAATCTCGAAAAGAGCAAGTGGTCGGATCTAGCAGTACAAGCAATACTTGTCTTTTTCATCGTTTACAAGATGAGTCCCTTATTTTTTTCGTTCAGAAACATTTTGTCCCATCCGCAATCGTTGTTCTTTTTTGCTGGAACGTTAAAAGGAGCCCTTATCGCAGGTATCGTTACCATTTTCTATTTATGGCTATGGATCAAAAGAAACGGAGTTCCACTTCAACCCTTCCTGGACGCTTTTGCTCTGATTGCTTTACTTGTCTGCGCCGGGTACAACTTGATCTTTCGTGATTTAGGAGAAGCGACTACCATGCCGTGGGGATTAGGGATTCAGGGAGGCAGATATGTATATCATCCCCTCCACTATTATCGCTTCCTCCTCCTTACAGCTCTCTTTCTTTTTTGGTGGGTCAAAAGAAAAAAATGGAAGGAGGGAGAAACATTTCGATTTTTATTTGTGGCGGGAGGCGTTGGTTTATTATTCATTTCCTTTCTCGATTACAAACCGCCTTATATAGATGGACTCACTTTTGAACAATGGGTGTTTACATCTTTCGCGATCATAGGATGGGTTCAAGGATTAACGAAAAATGATTCAGTCAAAAGAAAGGAGAAATGACAGAATGAATTTGCGAAATATACTTATTGGTATTGTTATTGCCATTGCCATAGGAGGAGCGTTTTGGTCAGCGAATACGGGGCAAGGCCCTTCCATGCCACAAGACCCATCTTCAAATAAAACGGAAAACAAACCGGCTCAGTCCCAATCGGAAAAAGGCAGTGTCCAAAGGGATGAGGCACCTCAACAGGAGATGCGTGCCCCTAACTTTTCTCTAAAGACCCTTGATGGTAAAACGGTAGAAGTGAAAAAAAACAATGGAAAACCGACATTAATTAATTTTTGGGCCTCTTGGTGTCCACCGTGCAAAGTGGAGATGCCACATATTCAAAAAGCTTATGAGAAATACGGAGACCGAGTCAACTTTCTGATGGTTAATCTGACAGCGATGGATGATGAAACCAAGATGAAGCAGTATTTAAAAGAGGAAGGCTACAGCTTTCCGGTTCTGTTAGATCGAACAGGGGAAGTCAGTCAGATGTATCAGGCGATTTCCATCCCCACAACGTATATCGTCGATCGGAATGGGATCATCATTAAGCAAATCATCGGAGCGATGACAGAGGACCAATTGACAGAAATAATGGAGCAAATTTCCAAATAAAGAGGAGGGGAAATGATGGTGGAGGTTACCTGGTGGCTGGCGTTGGGAGCGGGCTTTCTATCATTTATTTCACCTTGTGTTTTACCTGTCTATCCTTCTTATCTTTCTTATATTACCGGTGTTTCAGTGGGACAACTAAAGGAAAAATCCCAACCGTGGAAATTGCGGAAAACAACCATGATTCACACCCTTTTTTTCATTCTCGGCTTCTCCATTATTTTTTATGCTCTTGGATTTTCGTTTAGCTGGCTAGGTCAGTGGTTTAAGGAATATCAGGATACTCTACGTATGTTGGGGGCTGTGTTCATTTTCACGATGGGATTATTTATGCTTGGGATTTTTAAGCCTTCGTTTTTAATGAGAGAAAAACGGTTTGAAATCTCTAATAACCGTCTCGGTTACATTGGATCTACATTGGTGGGAATCGGTTTTGCGGCCGGATGGACCCCCTGTATCGGCCCCATTCTGTCTTCCGTACTGGCTCTGGCTACGATAAATCCAAGTGCCGGTTTGGGGTATATCACCGCATATAATCTGGGGTTTGCCATCCCATTTTTTGTGATGGCCTTCTTTTTAGGACGGATCCAGTGGATTCACAGGTACTCGGCTTCGTTAGTAAAGGTGGGGGGAATATTGGTGATTTTCATCGGAATCTTACTTTACTTTAATCAAATGACTCTGATCATCAACTGGTTAAGCACTCAATTCGGTGGATTCACTGGTTTCTAAGGAGGACAAAAATGTTCATGCGAAAACTCGCGTTTCTCATGATTCTGATCGGTGGAGGGGTTGCTCTTTACAATGGATACCAATGGTGGGATCAGGCACAGTTGGTTCATATGAATCCGAAGTTGGCCAGACAGATTGCGAAAGACTGGGAGGATCGAACGTATCAAAAGGGACTGGCTCAAGGGGAAAAACCAAACTGGGAACCGAAAAAAGGAGAAAAAATCGGCGAGCTGATTATTCCACGGATAGGTGCCATTCTTCCTATTGTGGAAGGAACCGAGGCCGAAGAATTAGCGAAAGGTGTGGGCCACTATGTGGGATACGGTACGGTCATGCCGGGAGAAACCGGTCATGTCGTTCTTTCCGGTCACCGGGACACCGTCTTTCGGGAAGTGGGGAAGCTCCAAACCGGAGACCGTATTTATGCTAAATTAAAGAATGGAAAAACGTTTACCTACCAAATTCGAAAAACCTGGATTACCCATGCGGAAGATCGAAGTCCAAAGTAGGGGGAAATTTTCGTAAACTGCTCCCGTTGTTCTCTAACTTAACATATGGAAGAACTCTTTTATAATGGAGGTGAATACACTGCATGCAAATGATTCAGACAGATGGAAATATTCGGTTCAACATGCGTCCGCAAACATGATGAATCCAGACTGGGGAGTGTGGAGAATGAAACCGATCATTGGGATAACGATGTCTCGGGAACACGAACAGCAACAGATCCTGTCAAGAGCATACAGCGACGCAGTCATCCAAGCGGGCGGTGTGCCCCTGTTAATCCCGTATACCACTTCGGACAAGGTGATTAAAGAGATGAGCCGGGTACTGGACGGTCTGTTGTTGTCGGGAGGAGGTGACATCGACCCCACATTGTTTGACGAAGAGCCTTTGCCAGGATTGGGGAGGATCGATCCCGACCGGGACGAGATGGAGATCGCGCTCATTGAACAATTCATTTCTCAAGATAAACCGATCTTGGGCATTTGCCGTGGGTGCCAAATCCTGAATGTTGCTCTGGGCGGCGGGATGTTCCAAGATCTTCCCTCACAAAAGAGCGACTTGTTGCAACACGCTCAGCAAGCTCCGCGATACCACGCCTCCCACACCATCCACATCGAAGAAGGCACCCTTCTCCACCGAATTTATCGCAAATCGGTGGCTAAGGTTAACAGCTTCCATCATCAAGCGGTCAGGGAAGTGCTTGCTCCCTTGCGGGTAAGTGCGGTGTCCCGGGATGGCGTGGTGGAAGCGTTTGAAAGCGAACAGCATCGATTTGTGATGGCCGTTCAATGGCATCCAGAAGAGATGGTGCGCATCGATTCTGATGCTGCCAACTTGTTTTCGGCGTTTGTGGAAGCGTGTCGACAACAACCATAATCTTCGATGTGCATGCGAAAAGCCCCCCCGGTGAGTGGCCAGGGGGCTTTGGAATTATTTTTCGCCGCGCACATATTTGGCGTTAAACAAGAACAGCCACATCAACAGTGCGATGGAAGGGATGAGCAAGAATAGACCGGCGATAAAGGCGCCTACCAAGGCCCAACCCATGGTGCTGTTTGTTAGCGCACTCGAAATGGTGACGTAATCATATAACAGGTAAGGCATATGTGACATTCCGTAACCGAAGAAAGCGTAAGCAAATTGGAACATGACAAAGATAAATTGAATTCCTAAGTTCTGGCGCTTCCACATCAGATAGACTGCGACACAGAAACAGAGGAAGGAAGCGCCAAACATCCAGCCAATGGAGAGGGCATTCTCGAAATGAACCGGATTATGTTTGGACAAGCTCCAAAATACCAGCAGACTGGCGAGAATGGTAGGGCCGCTCCAGAATAAAGTGTATTTGCGCAACAGCTCGCGAGCAGCCGTGTCTCCAGCCCGATCAGCATAAAATGTGAGAAAGCTGGCGCTGATATACAAAATGCTCACCAGAGCTAAGAACACCACGCTCCAAGAATAGGGGCTGGTCAATAGGCGATCTGCGTGGAAAACCACTTCCGTGCCGACTTTTTCAATAAATCCACCTTCCGAAATGGTTAAGACGGTGGACAACGAAGCGGGAATGAACAAGCCGGTCATGCCATACAAGAACATATACACGCGGCTCTGGCGGGCGCCGTAATTGGCAAAAGCGTAAAAGGAGCCGCGGATCGTCAACAGGATCAACGCGATGGAACCGGGGATTAACAAAGCCGTGCCATAATAATAAGCGGTGTCTGGGAAGAAGCCGACGCATCCGACGACAAAAAAGATGAGAAAAACGTTGGTAACTTCCCAGACCGGCGACAAATAACGGCTGATAATGTTATTGATGATATGGTCTTTTTTGGTCAACATGCTGTAGTACGAAAAGAACCCGGCCCCAAAATCGATCGATGCCACAATTAGATACCCGTACAGAAAAACCCATAGGACCGTAATCCCGATGATTTCTAGTTTCATGATCTTTCACCCCTTTAGTTCCCCTGCGAAGGCATGTTCTCAAGCTCCGCTTCAGCGGGTTGGTTTTTGAAGAGGCGATTGAGAACGACCAATGCGACAATGGTCAGGATGAGGTACAGGATAGAGAACAAAATAGTCATCAGCGCGACACTGTCAGAGGTGGTCGCAGCTTTGTCCACGCGCATGATGCCGGTGATAATCCAAGGCAATCGACCGACCTCGGCGAATATCCAGCCACATTCAATGGCGATAAATGAAAGCGGACCCCCGAGGATAATTGCGCGCAACAGCCATTTGTTCCATTCGCTCCCTTTTTTTCTCCACCAACAGTACAGGAAGACGGCGGAGACTAGTGCCAGGTATACGCCGATCGCCACCATGATGTCGAAGAGATAATGGATGTACAGCGGTGGATGGTTCTCCTTTGGAATATCGTTTAAACCAATCACTTCCGTTTTGGTTGAATTGCCTGCCAGGATGCTTAAGGCATTCGGAATTTTGATGGCGTAGCGAACTTCGTTCGTTTCCTTATCCAGCACGCCTCCAAAGTAGAGGGGCGCTTCTGATTGCGTCTCAAAATGCCATTCGGCGGCGGCCAGTTTGGCGGGTTGGTGTTTGGCCAAGAACTTGCCGGAAATGTCTCCGGCCACAAATGTGAGCAAGGAGAAGATGAGACCGGCGATCATGGTTAACCGCAATGCTTTTTTATAATAGACGTGTTTATTGCCGCGCAAGATATGGTATGCCGCGATGGCAGCCAACAAGAAGCCGCTGGTCAGATAAGCAGATGAGACGACATGGGCCACTTTAGACGGTGTGGCTGGGTTTAACATGGCCGCGATGGGATCGATATCCATCAGTTTGCCATCGGCAGCGATGGTGAATCCGGTTGGCGTGTTCATGAAAGCGTTTACCATCGTGATAAACACGGCGGACATGGTTGAGCCGATGATGATGGGAATGGAAGTCAGCCAGTGGTAAATCGGCTTTTTAAACGTATCCCATGTGTACAGATAGATGCCCAAGAAAATCGCTTCAAAGAAAAAGGCGAACGTTTCCATAAAGAGTGGCAAGCTGATGATGTTTCCAGCTAATTGCATGAATTTGGGCCACAGCAGGGAAAGCATGATCCCGATGCACGTTCCCGTCACCACACCGACAGCCACCGTGATGACAAAGCCGCGGGTCCATCTTCGGGCAAGCAGGATATAGTGGGGATCTTTGGTGCGGATTCCCCAATATTCGGCAAGGGAGATGAAAACAGGTACACCCACCCCGATGGTCGCCCAGATGATATGGAACGCTAATGTCGTTTCCGTAAGTACGCGACTCCAGAATACTGAATCCATCCAATCACTTCCTACCTGTTCATTTTCTTTTTCATTATACGTTCACATAACTACTTTGTACACTGTTTCACTAACTTTGACAACAAAATTCAACAATTAAACATACAATTACATCTTAAATGTTCAATAATGAACATGAATACGCCAGAATACCGCGCGTCCAATTCGCCGGCTCTCTAGCACACCTATTGATCCGTCATCACTGCTTGATTGCGAAGGTCATAGCCTGGGTCGGTTTGATGCACACTAAGCGAAAAAAGGGAGTGCGGCGATGAACAAGAAAACGCATGTCATTTTGCTAATTCTCTTGGTGCCCTTGTTGATCTCGATGCCGTCTGTGCCTGTTGTGGCCGCGTCTTCTCCTGAGCCGGCGGCAGTGGATGCCGATTTATCTTTTGTTCCCACCTTGGTGTTGGAACATAGGGGCCAACGCTGGGTTTTCCCTTTGCGCGACATTGGGTTTGATGGGATTGATCCCACCACATTGAACCGCACGTTGGCGTTGGAGTGGATTGCCGGCGTTCTCGAACGAGACTTGAACCGTCCTGCGCGCTCCGCTTACTATCACGAGCGGCGGATTGTTCCAGAACAAGCGGGGTTGAAAGTGGATCGCCAACGCATCGAAGCGTGGTTTGATCGCATCCATGAGGTCATGGGCCAACCGCTCGCGGTTCCGGTGAACATAGTCAAACCAAGGCTGACTGCGGCGAAACTGCGGCGGTTGAAAGAGAAACAAATCGGGAGTTATCTTACTTATTACAATGAATGGAACAGAAACCGTGCGCACAATATTCATCTGGCGACAGAAGCGATTGATCATAAAGTGTTGATGCCCGGTGAGGTGTTTTCGTTTAATAAGACGGTTGGGCCGCGCTCGCAGGCTAGGGGTTACCGTCCCGCCCGCATCATCGTTAAAGGGGAATACAGTGAAGGGGTTGGCGGAGGAATTTGCCAAACCTCGTCTACTTTGTACAATAGCGTGGACAAGGCAGGGCTCAAAATTGTGGAACGGCAAAGACATAGCAAACAGGTGGCCTATGTGCCGAAGGGCCGGGATGCGACGGTGTCTTGGGGAGGGCCGGATTTTAAGTTTCAAAACCAGCTGAACGAACCGATTTTGATTGTGGCTAGAGCCAGCAACGGCCGATTGCTTATTTCTATTTATGGACCGGAAGAAATTCATGCTAAACCGCGAAAGGTTCCGGTTGCGCCCAAACAGGCGGCTTTACTAGAAGAAGTGGAATAAATTGCCGCGAGCGGTCATAAGCCAGGCTCCGTGGGCATAAATCTCAATTAAAATGGATGAATCTATGACAATCCTGCTAGAGTCATAGATAAGGAAGAAAACATCTGCTATAATGGCTTCATTGTTTAGGCTTTACTGCAGAAGGAGGATGTCGATGAAAAAGTTCCTTCTACCCAGCCTCGCGATGTTTTTCATCCTGCTCACGGGCTGTTCCGGTTCCTCACAAACAGTGAAAATTACTTTCAGCGATCAAGATAAAGCACTGCAATTTGAACGCTCAAGCGATACGTTGGCAGAAGCGCTGGAAGGCCAAGGCCATAAGATTGACGAGTTAAAACAGCGTTACCAGCCAAGCATCGGTTGGGATCAAAAAATCGAAGGCCACAGCGAGATCACATTGAAGTGCAAGTGCAAAGTCTCTTTGCGTGTGGCGGGCAAAGACCTCGGCACCTTTGAAACTTTGCAACCCACAGTAAAAGGGGTTTTGCAGGAGAAAAAGGTTGTTCTGACCGAGTGGGATGAGCTAAACATGCCGCTGGATAAGAAGATCATGAACGGTACCAATATCGTGGTCGATCGCATCGAGCAAAGGCTGCAGAAAAGAGTGGAAGAAATTCCTTATAGCACGAAAGAAGTAAAAACAGATAAATTAGCAGAAGGAAAAAAAGAAGTGAAAAAAGAAGGGGAGGAAGGGAAGAAGATTTACGAAGTCCTCCTCGTCTACAAAAACGGCATGCCAGTCATGGAAGACGGTAAGCCCAAAGCAACGGAAAGACTTGTCCAAACAATCAAACCCGTCGACAAAATCGTGAGCATTGGCACGAATAAAGAGATGGCGAAAAAAGATGATGTGGATCTGACTTCAGCCAAGACATTAACAGTGGAGGCGACGGGTTACACCCATACCGGAAGCCGCACGGCGACCGGCACCTACCCCAAGCGGGGCACCATCGCGGTGGATCCCAGTGTGATTCCGCTCGGAACCAAAATGTATATACCGGGCTACGGCTATGGTGTTGCTGAAGATACAGGCGGCGCGGTCAACGGTCACATCATTGACCTGTTCTTTGAAACGCGGGCTGAGGCCCTCAAATGGGGTCGCCGGACAGTAACCATCAAGATTTTAAAATGAGTGAAAAAAAACCTTGCGATGAGCAATTCATTGCAGGGTTTTTTATTTTGACATGGAATCATTAAATAAGAATCTTCCGTGGCTCCCTTTATCTCTCAATCATCCCTTTATCCAACTATCCATTTCTTCCATCCCTCGGAAAAATTTTCTTCAAAAGCGCGTTTTAAATCGTTAAAATAAAGGTATAGTTACTCCAGGATACAAAGCATTGGGAAAATGGCATTTAGGATGAGCAGAAGCGTGAATCGACTTCGGGGTCATGTTGCCGCCCCGATCGTGTGATTGTCCAGTGAATGGACAGGTGAGAAGGATATATGGAATGGGTTTTTGTGGAAAAACTCTTTGTCATATCCTAACCTTTCATATATACTTAATGGCAAGGAAACTAGCATCCGAGGTGTGAGTATGGTAGGCCGGAATGAACCTTGCCCCTGTGGCAGTGGGAAGAAGTATAAGAAATGTTGTGAGAGAGTTGTAGCGCTTGATTCAGTGGAAAAGGCCAGAGCTGAAAGAGAGAGCCGCTTAAAACACGACCTTTTGGTCGATCTGCAACATTGGTTTACAGGGCGGATCTCACCTGAGATGCAGAAAGAATGGGCACAACGCTTTAAAAAACTCATGCAGTTGCCTTTAGACCAGCCGATTTCCCAAGAATATGCCACTTACTTTCGCTTTTGGCTCCTGTTTGACGCACCTTGTTTAAACCGCCGGCGACCGGTAGAAGTGTGGCGCTCTACCATTCGCAATGCCCCGCACAAGGAACGCATGGCCCGCAACATGAGCGAGTCAACCTTTACCTGCTACGAAATTTCACAGACCGACGAACACACCCTGACCTTGACATCCTTGACAACGAAAGAGCAAGTCCAGATTCAAAAAGGGGAATCGATTCCCAGGGAAAAGCTTGTTTTCACTCGATTGCTTCGTGTTGGTCAACGATATGAATTCTTTGGCCCTTATACATCTTTCGCGCATGAGATGAGAGGGGAGATACTCGTGCAGCTTGAGAAATACAATCATCCAGAAGAAGAACGTCAAGAATACACCACCTGGGAAAACGGTTGGAAGGTTTTCGGTTGGTCTATCAAACGAACAGAAGAGGTTGAGCAAGGGATGTTATCTGCGCCTGTTGTGACTGAGCCCATGGTGGAGGAGACGGCTTTTTGGCCGGTCGTAGAGCCGAAAGAAGAGGAATTGCCTTTGCGAGTGATGCAACATTTGGAACAGTTTTATTTCAACCATGTGGCCACATTGCAAAAAGGAACGCAAACTTTGTACAGCCGTTCATTGGAATTGTTGTACAAGTATTTGTCTATGCGTTTTGGTCAATCGTTCGACTGGTCGATGCTGGATGAGGAAGTCCTGTGCCATTTTTTGAGCGTATGGTATTTGGATCAAGGCAAAGTAACTGCTCCCGGTTCAAAAATCTTCCTCAACACCCTGAAGCATCTGTTCCGCTGGTTGAAAGAGGAAGGCATCAGTGATGCGTACCTGTCATTCAGAAAGGTATATGCCTCGTTGATCCGTGCGTTGCCTGTCGCGGTTGAAGCTAAAAAATGGATGGAAGAGAATGGTGTCAAGCCAGACTATCGCAACAACGAGCAAACTGGTTCCACACAGATGGTGATGTTGGCTTTCTCTTCAACAGGTCCGGCGCTATTGATCGAAGACAAATGGCTGCCAGTGAATCTGCTTGGCGTGCCCACCATGTGGAGTGAGCATCGCTTCTGGGTTCACGGAACTGTGCAAATGGAACCGTCCGGCTGTTATTTCACACGGATCGATGGGCTTTATCCAATCATTTCATTGGACAACCAATTAAAAGTGTTAGGCCACAAGTGATAAGGTAGCCGTGCTGAACCAATGCATGGGCTACCTTATTTTTGCATGAACCTCTCCATCTGTTGAGATACTAACAGTACACTCAGCGTAAAGGGGGACTCTTCGCATGTTCGGCTTTTTGCGTTCAAAAAACAAGTTCAAAGAGATGATAAATGAAATGGCAAAAGAACTGGGGATCAAACAAGACGCGCGCGGCAAAAACGGCCAAGACGTGACCCAGCTCGCCGAAGAGTTCAGCAAGGAATTGGGTTTGAAACAGAAGCGCACCCCAGTGGGCCAAAAGGACTTGGTTAAAGAAGTCATGACCGAAGCGGGGAAAGAGTTGGGGATTACGGAGAATACGACTTCCACCAACATGAGTCCCGACCAGTTGGCCCAGCGGATCAATGAAGAGATTCAAAAACGGAAGAAATCACGCTGAGTGAAGCGAGCACCCAAATGGTTCGGGTGCTCGTTTACATTAGATTCACGATTTGTCTATTTTAGATAAGAAGCGATTTCTTCTAATTTCTCTTGAGCCGCCATAATTACCTCATTCGGAATCGCCAGGTTGCGCTGACGCCGCCGTAAATGGGACGCTGCCTCTAATTTCGGTTGCTCGAGGCTGAGTGTGGTTTCATTGCGGGTTTTCATTTGTCGGGTAGGAAGGGAAAGGCGATAGACTTGTCCGGAGGCCAGGTCTCTCATATGCAAGCGATAAATGGGTGCATGAGAGCGAAAACGGCAGAAACCTTGCATTCGCATTATTTTGTCCACTTGCTCATAGGCCGCACACACATTTGTCAGCGCTTTGGCGCGCAATTGCATAAAAATCCCTCCTTGCCGTTGTAGCCGCTTTATTACCCTCGCCAAGAGATATGTAATCCTCTTTTTTTTGGGAAATTTCCGCATGGTGCGGTACAATGAAATGGGTAAGGTGGCGCATCAGCCCAACAAGTCGGAAAGAATAAACACATTGTTTGACAGGAGGAATGAAGCGTGGGACGTGTAGATTTGCATGTACATACGACGGGATCGGACGGATTATTTTCTCCCTCCGAAGTGGTGAAATTGGCTAAGGAAGTGGGGCTTGCTGGCTTGGCGATCACTGACCACGACTCGGTCAGCGGAATAGAAGAGGCGTTATCTGCAGGACGCGAATGGGGTGTCCATGTAGTCCCGGGAGTTGAAATCAGCACGTTGTGGCAAGGGAAAGAGATTCATATGTTAGGATTGCATATCGATTATCGCGACCCGTCTTTACTTGAAAAGTTGAAGCGGCAACGTGAGGTGCGACAAACGCGCAATCGCATGATGATCGAAAAATTAAATGAGTTGGGGATTGAAGTGACCATGGAGGAAGTCATGGCCAAGAAGAAAGGGGAGGGCCAAGCTGACAATGTGGGGCGGCCGCATATTGCTGAGGTGTTGATTGACAAGGGGATTGTGCAATCAATGGATGAAGCGTTTGACCGATATTTAGGGCGGGATGGGCAAGCTTATGTAACGCCGCCGCGCATCAGCCCGATCGAAGCGATCCAATTGATCCACCAAAGCAAAGGGAAGGCCGTCATCGCTCATCCTGGATTGTATGAGCAAGACGACTTAATTCCTTTGTTGGTGGAAAATGGATTGGACGGCATTGAAGTGAACCATCCAGATCACACGGATGAAGCCAAACAGCGGTATGCCGAGATGGCAAAAACATTTGGGCTTCTCGAGACGGCCGGATCGGATTTTCATAGGGAACGGCACGGCTCGATGTATCATGCGATGCTCGGCACATGCACGGTGGATGAAGGCATTTTGACCAAGCTTTAAATCAGCTTCTTCATCGACACGTGCGGGATTCCCGCATCAACAAATGGCTCACCCATGACACGATAGCCCAACTTCTCATAAAACGGGATCACCGGCATTTGGGCGTGGAGGACGATCGCGTGGGCCTGTTCTTGGCGGGCTTGGGTTTCCAACGCTTCCATCAAGAGACGCCCGGCGCCGCTGTGGCGCTTGGATGGTAGCACAGCGACCCGTTCGGCTTTGGCCACTTTAGGGTCAACCCATCGCATCCGGCAAGCGCCCACCGGTTGCCCGTCCTCAAGCGCCACAAAATGCAACGATCGCTCATCATATTCATCTGATTCCCGCGTTTCAGGTACTTTTTGCTCTAGCACGAACACCTGGCGGCGAATGGCAAAAGCCCATTCCCTTTCCGTCGGTGTTTGAGCGATGATGACGGTGACGGCCATAGGACGACATCCTTTCGGATCAGATCATTTTTTCAACAGGAATGTTTGATGAATGCTCCAAGAGCCGTTTTCCAGCTGGTACATAAGGTGGAAACGGTCGATTTTCGATTCTAATTCAAATTGTCTCAACCGTAGGGCGCCATACACATCATGTAGCTCTTCTTCCGACATTTTCTGCCCAATGGTGAGATGTGGGATGTAATCATAAGGCATTGGAATGGGATCCAGGGAAGCACTGATCTGGTTGTGCAACGTTTCCAAAGGTTTGCTGTCTTTAATCGCCAGATAGATGGTATGGCTGGTAGGATAGAAATGGCTCACTTTGTGGAACTGGATGGTGAAGGGCTTGTTTTGCTTGGCGATTTCTTCTAATTTCTGGACCGCGTCTTCCACTTTTTCATCAGGCAGTTCGAACTTTTCCCGCAACGTGATATGGGGTGGAATGAGGCTGTAATGCGGGTCGTACCGCTTTCTATAGGAATTGACAAGGTCTTGTACGTGTTTTTGTGGAAAAACAGCAATGCCGAAAAACATAACACATTCCCTCCTTGAACAGAAAAATGGCGCATTTCTTATATTATATCTTTAAATTTTGGTTCACGCATCTTTTGTGGGCAATTGATTATGGTAAGATGGCTTATGGGAGGGAAACAAATGAGAAGAGTACACAGCAGTGAAGTGAAACGTACAGTGATGAAAAGCCTGGAAGACCGCGGAGTCAGTATCGAAGCAATTGCTGAAATTGTTCACGAAATGCAGAGCCCTTATAACCCGAATCTAACCATGGAGCAGTGCGTCGACAGCGTGCTGGCCGTGCTGAATAAACGGGAATTGCAACACGCCATTCTAGTAGGAGTCGAGTTGGACCGCTTGGCGGAACAGAATATGTTGTCTGAACCGCTCTTATCCCTTGTCAAAGGGGATGAAGGGCTGTTTGGTTGTGATGAAACATTGGCCTTGGGTTCCGTTTTGGGCTATGGGAGCATTGCCGTCACTACCTTCGGTCACTTGGACAAGCATAAAATTGGGCTCATTCGCGAGTTGGACACCAAAAAAGGTGGGCGGGTGCAGACGTTTATGGATGATTTGGTCGCCAGCGTCGCGGCTGCAGCTTCAGGGCGCTTGGCCCACCGTCTGCGCGATGAGGAAGAGCGGGCTTCAGCCCAACAGCTGGATGGTTAAAGCAAGTAGCAGGCCTATAGATGCAAATAAGCCGTTGTCACAATAGACAACGGCTTTACCATTTGGCCGTGAGGAGGGAATATTGGTCGGCTTGTGAACAGTTAAGCCCGACAAGGTTGCTTGGGTTAATATAGCATATGCGGGAAGGGGCTGCCCGCTCTGGACGAAACGGAAAATGTGCATGCGCCCTTAGGCATGAAAAATGGAAAACAGTGAAAAATAAGAGATGAAAGGAGGAAAGCATGATGCAATGGGTATATTGGGCCAAATTATATGACAGCCGCTTTCAAGCGCGTTGTTTGGCAGCACGAATGCAAGAGGACTGGTGGCTGTACGGGTATGATAGCCCGGAGCGCGTGGAGGTGTTTCGCTCCAAAAAAGGGCGTTATGGAGTTCGTTATATTTGGGATAAAAAATCTTAAAAAAAAGGCCTTGCACTTTTGAAGAAATTGATGTATATTAGTAAATGTCGCTGATGGCGATTAAAACAATTGATATCGCGGGGTGGAGCAGTCTGGTAGCTCGTCGGGCTCATAACCCGAAGGTCGCAGGTTCAAATCCTGTCCCCGCAACCAACTTGGAGCTGTGGTGTAGAGGCCTAACATGCCTGCCTGTCACGCAGGAGATCGCGGGTTCGAATCCCGTCAGCTCCGCCACTTCACCATCATGGGCCTATAGCTCAGTTGGTAGAGCAGTCGGCTCATAACCGATCGGTCACAGGTTCGAGTCCTGTTGGGCCCACCAACTTATCTAAAAACTACATATTTTTGCTTGGGCAGTTAGCTCAGAGGGAGAGCGCTTCCTTGACACGGAAGAGGTCGTAGGTTCGATTCCTATACTGCCCACCAACCAAACCCTTGCACATGTGCAAGGGTTTTTTGTTTGGTAGAGGAGTAAATTGCGTTTCTTTATGGTGACTTCATTGAACAGAGAGGGGTAATAACTATTGGATGAATTTATTGTCCGATATAAACCAATGAATCATAGAAAAGGATATATGTAGTACTGGTTGGATATGGTGTTCGACAAATTCTCATTTGATCCCCGTATTGTGCATATATAAATCGTACTCCTTAGTATATACTGATTATAATGACTACTTTGCAAGATAGGAGGTGGAAAAATGCTAAATGGAGATCCAAAGGTTGTCTATTTTTAACACTAGCGACTGTCTTTAACGACAGGCCAGGGATTAGAGCCTTATGTTCAATATTCGATTACAGTAGGTGTGTTGATTTCTTTTATCTTGATTGTTATCGCAACCATCCTTGCATTTAAAAACGCGCGCGGGAATAAGATTTGAACAGATACTGAAATAAAGGTATATATCTTTTCTAGGCTACTGCGCACTTTTGATAAAAATACTCAAATTCTGTTTTGAAGTGATGAAGTGAAAGAAGAGATAAAGACGACAGTAAGCATATGTATGGTGTGGGCTAAAGGCACAAAAAAGGTCTCCGCCGAGGGGGTGCGCTAGAATGGATCGACGGAGACGAGGAAGAGTTAAGTAAACCATTCATTGTGGGGATTCGAAGATAAGCGAGACAGTGCTATCCTCGAACGCTATTAAGTATAACATATTTATTCAATATGTTACAGTTTTTAATTGAGGAATGCATAAATTATTGATACTTATTTGCTCATAAATAGGAAATAAATACATGATGGCATCATCCATGCCCAGCACCCCTGAGGGCGAATGAAAGTAAAGGTGATTGGAAAGTTGGCGTTTTCGCTGATATGCATGCAGATGCGTTGGTGTGATGTGATGGTGGACGCTTTTTTTATTCACGGTGCGAGGCGACGAGGGTGGAGGTGGAATGTCTTCCCTGCTTGCGGGCGTGGTGAATCGCAGCTTCAAGGATCACGAGGGCGCGGATCAATTCTGTGTGGGAATGGAAGGCATGGATGGAAAAGCGGATGCCTTCCGGGCGCGGCAGATGGCGAATGTATAGATGGTGCTTTAGACAGTAGTCCACGATTTCCTCGTGGGCGAGGCCTTCTATACGGAAGCATACCAAACCGGAAGCGGAGAAGGAGAGGTCGGTAAATAGGGTGACACCCGGCAGAAGCAGAAGCTGCTGTTTGAACCAGGCGGCCAAATGATGGATCCGCGAGGTGATCGCGGGAAGATGGTATTGCTCCAAGAGTTCTAAGCTGCGAGTAAGTCCGGCATACAAGGCAATGTTTTTTGTAGATCCTTCCATTTTTTGTGAATCCATCTTCCAGTCTATCTGCCCGTCAAGGGAAAAGCTGGTGATGGATTGATAGCCTGCTGCAAGGGGCCATAGTTGCTCAACGAGCTTGGCGGTGATATAACAAGCCCCGGTGCCGGTGGGACCCAGCAACCACTTGTGGCCGGAGAGAGCATACGCATCGCAACCGATGGCTTTGACATCGACATCTACGTTTCCGGCGCCTTGCGCTCCATCGATAAGGGTGAGCACGCGGTGGTCCCGGGCTAGTCGGCAAATGTCAGCGACAGGCAGGATGCGACCCGTGTTCCAGGTAACGTGGCTTGCGACGATCAGGCGTGTGCGTTGATCGATGGCATTTGCTAATGCGTCGATCAGCTCTTCATCTGTTTTGCCTTCGGGATCGACAAGGGTGACAAAGAGACCGTACCGTTTTGCGATGTTGAAGCATGGCACGAGACTGCTGACATGTTCGTGTGCGGTGACGATCATTCCATCTCCCTCTTGCCAAGGGATGCCGGCGATGATGGCATTCATGCTGAACGTGCCGTTTTCCGTCAGCGAGATTTCGCTAGGGTGGGCCCCTAACAGAGATGCCAGCTTCCGGCGGGCTTCCATGCAGACTGATTCGGTAACCAACCATGGCTTGGGAGATGGGGATTGGAGGGAATGGTTAGCTTGGGTGATCGCTTCATGTATCGGTTCCAAAAGCGGTACGCACGTTCCTATGTTAAAGTAGAGGCTGTCACCCAAAGGGAGGCATAGGTCTTGGAAGTGTGGCCAACGGGTTGGCATTCGGGCATCATCCTTTTTATATAACTTGAAATTCGTTGTTTATATTATATAAATTTGTAAATAGGAGAACAATTCACTTTTTACATGAGATGGTAAAGTGGTTGGGAAATGGTTAAAACATTAATAAAATCACAAGAATTCATTCTGTTAGATCTGATTCTGGAGATGCCATGCACAAAGTGGCCTTCTCCTGCAAGGGGGAGTGAGCTGGATCGATTAGAATTCTATCTGTTTTGCTGGGGATTCACCAAAAATTTTTCCAAGTGATGGAGCGGATGCGTAGCCTCTCCATGGTGAAGCAGAGATAAGGCATGTAGAGACAACCTCCTTTTTAAATGGCCGTTTCCGGCGTAATGAGCGGAGAAGAGGGGCATACTGAAGCAAAAAAAGGAGGTTGCCATGAACAACAATCAACAGCAAAGCAGATTGGAAGGACAGATTGAGGAACAGGCGAAATGCTCGCCACGTATGGAAGAAGAGTGTCAGGATATTCGCATTCCCGCGCATCTGGTGGCGGAAGTGCAGGATGAGGAGCCGACGTCATCATGATTGACCGCTCCTGCCGTTACGGAGGAGCGGATAGCTAAGTTAATAAATAGATTGACAAAATATTATGTTTTCTCTAATATTAAAAAGAACCCCTTCTGATTGGACATGATGTGCAAACGGTTTAACCTATTCTTCTTAAGGTTAGACCAACGTCTTCAGGTTTCCGCTAGAGGCATGTTCCCCCCACGGGAAATAGCGTGCGTCCGTCGCGTCATCTCCAGCAATTATGATGCGAATACTCGGTTCAGCGATGAGTCTGTTTTGCGGTGAGGAAGAGCTTGCTTGTCAGCCAGCTCAGTGTAGACGAGCCCCTGCAGGAGCGAGATTTTTGAAAGCGGAGTCGCTTGTCGCTTAAGCAAACCACGGAACGCAGGCTCAAAAATCAGCTCCGGGCCACTTTGTCAACAAGTTCGAGCTTGCTAGCTGGGCAAGCTTGGTGTGTTCACACATCTTGGATTGAAAGGGGAACGTTTGGGTTGAGCATCTTAATTTTCAATCGCTTGCCTTATTATGATGTACCCTATGACAAATGGCTGGAGGACTTGAACGAACCGTTGGTGATCCTGACGGAACAAAAATTGGCGCCTGCGTTTCAGGCGAAAGCGCGCGCCTTATCTTTTGAAAATTATGACTATAACAATGCGGTTGAATTTGTCGCTTTACAGATGGCGAAAAAGAACCCATTTCGCCGGATTGTTGCTACTGCTGAGCGGGATATTTTGCGCGCGGCAAGACTTAGGGAGCATTTGGGGATCGAAGGCCAGTCTTTAGAGAGCGCGATCGCTTTTCGTGACAAGGTGAAGATGAAGACGTTGCTCAAAGCGGCCAATGTGAGGGTTCCCCCGTTTGCTGAAATCACTTCGGTGATCGATTTGGTTCGTTTTATCGAAGCAGAGGGATATCCCGTCGTGGTGAAGCCAGTCGATGGCATGGGTTCTCGAAATACAACGATTTTGCATGACGACGAAGACACCATCGCCTATTTAGCAGAGGGATTAACCCCCCATTTGGAAGTGGAGAAGTTTATCGAAGGTGAAATGTACCACATTGATGGTGTTGTGCTTGATGGGGTGATTGAGCTCTGTTGGCCTTCCAAATACTTGAACAACTGTCTTGCATTTCAGGAAGGGAAATATCTCGGTAGCTATCTACTGGAGCCGGAAAATCCGCTTACGCCCCGTTTGCAGCGTTATGTTACGAACGTGCTTCATATCTTGCCCACGCCGCAATACACCACTTTTCACGCGGAGGTGTTCCACACCCCCGAGGATGAGTTGATATTATGTGAAATCGCTTGCCGGACCGGAGGTTCCCGCATTTGTGAAGAATACCGCCAAGCGTTTGATTTGGATCTGACCAAACTGGCGGTGCAAGCCCAATGCGGATTGGCCGTGACTGTGCCCGAGCAAGTGCGGAGCGGGCGGGGACCTAAGACGCAGATTGGTTTTATCGGTATCCCGCCGAAGCAAGGGGTTTTTCTCTCCGCCCCCAAAGCGGACGAGCTTCCTGATTGGGTGACTGAATACCGTTTGCTAGCGGAGCCGGGCCAATATTTTGATGGGCCGCATACCAGTGTGGATTATACGGTGACGTTGGTGGTGACCGGGGAGACCGAAGGGGAAGTGTTGGCGAGGTTAGAAGAGGTGGCTGACCTGTTTGAACGGAACACGGTCTGGCAATCAAAGTGACGTAAACAGCGTGATCTAACTGCAATAAAGATGCCTGAGCAGTTGAAAAAGGAGCCGGGCCCTTTTTCAACTGCTTAGGCTTTTTTGATTGCGGTTTTAGGTTTCATTCCCGCTCGTCATTGGCCGCGAGTGGTAAGGCTTCTGAGCTACCCAGCTCGGGAAGGTTTTCCACCCGGTTCAGTTTCTTTTTCATCGTTTCCGTTTGCTTGGTCGCTTGGCCGATTGTTTTGCTGGCTTCGTCCAACTTGCGCTGGGCCTTGGCCAAGGTGTCACCAAACTTGAATAATTCTGTTTTTAATAAACTCAACCATTTCCACGCTTCATTGGTGTGCTTTTGGATTGCCAGCGTGCGGAAGCCCATGTGCAGGCTGGTCAAAAAGGCGGACAATGTGGTGGGGCCGGTAATCGCGACTTTGTATTGACGCTGGATATACTCCCACAGTCCGGGCCGCCGTAAGATCTCGGCGTACAAGCCTTCGATCGGCAGGAAGAGGATGGCGAAGTCAGTGGTTGTCGGGGGATTGATGTATTTATCCGCTATTTTTTTGGCTTCTTGCTTAATCCGTGCTTCCAAGCTTTTCAATGCTTCTTGAGCCTGATCGGCTTGTCCCCGCTCTTGTGCTTCGGTGAGGCGCTGGTAATCGTCCAATGGGAACTTGGAATCGATCGGGAGCAACAGATGTGAGCGTTCCGCGTCTTTGGCGGGCAATTTGATTGCGAATTCGACATTCTCTTTGCTATTTTCTTTGACCGTGGCGTTTTTGCTGTATTGATCCGGCGTTAGCAATTGTTCCAAAATGTTTTCCAGCTGGATTTCCCCCAAGACCCCACGGTTCTTCACATTGGACAAGACTTTGCGGAGATCGTCGACGCCGGTGGCCAGATGGTGCATTTCTCCCAAGCTTTTATGAACCCGTTCCAATCGCTCGCTGACCAATTGAAAAGATTCACCCAGTCTTTGTTCCAACGTTTGGTGCAATTTTTCGTCAACCGTCTGCCGCATCTGCTCCAGCTTTTGCTGGTTGGCTTCCTGAAGCTGGTTCAATTTTTCTTCCACTTTGTCTCGTAGCAGTTCCTGTTTGCGTTCGGTCATGATGGCCATTTCGTTGAGTTGCTTGGCAAAACTGTCCAGCAGGTCTTTTTGTTGACGTGAGCTTTCACGAATGGTGGTGATGGTGGATTGGGTGAGATTGCTGAAGGAGTTGCTCAGGTCGCGTCGGTTTTCAATGATCGAGCGGTTCCATTCCAATCGGTTGGCGGCGAATTCTTCGCGCATCAATTTTTCCAATCGCTCTTGGTTTAGTTCTAACCGTTCCACTTGTTTGCGCAAGGATGAACCACTCCCTTCGCGATCCGCCCGCCGGAAGATGAGATACAGAATCACCGCGTTCAAAAGGAGGGAGATGATCCCGATGATTGTCGACATGTCGAACACCTTCTTTTATGGAATCGAGCAACTTCCATTATAACTGATTTGGAAAATATTGTTCAGGTTCTTTGGCTGGCGCGCTGGTTCTTATTTTCCCAAGGAGGCGCTTTCTTGTGCGAATATGGTAAGATAATGAACGTATGCAGAGTCTAGACTGAGTTCAAAAGGAGAAGCGCACTTTCATGATTGACGTGAAATTCCAACCGGTTTTGCACCGCTTGGCGGCGGTGGAACAAGCCATGGGTGAGCGCCATGATGAAGAGCATCGGGAAAAAATGGCGGATTTGATGCGGAAAGTGGCCAAAGGGGAATGGACCATCGCATTTTGCGGGCATTTTTCGGCTGGCAAATCTTCTATGCTCAATGAGTTGTACGGTGAGTCGATCTTGCCGACCAGCCCGATTCCGACCAGTGCCAATGTGGTGAAAATCATGGCTGGCAAGGATGAGGTTACGCTATTGTTGAGCACCGGAGAAATCCATCGTTTTGCTGGGATCTACACTGAGCAAGAGTTGAAGGCCTTGTGCAAAAATGGGGAAGAGGTGCTGGCAGTTCATATCAAGCGCGAGACGGAAGCTTTGCCTGAAGGTGTCGCGCTGTTGGACACCCCGGGAGTGGATTCCGCCGATGACGCGCATCAGGCGGTCACCCTTTCTGCCTTGCATCTGGCGGATGTCATCTTTTACATGATGGATTACAACCATGTGCAGTCTGAAGGGAATCTTTCATTTATTAAGCAGCTGATCGCACGAAAAGAGGAAGTTTATCTGATCATCAACCAGATTGACAAACATCGCGACGCAGAGCTTCCGTTTGCCACGTATCAAGCGAATGTGGAGAAAACGTTTGCCGAGTGGGGAATTCAGCCGGCTGGCGTATATTATACTTCGCTTGCTGATCGGTCGCATCCGGCCAATCAATTGGCGGAATGCAAGGAACTGATCCGGCGACTGATGCGCAAGAGAGATCGTATGGAAGAGAGCGCGCGCAAAGAAGCCGAGTATCTGATCGGTGAACATCTGGACGCGCTTAGGATGCAGGAGCGTGAAGAACGGGCGAAGCTAGAGAAAATGTTGCACGCGGTTACGCCGCCTGCTGGCCGTAGCATGAGCGAGTGGCTCGCTGAGTGCGAAAATGAGTTAAGCCAGCTTGCCGGGCAAAGCGAACGGGAACGGGAGGCGTGGGTTCACGGCCTGAACCGTTTGCTACAAAACGCCTACCTGATGCCGGCAGATCTGCGCGAGGCCGCCCGCGCCTACTTGGAAACGGTGTTGACGCCGTTCAAAGTGGGTTTTCTGTTTAGCGCCAAAAAAACGGAACAAGAGAAAGAACGGCGTCGCCTTGCTTTTTACGAACAATTGCGCCAGACGGTGGAAACGCAACTGGAAGTTCATCTCAAGGCGCATCTCATGCAGTTCGCCAAAGAGCGGCAATTGGACACGGACCCCATCAGTGAAGCGATTTACCAGCCAGTCTCATGGGTGACCCCGGAATTGCCGGCCCAAGTGATCAAACCGGGAGCGGAGTGGTCAGGCGCCTATGTGTTGACTTACGCCGAAGATTTGGCGCAAGCGATCAAGAAACGGGCGCGCGAATGGGCGGAAACCATCTATGACCGTATGGCGGGAGAACAGGCTGAACGGATGCAAGCGCAACAAACGAAATTGACTGCCCAAATCAACAACATCAAGCAAGCGTTGGCAGCGGAACAGCAGTTGGCGGCGAAAGATCGAGAGCTGGCCGAATATGAAGCATATCTCCTTCAGGTAGTGCGTGGCGACATTGACGTCGCCGAGTCTGATCTTGCTTACCTGCTCCATGAAGAGATCCCAGGTGCCCGGCAACGATATGAAGTGAAGCTGGCCGAAGAGACGGTTGCACCAGAGCAGCCGACTATAGCGCGGGTGGCCGATGCGCCGCAAGCACCTAAAGCGGCGATGCGGACGAATTGGGTGCTACAATTGGTGAAACAAGCGGAACAAAGCTTGCAAGAGTTGCCAAACTTCGCTCAGCTGCGTGAGGAATGGGCGGAAAAACGGGCTCGCATCGAGGGAAAACAATATACGGTGGCGTTGTTTGGCGCGTTTAGTGCAGGGAAATCCTCCTTTGCCAATGCGTTGTTGGGTGAGCGCGTATTGCCGGTGTCTCCGCATCCTACGACGGCTACGATTCACCGTATCTGCCCGCCGACAGAAAGATATGCCCATGGGGAGGCGGTCATTCGTTTCAAATCGCGGGAAGCCCTTTATCAAGACCTTAAGCAAGTAGCTGCCTTATTCCAGCGAGAA
Organism: Laceyella sediminis; assembly: GCF_003003125.1. Classification (GTDB taxonomy): domain Bacteria; phylum Bacillota; class Bacilli; order Thermoactinomycetales; family Thermoactinomycetaceae; genus Laceyella; species Laceyella tengchongensis. The sequence goes on along the minus strand of NZ_PVTZ01000001.1, from coordinate 117,971 downwards.
GTGGAATCCCTGGAGGCGGCGGTGGCGGGGATCGAGGAGCTGTTGCGCGAACCGACCACTTTCACCAAGCAGAAGCTAGCGCTTCCCTTCTTGCGGGCTATCCAACAAGGATACGGAGAGTTAGCGGGCGAGCTGGGTGGCGAAAAAGTGGTTTCGCAAGCAGAGTGTGAAGCCTTCGTAGCCAACGAAGCGAAATCGGCGTTTGTGGAATCCGTCACTTTGTATTATGATGTTCCGTTGACCCGCCAGGGGGTCACCATCGTGGATACGCCCGGAGCGGATTCGATCCATGCGCGTCATACGGAAGTGGCCTTTCAATACATTAAAAATAGCGACGCCATCATTTATGTCACTTATTACAACCATCCTTTTTCCCGCGCCGACCGTGAATTTCTCATTCAGTTGGGCCGGGTGAAAGATGTCTTTTCCCTGGATAAGATGTTTTTTGTGATCAATGCCGCCGACCTGGCTTCGTCCGAAGAGGAGCTGGCCATGGTGCGTCAATATATCGAAAGCCAGTTGCAACAATACGGCATTCGTCATCCGCGCTTGTTTGCTCTGTCCAGCTTACAGGCTTTGGCCGATTCCGAAGACGAGCGTATGGCACAGTTTAAGCAAGCGTTTCTGTCGTTTATTCTGTACGACCTGACAGAGGTTTCATTGAAACAGTTGGGGAGTGAAGTGCAACGGACCGAGCACATGCTGGAACAGATGGGGCAAGCTCTAACGCAGAGCAAAGCGGAAAAGGAAGCGAGCAGGCAGGCGCTGATTGCCGAGCGGGAAGCGATGGAACGCATCATCAGTACCAGTGGTGGGAAAGCAGAAGAGCAGGCCTTAGAAAAAGAATTGAATGAGTTGTTCTATTATGTGAAACAACGGATGTTTTATCGCTACCATGATGTGTTCACTGAGATATTTAACCCGTCGGCGCTGAAGGAAGATGGACAGGTCAAAGAGAAATTACAAGGTTGCGTCTGTGAATTGGTTGAATTCATCAAACACGACCTGTCTCAGGAAATGCGGGCGACGGCACTTCGGATGGAAAAATGGATTGTACGGACGGAAAGTGCTTTGGCGCAGACCATCGCCAAGCGTTTGGAAGCCGTACGCCCTGACTTTCAAACCACTTTCCACAGTGAGGAGGGCATTGCTTCCCCCGTGCTGAAAGAACCGATGACCAATCTATCGCCCGCCTCGTTTAAAAAAGCGCTCAGCTTGTTCAAAAGCGCCAAAGCCTTTTTTGAAAAAGGGGAAAAAGCGCGGATGGAAAGCGAATTGAAGAGCGTGCTGGAACAGGAAGTGGCCGCCTATCTGGAACAGTGCAAGGCGGAGTGGGGCCGGCACTATGCCATGGCGTGGCAAGCGGCGGTGGACCGGGTAAAACAAACATTGCGCGATCAAGTGATTCATGAATATGAATGGCTGTTACAAGGATTTGACGAAACCCTCCCACTCGATTTGTTCATGGCAGCCCAACGGCGATTCGTCGAAGTGAGCGCGGAGTTGAACAAGGTATTGACTGAATAAGGCTATATGCGGCGAAAATGCCTGCTTGCGAAGAAGCGGCGCTTGGCTGCTCCGGCTACGAAAACCCTTCGCTCATGAGGTGCGAAGGGTTTTTACGGTTGAACGCAGGGCAACGCAATTTCATTGAATCGAAATATTTACGCTACAGAGAGCGGTTGACCCTCCATTTCGACTCAGCTTACAATGGTTAGGCAAAAGGGTAAATGGCTTGCATGCGTCAAGCTTGCCTATCGGTTATTCCAAAAGCCGCCGTTTAAGAGAAAAAGCCATTTTCCTTTCTCAAGATGTTGAAATAGCTTTTTTGTTCCTGACTGATGAGAAAAACGGCATGATCAAGGAGATGACCATGAACAAGGCATCTTTATTCATAACGATGGTAAGCTTGTTCGGACTGATTGTCTTTATGCCTCCAAGCAATAAAGCGTGGTTGCAAATGATGGAGGAATGGGTCAAAGCTGATTTGACGTCAACGGAATCCCCACTCTCGTCTGGGGAAAGACCCAAACCGATTGCGAAGCCCAAGACGCCTCCTGTCACGGCTAAACCTGATCCCAAGCCCGACGATGAGCAACCGAACCCTGGCAAACAGCAGGGCGTCGCTTTGACGGTGATCCACAAAAACGGGTCCGCCTACATCAAACTGGCTGAGGTCAAACGGCACCTGCCGATCAAGGGACGGGTTGATTTGCGGTCGGGCAAGATGACGCTCACCTACCGCGAGGCCCGGCTTGAGTTGGTTCGCAACATTGCGGTCATGAATCTGAACGGCATTTACGCGCCACTCAAGGAGCCGCCGCTCATCGAGGAGTCGGAGGTTTTCATTCCCGTGTCTATCCTGCAAGAGGTGTTCGGGCAATCACTCAATATCGAAGGTGGCAAGACGATATGGATTGCGGATGAGGATGCTGTACCGGCGTTCGCCCAGCAACCGGACTTGCCAAACTTCTCTGTCAAGGGCATGATCCGATATCTGTCTTTTGTCGAAAAGCCGCTTAAGGGCGCGCATGTCAGCACCAGAGCTTCCCATTTGCCTGGCGCTCCCCGGACATATCGCAATGGGGTGCATGAAGGGCTTGATTGGTATAGTTATGGCACCGGTACTCGGATCGACCGCAACACGCCCGTTTATTCCATCGCTGATGGAGTGGTTGTGCGGGCAGATCATGATTATCGGGAAATGACGACGCCGGAGAGGGAAGCGTTGTTGGCGAAAGGGGCCGAAAATGATGGACAAACCCCTGAGGACATTCTTGACCGCATGCGGGGCCGCTCGGTTTGGATTCAACATGACAAAGGGTTGATGGCTCGCTATGTGCATTTAGATCGGATTGATCCCCACGTGCGGGTAGGGCAAAAAATCAAAGCTGGTGACATCATCGGTTATGTGGGGAATTCCGGAACGAGTGACGGAGCGAAGGGCAACGACGAGGGATTGCATTTGCACTTAGATCTGTTTCTCTATGGTGAATGGTTCTGGAAACAATATAGTTTAAAAGAGCGCAGGATGATTTTGGAAGGTGTTTTCAATTGATAAACATAGACATGGGTGTTGATCTTCCGGCAAAGATTAACACCCCATTTACCTTCTCTTCAACTAATTTGATTACCATGGCAATGTATGGGAATTTTACGCTGAAGCGGGCGGAGGTGAGGCGGTTTGAAAGGGATTGCTTCGTGGGTGACCCGATATGACCATTCATTGATTCAACTGGTCAATTGTCATTGGAAATGCCGTTGGTTGGATTGGTTGATGCCGCGGATTACTCATCTGGGTGGCCCCACAGCTACGATCGGTTTTCTGCTTGTGTGGTATCTGTTTATGCCCGAAGAGTTTAAAACATGGGCGGTTGAAGGTGTGATCGCCCTCGCGGGTAGCCATTTGATCGTGCGCGTGCTGAAGATGTTGATGCCTCGAATCCGTCCTTATCTGCGGTTGGAGCATTTGCATACGTTCCCCAACCCGCTGACGGACTATTCTTTCCCGTCGGGGCATACGACGGCGGCGTTCTCCGTCGCGATAACGTTTATCCTGCATTCGACGGCATTCATGGCTATCTTACTGCCGTATGCCATCATTGTCGGATTTTCTCGCATGTACCTGGCTTTGCATTACCCCACAGATGTGTTGATTGGAACTTGCTTGGGTAGTGCGTTTGCTGCGGGTTCAGTTTACTTGTTTCAAGTGATATGAACCCCCTTCAGCCCCTTTCCTGGACAAGCTGCCTAGGAAAGGGGCTGAATCCTTAGCATTGACACTTACCATACACCGGTAATTATGCTACAATATAGAATAGACCAACTTTTCTTCATGCCCCTACCAGCCGAGTTTATGGGGCTTTTTTCTATCCAAATATGTCATAAACTTTCCCACTGATAAAAGTGATTGTTTCATCCATTTTGACCATGTGTCCATCGACAAAGTGGATGTGAATCTCCTCACCTGTGTCTGTGATCAACGTGATATGCAGTGGATTGCGATGGGTTGGTACAAACTGAAGCTGTGCTTCCACCTTTGCTTCTCCCGTTGGGGAGGGGGATTGTTCAATAGTGTGCAATTGCATATGATATTGTGGTTGTGTGGCAAGGTCAAACAGGAAGGGGTGTAGTTCTGAAGGTTTTCCGGAGATGAGCAATTTCAGCATCACTTCAATCCTTTCGTTTTATTTTACTGAAAATTTATTATTGTGATACGAAGAGTATACATCCTGGAAAAATTTATGTCAAACCGCCCTTCTATTTGAAACTCTAATAATCTTTCTATCAAATGGTTAGAATGCGGTAAAATTTCAATTAATTTGTTGGGGTTGCGATGCAATCCTTGATGAAGAGGTGAATGAGCGAATGGAGTATATTCATCCCAGCCAAATTGGTGAATTGTTGCGCAAACGGAGGAAAGAACTGGGTCTGAGGTTAGAGGATCTGGCCGATGACTTTATTTCCCCTTCCACGATCAGCAATATTGAGCGGGGCATCACCTATGTAAACGAGGAAAAGGTTCGGTACATCGCTGACAAACTGGGAGTGAACCTAGAGCAGATTCATGAATTGTGGGCAAAAGAAAAGCAGGAAGAAGAGCAAATGGAATTAAAGCTGGCAGCGGTGGAAAGTATTGTTGACTTGATGAATCCCGACAAAGGCTTGGAGAAATTGCGCAAATTGGCAGTGCCTAACAATCACTTGTCCACAGCCTATGTACATTTTTTGCGAGGGAAAATCTATTTGCAGAAGAAAAATTGGGTTAAATCACAAAATCATTTTCTAGAAGCGATTCGGATCGTCGACCAGAAGGGGGAGTGGCAGAAAAGCAACATAAAAGCGGCTAGTTATCATGAACTGGGGCGCATTGCGATGGAAGTGCATGATGCGGACCAAGCCTTGAAGTATGTAGAAGAAGGCATAGAGCATTTCCAAGAGGCGGGTGAGCGCAGCGATTATAAAAGCATGTTGCTAGCGGCGAAGGTGAAAGTGTTGGAAAAGCTGGATCGGATCGAGGAGGGACTGCGGCTGATTGAAGATTTGTGGCAACAGATCGATGAGATCAAAAATGTGGAAGTGGCGCTAAATTTGTCGCAGTCACGGGTTTCCATGCTGACCAAGCTCAAATTGTATGATGAAGCGGTTAGCCACGCTACCGCAGGGATCGAACTGGCCCGTATCAACAAAAAGCCAGAACATGCATCCGAGCTGTGGATGATGCTGGGCGGTATCCATTTGCGCAAGGGCCAATGGGATGAGGCGGAGGATTGTTTCCGCACGGCACTCTGCTTGCAAGAAAAAATTAAAGCGGATGAATTAAAAATAAAAACGCATACATATTTGGGGATGGTGTTGCTGGAACAAGGCAAAAGCGACGAAGCCAAACAAGTGTTGGAAGAGGCTGTGGCTATTTGTGAACGAAATCACCAAACCATGCCGCATCGGGAAACGTACATTGTTTTGGGGGACTGTCACGCTAAGCAAGGCGCTTACAGTGATGCGATTCAAGTGTATGAGAAAGTGTGGAAGATGGCGCGCAAAAAAGGGGACAAGCCACAAGAGCACAAGGTGATTCTCAAGTTGGCACGCTGTTACGAGCAACAGGACAAAGAGAAATTTGCCGAGTTTTTGCAAGAGTTGTACCGCGTGGAAAATGAGCTTGATCTGGAGTTGGATGTTCTGTATTGACAGTGAAGCTGATTCGGCAGGTCAACCGCTTTGAGCGCAAGTGAAATGAAGGCGCCCTGGGAGATTCCCAGGGTGCTTTTCATTTGCGCGGATTGTAATAAATGATGCGGCCGTTGAACAAGTGGAGTTCGCCTTTAAGCTGTTTGGCTATGTACTTGGAGAATTCGTTTCCTTTGGCGAGGTCGCCGTGCGTTGCTTGTTCCGGCAAAACCAATTGGACGTAGGGGATGCCGGAATCTTCTTCCTGGCTGACGCCAATCACTAAGCCGCGGTACAAGTGGGTTTCCGTTCCTTTCAGTACCAGATAGGGGACGCCGTCTTGTTCCTGTTCTTCGATGGTGTAAGGGAAGGCGGCCGCTTGATAATCCCAGTCCAGCTGTTGGCCGGTCAGCGAAGTCATATGTTGGTAGCGAACCAAGAGTTCCTTCACATCGGCCAGAGTAACGTCAGTTTGCGCAGAACCTTTCACCAGCTTGATGTATGCGCTTTTATTCAATGAAAACTCGCTCCTCATCCATGGCTAATGTTTTTTTACTTCCATCTTAGCACGGGGCGAAATGGTTGCGCAAATCAATCAAATCTCATTATTTGGACACTGATCGCATTGCGATGGTTTGAAGAGTGCTTTGCCGCAACATGTTTGAGGTTCGTTTTTTTCGGAAATAGGAAGGTAACGGAAAAATCGCGCGATTTTTGCAAGCTTCATGATGGATTCATCACGTTTTTAAAAAAATTGAAATATAATGACTTGTCCCGTGTATGCGGTCATGTTAAAATTCTTTCTATTCTACGGATTTGGAGGCTTTCTGATGCGTAAAGTGGATTTGCTCGACGAGTTACGCTCAGAGATCGGCGTCGTTTCAGATAAATGCGCGGATCAAGTGAACGATCTTTACCAATTTGTGTGTGAGTCATTGCAAAAAAAGATGCCCGGTTACCAATGGGTAAGCATATATTTGGTTCAGGATTATGCTTTTGTGTTACGTCACGATGAAGGGGAGCGACTTCTGCCACAGCGCATTCCTTTCGGGGAAGGGTTGATCAGTGTAGCTGCAGCTAGGGGGAGCATGGTTCGCGAACGATTGTCCGGAAGGGTCGAAGTGTATATGCCATTCTATCGAGGGCATCATTTGATCGGCGTGCTTGTTGTGATCGCCAGACGTGCTAATGTGATTGATGAAGAAGATGTTTCTCTGTTTATGGAGTTGGCGTCTCTTTTTGAAACGAAAGTAGAAAAATATAATTCATGAAAAAAAGGTTTCATTGATACGCGGGTGGGGAAATAAGTAATAGCCCTGTCCCACGGGCTTCTGTGTAAAACCACTTGACCGAGGACATTGCTTTTCGCAATGTCTTTCCCATTCTTCAAAGAAAGTGAGGAGGAGATTAGATGAGTCTTTATGAACGACTGTATGACGAGTCCGAAAAAGCGAAAGTGCGCTTCGTCGGTTTCATTTCCGAGCACGGCCGATACGACTTCGGAATCGTGTACACCCACATGTTTTTTGGTAAGCCGCTTGTTGTTTGCATGCAAACTGGACGCTCCTCTCTGCTTTCAATGGAGGATACTGAGAATTTGGAATATCTGCAGAAGATCTTTAATCTTCGTTCACGAGAAGAAGCGGAGGAGATTGCGTTGTTTTTCAGAAGCAACCTTCCCGCGATTACCATGGAAATAGAAGCAGAGCATTGATAGTGAGAGCAAGTCTTCGGATTTGCTCTTTTTTTGTGCGCTTTTTTTGGGAAATGGGCAAAATAAATCACCCTTTGACATAAATAGTATGTCATAATATAATATAAGTGACATCATAATAAGAGCGCTTACAAAATGCTTGCAAATCAGTTCGGGAGGGAACTTCAATGGAAGCGATTGTGTGCCAAACATGTGAAGAAGTGATTACTTATGTGCCGGCAGAGAAGGTGGGCACGTTGTATGGCAAATGCCCGGGCTGCGAAAATACGGAAACAGCTGCCACCGCGAAAAGCGAATAAGTGAGCGAATGGTCAGCTGGATCATGGCGGCCAATTGGCGCTGTGAACGTCTGTCACGATTTGCTAACGGGAAGATTGATCAAATAAAAAGCCCGCCGTTGAAACAGCGGTGTGGTTCACATAAACGATGAAAGCCACCGTCAATTAGACGGTGGCTTATTTGATTACACGAATCATGCGCATAGTGGGGTCTTCCGGCCCTTGGACGGGGAGCCCCGCTTGGAGATGTTCTTCGATATAGTAGATGTTTTCTTCGGTGATCTCTTCGCCTGGCGCCAAGATGGGAATGCCGGGAGGGTAGATCATGATGAACTCGGCAATCACCCGGCCGACTGCTTCCTTCAGCAAGATGGATTCTGTCTCACTGTAAAACGCTTCGCGCGGAGATAGCACCAATCTAGGAATCTCAGGAAGGCGAATCTCCACCGGAGAATGACATTTGTCTTGGTAAAAGCGATCAGCCATGTCCTTGAGCGCATTAAGGAGTTGATCAATGGTGTCTTGGGTGTCTCCAGGTGTGATCAAGCAGAGCAAGTTGTGCAAATCGCTGAGTTCTACTTCGATCTGGTAGTTTTCGCGCAGCCAGTTTTCTGCTTCATTCCCATTGATGGTCATGTTTTCCAAATGAATGAGAAGCTTGGTTTCATCCAAATCATAAAGCGCATCGCTTCCCAGCCATTCTCGGCCGACGCAGCGCAATCCGGCAATTTCATTGATTTGCCGTCGGGCATAATCGGCCAGGCGCAGGGTTTCTTCGATGATCGCTTCGCCGTTTACGGCCAAATAGCGGCGGGCGGCGTCCAGCGATGCCAACAGGATGTAGGACGTAGAAGTCGTAGTCAACATGCTGATAATGGATTGCACGCGCGCCGGGTTAACCAAACCCTCGCGGACATTTAACACAGAGCTTTGAGTGAGCGAGCCACCCAATTTGTGGACGCTGGTTGCGGCCATATCGGCCCCGGCATCCATTGCTGAGAGGGGCAAACGGTCATGGAAGTGGGTGAGTACCCCATGTGCTTCATCGACGAGCACGGGAATGCCGTGTCGGTGAACCAGATCGACAATCTCCTTGAGATTGCCAGCAACGCCGTAATACGTGGGATTAATGACCAACACTGCTTTGGCTTCCGGGTGGAGCGCCAACGCCTTTTCCACTTGGCTGGCAGTGATGCCGTGGGCGATACCCAAGGTTTTGTCCATTTCCGGATGCACAAAAATGGGCAATGCTCCCGCCAAGATGATCGCCGACAGGACGGATTTGTGCACATTGCGCGGCACGATGATTTTATCGCCGGGGCCGACGACGGACATGACCATAGTCATAATCGCTCCGCTGGTGCCTTGGATGGAGAAAAAGGTATGATCCGCGCCAAAGGCTTCTGCCGCCAGCTGTTGGGCTTCTTGAATAATGCCCTGGGGATGGTGCAGGTCATCGAGAGGGGCGATATTGATCAAGTCGATCGACAAGGCGTTCAACCCGATGAAATCGCGGTATTCGGGATCCATGCCCTGCCCTTTCTTATGGCCAGGGATGTGAAATTGGATCGGGTTGAGGTTTGCGTGTTCTCTCAATTTCGTAAATAAAGGAGTTTGGTATTGTTTATTGTTCATATGCGTTGCCTGCCTTTACCTTTATCGCTTTATCACATAAACCGCATGAACATACGGAAATTGTTGAGCATATGCACGACCGTTAGTATAACAAAAACGAAACGGCAACAAAAGAAAAATTTCATAAGTAAAATTAGACAGTTGGTTGAACGGTGAAAGGGAGGTGAAATACTGCAAAAAACGCCTGTAAGATGGCGTTTTTAGACTGCGGAGATTGCTTGGGGGCAAGGGAGTTGAAAGATGTAAGCGGATTTCGAAGGAGTTTCAATGTTAAATGCATGTGGGAAAGCGAAATGGGAAATGACGGGGCAATGGATGGGCTGGTTGACCGCCACTGGACCTTCTTGCGTAAACATATCGTTCTAACACGTGTCTGATAAAGGCAAGCGGCTTCAAAACCGTTTTTCTCATGCGCATTACACGTGACGAGGCGCTCATCGAGAAAAGGGTTTTTCCACCGCTTCTTTTCGCCAACTTGATTTGCCAAACACGCCCTAAGTAGCGTTGTAACCAGGCTCGATCTGGTTGCACAAGTGTTTCTAAAAAGAGGTGGCTGGTTTATTCCATCGCCAAACGGTACAGCGGGTTTAGCGTTTCGCAAGTGGATTCGATCTGCTTGATCAAATCGTCACCTGACAATCGACAAGCTTCTTGCCGTGGAATGACGCGGCCGCACAAAAACTCCGCCTTTTTCACTTTTTCCAAGCGCTCGAGCATCTTGTGAGCCTGCTCGTCGGTCAAGTCCGCTTTGCGGATGACATCGGGCCGGGTGTGGTCTTGGGAGAAATAGTATGTATCGGGAATCAGGGCCCAGTAGCGGTCGAACTCTTCGCGCAACCGGCGGGCAAAGGGTTGCTTCCGGTCGCATTCGTAGATCAGGGCGAACCAGATGAAGAGATGATTGTCGCGAATGCCTAATTGAAAGTGGGGCAATCCCTTGTATCCACGCTTGCTCGTGGACCAGGCTACCCAGGTTTCGTCCGGCGGATTGACGGTGCGGCGGGCGTGTTTGGCGATATGCGTGCTGACGGGTTCGCCCAATTGCACAGTCAGAAAGGAGGAAAGATGTTGCCCGATGATATCAAACTTGGGTTGAATGTGTTGTTTGATCGCGTTCATGCGAGGTTCGAGCCCATCAATGTCAAAAATCTGAAAGTCTTGTTCAATAAAACCGGGTATCGTCATGATCATCACCATCCGTATCATCAAACTGAGTCCGGCGGCTCAAGGACGTTGCCGGAACCAAAGAAAAGCGGTTGCGGACTTATCTTACCACATTCAAGAGATAGATAAAAATTTTAGAGAGTTAATTTCTAAAAATTTAAAAATTTATTTAAGTGGTTCACCGTGCCCCTTGCTAGGTTGATAGCGTAACATAATTGAGAAAGTTGATTTGTGTCCCAGGTTTAATTCACCTTGGTTGGGGCAATGCTGTATCCAAGCTAACCTTTAAGGTCGGCGGTTGGGACCCAAAGCCCAAGCATATAAAAGGGGTGTAGTGGACCATGGAAGAGGTAATCAGAGTCTACCGTTGCCAAGATGCGGAGGAGCGCATTCCGATTCTGCGAATGGAATTGGATGAGGAGTTGGAGAAGCTGTACGAAGCCCTAAAAAACAACAACTTTCACAGGATTGATCAAATCAAAGCTAGACTGGAAGAAATAAGAAAAGAGATGCTCATGTTGGAAGTTTTATAAAACAATTCCGTCTATTTTTGGAGAAAAGGAAATAAATTAGAATTTGTCGAAAGTGTAACATGTGAAATTCTAGATCGTGTGTTACACTTTTTATTTTTTTCTACTTATTCCAATTATTCAGGAGGCGTAATCATGGAGTGGAAATTGACGAGAGAGCCGTTGGCCTCTGTGGCGACGGACGCAATTATTGTATTTCATTCCAAAGAAAGAGAATCGACACAAGGCATGGCCCGTGAGATTGATGAGGCCCTCGGTTTTCGGATTTCCAGCCTGATCACGGCAGGGGAGATAACTGGCAAACTGGGGGAAGTCACCCAGTTGCACAATTGGGGTAAGATTCCGTCTGGGCGTGTGATTGTGGTCGGTTTGGGTGAAGGGGACCAGACTGATCTGCACCAGTTCAGACATGCGATTGCGGCGGCGAGCCGCGCAGCCAAGCAAAAGGGGTTAAAAAGCTTGGGTATCGGGTGTCCTTCTTCCGTCATTGACCGTTATAACGCGGTTGATGCGGTACAAGCGATTGTGGAGGGCGTCGAACTTGGGACGTATGAGCACCAGAAATACCAATCCGAAACGAAGAAGCAGGAACTGAAATCGGTGTTAATCAGTATTCCGCAACTGAATGAGCAAGCGGCTCAAGCAGGGATCGAACGGGGGCAGATTTTCGCCCGCGCTACCAATTTCGCTAGGTATTTGTCCCATGAACCAGCTAACTTATTAACACCCCAACAGTTTGTTGATCATGCCAAACAAGTCGCCGAAAAACGCGGATTGGACATGGAAGTGCTGGATGAATCGCGCTTGGCAGATTTGGGCATGCAAGCGCTATTGTCTGTGGCGCGTGGCAGTGAAGCTGGGGCGCGCATGATCGTGTTGTCTTATCGAGGGGCGCCTGAGAGCACCGAAGTGCTCGGACTGGTTGGCAAGGGTGTGACTTTTGATAGTGGCGGCCTCCAGTTGAAACCCTCACCGTTCATGTTGGACATGAAAGAAGATATGGCTGGCGCGGCGGCGGTGTTGGCGGCGATGGATGCGATTGGGGAATTGCGTCCTCACAGCAATGTGTTGGCGGTGATCCCCGTCTGCGAGAACATGGTCAACGGCCAAGCGTATCGCCCGGGCGATGTGATCCGGTCCTTCAGTGGCAAGACGATTGAAGTGGCTCACACTGATGCCGAAGGGCGGATTATTTTGGCCGATGCGATCTCTTATGCTAAACGGAAAGGAGCCACCCGCTTGGTCGATGTGGCTACACTGACCGGCGCCGTTGTGGTTGCCTTGGGGCATGAAGCGACAGGGATGATGAGTAACGATGAAGAATGGGCCGATGAAGTGAAGGCGGCGGCTCGCATTGCCGGCGAACGGATGTGGGAATTGCCGATGTACAAAGAGTATGGCATCTATGTTGAAAGTGAGATTGCCGATGTGAAAAATGAGGGGGGAAGCCCGGCGGGATGCATTCAAGGCGGCTTGTTTTTGCAGGCGTTTGCTGAAGAAACCCCTTGGGTGCACTTGGATATCGCCGGATCAGCCACAGCGCCGCGCGAATCAGGCATTTTTGCCAAAGGGGCAACGGGAGTGGCTGTGCGGACACTCATCCAGTTGGCGGTTCGTTTCGGTTAGGGCGAGGTTAATCGGAGTGATGGAGCGGATGCTCCTCCGCTCCGGTTTTTTTGTGTAAAATAGATGGGAATAAAAGAAAAGCGGGGCGGTTGAAATGCATATCGAGATATCCGCTGGGGCTCTCTCCCGGCTGTTGGAAGCCAAGCCGACAGAGGAAGCCGCATTGCGCGTTGCCGTGATCACCGAAGGGTGCGGTTGCGGTGCCGATGTCGTGTTTGAGATGAATTGGGATTATGTGAAGCCAGATGACTTGGTGGTGGCAGTGTCACCTGCCCTCCGCATGGTGCTGGACCGCGAGAGTACCCAATTTTTCGGTGCTGATTTGGCGGTGGATTGGCATGACCGGAACCAAGCATATGTTTTGAAAAACAAAGAGCAGATCTTCAGCAACCGATTGTTGCTCTACTGAGGGGCCTGTTCGAAGCCAAAGTGGAAGAGTTGTTGCCCCCTACGGAAGATGTTACAATGGAGAAAGTGGAACGGCGCCCGAAACAGCGGCGCTTTTTGTCTTTCAGGAGGAATCGAGATGAAAATAGGTTGCCATATCAGTGTTGCCAAAGGATTCGCCAAAGCGGCATCAAAAGCCAAGTCGCTGGGCGCCGAATCGTTTCAAGTCTTTACGAAAAATCCGCGCGGTTTAAGGCCGAAAAAGCTGGACACCGTCGATGCGGAACGAGGAAGAGCATTTTGTGAAGAGCATGGGATCGTGCTGGTTGCGCACACCCCTTACATCACCAATTTGTCCACCCCCAAGGCGGATTTGCATGAAGTGACGATTCGTTCAATCAAAGAGGATTTGTCCATTGCAGAGGCATACGGTGCAGTCGGGGCGGTCGTTCATTGTGGCAAGCATGTGGGCGAAGGGGAAGAGTACGGACGCAAACGGATGGTTGAGACGCTCAACCTCATTCTGGCTGAATACGAAGGAAGCACCAAATTGCTTTTGGAAAACACTGCGGGTCAAGGTAGCGAGCTTGGATTGACGATCCGTGAACTGGTGGAAATCCGTGAAGCGACGGATTACCCGGAAAAAATCGGTTTCTGCTTTGACACGTGCCATGCTTTCGCCGCCGGGATCTGGACGGAAGAATCATTTGCGTCGATGGTACAGGAAATGAAGGAGACCGGCTATCTTGAACAGCTAGTTGCCATTCACTTCAATGATAGCAAAGCGCCTTTTAACAGCCGCAAAGATCGCCACGAAAAAATTGGCAAAGGTGAAATCGGAGCGGCGGCCTTGGCCTTGTTTTTGCGTGATGAGGCGTTCGCTCACCTGCCGGTCATTCTGGAGACACCGGTCGACGATGAGTCGGAATACGCGGACGAAATTCAGTATTTGCATCAATTGAAACAAGAGGGTTGAGGAGGGAGAAGCGAGATGGATGCTGTGCAAACCTGGCTGAACAGCCTGTCGCCGTGGACGATCTATTTCATCATCGTGGTGTTGGCGGCCGTGGTGTATAAGGTGGCTTTCGCCATTCGTCTGCCGCTGTTGAAACAAGTCATCGTTTATGTGGTGCTGGCGGTGGGGTGCCTTTTGTTGACATTGTTCCATTACATGGGCTTCCCCGTGATTCCCATTCTCTTTTTCACCGTTATCCTTATTGCTGTCACAAGGATCAGGCTCTATTTTGTGCGAAAACAAAATTAGTTGGGGGGGGCGGCTAGAGCGATAGGTCAGTAAAAAAAGCGTTCTGGCCGCTCCCGATCCGCGGAAAAAGGGGCAACCGGACAAGCCCCTTTGCGCCGCCAGGAATGGGAGAGGAGAATCAAAATGCAGTTGAAAGACGCATTGTTTAATTGGTTGCAGATCCAAGTGGTGTGGGACAAACGGCCCAGCGACCGTTCCGCCAAGGAAACGGTGCATTTTTTTGAAGAAATGTTGCGTGAGGATCATCAGGTGACGATTGTGGAAAAAAAGGCGGAGGGCGATAATTACCTCATCACCTATGAGCAAGCGGGCGAACCGTCGCAAATTGCATTTCCGCGCGATCAGGCAGACAAATTGTTAAACGACATCATCAATGAACCGAAGTACAATCAATCTTTCGGGGATTGACTGGATAGAGCGTCAGCGGGGTGGCAAAGTGTGCTTCCCGTCTGGCCAGCAAGCCTGCGCTGCTCCACTTGCTGAGTAATGCGTTGGCGGCAGTCCGGGCAGATTTGAATGCGGTGCGGATGTTTCCTAATTTTTTTGGCGATCAGCTTCTCAGGTTGAAAAGGCTGATCACATAGGATGCAGATCACTTTCACGGCGATTCCGTCCTTTCCGTGCAGATGGTTACAGCTAGGGTGTGTCTGGCAAATCAAGTTGGTGGGGAAGAAGCGGCGGAAAAACCTTTTCTCGAGGAGCGCCTCGTCACGCGTGAAGCGAATGAGAAAATGGTTTTGGAGCCGCTGGCCTATACATCAGACACGCCCTAGTATACTACATGTCCGGGAGCTGAAGCCAACTTGGGTTGAAGCTTAAAAACGCAACAAACACAACTCCGCAAGGGAAGCCTGCGGAGTTGTGCCTTTTTGAGGTGTTTACAGGAACGGCAAGATTAAGGTCACTGACGGGCAGGAGCTCGCCGAGACTGGTTAAGCCGTTCCTGATTGATTTTGTCCGGTTTCTGTTCGGACTTCTCCGTCTCCCGGGAAGGCAACGGAGCGATGCGGGCGGCGATTTCGGCCAGTTCTTCCATCAGTCCGCCGATGGGCCGGCCTCGCCGGATGTCATCGTTTAGCTCACGTATGCGTTGCACCAGGTCGGTGTCAGCGGTAACCAGCGCTTTCGCCCCTTGCGGATCTTCCCGCAACGCTTCCGCCACCGTATATTTGATGGTGCCTACACGTCCCCGGTCCAAAGTGGGTTCCAGATCGATTCCCACCAGCGTGTATCTACCAATGACGATGGCATTGGCTCCTTTCACATGGGGCACGCTCGTCGCGATGCGCACCAACCGGTCGGCCACCGCCTGAGGAGAACGGTCACGGCGAGGTTCAGGTGCTGTTTGTTTGACACGGCGCACCTCAGGAATCTGTTTGTGTGTACCAGGAGCAGATTGATTGGCCGGAGGCTTATTCTCTTGTTGGCAACCCGCCAAGATGGCGAGTGAAACGATGAGAGGGATGGTCAGTCTATATAAAAACCGCATGCGCCACCTCTTCCTTTCTACGCGTTTGTCCCATAGTCTAACCCGTTTGTGCCGCCGCCATGTACCAGCTTTGAACCGAAGCAAAGTTCGTGTAGAATGGGGGATGGAAGAGTGAGGTTAGGAGGCTTAACCATGAAAATAGAGACCTTTGTCTTCGGTCCGGTGATGACCAATTGTTATTTGGTGTATGATGAAGGGAGCAGACGGGGATGGGTCGTCGATCCTGGTATGAACCCAGATGCGTTGCTCGCGCGTATCAGAGAGCTTGATATAAAGGTGGAAGCGATTTTGTTGACCCACGCCCATTTTGACCATATCGGTGGGGTTGAAGCGGTGCGCGAACGCTCAGGGGCACCCGTTTACGTGCACCGCGAGGAAGCGGACTGGCTGACGAACCCGGAGAAAAACGGTTCCCTTTTTTTTATGGGAGTGCCGATGAAGTGCCAGCCAGCGGAGCGAGTGCTGACGGGCGGAGAGTCGATCGAACTGGTCGGCCAAACGTTGAAAGTGTTGCACACGCCTGGTCATTCCCCTGGCAGTGTAACTTATGTCTGGGATGACGTGATATTTAGCGGGGATGTGCTGTTCCAACAATCGATCGGGCGAACCGATTTGCCCGGTGGGGATTATGAAACGCTGATGAAGTCTATCCACCAGCAATTGATGAATTTGCCCGAAGCAACCCGGGTGCTGTCTGGTCATGGGCCAGAAACGACGATTGGTCAGGAACAAATGACCAATCCTTTTGTCACGGGCGGCTTGACTAACAGGTAAAGGAGTCTAGGGGGATGAAAGGAAAAAACCTGATCATCTTTTGTGTCTTGCTCGTGTTAGTGGGCATAGCGGTGTGGACGGGGATCGAGGATCGGCAAGCACCGGCGAGCGGCGGCACGAAAACAGATGCAGCCATCCAGTGCAAAGGAGAAAGCAGGCCGGAAGAGGGGTACTGCGCGCCAAACTTCACTTTGCGTACGATCGATGGCAAAGAAATCGAGCTTTATCGCAACCAAGGAAAGCCCACCATCATCAACTTCTGGGCGACATGGTGCCCGCCGTGCAAAAAAGAAATGCCTTATTTCCAAAAGGCGTATGACCAATACAAAGACAAAGTGAACTTCATCATGGTCAATGAAACATCGCAAGAAAAAGATGAAACCAAGATCAAACCCTTCCTGGACAAACACGGGTACACGTTCCCGGTGGTGCTTGACCCGCTTGAAAACAAGCGGACGGTCGGATTCGACCAATACGGATTGTATGGCATTCCCGCGACTTATGTAGTGGGGGCCGACGGGAAAATCCAGTATCGCTTCATCGGGGGCATGGAGGAAGAGCAGATGGCCATGCTGATGCAAGAATTGTCTAGGTGGTAATGGGAGGAGAAATCATGGCAGGGTTAAGTGTTTGGCTGGCGTTTGGCGCGGGGATTTTGTCATTCATCTCGCCATGCTGCTTGCCGCTGTACCCTTCGTATTTGTCGTATATCACCGGGATTTCGGTGGCACAACTCAAAGAGCGGGAACGGTCCGCAGAGATAAAGAGAAACACGATGTTGCACACGCTTTTCTTCATTTTGGGTTTTTCCTTGCTTTTTTACGCGATCGGCTTCGCGGCCAGTTGGGTGGGTACGGCATTCAAAGCATATGACGATCTGATCCGGATGATTGCCGCGGTTTTGCTGATTGCGTTCGGGCTGTTTATGCTCGGCGTCTTCCAGCCGTCGTTTTTGATGCGCGAGTACAAATGGCAAGTGACCAAGAAAAACGTCAGTTATTTTAGCTCGTTCATCGTGGGGATCGGTTTTGCCGCCGGTTGGACACCCTGCGTCGGCCCGATCTTGGGGAGCATCATCACCATGACCACCCTCCGTCCGGAAATGGGCTTCACGTATTTGACTTCTTACATCTTGGGCTTCGCCATTCCGTTTTTTATCATGGCTTTTTTCATCGGCAAAACGCGCTGGATTTTGAAATACTCCAACCAAGTGATGAAAGTCGGGGGCGGCCTCATGGTTTTGTTTGGCGTGCTCTTGTACACCGATCAGATGTCGGTCATCGCGGCTTGGTTGACGCAAGTGACCGGATTTACCGGGTTTTAGCTGAAGTGGTGCGCCATTTCAGCTTTTTTGTTACAATTTGATGGGAAAGACAGGTGATGAATGTGAGCAAACAAACACGGTATTGGGTCAGACGCCTTTTGTTTGTCGTGATGCTGGGGTTGGTCGGTTATGCCTTGTACCAATCTGTGGCCCAAGGGGAAGGGAACCGTCCCGAACCGGGTCGTCCTGCTCCTGTTTTCCAATTGACGACGCTGGACGGCAAAGAGGTTTCGCTTGAAGATTACAAAGGAAAAGCGGTTATGCTCAACTTTTGGGGTTCGTGGTGTGAACCGTGTACCAAAGAGATGCCGGCTTTGCAAACCGTTTATGAAAAATACAAAAACAAAGGCTTTGTCGTGCTGGGTGTCAATATCGCGGAAACGGATTTCACGGCCAACGCATTTGCCAAACGGATGGGCATTTCGTTTCCGGTACTTATGGACCGGCAACGTGATGTGGTGAAATTGTACGATGTGGTGCCGATTCCTAGCTCATTCTTCATCGATCCAGAGGGAACGCTGAAGCAGAGGGTGGAAGCTCCACTTACGGTGGAACAATTGGAGCCGATCGTGCAGTCGATTTTACCAAAAAAATGATAAGGAGCGGTCATGATGGGACAATACAAAGATATTGAAGCAAGTCGGTTAAGCGAAGCGGCGGATGAATTGCAACAATATGTGCTAGTGGACGTGCGCACGGATGAGGAATACCAGGAAGGGCACATTCCGGGAGCGATTCACATCCCGCATGATCAAATGGAAGCGCGGCATGAGGAACTGGCACCGCACAAAGGGCAGAAAATCTTGTTGATTTGCCGGAGCGGCCGCCGTAGCGTGTTGGCGGCTCAAGTGCTGGCTACGCGCGGATACACGGAGTTGTACAACCTCAAAGGGGGAATGCTGGAGTGGACGGGTCCGCAAACCAAGGAGTAGAAAGCAAATCACAGCACGCGCGGGTGGCCCAGCAAGTGCTCGATTTAATTGGAATGACGCCGGTGGTCAAGCTGAACCGGCTGGTTCGCCCAGAGTGGGCAGAAGTGTATGTAAAGCTGGAAAAAATGAATCCGGGCGGCAGTGTGAAAGATCGAACCGCCTACAACATGATTCGCGATGCCGAAGAAAAGGGCCTGCTCAAGCCGGGTGCGACCATTATCGAGCCGACGAGCGGCAACACGGGGATCGGCCTGGCGCTGGTCGGTGCCGCCCGTGGGTACCGGACGATTCTGGTCATGCCCGACACAATGAGCAGAGAGCGGGTGATGCTGTTAAAAGGGTATGGCGCAGAAGTGGTGTTGACGCCAGGGAACGAACGGATGCCGGGGGCGATCAAAAAAGCGGAAGAGCTGGTGGCATCGATCCCTGGTTCGTTTATGCCATCACAATTTGAAAATGCCGCCAATCCCGATGTTCATCGGCGCACGACCGGCCCGGAAATTCTCAAGCAAACGCAAGGGCGGTTGGACGCGTTTATCGCTACGGCGGGAACGGGCGGTACCATCACCGGAGTTGGCGAGTATTTGCGTCAGCATATTCCGAGCATATTTATCGGGGTGGTGGAGCCTAAGGGATCACCAGTGTTGGCCGGTGGCGTACCGGGGCCACATCAAATTCCGGGTACCAGTCCCGGTTTTGTACCGCCTGTGCTGAACCGTTCCGTTTTTGATGAAATTTTCCATGTGAGCGACGAGGAAGCCCTCAATGTGACGCGTGCCCTCGCTTGCCAAGAAGCGTTGCTGTTGGGGCCTTCTTCCGGAGCTTCTGTCTGGGCGGCTCTCAAAGTGGCCGAGCGTCTCGGCAAGGGCAAGCGGGTCTTGTGCATGGCTCCAGACACGGGTGAACGTTATCTGAGCACCGAAGTGTTTAATTTTTCATAAGAGAGGGCTGTGCCATGACCCAACCGCTTTTAAATGAAATCGTCGCGGAGATCGAGCATTCCCCTCATCAGGCCATCCCGTTTTCGAGGTACATGGAATTGGCTTTGTACCACCCGGAGTGGGGTTATTACCAGACGAATCGAACCAAGTTGGGCAAAGAAGGGGATTTCTTCACCAACGCCCATGTCGGAACGGTCATGGGCCGGGTCTTGGGACGTTTGTTCTGGCGTATGGTGGCGATGACGGGAAACGAAGAGGAATGGGTGCTGGTGGAGATGGGCGCGGGAGACGGGCGTTTGATGGAGCAAGTGGCCAATGAATGGCTGGCTCAGGGCGGGAAGCCGGACAAGCTGCATGCGTACTTGGTGGAAACAAGCCCTCATCACCGCCGATTGCAACAAGAACGCCTGGGTTCGCATCCTATCTCGTTTCATTGGTCTAGGCGCCTTGAGGAAGTGCCACGGGCCAAATACTCTTTTTTATATACCAATGAGTTGGTTGACGCCTTCCCAGTGCATCGGATAAAAAAAGAAGGGGGAGCCATTTGGGAAGCGTATGTATCCAAGGGGAAGAACGGACGCCTAAGCGAATGTTGGTTTCCCCTGAAAGAATCTGACGATCCCGCCGTATGGGAGAGGGGCCGGCTCCTAGCGGAGGGGCAGATTGCCGAAGTGCCCGTCGCTGCCCGTGAGTGGCTCAGTCAAGTGACGGGCTGGTTGGAAAAGGGAATTCTCTTGACGATCGATTACGGCGGAGAAACGGAAGAACTGCTGGCCCGGAGGGAAGGCACGCTACGGGCTTACCGCGAACACCGGTTGTGGACAGACCTCTATCACACACCGGGGGAGATGGATTTGACAGCCCATGTGGATTTCACATTGCTTCGGCTGTGGGGGGCGGAGTTGGGCTTACACACATTTGCCTGTCTGTCCCAAGCCGAGTTTTTGCTCAGGGCTGGCGTATTGGATCTGCTACCGGCCACTCCGGCGCGTGACCCGTTCAGCGCCGAGGCGAAACAAGCGCGGGCCGTCACCCATTTGATTCATCCGCAAGGGATGGGCGAGCGCTTCCGCGTTTTGTTGCAAGGCAAAGGCGTGTCCGCGTCCGACATGGAACGGTTGGTTCCCAATTTATGAAAACGAAAGAGGATGGAAAATGATCATTAAGCCTAAATTCCGTGGTTTCATTTGTACGACGGCACATCCGGAAGGCTGTGCGCAACAGGTGCGAAACCAAATTGATTATGTTAAAAGTCAACCGGCCATCAATGGCCCGAAAAAAGTGTTGGTGATCGGTGCTTCAACCGGTTATGGATTGGCTTCCCGCATCACGGCAGCTTTTGGCGCTGGGGCGGATACGATCGGTGTCTTTTTTGAACGTCCGAGCTCGGGCAACCGTACAGCTACCGCAGGGTGGTACAACACGGCAGCGTTTGAGGAAGCAGCGCGCGAAGCGGGGTTGTTCGCCAAAAGCATCAATGGGGATGCTTTTTCCAATGAAATCAAACAACAAACCATCGAAATGATCAAACGGGAATGGGGCAAAGTTGATTTGGTGGTATACAGCTTGGCCGCTCCCAAACGGGTTCATCCGGAGACAGGAGAAGTGTTTTCATCCGTTTTGAAACCGATTGGCCAAACGTTCTCCAACAAAACGGTTGATTTCCACACCGAGGAAGTGTCGCACATCTCGATTGAACCGGCAACCGAGGAAGAGATTCGCCATACGATTGCAGTGATGGGCGGAGAGGACTGGAAGATGTGGATCGATGCTCTCCAAGAGGCCGACGTGTTGAATGAAGGTGCCAAAACGGTCGCATACTCGTATATCGGTCCCGTTGTGACGCATCCCGTGTATCGCGAGGGAACCGTGGGTCGTGCCAAAAACCACCTGGAGGCGACGGCTCATGAGCTGGACAAGCAGTTGAAGAAGATTGGCGGCGAGGCGTATGTATCAGTAAACAAAGCGCTTGTTACCCAGTCCAGTTCGGCGATCCCAGTAGTGCCGCTGTACATATCGCTTTTGTACAAAGTGATGAAAGAAAAAGGCCTGCATGAAGGATGCATCGAGCAGATGTATCGATTGTTCAACGAACGCCTGTACACCGGCGGCGAGGTGCAGGTGGATGAGGAAGGGCGCATCCGTATCGACGATTGGGAGATGCGGGAGGATGTGCAAGCGGAAGTGTCAGCCCGTTGGTCCAAGGTGGACTCGGACAATTTGAAGGAGCTTTCGGATATTGAAGGGTACCGCAGAGATTTCTTCCAACTCTTCGGATTTGAAACCGATGGGGTTGATTACGAAGCGGACACTGAAGCCAATGTGACGATTCAGAGCTTGGCCTGACGCATGTTGGGAAGGACTCGGACTCTTGATGTGTTCCGAGTCCTTTTTTGACCATAAAAATAAGCTCCCTGTGAATCCGGGAGCTGTGCACTGATTAATGCATCATAAATGTGGAATACCAGACCATGCCGACAAACGACACGAACATATATCCACCGAAAAGATACATATAGGTTCTTTCGGTCAGCTTCAGGTAGCCTAACACGACAAACAGAATCGTTTGTACCGCGAACAGGGCCGCCGGAATGTACATATGACCCGCTAAGAACATGAGTGCAATCACGAAAGTCCAGAAGCCGAGGACGCGAAACATGCGGTCCATGTGCCACACTCCTTCCTACTTGGATGCGTTATGTAAGGGCATCCACTGTCGCCATATTCTAACATGCTTATTATACCCTCAGGCATCGCTTGTATCAAGCAAAAGGGAAAGGATGTTCAAAATGCAGACACTTCTTGTGCGAAAACAAGGGCCGATCCAATGGATCCGTTTTCACCGCCCAGATGTGAGAAACGCGGTCAATCCGCAAATGATGGGGGAGCTAGAACAAGTCTTGACTGAGATCGAACAAGATCCACAGTGCAAAGTGGTCATTTTCTCCGGAGATGAGCGAGCTTTTGTTTCCGGTGGGGATTTGGATGCGTTGCACCAATATGGGCACAAACATGAAATCCAGCCGATCATGGAGCGGATGGGACGAATTTTGGAACGGGTCCATGGATTGGCGCCATTGACGGTTGCATTTGTCGAAGGGGCGGCTGTTGGTGGGGGCTGCGAAATCGTGGCTAGTTGCGATCTATGTTTTGCTTCGGCGACGGCCCGGTTCGGCATGATCCAAGTGAAGCTGGGCATTACCACTGGATGGGGAGGAGCGGGACGCTTGATGCGGAAGATCGGGCCAGCACGAGCTCTGCCCCTGCTACTGACAGGACAGATTCTGTCTGCGTCCGAGGCGAAGGCATCCGGGTTGGTTGATGTGTTGCTCGATGGAGAGCGGGCTGACCAGGCTGTACAGGAGTTCGCCGAACAAGTGGCGAAGGCGCCGCTGGAGATCATCCGATTTTATAAGGGGCTGGCTGAAGAGGTGAATCGGGGTGTGCCCTCGGCGGAGCTGTATGCCCGGGAGGCGGAACAGTGCGCCAGTCTGTGGGAATCAGAAGAGCATGCGCAAGCGGTACGCGAATTTTTGGCGCGGCGGAAATCATAAGCTGCAGCCAAACCGCTTAGGTTAAGGCGTATGACACCGGTAAGCCGCGGGGAATCGTGTATACTTCCTCTTCCACATGGCAATAAAAATTAGTAGAGCCATATACTATGTTTTATATCAATTGCATAAAGATAAAACGGAAACGTTTGTTAGACGTGCATGAGCTGTGGAAGATGGGAGGTACTCGTATGGCTGTAAAGCGCCAGGATGCGTGGACACCGGATGATGATATGATCTTGGCCGAAGTGACGCTCAGGCATATCCGCGAAGGCGGCACGCAACTCTCGGCATTTGAGGAAGTGGCGGAAAAGCTGGGGCGGACACCGGCTGCTTGCGGTTTTCGCTGGAACAGCACCGTGCGAAAAAAATATGAGGCGGCGATTCAAATTGCCAAGTCGCAACGACAGAAGCGATTGCAAGAACGGAATCGCAGCCAGTCTCACCGGGTCAAATCCGGCGAGGATGCGACCGGCGATTCCTTGTATACGATTGACAATATCATCCGTTTCTTGCGGCAATACAAGAATGAAGTGGCTGAGCTAAAACGCCAACAAAAATTGTTGGAAAAAGAAATTGAGGAGAAAGAGGCGCTTCTTAGCAAGCTAGAGGCCGAAAACAACGAAATGAAAGTGCATCTGGAACACGTGCAGAGTGATTACCGACTGGTGAACGATGATTATCGGACCTTGGTGCAAATCATGGAGCGCGCGCGAAAAATGGCTTTGCTGACGGAAGAAGACGAGGCACTCAGCAAAGCGAAATTCCGGATGGAGGAAAACGGCAACCTGGAGCGTCTGGACAAATAACGAAAAAAGACCCGCATACAACGTTTGTGTGGGTCTTTTTAAACGTTAATCTCTCCGTTCATCTCCTGGCGGGAGCCAGACATAAGGGCTTTCGTCGCGGTCGCGGGAAGGGGGGGCATAGACGGGGACAAAGCCCATTTTCAACCAAAACGGGCCAGATCGCCAGCGAGCGTTGGTTTTGATGGGCAACCCCATGCTTTGGGCGTGGGCGACCAATGCCCAGCCAAGTCCTCGCCCCCGATATTGCGGCAAGACTTCTAGTTTCCAGATTTCGTAGTGGTGTTGGGCTGGTTGGAAATAACGGTCGTATTTGGCATCAATCAGATACAGGCTGAGGCGTGCTGCCAGCTCCCCTTCTAGGTAGATGCCGTAGAATGGGGAGTGGCTATCGTTTTCGACCAGATTGGCACGTAGATCGTCCAACATGGATAACTCTTGCAAACCGTATTCGTAGAACTGAGTGAATTGTTCTAATGTTTTGTAATTGATCTTGAGGTGTTCCACCTGAAAAGTTTTCATGCGCTCCCTCCTAGGGATTCTTCGTTTTTCATTGTATCCTAAAAGTGATCATGTTATTCTGAGAAGGATTAAAATAAATAATTGTCGAATTTTTTGCGATAGAAATATTTTTAATAAGAATGCAATCAGGTGAGGTGAGGCTGGATTTGCGAAAAGTGCTGATTGCCAACCGTGGGGAAATCGCTTGTCGGATCATCCGCACGTGTCAAGAGCGTGGCTGGAAAAGCGTGGCTGTTTATTCAGAAGCGGATCGGATGATGCCGTTTGTGGAGATGGCGGATGAAGCCATCTGCATTGGGCCGCCGCCTGTGGCTAAAAGTTACCTCAACCAAGAGGCGATTTTGGGTGCGGCTAAGCGCACCCAAGCAGATGCTCTGCATCCCGGATACGGTTTTTTGTCGGAAAACGCCCAGTTCGCCAAACGGGTTCAAGAGGCGGGGATCCGATGGATTGGACCGGAACCGGAAGTGATCCAGATGATGGGAGACAAGGTGACGGCTCGTGCCACTATGAGTCAAGCAGGTGTGCCGATCGCTCCGGGGACGGGGGCGCTTGCATCGTTGGAGGAGGCATGCCAGGCCGCCGCGGAAATCGGTTATCCCGTCATGATCAAAGCGAGCGCTGGCGGCGGCGGAATCGGGATGCAAGTCTGTCCGAACGAAGAAGCGCTGAGGCAGTCGTATGCCTCGATTCAAACCAAAGCTCGCGCCTATTTCGGCGATGCGGCTGTTTATATTGAAAAGTGGGTCTCACCTGCCCGCCATATTGAAGTACAGATCGCCGCGGATGCGGATGGACAAGTGATCCATCTGTTTGAAAGAGACTGTTCTGTGCAACGGCGCAATCAGAAAGTGATTGAAGAGAGTTTGGCTCCAACGCTGGATGTGACGATAAGGAAGCGGATGTACCAAGCTGCCGTGGCCGCTGCCCAAGCGGTGAGGTATACAGGAGTGGGAACGGTTGAGTTCTTGCTCGGTTCGGATGGGGAGTTTTATTTTTTGGAGATGAATACGCGGTTGCAAGTGGAGCATCCCGTGACAGAAATGATCACTGGGTTGGACCTGGTTGCGATGCAATGTGATCTTGCTTGCGGAGTAGTGCTTGCTCTAAAACAAGAAGATGTTTCGGTGCAGGGACATGCGATCGAATGGCGGATTTACGCAGAAGATCCAGTGACGTTTTATCCTTCTCCGGGCATGATCACGGTGTTTGAACCGCCTACGGGTGAAGGGATTCGCGTCGATGCGGGAGTGAAGGAGGGCACGATGGTGTCACCTTACTATGATCCGCTCTTGGCCAAATTGATTGTAAGCGGTTCCAACCGAGAAGAGGCTCTCGCCAAGAGCCACCAGGCTTTGGAGGCCTTCAAAGTGGAGGGGATCAAAACCAATCTGCCCTTGTTACGCCGATTGGCCCAGGAGCCGATGTTTACGTCAGGCAAATACGACACGCAAATCATATCTCAACTCAAATAGGAGGGAATGCGTATGGCACAAGTAAAATCGACAATGGCAGGCGTGGTGTTAGCGATTCATGCGCAACTGGGGGAGCGGATTGAAGTGGGGCAAGATGTGATCTTGCTGGAATCGATGAAGATGGAAATTCCTATTCAGGCCGAAGTGGCAGGTACTGTGAAAGAAATCAAGGTGCAAGTGGGTGATTTTGTCGAGGATGGAGCGGCGTTGATCGAATTGGAATAAGCCAGGGGGGGAACGCATGCAGATCAAACTAGTAGAAGTGGGCTTACGGGACGGATTGCAGAATGAACGGATCATATTGGGAACGGAAGACAAAGTGAGAGTGGCGAAAGGGCTTTTGGCTGCGGGTGTTCGCCACCTGGAGGTAACTTCTTTCGTCTCTCCGCGTTGGATTCCGCAGTTGGCTGACGCTACCCAATTGGCGCATCAATTGCCTTCTCTTGCCGATGTTGTCTATCGAGCGCTCGTTCCGAATCGCAAAGGAGCAGAGCGGGCTGCGCAAACGCCCATTCACGAGTGGGCTGTCTTCATGTCGGCTAGTGAGACGCACAACCGCAAGAACATCAACAAGAGCATCAGCGACACGTATCCGGTGTTGCGTGAAGTCATGGAGATGGCCAAAGAGCAAGGTATCCGTGTGCGAGGGTATGTTTCGACGGTATTTGGTTGCCCTTACGAAGGAAAGGTGTCAACAGCGCAGGTGTTGCGCGTGTGTGAGCAATTGCTCCAGATGGGGGTGTATGAGATTTCGCTTGGCGACACGATTGGTGTGGCTACGCCCAAAGCGGTGAAAAGCCTGTTACAAGAGTGTCAGCAACATATTCCCCTAACGCAGATCGCGGGCCATTTCCATGACACCAGGGGCACGGGACTGGCGAATGCCTATACGGCTCTGGAGATGGGTGTGCACACGTTGGACACATCCTTAGGCGGATTGGGCGGATGTCCCTACGCGCCAGGCGCATCAGGAAACTTGGCCACGGAAGATGTCTTATACCTGTTGCAACAAGAGGGGATCGATACCGGCATCGATCTGGCGCGCGTCTGCGAAACGAGTGAATTTGTGCAGACCAAATGTCGCCGGCCGTTGCCTTCCAAAGTGTTGCAAAGCCATCTGGCGCAAAAAAGACAAGAGAAAAGGGGAGATGAGTCATGAACGCGATCCGCTTGGAACGGCGCGACGGAATTGCCTTGGTGACGCTTAATCGACCGGCATCCCACAATGCATTAAATCGCCTGTTGTTGCAAGAATTATCCCAATTGACGGAAGTGCTAAGGGAGGAGCGCGATACGCGCGTGGTCATTTTCACTGGTGCTGGAGAAAAGGCGTTTTGCGCCGGCGCGGATTTGAAAGAGCGCCAGACGTTCACAGAAGAGGATGTGCGCCAGTTTATTGTGCTGATACGCGACACTTTCACCCGCATCGCGGAGTTGCCTCAGCCTACCATCGCGGCAATCAACGGGGTTGCATTCGGCGGGGGAATGGAACTGGCTTTGGCGTGCGACTTGCGGTTGATGGATGAGGCGGCACGGATGGGATTGACAGAGACATCGCTTGGCATCATTCCGGGGGCGGGCGGAACACAGCGCTTGCCGCGGTTGGTTGGTGTGGCCAAAGCGAAAGAACTGATCCTCATGGCCAAACGGTTCGGTGCTGCCGAAGCATTGCAGATGGGTCTGGTGAATGCGATTTCAGCACCGGGGGAGGTGCTGAGCCTCGCTTGGGAGTGGGCTGAAACCTTGAAGCAAAATGCCCCATTGGCATTGATTCAAGCCAAATGGGCCATCGACCACGGATTGGAGACGGACATCGGTGCAGGACTTTTGTTGGAAACCAAAGCCTACGATGTCTTGATCCCAACCAAAGATCGCCTAGAAGGTCTGGCCGCTTTTCAAGATAAGAGAAAACCGCAATATCGCGGAGAATAAGGGGTGGAACCAATGAATGACCAATTGATAGCGAAACTGGCTGAGAGCGAAACCCGAGTGAAAGCGGGGGGAGCGCCCAAATATCATGAAAAATTACAGCAACAGCAGAAACTGTTTGTGCGCAAACGCTTGGAGCTATTATTTGATGATGATTTTCAGGTGGAAGACGGCCTGTTTGCCAATTTTTCAGCGGGTGACCTGCCGGCAGACGGCGTTGTGACGGCCATGGGCAAAGTGAACGGACAAATGGTTTGCGTCATGGCTAATGATAGCACGGTGAAGGCTGGCTCATGGGGCGCACGAACAGTCGAGAAAATCATCCGCATCCAGGAGACGGCGGAGAAGTTAAAAGTGCCGCTGATTTACCTAGTAGACTCCGCGGGGGCGCGGATCACCGACCAGATCGAGATGTTCCCAGGACGCCGGGGAGCAGGTCGCATCTTTTATAACCAAGTGAAATTGTCGGGCATGATTCCGCAAGTGTGCGTCCTGTTTGGTCCGTCTGCAGCGGGAGGAGCGTATATCCCGGCCTTTTGCGATATTGTCATCATGGTCGACAAAAACGCGAGCATGTACTTGGGATCGCCGCGGATGGCGGAGATGGTGATCGGGGAAAAAGTGACGCTGGAAGAAATGGGCGGTGCCCGTATGCACTGTACAGTAAGCGGTTGCGGCGATGTGTTGGCAGCCAGTGAAGAAGAGGCCATCGCATCCTGCCGCCGCTACTTGAGCTATATGCCCGCCAACTATCAAGCGCCTCACCGACCTGTTGTAGGCAAGTCGCCCGAACAGGGAGTCCGGCCGCCGTCCAAAGTAATCCCCGACCACCAGAATGCGCCATTTGACATGCAGGAGCTGATTCGGGGATTGATTGATGAAGATTCCTTTTATGAAGTGAAGGCGTTATTCGCCAAAGAGATGATCACTGGCTTTGCCCGGATTGACGGCCGGCCGGTGGGGATTATCGCCAACCAGTCCAAAGTGAAAGGCGGAGTGATATTTATCGACTCCGCGGATAAGGCGACGCGATTTATCAATTTATGCGATGCGTATAACATTCCTTTATTGTTCTTGGCTGATGTGCCGGGTTTCATGATCGGCACACAGGTGGAGCGGGCCGGTATCATTCGCCATGGAGCAAAGATGATATCGGCGATGTCGGAGGCCACCGTACCCAAAATCTCCGTCATCGTTCGCAAAGCGTATGGCGCCGGCTTGTACGCCATGGCTGGCCCGGCGTTTGAACCGGACTGCTGTTTGGCCTTGCCCACGGCGCAGATCGCTGTCATGGGCCCCGAGGCCGCTGTCAACGCCGTGTACAGCAATAAAATCGCCGAACTGGAAGAGCCTGAACGGACCGAATTTGTCATGGCCAAACGGGAAGAGTACCGTAAGGACATCGACATCTACCGGTTAGCGAGTGAATTGATTGTGGATGGAATTGTAGCCCCAGATGATTTGCGTGGGGAATTGATACGGAGATTTTCCGCCTACGAAAGCAAGCAAATGAAATTTAGTGAGCGAAAACATCCGGTTTATCCGGTGTGATAACATGTGTATGATAAAGGAGGAGCCTTCAGCTGTTGGCTCCTTTTTCATATGAGAGGAGGGGGCGAGATGGAGACGGCCATCATCGGTGGTGGCGCGTTGGGGCTTTTGTGGGGTGCCCGATTGGCACGGGCGGGTTTTCCGGTGACAATGATCGTGAGGACGCAAAGCCAGGCCGCCACAATAAAGAAGATGGGAATCACCGTGCAAAGCTTGTCGAGCGGCGAATGGACCGTGCCAGCAGAAGCGTGCGCCAGCTCATCCCTTCCAGCCGGTAAAGCCGATAGTGTGTTCGTCATGGTGAAGCAAATGGATCTGCCGGCGGTCACCCCGTTGATTGCGGCCTTGGCCCATGAGGAAACGCAGGTCTTGTTCTGGCAGAATGGATGGGGGCATGGGGAAATAGTCAAGAAACTATCTGCACAGTCTTGCACCTACTTGGCCGTGACCACGGAAGGCGCTTTGCGGTTGGGGGTGAATCAGGTGGCGCATACCGGCAACGGCGAAACGTGGGTCGGCCCGTATCCAGATTCGCGCAGGGAACCGCATCCCGCATTGGAGCGCTTATGGCAACTGGAACAAAAGATTGCATGGGATCCAGACATTTTGGTTCGGATCTGGGAAAAACTAGCCGTAAATTGCGTCATCAATCCCTTGACGGCGTTGGAGGACGTGCCAAACGGCGAAGTGGGACATCCGCGGTTCGAACAGATGAAGCGGGCGATCATTGAAGAGACGGTTCGCGTTGCCCGCGCGGAAGGCGTCCGGCTTGACCCGGCCGCTGTGAAGGAAAGGGTGGAACGGGTCATTCGTTTGACCGCTCGCAACCACTCGTCTATGTTGCAGGATATAAAGCGAGGACGGAAGACAGAAATTGCCCATATCAATGGGGCGGTGGCGGAACTAGGCGCCAAATGGGGCATCCCCACCCCCGTCAATGCAGAGTTGATGCGACGGGTTCAGGACAAAGAAGCGCAGATTGGATGTTGAACACGCTGGAGGGAGTATGTTGACACGTTTTAAACGGTTCACGTTGGAAACGTATATAGTGGCGATGGTTGCGATCACCATCGATGCGATCATCCTGGCTCCGGCCTTGCCTTTTGTGATGAGTGAGTATCATGTGCCCATTCATTGGGGAGTGTGGACCATCTCATTGCACCTTGCTGTTTTTTCCATGGCTTTGCCGGTGATGGAAAATGCGGCGATGAGCATAGGACGCATGAAAATATTGCATGTCGCGCTGGGGCTTTTGTTTGTGGGAACGTGGATGGTGTTCACGGTCAAGTCTTGGATGTGCTTGATGTGTGGAAGAATCATGCAAGCAGTGGGCATAGGTGGTGCCATTCCCTATATTTCCGTGCAGGTTCGCCGCATCATGGCCCAACAAAATCGACAATGGCAATGGATGGCCATGTTGGTGTTGGGGAGCGCGGTGGCTGCCACCCCGTGGTTGGTTTCAGGACTTATTGAGTTGCTCGGTTGGCGGTTCGCCTTTTTGTTCCACGGGTTGGGAGGCGTGGCTTTGTTTGCCGTCTCCCGCAGATGGGTTTGTTCCGACCGCCCCCAACGAATGCGCGCTACCGGAGGGGCGTCCATTTTCTTTTTCGGGCTGATCTTGTTTTTCGTCATGGCTGGATTGACGAAGACGGATTTGTTGGGTGGATGGCGCGCTATCGCGCAACCGGATGTGTTGCCTTTGTGGATCATGGGCGTGGGAATGATTGTTCCGTTGTTGATGATGGAACGGCAAAAAAGCCAACCGTTTTTTGAACCGCATCTTTTCGCCAATTGGCGGTTTTGGCTTCTGTACGGCCAAGCCGGACTATCTGGATTCATTTGGACGGGGTTCGTGCTAGTACCTTTTTGGGCTGCGTACAGTTACGGATTTGATTATATCACTGCTGGCGCATTGTTCAGTTACTTGATACTTTGCTCTTTGTTTGCACTGTCATTGGTGCAGTCGGTGGCGAGAGCATGGGGCTTTCGGTGGACGGCAGTGTTCGGGTATGGATTGAGTGCGCTGTCTTTTCTCGCTTTGGCGTTAAACCCGCCGTTTGTCTGGTCATTCACCGCGTTTGGTTTGCTTAGTTTCGGCCTGAGTTTTGTGTTAGCCGCGCCCGTTCATCAGCCGCTGTTTGCTTGGATGCCCAATCGACGCATGCGCAGCGGCATGATGGCGTTGGGGATGTTTCGCGTGGCGGGGGGAGCGATCGGCCTTCTCACCGTGAGCCGTATTTTCACCGCGGCCGATGCCCAGCTGTTGTTTTGGACAGCGGATGTGGCCTTGCCTCCGCAAGTGGTTGCCGCGGGAGTGTCAAGTGTCTATTGGTTTTCGGCCTTTGCATCGCTCGCAGGCGTTTTTCTCAGCATGTTGGTGCGATTTCAGCGTCCCGTTCTATGAACTTTTCGTGATATACTATAGAAAGGTAAGCAAAGTATACGATAAAGAAGGAGTCACATATGGAAATCAAAGCGAGCAGGCTACCCGTTGGCAACCCGTTTATGGAGCGTTATCTAGCTGATGACGAATGGGTGCGGGCTTTTTATGAGTACAATCCATGGGATGAATGTAGCGTTTCGAGTCGATTGGAATACATTGAGCGGGAGTGGCGCGGTGCAGATCGGGCCGAGCTGGCCGAGGTCATACGAGCGTATCACACTCCAGAGCTGTTGCATCCGGCTGTCGAGCGCAACCTTACCCGCTTAGCAGATCCCAAAAGCTTGGTTGTTATCGGTGGGCAACAGGCGGGGCTGATGACTGGCCCATTGTATACCTTGTATAAAGCGATCACACTGATCCAGTTGGCGAAACAGGAAGAAGCCCGATTAGGGCGCCCTGTCATTCCGGTGTTTTGGATTGCGGGTGAAGACCACGACAGCGAAGAAGTGAATCACATCCATGTGCATGACCGCCATGACGGCTTGACCAAAGTGGAATGGACAGGGCCGCTGTCAGGCAAGCAACCGGTGTCCATGCAAATGATGCAACCAGAGGAGATGTCAGCCTACCTGCAAACATTGACCCAGATCATGGGGGACGGTGCGGCGAAACGGGAATGGCTGGAGGAGATGCAAGAGTTATTGGAGGGCCCCGTCAGCTGGACACGGCATTTCGCACGGATCATGCACCGCCTGTTCGGTCGGGAAGGGCTTCTGTTGATCGACTCGGCTGATCCTGGCTTGCGCCGCTTGGAAGCGTCGTTTTTCACTGTTTTGATTGATCAAAGCGCATCAATTCAAGAGAGGGTGCAACAAGCGAGCGTCGGATTGGTGGCTTCCGGCCTTACCGAACCAGTACATTTGCAAGATGGGCAAGGTAATCTGTTTTTACTGGAAGCGGGTGAACGGCAAGCCTTGTACCGCGGTGTGGGAGGCTGGGTAACAAAAAACGGCGAAACGCGGTTGACGCAAGCCGAACTGGTCAACATCGCGCACGAGGCGCCGGAGCGATTGAGCAATAATGTTATCACCCGGCCATTGATGCAGGAATATCTATTTCCAACTCTTTATTTTGTGGGTGGGCCCGGTGAAGTGGCTTATTGGGGTTTGCTCAAGCAAGCCTTTGCACAAGTGGGTTTGCGCATGCCGATCGTGCTACCCCGCCTACAGGTGACGATTCTGGACCGCAGGGTGCAAAAGCGCATGAATGAGTTCGGGCTTTCTGCGACAGATGTGCTGGCCGGCCTCGATGACAAACGGGAAGCGTGGTTAGCAGAGCGGGTGCCCTTTGCGCTTGCGGAACGCTTTGCCACGGCCAAACAGATCATCGAGCAGGAATACGAGGCGCTGATCAATGATCTGGAGCAGGGGATTGGCAGAAATACGCGGGAAATCGGGCAAAAGAACCTGGGCAAAATATTGGCGCAAGTAGAGTATTACCAGCATTTCGCTGAGAGAGCAGTGCGGGAGAAACACCAGGTTGAATTGCGCCATTGGGAGGAGCTGTCGCTGGCAGTCACGCCTGAAGGCAAATTGCAAGAACGGGTGTATAACTTCCTTTCCCTTTGGAACGCTTGGGGATTGGATTGGCTACACCGCCTGTTGGAAACCCCGCTGGTCGGCGAAGGGCGGCGGCATGTGCATTATTGTATGTTCTTATAATCCGAATTTGTTAATGGGATTACTTGATGTATAATATATCTGTTGGTGAATAAAGTAACGCATGCATTTGAGGAGGAGCGAAATGAATAGTTTGGATAAAAGCACCATCCGCGATGTTAACCTGGCTCCGGCGGGACGCCTGAAAATGGATTGGGCCAAGGAACACATGCCCGTGTTAAACCGCTTGCGCGAACGGTTATCGGTGGAGAAGCCCCTGGCTGGTAAAAAAGTAGCGATCTCTTTGCATTTGGAAGCGAAAACGGCTTGCCTGGCGGAGTTGATTCGCGACGCTGGTGCAGAAGTGACAATCACCGGGAGCAATCCGCTTTCTACCCAAGATGATATTGCGGCAGCACTGGCGGTAGCGGGGATCACCGTTCATGCTAAATACGATCCTACGCCGGAAGAATACAAAGAACACTTGATCAAAACCTTGGAAGAAAAGCCGGATTACATAATCGATGATGGTGGCGACCTTGTAGGAATCCTGCATAGTGAGCGCCCAGACCTCCTGGAGAATGTTAAAGGCGGTTGTGAAGAAACCACGACGGGCATATTGCGCCTACGCGCGTTGGAAAAAGCAAAAGAATTGCGGTTCCCGATGATCGCCGTCAATGACGCTTGCTCTAAATTCCTGTTTGACAACCGGTATGGAACGGGCCAATCGGTGTGGGACGGTATCAATCGCACCACCAACTTGGTGGTCGCCGGCAAAACTGTCGTCGTGGTCGGCTACGGCTGGTGTGGACGCGGTGTGGCTATGCGGGCCAAAGGGCTTGGGGCTCGCGTCATTGTGACCGAAGTTGATCCAATTAAAGCGACTGAGGCGTACATGGACGGATACCTGGTCATGCCGATGAGCGAAGCGGCGAAGCAAGGGGATTATTTCGTGACCACCACTGGCAACAAAAATGTGGTGAACGCCGATCATCTCCGCGAGATGAAACATGGCGCGATTTTGGCCAATGCCGGCCATTTTAATG
Organism: Laceyella sediminis; assembly: GCF_003003125.1. Taxonomy (GTDB): domain Bacteria; phylum Bacillota; class Bacilli; order Thermoactinomycetales; family Thermoactinomycetaceae; genus Laceyella; species Laceyella tengchongensis. Next base: position 83,322 of record NZ_PVTZ01000001.1, on the reverse strand, counting down.
TGGAAATCGATGTAGAAGCACTGGAGCAAATGAGCGTCAGCAAACAAACGGTACGCAAGGACATTGAAGAGTACACCCTTGAAGACGGGCGGAAGCTGTACCTGCTCGCTGAAGGACGTTTGGTCAACTTGGCCGCGGGTGATGGACATCCAGCGGAAATCATGGACATGACCTTTGCACTCCAAGCGCTCTCGCTGTTGTACGTGGCGGAGAACCATGAACAGATCGGTCCGCGCGTGCTGGATGTACCGTACCAAATCGATGAGCAAGTCTCCCGGTACTTCTTGGAGGCTAACGGTATCCAAATCGACAGTTTGACCCCGGCGCAGGAAAAATACCTGGCTAGCTGGGAACTAGAATAAATGGAAAATGATGTAAATTGGGCTGTTAAATCCTGCACATGAGTGCAGGATTTTTTAATGGGCGTGTGGTATAATTACCAATGTGGTGGAAAGTGGAGGGAAGTGGTAGGGAAGGGGGAGAGAGGGGAGTGACAGTGGGATGTTCATGGGTGAGTTTCGGCACAATATCGATGAAAAAGGACGGATCATTGTGCCAGCCAAGTTTAGAGAGGGACTTGGCGATTCATTTGTTATAACCCGCGGATTGGACCACTGTTTGTTTGCATACCCTCAATCCGAATGGAAACAATTAGAACAGAAGTTAAAAACCCTTCCATTTACCAAAGCAGATGCACGTAAATTTACGCGCTTTTTTTTCTCAGGAGCTTGTGAAGCGGAATTGGACAAACAAGGCCGCGTTAACATACCCAACCATCTCCGCGAATTTGCTCAACTGACAAAGGAATGCGTCATCATCGGCGTCTCCTCACGCGTAGAGATTTGGTGCAAGGAGCGGTGGGATGAGTATTATGAGAGCTCCGAGGAATCATTTAATGAGATCGCAGAAAGCATAGTAGATCTGGATCTGTAGTCAAAGGATGAACAATGTGTTTGAACATGTAACCGTATTACGAGAAGAAGCAGTGGCTGGTTTAAATCTGAAGCCGGACGGGGTGTATGTCGACTGCACGCTAGGCGGGGCGGGGCACAGCCGCCTCATTGCTGAGCAGCTGGGTCCGTCAGGCACGCTGATCGGTTTGGATCAAGACCAGATGGCGCTTGCTCATGCCGAGGAGCGCTTGGTCGGCGTTTCTTGTCGGCTCCATTTGGTCAAAACCAATTTTCGGCACATCTCCAGTGCCGTTAAAGGGTTGGGATTTGAATCGGTTGATGGCATACTGTTTGACCTGGGGGTATCTTCTCCGCAATTGGATCAGGGAGAAAGAGGTTTTAGCTACCACCAAGAAGCCCCCTTGGACATGCGAATGGACAAAGAGCAGGAGTTGAGCGCCTATCAGGTAGTGAATGAGTGGCCTGAAGAGGAGCTCGTCCGCATCCTGTTTGAATACGGGGAAGAGAAGTTTTCACGTCGCATCGCTAAAATGATCGTGAAAGAGCGTAGCAAGGCGCCAATATCGACCACACTGCAATTGGTCGACATCATCAAGCAAGCCGTGCCCGCGCCAGCTCGCCGAACGGGGCCACACCCTGCACGACGCTCATTTCAAGCGATCCGTATCGCCGTCAATGATGAATTGAACGCGTTTCGCGATGCGCTTGCCGACTCGGTCGGGCTTCTCCGCCCACAAGGCCGAATCAGCGTCATCACATTCCATTCGTTGGAAGATCGCATATGCAAGCAGTTTTTTCTAGAAGAAGCCAAAGGATGCGTTTGTCCGCCTACCTTTCCGGTCTGTACATGCGGACAGACACCGCGGCTAAAGATCATCACGAGAAAACCGCTTTTACCAACAGATAAAGAAATAGAGAGAAATCCAAGAGCACGTTCTGCCAAATTGAGGGTCGCAGAGAAAATATAAAAAAAGAGGGATGAAGGAGAAGTCGGTAGCGTGAGGAGGATTTATATATGAGACGGGATCAATATAACGTTGCGGTTGCCCGCCCCTTTGAGAAGCCTTATACGAAAGTGCGGGACAAAAAACAAAAAGCGCCCCGCACTACCGTCACCATGGGCGAAAAGTTGCTATACCTGTCTAGCGTCATCGTCTGCGTGGCGTTAGCGTTGGTGGTTTTGTCCAAATATGCCAAAGTCAACGAATTGAATGTGGCGTTGCAAGAAACGAACGCGGCCATTGAAGAAGCACACAAGGTCAATTTCAAACTGGAGACGGAGAAAAAAAAGCTGGCGGATGTTGAGCGGATTCGAAAGTTTGCGGAGAGCAACGGCTTGGAATTGACCACCCCCAAATACCTCCCGTCGATTCGGCCATGATGAGAGATATTTCATCGACTAACAGCATCACCAAAGAAATGGATTCGTAGATGGGAGAGGCTGAATCATGGGCTCGCTGATTAAGAAGAGCAAAGAGCGTTCTCTTCTGATCGGACTCCTATGGTTGCTCTGTTTGGTTGTGCTGATTTTCCGCCTGTTTTGGTTGCAAACCTTTAACCATGATGAGCTGTTGGCTCAGGCGAAAGAAGAGTGGATCAAATCAGAAAAGATCAAGCCGAAGCGTGGCAGTATCTATGACCGAACCAAGGGACAACCATTAGCATGGGAAGTGGACGCTTACTATTTTGTTGCCGATACAAGCAAAGTCAAAGATGTGAAGGGGACGGCAAACGCGCTGTCGCCCATTCTGGGTATCGACCGGGATGTGTTGATTCGCAAATTGAGCGTGAAAGATGGTTCAGTTGAGCTTAGGGACAAAGGCAAATACAAATATCCCGAAAACGTGTACCGTCAAGTCGTAGCGTTGCGGGAAAAAGGGAAGATCCACGGTATTTATGCCTTCTCAACAACGATGCGTCAGTATACCCGTTCAACAGCTGCGCATCTTTTGGGGTTTGTGAATGTGGATGGCAAAGCCGTCGGCGGCGTCGAGCAGGTTTATGACAAGCTGTTGCGTGGCGAAGCGGGCTATGTCAAATATCTCAAGGCGAAAAATGGCATGATGATTTCGGACACGCCGGATGAAAACCAACCGCCGCAACAAGGGAGAGATCTCGTACTTACCATTGATTCTCAAATTCAATCGCAGGTCGATTTGGAGCTGGAAGAAGCGATCAAAAATTATCAAGCCAAAGGCGGAACGGCGATTGTAGCAGATCCCCACACTGGTGAGATTTTGGCCATGGCCAGCAGACCGACATTTGATTCAAACTCGTACGCATCCACATTGAATGACGAAAATCGGACCAACCGAGCGATTGAGAGCCAATTCGAACCGGGGTCAACCTTTAAAATCGTGACATTGGCCGCGGCGATTGAAGAGGGGATCTTCAACGCAAACAAGACTTTCCAATCGGGTGCGATCAACATCGCTGGCCAAATCATTCGCGATTGGAATGGCACCGGATGGGGGGAGATCAGCTTCCGGGAAGGTGTCAAGCAATCGAGCAATGTGGCATTTGTTCTGCTGGGCAAGGCGCTGGGGCCCAAGAAACTGGCTGATTACATTGACCGGTTTGGCTTCGGCAAGATTACAGAGCGATTTGGTAAAAAGACCGGAATCGATCTTCCGGCAGAGGCACGGGGCGTGTTTTTTGGTCGTGACCTCTATCCGGCAGAATTGGCCGCCACATCTTTCGGGCAAGGTGTATCTGTCACCCCCATTCAACAGGTTGCTGCTATTTCCGCTGTGGCCAACGGTGGAAAATGGATCAAACCCCATGTCTTGAAAGAGGTGTGGGAACCTCAGCTTAAACGCAAAGTGAAAGTGGTCAAGCCCGAGAGTAAACGTATTATTCAGGAGTCGACGGCCAAAAAGGCCCGTGAGCTGTTGCGTGAAGTGGTGCGCAGTGGAACGGGAACCAAGGCTGATTTGGCAGGTTATCGCGTAGCCGGCAAAACAGGCACAGCCCAAAAGCCGGACCCTGCCGGCAATGGATATTTGAAAGGCAAGCATATGGTCTCATTCATTGGTTTTGCTCCTTATGACCATCCGGACCTGGTTGTCTATGTGGCCATTGATGAGCCGTTTGTGGAAGGTGGAGAGGCGTCAGGCGGTACGGTAGCCGCTCCCGTCGCCAAAAGCATCTTGGAGAAAGCCCTGCCGATTCGCAAAGTCGAACGAAACCAGTATGCGGACGGCGTGAAATGAGAAGCGCCGCACTCCGTTGAAAGGCGGTCGGCCGGTCAATGATATAGATGGAAAGCCTGGCAGCGAGTCGGGCTTTGCCAACAAATCACCAGTTGCATCAAGGGCAACTGGTTTTTTATTGCCACGGGAAGCTTGTCATTTTTCTTTTCTCGTCCACATAGCTTGAAGGTAAGAAGAGACTCCGGAAGAGAGGAAGGAAAACATGCGTGGTCGACGGGTAGTAGTCAGGAAACGGTTGTTCTCCTTGTTACTCATCGCCGTCTTCATATTGACGGCGTTGATGGGTAGATTGGCTTATGTCCAATTATTTCAAGGTACGTGGTTAGCGGAAAAGGCGAAAGACCTGTGGAGCCGCGACATTCCTTTTGAAGCGAAGCGGGGGAAATTGCTTGATCGCAATCGAAAAGAGCTCGCTTACAATGTGAGCACGCCATCGGTCATGGCCATACCGGCACAGCTCAAGGACCCGGCCAAGACGGCGAAAATACTGGCCAGCATTTTGCAGGGGCCTGAAGAAAAAATCTATGAACAAATCACCAAAAGGGAAGTCATCAATCGCATCACGCCGTGGGGTCGGAAAATATCCGAAGAAAAGGCTCGTGAGATTCAAGGGCTTCGGTTGCCGGGAATTGCCGTCGTCGAGGACAGCAAGCGGTTTTATCCGTACGGCTCGATGGCAGCGCATGTCCTGGGGTTCACAGGTATTGACAATCAGGGGCTGGCGGGCATTGAACTCATTTATGATGAAAAGCTACGCGGAACCAAGGGCTACGTGTCATTCAGCACGAACGCCAGGGGGGAGAAGCTTCCCGGTGGAGTGGATCGCTACACACCGCCCCGTGACGGAATGAACTTGGTCACTACCTTGGATTATCAGATCCAAACCATCATTGAACGCGAGCTGGATCAGGCGATGGCTGAATACCAGCCGGAGAATATCTTGGCGATCGCGATGGACCCGCGGACGGGAGAGTTGCTGGGGATGGCCAGCCGCCCTACCTTTCGCCCCGATCAATACCGGACAACCAATCCGTTGATCTACAACCGCAATTTGCCAATCTGGAAAACGTACGAACCCGGTTCCACCTTCAAGATCATTACTTTGGCGGCCGCATTAGAAGAGAAGAAAGTACATCTCAACGAGTCATTTAGTGATCCCGGGTATATCATGGTCGGCGGTGCCCGCTTGCGTTGCTGGAAAGCGGGTGGGCATGGACATCAAAACTTTCGAGAGGTTGTGGAGAATTCCTGCAACCCCGGTTTTGTGACCTTGGGGCAACGCTTGGGCAAAACCACCCTTTTCTCATACATCCACAAATTTGGGTTTGGCCAGAAAACGGGCATCGATTTAAACGGTGAAGCCAAAGGCATTTTATTCAAAGAGAGCCGGGTTGGGCCAGTGGAGCTGGCTACCACCGCTTTCGGGCAAGGAGTGTCGGTGACACCGATTCAGCAAGTGGCCGCCGTATCCGCGGCGATCAATGGCGGAGTGCTGTATGAACCGCACCTGGCCAAAGGATGGGCTGATCCGGAAACAGGAGAGCTGGTGGAAGAGATTAAACCCAAGGTCAAGCGACGCGTGATTTCTAAAGAAACGTCCTATCAGGTTCGCAACGTTCTAGAAAGCGTAGTGGCACGGGGTACTGGCCGCAAGGCGTTCGTCGATGGATACCGAGTAGGCGGTAAAACGGGAACAGCGCAGAAAGTAGGGCCAGATGGACGGTACATGAGAAACAACCATATTGTTTCGTTTATCGGGTTTGCCCCCGCCGATGATCCCCGTTTGGTGGTGTACGTCGCGGTCGACAACCCGAAAGGCATCCAGTTTGGCGGTGTCGTCGCTGCGCCGATTGTGGGCGACATCATTGAAGACAGCTTGCGTTATATGAAAGTGCCTAAGCGCAAAAATCAGATTCCACCAGAAGACACACCGCTGACTCCGGCGTTGGTGGGCACACCCAATTTGACCGGACAAGATATTGAACGCATTCGCAACAGCTTGTTCTCATTTCCGCTTCAGGTGTACGGAGAGGGGCGTATTGTGGTCGATCAGATGCCAAAACCCGGCCAGCGGGTGAAAAAGGGCACCACAATTAAGATCTATCTAGGTGATGGGGAGAAGAAAAATGGACGGACTACTGCACCAAAGCAGGGAAATCGGCCCGATGCTTTGTGATTTCTTTGCAAACAATTTGCAAACAAAATGCAAACGGAGAGAAGCGGTAAACGGGTGCAGTTACTGGGTTTCCCCTGTTTGGCTGGCGTGAGCGGCCTGTCAACCCGCCGCCGCGGATGATGGCGTGACAAGTGACAAATAAAACAAAGGAGATTAAAATAGTGGATGTGCATCATCTTGTGCCAGGAATGATGAACCTGGCTTTTTGCTTGTCTGTCCGCTTTTTTGAAAAGGAGGAGCAACATGCAGTTGAAAGAGTTGATCCGGCCGTTGCTGGTACATACGGTGACGGGAGATCCCAATGTGGAAATCACCGGCATCCAAATGGACTCCCGTCTTGTGAAACCGGGAGATTTATTTGTTGCTGTTCGTGGTTTCACAGTTGACGGGCATCAGTATGTACCCGCCGCCATTCAAAACGGGGCTGCGGCCGTGATGGTGGAAAGTCCGGTTGACAGCGACGTGCCGGTCATCATGGTGCCGGATAGTCGGCGGGCGTTGGCGGTTGTCGCGGCGGAATATTACCGCCATCCAACGCGCGAATTAAAATTGATAGGCATCACGGGCACCAACGGAAAAACGACCACTTCCTATCTCATCGAGAAATTGCTCGGTGACGCCGGACATCCCACGGGGGTGATCGGCACAGTCCAGATGAAGATCGGAGACAAGATTTTTCCGGCCAAACATACGACCCCGGAAGCGCATGATCTGCAAAAAGGATTTCGGATGATGCGGGACGAGGGTTGTGAGTATTCAGTCATAGAAGTCTCTTCGCATGGTCTGGCATTGGGGCGGACACGTGGTAGTCAATTTCACATTGGCGTGTTCACCAATCTGACGCAAGATCATCTGGATTACCATAAGACGATGGAAGAATATCGCCAAGCTAAGGGGCTCCTCTTCAGCCAATTGGGCAACCGTTATGCGAGCGAGCCGGGGGAAAATGCGTTTGCTGTGCTGAATGCGGATGATGAGGCATCGGCCCACTACGCGGCGATCACACCGGCGCAAGTGGTTACCTATGGGATCGATCGCCCCGCGGATGTGCGCGCCTCGAACATTCGCATCACCGGGCGCGGGACCGCGTTCACATTGGAAACATTTCGCGGTTCTTGCGAGATGACGCTCCAATTGATCGGCAAGTTTAACGTGTACAATGCTCTTGCCGCTATTAGTGTCGGCTTGATCGAGGGATTGCCATTGGCTGAGATCAAACGGAGCTTGGAGCAGATTCCGGGGGTGAACGGTCGATTCGAGCCAGTGAATGCGGGCCAACCTTATACCGTATTGGTTGACTATGCCCACACACCGGATAGTTTGGAAAATGTGCTTACCACCATTCGCGAGTTTGCGCAGAAGAAGGTTACTTGCGTGGTGGGATGCGGTGGGGACCGCGACCGCACCAAGCGGCCGTTAATGGCTAGAATTGCGGCCAAGTACAGTGATTGGACGATTTTCACTTCTGACAATCCTCGTTCGGAGGAGCCGGAAGCCATCATCGAAGACATGTTGGCAGGTATCGACCCGGCTGAACGGGACAAAGTTGTCACGATTGCTGACCGCCGCCAAGCGATCACAGAAGCGATCCGGTTGGCTGAGCCGGGAGACATTATTTTGATCGCTGGGAAAGGGCATGAGACGTACCAAGAGATTCAAGGGGTGCGATACGATTTTGACGACCGCCAAGTGGCTCGGGAAGCCATCGAAGCGCGAGCGGAGGGAGGAAACGGCCAATGAGCATGGAACGGACATGTGAGTGGATAAGCCATGTCACAGGCGGAAAACTTGTCGGCCCCCCCACGGCGCGGCATCTGCTTGTGCGGGGAGTGTCGACGGACACCCGGACGCTTCAGGCCAACCAATTGTATGTCCCTCTGGTCGGAGAGCGGTTTGATGGGCATCAATTCCTGAATCAAGCGGTGGACAAAGGGGCGGCCGCAGCATTGTGGAGTTCTCACCAGCCGGTGCCGGAAACACCACCCATCCCACTGATCGTTGTGGATGATACACTGTCGGCTTTGCAACGCATCGCTTCCAGCTACCGGGATGAGATGCAAGTGCAGGTAGTAGCCGTGACCGGCAGCAATGGGAAGACGACAACCAAAGACTTGATCGCAGCCGTGTTATCGGAAGCGTATCGGGTGCATAAAACCAAAGGTAACTTGAACAACCACATCGGGGTTCCCTTGACGTTGACGTCCATGTCGGAAGATACCCAAGTGGCTGTGGTTGAGATGGGCATGAACCATGCTGGCGAAATCGAGGTTTTGTCACATCTCGCTAAACCGGATGTGGCCGTAATTACCAACATCGGCGAGTCCCATCTGGAGTTTCTCGGAAGCCGGGAAGGAATAGCCAAAGCCAAATTGGAAATTAAAAAGGGACTGAATGAGCGGGGGCCGCTCATCTATGACGGAGACGAGCCACTGTTGGCGGGATTGTTGGCCGATGATCCGCATCCCAAGGTGCGGGTGGGCTGGTCTGACGAGCTGGATGAGTCACCGGTAGATGTGGAGATGGTCGGCGTTGAAGGGTTCCGTTTCCGTTCGCGTCGATGTGGCACGCCGTTTGTTTTGCCACTTTTGGGCAGGCATAATGTCAAAAACGCCTTGATGGCCGTTGCGGTCGGCCGAGCTTTGGGCATGGAAGAGACCGCTATTGCCCGCGGACTGGCCAAAGTGCAACTGACGGGGATGCGCCTAGAATTGAAACAGGCAGCCAACGGCATGGACATCATTGATGATGCGTACAACGCCAGCCCCACATCCATGCGCGCAGCCATCGACTTATTGATGGAGCTGGCGCCGGAGAAGGAAAAGTGGGCGTTGCTCGGCGACATCAGAGAAATTGGAAGCACGGAAGAGCAATACCACAGGGAACTGGGAGCTTATGCCGTAGAAAAAGGGGTTTCGCGGCTGTATACAGTCGGTGAACGGGGCCGCTGGATCGCCGAAGGTGCGCGGTCGGCCGCTTCAGGGAGTGCGTGCGTCATCCACCATTTCTCTTCCCACGAAGAAGCGGCGCAATTGCTGTCCGCTGAGGGAAACGCGCATATCCTGTTGCTCGTAAAAGCTTCCAGAGCAGTGCAATTAGACATCGTGATACGAAAATTAACAGAAGGAGCGTAGAGGGAGACAATGGGGAATATAGATTATCGCATCTTCTTGGTTCCGCTTGCAGTGGCGTTTGGAATAGCGGTGATATTAGGCCCGGTGATCATTCCGATTTTACGCAGATTGAAGTTTGGGCAGAGCATTCGTGAAGAAGGCCCACAAGCGCATTTGAAAAAGGCGGGCACGCCGACCATGGGCGGGGTCATCATCATGACAGCGATCGCGCTTACGGCGGTTCCGTTTAGCAGCATTCAACTGTTGAACAAAAATGAGTCCGTCATTAACGCTGACTTATTCTTCTTGCTGTTTGCCACCCTGGGTTATGGGATTCTCGGGTTTTTGGACGATTACATCAAGGTCGTGATGAAGCGCAACCTGGGTCTGACGGCGAACCAAAAATTATTCGGGCAATTATTTATCGGTTTGGTCTTATTCTGGGTGTTGTTGCAAGTACGTACACCAAAGGGCGGGTTTATCTTCGACGTGACGGTTCCGGGAACGGATTGGACGATCCAGCTCAACTGGCTGTATCTGCCGCTCTTGTTGGTGATGATGATCGGGGCGTCTAACGCCGTGAACTTGACTGACGGCTTGGACGGATTGGTTTCAGGTACTGCAGTTTGTGCGTATGGCGCATATGCCATCATCGGTTACATGCAAAGCAATCCGACGGTTACCATCTTCTCTGTCGCTGTCGTCGGGGCATTGCTTGGTTTCTTGGTTTTCAACGCCCATCCGGCCAAAGTGTTTATGGGGGACACCGGTTCCTTGGCCTTGGGTGGGGGGATTGCCGCATTGGCGGTTATCACCAAGACAGAACTCTTGTTGCCGATCATCGGTGGGGTGTTTGTACTGGAAGCCATGTCTGTGATGATCCAAGTGGCTTCGTTCAAGCTGCGTGGCAAACGCGTCTTCCGCATGAGTCCGCTTCACCATCACTTTGAATTGGTCGGTTGGTCCGAATGGCGAGTGGTGACGACGTTCTGGTTTTGGGGATTGATTCTCGCTGTGATTGGAGTCGTGTTAGAGGTGTTCATTAAATGAGTCGTTTGACGAAGGAAAACTGGACAGGTCGTTCAGTTGTCGTACTGGGATTGGCAAGGAGCGGGGTGGCTGTCGCCAAGCTCCTTCACCGTTTGGGGGCGAAGGTCGTGGTCAACGACTTGAAACCACGTTCGGCTTGCCCAGAAGCGAGTGAGCTGGAAGCGCTCGGCATTCCGGTCATTTGCGGGGAACATCCTGATGATTTGATTCATGAGCATGTGGAAATGCTGGTCAAAAATCCGGGCATCCCTTACCGGGCCAAGCCCGTTCAGCAGGCGCTGGCGGCCGGTGTGCCCGTGGTGACAGAAGTGGAAATCGCGGGCGCGTTGTCTAAGGCGCCGATGATTGGCATCACTGGTTCTAACGGTAAGACGACCACGACGTCGTTGGTAGGGCAGATTTTGACGCGCTCCCAAGTGAAGTGCACCGTAGCTGGCAACATTGGTCAAGCGTTGGCCGATGTGGTGGAACAGGTGACAAGCGACGAATGGTTGGTCGCCGAATTGAGCAGTTTTCAATTGAAGGGAACCGAACAATTTCGCCCACGTATTGCGGCTTTGTTAAACGTATTTCCGGCTCACCTCGATTATCACGAAACCATGGAAGATTATGTGGCGTCGAAGCGCAAGATTTTTGCCAACCAAGAAGCCGGAGACATTGCTGTTTTAAACGCCGATTCACCGGTTTGCCGGGAAGTGGCGAAGACGATTTCCAGCGATATTTGGTTGTTTAGCCGCACTGCTCCGGTGGAGCAGGGGGTTTATGCACAAGATGGTGTGATCTACGTGATTAACGAAGGTCAGACGCAGGCGATCTTGCCTGTGGATGAAGTTGCGCTACATGGCGATTTCAATTTGGAAAACGCCTTGGCAGCTGCTGCGATCACACTGGCCGCCGGGGCCACGCTTGATGCAGTGGCGCAAACGTTGCGCGAATTTCACGGCGTGGAGCATCGGCTGGAATATGTGGCGACCATCAACGGTGTACGTTATTACAACGACTCTAAAGCGACCAACGCCCAGGCGGCTATCAAAGCGCTAGAGGCTTTCACAGAGCCGGTCGTGTGGATCGGCGGGGGCTTGGATCGCGGTGTTGATTTCAAAGAGCTGGTTCCGGTGTTACGTGGCCGCGCTAAAGCTGTCATCACTTATGGACAATCCAAGTCGATTTTGGCTGAACGTGGACGCGATGCCGGGGTGCCAGCCGTGCAGGTAGTCGATAATTTGGAGGAAGCGGTGACCAGGGCCGCTGGTCTGGCTCAAGACGGGGATGTGGTGCTTTTGTCACCGGCTTGTGCCAGCTGGGACCAATACACCTCTTTTGAAGAGCGGGGTAGCATATTTAAACAAGCCGTGCATAGGCTTCAAGTATAAGAAGCTTGCCCAAATCTGTAAGAGGTGAAAACGCCCATGAAAAATGTACGGACTTCTCCCGATTATGTGATTGTTGTCGCGATCTTGCTCTTATTATCCATCGGTGTCCTGATGGTTTACAGCGCGAGCGCTGCATTTGCTTATCACAAATACGGAGATGCCTTTTATTTTGCCAAACGGCAATTTCTGTTTGCCGCGTTGGGCGTTTTCGCGATGTTATGGATTTCTCGGCTGGATCCGCAGAAGTTTTATGAGTGGTCAAAACCCGGCCTTATCATATGTTTTGTTTTATTGATTGTCGTATTGATTCCGGGTGTCGGCATCTTGCGCAACGGAGCGCGCAGTTGGCTGGGGATCGGGGCGTTTAGCATCCAACCTTCGGAGTTTATGAAATTGGCGATGATCGCCTATTTGTCAAGGATGTACGCAAAACCCAAATTCCCCATAGCATCGTTTGCCAAAGGGTTTGTGCCTGGGCTGACTTTGCTGGGGCTGGCCTTCGGAGCCATTATGCTACAACCGGATTTGGGGACGGGAACTGTCCTGATGGGGACGGGTCTCGTCCTGATCTTTGCGGCTGGCGCGCGAATGAAACACCTGGTGGGCTTTATGCTGTTGGGAATTGTGGGTTTCGTGGGTCTCGTGCTGGCCGCTCCTTATCGAATCCAACGGATCGTGGCATTTCTCAACCCCTGGGAAGATCCGCTGGGTGCCGGCTATCAATTAATTCAATCGCTGTATGCGATCGGGCCGGGAGGATTGCTCGGATTGGGATTGGGAATGAGCAAACAAAAGCACCTTTATCTCCCGGAGCCGCATACTGATTTCATTTTTTCCATTTTGGCGGAAGAACTGGGGTTTATTGGCGCCGCAACAGTGATCTTGTTGTTTGCGATCATCGTGTGGCGCGGCGTGCGCGTGGCCATTACATCACCTGATCTGTTTTCCAGTTTGGTTGCGATGGGGATTACGGCGATGATTATGATTCAAGCGGTAATAAACATCGGCGTGGTATCAGGAGCCTTTCCCGTGACCGGCATCACTTTGCCGTTTTTGAGTTACGGGGGGTCATCGCTGACATTGACGTTGGCGGCCGTCGGGATTTTGCTGAATTTGTCCCGGTTTTCAAACAGATGATTCGGGTGAGGAGGAGAGAGGATGAAGCGCATTTTGCTATCTGGTGGTGGAACGGGTGGACATATTTATCCAGCATTAGCCATTGCGCGCACAGTGAAGAAACGATATCCTGATGTAGAAATTGCTTATATTGGAACAGAAGATGGACTGGAATCGCGAATTGTTCCCAAAGAAGGGAACATTCATTACTATACAATAGAGGTTCAAGGATTCAAACGGAGCATTTCTTGGAAAAATGTAAACACGATTCGTACATTCATCAGTGCAGTTAAACGATCCAAAGCATACATAAAGGAATTCCAGCCGGATGTGTTTGTGGGGACGGGCGGCTTCGTTAGCGGCCCACCGGTGTATGCCGCCCACCGCATGGGTATTCCTACGCTCATCCATGAGCAAAACGTCGTGTTGGGAATGACGACGAAGTTTTTGTCCCGATATGTGGATGTGGTGGCGATCAGCCTAGAGGAGTCGCAAAAATATCTGGGGCGTGCCAACCGCATTGTGTTTACGGGAAACCCCCGTGCGACTGAGGTGGTGCAGGCAAGTGCCACCCAAGGGCGCAAATCATTGGGGATTGCCGATGTGCATCAGCCGATTGTCTTGCTGTTCGGCGGTAGCCGCGGTGCCAAAGCGATCAATGAAGCGGTCCTGCAGATGGTGGACCGGATGAAAGAACTTCCCCATGTGCATTTTGTCTATGTCACGGGGGAAGTTCATTTTGACGCCATCCGCTCACGGATTCCGATGGAAGAATTCCCCAACCTGTCCGTCAAGCCGTTTTTGTACAATATGCCGGACGTTCTTGCGGCGACCACCCTTGTTGTGGGACGAGCTGGGGCTTCCACCTTGGCGGAATTGACGGCGCTGGGCTTGCCTTCGGTGTTGATTCCTTCGCCTTATGTGGCAAATAACCATCAGGAAGCCAATGCGCGATGGTTGGAAGAGCAGGGCGCTTCTAAAATGCTATTGGAGAGCGAATTGACCGGAGAGACGCTGTGGCGAGAAATTAAACGCCTGCTTGAAGATCCGGAAGAACATCATGATATGAGTGAAGCGGCACGTCGGTTGGGACGGCCGCAAGCAGCTGAGGTGTTAGTAGATGAATTGGAGAAAATTGCAACAGCCCGCTTTTAACAAGCGCATGCAAGCCAGTGGGCTTTTGTCACATTGCCTGCTCACTGGCATAAACTGTGGTAAACCACTGTCGGTTGGGTTGCAGTCGGAGATGTTTGGTGAGGGGGGACATAGCAAATGAAGCAAGTGATCGAGGAATTGAAGTTAGCGGGTGTGACCGATGTAAGAGAAAATGAACCGTTGTCCCGCCATACCACATGGAAAGTGGGCGGACCCGCCGACATGTTGATTTATCCGCGCAATGAAGAAGAGTTGGAGAATGCGATGCGGATTGTAAGAGAGCATCGGTTGCCTTGGCGCGCGATTGGTCGAGGCTCTAACCTGCTCGTCCGCGACGGGGGCATTCGCGGTGTTGTGTTCAAGCTGGACGAAGGATTTAACTGTCTTTCGATCGACGGCACCAAAGTGGTTGCGGGAGGAGGGTATTCCACGATCCTGCTGGCCACGATGACCGCCAAACAAGGCTTGACCGGATTGGAGTTTGCTGGGGGAATTCCGGGCAATGTTGGGGGCGCCGTCTACATGAATGCCGGGGCACACGGTTCAGAGATAGCCCGCGTGCTGGAATCGGCGAAGGTGCTTTTGGAATCAGGCGAATGGGTGACACTTTCCAATGCGGAAATGGCGTTTAGTTACCGGACTTCTATTTTGCAAACGGAGATGAAGGGGATTGTCACTGAAGCCACTTTCCGTCTGGAACGGGGCAACAAGGAGGAAATCACGGCCCAATTGGCCAAGTTCAAAGATCGCCGCAGACAGACCCAACCCCTGCAATATCCATGCGCGGGCAGCGTTTTCCGTAATCCTCCTGGCGACTATGCGGGACGGCTGATTCAGGAAGCCGGGCTCAAAGGGTACCGGATCGGAGATGCGGAAGTGTCCGAGATGCACGGAAACTTCATCATCAACCGTGGCAACGCGACGGCGGAAGATGTGTTGAACTTAATTGCTCATGTGAAGAAGACAATCGAAGAAAAATACCAGGTGGTGTTGGAACCTGAAGTGCAGGTGGTGGGTGAGGCGTAAACGGAGGTGACATATTGGGGAGATTTGTCATCGAAGGTGGAACGCCATTAACGGGGCGGGTGCGCATACAAGGAGCGAAAAATGCGGCCCTTCCTATCTTGGCGGCCACCGTGCTCGCTGCCGGAACGTACGAAATTCACGATGTGCCCCAACTGACGGACATCGATGCGATGTGCCGCATCTTGCAAAGCCTTGGCGCCAAAGTGGAACGCGCCGGGCACCGGGTCACAGTGGATACGGTTGGGCTCAATCAAACCCACATTCCGGATGATCTGATGAGCCGTATCCGCTCATCCATTTTTCTGATGGGGCCCTTGCTAGCAAGATTGGGCAAAGTGACCGTGTCACGCCCCGGAGGTTGTGCCATTGGCAAACGGCCGATCAATTTACACTTGAAAGGATTGGCTTGCTTGGGAGTGGAAGTGGCGGAAGTGGGGGACATCATCGCGTGTAGTGCCCCTGAGCTGAAGGGTGCAGAAATTGCCTTGGACTTTCCCAGTGTTGGAGCGACTGAGAACATCATGATGGCCGCGGTGTGTGCCACGGGGGAAACCGTGATCACCAATGCCGCGCGCGAACCGGAGATTGTCGACTTGGCCGCTTTTCTCAATAAGATGGGAGCCAGAGTGCAGGGGGCAGGTGAGTCCACCATCGTCATTCAGGGCGTCCCGAAGGTGCAGGCTACGAATCACTCGGTCATGCCAGATCGGATCGTCGCTGGAACGTTGATCATCGCGGCCGGAGCAACTGGTGGCGAGGTGGAGCTTGACAACGTGGTGCCGGAGCATCTGGAAAGTGTTATTGAATCGCTACGGCAGACCGGGCTCGCAATTGAAACGGCAAAGAGGGGATTGCGGGTGAAGGCGGAGCGAAAGCTAAATGGCATTCCGCACATCGTCACCACCCCTTATCCGGGTTTCCCGACGGATATGCAGCCGCAAATGCTAGCGCTACTCACCTTGTGTGAGGGAACAAGCCGCGTGACGGAAAAAATTTTCGATTCCCGCTTGAAGCACGTGGAGGAGTTGAAAAAAATGGGGGCCGAGATTCGGCTGGAAGGGGATACCGTGACTGTCCACGGTATCAGACGGCTGACGGGCGCCCATGTATGCGCGACAGACTTGCGCGCCGGTGCTGCCTTGGTGATCGCGGCGCTGAACGCGCAAGGAAGATCGGTGGTTGCCGGGGTCGAACATATCGATCGGGGATATGAGCGTCTCGATGAAGTGATCGCGCAACTGGGAGGACAAATCCATAGAGTGGCCTTGAAAAAACAGTAGCACATCCCGTGCTTCTGTTTTTTGTGTTAAAATTCATGTGAGCCCCGGTTGTTTGTGGTAATATATA
Source organism: Laceyella sediminis (assembly GCF_003003125.1). Taxonomy (GTDB): domain Bacteria; phylum Bacillota; class Bacilli; order Thermoactinomycetales; family Thermoactinomycetaceae; genus Laceyella; species Laceyella tengchongensis. The sequence goes on along the minus strand of NZ_PVTZ01000001.1, from coordinate 66,843 downwards.
GGGAAGACTATAAGATTCAGTGTGAATGAACAGACAGGCGATTGGTGTTGTGGAAAGGAGTCACTACCATGGATGAGCGTATTCCTCACTTTCGCTCACGGGTAGGAAGAAGACGTTCCCCTGCACCCTGGTTGTTCGTGTTCATCTTTGTGTTTTTTTCGGGAATGTTATTTATCCTATTCTTGCGTTCACCGCTTAGCAAAATAGAAACGATCCACATCAGTGGTCATCATCTGGTGAAAGCGGATGAAATATTGGCGAAAACACGGATGAAAAAAGGAATTTCTTATTTCAGCATCGATGGCGCACGCGCAGAGCAAGCGCTTATGCAGTTGCCTGAAGTGAAAAGGGCTAGCGTGATCACACGCTTTCCCAATCAGGTGTACATACGAGTAGAAGAGTGGCCTCCCGTCGCAATATTCGAAACAAATGATCAAAAACTCCTGCCCATACTCTCAAATGGAACGATTCTTGCCGCAAGGCCCTATCTGACGAGTCGGCCGCGTCAGCCGATTTTCAGGGGATGGGCCCGCATTAACCCGACTTTCACCTCAGCAGTAAAGCAAATTGCTCGATTGCCCGAACCAATACGTAAAAAATTTGTCACCATTTCCCCTGCCGCTACCGATGCGGAACAGGTGGAAATTCAGAGTGACCAGCAACACCGGATTTATGTCCGAGCTAAAGAATTAGCTGCCAAATGTGAATATTATCCCTCATTTTACCAGCATCCGCCAGGAGCGATCTACTTGTTGGAGAGCATCTGGTTTGCGCCGGAGAGGTCAGGGAAGCCCCAACTTCAAGCGGAGAAGGAATGAGGATATTTCCATGATTGGGAAAATATGTAAGTTTGAGGAAGAAAAATGAACAGTTTTAAGAGGGGAAATTCCCCCGGCTGTTGAATATGGTTTGTAAGTATTTCCTCCCTTTCCCTACTTACAGATCTCTTTATTCAAACAGAGTTTTACTTCTCGGGCAAGGAGGTGCCCAGGATTGAGCAATGAAGATTTTGTGATTGCTTTGGATTTAGGCTCATCACAGGTTCGCGTTATCGTAGCAGAAATCAATCCGGACGGAACAACGCACATTGTTGGTGTTGGAACAGCTGATTCACTGGGGATGAAAAAGGGAGCCATCATCAATATCGATCAGGCGGTTCAATCCATTCGTGAAGCGGTAGACCATGCCGAACGCATGGTTGGAATAGAGATTTCGGAAGTCTATATCGGAGTGTCTGGGCATCATGTCTCATTGCAACCCAGTCATGGTGTGGTAGCAGTGGCCAGTGAAGACAGAGAGATCGGCTATCATGATATTGACCGTGTTTTACAGGCAGCCCGTGTCATTGCCATACCGCCGGAACGGGCAATTGTCGAAGTGGTTCCGAAACAATTCATCGTTGATGGATTAGATGATATCCGAGATCCGAATGGGATGATCGGCGTTCGTTTGGAGGTAGACGCGCTCATTGTCACCGGAGCGAAAACGATTATCGAAAATTTACTTAGATGCATCGAACGTGCGAATTTGAGCATCGCGGGCATGGTTTTCCTGCCATTGGCGGTAAGCGAACTCTGTCTGTCCACGGATGAGAAGAACCTTGGCGTGGTCGTGGCTGATATCGGCGGTGGGACGACGACGTTGACGGTGTTCCAACAGGGACATTTGGCCGGCACTTCGGTGATACCCATCGGAGGGGAATACATCACCAATGACATCGCCATCGGCTTGCGAACGCAGACTAGCACCGCGGAAGAAGTGAAATGCAAATACGGTGTGGCCAGCAAGGATTTTGCCGATGTGAATGAAATATTTCAAGTGCAAACGATCGGCACGACGCGAGAGCGAACGGTCACCCAGCTGGAACTCTCGCAAATCATCGAGCCCCGGTTGGAGGAGATGTTTCATCTAATCAAGCAGCAAGTCAAAGCGATGGGATTCTCAGATGAGCCCGCTGGAGGGTACGTGTTAACAGGGGGGGTCATGGCCACCAAACAGATCATTCATGTCGCCCAGAGTCAATTGGGTGCCGCGGTACGCATCGCTGTCCCCAAAAACATCGGTGTCAAAGAGCCGGCGTATACGGGAGGGGTGGGGATGATCCACTATCTGCAGAAACGGGGCGTGCTCCAGCCGACCAACCCGAGACCTGCCCACCCTCCGCGACAGAAAGGGAAACGGCCGCCTTCTGCGTTAGAGAGAGTGAAGAGTTGGTTAAGTGAATTCATCTAGGTCATTCGATTATTGTTACATCAGTAGAGATTGTATTGGAGGGACAAGATCATGTTAGATTTTGATCTGGAAATGGAACAAATCGCCCAGATTAAAGTGATCGGTGTTGGTGGTGGCGGTAGCAATGCGGTTAACCGCATGATCGAAGCGGGGGTGCAAGGGGTCGAATTCATCGCTGTTAACACTGACGCCCAAGCGCTCAGCCGCGCCAAAGCCCCTATCCGTTTACAAATCGGGGAGAAGCTGACACGTGGCTTGGGGGCTGGTGCCAAGCCGGAGATTGGCAAAAAAGCGGCCGAAGAGAGCCGGGAGCAGCTTGAAAATGTATTGAAAGGCGCAGACATGGTGTTTGTTACCGCGGGCATGGGAGGCGGAACAGGAACGGGAGCTGCACCGGAAATCGCTTTGATCGCTCGGGAATTGGGTGCACTCACGGTCGGCGTGGTCACCAAGCCGTTTACCTTCGAAGGAAGACGGCGGGCGAGCCAAGCCGAACAAGGGGTAGCCGCGTTGAAAGAAAATGTGGACACGTTGATCGTTATCCCCAACGATCGGTTGTTGGATATTGTCGACAAAAACACGCCCATGCTGGAGGCGTTCCGTGAAGCGGATAACGTCTTGCGGCAAGGTGTGCAAGGGATTTCCGATTTGATTGCCGTTCCTGGCTTGATCAACTTGGACTTCGCCGACGTGCGTACGATTATGACCGAACGCGGTTCCGCACTGATGGGCATCGGGTCGGCAACGGGCGAGAGCCGCGCAGCCGAAGCGGCCAAAAAGGCGATTTGCAGCCCATTGTTGGAAACGTCTATCGATGGTGCGCGCGGGGTACTGATGAATATTACCGGTGGAACCAACTTAAGTTTGTACGAAGTGTATGAAGCGGCCGATATCGTGACGCAAGCCTCTCATCCGGAAGTCAACATGATTTTCGGTGCGGTGATCAATGAAGACTTGAAAGATGAGATCTTGGTCACGGTGATCGCGACGGGCTTTGACCATGAGCAACAAGAGAAACATATTTCAATACAACCCCCCAAATCCAGCAAGCCGATGTTTGTCAATCAACAATCGCAAAAAGAAGAATCGACTTTCTCCCCATTTAGCCGCGTTGAAAAGGAAAAACAAAACGCAAATAATGATTTCATCGATCCTTACGGGCATTTGGAAGTGCCGACATTCTTGCGCAACCGCAAAAAATAGAGGAGCGACCCAAGGCGGGGAGCTTTGCATCAACTGGGAGTTTTGTTCCAAGAAGCGACCACGGATCGCAGGATTTCATTATTGGAATCAGGCTACTTGTCAATCAGCGAGGAGATACCTTAAACAGGTATCTCTTTTTTTGTTGGGCTTTTCCAATCCCGAGTGCAGGACGAAGCTGGTACTTTGGTAGAAGTTCCCAGCATGGCATGCGCAGGGATGCCGGCAGGATTTAGCGGTGAACCTCAGCGTTCGACGAAACAAGTCAAAGAACCAATCCAAGAAGCGACAGACTTTGAACCAGAGCTTGGGATATACTGATCTCACTTCAATCTGAAGGGGGAAGGGCATGGTTGTTTACGCCGATATGATTTTCCTCCTCAACGGAACCATTGATTACTTGCTATTGTGGTTGACGGCGGGCATTCGCAAACAACCCACCAAAGTTTGGCGGTTGTTGCTGGCCGCGTGCGTGGGTGGCGCCTATTCGATGTTGCACTTATGGCCGCAATTTGCGTTGGCATATTTCTTTCCAGTCAAAATCTTGGTTTCTTTGGCGATGGTGTGGATCGCGTATGGATTTCACCACCCGTTGGCGTTCATCCGCAATCTTGGGGTTTTTTACTTGGTTTGCTTTATCGCCGGCGGAGCGATGATCGCTTTTCATTATGTCACTACGGGAGACAGCCAAGTAGCTGGTGGGCTGTTTTTGACCCACTCCGCTCAGGGCTGGGGATCTCCTGTATCATGGGCCCTCGTTTTGTGCGGATTTCCGCTTGTGTGGCTGTACACTAGGTTTTCGTTGCGTTCATTGAAGGAAAATCATCGGATTCAACAGTACATGACCGGGGTTCGCATCCATCTCAACCAGCACTGCTTGGAATGCGTCGGGCTTGTTGATACCGGAAACCAACTGCGCGATCCAATCACCCGGACACCCGTGATGATCGTGGAACTGGATCGATTGAAAGTCTGTTTTCCGGAAGAATTAGAACAGATGTTGCGCCAGTGGGATTGGGAAGCGGGCTGGTCCAATTTGCCGGCGGATTGGATAAACCGGATTCGGGTCATCCCGTACCGGGCAGCGGGGAAAGAACAGGCGATGATGATCGCCATCAGACCGGATGTTGTGGAAATTTTGCAGGGGGATGAGTGGCATAAAATTAAAAAAATTCTCATAGGTATAGATGTCGGGCGCCTTTCGTCTGATGGGACTTACCAAGCGATTATTCATCCGTCCTGTTATGATCTTGAGCCGCGGGAGCAGATAGAACAAATCGTTGGGGGGGTATGAGGATGTTTGTCAAATGGAGATTGGCGGTGCAATTGTTTTGGTACCGTCTACTTATGCAAATCGGCTTGAAAGGGGAAGAAGTTTATTATATCGGAGGGAGTGAGGCCCTGCCTCCGCCGTTGACTCGGGAGGAAGAAGAGCATCTGTTGGAAAAGTTACCGAGCGGGGATTCCGCCGTTCGCGCTTTGCTCATTGAGCGCAATCTGCGGCTGGTGGTCTACATTGCACGTAAATTTGAAAACACCGGGATTCACATTGAAGATCTGGTCTCGATCGGAACGATTGGCCTGATTAAAGCCGTCAACACCTTTGATCCCACCAAGAAAATCAAGCTGGCTACCTATGCCTCCCGATGCATTGAGAATGAAATCCTCATGTTTTTGCGGCGCAACAACAAAATCCGTTCCGAAGTCTCTTTTGATGAGCCGCTCAATACAGACTATGACGGGAATGAATTGTTGTTGTCGGACGTGCTAGGCACGGAGAATGACACAATCTACCGCGACATAGAAGATGAAGTGGATCGCAAGATTTTGCGGACGGCCCTGTCGAATCTATCAGATCGGGAGCGCAAAATCATGGAGTTGCGTTTTGGTTTAAATGGCGGCGAAGAGAAGACACAGAAGGATGTCGCTGATATGCTCGGAATATCACAGTCTTACATTTCCCGTTTGGAGAAAAGAATTATTAAGAGATTGCGTAAAGAATTCAATAAAATGGTTTAATTTCCTTCTTATTATAAATCCCCTTCCTCAGGACATACTGAAAATTAGTTCCAGCCTGAGGAGGGGAATTCATGGCGCGAAACAAAGTGGAGATATGCGGCGTTGATACTTCTAAACTCCCCGTTCTTAAAAATCAGGAGATGCGGGTACTGTTTCAACAGCTGCAAGCGGGTGACCGTTCCGCGCGCGAAAAACTGGTCAATGGGAATCTACGCTTGGTATTGAGTGTAATCCAACGATTTAACAATAGAGGGGAATGCGTGGATGATCTGTTTCAGGTTGGTTGCATCGGATTGATGAAAGCGATTGACAACTTTGATCTCGGCCAGAACGTCAAGTTTTCTACCTATGCCGTGCCCATGATCATTGGCGAGATCAGGAGATACTTGCGTGACAATAATCCGATCCGTGTGTCCCGATCGTTGCGAGATATCGCTTACAAAGCGTTGCAAGTTCGGGATTCGTTGACAAATCAGCATTCGCGCGAACCCACGATTTTGGAAATTTCACGTGCGTTAAACGTCCCGAAAGAAGATGTGGTGTTCGCATTGGACGCGATCCAAGATCCGGTTTCTTTGTTTGAACCGGTGTATCAGGATGGTGGCGATCCCATTTTCGTCATGGACCAATTGAGCGATGAAAAGTCCAGAGACGCCCAGTGGCTGGAAGGAATCGCTTTAAATGAAGCGATGAGCAAGTTGAATGACAGGGAAAAAATGATTTTGTCCATGCGCTTTTTTGAAGGAAAGACGCAGATGGAAGTGGCTGAAGAAATAGGGATCTCCCAAGCCCAGGTTTCTCGCCTAGAGAAAGCGGCCATTGCTCAGATGAACAAGTTTATCACCTAAATTGAATAGATTCGCAAGTCAATGCTTGCTCAAAAGCCCAATCGCCTAGGATTGGGCTTTTGTATAGAAATAGGCCGTACATTTGCGGGAATCAGCACATATACATATAGAAATAACCATTGCGCGGAAAGTGGGGAGACGTGTGAAAATATCAGAGTTGCAGGCGAAAGATGTCGTCAACATTGCTGATGGTCGTAAATTGGGCCAAATCTACGACTTGGATTTGGATTTGCGCCGGGGTGTGATCCATGCCATTGTTGTGCCGGGTGAAAGCAAATGGTTTGGTTTTGTTAGCAGTGGCCACGAATGGGTGATCCCATGGCGGCAAATTGTGAAGATCGGTTCGGATGTGATTTTGGTTCGTTTGGAAGAGAGTGTCGAGCGGCGCGGTTATTATCTGCCGGATGAGGCTGCTGTTGATTAAAAGTTACTGGCGGATCGGGAAAAGCGCTAGAGGGAGGCGGATCGCGCCTCCTTTGTTGACGAAGGAAGATATGGTAATATGAAACGAAGGGGGGGAGTGTATGGAACCATTTCAATACCGTGACAGCAAAGTGCCCATGTTTGAGCTGACTGCGTGGCAGAATCAATTTCCGCACCTCCGCGTCGGTTTTAGCGCGAGAAGGGCGGGCGAAGATGCCGACTGCCGCAACTATGCACTCCACGTGGGAGACCGGCCGCGGCAAGTGGTTAACAACCGCCGGGAATTGAGCGAAGAACTGGACTTTTCCTTTGATGCATGGACCTGCGCGGAACAAGTCCATGGCGTACATATTGAACAAGTGTCGGCGGCGGATCGCGGCAAAGGGAAGGATGGACGCCAAACCGCCTACCAAGAGACTGACGGCCTTTTTACCCGTGAGCCGGGGGTTTTGTTGGCAGCGTATTTCGCCGACTGTGTGCCTTTGTACTTTTATCATCCGCAATTGGACTTGATGGGAGTGGCTCATGCCGGCTGGAAAGGGACGGTTGGCCAAATTGGCGCCCACATGGTCAAACGTTTTTGCGAACAAGGCGCGAAGCCAGAAGAGATATGGGTGGCTATCGGTCCGTCGATCGGGCCTTGTTGTTATGAGGTTGATGAGCGGGTGATTGGCCCGATGCGTGAAGCGATACACAGCCAAGAGGCGCTAGAGCGGATTGCGGTGAGCCATGTTCCCGGCAGATGGCAATGCGATTTGAAGCGAGCCAATGCCGAAATTTTTTTGCAGGCGGGGATTTTGCCTGAGCATATGGCTGTAAGCAAATGGTGTACAAGCTGCGATCATTCCTACTTTTACTCCCACCGCCGGGACAAAGGAAAAACGGGACGGATGGTCGCTTGGATCGGAAAGCAGGAAAGGTGATTCTCATGAACGAATTTGGTAAACATTGGGAAAAGGTGCAAGAGCGTATTCAAGCAGCTTGCCGGCGGGCTAACCGGGATCCGCGCGAAATTGGGGTGGTGGCCGTCACCAAATACAGCGATGTGGAGGATACCGCACGCTTGCTTGACCTAGGCCTAACCCATGTCGGGGAGAATAAGGTACAGGATGCTGTTCCCAAATGGAAAGTGCTCGGCGACCGTGGCACTTGGCACTTCATCGGGCACATGCAACGCAACAAAGTAAAAGAGATCATTGGTCGGTTCCAATACCTACATTCACTGGATCGGCTCTCCCTGGCGCAGGAGATTGACCGCCGGGTGCGCCAAAAAGAGGCTGAGCCTTTGTCCTGTTTTTTGCAGGTGAATGTGTCGGGCGAAGAAAGCAAATTTGGAATTTCCCCGAAAGAATTAGAAGAATTTGCGAAAGAAGTGGCGAATTATTCTACGATTGAGGTGGCCGGACTGATGACCATGGCGCCCATCGTCGAAAATCCGGAGGAAGTGCGGCCCATCTTCCGCGAACTGAAGCGGTTGCAAAAACAATTACAACGGTTAGACCAGCCCCGTTTACGTGTGCCTCATTTGTCCATGGGCATGTCTCAAGATTTTGATATCGCGATTGAAGAAGGGGCCACATGGGTCCGGCTTGGATCCGTGTTAGTTGGAGGAGGCAAACGGGGACGGTAGCCTTTGAAGGAGGCGAAATCAATGACTTTCATGGAGAAGATCATGGGCTTTTTCGGTGTGAGCGAAGAAGACGAGCCATACGATGATGATGAGCTTGAACACGAAGATGGGACAAGCCATCATCTGAAGGGGAGGAGCAATATCGTATCCTTGCACACGCAAAAAAACATCCGCCTCGTCTTGTTCGAACCCCGTAGCTATGAAGAATCTCCCGAAATCGCAGATCACTTGAAAAGCCATCGTCCGGTTGTTGTCAATCTCCAACTCGTCCGCCGCGATCAAGGCGTACGCATCATCGACTTTTTGAGCGGAACAGTATATGCTTTAGGGGGCAACATTCAAAAGTTGGGCAACAACATTTTCATTTGCACCCCGGCCAACGTGGATATCACGGGCTCGATCACCGATTTCCTGAAAGATGATGAGCTAAAAGATTTGAGGTGAACAGAAAGCTCATGTTGATTTATCAAGTGGTTGACACGTTATTTACCATCTACCAATTTGTGCTGATTATTTACATCCTTGCGTCATGGTTGCCGCAGGTGTTTGAATCCCCCGTCGGACAATTGCTCGCGCGCTTGTCGGAACCGTACCTATCCGTCTTTCGCCGATTCATCCCGCCGATCGGATTTATCGACATCTCGCCGATCGTGGCGTTATTCGCCCTTCATTTCATACGATTGGGCGTCATGACCATCATCAGTTGGGTGATCTGATAAAGTGAGACGAGAGAAGGAAACATTGTTTATGCATTTCCGCCCGGAGGAGCGGATCGTGGTCGAACGCGCGCTTGATTGGGCGTGGAAAGTGGCGCATCAGCACCAAACGGTGTTGACCAATTTCCTCGATCCTCGCGAGCGGGACATTGTCAACATGGTGGTGCGGCGCCAACCCGACCTGAATGTATGGTCGGATGGCGGGCATGCGGATGCGGAGCGCCGCCGCGTGTTTATCGCACCCGACTATGTTGTGGAAGACCCTGAGATGTTTGGGCTCACATACTTGCGCATAGAAGCAAATATTGGAAAGAAATTGGAACATCCCGATGTATTGGGGGCGCTTCTCGGGCTAGGCATCAAGCGGGAAAAGCTGGGGGACATCCTTCCTCATGACACCGGATGCGACCTGGTTGCCGCTTCCGAACTAGAGGGATTACTCCTGATGCAAGTTGGACAAATCGGTCGCGAGCATGTTAACATAAGAACGATTGCTCGCGATGAACTGGCTCATCCCTCGCAAAAGAAGAGGGTGCACGCGGTTACGGTTGCTTCCTTGCGCATCGATGCGGTGCTTGCCGAAGGGTTTCGGATCTCCAGGTCAAAGGTGGCGCAACTCATAAAAAGCGGAAAGTGCAAAGCCAATCATAAGATTGTGGATCAGCCTGACTTTACGGTTGCGCAAGGGGATCTGCTTTCACTTAGAGGATTCGGACGGTTATATGTCGAAAGTATTGGCGGCAATACCAAAAAAGGGCGCATTTGGTTAGACTTGGTGGAATTCGCATGAATGTCAAGTCTTTTTTGAAAGTCGCTTATAGAATTTCGGCGGGATATTTGGTAATATTGTCGAATAGAAAAGATTGTATTTGTCCAGGAGGTGCGGATGATGCCGCTAACGCCTTATGATATACACAATAAAGAGTTTAAAAGATCGTTCCGTGGATATGATGTAGATGAAGTAAACGAATTTCTTGATCAGATTATCAAAGATTTTGAATTGCTGACCCGCGAGAAGCTGGAGTTGGAACAGCAAGTGGAAGAGTTGCAAGCGGAGATCGAACGCTTGATGGAAGGCGAATCCATGTTCCAAACGGGTCCGCAACCACAACCGGTACAGCAAGTGCAACAAATGCAACAGATGCAACCGCAACCGACGCAACCACCGATGCCCCGTTATTCGGAGCCGATGCCGATGCAACCACCTGCGGCGACACTGGCTTCCATGGAGCAAAGCATTCACAAGTCGATTCGCGTGGCGCAAGAAGTGGCGGAAGAAGTGCGCTTGAACGCCAAAAAAGAAGCCGAGTTGATCGTACAAGAAGCGGAGAAAAACGCAGACCGTATCATCAACGAGGCGTTGCAAAAAGCGCGCGCCATTCACAGCGAATTGCTTGATCTCAAACAGAAAGCGACTGTATACCGCGCCCGTTTCCGCACATTGGTGCAATCCCATTTGGATATTTTGGAAAACTCCGATTGGGAATCCTTGGAGGAATTGGAGCAAGGTTTGGAAGATAAAGGGAAGCAAATCGAGCAGTATGCCGAGAGCCAACCGACGGAGCTTCTGTTGGAGCAACCATCCCATGGGTACCAAGAGTATGCAACGCAAGAATTTGACAACAATGATTTCCATACGGGACAAGACTTTCATACAGGTCAACAGGATTTCCATACAGGTCAGGACTTCCACGCAACGCAAGAATATCACACCAATGAATTTCATAACATGGAAGATACCAGTGTGATTGACAACAGCATGTTGGATGAAGTGGCAGCCACTTACATGGATGAAGAGGAAGAGCCGCGCCGGGAGTTGCGCAGCAGAAAATCCCGTACATTAAAGAAAAAAGCGATGTTTTAATCTGGCTTAACCTGCCACCGTTCGATGAAATTACGCAAATAAAATAGAGGCCAACGGTAAGGAAAGGGAAGAGTAGATAGATGTGCTCGCGTTCCAGCGAATTAGGGGTGGTGAAAGCCTAATCCGAGTATCTATCGAAAATCACCCTGGAACTGTCACCTGAACCTTGGAGTAAGGTCGACCGCGTCATTCACGTTACGGATGTGCAAGTGGCTTTGTCGTCTGTTGAGCCAGGACATAAAGCTAGTAGGGTGGTACCGCGGGAAACCTTCTCGTCCCTTGAGGATGAAGAAGGTTTTTTTTATTGTCCGAACCGATCTGAACACAGGATATTCCAATGAGTGGCGCAAGTCGCTGTCCAGAGAGAAAAAACGAAAACAGAATAAAAGGAGTCATGTTCTATGGCAGACTACAGCAAAACAGTCAATCTACCGAAAACAGAATTTCCGATGCGGGGGAACCTCCCGAACAAGGAGCCGGAAATTCAAAAATGGTGGGAAGAAGTGAACATCTACCAACAAGTGCTTGATAAGCGGAAGGGAAATCCTAGCTTTATCCTGCATGACGGCCCCCCATATGCCAACGGCGACATCCATATTGGGCATGCTTTGAACAAAGCGCTGAAAGATTTCATCATTCGTTACAAGTCGATGAAAGGGTATTATGCTCCCTATGTGCCCGGATGGGACACCCACGGATTGCCGATTGAACATGCGGTGGTGACCAAGAAAAAAGTGGACCGTCGCAGTGTGGATCCGGTGGAGTTCCGTGAGAAATGCAAAGAGTACGCGCTTTCCTTTGTAGAGAAGCAAAAAAGTCAGTTCAAGCGATTGGGAGTCCGAGGGGATTGGGACAATCCGTACATCACCCTGCTGCCTGAATATGAAGCGGCGCAAATTCGCGTGTTTGGTGAGATGGTTAAGCAGGGCCACATCTATCGCGGCATGAAATCGATCTATTGGTCCCCCACTTCGGAAACGGCGTTGGCGGAAGCTGAGATTGAATACCATGACAAGCGCTCCGCCTCCATCTATGTGATGTTTCCGGTGAAACAAGGTAACGGTGTGTTGCCTGTGGACAACACCTATGTGGTGATCTGGACGACGACGCCTTGGACGATTCCGGCCAACGTGGCGATCTGTCTGAATGAAGAATTGGAGTATAGTTTGGTTGAAACCGGTGGCCGCAAACTCCTGATGGCTACCGCCTTGGTTGAAGAAGTGATGAAAGTGGCGGAGCTGACAGAGTATAAGAACGTTGCCCAATACAAGGGAAGCGATTTGGCCGGCGTGGTTTGCCAGCATCCTTTGTATGATCGGGAAAGCCCCATTGTGTTTGGTGACCATGTAACGGTGGATGCGGGAACCGGCTGTGTGCATACAGCTCCTGGACATGGTGAAGAGGACTTCCGCGTTGGCCAAAAATATAATTTGGAAGTGTTGTGCCCTGTGGACGGCAAGGGCCGGTTGACGGCGCAAGCACCCGGATTTGAAGGGCTGTTCTATGATGATGCCAACAAGCCGATCACGGAGAAATTGGCTGAACGCGGCTACCTGTTGAAGCTGAACTTCATTACGCATCAGTATCCGCATGATTGGCGCACCAAAAAGCCGGTCATCTTCCGGGCGACGGAGCAATGGTTCGCTTCAGTCGATGGGTTCCGCCAGGCAATGCTCGATGAAATCAAAAAAGTGAAATGGACGCCCGCTTGGGGTGAATTGCGCATTCACAACATGATCGCCGACCGGGGAGACTGGTGTATTTCCCGGCAACGGATCTGGGGTGTGCCATTGCCGATCTTCTACTGTGAAAAATGTGGGGAGCCCCATATCACAGAAGAGACGATCAAATTTATCTCCGACCTGTTTGCGCGCGAAGGCTCGTCCGCTTGGTATGCCAAAGATGTGCATGAATTGATGCCGGAAGGACAATCCTGCCGGGCTTGCCACGGTACGGAGTTCCGCAAAGAAACCGACACGATGGATGTGTGGTTCGATTCGGGTTCCAGCCATAAGGCGGTGTTGGAGGGCCGTGATGATCTGAGTTGGCCTGCTGACCTGTACTTGGAAGGTTCTGACCAATATCGTGGATGGTTCAACTCTTCCCTGTCCACCGCGGTGGCGACCAAAGGGCAGGCGCCTTATAAGCAAGTGCTCAGCCATGGGTTTACGATGGATGGAGAAGGGCGCAAGATGTCCAAGTCGTTGGGCAACACCATTGAGCCTGCCAAAGTGATCAACATGTATGGGGCGGACATTCTGCGCTTGTGGGTTGCATCTAGCGATTATCAATCGGATCAGCGTCTGTCAGACGCCATTCTGAAGCAAATCGCTGAAGTGTACCGCAAACTCCGCAACACCTTCCGTTTCTTGCTGGGGAATTTGCACGGCTTTGATCCAGCTTCAGACCGTCTGCCATTTGAGCAATTGACCGAGCTGGACCGCTTTGCATTGGCGAAGTTGCAACGGTTGATCGACCGGGTGACCAAAGGGTATGACGAGTATGACTTCCATCAGGTGTATGTGGACTTGCACACCTTCTGTAACGTGTTCTTGAGCCAGTTTTATCTGGATGTATTGAAAGACCGCTTGTACGTATTGCCGGCTGACGCCCCAGTGCGCCGTTCCGCGCAAACCGTGCTTTATGATATGTTGCAGGCTTTGGTGACGATGGTGGCACCGATCATTCCGCATACTGCTGATGAAGTGTGGAAACACGTGCCGGGCGTGACAGAGATCAGTGTGCAATTGGCCGATTTCCCAGTCAGCAATCCTGCGTATGCAGATGAAGCGTTGGAGGCCAAGTGGGATCGCTTGCTTGAGTTGCGAGATGTGGTATTAAAGGCGTTGGAAGAAGCGCGGGCCGCGAAATTGATCGGCAACTCGCTGGGGGCCAAAGTGGTGTTAACCCCGAATGAGGAAGTGGCTACTCTGCTGGCTGAATCTGAAGAATTGGATCAACTCTTCATCGTATCGCAAGTGGAGTTGAAACCAGCTTCGGCGGATGTGAGCAAGGAAGCGAAATTGCACGTTGAAGTAGAAGTGGCTGAAGGGGAGAAATGCGACCGTTGCCGCATGATCCTGCCGTCTGTTGGCACACACGCTGACCATCCGGAGTTGTGCAGTCGTTGTGTGGACATTGTGCGCGAGCATTATCCTGATGTGGCGGCCGAATAAAATATGCTAGCCTCACGCATTCTAGGAGTTTAAGAATGGAGGCTAAGCAGGATTTTGTCAACGAATGAAAGACCCCATAAGAACATGGGGTCTTTTTTTGCGCAGAAATCTTAAGGGTATGGTAAGTTGAGATGGCAATCTAAAGCGTGAAGAAGCAGTTGGCGAGGTATGCCCCGACGAGGTAGAAGCAATCAAAAGACGCATCCCCGCCGTGGGGATGCGTCTTTGCTCTTGTTATGAACGGACCGTTTGCGATGCCGTTCTTGGCCTGATAAACAAGGAGGCCAGCGTCAGCACAGCCACCACGCTGAGATAGACGGCATTGTTGATCAGATTTTTCGGATCGGCCAGAATGAAGCCGAAGATGACGAGCAAAATCAGCACCGTCAGCCCAGTCAAATAAGGGAAGAATGCGACACGGTATTTCAATTGTCCGTCATATGTGGGACGTAACTTGAGTTGGGCTAGGCAGATCAAGATCCAAATGAGCAAGACTGTCAGCCCGGGAATGCCCATCAGATATTGAAAGACAGAGTCTTTGGCGATGAAGGCCGCGAAAGCGCCCAACAAAAGGCCGACGCCGCTGATCATCAGCCCGAATACGGGCACCCCGGTCTGACTGGTGCGGGTAAACAGCGCTGGGGCTTCCCCACCCCTCGCCAAAGAATAGATCATGCGCGAGGTCGCGTACATGCCTGAGTTGGCTGCGGAGATAACGGCAGTCAACATAATGAAGTTCATCACATGGGCTACTCCTTTAAGCCCTACCGCGGAGAGCACTTGCACAAACGGACTGGCTTGTGAACCCACTTGATTCCATGGAACCAGCATGGTGATCAACAAGATTGGCAAGGCATAAAAGAGGCAAATGCGATAGATGACGCCTTGCATCACTTTGGGAAGTGTGTGGTCGGCGTCTTTCATTTCGGTGATGGAGAGCCCGACTAGTTCGGTGCCACCATAGGAAAAGATCACGATCAACAACGACGAGATCACGCCCATCCAGCCGAGCGGAATGAATCCGCCGTGAGCCGTCAGATTGCTTGCCGATGGCGGATCGGCAACAGGGATGAGGCCCAGGATCAGCGCGGCGCTCAACAAAATGAAGACAACCAACGTGACCACTTTGATACCCGTAAGCCAAAACTCAATTTCTCCGTATAAGCGCACGCTAAATAAATTGATGAAAATGACAAAGAGTGCGGAAAACAAGCTGAGCGCCCAAACGGGAATATTGGAAAACCAATAATGCAAAAAGGTGCCGGCTGCAACAATTTCCAGCGCCATCACGATGATCCAGAGAAAAAAGTAGAGCCAACCGACGACGAAGGAAGTCCGGTAACCAAAAGCACGGTGGATAAATCCGCGCAAATCGACGCCGGGAATAGCCATCCCCATTTCAGCCAAGGCGCTCATGACGATGAAGAGGAGGCCTCCAGCAGCCAGATAAGAGATGACAACCCCGGGGCCAGCGGCGGAGATGGTTTCCGAACTGCCTTGAAAAATGCCTGTACCGATGGCACCACCTAGCGCCATCATTTGTACGTGTCGGGGCAGTAGTTGTTTTTTCAATTGATTGCCCATGTTTGTCCATCCTTTCGCTTCATTGCCTAAAAGCATAACAGCAATAAAGTATTTTGGGAAGGGTATAATTAAAATCAAGTTAATTGGAAATAATCTAATATCTAGATGAAAACATAAGCGGTAGCTATGGCGATTGTTGCTCGCCTGCCTCATTTTCTCTTTCCATCCTCCCATTTCCAGAGGAAATCGAACCGACGCGGGACAGCATAAACAGTAAGCAAGTTGACTTGATGGGAGGCATGAATATGAACGGGCAACAGTTGGGCCTATTGCGGCAACAATTGCTACAAGAGAAGCAAGAAATCGAAGAGCGGGTGGCGCACAATGACAACTATGGCATGGCAACGGGGATGAACGCCTCAGTGGGAGAATTGTCTGGCTACGATAACCATCCCGCCGATTTGGGAACGGAAATGTTTGAGCGTGGCAAGGATTTGGCATTGAATGAAGCGGATGAGCGGCATCTGCAAGAGATTGAAGCGGCGCTCAACCGGATGGAACAGGGTACGTACGGAATTTGCAAACAATGTGGTCAAGAAATTCCGTTTGAACGACTGGAAGCGATGCCGACAGCTGAATATTGTGTTGAACACCGTCCACATCCCCACATCTCTGCTAACCGTCCGGTTGAAGAACAGGTGGTGCAACCAGGACATCACAATCACGACGAAAGCGACTACAATTTTTATGATGGTGAAGATGCTTGGCAGGAAGTGGAACAGTATGGGACGTCTAATCCGCCGGATTTTTTTGCAGAAGCCCGCAGTTACAACGAATTGACGGTCGACCACAATGAACAGCGTGGGTACATCGACTTGGTCGAAGGCTTTGCGATCACCGATATGGATGGGAACTCAGCCGAAATCACCGATATCACTCACAACCAGGCATACCGCCAAAAAGATCGGGAAGAAACCTTGCGTGACCTAGACCAAGACTTTATCGGTTAAAAGGCTGTCTCAACTTGTTCGGACAGATTGCCCTGTGCTACAATCAGATGGAAAAAGGAAACTGTTCGACTGTGGGAGACAGGAGGAAGACAGTTGAGATATTTTTTTACCTCACTCGGCATTTTGATTTTGGACCAATGGACAAAGTGGTTAGTGGTTCACCATATGAGCTTGTATGAATCGATTCCGGTGCTCCAAGGCTTTTTTTACATCACCTCGCACCGCAATCGCGGAGCGGCGTTTGGGATTTTGCAAAACAAGCAGTGGCTATTTATCATCATCACCTTTATCGTGATCGGTTTTGTGCTGTATTATTTATGGCAACTGAAACATGAGCGTCCAATCATGTCCTTCTCGTTTTCCTTAATATTGGGAGGAGCGATCGGCAACTTGATCGATCGGTTGCGGAGTGGGGAAGTGGTCGACTTTTTGCATTTCCAATTCGGCTCTTATCAATTTCCTATATTTAATGTTGCCGATTCAGCGATTGTGGTCGGTGTGATCGTGTTGATCATCCTCACTTTGATCAGCCCCACGGTTGAACCGAATGAATCGTTGTCTGAAGCGAGGGACTCTTAAATGGCAGAAACAATGGACATCGTGGAGCGCCACGAATGGGAAGTCACAGAGGAATATGAAGGGGAGCGGCTGGATAAGTTCCTGCCGTCTTTTCATGAGGAGTGGTCCCGGGCGCGGGTGCAAGACTGGATCCGCGACGGGTTTGTCCGAGTAAACGGGCAAGTGAAGAAAAGCAATTACCGTTTGAAGCAGGGCGATCAGGTTGTGTTCGATGAACCGCCCATCGCGGAATTGGAGGTGGCCGCGGAAGCGATCCCGCTGGATATCCGTTATGAGGATCAAGATGTGATTGTGGTCAACAAGCCGCGCGGCATGGTGGTTCATCCTGGAGCTGGGAACGAGACGGGGACACTGGTTAACGCATTGTTGGCCCATTGCAAGGGAGAGCTGTCCGGCATTGGCGGGGTGGCTCGCCCTGGCATTGTCCATCGGATCGACAAAGACACCTCTGGGCTGTTGATGGTGGCTAAAACTGATTTGGCTCATCAGTCCTTGGTGGAGCAGTTGAAGGAACACTCTGTTGAACGGGTGTATGTCGCTGTGGTGCACGGGGTGATCCCGCATGAGCATGGCACAGTAGACGCCCCGTTGGGACGTGATCCTAACCATCGCCAGCGGATGACGGTCATCCATAAAAACAGCAAGCAAGCCGTCACGCATTTCACTGTGCTGGAACGGCTGAAAAATGCTTCATTAGTGGAGTGCCGCCTGGAAACGGGGAGAACGCACCAGATTCGCGTCCACATGAAGTACATCGGTTACCCGCTTATCGGCGACCCTGTTTATGGACCGAAGAAGAACAACCATCCGATTACGGGGCAGGCGCTACACGCCAAGGTGATCGGTTTCACCCATCCCCGGACAGGCGAACGGATTCGCGTCGAAGCAGAACTTCCAGCGGATATGGAAAATTTAATTCTCACATTAAAGATGAAATAGAACCATTTTCTGTTGACAACCGCTTCCAACTGATGCATAATACATCTAAGCGAAGGGAACCTTTAAATCCAGTCCAGAGAGGCTGGCAAGGGCACGGTTTAATATGGGTGCAGTATGTCTTCCAGTGCTTCTTGTCCAGCGATGGCCAAGAAGCTTTTTTTGTGCCCTGTAAGGTCAGATGAAAGAGGGGGAAACCGGATTGGAAAAAGAAAAAGTGATTCTGGATGAAGCGGCGATCCGCAGGGCGCTAACCCGGATTGCCCACGAGATCTTGGAACGCAACAAGGGCATTGACCATTGCATCTTGGTCGGCATCAAGACAAGAGGAGCGTATCTCGCCCAGCGTTTGGCGGAACGGATTCACCACATTGAAGGAAAAACGATGCCGATCGGTGAATTGGACATCACCTTGTACCGGGATGATCTCACTGAAAAGCATGAGCATCCTCAAGTGAAAGAGACGGATGTGCCGGACATCACTGGCAAAAAAGTGATTTTGGTGGATGATGTGCTCTACACGGGGCGCACCGTGCGGGCGGCGATGGATGCCTTGATCGACCGGGGCCGGCCGCAGATGATCCAGCTGGCGGTGCTGGTGGATCGCGGACATCGTGAGCTGCCGATTCGTCCGGATTACGTCGGCAAAAACGTGCCTACTTCCCGCACGGAGTTGGTATCCGTCTGCTTAAGTGAAGTGGATCAAGGAGAAGATCGGGTAAGCATAATAAATCGATAAGTAAGTCCCTTTTAACTCGGTCCCGTGAGGCCGGCAAAGGGAACGCGGAATTGCGCTGTCATTACAGGTATGCTGCGTCTCTTTGCCATGCGGGCGAAAGAGGCGCTTTTTTTATGGGACTGGAAAAGGAGTGGAGTGAGATGACAGACAAGAAGATACGAATGGATGTGCATGAACGTCCCGCGTGGCATGAGTGGATCATGCTCAGTTTTCAACATTTGTTCGCCATGTTTGGAGCGACGGTGCTGGTGCCGCTGTTGACTGGGATGAACCCGGCGGTCGCCCTCTTTACGAGCGGAGTGGGGACGCTTGCCTACATGATTGTGACCAGAGGGAAAATACCGGCTTATCTCGGTTCTTCATTTGCTTTCATCGTTCCCATCCTGACGGTCTCGCAAGGTGGCAAGAACATGGGGGAAGCGTTGTTCGGCTGTTTTGCGATCGGGATTATGTACGGGGTGGTTGCGCTGGTCGTCTACAAGTTTGGCATCAAGTGGCTTGACCATCTGTTGCCACCGGTGGTGATCGGTTCGGTGGTCATCGTGATCGGACTAGCCCTCGCTGGCACCGCGGTTGATATGGCTAGCCAAAAAGATGTGATCCAAGCCATTCCGCAAACAGCGCAAGAATGGCAGAACATCCAAGGCACGATCAAAGCTGTTGACCCGGAGCAGGGCACGGTGACGGTTCACACCTACTCGCTGGAGAACTTTTTGGTGGCTTTGGCTACCTTGGCCATCGCCATTGTTACCAGCATGTTCGGCAGGGGATTCCTTAACATCATCCCCATCTTGGCCGGGGTTATCGGGGGGTACCTGATCGCCATCGCGGCGGGCATGGTCGACTTTGCGCCTGTTAAAGAAGCAGCGTGGTTTGCGGTACCGGAATTCACCAAGCCAGTTGTATCCTGGCATGCGGTGTTGGTGATGCTGCCGGTTACGCTGGTGGTGCTGGCGGAACATATCGGGCACCTGATTGTGACAGGGAACATTATGGAACGGGACTTGACTCGCGATCCCGGCTTGCACCGCTCCCTGTTGGGCGATGGCATTGCGGTGAGTGCGGCGGCTTTGATTGGTGGTCCCCCCTCCACGACTTATGGGGAGAATATCGGTGTCATGGCGATCACTCGCGTGTTTAGTGTCTGGGTGATCGGGGGCGCGGCAGTGCTGGCTATGAGCTTTGCCTTCATCGGGAAATTGTCCGCGCTCATCCAAACCATTCCCACCCCGGTTATGGGTGGTGTATCGATCCTCTTGTTCGGCATCATCGCCTCAGCGGGCTTGCGCATGCTGATTGAGCATCGGATCGACCTGGGAGAACGGCGCAACCTAGTCATTGCAGCGGTAGTACTGGTGATTGGCATTGGCGGTGCGGTTCTGCGCTTCGCCGACATCCATCTGGAGTTGGAAGGGATGGCGCTCGCAACAGTGGTAGGGATTGTGCTCAACGCAATCTTGCCGCGGCAACAAAGGCAAGCGGGCGCGCAAGAAGCGGAAGTAGCTTAAATGTGTGATTACAAGTTGGGGGCGTTCGCTACCCGCCACATTGATAGAAAGAGGGAGATCAGATGGCGTTGATGACGCAGGAGTGGAAACGGGAACATTTGCTGGATACGAGCCAGCTCACCCTGAATGAGTTGAAAGCCATTTTGGCTCGCGCCCGGTATTGGGAAGAAAATTGGCGTCCGGGCATGGGGCCATACCGCGGCCGGTTCGCAGCTAATTTGTTCTTTGAGCCCAGCACCCGCACACGGTTTTCTTTTGAAGTGGCTGAGAAAAAGCTGGGAATGGAAGTGGTGAACTTCACCCCTGACGTTTCTAGCACCGCCAAGGGAGAATCCCTGTACGACACCGTCAAAACCTTAGCGAGCCTTGGGGTGGAAGTGGCCGTCATTCGGCACTCCGATCCGGAGCAAGTAAAAGCTTTGGCAAGGCAAGAAGTGGGTTGCAAAATCCTAAATGCTGGCGCGGGTCATTGGGCCCATCCCACCCAAGCGCTGTTGGATTTGTACACGATGCTCAAACATTTCGTCGACTTGTCCGGCAAGACGGTGGCGATTGTGGGGGACATCGCCCACAGCCGTGTAGTGCACTCCAATATGTGGAGTTTGAAGCGGTTCGGCGCCCATGTGATCTTGAGCGGCCCGCAAGCGATGCGCGACCGCGACTGTGAACAAGAGGCTCCTTATGTACCGTTTGAAGAAGCGTTGCAGACGGCGGATGTGGTCATGATGCTAAGGGTACAACTGGAACGGCATCAAGAAAAGTTGTTCACATCCAAGCAGGATTACCATAAACAATATGGGTTGACACTTCAGCGTCTTCGCTTGATGAAGCCCGAAGCGATCATCATGCATCCGGGCCCGTTTAACCGAGGCGTAGAAGTGGCCGATGAAGTGGTTGAACATCCGCGGTCGAAAATTTTTGAACAGAAAGCGAACGGCGTGTGGATTCGCATGGCGGTACTGGAACACGCACTGGAGGGGGAGAAAGCATGAAACGGATCATCAAAAACGGTCATTTGCTCGACCTGCAGACGGGAACGATAAATAAACGCGACATCCTGATCGACAACGGCATGATTCAAACGATAGCAGAGAATGTGACCGACCCAGAAGCGGAAGTGATCGATGTCGCTGGCAAATTGGTCGTGCCGGGGTTGATCGACATGCACGTTCACTTTCGCGAACCCGGATTTGAGAAGAAGGAAACGATTGCGACGGGTAGCGCGGCCGCGGCCAAAGGCGGTTTCACCACGGTTGCCTGCATGCCGAACACCCGCCCGGTGATCGATTCGCCGGAGACGGTGCGGCAAGTGCTAAGCCGTGCCCAAGAGGCTGGATTGGCGCGGGTGCTCGTCTACGGTGCGATCACAGTGCGAGAATTAGGCCAAGAGTTGACAGACATGGAAGGGTTGAAAGAAGCCGGCGTGTTTGCGGTTACGGATGACGGAGTCGGGGTGAAAAGTAGCCGCATGATGAAAGAAGCGATGCGCCGCGCTCACAGTCTGGGGTTGCCGGTGGTCGCTCATTGCGAAGACGACACGCTGGCCAAAGGCGGCTCAGTCCATCAGGGGGTATTTGCTGCCAAGCACGGTTTGAAAGGCATCCCTTCCGAAGCGGAGGCGATCCATGTCGGCCGTGACATCTTGTTGGCGGAAGACATCGGGGTTCACTACCATGTGTGCCACATCAGCGCCGAGCAATCCGTGCGCTTGGTACGGGAAGCGAAACAGCGTGGGCAAAAAGTGACGGCGGAAGTGACGCCCCATCACTTGCTGTTGTGTGACGAAGATATACCGGAACCCAATGCGATGTGGAAGATGAATCCGCCGCTCAGATCCAAGCAAGACCGGCAAGCCCTGATTGAAGGCTTGAAAGACGGCACGATCGATATCATTGCTACCGACCATGCGCCCCACACCAGTGAAGAGAAAGCGTGGGACATGGAGAAAGCGCCGTTCGGCATCGTCGGCTTGGAGACGGCTTTCCCTCTCCTGTACACGCACTTGGTGGAAAAAGGGGTGTTGACCCTGGCGGAGCTGGTGGACAAAATGACGCGGAAACCGTCTGAGATCTTCGGTTTGCAGTATGGGGAATTGGCTGTCGGCAAACCGGCGGACGTAACGGTGATCGATCTGGAGGCGGAACGGGAGATCGACCCAACCACGTTTAAGTCACTGGGTCGAAACACGCCCTTCGCCGGCTGGAAGGTAAAAGGATGGCCGGTTTTGACCTTGCTCGAGGGTGAAATCACTTGGCGGGAGATCTGAGCTTGCGCTGGCATGACAAGGAGGAGATGAAATGATGAAAGCAAGATTGCTTTTGGAAGATGGAACATTATTTACCGGCACTTCGTTCGGCGCTGAAGGGAACTCCCTGGGAGAAGTTGTTTTCAACACAAGCATGACCGGATATCAGGAGATATTGACCGACCCCTCTTATTGTGGGCAGATCATCACGATGACCTATCCCTTGATCGGCAATTATGGGATTTCCCGGGACGATAATGAATCGCTCCGCCCGTACGCCCAAGGTTTGGTGGTGCGGGAAATCGCTGAGTACGCCAGCAATTGGCGCAATGAAATGCCGCTTTCCACCTTTTTAAAGGAATATGGCATCATCGGGATCGCTGGCATTGACACGCGCATGCTGACGCGCAAGTTGCGCCAGAGCGGAGTGATGAAGGGCATTATCACCACCGGGGATGAGACGATTGAAGCGCTGATGGAGCAGATGGGCACACCGCTGATGCGCGATCAGGTCGCTCGCGTGAGCACCAAGAGCATCCACATTGCGCCAAGCTATGGCAAACGCGTGGTGTTGGTTGACTTCGGAGCGAAGCACAATATCCAACGCGAGTTGGTAGAACGGGGTTGTGAAGTGATCTCCGTGCCGTACAACACGCCAGCAGAAGAGATTCTCCGCTTCCGCCCCGACGGGATTATGCTTTCCAATGGCCCTGGGGACCCCAAAGATGTGCCAGAAGCTATCACCATGATCGGCAAACTGTTAGGGAAAGTGCCAATGTTCGGCATCTGTTTGGGGCATCAGCTGTTCGCCTTGGCCTGTGGAGCGGATACGGTAAAAATGAAGTTTGGTCATCGCGGCGGCAATCATCCAGTCAAAGAATTGGCGACGGGCCGCACAGTTATCACCTCGCAAAACCATGGGTATGCCGTCAATCCTGAGTCAGTGAAGGGCACCGGGTTGGAAATCAGCCATATCGCCTTGAACGACGGCACCGTGGAAGGGTTGGTGCACCAGTCGCTTCCGGCTTTCTCAGTGCAGTACCACCCTGAATCAGCGCCCGGTCCGCTTGATTCCGGATACTTGTTTGACCGATTTGTCGAAATGATGGATACGTTTGCCGCGCGGAAGGGAGAGGGAGTCCATGCCTAAAGATCCAACACTGAAGAAAATTCTCGTCATCGGTTCCGGGCCGATTGTTATCGGGCAGGCGGCCGAGTTCGACTATGCCGGTACGCAAGCATGCCAAGCGTTGAAAGAAGAAGGGCTGGAAGTCGTTCTGGTGAATAGCAATCCAGCCACGATCATGACTGACACCAACATGGCTGATCGGGTGTATATTGAACCGCTCACCGCTGAGTTCATTACGCAAGTGATCCGCAAGGAACGGCCAGACGGCTTGTTGCCGACGTTGGGTGGACAAACGGGACTCAACCTGGCCGTCGAATTGGCGAAGCAAGGGGTGCTGGAACGAGAAGGTGTGCGCCTTTTGGGGACTGACCTCCGAGCCATCACCAATGCCGAAGATCGCGACTTGTTCCGCAGCCTGATGAACGAATTAAATGAACCGGTGCCAGAAAGCGTGATTGTCCAATCTGTTGAAGAAGCGGTGGACTTCGCCGGAGAAACGGGTTACCCCGTGATCGTGCGCCCCGCTTACACCCTAGGCGGAACCGGTGGCGGGATCGCCCACACCGAAGCGGAATTGCGGGAAATCGTCGATAACGGCTTACGCTACAGCCCAATCTGCCAATGCCTGATCGAGAAGAGCATCGCTGGGTATAAAGAGATCGAATATGAAGTGATGCGAGATGCCAATGATAACTGCATCGTCGTCTGTAACATGGAAAACTTCGATCCGGTCGGCGTGCATACGGGAGATAGCATTGTGTTCGCGCCAAGCCAAACCTTGTCCGACCGCGAATACCACATGTTGCGCACGTCCGCGCTCAAGATTATCCGCTCCCTGAATATCCAGGGGGGATGCAACGTGCAGTTTGCACTCGATCCGCACTCCTTCCAGTACTATGTGATCGAAGTGAACCCGCGCGTGAGCCGCTCCTCCGCGCTGGCATCGAAAGCGACGGGTTACCCGATTGCGCGGATTGCGGCCAAAATTGCCATCGGTTACACCTTGGATGAACTGAAAAATCCGGTGACCGGCGAGACCTACGCTTGCTTTGAGCCGACCTTGGATTATGTGGTGAGCAAAATCCCGCGCTGGCCGTTTGATAAATTCGTATCGGCCAACCGCAAGTTGGGCACGCAGATGAAGGCGACAGGCGAAGTGATGGCGATCGGGCGCACCTTGGAGGAATCGTTGTTAAAAGCGGTTCGGTCACTGGAAATCGGTTTGGATCACATCGCATTGCCAGACGCAAGACAACTTGACGATGCCACCTTGCGCGAGCGGATTCGCGTGGCCGATGATGAACGCCTCTTCCTCTTGGGAGAATGGTTCCGCAGAGGGCACTCGTTGGAGGAGGCGCATCAACTCAGCAAAATCGACCGCTTCTTCTTACACAAACTGGAACGGATCGTCAAACTGGAGCAGCAAGTGGCCGAAGCGGAGGTCTTGGATGTGGATCTGCTCCATACGGCCAAACGCATGGGTTTCACCGACAAAACCATCGGTCGCCTGCGTAACC
Source organism: Laceyella sediminis (assembly GCF_003003125.1). GTDB lineage: Bacteria > Bacillota > Bacilli > Thermoactinomycetales > Thermoactinomycetaceae > Laceyella > Laceyella tengchongensis. The sequence continues at coordinate 41,548 of NZ_PVTZ01000001.1, read as the reverse complement.
AATCTGAGAAAGAGATCCGCACCTTGCGTCTGGCGCATGGCCTACAGCCGGTATACAAAATCGTGGACACGTGTGCAGCCGAGTTTGAAGCGGAAACACCTTACTACTACTCCACTTATGAACAAGAGGATGAAGTGCGTAAATCTGAGAAAAAGAGCATCATCGTGCTGGGCTCCGGGCCGATCCGCATCGGGCAAGGGGTGGAGTTCGATTATGCCACTGTGCATGCGATCTGGGCCATCCGGGCTGCGGGATATGAAGCGGTGATCATCAACAACAACCCGGAAACGGTATCGACCGACTTCAACACTTCGGACCGGCTGTACTTTGAACCGCTTTACAAAGAAGATGTGCTCAACATCATCGAAAAAGAAAATCCTCTCGGCGTCATCGTGCAATTTGGGGGGCAAACAGCTCTCAATCTGGCGCGGGATCTGCGGGAAGAAGGCATTAAGATTTTGGGTACTTCCTTGGAAGAGATCGACCGAGCCGAAGACCGCAAGAAGTTTGAAAAGCTGCTGAACGATACCAAAATCGCTCAACCGCCGGGCGCGGCAGTTACTTCTGTCGAAGAAGCGGCCCAAGTGGCGGCCCGCCTTGGCTATCCTGTGCTAGTGCGCCCATCGTATGTCTTGGGTGGACGCGCGATGGAGATTGTCTACAGCGAAAGTGAACTGCGCTCTTACATGGAAGTAGCGGTGCAGGTCAATCCGGAACATCCGGTACTGATCGACCGGTACTTGCTAGGCAAAGAGTTGGAAGTGGACGCCATCTGCGATGGAGAAGACGTGTTGATCCCGGGCATCATGGAACATATCGAACGGGCCGGGGTACACTCTGGCGACTCGATTGCTGTCTACCCACCGCAATCCATCACACCGGAGCAAAAGGCGCGGGTGATTGAGATCACGACGCAAATCGCTAAGTCATTGCATACCAAAGGATTGATCAATATCCAGTTTGTTCTCTTCAAAGGCGACATCTATGTGCTGGAAGTGAATCCGCGCGCTTCTCGGACTGTGCCGTTCTTGAGCAAAGTGACAGGCATCCCGATGGCGCAAGTGGCTACCCGGATCATGTTGGGCGAGTCACTCCAAGAGCAGGGGTATGACAACGGCTTGTGTCCGGAAAGCAAGGAAGTGGCGGTGAAAGTGCCGGTCTTCTCCTTCGCGAAGTTGCGCCGCGTCGATATCACGCTGGGACCGGAAATGAAATCGACCGGCGAAGTGATGGGACGGGATCGCGATTATGCCCGCGCGGTGTACAAAGGGCTATTGGCGGCAGGCATCTCCTTGCCCCGTTTTGGCACGGTGGTGGCGACCATCGGAGACAAAGAGAAAGAGGAAGCCGTTTCGCTCATGAGACGGTTCCATCAGCTGGGATACAAGATCGTCTGCACCAGTGGAACGGCGGACATCTTGGAAGCGGCGAGCCTGCCGGTTGAGCGTGTGCACAAATTGCGAGAGGGCTCCCCACATATTCTGGACTTGATTCGCCAAGGCAAAGCGGACTTAGTAGTCAACACTTGGACGCGTGGGCGCACACCGGAACGGGATGGGTTCCGCATCCGCCGTGAAGCGGTAGAAAACGGCATCGCCTGCCTCACTTCGCTTGATACGGTAGAAGCGCTGTTGATCACATTGGAGTCGATTCACATGAGCGCAGAACCGATTGGCCAACCTGCTGTCGGCGCCCGATCAGCAGTCTTGGCTTAAGGCGAAAGGGGAGAGTGGACATGGTAGTGGACCAACGCATTTTCATCGCCTTGGATTATCCGGGAGCGAATGAAGCGGAACGGCTGTTGGCGCGTTGGGCAGGCACAGCCAAGCCGGCCATCAAGGTGGGGTACCAACTGTTTTACGCGGTTGGCCCCCAGTGGGTGGCGGCCCGCAAAGAGGAAGGATATACCGTTTTTTTGGATTTGAAATTGCATGATATCCCCAACACCGTCGCCAAAGGCGTGGAATCGCTCAGCAGCTTGGGAGTTGACTTTCTCACGCTCCATGCCAGTGGCGGCCGAGCCATGATCGCGGCGGCGCGGGAGATGGCTGAGAAGAAAAGCGGCGCGGGCGGACGCATGCGTTTGCTCAGCGTGACGCAACTAACTAGCACGGATCAAGCAATAATGAATCAGGAAATCGGCATTCCCGGTACGGTGAAGGAGTCTGTGACGCACTATGCGAAGTTGGCTTACGAAGCAGGAGCAGACGGGGTGATTTGTTCGGCGCATGAGGCTGGCGACGTGAAGGCTGTAACCGGCTCTCATTTCTTGGCGGTCACGCCGGGGATTCGCCCCGCCGGAGTGAACGCAGATGACCAAAAACGGATTATGACGCCAAGCGGGGCCATCCAGCGGGGAGCGGACTACTTGGTGGTCGGGCGGGCGATCACCACGGCAGCTGACCCAAAGCGGGCTTATGAAGCAATTGTGGCAGAAATCAACCAAGGATAGGGAGAGGGTTTAGATGAGTTGGTCTTTGCAAGAAGCGATTGAACGGACAGGCGTATTGAAGCAGGGGCATTTCCTGCTTTCTTCTGGACGCCATAGCGCCCAATACATGCAATGTGCGCAACTGTTGCAATACCCTCATGACGCGGGCAAGGCAGGCGAAGCGATCGCGGAGCTGTTCCGCGACGAAGCAATAGATGTTGTAGTCGGTCCGGCTCTGGGCGGGGTGATCATCGCCCATGAAGTGGCGAGGGCACTCGGTGTGCGATGCCTGTTCACGGAACGCAAAGTGGGTGTCATGGAAATGCGGCGCGGGTTTGCGGTGAAACCAGGTGAACGCGTTTTGGTCATTGAAGATGTGGTGACAACGGGTGGGTCGGTCAAAGAAGTGATCGCCCTGCTGGAAGAAATGCAGGCGGAGGTTGTGGCGGTTGGCTCCATCGTGGACCGGACGGGCGGACACAATCCATTTGCCTGCCCGTACCACGCCCTGACAGAAATTAAGATTGAGAGCTATACACCGGAAGAATGTCCGCTCTGCCGGGAGGGCATCCCCGTGGTCAAACCGGGTAGCCGCACCCCGGCCAAAGGATGAGAGGGTGGCAAAGGAGCGGCGAGCTGTTTTTAGGCCGGCGATGACAAATCGCTGGCTTTTTTGTGTTGAAACAGCCATGTGCCCGTGTCTTTGTGCGTATCCGTGCCACGGTCGGTAAGAAGGTCGCGGGCGCAGAGGAGATGGATGATTTCCACTTGCTCCAACCCCTTTAGCAAATGGTTGATCAACTTTTGGCCAATGCGGGCTTGAGGATAGCGCTTGTCTACCACCACCTCTTTAATGTATGCACACAGGCGTCCAACCGTTACCGCCCGGGAGAAGCCGATCAGTTGCTGGTCTGCCCAGACCCCGACCGTAAGGCCTTCCTGGAGCATGAGTTCGGTCTGGGCGATGGTACGGGCATCGGCCGCGGCTTGCTGGTTGCAGAGGGACAAGATAGCGGCAGGGGAGATAGGGCGTTCATGATGAAAGGCGATTTGGATACTCATATAAATCCTCTCCTTATAAATTGATGAAATAGGGGGAAGGTAGCTCTTTCCCGGTTAAGCTCTGTTTTGTTTGTACAAACGATAGGAGTACCAGTAAATGATAGCCAAGCCAATGATAATGGCGGCAAACGGCAGGATGGATCTAAGCGGTACTGGCAAGAAGAGGCTGATGATCATGAGCAAGCCGATGAAGAATAACACCTTGCCGCCAAAACGGTGGGTGAGTCGCCAATTGTCTTCGGACGTGATGGACCACGGTGTGCGGATGCCGAAAAAAAACGTTTGTCGCACTTGCGGCAGGTAATTGCCTATCGCCATTAACAGAATGCCGATTAGCAATTGGAGTAGGAGAGGGATATTCACCGGATAACCCAAGGTGATCGCTAAGATGGATAAGAACACGGCGCACAAGATGACGGTGGAATACAAGAGCAGGATGGAATACGCTTTACTATGCATGACATAACGGTCGCGGCGTGGGTCCCAGTTGGGCAGGAAGGTGAGTAACAGATTCATGGCCAAGGGTATGAGTCCGAATAGTAGCAGCATGTTTTTTGAACCGTATTTGTCGATTTGTCCTTTGACATTCCAGTGCATGGGCACCCGGTCTGGCAACAGGTCGTAGCAGTACAGGAAGACTCCCAACGTTACAAGGGCGATGGCCCAGGATAAGATAAGATATGGTTTGTGCAAATGCTTCATGGTGTTTCATTCCCCTTTCCGCTCACATTGATGAGCCATGTGATCACATCCTGAAACACGGTAGTGTTAAGGGAATACACGATGTATTGGCCTTTCTTCTCGGACATGACCAAGTCAGCGCTTTTCAGGATGTTCAGGTGGTTGCTGATTGATGGTTTAGAGATATCGAAGTGATCTGCGATTTCTCCTGCAGTCAGATCCCCTTTTTTCAGCAAATCCAAGATTTGACGGCGGGTGGGATCTGCCAACGCTTTAAAGACGGTGTTCACTTTTCACACTCCGTTAGATAATTAGATAATTAACTAAATAACTTATGATCTAACTATATCATGAGTGGAAAAATAAAACAAGGGAGGAAGGTACCCAGTTTCTGCGCATAAATAAAGCCCCAGCCAACGTTTACGTTGGTTAGGGCTTGGCTTGCTTCATCTTGCTTTTTTCCGTTTGCAATAACTGTTTGATCGTATCTTCGTCTGGTGTGACGTAAATGGTCTGCTGTTGTTCGTAGATCACGAAGCCGGGCCGGGCGCCTGACGGTTTTTTCACATGCTTGATCAGGGTGAAGTCCACTGGCACCTGGCTAGATTCTCGCGCTTTGCTGTAGTAGGCAGCCAACATCGCCGCTTCCATCAGGGTTTCTTCGCTGACTGTTTTAGCACGGATCACCACATGGGAGCCGGGAATGTCTTTCGTATGCAACCAAGTGTCGGTCGCGCGAGCCAACTGGTGCGTCAGATAATCATTTTGCTTATTGTTTTTTCCAATCAGAATGGTGGTGCCGTCTGAGGCTTGAACGGCAAGCGGAGCCGGAACCTCTTTTTTCTTCCTCTGATTTTTTTTCGGTTGTGCTCTGAGCCAGCCTTCTTCCACCAACTCCTCACGGATCTGTTCGACGTCCCGCAGAGTTGAGTTTTCTAACTGCACCAACACTGACTCCAAGTAAGCTTTATCCTGCTTGGCTTTTTCGATTTGCTCTGCGTTCCATTTTTTAGCCGCTTTCAGCTTGTTGTATTTTTTGAAATAGCGTTGCGCGTTTTCGGCAGGGGTTAACAACGGGTCCAACGCGATGGTTGTTTCCGGCGCGCCCTCTTCATAATAGTTGGCTACGCGGACTTCCGTGTCGCCCCGCTTGATTTGATGCATGTAAGAAGTGATCAGTTCCCCGCGGATGCGCCAAATGTCCGCTTGGTCGGCTGATGCTAGTTCGTCCGTTAAAATAGTGATTTTCTTTTCGTGTTTGTCAATTTCGTTTTTCAATTTGCGGATCAAGTCGACGGTTTGTTGCCGCACTCGGTCTCGCTCCGCTTTGCCGTAAAAAAAGTGTTCCAAACATGCGCTCATCGTCGGGTAGCTTTTGGCCTCCCCTGCCACATGGGTCAACGGCCACAAAGAGAAGAAGCTCTTGTCGGACGTTTTAGTGATGGTGGGTGCATACTGGTGTCTCCTAGCTTTGTCCATCACTTCGTCAAATGCGCGCCATAACTGGTCACGGGTGGCCATCCCGGCCATGTGGATGATTTCTTTGGCGATCAAAGGACCTAAGCCGGTGAACCGGGCCACCATCTGTTTGTCCAGGCGGCCGCTATTGTAATCGAAACCGGCAATAAATGCGTCCCGGCCGATGGATAACGGATCGGCCTTGTCTTGGGCCGGTGGGGCCACATAAACTGCGCCGGGGTAGATTTGGCGATGCTGGCTGACGGCGTGGCCAACCCGTTTGATTCCGTCGATGATCGTTTGGGTGGCGGGGTCGACCAAGATGATGTTACTGTGTCTCCCCATGATCTCAATGATGAGACGCCGCGTCACTTCATCCCCTAATTCGTCGCGGGAACGGAAATCGAAGTGGATAATCCGTTCCATGCCCACTTGTTTAATCGCTTCCACAATCCCACCTTCGCTATGTTTGCGCAGAAGCATGCAGAACATCGGCGGTTCCGGAGGATTCTCCTGTGGAATGTCCGTCAACTGCACCCGCGCGTATGCGGGATGTGCGGATAAGAGCAATTTATGGTTTTGTCCTTGCGAGCGGATGTGCAGTACCAATTCCGCTTCGCCCGGTTGATAAACTTTTGTGATCCGTCCACCAATCAATCCTTGTAATTCGTGTGTAATTGCATGCGTAACCAATCCATCAAATGACATGATTCGTTCATCCTTTTCTTTTTCATACCATTCATTGTAACACAAATTGCGGGAGAGCTTGCCAGGGTAACAAGGGGATGCCGCTTTTTTGTTTCATGTTTGCGTGCTTGTCTGAATACATTGTTCAAAGAAGAGTGGACAAAGGGGGAAGAACGTTGTCAGAACGAGCTCGTTGGGTGGATTGGGAAGTCGAGCGAGTGGCCGCTCATTTCAAAGTGGATCTTACAAGCGGACTCAGCGACAAAGAGGCCAAAGAGCGGTTGAAGCAAGTCGGTCCCAACCAGCTGGCTGAAGGGGAAAAAGCCTCCTGGTTGTCGTTGTTTATCGAGCAATTTAAAGATTTCATGGTGTTGGTGCTACTGATCGCCACGCTGATCTCGGGATTGCTGGGGGAATATACGGATGCGATTGCTATCATCGCCATTGTGCTCTTGAATGCTGTATTGGGTTTTATTCAGGAGATGCGCGCGGAAAAGTCGCTCAGCGCACTGAAAAAGCTGTCCGCGCCGACAGCGAAGGTGTTGCGTGAGGGAGAATGGAAGCGGGTGGATGCTTCTCAACTGGTGCCCGGCGATGTGATCATGTTAGAGAGCGGGGACCGTATCCCAGCGGATGTCCGGTTCGCGCAAGCGGAAGGCTTGTATGTGGAAGAGTCGGCGTTGACCGGTGAATCGGTGCCGGTGACCAAGCAGTCGGCCAGCTTGCCGCGCGCCGAAGTGGCATTGGGCGACCGTAAGAACATGGGGTACATGGGCACCATGGTAGTGCGTGGGAACGGCTTAGGGATTGTTGTTCACACTGGCATGGGGACAGAAATGGGGCGGATCGCGCACCTTTTAGAAAACACCGAGGCGATGGACACGCCGCTGAAACGACGGTTGGAGCAGTTGGGTAAAGTGCTGATCGTGGTCGCTTTGCTGTTGACGGCTTTAGTTGTGTTCACGGGCATTTTGCACGGCCATGATGCGTACAAGATGTTTTTGGCAGGGGTGTCGCTGGCAGTGGCCGCTATCCCTGAAGGATTGCCAGCGATTGTCACCATTGCGCTCGCACTTGGTGTGCAACGTATGATTAAACGGCGAGCGATTGTCAGAAAGCTGCCTTCTGTCGAAACCTTGGGTTGCGCCACGGTGATTTGTTCGGACAAGACGGGGACGCTGACGCAAAACAAGATGACCGTTACCCAGTTATGGGCGGATGGCAAACGGATACAGGTAAGCGGAAGCGGGTATGTACCAGAAGGGGAATTTCAAGCCGATGGCGCCATTGTGAAAGTGGAGAAGGAGCCCGCTTTGCGGCGGTTGCTAGAAGTAGCAGCTTTATGTAATAACGCTCAGCTGATGCAAAAAACAGAGAAAAACGGCTTGCTCAAGAAGTCGGAAGCGTGGGTGGTTAACGGTGATCCCACCGAAGGGGCGCTGTTGGTTGCGGCGGCCAAGGCGGGACTCGACAAAGAGCGCCTAGCTGGGGAATGGGAAAGGATCAAAGAGCTTCCCTTTGATTCGGAACGGAAGATGATGTCAGTCATTCTGGAGAACAAAAGCAAAGGGTGCGTGGTATTTAGCAAAGGTGCCCCCGATGTATTGCTGACAAAATGTACCCATCTGTTGGAGCAGGGACGCAAAGTGCCGCTGACTGACGCCAAGCGGGAGCAGATCCTGCGCCACAATGAGGAATTGGCAAGCATGGCTTTGCGCAATTTGGGCTTTGCTTACCGGGAATTGGATAGTCGGCACACCGTCCTGAAGGAAGGGCAATACGAGCAGCAGTTGGTTTTTGTCGGCTTGGCGGGGATGATCGACCCTCCACGCGCGGAAGTGAAAGAGGCGATCAACGTTTGCCGGAAAGCGGGGATCAAAACGGTGATGATCACAGGCGACCACCAGACTACGGCGGTGGCCATCGCGCGGGAATTGGGAATCAAGCGCCCGCAGGGTTTGACACTCACCGGACAAGATCTCTACAATATGAGTGATGATGAATTTCAAAAGAAAGTAAATGACATCGATGTATATGCCCGCGTTTCGCCGGAACACAAATTGCGGATTGTGAAAGCATTGCAACAGGCGGGCCAAGTAGTGGCGATGACAGGGGATGGGGTGAACGACGCTCCGGCCATCAAATCGGCTGACATCGGTATCGCCATGGGCATAACCGGAACGGATGTCTCCAAAGAAGCTTCCTCCCTAATCCTGGCAGATGACAACTTTTCAACAATCGTGGCAGCGGTGGAGGAAGGGAGAAACATCTATGAAAACATCCGCAAATTTATCAGTTATTTGCTGGCGAGCAACGTCGGCGAGATTTTGATCATGTTTTTGGCCATGTTGGCCGGTTTACCCTTGCCGCTGGTGCCGATTCAGATCTTGTGGGTAAACTTGGTGACCGACGGCTTGCCCGCAATGGCGCTCGGTATCGACCCGGCAGAGGAAGACACAATGGTGCGTTCGCCGCGCAACAGCCGTGAAAGTGTATTTGCGCGCGGCGTGGGCTGGAAGATCGTGACGCGGGGGCTCTTGATCGGAGCGTGTTCATTGATGGCTTTTTGGGTTACTTACATGGAGACGCCGGACGATTTGGTGCGGGCGCAGACGGTCGCCTTCGCCACATTGGTGTTCGCCCAGCTGATCTATGTGTTTGATTGCCGTAGCCAAGGGACGATATTCCAACGCAATCCGCTGGACAATCTGCCGCTGGTGCTGGCGGTGTTGTCATCCGCCGTCCTGTTGTTGGTAGTGATTTATCATCCGCCGTTACAGCCCGTATTCCATACGGTTTCGCTCGGCGTGCGCGAGTGGATTTTGATTTTAGTTACATCGACGCTTCCTGTCATATTGGCGGGCATCCTTGATTTGCTCCGCCCCATGGCCAGACGAACTCAAAGAATGATGCACAGCTCTTGACCTGAGAGGAGAGACAGAATGAAGTTCACCAAGATGCATGGCTTGGGCAATGATTTCGTGGTGATTCACACGCCCTTCACCCCCGACTTCACCGAACTTGCCGCGTTGGCGCCGCGCATATGTGACCGCCACACCGGGGTGGGGGCGGATGGAATCGCCGTGTTGTACCCATCCTCTGTCGCCGACATCGCCATGAGGATTATTAACAGCGACGGTAGCATCGCCGAACAATGCGGAAATGCGATGCGATGCGTGGCCAGATATGTTTATGAGCGAATGAATGGTTTGCGGAAGCAGTTTACGATTGAGAGCAAGATCGGTGTGCAACCGGTTTGGATCGAAGCCGAAGCAGGCGTAGTTAGCCGGGTACGCATCGACATGGGACAACCGGTGTTGACGCCTCGGGAGATTCCGCTCCAGCTTCCAGGGGAATCTGCGGTTGAACAAACGCTTTCGGTTGAAGGGCGGTCGTTTGTTTATACAGCGGTCAGCATGGGCAATCCCCATATGGTGATCGCCGTGGAGGATGCTACCGCATTTCCAGTGGCAAAGTGGGGACCGTTGCTGGAGAAGCATCCGCTCTTTCCCAACAAAACCAATGTTGAATTTGTGACTTACCATTCTTCGGATGAAGCGACCATGCGGGTATGGGAACGGGGGGTAGGAATCACCCTAGCCTGCGGTTCCGGCGCTTGCGCCACCGTCGTGGCTGGTGCGCTGGCAGGGAAATGCGGGCGAAAGGTATTGGTGCACTTGCCCGCGGGGGACTTGTTTATTGAATGGTGCGAGGAAGATGATCGCGTATACATGACCGGACCAGCGTCGTTTGTATATGACGGAGTTTGGCTGGGCTGATGTCAACATGTGTAGGCACCCTTTTCTGGTGAAGAGGGTGCCTTTCGTTTTACGTTTAACTTTGGTGGAACGAATCGGACGGAGGGCCTTGCCGCCCGCTTTTCTTTTTGACGGCCCACCACGCCGCGCCAGCTAGGATAACCAAAATCAGAAGAGTGACACCCCAGGCGATGAAGTTTGGGTATCTGACGTTCAAATCGATCGGTGTTACTTCACCGGGTACGATTTGCCAAGTGAGTGTTTTGCCATCTGCGCTGACTGTTGTGGCGTTATGTGTTTGGGGTTCAATCGGCAACGTCAGGATGAAACGCAGATCAGCACCATCATTCAGCATGGGGAGGTTCAGGCCGTTCATGTCCACCTTGGTGTGCAGTTGCATCTGATGAAACCACAAGCCTTGCTGTTGCGTGAATTGCGGTGCGTCCACTTTCAGGAGGGCAATAGGTGAAATCGTTTTAAACTCGGGGCCGGGTGGATGGGCTTTTAAGTTATTCACTTCCTTGCGAGCGATCCAACCCACCTTGTCGCCCTGTTTGATCTCCGTCAGACGGTAGCCGTATTGTTCCAAGCGTTCGCGCAATTGGGCAAATTGGGAGAGCAACAAGGGGTTTGTTTCCACTTTCAGTTCATAAACTCCCGAACCGTCGGAGTGAACTGTTAGGTGAAAATGCCCATTGACGCAACCGCTCAGCGTTAGCAAAAGCAAGCAAAGGCAACTGAGCGTAAGCAGTTTTCGATGCATGAATCCACCTTCTTTCAATTGGCAATATATTAAGCGTAGCCTCACTATATCTATTCGCCAGACACACCCTAGTTTATAGCATGGATTAATGCTACATTTAGATGAGCGAGGTTCTGAAAAGCTGGAGACGGGGTAGGATAATAGACGGGGATATTATTCGATTTTTTTTATTTTTCGGTTATCTCGCAGTTGGGCGGAACACCTTCATGCCCCAAGAGCTAAGCCGTTTTGTGGGGCAACCGTGCCCAAACGGTCTTCACTCAAGGAGCGTGCGGGTGGTGTTCCAAAACAGCCGTCGGAGTTAACAGAAAGGAGCTATCATGCGATTTGATACAAAACGGGTCATGGTGATCCCGTTCACGGCAGAACGGATGAAACAGGCAATCCATGACAAGGAAAAGTTGGCTGAATCCCTTCATATTCACATTCCAGATGATTGGCCGCATCCCGATTTGGCGGAAGCATTGCCCATCGTGTATGAAAAAACACGTTTGCAATCAAACGAAATGGTTTGGAATGCGTTGGCAATTGATAGAGAGACCAACAGCTTGATCGGGGATGTGGGATTCAAAGGGGGACCGGATGCTTCGGGTGCGGTCGATATCGGCTACAGCATTGTCCCTGCCTATCAGGGACGGGGCTATGCCACGGAAATCGCCCAAGCGGCTGTAGATTGGGTGAAGCGGCAACCGGGGGTCAAACAGATCACCGCCAAGTGCGACATTGAGAACAAAGCGTCTGTGCGCGTGCTGGAGAAGTCGGGGTTTGTCCGCGTTGGACAAGACGGAATCTGGTTGAAATGGATGTGGAAAAAGGCGAAACGGAACGAGTAAGAACCTCGTTTTGGTTCATCCTAAGACAAGGCGCACCGCTAATGGGCGCCCTGCTTTCATTGGTAACGGTTTCACCAAGCTTCGCGCCGGTTTTCGCTTTTGAAATTGGAAGATGATTAGGGTAAAATGTGTGATGATTTGGCAACTGTTGTTTTAGTAAATGAAAAATGGATGGTGAAAAAATGAATCTATTATCTTTCGACTATTCCAAAGCACGTTCTTTCATACAAGAACATGAAGTTAGCCAATTGGGTCCAGCGATTCACTTGGCGCATGACATGTTACATAACAAAACGGGTGCCGGAGCTGATTTCTTGGGATGGGTTGATTTGCCACGCGATTACGACCAAGAAGAGTTTGCCCGCATCAAACGGGCGGCCGCCAAAATCCAGTCCGACTCTGACGTCCTCGTCGTCATCGGCATCGGCGGTTCTTATCTGGGAGCGCGGGCAGCGATCGAGATGTTGACCCATACATTCTACAACCAGTTGCCGAAGGGCAAACGGAAAACGCCGGAAATTTACTTTGTCGGCCATCACATCAGTTCGGTCTATGTGGCTGAGTTGCTGGAATTGTTGGAGGGCAAAGAGGTGAGTGTCAACGTCATTTCCAAATCAGGCACCACGACGGAACCCGCCATCGCTTTCCGCATCTTCCGCGAGTACTTGGAATCCCGCTACGGCAAGGAAGAAGCGCGCCGCCGCATTTACGCTACAACGGACCGCGCCAAAGGGGCATTGAAGAAATTGGCTGAGGAAGAAGGGTATGAGAGCTTTGTCATTCCCGACGATGTAGGCGGGCGCTATTCCGTCCTGACCGCGGTGGGCCTGTTGCCGATCGCAGTGGCGGGCATTGACATTGACGCCATGATGGCCGGAGCACAAGCCGGTATGCAACTGTATGGAAACGCCGATTTGGAGCAGAATGAGGCTTATCAGTATGCAGCCGTGCGGAATGCGTTGTACCGCAAGGGCAAAACCACAGAGTTGCTGGTCAATTACGAGCCATCCCTGCAATATTTCAGCGAGTGGTGGAAACAGTTGTACGGTGAGAGCGAGGGCAAAGATTACAAAGGCATCTTTCCGGCTTCGGTCAACTTCACCACGGACTTGCATTCCATGGGTCAGTACATCCAAGAAGGCCTGCGCAACATCTTTGAAACGGTCGTTTTTGTGGAAAAATCGGCCAAAACGATGGTGATCAAAGAGGAAGCAGACAATCTTGACGGCCTGAACTATTTGGCAGGTAAAGATCTTGATTTTGTTAACACCAAAGCGTTTGAGGGAACCATGTTGGCCCACACCGACGGCGGGGTGCCCAATTTGGTAGTGAAAGTGAAAGAACTTTCCCCCTTTGCGTTTGGACAGCTGGTTTACTTCTTTGAAAAGGCCTGTGGCGTGAGCGGCTATTTGCTCGGTGTGAATCCGTTTGACCAACCAGGAGTGGAAGCGTACAAGAAAAACATGTTCGCTTTGCTGGGAAAACCTGGGTTTGAAGCGGAGCGCGAAGCGTTGTTGCGCCGATTGGAGAAGTGATTTGTGAAACATGGCGGCTACCCTGCTGCCATGTTTTATTTTTGTGCGCGAGCTGGGTCTAATTGGCAAGATGGATTGGAAAGGGATTTTTTATTTTTTTGTCAAATAAAATATATGTTTTACTTGAATAAAAATATAGACAAATTTTCATTTTGCGCATAGTATGAACGTTGGTTAATAACCAATCCACATCGCGTGGAAGTCGCACTGTTAATCCAGACTGAAAGGGGGAAGCGAATGCAGACGGGAAGTTTCCAGTGGATGAAATCATTGAATAAGTCGACAATTTTGAACATGGTCCGTGTGCATGGCCCCATCTCGCGGGCGGAAATCGCGAAGTTGACCAAGTTGACGCCACCAACCGTGACCAATATTGTCAATGAACTGTTGCAAGATGGCTTGATTGTGGAAAGCAATTTGGGTGAGTCGACAGGTGGACGTAAGCCGATCATGCTCCGCATCAATGCGTCCCGATTTTATGTGATCGGCGTGTACGCCCGTTTGGGAAGGCTGGATGCCGCAGTTGCTCACCTTGATGGCAAGATGGTTCACCAGTGTGCGCAGGAATTGCCCATACAAATGGATCAATCTGCCTTCATTGAAGCGTTGCAAGCGATTGCGAAAGAGGCGTTGGCCATGGCTGGCGCAGATGGGCAACCCGTGCTCGGCATTGGAGTGGGCGTACGCGGACTCGTCAATCCTCGTTTGGGAGAGTTGGTGTTCGCACCCCATTTTAATCTGAAACACGTACCCATCAAAACGATGTTGGAAGAGACTTGCCAGTTGCCGGTGGAAGTGGAGAATGATGTGCGGGCGATGGCTTTGGCGGAAAGCTGGTTCGGCCAAGGGAAAGAACTGGACAATTTTATCACCGTCTATGCCGGAGCTGGGATTGGCTCGGGCATCATCTTGAAAAATGAATTGTACCAGGGCGTCTCATATGGGGCCGGAGAGATCGGTCACACTACGATTGACATAGGCGGCCCATTATGCTGGTGCGGCAACAAAGGGTGCCTTGAGGCGCACGCGTCTACCCCGGCTCTCGTCAAGCGGGCCCGAAATATGATGGAAGGCGGCAGAAAGAGCGTTTTGCACGAGATGGTGCAGGGGAAGTTGTCCCAATTGACTGAAGAGCACCTTTTTGCGGCGCTCAAGCAGGGAGATGAGTTGGCTAGAGAAATATTCGTTTATGCTGGGGAGTGTTTGGGAATTGGCTTGGCGAACTTGATCAACATCTTCAATCCATTACGCATCATTGTCAATGGGAGCCTGACCCGTGCAGGCGAAAACTTGATGGAGCCGCTCTCGCACACCGTAAAAAAACACGCGTTGTCCTCATCGGCGAACAATTTGTCGATCACGGTATCCGATTTGGGGAACCAGGCGGCATTAATCGGTGCATACACACAGGTGTTGCGCAAGATTTTCGCACCTGGTGCGTAGAATGTGATAAGTGGGACTAAAGGCTTGTGATGGTTGCGCCCGCAAGCAGGTTCAAATAAGCGAGGAAGGTTGTGAATATTCTTATCATCGGTGGAACCTGTATGTTGGGGAAGCCGAGACGGGTGAGCGCGAACGAGCATGGGTAATGAATTGGAAAAAAGTAATTAAAAACAAAAGATAAACAAGAGATAAAAGAAAAAATAGATTGAATCATAGGTAAAAATTATGAAATAATAAAAAGTATACTGTTTCGTATACCGAAAGAGAGTGCTTCTGAGGTACATTACATAGGTGAATCTGAATCATTTTTTCAAAAACATACTTCGGCCCGGTGGGTCAACTTAGATGGGACAATGGCTGGACGTCTTGAAATTTGCCATCTGTCACTTGCGCACGACAAGGAGGAATCAATATGGACCGGTTGGAGCAATTGATGAAAGAGCTGAGTGAAGCGAATGGTGTGCCAGGGTTTGAACGGGATGTGCGCATCAAGATGGAACACCATCTAGCTCCTTTGTCCGAAGAGATTTTGCGTGACCGGATGGGCGGGATTGTAGCCAAAAAAACGGGAGATGCCAATGGCCCCCGCATTTTGCTGGCTGGCCATTTGGATGAAATCGGTTTTATGGTGACGCAAATCACAGACAAAGGTTTCTTGCGGTTTCAACAATTGGGCGGATGGTGGTCGCACAATGTGTTAGGCCATCGCGTGACTGTTCAGTCACGCAAAGGGGATTACGTCGGCATCATCGGTTCCAAAGCGCCACATGTGTTGGGTGCGGAGGAGAAGAACCGCTTGGTTGAATTAAAAGAGATGTTTATCGACGTGGGCGCAACGAGCAAGGAAGAAGTGGAAGAGATGGGAATCCGCTTAGGCGATCCCGTTGTGCCGGTGTCTGACTTTTTTTTGATGCGCGGCGGAAAATGGTGGTGCGGCAAGGCCTTGGACAACCGAGCTGGTTGCGCTTTGGCGATTGAAGTGTTGCGGGAACTACAGGGGCAAGATCATCCCAACACGGTTTATGCCGGCGCGACCGTACAAGAAGAAGTAGGTATGCGGGGGGCCTCTGCCTTGGCTCAGTTGGTGCGTCCAGATGTGGCGTTTGCGCTGGATGTTGGCCTGGCTTATGATACACCAGGGTTTGAGAACTATCCGGCCAAAGCCGATTTGGGGGAAGGCCCGACGATGTTTTTGTTGGATCATTTTATGATCGGCCATGGCAAGTTGCGGGATTTGGTGCTTGATACTGCCGAAGAACTGGGGATTCATGTGCAGATGGACGCGCTAATGGGTGGCGGAACCGACGGCGGCAAGTTTCATCTGCACGGCATCGGTTGCCCCACGGTGGCCATCGGCTTCCCAACCCGTTATGTACACAGCCACAACTCCGTGATGGCCAGGAGAGATTTTGAACAAGCGTTGCAATTGGTCACGGCTGTGGTGAAAAAGTTGGATAACAAACGATTGGAAGAGATTTGTTATTAAACCAAAATTTAAAATAATATAAAGCGGCTTTTTTTACTAAAAGGGGTTGAAAAACCCCTTTAATTTTTTTATGATAGTAATCACATTAAGAGTTTTTTTATCCCATTTCAAAATGCCTTTTGTAAGAATTTGCATACAAAGACTTGAATTGTTTAAAAATTCAGGAGGGGAGGAAAACCCAAAGCCCGTCACGGCTTAGAGAAAAGGGGATATCCAGCTAAAAAATAGAAAAAACCACAATACCCCGCGGAATATTTTTGTAATCTTAAATTTTCACAATACATCAACAAAAGGGTTTGTTTCTGACATTTTTGTCTGGATAGAAAAATCGTAAGATTAACACTGTTTGGTAGGGAGGGAGTTTGACATGAGTTTATTGCGAACAAAGGATATTGGCGCGCTATTAAACGAGGCGCAGAGCAAAGGCAAACTGAAACGGGATTTAGGAGCTTGGGATTTGACGCTCTTGGGGATTGGCGCGATTATCGGGACGGGGATTTTTGTATTGACCGGCACCGGCGCGCTGACAGCCGGACCCGCCTTAATCCTTTCGTTTATCATCGCTGGTGTGGCCTGTGCTTTTGCGGCCTTGGCTTATGCGGAATTTGCTTCTTTGGTGCCGATTTCCGGATCGGTTTACACTTACAGTTATGCGACGTTGGGTGAATTGATCGCTTGGATCATCGGTTGGGACTTAGTGTTGGAGTATCTTTTTGCCGTGAGTTCGGTGGCTGTTGGTTGGTCAGGGTATTTTCAGTCATTGCTGGGCGGCTTCGGCATCCATCTGCCAGAGGCGTTGACTGCCGCGCCTGGTGCTAAAGAGGGTGTCACCAGCTTCTTTAACTTGCCAGCATTTTTGATCGTGATGGTAATCACATTCTTGCTTTCCCGCGGTATCTCCGAATCCAAAAAGGTAAACAACATCATGGTTGTTATCAAAGTAGCCGTGGTGCTCCTCTTCATCTTTGTCGGAGTGGGCTATGTGAAGCCAGCAAACTGGGAACCGTTTACACCGTTTGGTTTTGAAGGCGTTTTCCAAGCTGCGGCGCTGGTGTTCTTCGCTTATGTCGGTTTTGACGCTGTTGCGGCCGCTGCGGAAGAAACCCGCGACCCGAAACGGGATCTCCCGAGAGGGTTGTTGTGGTCGCTGGGGATTTGTACACTCCTTTATGTAGTTGTTACAGCCATTATGACCGGGGTCGTGCCATTTGCCCAATTCAAAGGTCATGAAGATCATCCGGTTTCGTTGGTGTTGCAAATGGCTGGACAAGATTGGGTCGCCGGTTTGATTGACTTGGGCGCGATTTTGGGGATGACCACCGTCATTTTGGTCATGCTGTATGGACAAACCCGGATTTTCTTCTCCATGTCCCGGGACGGGCTGTTGCCGAAAATGTTTTCACAGGTTCACCCCAAGTATAAAACGCCGTTTACTAGCACATGGATTTTGGGAACCATCGCTGCATTCATCGCTGCGTTGCTGCCATTGCAAAAACTGGCGGAATTGGTTAACATCGGTACATTGACCGCCTTCACGCTGGTGTCTGTCGGGGTGATCGTCCTGCGCAAGACCCAACCTGATTTGCCACGTGCCTTCCGGTGCCCGGGTGTGCCGATCATTCCGTTGATTGCGATTGGGGCTTGTCTCTTCTTGATCTCCAAGTTGGCGGTTGTTACTTGGATCGCGTTTGGTGTATGGCTGTTGATCGGATTGTTGGTGTACTTCACCTATTCCCGCAAACATTCGCTGTTGAATAACTTCTCTGCTTCAGACAAATAAGTGATATGACAGACAAAAGCATCCCCTAGGTTGGGGGATGCTTTTTTACTTGTCGGTCTTACGTTGTTTGATCTCAATGCGGCGGGGGGATGGTGCGTCATGTTTCGGCACGGTGACTGTCAGCAATCCGTGCTCGTACTCAGCCGTGATCTGATCCAGGTTGGCGGTTTCCGGCAAGGTGATCGAGCGGTGGAACGAGCTGTATCTGCGCTCAGCTTGGTGCATGTTCTCCCCTTGTGTTTGCCTAGTTTGCTTGTGTTCCCCTTTGATGATCAATGAGCGGCCGTGCGCTTCGATTTCAACTACGTTGGGGTCAATTCCAGGAAGTTCGGCTTCGATCACGAACCGATCCGTTTCTTCCTTGAAGTGGATGGCGGGCATGTACGGCATAGGGTGAGTGAGCAACGGGTTTTCAAAAAAACGCTCAAATGTGCGGTTGATTTCTTGATGCAATCGAGTGATCGGATGGTGGTTGGATGGAAGGTTTTGTCCGCTGATGCGCATAGAGTCATCTCCTTTTTCGCGTCGATTGTTTTGTGCTTAGTATGGAGCGGTACACGTCAAATATGCAAGCAAAAAGCTGCACCCTTGCCAAAAGAGTGCAGCTTTCATCTTTTTCAAGATTTGTTGCCCCATTCCGGGACGGCTTTTTTGATCTCACGCTGGGATATCCGTTTTAGAAGGGCGCATCAGCTTCAATTTGGTAAACAGCCGGATCAACCGGGTTCCCATGGGGAACATTCGCAATTCTTGTTCGGTGATCGTTTTGCTGACAATCAGCGCGATCATGTAGATCACGCCCGCGACAACGCACAGGCTGAGCGCAGCCAAGGTGTTCGTCAGTCGTGAAGCATGCTCCAAATCCATGGTGTCGCTGATGAAAAGGTAAGCACCGGTCAACGCGATTCCCATGATCAGGGTGCTGAAGCCAGGTTTGATAAATTGGCGAGTCAGCGAGAGCCTCACTCCCGTCACGCGAATGACCATCCACATGTTTAGCGCGCAGACCACCAAGTAAGCCAGCACCATGGCTAAGGCTGAACCAGCGATGCCCATGATCGGGATAAAGACGAAGTTGCCGATGACTTTGCAGACGGCGCCGATCAACAAATGGCGTACTGGCACCTTGTTGTGTCCAAGGCCTTGCAAAATGCCCGAGCTGGTCACAGCCAACGTGCTGAAGATGGCTGAGAAAGCCAAGACGGACAGCGTGACGGTTCCGGCGTCATCCTGATACATCATCACGTTGAGCGGACGCGCTAGAATTGCCAACATCACGCAGGAGGGCAAGCTGATGATCGTGGTCATTAACCACGCTTGTTGCGTCTTGTGCTCAACCGCCGCCATCTCTTGTTTGGCGACATGGGCCGAGATGGCTGGGATCAAAGCCAACGTCAGGGAGGAGGAAAAGGTAGAGATTACATTGACAAATGGCTCTCCTCGACTGTATATGCCAAACAGCGTATTGGTCATGCTGGCTGTGTTGCCTTCCGCCATCAGCAGGCGGGGGACGGTGAACGAATCGATCAGCCCGATCAAAGGCAACACCAAGGACGCAAGCGAAATCGGGATAGCGTACCGCAATATTTTTTTGGCAAGCGGAAACAGTGGTTCATGAGCACCGGTCGCATTCAGACCGGATCGTCTGGCCGCTTTCAGATCGCGGCTATTGTACCACATGACAACCACCAATCCGGCGATGGCGCCGGTCAAAGCACCGGAGGTCGCTCCCGCAGCCACCGTCTCTTGCGGCAAGTTTGCTTGGACCATCCAGTAAGTGAGACCGATGACCGTTCCCACTCGTACCACTTGCTCGACGACTTGCGAGACCCCGGTCGGCATCATTTGTTGGTGACCTTGAAAATACCCGCGGTAAACAGCCATGATCGGTACAAACACGATTGCGCACGCCAGTACCTTCAGCGAGGATTCTGTATCCGGGTTGTTCAGCATCACGTTGGCGATGAACTCAGACCCGAAGAACAAGAGAGAGAAGGCGATTAAGCCACTGATGCTCAAAATCAGCGATGCCGCCTTCAACACCCGGCGCGCCCCCGCATGATCGTCGTTGGACAAACGTTCTGCCACAAACTTGGATACGGTGATCGGAATGCCGGCTGAAGCGATCATGAGCAGAATCGTATAAAACGGAAAAGAAATACGATAGAGCCCAACTGTTTCATCACCAGCGATGTTCTGAAACGGCGCCCAGAACAAACTGCCGATGATTTTCGTGAACAATGTTGCTACACTTAAGATAACAGTTCCTTTTACCAATTTGTTTGACATGTCGTCAACATCCTTCTATTGCTTTGTCTACAATGCACTATTCTATCAGGAACGGGCGATAAATTCGACCTGCAGGAATTGAATGCATTGTTAAGAAAAGGGATGATCCCCTTGATTTTGGAGATAATTGGGATGGAAATGAGAGAAGAGAGTGTGGGGTTTAGAGATGACAACACAAGAGAAGCTGACTGCAATGAGCATGACAGGATATGGACGGGGAGAAGTGGAGACGGCTGAATGCCGCGTCACAACTGAGATTCGCTCGGTGAACCATCGCTTTTTAGATGTGGTGGTGCGACTACCGCAAGGATGGATGTCCTTAGAGGAAGATATCCGTAGACTTGTGCAATCCGTGGTGCGTCGGGGGCGGGTGGATGTCTTTGTTTCGCTGGAGGGAATTGCGCCGCCGGAGCGAAAAGTGGAGATCGATTGGCAATTCGTTGAAAGTTTTTTGGCGGCGGGAAGCGCGTTGCAACACAAATGGGGAATCGAACCTCAATTGACATTGGCTGACCTGATACATAAACCGGAATTCTGGATAATTGAAGAGGTTAAGCGGGAAGTGGAGGAATACAAGGAAATTTGCCTCAAGGCCGTGGAACAGGCGTGCATCCGCTTGAAAGAAATGCGCATGCAGGAGGGATTGCGGCTGGCGGAAGATGTGTCCGCAAGACTGGCAGAGCTATTGGAAATAGTCCGGCGGATTGAAGCCGAAGTGCCGCAGATCAAAACGCATGTTGAGTCCCGGTTGATGGCGCGGTTGTCAGAAATGCTGGCCGATGTGGATACCCCTCCGGAACGGGTGGTGGCAGAGGTGGCGATCTGGGTGGACAAAGCTGACATCACTGAGGAACTGACCCGCCTCAAAAGCCACGCTGAACAATTTCAAGCGGCCTTAAAACAACCGGAGCCCGTGGGCAGGCGTCTTGATTTTCTGGTGCAGGAGATGAACCGCGAAGTTAATACGATCGGATCCAAAGCCAATCTCCACACCATTAGCGCTTTCGTGGTTGATTGCAAGAGCGTTCTTGAAAAAATGAAAGAACAGGTGCAAAATATGGAGTAAAACATTGATTCTCGCCAAAAAAGTGTCTAAAATAGCGTAGTAGGATCAAGAGATGCATGCGAGAAGATAGCAACCCCATTTGACAAATATGAGACAATGGGCGAGGAGGTACTCACGCTTGGGGATCAAATTAATCAATATCGGTTTCGGAAACATCGTTTCAGCGAATCGCATCGTTTCGATTGTGAGCCCCGATTCTGCGCCGATTAAGCGCATCATTCAAGAAGCGCGCGAACGCGGGGTGCTCATCGACGCAACCTATGGCCGGCGCACACGGGCGGTCATCATTACCGACAGTGACCATGTGATCCTGTCAGCCGTTCAGCCGGAGACGGTGGCGCACCGGTTGGCAAGCAAAGAACAACACGAAGAGATCGTAGAGTAGGAAGGACTAGCTATGAGAGCCAATTATCAAAAAGAAGGACTATTGCTTGTAGTTTCAGGTCCATCCGGTGTGGGGAAAGGAACGGTTTGCGCGGCGTTGCGCAAACGGATGCCCGAGCTTACGTATTCCGTATCGGCTACAACCCGGGCGCCGCGTGAAGGGGAAGTGGACGGAGTCAATTATTTTTTCAAGACCGTGCCCGAATTCCAAAACATGATTGAACAAGATGAATTGATCGAGTGGGCCCAGTATGTTGGCAATTATTACGGAACCCCGCGCCGGGTGGTGGAAGAGACGCTGGCTTCTGGCCGCGATATCCTGTTGGAAATTGAAGTGCAGGGTGCCCTGCAAGTGAAGGAGAAATTTCCACAAGGCATCTTCATCTTTCTCGTTCCTCCCACCTTCGAAGATCTGCGCAAGCGGATTGAGGGGCGAGGGTCCGAGACGGAAACTTCTTTAAACAGCCGCTTGCATGCCGCGAGCGATGAATTGAAACAAATTGAACACTATGATTATGTGGTCATTAACGACAAAGTGGAAAAAGCGTGTGAACGGATTCAGAGCATCATCCTCGCCGAACACTGTCGGAAAGACCGACTGGTCATTAGTGAATAGATGGGAGGGAAATCGATTGCTGTATCCATCTATTGACCTGTTGATGACAAAAGCGGACAGCAAGTACTCGTTGGTTGTTGTCGCTTCCAAGCGGGCGCGTCAATTGTTGGACGGCCAAGAACCGCAATTGCAGCCGCGTTCCAAAAAGTACGTGGGCGCCGCTTTGGAAGAGATCGCTGCGGATTTGCTTGTTCCAACCAACCGCACACCAAACAAATAACTGTTGAAAGACGGGGACGTTTCCAGACGATGCTAGTTGGAGGCGTCCCCCTGCTTCCGTTTCGAGAGTGGACGGCTCACACCCGTCCGCAAACGCAATATTCAGCGGCGTTTGCCGCAAGGTATCGCATCGACAGAAGAAAGAGGGATGCTCATGCGCGGGAAACGCGTGGTTTTGGGAGTGACAGGGGGGATCGCGGCTTTCAAGGCGGCATCGATCGCAAGCCAATTGACCCAGCGCGGGGCGGATGTTCGTGTGATTATGACGGCTTCCGCTACCCAATTCATCACCCCCCTGACAATGCAAATCCTGTCCCGCCATTCCGTCGCCGTCGACACGTTCGATGAGCGCAATCCGGCGGTGGTGAACCATATTGATTTGGCCGATCACGCCGATTTGTTTGTGATCGCTCCGGCCACGGCTAACTTCATGGGTAAGCTGGCAATGGGGTTGGCAGATGATATGCTGACGACGACGCTGTTGGCGACACTCGCCCCGATTGTGGTAGCGCCGGCGATGAATGTACATATGTACCAAAATGCCGTTGTGCAGGAGAATATGAACCGACTTCGGTCACGCGGCGTCCGATTCATCGATCCATCGGAAGGGCAATTGGCTTGCGGTTATGTGGGGCAGGGGCGAATGGCCGAACCGGAAGAGATCGTGGCGTGGGTTGAACGCTTCTTTGATACAAACCGTCCACTGGCGGGAAAAAAGGTATTGATCACGGCGGGGCCGACGCAAGAGCCGATTGATCCCGTCCGCTATATCTCCAATTATTCTTCTGGCAAGATGGGCTATGCGCTGGCGGAAGCGGCGGTGTCCGCGGGGGCGGAAGTTATCCTCGTCAGCGGTCCGGTTTCGCTCCCTACCCCTGAAGGCGTAACCCGGATTGATGTTGTCCGTACGCGAGAGATGAAAGAGGCCGTCATGCGGATGCTACCGGAAGCGGATGTGATCATTAAGGCCGCGGCGGTGTCCGATTATCGGCCGAAAGTGGAGCTGGCCTCAAAGCGGAAAAAGGCTTCCTCCGAATGGTTGCTGGAGTTGGAGAAAACGGAGGACATCGCGAGTGAAGTGGGCAAACGCAAACGGCCCGATCAATTGTTTGTCGGCTTTGCCGCGGAAACGGATCGGGTGGCGGAGTATGCGAAATCCAAGCTGGTGCGCAAAGGGCAGGATTTGGTTGTGGCTAATGATGTCACCCTGCCGGGAGCCGGCTTTGGCACTGACACCAATATCGTCACCATCTATGACCGGGATGGGGAAGTGTGCGCTCTGCCTTTGCTCAGCAAACGCGAAGTGGCCGAGCGGATCATCCAGTTGATCGGAGAGCGATTGCATGAACGGCGGTAAGTGCATTGCCCAGGTGATCGTAGATGTGCCGACCAAAGCGACGGACCGGCCCTTCGATTATCTGGTTCCCGAAAGCTTGCGGGGTGAAGTGCGGATCGGTTGTCGGGTCAAGGTGCCGTTCGGCCCGCGCAAAGTGCTGGGATATGTGGTCAATTTGAAGGATGAAGCGGAAACGCCCCGCCTCAAAGCCATATTGGACGTGCTGGATTTTGTGCCCCCCCTGACGCCGGAATTGGTGCAGCTGGGCTTTTTTATGGCTGATGAGTACTTATGCCGCACGATGACAGCGCTCGCTTCCATGGTGCCGGCAGTGTTGAAGGGGACTTACGCAAAAGTGGTGAGTCTCGGGCCAGAGGCTTCTACCGAAACAGATTCGCTCGTCGACCTGCCGGCGGCGCCGCTATTTGCCCGATTGCGCGACAACAAAGAGTGCTCATGGGATGAAGCCTTGGATTCGGTTGGTGGTGACGCTCGCTTGTTGCGCCGATTGGCAGAAGCGGGCCGGATACGAGTGGAAGAGCGAATCGGCGACCGGGTGACGAGGCAAAAAGTGATGTGGGTTTGGCCTAACCAATCAGCGGATGAGCTTAACCGAACATTGGAGCGGCTATCAGGGCGGGCCAAACGGCAAAAAGAGGTGCTCTGCTATTTTGTGGAACAACCGGAATCCATTCCTCTGCCCACTTTGCTGGCGGAATTGCGAGTGGCGCGCTCTACCGTTCAGAAGCTAGTGGAGATGGGGGCGTTGGCGTGGGAAGAACGAGAAGAATACCGTGACCCATTTAAGCACCGGTCGTTTCAGCCTACTGAGCCATTGCCGCTGACACGGGAGCAGGCGGCGGCGCTGACGGCCATCGTAAAGCCGATTCATGAACGCTGTTACCATTCCGTGCTGTTGCAAGGTGTCACAGGAAGCGGCAAGACGGAAGTGTATTTGCAAGCGATCGCTGAAGCGCTCAAACTGGGGCGTGAGGCGATTGTACTCGTGCCGGAGATTTCGCTCACACCGCAGATGGTCGAACGGTTTAAAGGCCGATTTGGCGATCAAGTAGCCGTTTTGCACAGCGGGTTGTCCAGCGGCGAGCGCTTTGATGAATGGCGCAAGATCCGACGCGGAGAAGTAAAAGTGGCCATTGGCGCCCGGTCGGCTATTTTCGCTCCGTTTAAACAAGTTGGCTTGATCATCATCGATGAAGAACATGAATCTTCCTACAAACAAGAGGAAAACCCTAAATACCATGCTAGGGAAGTAGCAGCGTGGCGGGCGCGGCACCATGGAGCTACCTTGGTGCTAGGATCGGCTACCCCCTCGTTGGAGACGCATTACCTTGCCGACTTCGGGGCACTTGAACGAGTTGTGCTTCGGGAACGAGTCCATGGCAGACCCTTTCCGGCAGTGACCATTGTGGATATGCGGGAGGAGTTGCGCAAGGGAAACCGCACCATGTTTAGCGGCACGTTGAAAGAAGAGTTGTTGGCGTGCGTTGAGCGCGGGGAGCAAGCGGTGTTGTTTTTGAACCGTCGGGGTTTCTCCACGTTCGTGATGTGCCGGGAGTGCGGGGAAACATTGATGTGCCCCCATTGTGATATTTCGCTCACTTATCACCAAACGAACCGCACAGTGCGATGTCATTATTGTGGCTATGCAGAGCGGGTCCCCAAAGAATGCCCGTCCTGCCAGAGTCCGCACATTCGCCACTTCGGCACAGGAACGCAACGCGTTGAAGAAGAATTGGTACGCCGCTTCCCTGGCATCCGTGTCATTCGGATGGATGTGGACACGACCAGCCGAAAAGGGGCGCATGAACGTTTGTTGACTTCGTTCGGCGAAGGGAAGGCTGATGTGCTACTTGGCACGCAGATGATCGCCAAGGGCCTTGATTTCCCCAGGGTCACCCTGGTTGGCGTCATCGCAGCGGACACAATGTTGCACTTGCCTGATTTCCGCGCCGCTGAGCGGACTTTCCAATTGCTTACGCAAGTGAGTGGCCGGGCGGGGCGGCATGAGAAGCCGGGAAAAGTGATCATCCAGACCTACTCCGCCGAGCATTATAGCATTGAGCTAGCCGCGTCCCATCAGACAGAAGCATTTTACCGTCAAGAGAGTTTCATGCGCAAACAGCACGCTTATCCGCCGTATTGCAGTTTGTTTACAATTTTGCTCAGCCATCCCGATCAAGTGACCGTGATGCGCGCGAGCCAGGAGTTGGCCCGTGTGATTCAAAGGGGGATGCCGGCGGAGTGCCAGTTGCTCGGTCCGGTTCCTGCACCAATCCCCCGCTTGAAGGATCGTTACCGGTTGCAAATGCTAGTGAAATATCAAGCGGAACGGGGTGACGGGGACAGGCTGAAACCGTTGCTTAGGGAAGCGGTGGCGATGTTTGACGATCCAGAGCTCAGGATCAGTGTGGATCGGGATGCAGGAGAGCTAATGCAACCTGTCCGTGGCGATCGGTTCACTTTGTGGGCAGAAAGAAAATAGAGTGATGTTGAACATTGCATTTTCCATAGGCCGGCTCCCATCAAACAGCCGGAGAAATAACTATTAGACAAAGGAGAGAGTCAGATGGCGATTCGCAGGATAGTGCAATACCCAGACCCGGTGTTAAAGAGCAAAGCCAAGCCGGTTACCAAGTTTCACGACCGCTTGCACAAATTGTTGGATGATATGGCCGAAACGATGGAAGATGCCCGCGGCGTCGGTTTGGCTGCCCCGCAAGTCGGGATTTTGAAGCGGGCAATCGTTGTCGACATTGGTGAAGGGTTGATTGAAATGGTCAATCCCGAAATCGTGGAACGTCGCGGAGAACAATTGTCACCGCCGGAAGGGTGCTTAAGTATCCCCAATCTGATTGGTGATGTCCGCCGGGCCAACTATATCAAAGTGAAGGGCCAAGACCGCTATGGCCAGCCGATGGAGATTGAGGCGGAAGGATATTTGGCGCGGGCCTTCCAACATGAAATCGACCATCTGAACGGCGTCCTCTTCATCGATGTGGCGGAAAGAGTGTACCGTCCGGATGCGGAGGGGGATGCGGATTGAGTGAACAAGTGAGGATTGTGTTCATGGGAACCCCGGATTTCGCGGTTCCCTCTTTGCAAGCATTGGTAGAAGAAGGGTATCACGTTGTCGGGGTGGTGACGCAGCCTGACCGTCCCAAAGGACGCAAGCGGGAGCTAACCCCCCCGCCGGTTAAAGTTGCTGCACAGGAGTTGGGCTTGCCTGTGCTCCAGCCTGAGAAATTGCGGGAACCCGCGGCGTTGGATGAAGTGCTGGCTTTGCGTCCCGACTTGATCGTGACGGCGGCTTATGGGCAGATCTTGCCGGAGAGACTCTTAAATGCCCCGCAGCATGGATGCATCAATGTCCATGCTTCCCTCCTGCCCCGTTATCGTGGTGGGGCCCCGATTCATTGGGCGCTGATCAATGGGGAACGGGAGATGGGCGTGACCATCATGTACATGGTCAAAGCATTGGACGCGGGCGACATGATCGCCAAACGAGCCATTCCTGTAACTCCGGACGACCATGTGGGCACGATGCATGAGAAACTGAGTCGGCTTGGTGCGGATTTGTTAAAAGAAACGTTGCCGGCGCTGTTAAAGGGCGAGATCGAAGCAGAACCGCAAGTGGAAAGCGAGGCGACATTCGCCCCCAACATCAAGCGGGAAGACGAACGGATTGACTGGAGCCGCCCCGCGGAAGCGTTGGCCTGCCAAGTGCGCGGGCTGTGCCCATGGCCGGTGGCCTTTACAACATGGAAAGGAAAACCACTCAAGATCTGGTGGGCCATTCATACAGATGAGCCTTCCGATGCGCTGCCGGGAACGGTGACGCAAGTGGACGAGCAAGGTATTGTGGTTGCGACTGGCAGTGGCTCGCTCATTCTGAAAGAGGTACAGCCGGCAGGAAAGAAACGCATGCCCGTGTCGGAGTTTGTGCGCGGCCGGCCGATGGAGATTGGTGAACGGTTGGGTGAAGCATGATGAAAAAAACGGTATCAGCCCGAGATGTCGCGCTTGATGTGCTGCTCCAGGTGGAACAGCATCAGGCATACAGCAATTTGGCGCTCAACCAGGCTCTTTACCACAGTGGACTGGATAATCGCGACAAAAGGTTGGCGACAGAATTGATATATGGCACCGTGGCACGTTTAAACACCTTGGATTGGATAGGGAACCGCTTGGTGAAAAATGGGCTTCGTTCCCTGCAACCCTGGGTGCGCCAGTTGGTAAGAATGAGTTTGTACCAATTGCGTTATTTGGACAAGATCCCAGAGCGGGCCGCGGTGCATGAGGCAGTGCAAATCGCCAAACGGCGGGGGCACCGGGGCATATCCAGCTTGGTGAATGGCGTGTTGCGCTCGTATCTGCGTCGGCGGGATGAGTTTCGCTTGCCCGACCGCCCTGCCATCCTCAAAGAAAAAGCGCTCCGCCTTTCTCATCCAGAGTGGATGGTCAAGCGGATGGAAGAAGTGTACGGCGCCGCCGAAACGGAACAGGCTCTCCTGTCCAATCTGACGCCACCAAAAGTAAGTGTCCGGGTGAATCAGCTCAAGCTGGAGCGGGAAGCATTCATCGAACAGTGGAACCAATCGGGTCTGGGAGAAGCTGTGGCATCGCCTTTGGCACCGGAGGGCGTGGTGATTCAGCGGGGCGGAAATCCAGCCTTTAGTCCGTTGTTCCGGGAAGGGCTGTGTACCATCCAAGATGAGAGTTCCGTGTTGGTCAGCCGTATATTGCACCCTCACCCTGGGATGCGGGTGTTGGACGCCTGCGCCGCACCGGGTGGGAAAACAACACACTTGGCTGAATTAATGCAGAATCAGGGGACGATTGTCGCTTGCGATATTCACGCTCACAAATTGGAGCTGATCCGAAGCAACGCCGACAGGTTGGGGATTGGGATCATCGCTGAACAGCAAACCGATGCGCGTGAGGCGAGTGCTTCGTTTGCGGCCGCTTCTTTTGACGCCATTTTGCTGGACGCCCCTTGTTCCGGCCTAGGGGTGATCCGTCGCAAACCAGATATCAAATGGAGCAAAGAGGCGCAAGCGATTGAACCATTGGTGCAGTTGCAACGGGAGCTACTGGAGGAAGTGGCTTCTCTGTTAAAGCCCGGGGGTGTGTTGGTTTACAGCACTTGCACCTGGGAGCCGCGTGAAAACAGGGAGCAAGTGGAGGCGTTTGTGAAACGCCATCCGGAGTTTAAGCTGGATTCGGCGTTTATCCATGACTTGGCACCCGCAGTGAGGGAACGGGCTGTCATCGGTGAAGGATGGATTCAATTGTTGCCGCACCATTTCGGAAGCGATGGCTTCTTTATTGCACGCATGCGCAAAATCAAGTGAACCCATCACAGTATCTATCGTTGTTGTTTGGGCTCTTACCGCCATATCTGGCGTGGTAAGAGCTTTTTGTCATGAATAAGCCACACATGATCAAGAGGGATTGGCGGCGAATGCATGAGGTGTAATAAACGATTGTCATCTACATACTAGAATTAGGTTAAAGGGGGAACGGCCATGTTTAATATTATTCGTTCAGAAGAACGGTACCAAGCTGATTATGGTTGGTTGCAGACAAAATACAGTTTTTCGTTCGGCCCATATTATGATCCGGACAATATGGAATTTGGGGCGCTTCGCGTGTTGAATGACGATATTGTGGCGCCAGGGACGGGCTTTGATTTTCATCCGCACAACAACATGGAGATCGTCACGTATGTGATTTCGGGAGAATTACTACATCAGGATAGCATGGGCCACAAAGAGGTGATTCGGGCGGGCGAAGTGCAGTGCATGACGGCGGGCACAGGCATTTACCATTCTGAAACGAACCCCTCGACCACCGAACCGGTGCATTTGTTGCAGATCTGGTTTTACCCCGAGCAACAGGGACTCACCCCCACTTATGATCAAAAAGCATTTCCGGTCAGGGAGCAGAAGAATATGTGGATGCCAGTGGTGACTGGACACAAGACGGAGGAAGCACTACATATCCACCAAGATGTGAGCGTGCGCCTGGCCACTTTGGAAGCGGGCAAAACGCTGACCTGTGAGCAAGCACCGGGGCGGAGGTTCTTTTTGTTTGTCATCGAGGGCGCCTGTTTGGTGAATGGGGAGCGGTTGGAGGCTGGCGACAGCATCCGGGCGGTCGGAATCGAGCAGCTTGAAGTGGCAGGGCTGAGTGATGCACATCTGATGTGGATGGATTTGGCGTAATGTTACCTTCCAAATGGAAGGTAAACGGCGGGCTGGTTCGGTTGCGCCGACTAGCATACGCCCCCTGTTTTCTCCACTACGCGGCAGGGAGGCAAGAGCATAGTTGTCTTGTTTTCCTGTCTACCTCCAGGTCATTGCTCAAGTTTGACGAAATTTCTGTACGGATTGTCACATTTTTGTCGAAATTTGTTTTATGATAAAGGAGCAACGATCGTTGGAGGAAGGGGAATGGCATATGCTGTACGGGATTTTTGGTATCCTGTTGTTTCTCGGTGGGGCGCTCGTCGGCTATGAGGCCTTTAAACTGTGGACGAGCCCGGTGCATTTAGGTGTGGAAGAGGTTAGCCTAGCGGGTTGGGTGTTAGCCGTCAATGTGCCGGAAGCCGAAATCGTGAAGTATATCATTTCTTTCCTCATTTTGAGCGGAGTGTTGTTTCTCGCTTCCTTGTATCTGTTTAAACGGGCCTGGCTAAAGCAAAGCTGAAGCAGCACCATTGGCATCTTCTTTAGGGGGGACCTTATCGGTTCCCCCTTTTTCGCGTGCCTTTATGCATACCGCGCGGCTTTTGGTGAGAAGTTAACAATGGTGATGTATATGAGTAATCCATCATTTCGCATTTGGCGAAGGAAAGAACAGCGAAAACAAAAAAAGCTTGATGAGCATTATGAAAAGCAATTGAATGCGGCGTTGGGGGATGAGCCGATCAAACCGACCGCCAAAGAAAACGCCGACTTCATCAATAAGGTGTTAGGGGATTGTTCCGATTTGGTCACCCGTTCGTTCACCATGCAGGGAGAGGTTGGGTGCGCCGTTCTGTTCATTGATGAGCTGGTCAACAAGGAAGTGGTCCACAACTTTTTGTTGCGCCCACTCATCAACAGTGAAAAGGCTCGCCAGTCGGCAGACGAATTGTGGACGATGATCACGCAAAACATCGTGGAAGTGGGGGAGACCAAGGAAGCGGATGATCTGAAGACGGCGGTGGACGCCATCTTGAGCGCGGACACCGTTTTGTTCATTGACGGGCTACAAAAAGCGCTGATTGTCGGGACCAAGGGATGGGCGACGCGAGGCGTGAGTGAGCCGAGGGCGGAAGCCGTAGTACGCGGACCGCGTGAAGGCCT
This sequence comes from Laceyella sediminis, assembly GCF_003003125.1. GTDB lineage: Bacteria > Bacillota > Bacilli > Thermoactinomycetales > Thermoactinomycetaceae > Laceyella > Laceyella tengchongensis. Next base: position 10,351 of record NZ_PVTZ01000001.1, on the reverse strand, counting down.
CAGTGAGACGATGTGTTTCAGTTTGGCGATGATTCGCCACCGCTTGCGCGATCCCAACTTTAGGGTGAAGTACCACACCATCGGCAAACGCACCAAAACCACTGTGGGATTGCTTTATATCGAGGGCTTGAGCGATCCCAAAATCGTCAAAAAAGTGACAGACCGCCTGAAAGAAATCGAGATTGACGGGGTGCTGGAAAGCGGGTACATCGAAGAGATGATTCAGGATCAAATATGGACGATGTTTCCGCTGGTGCAAAACACGGAGCGGCCCGATACCGTCGTCGCCCATCTGCTTGAGGGGAAAGTGGCCATTTTGGTTGAAGGGACGCCGCACGCGTTGATCGCGCCGGCGGTGTTCACCCAATTTTATTACAGTCCGGAAGATTATTATGAGAAATGGTACCACTCTACCTTTTTGCGGTTCATCCGCTTGATAAGCATGATCATCGCATTGTTGTTGCCTGCGCTGTACATTGCGTTTGTCTCTTTCCATCCGGAGATGCTTCCGGCCAATTTGGCGATTGCTATGGCCGCTGGTCGGGCGACGGTGCCCTTCACAGCCACTTTGGAAGCGTTGCTAATGGAGATTAGTGTGGAAATACTGCGCGAAGCAAGTATTCGCTTGCCTGGTCCGATCGGTCCCACGATTGGGATTGTAGGTGCGTTGGTGATCGGTAATGCAGCGGTCACAGCGGGTCTTGTCTCCCCGGCCATTGTGATTGTCGTCGGTCTGACCACGATCAGTTCGTATGCCAACCCCAGCTACAACGCCGCTATTGCTGTGCGGTTGCTTCGGTTTGGCTTTATCATTTTAGCAGCGATGTTCGGTTTGTTCGGAGTGATGATGGGACTGATGATCATGGTATTGCATCTGGTGCAGTTGCGTTCGTTGGGCATTCCGTACATGGCGCCGTTCTCGCCGCTTAACTTGCGGGATTTGCGCGATTCGTTGGTGCGGGTTCCATGGAGATGGATGAACCGGCGGCCCGCTGTTTACCGCTCGCAAGATCCGACCCGCCAAGGAAAGGGGGATGCCGAATGAGCAAACTTCGCTCTGAACCTGATGTCGGTCACACGATTTCACCGTACCAAGCGTTCGTTCTGATGTACCAGTCGATGTACGGGGTAGGGATCTTGAGTTTGCCGCGAGATGTGGGGAAATTCACGGGAAATGATCTGTTGTGGGTTATCGTGCTATCCGGTTTGACTGTGTGGGGGATCGTCATGCTTAATACATGGCTATCCCAAAGATACCCCGGGATGACCATCATGACGTACGCTCCTCGGATCTTGGGAAATGACAAGCGTGAATGGGTGGGAAAGGTGCTCACTTTTCCGATTTTGGCAGGCTTGGCGACTTTCTGGATCATGGGGATGTCCATCAGTACGCGTGTTTTTGGCGAAGTGGTGGTGACCGGGGTCTTGGTTCAAACCCCTATCGAAGCGGTGATCTTGGTGTTTCTGATCGCGAGCGCCATTGCTGGGGGTAGCCATCCCACCAACATGGCCAAGTTTAACGAGTTTATGTTTCCCTTTACCTTGATCCCCATCCTGTTGTTGGTGATTGCGTTGGTTCAGCGTGGGGAGTTGGCGAATCTGTTTCCGATGGGCGAAGCCAATTGGCCGTTGATTTTGCGAGGTGTGGTCAGTGCCACTTATTCGTTTGCCGGTTACAAGATCCTGTTGATATTCAGCGGCTATTACGCCAAACCCTATAAATCGTACCAATCCCACTCCACCGCAATGTTGAGCGTGACATTTATTTATTGGTTTGCCTGTTTGACTTCGCTGAGTGTGTTTGGCAAAGACGAGATTAACAACATTTTGTATCCGGTTTGGGAATCGATTAAGGTTGTCTACTTGAAAGAGCTGTTTTTTGAGCGGATGGAGTCGGCCATCTTGGCGATCTGGCTAATCGCGGTGTTCTGTTCCATCTCGAACTTGTTGATGAGCCTGGTGCAGGCGCTGATGGATGCCTTCCATCTTCATGAAAAGTGGAGACGTTGGCTTTCGTTCAGCATTGTGCCCATCGTTTACTTTATTGCAATGATTCCCCAGAACATCAAAGTGGTGGGCGTTTACGCTTCCCGGCTGGGCATACTTGCCCTTATGTTGGCACTTTCCATTCCTGCCATTCTTTTGCCAGTTTCATTGATCCGCAAGAAGAAAGGAGAAAGCCCTAGTGAAACGACGGCTAGTTAAAGGAATACTCGCTTTGCTGGCGTTCATCCCGCTGGTCGGGTGCTGGAATGCGCAAGAGATTGAGAAGCGCACGATTGTCGTTTCCATGGCGATCGACCGAAATGAAAGCGGGGGGTTGACGGTTAGCATCCAAGTTCCCAATCCGCGTCAAATCGCCGGTGGTAGCGGTGAGGGAGGCGGCGGAGGTGGTGGAGGCGGGGCGGTTGAAGTCTATTCGGGAAGTGGACCGACACTAGAATCGGCCTTCGAGGAATTAAATCGCAAATCCATTTATCCGATGTTCCTAGGGCATATGCAAACGCTGATCTTTAGCGAGGAATTGGCCAAACAAGGCATCGCCCCGATTCTGGACTTTCTGCGTCGCGATCCGGAGATCCGACGACACATGTACCCCATCGTCGTGTCTGGCAATGCCAAAGATGCATTAACTGTTCAGCCCAAATTGGAACAGATCCCTACTTATTATGTGCGCAACTCCATTGAAAGTCAGATTGACTTGGAGAGAGTGTACGACATGACTCTGGGGAAAGCTTTTGTCGATCTGAGCCATCCAGGCAAGCAAGTGCCGTTGTTCTATTATTTCAAGGCGTCGAAGGATGGCTTCGTATACGATGGAATGGCTGTCTTCCACGGCGACAAAATGGTTGGGGCGCTGGATCCCACTGAGATGAACATTGTGCTCAATGTGCGTGAAAAAAAGGCGGGCAGGGAAGTCGTAGCCGTCTGCCCCGGTGGAAAGATCATTTTCGGCCCAAACAAAGTGAAGCGCAAGTTCACCATCACGAATCAACCCAAAGCGATGATTGCCATCGAGTTGGAGGGAGAAGTGTTGGAGAATAGTTGTAACTTCACGATCAAGGATGAACGCGCGCTTGAGAAGGTGAACAAGATCATCGCTAGACAGTATGAACAGATCGCTCGGGAAGTGACCGCCCGAGCTCAGCGGGAATTGAAGACCGATGTGTTACAGATTCGGAATTACGTCTATGCTTACTACCCCCAAATATGGAAAAGAGTTAATTGGGAGACTATGTTTCCCCACATGCCGATCCAGGTGAAATATGATGTGAATGTGAAACGAATTGGTTTGAAAGCCCAATGATGATGGGGAGAGGAGTGAAAAAATCTTCACGTCCTGTCCCTTTTCATTCCGATGGACTATGATATAATAAGGAAAGTTTTGAATGGGACAGTCTGTTCAAAGCGTCTGGTAGTTTAAAGAAACTGGTGAGAATGAATGATGAAACCTTTTGCATATGATCTGACTTTCCCTGGATGGAAAGAGTGGATGAAAGAAAATCAGCAGCCAGCTTTCCGCGCGAAACAAGTGATGGACTGGCTTTATGTCAAACGGGTGGATGCGTTTGATGAAATGACCAACTTGCCTAAGGATTTGCGGGAGCGGTTGAATGAGACGTTCCGCTTGCAACCGTTGGACGTGTTGACCACCCAAGTCTCTTCCGATGGGACAGTGAAGTTTTTGTTTGGTTTGCATGACAAACATGCCATTGAAACGGTGATCATGCGCCACCAATACGGCATCAGTGTCTGCGTGACCACGCAAGTTGGTTGCCGTGTCGGTTGCACGTTTTGCGCATCCACGCTGGGCGGTTTAAAACGGAACTTGAGCGCAGGCGAAATCGTGGCCCAGGTGGTGCAGGCCCAGAAGTATTTGGATAAAACGGATGAACGTGTGAAATCCGTCGTGGTGATGGGTTCAGGCGAGCCTTTTGAAAATTACGAACCAACCATGGATTTCATCCGCATCATCAATGATCCCGCCGGTTTACATATTGGACAGCGGCACATCACCGTTTCTACCAGTGGCGTCGTGCCCAACATCTATCGCTTTGCGGATGAGGATTGGCAAGTGGGCTTGGCGATCTCGCTCCATTCACCCAACACCGAGCTACGTTCCAAATTGATGCCGATCAACCGGCGGTATCCGCTGGCTGAATTATTGGACGCCTGTTGGTACTATTTAGAGAAAACTGGGCGTAGACTCACTTTTGAATACGCTTTGATCGGGGGCAAGAATGACCAGCCTGAGCATGCGCACGAGCTGGGCAAACTCTTGAAGGGGATGAATTGCCTGGTCAATCTGATTCCGGTCAACTATGTGCCGGAGCGGGATTACACCCGCACGCCGAGAAAACAAGTGTTTGAGTTTAAACGCATCCTCGACTCCTATCGCGTTAACACCACCATCCGCAGAGAGCATGGCCATGATATCGATGCGGCGTGTGGACAATTGAGAGCAAAGCATAGTAATGTAAATGCGTGAGATAGATGTTCTCCTGAAACCGGCATTTGCGTTGCATGCCGCGTTTACCGGCGGTTCCGGTAACCATGCAGTGACGCGTTCTCTTTGCATTGATATGGCAAGCGGACAACGAAATAAAGGGAAAGGGGTAACCGGAGATGTTGATGGCACGGCGTACTGACATTGGCCGCGTGCGCGATCTCAACGAAGACAGCACAGGTCTTTTTGTCACCGATTCCGGAACGGTGATCGCCATTGTCGCGGATGGCATGGGCGGTCATCAAGCCGGTGATGTCGCTAGCAGCGAAGCGGTGGACACCATTCAAAACGTGTTAAAGATAGAGAATTTGAACGTCTCCACCGATGAGAAAAGCGAAGTCTTGTTACATGCGGTGGGCAAAGCGAACGAACGAGTCTATACACTCGCCACCGAGAATAGTCATATGCAAGGGATGGGTACGACCACGATCGCGGCGATTGTGGATGAGCATGAAGTGGTTTTGGCCCATGTCGGCGACAGCCGCGCGTATGTGTTGCACAATGATGGGCTGTACCAGTTGACCGAAGATCATTCCTATGTGAACCTCTTGATCAAGCACGGGCAGATCACGGCGGAAGAAGCACGCAATCATCCGCAACGCAATATGATCGTCCGTGCGGTGGGTACCAGTGAGGATGTGGAAGTGGATTTGGTCAACACGCCGTGGTCGGAGGGGGATTTCCTGCTTTTGTGTTCTGATGGGCTCACCTCCATGGTTAGCGAGCGGGAAATCGGCATCGTTTTGTCATCCACAAGCATGAGTATAGATGAGAAAGCAGATAAGTTGATCCAACTGGCATTGGAAGCTGGTGGAAATGATAACATTTCCTTAATTCTTCTACAACATACAGGAAGGTCGGCTACATCTTAATCGGGTTCAAGGAGGAACGAGGTGACCATGCAGATGGAAGGGAAGAAGCTGGGGGGACGGTACGAGATAGTGAGCCGTGTTGGCGGCGGAGGGATGGCGGTTGTATATAAAGCGAAAGACTTGCTCCTCCATCGTTATGTGGCCATTAAAGTGCTGAGCGAATCCCTTAGCAACGACTCAGAATTCATACGTCGCTTTAGTCGGGAAGCGCAAGCTGCTGCGAGTTTGTCTCACCCCAATGTAGTCAATGTTTATGATGTGGGGAAAGATGGATATACGCACTACATCGTCATGGAATTGGTTGAAGGGCCGACATTGAAGCAATACATTTTGGAGCGCGGGCCGCTACCGGTGCAAGAGGCTGCTAACATCGCGATGCAGATCTGCGACGGTTTGGCGCACGCACATGAAAACCAGATTGTGCATCGCGATATCAAACCGCACAACATCTTGCTGGGTTCCAATGGCCGAGCCAAAGTGACCGACTTTGGGATCGCCCGTGCGGCTAGTTCGTCTACGATCACTCAGACGGGTTCGGTAATGGGATCGGTTCATTATTTTTCGCCGGAGCAAGCGCGTGGCGGTGTGATCGGCGAAAAGTCAGACCTCTATTCATTGGGGATCGTGCTGTATGAGATGTTGACAGGGCGCCTGCCGTTTGACGGGGACTCCGCGATTTCCATCGCTTTGAAGCATTTGCAGGAACAGCCGGATGATCCGCGTCGTTTCAACGAGCAGATTCCCGATAACATGGCGGGCATCATCATGAAAGCGCTGGACAAAGATCCTAACAACCGCTTCGCTTCTGCTCGCGATATGATGCACACCCTGCAACAAGCGGTGCAGATGGGGCCGCGGATGGAGTCCAATTGGAGCGCTTCACCCAAACCCGCGCAGAAGCAGATGTATCAGACGATTCCGTTGACCGATGACGACAACGACCCGCCTGTGGCCACGATGAAAGAGGAGCGGGAGCCGTCATATCGCTCACCGATCCAACGGCCGGAGATTCGCTCCAGCACACAGAAACAGCCTGGCCTGGGCGACAAGACACTGGCCAACTTAGAACGGTTGAAAAACGTGCCCAACGGCGGCGATCAAACGATTTTCCAACGCACCGTCGTCTGGTTGGAAAACGTGCAGGCCAAACTGCCGTGGTGGCAGAAGCTCTTATTCGGACTCTTTACCGTCTTTGTGATCCTTGTCATTAGCGTCTGGGGTTTTAATCAAATTTGGGGATTGTTTAGCGGTGGCAGTGACGAAACTGCAGGTCAGCATACAACAAATATGATTGAGGTGCAAGAGTTTAAAACGTTGAATGAACTGAAAGCTTTTGCTAAGGAAAATGATCTTAAGCTGGAACAGCATTTTGACGCCGATGCTGAGCCCCAGGAAATCGCAAAAACGGAGCCTGCGGCAGGTGAAAAGATTCAAAAGGGCGACACCCTTAAATATTGGGTGGGGCCGGATGGATATACAGTTGAAAATTACGTTGGAATGAAGGAATCGGCTATAAAAGTTAAACGAGATCAAGAAAATCGATATAAAATTAAAATCTTTTGGTGTCCAAGCGGTGGGAGTCCTTATACAGCTTATGATCAGAAGCCTAAAGCTGGAGAACAAGTGAAAGCTGGTGGCGTAGTCGAGGTGTATACTTTCACACCTGAGGTAGCTAGTACTTACACTGAGTGTAAACCAGCTAAGAGATAATTACAAAAGGAGGTCCTATATGCCGGCAGGGCAAATCGTCAAAGCGATCAGTGGATTTTACTATGTGCGCTCGGAGACGGGGGAAGTGTTCCAATGCCGGGCGCGCGGCGTGTTCAAATTTGAAAAGAAAAAACTAACTCCGCTGGTGGGCGATTTCGTTGAGTATGACGTGACGGGGTTGGACGAAGGCGTTGTGACCTCCGTCCAACCCCGTTATTCTGAATTGACACGCCCACCCATCGCCAATGTGGATCAGGCAATTGTCGTTTGTTCCCTTCGCGAGCCGCATTTTCAACAGATGCCAGTGGACCGGTTTCTGGTCCATGCGGAGCGAGAAGGATTGGACATCGTGATTGTGATGACCAAGCGGGATTTGATTGAAGATGAGAGCGAGATTGAACGAGTGAGAGAGATTTATCACGCGGCTGGATATCCGGTGGTTGCCACCAGCATTCATACCGGCGAAGGGCTGGATGAGGTCCGGGAACGGTTGGCGGGAAAAGTGTCTGTGTTTGCAGGGCAGTCGGGTGTGGGCAAATCCTCTCTGCTCAATCAGCTGTTGCCGGGTCGGCGGCTGGAGACAGGTTCGGTGAGCAAGAAGCTGGGACGGGGCCGCCATACGACGCGACAAGTGGAGCTGTTGCCGCTTGACAGCGGCGGACAGGTGGCCGACACCCCTGGATTCAGCCAATTGGCGTTTCAGGGGATGGAACCCACCGATCTGGGCGCCTGCTTCCCGGAAATGCGCGAACGGGCAGCGGCGTGTCGATTCCGGGGTTGTCTCCATCTGAACGAACCGGGGTGCGAAGTGAAAGAGGCGCTTTTAAACGGGGAGATCCATCCGGATCGTTACCAGCATTACGAAACGTTTATGAATGAGATCAAAGAAGCGCTTTTAAGGAGGTATTAAGCATGATTAAAATAGCCCCATCGATTTTGTCGGCCGATTTCGCGCGGCTGGGCGATGAGGTCAGGGAAGCGGAACAGGCTGGCGCCGATTGGATTCATGTCGATGTGATGGATGGCCGGTTTGTGCCCAACATCACCTTGGGTCCGGTGGTGGTGGAGGCGATCCGGCCCCATACTCGCCTGCCGCTGGATGTTCATCTGATGATCAACGAGCCAGATCGCTATATTGAAGCTTTTGTTAAAAGTGGTGCGGATGTGGTGTCAGTGCACCAGGAAGCTTGTCCCCATTTGCATCGCACCATACACCGCATCAAGGAGCTGGGTGCTAAGGCGGGTGTGGTCATCAATCCGGCGACGCCCGTTTCGCTCATCGAACCGATTCTACCAGATGTGGATTTGGTTTTGCTCATGACCGTCAATCCGGGGTTTGGTGGGCAGAAGTTCATCTCCAGCGTGTTGGACAAGATCGGACAAGTCCGCAGATTGCTGGTTGAGCGCGACTTGTCTCACGTCGATGTGGAAGTAGATGGTGGAATCAATGCGCAAACGGCGGCATTCGCTGCCCAAGCGGGTGCCAATGTCTTGGTCGCCGGGTCGGCGGTATTTGGACAGGTGGATCGCCAAGCAGCGATGGCTACCATCCGGGAGGCGGGCGAGCGGGCGTACAGTCGTGGCTGACGCTTTTTTGTTCGATTTGAGTAGGATAACCCGTCCTATGGCATAAAGAAGGAGACGGTAACAGCATGAGACAAGGACAACGTTTAGTCAGTATGGTGGAAGTGGCCATCATGGCTGCCATCGCGATTGTCTTCAACCACTTGACGCCGTTTCAATTGTGGCCCAACGGGGGATCAATTACCCTCTCGATGGTGCCCATTGTGGCGGTGGCGTTTCGTCGTGGAGTGAAACCGGGACTGGTGTGCGGCCTGTTGACGGGGGCATTGCTGATTGCTTTAGGTGGAACGGTTGTCCACCCAGCGCAGGCCGCGCTCGACTATCCGATTGCGTTTGCCGCCGTTGGCCTGGCCGGGTGGGTGCGGCTTAGCGAGGGGCGTTCCCGCCAACAGCAATTATGGCTGATCGGTTTAGGCGTGTTGGTGGCTGGAGGCATTCGTTACTTGGCCCATGTCGCGTCAGGGGTCGTTTTTTTCAGCGAGTATGCGGGTAACCAGCCGGTGCTGTTGTATTCGCTTGGTTACAACGCCACGTTTATGGTGCCGGAAGTGCTGATCACGCTCGCTGTTTGTGGTGGTGTGTATTGGACTGCCCCTCAGCTATTGTGGCGTCGTGAACGGAGGGGATGAGGTTTGTCTCGACAACCGAGGGTTTATGTGGTCGCGGGCGGCGAGGTGACGGAGGAAGAATTGATGGCCATCCAAGTGGAACCAGGATTTGTGATCACAGCAGATGCGGGGGCACAAGCTTTATTGCGGATGGGAATGAAACCAGACTTGGCGGTGGGTGATTTTGATACGACGGGTCGCGGATTCGTGGGCGAATTGGCACGGCTAAAGGTGCCGACAGAAGCATTGCCGGCGGAAAAAGCGGTGACCGACCTGCATTTCGCGCTGATCAAAGCCGTAGAGCGAAGGCCGGATGAAGTGCGGATCTTGGGGGCGCTCGGCGGCCAGCGGTATGATCACATGCTGGCCAACATCGCTTTGTTGGAGTGGTTGGCGGAGCAGGGTGTCCGTGGCGTGTTGCTCCACCGTACCAACCGCATCCGCTTGTTGGTCGGACCGGGCCGGCTCTCCCTCCCACGGCAAGGTTTTCACTACGTGTCATTGATTCCGCTGTCGAAGGAGGTGCGGGGCGTGCAAACGGTCGGATTGAAATATCCGTTGCACAGCGAAACCCTGCATCGCATCGAGAGCAGGGGGATCAGCAATGAATGGAGCGACGCCGAAGCGATGGTAGTGATCCAGGCTGGGAAGCTTTTGGTGGTGGAGAGCAGGGAAGGGCTCGTCCCTTAATTCCCTGTTCTAGGTACCATTTTCACCCTATAGAATATAAATAAGTTGATGACATGTATCGCGGTCGATTCGACCGGGACGGTTAAGGGGTGAGAACGTTGCGTTTCTATACCATCAAGCTGCCCAAGTTTCTAGGCGGCGTCGTCAAAGCGATATTAGGCATGTTGAAGAAAGACTGAGCATCAACCCCCAGTTGTTGCAAAGGACACAAAAAAAAGCACCCAGTGAGGTGCTTGAGAATGTTGACAAACCCTGCGAATCAACTTTGTTGATCGCAGGGTTTTTGTATATAAAAGGGATATAAACAATTAATGGATGAATATCAACCCATATAAACTTAAAACCACCTCCCTTACCTGCTCTCGAAAGCAGCATAGCCA